>CAWGTF010000011.1:0-499222 GCA_963825425.1 uncultured Actinomycetes bacterium
GATCCCCGTCCGGGCAGCCACTTGGGATTCGCGACCGAGCATTCGCTTGCTCTAATGCAGACAGGCATGCCTTCGTCCAATTTTGCTTCTGCTTGATTGACCCAGGTAGGCGAGGGTGCTAGACTCGCAACGCTAGGGCGAAGTACATTTTAGTCTGGCCGGCTTTGGAGGTATCGACGATGACCGACCCGGTTGCCTACCGCTCGCGCGTGCGGATCGAGCGCGTCAAAGGCCCGCTGCGCCGCGCCTACCTGCCGAGCGAACCTGAACCGGTTCTCTTCGGCGTGCACGATGAGGTTGCCGTTCACTACGAAGTCGGGCCGGCCGATTCTGAGCCCCAATGCCACGACCCTCGACTATTTTGTCGCCGCGACCGCTGGTTGACTGACCGGCACCTACGGGGGCGCGCTGGAAGCGCGTGGAATTGCCGCGAAGTCAGGGCAAGCTTACCTCGGATGCGGTCGGCGAGATCGAGCTCGAAGGCAAAGTCCTGGTCGTCCGCCGGATCACGGTGACCTATCATCTGATTGCACCCGCTGAAAAGCGCGCGATCGCCGAACGGGTGCTCGGCTTTCACGCCGACAGTTGCCCGATGGCACGCTCGATCAAAAATTGCATCGAAATCTCGACTGAACTGGACTTCCAAGACGAGTAAGCCTTGTACACCTTGATCGATCTTCCCCTGGGTCGCGAGCGACAGGTCAACGCTGTGCTGATCGAAGGGGCGGTGCTAGACTCTGGTCGACGCTGGCATCGACGAGTCCGAATCGGTGACCGCACTTGAGAATGCGATCTGTCGGACGCGGGCACCGCGCTGAGGATCCTCAAACAAATCGTCATTACCCACGCCCACCCCGATCACTTCGGGGCGGCGCGGCAACTTGCCGCGCGCTCCGGGGCGACCGTCGTTGCCGACCCGGTGAGCGCCGAGGTCTTACGCAACTATCCGACCGGTTCGCGCGAGTTCAGCGCGTCCGCCCGAATTGCTCCTCGAGGAATGCCAATCCTTCCGGCGCCGCGAGCAGGCAGATGGCAGTGACCTCGTCGGCTCCGCGTTCGAGCAGCAACTTGATCACCGCGCCGAGCGTGCCACCCGTGGCGAGCATCGGGTCGAGCGCGAATACTTGGCGGCCGACCAGTGAGTCGGGCAGCCGCGACGCGTACGTCTTCGCCACCAGGGTGTCTTCGTCGCGCACCAGCCCGAGGAACCCGACCTCGGCGGTGGGCAGCAGCCGGCACATCCCGTCGAGCATGCCGAGCCCAGCGCGCAGGACCGGGACGACGAGGGGCCGGGGTCTGGCCAGCCGGGTGCCGCGCGCGTGGGCGACCGGCGTCACCACGTCGACCTCGTTGGTGCGGACGTCGCGGGTCGCCTCGTAGGCCAGCAGGGTCACCAATTCGTCGACCAGCCGGCGAAAGGTCGGGGAGTCGGTGCGCTGGTCGCGCAAAGCGGTCAGCTTGTGGGCGATCAGGGGATGGTCCGCCACCAGAGTTCGCATAAACCGGAACGGTATAGGGAGCGGGGCCGGAGGCTACAGCCGGATTCGCGGCGGCATCCCATTGGCTCGTCTGGGGACTGCGTGCCACGATGCAACCATGTCGAGCAATCGCAGGCCAGGGGCAAGCGAGGTCGGCTCGGGGTCGCAGGACGATGCCGGCCGCGACTTCGCCGTCGTGTGCTACCGCGAGGAAGGGCGCTGGGAGCTGGGACTGCTCCCCGAGCGCGCGTCGTCCAGCCTTGAATCGTTGCTTGCGGTCTTGCGCCAGCAGCCTGGTGAGGTGACGGTCGGCCTGGTCGACATCGCCGACGACTTCTTCATCGCCGTGCGGCTCAGCGGTGAGGACGTGCGGTTGCTGCTCTCGGACGTGACGGCCGCCGACGAATGGCCGCTCGCGCGAGAGGCGCTGGAGTGGCTCGGCGTCCCCGAGCCGACCGATGAGGACTTCGACGACGTCGTCCCGGCTGGTGACCTCGCGCTGTTCTCCGATCTCGGGTTGCCCGAGATCGAGCTCGGCCTGATGCTGTCTGACATCGACGCGTACGCCGATGAGATGCTGTTCTCGATAGCCCGCAGGCTCGGGTTCGGCGATGATCTCGAACGTCTCGTCGACGCGGGCGTCCACTAAATTGGCGACTTACCCGAACTAAACCGCTGGCCTGTTCGTCCGAAATACCCACATATCACTGGCGCCACTTCTCGGGAGAGTGCGTGTCCCACTTCGCAGCCCTAGCCGCACGAACCGATGACGGCTGGCACAGCACAGAGGTTGAGCTCGACGGCCTCGCCGACATCGACGCGGTCGCCGAGGTGATGCGTGACGCGTCCGTCGACGACGGCCCAGTGTTGCTTTTCGTCGAACAGGACGACGAGTGGTTCGCCATCGTGCGCGTCGACGGTGTCGGCGAACCCAGAACGTTCATCTCCGATGCGCGGGTGGTGCCCGGCAGCGAGCTGGCCGCCTTGGTCTATGAGGAAGAAGCCGTCGAGGACGTTTTCCAGGAGCCCGAAGCGTCGCTCGACGATGATGACGATGACGTCGAGCTTGAAGAGGAAGAAGAGTCAGCTACTCGACCGGACGCCGAACCTCGCGGCGCGACCGATGTCCTGGCCGACTTAGGGATCAGCGCGCCGCAGTTGCTGGCGATGTGCGCAGAAGAGGGCATGCTGCCGGCCGACGTGATCACCGCGGTCTGCGAGCGCCTCGGCTGTGCCGAGGAGATCGAGGTCTACCGCTGACGACGGCCTCGGATGAGTCGCTGATGCGGCTCGCCCTAGAGCAGGCCGTGCTCACCGCAGCGTCTGCCGACGTCCCGGTCGGTGCTGTCGTCGTCGATGCGGACGGCGAGGTGCTCGGCGTCGGGTGCAATGCGCGCGAGTTGACCGGCGACCCGACGGCGCACGCGGAGGTGCTCGCGCTGCGGGCGGCTGCCGCTTTCGTTGGGGACATGGCGGCTGTCGGGCTGCACGCTTGCGGTCACGCTCGAGCCGTGCACGATGTGCGCGGGCGCGTCGGTGCTGGCGCGCATTTCTCGGGTCGTATTCGGTGCGGCCGATCCGAAGGCCGGTGCGGTCGGTTCCTTGTGGGACGTCGTGCGCGATCGTCGTCTCAACCACCGGCCAGAGGTCGTCTGCTGGGGTGTTGGCGGACGAGTGCGGCGAGCTGCTGCGAGCGTTTTTCGAGGGCCGTCGAGGGGTCAGCTAGGCTCTCCCGCGGTGGAGTCGCGTAGTGGCCGAGCGCGCACGCCTCGAAAGCGTGTGAGGGTGAAAGCTCTCCGTGGGTTCAAATCCCACCTCCACCGCCATCTCGCTCAGCCGCCGTACAGGACGTTTCCGCAGGTCGAAGGCTTGCGGGACGTCGTGCGCCGATGTGCTGGTCCTAAGCTGCGGCTGGGTCAGCAGGCTCCTAGAACTTCGCGCCCTTGCGCCACTCCATCTCCTGCAGTTCGAGTGTGTTGCCGTCGGGGTCGGCGAAGTTCGCCCCCCTGACGCCGCCCCCGAAGTCGTGGATTTCGCCAACTTCGACACCTCGACCGACAAGCTCGGCACGCGCCTGCGTGATGTCCTCGACAACCAGGTGCAGGCCTCTCACGCTGCCGGGTTCTCCCGCGTACACATCCAGGCCGGTCCCAAAACCGACCGAACAACCCGAGCCTTCAGGCGTCACCTGGACGACCCGGACGCCCTCGCTTGGCCGCACGTCAAAGTCCTTCTTGAAGCCGAGCTTGTCGGTATAGAAGGCGATGGCTCGGTCCACGTCCGCGACGGGGAGCGGGACTAGTTCTAGCTTCATCTGCATCGGAGTGCAGCCCCCTTAGCCTGGTTACGTTCGCGCGATCATGCCATACCGCCGGCAGCTTCCCTCAGGGTCGACTTTCGTCCGGCCAGGCCGCTACCTGCACAGGGTCCCGCAGCACCTGTCGCGGTCGCTTGGCAAGCATCCGTTCGAGGGTCGTCGCGCCCGGCAATGGGGTTTGCCCCACGTGGAGGCTCACCTCGACGCGCGCGTTGCAGTGGAGCTCGATCCAACTGATCTGCAGATGGCGCAGATAGACCGGGGGCATGCCGAACCGCCCAGGCACCGCCTCGACGACCGGCGTGCATGAACCGGCATTTGCGAAGAATCCCTTACCCGCGAGCGATTCCGCAGCATCCGATGCGATGGCGGTGAGTTCGGGTCGATGACTGTGGCCGCAAACCAACCCGATGTATCCGTCTCCCAGCAGTCGGGCGGTTTCGGTACGGGACGCCTCGTTCTGTCCCCAGCCCCGGCTGCTCAGGTCGAGTGTGCGCAGCGCCTGCCACGATCGCCGCAGCAGCACCGCGATGATGAAGACCACGACGAGGGCGTCAACGATGAGCGCGAGCCCCAGCAGCGCCGTCCTGCGCATCCAGTCCTGCACGTCCTCGGGCAGCCGATTCGTCACGAGCAGAACGAGTGGCACGCGGAGTAGTAGGAGCAGCGCCAACAACGGGATGAGCAGCCAACGTAAGTGACCGGCGAGGCGCCGGTACGCCAGGCGAGAGCCAACGAAGGCCGGGAAATCTGGTGGATCGGCGAGGTCGGTCGCGCCGTCGAGCCAGCCCTGCCCGACCTGGGTGACAACCGGCAACAACTCACGAACCACGTGGTGGCCGAGGGGAGTGTCGAGCGGGTTGCGAATGTCGCGGAAGCAGTTGTAGGGGTCGAACCTGTTGCCGTGCTCAACGCGAATCTTGCGGCTACCCACCTCGGTCTGCACCACGAGATCGGAGGCCAGCGCGAGCGTGGCGCCGGTCGCCGCCCGCACCTCGGCGGCTGCGTCGTCGTCCCAAGCGAGATCGCCGTCGTGGTTGCCGATCAGCTCCACCACCGAGCAGCCTTCGGTCGCGGCGACTCTGCGGATCGCTGCGGTCAGCTCTGCGTGTGCAGCGAACGCATCTTTGGGCCGTAATCCGGGTTCGCCTAGCAGTTCAATGATGTCGCCCGCGAGCACCACGACGGCCGGCGCCCGGAGCTGGTCCAGCCTGGCGACCAGCACTTCCTCGACATGTGCAGCGATCGGACTCTGATCGGCGCGCAAATGCAGGTCGCTGAAGATCAACACCGTGGTGCCCGCGGTCACCGGAATCGTGACGAGATCGGGGACCGCAGGCTGTGGGCCCGTGGTTTCACGCTGAAGCATCGACGTCATCGAGCCTCCTTGGGCCACGACATCGCTTCCAGCATCGTCCAACCTGAGACGAAGTGGCAGCCCACCGATTCGATCGCTAGTGACTGATACCTCACAGTGACCACCCATTGCCTGGGTGAACCAACGTCGCATCGGCTACGTGTCCGTCGTGACGGCAGCCGGGGTCAACGCCGATCCCGCCCGAGGAGTGGAGGCCAAATGGGAATCACCACGCGGAGAGCAGGGGCGTTGTTGGGAACAGGTGTCGTCTCGGCAGCGCTGGTGCTGGCGTCGGCGGCGACCGCGAATGCCAGCCCAAGGCACGACGACCACGGCGGCGGCAGCAGGGTTGCGGTTACCCAGACCAACCTCGTCTCAGATGAAGTTGGCCAGGCGCCGCTCGTCGATCCGAGCCTGATCAACCCATGGGGAATGTCGTTCGGCACTGGCGCGACGCCGACGCCGGTCTGGGTGTCCGACAACGGCGCCGACGTGTCGACCCTCTACAAAGGTGCAACAACGCCCCCGTCGTTCGCCAAGGTTCCGCTGACCGTCTCGATTCCCGGCGGCGCACCAACCGGACAAGTGTTCAACGGTTCGGCCACCGACTTCGTCGTCCATTCAGGTTCAGCGAGCGGGGCAGCGAAGTTCATCTTCGACTCCGAAGCCGGCTGGATCGTCGGTTGGAATACGAACGTTCCGATCGCAAATTCAACCCAAGCTACGCCGGCAGTGCAGGTACCGAATGCTGTCTTCAAGGGCCTCGCACTTGCTAGCGCGGGTGGCGCGAACTACCTGTACGCGACCGACTTCCACCATGGCAAGGTCGATGTCTTCGACAGCACGTTCACTCTGCAGCACTGGGCTGGCGCTTTCCGCGACAAGCAGATACCCGATGGCTACGCACCCTTCAACATCGCCTTGCTGAACGGAAACCTGTACGTGACGTACGCCAAGCAGGACGCCGCCAAGCACGACGACGCGGCGGGAGCCGGTCACGGGTTCGTCGACGTCTTCAGCACGAGCGGTCACTTGCTGAACCGACTGGTCTCGCGCGGCGGGCTCAACTCGCCGTGGGGGCTGGCGATCGCCCCCTCGTCTTGGGGAAGCCTGGCTGGCTCGTTGCTGGTGGGCAACTTCGGCGACGGCCGTATCCACGCCTACGACCCGACGTCCGGCCATGCCATGGGTGCGCTCCGCGATGCCCAAGGCAAGAAGATCACCATCGACGGGCTGTGGGGGTTGTTGCCGGGCAACGGCGTCGCGGCTGACCTGCAATCCGTCATCTTCTCGGCAGGCCCAGATGGCGAGGCCCACGGGCTTGTCGGTGTCTTGCAGGCTGCAGTCGTTTCGGGCAAGGACGGGGACGGCGACGGCGACGACATGTAGCCGGTACTGAGGCTTCGAGGGGAGGTGCTGCGGGTCGCGGGTGTGAACTCGGCCCGCAGCACTTTTGATGAGCACCTCCACCGCCACCTACTAGGTCGGTCGCAACGCTGTTTTGCACACCATTCACCGGGTTTCGTACCGCTGGAAGACGGAAACTGGCAGCCCGTCTCTCTCGCAATTCGTTGCATCGTCTGCTCTCATCTGAGCGGGGAACACCGATGCCGCCGCATTCCGGGGGGAAACGCGATGAATCACGCAACCGTTGTCAGTGCTGGGCGCAGCCGCTTTGGCGCATTAGTTGTCGTGGCGGGGCTCGTCGCCAGTGTGGGCCTCACCGTCGGCTCGACGGCTCCAAGCCTGGCTATAACGCCAGTTCTCAGCTCGTTCGCGATCACTCCGACCGCATTCGACTTCGGCGATGTGCCGGTGGGGTCGACCAGTGCCACGCAGGAAGTCACCGTCAAGAACGTGTCAGGTGCTTCGCTGGCGTTGGCCACGACTGGCGGCGCCGCGACCCCGGGTGTCTTTGGTGGTTCGACTGACTGCTCGGCCACAACGCTCGCGGCAGGTGCGTCTTGCCATTTCTACTACCAGTTCTCGCCGACTGCGATTGGCGCGCAGACTGGGTCGGCGGTTGGCACCGTGAATGGACAGTTCTTTTCGCTGGCGTTCCAGGGCAATGGCGTGAACCAGTTCGTGATCACGCCGACGGGGTTCGACTTCGGTGACGTGGCGGTGGGTACGACCAGTGCGCAGCAGTCGATAACCGTGACCAACGTCGGCAACACATCGGTGGTGGGGAGCCTCAGCGGTGTCGGCGCGGGGGTCTTTAGTGGAACGAGTGACTGCAACGGTGCAACGATTGCGGCGGGTGCGTCATGTCACATCAACTACACGTTCGCTCCAACTGCGACTGGCGCGCAGACAGGGGACGTGCCCGGGTTCATGAACGGGCAACCGTTCGAACTCAACCTCACCGGTAATGGGTACAGCGGGGCGCCGCCTTCGACGCTGTTTGCCATAAGTCCAACGGCATTCGATTTCGGTGATGTGCCCGTTGGTGGGAGCAGTGCTCAGCAGTTGGTGACAATTACCAATATCTCGGGCGCATCAATTCTGATGAGCGGTGCGGGGGGTGCCGCAGGGGTGTTTGGCGGACAGCAGGATTGTCAGGGAATCACGCTTGCGACTGGTGCGTCGTGTCATCTGTACTACCAGTTCTCCCCGACTGCCACTGGTTCGCAACAAGGCACCACGTCAACGAATATGAACGGTCAGGTGGCGAACTTCAGCTTCACGGGCAACGGGGTGAACCCGTTCTTGATCAGTCCGACCGGGTTTGACTTCGGTGACGTTCCCGTTGGTTCGACCAGTGCGAAGCAGCGGGTGACGATTACCAATATCTCCGGCGCAGCGATTCTGATGAGCAGCGCGGGGGGCGGCGCGGGCGCGTTGTTTGGCGGTCAACAGGATTGTCCGGCGACGCTTGCGGCCGGCGCGTCGTGCCATCTGACTTACCAGTTCTCTCCGACTGTTGCCGGTCCGCAGACGGACACCACCATAGGTAGCTTCAACGTGCAGACGTATGGGGTCAGCCTCGCCGGCAACGCCTATATCGGTGCCCGCCCGAAGGTCACGCACATCACTCCGGCGTTCGGGCCGACGGCTGGTGGCACGTTGGTGCACGTGACCGGTACTGGGTTCACCGGCGCCACGAAGGTGGTCTTCGGTGGTGCTGCGGCGCCAAGCTTTACGGTGCTCTCAAGCACCCAACTCACCGCGGTATCACCGGCCGTTGCCCCGGGTGTGCACAACGTCTATGTGATCACTCCCGGTGGCACCAGCGCGCCGGTGTCGGCGGATCTGTTCACCTACGTGGTTCGTCCCGTCGTCACGCACATCTCCCCGTCGTCCGGCCCGCATGCTGGCGGCACGATGGTGACGATCACCGGTACCGGATTCACTGGGGCAACGCAGGTGCTCTTTGGCGGTACGGCCGCAACGCAGGTCACTGTCGTGTCTAGCACGAAGATCACGGCACGGTCGCCAGCCGAATCTGCGGGTGTGCGCAACGTCCTCGTCATAACTGCGGGCGGCTCGAGCGCAATCGCGTCCGCCGACAGATTCACCTACCACTGATCGCGTTCCGACGAGCGGTGCGTGCGGCTTATCTGACGCGCTTCACCGGCACGATCGACACGGCGCCGCCGATGGCGCATACCCCGGCGACCGCGTACAGCGTGCCGTAGCTGCCGTTGCTGATCGCGAGGATTGTCGGCGCGATCGCAGGCGCGATCGAAAACGGAAGCGCGCCGGCCATGTTAAACACGCCGAGATCCTTGGCGGCGTTGATCTTGTCGGGCAGCACGTCGGCAACGAGCGCGAAGTCGACAGCGCCGTACATTCCGAAGCCGAGGCCGCTGATGGCCATGCCGATGAGGAACCCGTTGAAGTTGCTCGCGACGGCGATTGCGAACAAGGCCAAGCCGTACACGGTGGCCGCGATGAAGATGAAGACCTTTCGGCGTCCGGTGCGATCAGAGAGCTTCCCACCGATAACAGAGGCCGCGATGAGGACGCCGGATTGCGCGAGCGTGCCGAGGAAGATTTGCCGGGGCACGTCGTCCTGGGCACTGCCGATCTTGTCGAGCAGGTAATACGCCTGGTAGGTGACGAGAAACGCGTACGCGAGCACGAACATGAAGCGGCTGGCGAACGCCCATGCGAAGTCGGGGCACTTGCGCGGATCGATGTAGAAGGTGCTGGCGAACTCACGCAGCGACCATCGAGGCTTCTCCACCCTCGTCAGTCGTCGATCGTGCAACGTGCCAGCAAACAACAGGATGAACAAGCCGCCGATCGCGCACGGCACCATGAACATCTCGACCTGATTGTCAGCGAACAGTTGGACGACGAAAGTGCCGCTCACCGATGCGACGGGCAGGCAGACTCCGAGGACGCCGGACACCATTCCGCGTTGAGCGACTGGCACCTGGTCTGGCAGTACGGCCACTAGCGCTGCGAGTAGCGCGTTGAACATGAGCTGGGCGATGCACCAGCCGAGCAGCACTACCGCGATGTTCGGTGCCAACGCGACGATGAGGATGCCAACCGAACCGCCGACGAGTCCGATGACCATCCATGGCCGCCGCATGCCGAGCGACGACGAGGTGCGATCGCTCATTCGGCCAAAGAACGGGTTGCCGACAATGGCCAGCAGGGCGCCGACGCCCGTGACTAGCGCCAAACTGTTCGGCGCCTTGTCGATGCCGACGAGGGAGTTGACCTTCAATGCCAGCGTCACCAGCACGGGCGCCAGGAACACCAGGCAGGTGCTCATATACGCCAGCGTGTACAGCGAGATGAAGCCCCACCCGACGCGGCATATCGTGGGCGACTCCTGCTCCACCGCAGTGTCTGCAGTCGTCCGGTACTCCAATCCCTAGAGCAGGGCGCTTGAAGCTCCGCAGCGCGTAGCAGCGAGTCTGACACGACAACGCACGTTCGCCCCGCGAAATCCGGGACGAACGTGCGTAGCCAGGTGACTCTTTAGCCGACAGCGACGGGCACCAGCTCCGATTCCGGCTGCGCGTCGGGAGCGGGCAGCGCCGGCACCCGCACGAACAAGGCACGGGCGAGCCAGTTCGGCAGCCACCAGTTCCACTTGCCGAAGATGCTCACGAGCGCGGGCACGAGCAGTGCTCGAACGATCGTGGCATCGATGAGGATGCCGACACCGAGCGCCGTTCCAATGATCTTTCCGTCCGTCCCGGGCGATGAAGCGAGCGCAGAGAACGCGAAGAAGAGGATCAGAGCTGCGGACGTGACGAGCCGGCCGGTGCGACCAATGCCGGTGACGACAGCCGCCGAGGTGCTTCCCGTGCGGTCGTACTCCTCGCGCATCCGGGAAAGGATGAAGACCTCGTAGTCCATCGACAGCCCGAACAGGAAGGCGAAGATCACCACTGGGAGCCAGAAGTTGATGGCGCCGGTCGGAGACACGTTGAACAATGCACCCGACCCGTGGCCCTGCTGCCAGAAGAAGACCACCGAACCGAACACGGCACTCAGCGAGACCAGGTTGAGCAACACCGCCTTGAGCGGCAGGAGCACCGACCGGAAGGTCCGGACGAGCAGCAAGAACGTGATCACCGAGATCAGGATCAGCACGTACGGGAACTTGTCGTAAACCGCGCTGCGGTAGTCCTCGACACTCGCCCCGACACCGGTCACGCCGACCTTGCCGCCGACAGACTTTTCAACAGCGGTCCTGACGTTTCCGACCAGGGCCGAACCGGCACTGTTGACGGTCGCATCGGTAGGCAGGACGTCGACAACCGCACGGTCGCCCACAACGGTTCCGACGACCGCGGTCTGGACACCCTCGACACCTCGCGCGGCATTGGCAGCAGCCGTTGCCTCGCTCGCCGGCACCAGCACTTCGATCGGCGTCAGAGCTCCGGTTCCAACGCCGCCCTCGGTCAGAGTCTGCAGCGCGCTGTAGCTTGGCCCACTTCGGGCCAACGAGCTGACACCCGAGGCACCGAGCTTGAGACTGAACACCGGCACGATGAGGACGCCGAGGACGACCACGGCCGCGACAGCTGCGACGAAACGGTGCCTGACGACGAGTCGCGCCCAGGCAGACCAGCCACGTGAAGCCGCGCTCTCCTTGCGAATGCGGGGGTAGTCGACGCGCGGGCCGATGCTCGACAACAGCGCGGGCAGCAGAGTGAGGACGGCGGACACACTCACCAGAGGGATCAGCATGCCGGCGATTCCCATGCTGCGCAGGGCAGGCACCGGGACGATGAGCAACGCGAGCAGACTGATCGCGACCGTGAACCCAGATGCGAACACCGCATGCCCGGCCGTCTTCATTGCCACGACCACAGCGTCTTCGTTGTTTCGTCCGTGAGCCCGCTCCTCGCGCCACCGCGAGACCAACAGCAACGAGTAGTCGATTGCGACGCCGAGGCCGATGAGTGCGATGAGGAACTGCACGATGATGTTGACGTCGGTGAACGTCGTCAACACGAGCACCAACATGAACGTCGTCAATACCGACACGGCGGCGATGACCAGGGGCAGCACTGCGAGGAACGACGCAAACACGAAGAGCAGCACGATGAGCGCGCCCGCCGCTCCCAGCAGCGTTTCGAGCAGCACGCTGGTGCCACCGCTGCTACTACCTGCGGCCAGCAAGCCGTACGAGGTCAGGCCGCTGTCGAAGCCGGCGGCCGCAGCTGCCTTGTGTAGTGCGGGGTCGAGCTTGCTTTGAAGGGAAGGCCCGACAGCAGTCGGGATCGGAGCCTGGATCAACGCATACGTCGTCCGGCCATTGTTTGTGACGAAGCTCTTGTCACCGGTGCTCGCGAGATCGACAACCCGCAGTTTCACGTCCGGAACGCCGGCGACAGCAGTAGCAATGACTGCCGCGACGGCGGGCCGCTCGGCGTCGACACGCTGGCCCGCAGGTACCGTGATGACCGCAAGGTAGGTATCGATCGAGCTGACCCCGTACGTGTGGATCAACTGCTGCTGCGCGTTGTCACCCGGCTGCCCGGGCAGTGAGAAGTCAAGTGACCAGCGGTGCTTGAGTTGACCGGCCGACATCAGGCCGCCCACGAAGAGCACCAGCCAAAGCGCGCCGACGATCCGACGGTGGTGCATGACGAGCCGGGCGAGTCGTTCCATCGGAACTCCTAGGTGAGTTGTTGCTCTGCGGGTGGGTTGTCGAAGCTCGGCGCGACGATCGGGTCGAGCTGCGTGACGGAGATCAGCGGGACGCCGATATCGCGCAGCGTGTGCAGCAGGCCATGCAGTGCCGCCTGGTCGACGACGGGTCCCTCGATCAGGGTGGTGCCGTCGTCCTGGCTGTTGAGGGTCATCCCGTCGAAGCGGGTCGCCCAGCGCGCGGCAAGGTGTCCCTTGAGACGGATCTCGTATCGGCAAGGACTGTCCATGAGCCGGACGTTAGGAGCCGATGTGGTGAGCAGGCATCACCACATGTGGTGAGTGGCCTGGTGATCTTTTGAAGTGATCTTCAGCGCTGTCTGAGCGCAGCGACGACAGCCGTATCGGCGGCCGGGTGGTTAGCTGGCGATTTGTCGGTGTTGGGCGAGGACGCTAATCGCATACGGGCGGTCGAGTCGTTGGCCGTCCCATCGTGGGGTGGCGGCATCGGCGGCGACGTCCGCGTGTTCGTCTTCAAGGGGCCGGGTGTCTGGGCTGGTCGGGCGTCGGGTCGGTGCGCTGAGGTCGCGGCCGTCGGCGCTGACGAACCGGAACTTGCCCGCGCCGGCGGGCAGGATGTGGAACTGGCCGGCGTGATGGGCGACGTGGTGGCGTTCACACAGCAGCATCAGGTTGTCCAGGTCGGTGCGGCCGCCGTGGATCCAATGAATGCGGTGGTGGGCGTGCAGGCGCTTGGTGTTCGGGCAGCCGGGATGCGCGCAATGGCCGTGCTGGCGCGCCAGCAAGGCGCGGTGCTGCCGGTCGGTGACCAGCCGGTGTGATCGCCCGACATCCAGCACGTTGTTCGCGCGGTCGTGGATGACGGTGCGGATCCGGCCCTCGCACAGCAGCCGTTGCACCACCCGGTCAGGAAGGCCCGGCCCACCGGCGATCTGCGCATACGGCCGGGTAACGACTGACCCGTCGCCTGGGGCATTCGGATCGGCGGGATCGCGTTCAGCTGAACGTGGCACCAACACATCGCCCGGGTCGCGTGACGCATGACCCGGCTCGCGTTCAGCTGAACGTGGCGGCACTCGTGCGGCGTCGACGTGGATGACCACGGCGGCGCGTTCGTCACCGCGCAGCTCACGCGGCGGGTTGATCGCGTCGGACAGGGAAGCCAGCCCGATCTCCGCCAGCCGCGCGAGCGCATCCGCTGGGCTGCACCCGTCGCGCCCCGCGATGGCGTCGATCGCCACACCCACCAGCGCACCCCGCTCAGGGGCGAGCCGGGCCGATAGCTGCCAGCGACTGTCGGAGGTCCAGGACTGTTTGAGGTACTCACCGCGGTCGGTGGCGGCTTCGTTGTGATCCACCGTGCGCAAGCCGCGCACCAGCACCTCGAGTTGGGCCACCGTGGCGTGCCGGGCGGCCTCGGTCAGATCATCGACGAGTGCATCCTCACCCGGCCCGGCGATCCGGCTGATCGCGCGCACCTGCGAATACGACAGGCGCCCCGCGGCCATTTCGTCGGCCAGTCGGGGGTATTGCCGCAGTGACCTGGCGACCCGCACATGGTCGACCGCGGTGCGGTGCGCGATCCCGCACGTGTGCGTCAACCACTGCGCAGTCGACGCCAACCCGAACGACAGGTACCCTGCCGCGCATCGAACTGCGCGACCAGCAGCAAGAACCGGCAGGTCGCCGCCGCGAGCCGACCCGACAAATCGACGATGCGCGCACCGAGCTCATCCACTGACAATGCACTTGGTGAAGCACCTACCGAAGAAGAATCAACGAGTTCCATCCGCGCACGCTACCTACACCCACCGACACTTTCCGGTCGACATCTTCCTGCCGCGTTCAGCTGAACGCGACTCCCCAGATGACCGGTTGGGAACGTACCCGATCATCAAGCAGAGTCGGATGTTCGACAGGCACGGTGCACAACTGATGGAGCGGGTGCGACAACGTGGGTTGCAATATCGGCCACGCATTCACACCCAGGAAGAGCAGCGCGAGCGCCGCGAGCGGGTACTCGGTCCGCCGAGCCCACCGATCACTGCGCGACATCGCTACGTCGGGTTTCGAAGCGGCTCGCTGAGGCCAGCATCTCGCGCAGGGGCCATCAGAGCCTGGTATTGACCTGACGGCTATGGGAGTCTGGAGAAGGCCGCAGGAGGCTGCGATGGGTCCCCAGCAAATCCCTACCGCCCCCGATCTCGATGCTGTGCGCGCACGGCGGCAGTCGCTACGGGCGGCGATGGGAGCATTCGAAGCGGCACTTGCTGCGCCAGCCGTCGGGCGTATCTCTGAGTGGACGCCAGGGCTCGTCGTGGCCTTGCAGCAGCTTGATACCCGCCTGACCGAGCACGTGGCTGCAACCGAAGGCCCTGACGGCTTCCATAGCCAGATAGTTACCGCATCCCCACGGCTTTATCACGCTGTGACGGTCCTCGTCGCAGACCATCAAAGGGCCACTGAGCTGCTCGACCAGCTGCGCCATGCCACAAACCACGCGCGTACAGACGCACAGGTCAGCGACATACGCGAACAGGGAACCGGCATGCTCGCTCTACTGACCAAGCATCGCCAGCGCGGTGCCGACTTGATCTACGAGGCGTATCAACGAGACATGGAAGGCGGCGAGTAACCTCGCGACCTGCTCCATGCGTGCAAGGTCTAACTCTCGTAGAACTCATCGCCGCCCAAACATCCAACTCTCGACACGACCGACCGCACGTCGAAGCGACAGAGGAGGGTGTGTCGCCAGCCGCGGCTACCCTTCGGTTGATGGATGCGTCGAGCTTGTTCGGGGCCGAACTACGACGGCGTGACTTGAAATCCGTTGCTGACGTTGGTGCGTCTACTTGTCGTGAGTTGGACGCGGGATGGGTCGCGGTTGCCGGCCACGTTGGTGTCGGGTCGTGGTCGTGGACCTTCGTCCCTACCGCCGGCGCGCGCGGGCGGCGACGGTAGGGACGTGCGGTGGTCGGCCATCGGAGTGTGCGTGCTCGCTCTGGCAGCAGCGTGTACCACCACGAGCGCGCCCGCGGCACCGGCAGCCTCGACGTCGACGGCCGCGTCGGCAACCACGACGCGGCAAGCGTCGCAGCCGTCCGACGTGATCGAGTTGCCGAGTCAGACCGGGTTCGAGGCCACCCGCGACGGTGTCCCGCCGGCGGTGGCGCGGTTGACGTTGAACGCACGGATCGCGGTGGTGGCGTCGGTGCCGGCTGTCGACGGCGTATGGGTCGCCTCGCGGCTGCCTGCAGCGACCGTCGCCGCCGCTACCGGTGGGGTGCTCGGGGATCCGTCCGCCCCTTACGGCAGCGGCTGGGTGAAGGCGCAGAACTACGGGGAGGTGCTGCTACTCAACAGCGCGCAGACGTCGATCCTGCGCGCCTACCCGCTGCCCGGCGTATCGCCGCAACGGCTGCTGGTCACCGACGACGCCGTCTACGCCGAACACCAAGCCGACGCAGCCTCACCGGTGTCGATGCTGTGCCGGATCGACCGCCACACACTCGCCGCGCTCGTCCGGCTCTTCCCCGCAACCCAGCAGGCAGCGCCCTCGGCGGCGGCGAGCCAGCTGGCGCTACCGGCGTGGCGGGTCAACACCCCGACCGAGCCCAGCTTCTTCGAGGCGATCAAGGCGTTCGGGTCGCAAGTGTGGATCAGCGGCGCGGACGGTCAAGCGCAGATCGACCCGGCCACCCTCGCGCTGCGCAGGATCATCCCCACCGACTCGGCGCAGCGGGCCCTGACCACCAAGGTGCGCAGCTACCTGCAGACCGCCCCGGCGTTCACCAGCCGGCTCACCGCCGCCTCCCCGACTGGCCGGGTGCTGTGCGGGATCCGACTGTGGGGAACCTCCGCGACCAAGCACGAGATCTACGTCGACGCGCTGTGCGGACTGTTCGCGGCCGTCGACGGCGTCGCCACCGAAGTCTCCGCAGAGGCCACCCCGATCGTGTTGACCACGGCAGGCCCGCCGGCCACGACGGAGATTGTCGCGTTCAAGGTGCCGGGCAACGACGCACAGTGGGCCATCGACGTCCGCGCCTGGTTCCCGCCCGACATCGCCGACCACATCCTGTACGACCCGCTCCCCACCGACCTCGACGAGACCGACCTTCTCACCCGGGCCCAGTCGCTGTTCACCGCCGGCCAGCCAACGCCCGACGACCCCATCAGCAGCGGACCCTGAGACCCGCCGCCACCTTGCTGCCGGACTCAGTGCAGGTCGAGCTCGGCACCCTTGCTCACCGCGGCCCGACGGCTGGTGACGCCGAGCTTGGCGTAGATGCTCTTGGTGTGCGTTCGCAGCGTGTTCAGCGATATCGACAGCTCGCGCGCGATGACCGGTCCGTCGAGATCTGACCCAAGTAACCGGAACACGTCGAGCTCGCGATCGCTCAACGGCTCGATGAGCCGCTGGCCGGTACTGCCGGTTGAAGTACCCGCGGGACGACGGCATGCACCGAGCAGCTGGCGAACGTAGTCACTGCCGCCGCCTTGCTTTGCGACCTTCGTCAGCAGGGATGCCATCGGTGACCCTTCGCCGACGAACACCCGAACGTATCCCTCGGGTTCGGCCAGCGTTAGCGCACGTTCCAGCGACATCAGCGCGGCCGCGATGTCGCCGTCCGCCTGTCGGGTGAGGGCTTGCAGCACCAGGATCTCGATGACGCTGCCGGCGCGCCCGCCCGCCTCAGCGGCCTGCAGCAAGCGGTCGACGAGCTGTGCCACGTCCGCGACGAGTCGGTCTTGCCCGGACTGCGACTGTGCCAACAACGCTCGCGCGAGGGTGACGTGCTCGAACTCCCGCAGGTACGACAGCTCGTCATCGGCCGACAGTCCCTGCTCGCGTGCCCAGGCGAGGGCATCGGTCAGCCGACCCTGTGCCGCGAGCACCCGAGCGCGCATCGCCGGGATCGGCCTGACGTTTGGCGAGAAGTCGCCCACGTAGACGCGGTGTGCCTCGTCGAGCAGCTGCAACGCACCGTCGAGGTCGCCGTCCGCCTCGCGCATTCGCGCCATCGCCACCCGCCACCGGTAGGGGTTTTGCGGCAACCAGGTGTGCTCTCCGAGTTCACGGGCGCGCTCCAGATGCTGCGCGGCGGTCACCAGGTCGTCACGCTCGTAGGCGATCCGACTGAGTCCGACGTACATGTCCGCCGTCCCGCGAAGCGTTGGCCCGGCCTCAGCGGCGGCGAGCTGCAAGCACTGTTCGAACGTGCGCGCCGCCTCGCGTAGGCGGCCTTGGGTGATGCGGATATCGGCGACCGCGATCGAAGCGCCCAGTACGTCGGAGATGTGGCCGGTCCGTTGCAGCCCGTCGACACACATCGAGTACCCGCGTTGCGCTGCCTCGAGATCTCCCTGGCTCCAGAACGCGAGGCCTGAAAGCGCTGCTGCACCAGCTCTGATGACGTCGTCGCCTTCTGTGGTTCGCTCCATCGCGAGCTGGGCGTGGCTGATCGTGCCGGGCGCGTCGCCTCGAACTAACGCGAGCGCGGCTCGATACAGCTCAACCGCTGCCGGCAGGCGGAGGAACTCCGGCTCGTCGACGACGACCATCCCGGCCGGGCGCGTCCAGGTAGCAGCAAGGTCACCGGTCGGCTCGAGCCACCGCTCGACATCGTTCAAGCGGGGCTCGACGGCATCGAACTCGTTGACGGCCATCAATGCCCCGATGAAACAGATCGCGAGCACCGGCCTGACCCGAACGACCGCGTCGGGGATGACGTCGAGCCAGCCGCGAATCGTGGCGTCCTGCCTGTTGCGACGCAGCTCAGGGATGGCCAGCTCGATGAGGTCGGCGGCCCGGTCGACGTCGCCTGCGGCCAACGCATGTCGAATCGCCGGTGATGGTTCTGCGTGCTGCCCGTACCACTGGCTCGCTCGGCGGTGTAGGTCGTTCGCCGCTTCGGCGCGCTGCGGCCAAGAGGTGGGTTTGGAGGACGTCGGCGAACAGGTGGTGGTAGCGGTACCAGCGCCGACTGTCGTCGAGCGGGACGACGAACAGGTTCGCGCGGTCGAGCGTCTTCAGCATGGCGGTGCCGTCGTCGCGGCCGGTGACGGCGTCGCAAAGCGGCCCGTTCAGGCGATCGAGAATCGAGGTCTGAACCAGAAAGTCACGCACGCCTGCGGGCTGCCGATCAAGGACCTCGTCGACCAAGTAGTCGACGATGTAGCGGTCGTCGCCAGCGAATCCGGCGATAAAGCCCGTGACGTCATCGCGCCCCTGCATGGACAACGCGGCCAATTGGAGCGCGGCGATCCAGCCTTCGGTGCGCCCCTCCAAAGCCGCGACGTCGGGTGCCGTGAGCACCAATCCCATCGAATCGGTGAGGTAAGCCGCGGCTTCGTCGAGTGTGAAACGTAGTTCGGCACCACGGATTTCGACGAGCTCGCCGCGGGCGCGCAACCGGGCAAGTGGGAGGGCCGGATCAGCCCGGCTGGCGATCACCAAATGCAGCTTCGACGGCAGGTGATCGAGCAGGAACGCCATCGCGGCCTGCACTTCTTGCCCCTCGATGACGTGGTAGTCATCGAGCACCAGGATGACGTCGTTCGGCAAGGCGTCGAGGTCGTTGAGCAGTTCGGTGAGTACGACTTCGATCGGAGCCGGCCGAGTCTGCTGGAGAAGCGCAAGCGCACTCTCGCCGATGCCGGGTGCCACCGTCTGCAGGGCGGCAACGAAATACGGCCAGTACAGCGCCGGGTCGTTGTCGCGCGGGTCGAGCGACAACCACGCCAGACGCAGATCTTCGGTCGTTGTCGCGGATTGCGTCGACAGCCATTCGGCCAACAGCGTCGTCTTACCGAACCCGGCCGGCGCCGACACGAGCATCAGCTTCGAAGCGGTGACCCGGTCGAGCCGCTCGCTCAGTCGCGGACGTGACACCAGACCACGTCGCGGTCTCGGGACGAAGAGCTTCGTCTCGAGCAAAGCTGTTGGCACGAAGCCATCTCCTCGGGAGAGCGCACTAGGCGGGATTCCAAAGATCTCCCACCAGGCGTCCTCCGATAGAGAGGCTAGGCGATTGGCTGTACCTACGGTCGCATCGTCCGGACATTGGCGCGCAGCCCGACTGCGGGCGCTTCGAGTCAGCGGACGGCGATAGCCTCGGCGGGTGGACAGCGAACGGTTGGTGAGCGCGGCGCGGTTGGAGCCGCACGCCGGGCGAGGTGTGTTGCTGGCTATCGCGAGTGCGGTCTCGTTCGGTGCGGCAGGGCCGTTCTCGAAGGCGGTGTTGACGAGCGGCGAGCTAAGCCCGCTTCGGCTGGCGCAATTCCGGATCACGATGGCGGCTGTCGTCATGCTTGGCGTTGTGGTTGCTCGGCACCTGAACGGTACGCGTGCTACCCATCGCTGGACGCGGGCCGATGCGTGGCTGGTGATCGCGTATGGCTCGCTCGGCTTTGTCGCCGTCCAGATCTGCTATTTCATCGCGATCGACCGGCTGCCGGTTGGCGTCGCCCTGCTGTTCGAATACATGTCCGTGGTGCTGGTCGCGGTGTATGCGGCGGTACTGCAACATCGCCCACAGCCGCGTGCAGTGTGGCTGGGCGTCACGCTGGCGGTGGCCGGCGTGGTGGTGCTGACCGAGCCGTGGTC
Organism: uncultured Actinomycetes bacterium; assembly: GCA_963825425.1. GTDB lineage: Bacteria > Actinomycetota > Actinomycetes > Acidothermales > Acidothermaceae > PALSA-607. The sequence continues at coordinate 19,848 of CAWGTF010000011.1, forward strand.
GGGATTTCGGCTGAGCGTGTGGGGCTCGGTCGCCGGCGCGGGCGCCGCGTTGGGATGTGCGGCGTACTTCCTGATCGGCGAACGCGGGACCGCGCGCTTGCCGGTGCTGGAGCTGACGGCGTACGGCGCCGGGGTTGGCGCAATTGTGCTGGCACTTGTCTTGCCGGTCTGGACTTTTCCGTTCTCGGCGCTCGGCCACTCGGCTCGTTTCGCCGGGCAGGACACGCCCGTATGGATATTGCTGAGCGTGGTCGTGCTCGTCGGCACCGTGCTGGCTTACTTGCTGGGTATGTCGGCGCTCGCGTTTCTGCCGTCGCCGTCCGCGACGGTGATCGCCACGCTAGAGATCCTGGTCGGCGCAGTGGTCGCATGGGGTGTGCTCGGTGAGCACATGACGGTGGCCGAGATCGCTGGTGGCGTCATCATCTTGACCGGCGTCGTCGTGGTAGCCGAACGGGCACGTCTCCGAACGGAGCTACCTGAACTCGACTACGTCGAGGCGCGCGATCTCACGCCCACCTAGTCGAGGCAGAACTCGTTGCCCTCGATGTCCTGCATCACGAGGCACGACTCGTTGTAGTCGTCAGCAAGCAGTAGTTGCACGCGTGCCGCGCCGAGCGCGAGCAGTCGTGCGCATTCGGCCTCGAGTGCAGCCAGGCGCGCCGCACCAACGAGCCCGGTGCCGACCCGCACGTCAAGATGCAGCCGATTCTTGACGACCTTGCCCTCGGGAACGCGCTGGAAGAACAGTCGCGGGCCCACGCCTGAGGGATCAATGCAGGCGAACGCCGAACCCTGCTGGTCCGGCGGCAGCGTGCGGTCGAAGTCGTCCCAAGTAGCGAATCCCTTCGGTGGCTGCGGAACGACATACCCCAGCACCTCGCACCAGAAACGAGCGACCCGCTCAGGGCCTGCGCAATCGAAGGTCACTTGGACCTGCTTGACCGACGCCATCGGCCCACCATAGACGCGCGGCCCAGCCATCGTCACGCGAATGTGGGCTGCTTCACGGCGTGCGTTCGACCATCGACGCCGCGGTCAGGTCTATCTCCATGTCGGCGAACCTAGATCTGCGACCGGGTGAGGGAATCGGGGCAAACCCTCGATCAGGGCGGCCCATCTGGCGCCGCTCGAAAACCACACCTACGGTCAGCATGTGACCGGGTTTCTTGTAGAGCGTTATTGGCCGGGAGTGACGGTCGCGGACGTCGACGCCGTGGGCCGTCGACTAGCGGAACTGGGCGGCACCGATGCGACATTCGTCGCGAGCACGCTCATCCCGGCCGACGAAGTGGTGTTCTTCGAGTTCCGAGCGGTCAACGAGGATGCGGTGCTTGAACTGGCTCGGCTTGCGGAGCTGCGCTGCGACCGGCTGGTGTCGGCCGAGCGCAACGCTCGTTAGCAACGGCTGATGCGAGCGAGCGTCACGACGTGGGCGCGCCCATTCGCGCCCCGAGCTCAGCGCGCGAACGGATCCCGAGCTTGCGGTACACGCGCGCCAGGTTGGCCTCGACGGTCTTCACCGCGAGGAACGTGCGGTCGGCGACCTCGCGATTGCTCAGTCCCGACGCAGCGAGCTGCGCGACCAGCCGCTCGGTCTCCGTCAGCTCGGCCGGCGCGGCCGGGCGCACGTTGACGCGCGCCAACTCCGCCGCGGCTTGCGCCTGCCAGGCGGTTGCGCCGAAAGATGCGAACTCGTGCTCGGCTTCGGCGAGCAGTGCGTGCGCATCGGATTTTGCCTTCGCGCGCCGACTGATGCGGCCGGCGATCAGCAACGTGCGTGCGCGATCGAAGCGCAGCGGCGAGGTGTCGTACCACGACAGTGCGGACGACGACAGTGCGACGCGCGTCGCTCAACCGTCCTGCATGCGCCTCGAGCATTGCGCGTCCGGTCAATACGACCGCGGCGGCCGACTCGCGACCCGACCGCTGCGCCTGCTCGGAGAGCTCGTCGCAGAACGTCGCGGCATCCGCCGTCCGACCGGCACCGATCAGTGCGCACAGGTGATCGAGGTGCGAGCGACTGTAGCCGGGTTCGCCAAAATGCATCTCGATCAGCGCGTCATGCCACAAGTCGGTGTGCTCGACCGCGCCGACCGCGTCGTTTCGAGACAAAGCGACGAACCCGAGGACAGCATGGACGCGATGCACGATCCAGGCGTTGGTGCTCTCAGCGTCGAGGACGCCGAGCAGCATGCGCTCGGCGTCGTCGAGCTGACCATGGTATGCCATGGCAAGGCCGAGGTTGTAGCGCGCTTGCGTTTCGTGCCCCTGCAGCTCGCCGTGGACGGCAACCTCGAAGTGTTCGTCGGCGTAGCCGCGACCGCGCGCGAGTTGCCCCCGCCACAGATAGATGGGCACGAGATGGCCGAGCGCGTACGTGATCGGACGAAAGATCGCCGGTCGCCCGGGCTTCCTCGAGCAGTGACGTGAGCCGGTCCTCCGCGGCGTCGAGGTCGTCGGCGTACTTCAGCAGCGCCGCATAGCTGGCGTCGGCCCGATCGGAGACCCGCCGGGAGGGCTGGGCGCGCTCGATCTCGATCGCTCGCGCGAACATATCGTGGTCGAGCCCGCGACCGGCCCGAAAGCGCGCAGCCGGCGAGCTGGTGCGAGCGCGCCCGACAGAATCATCGGGTCCGGATCGTCCTGCGCAACGAGCAGGTCGACGGCGCGCTGCGCCGAGGTCTCGGCCAGGTCGATGTCGTCGGTGAGCCGACGCGAGGGTCAGCAACGCTTCGGCCAACACCGGCGGGTCGTCGGCTGCCTCAGCGATGGCCACCTGCAGTTCGCGCTCGGCGTCCGTCCCAACTGGTTACCTCGATGGCAATCTCGGCCAGCCTGATGCGCCGGCGAGCACGCTCCGCCCCCGGTGCCGTCTCCGCAATCGCCGCTGATTGCGTGCTGCCACGCGCCCGAGCTGTCACCGGACCGCAGCTGCGCATCGGCGAGGCGATCGAGCCGCGCCGGACGCAGCGCAACGTCGGTCGTGTGTTCCAGCGACAACTGCGCAAGACCAACGGCAATATCCGGGACGCCGGCGGCGAGCGCCGCGGCGACGCCGACGTCGAGATCCGCTGCGAGAGCGGCCTGCGGCTCGGTCGCCGCCAGTGCGGCGTGGCGCACCCGCTCCACGGGGTCGTCGGCCGCGGCGGCGAGCCGCGCGTGCAGTTGTCGACGCCGGGTAGTGCGTCAGCCCGTTGTACGCGGCCGCGCTCAAGAGTGGGTGAGCCGCTCGAATCACCCGTGCGCCACCAACCATCGCTGGCTCGTCGACGACGACCATCCCTGCCGCGACGGCCTGCTCGATCGCGTCGGCGTCGCGATCGGTCGCGGTGAATCGCCACGCAGCCGCAGTCGCGGCGACGACATCGGCCACCGCGGCCGGCAGGTCGCGAACGCGCGCATCGACCAGCGCGTTGAGTCCGGCCGGTACCGGCAGTGGAGTACCCGCCTTCGGGCTGATCTCGAGGCGGTCCAGGGCGCGGGCCAGTTCCAATGCGTAGAGCGGGTTGCCTCCAGACGTCTCGTAGACACGGAGCAGCATCGGTCGCGCGAGCCGGATCCCGCGGCGGGTCTGCAGCAGGTCGAAGAGTGCACCGAGCGACAACGCGCCAATCGGAATAACCGAGCATCGATCGCTCGGCAAGCCCTGCAGCACCGGCAGTCGTGCGTCGTGGTCGCGAACGGTCGCGAGCAGCCGCGCCGGACGCGGCCCTTCCATTCGTCGTAGCGCAAAGGTCACTGCCGATGCGCTGGCCGCGTCGAGGTAGGGCAGGTCGTCGATAGCCAGCAGCACGGGTGCCGTGTTGGTCGCGGACTGCAATGCCGACAACAGCGCCGTGCCGACGATGCGTTCGTCGAGTGCGTCTGAGCCATCGCGTCGAGTGAGCCGGACTGCAGTGCCACGACCTCGAGCGCGCGCCGTTGCACGTCGGGCAGCGAGTCGAGCGTCGTGCGCGGCATCGTGCGGAGCAGGTCGGTCATGCCGACCCACGGCAGCCGCGCCTCCGCCGACGTCGCCCGCGAGATGAACACGTAATCGCCGGCCGCGCGTCGCTGCGCGACGATCGACTCCCAGATCGCCGTCTTGCCGATGCCCGCGTCGCCGGTCAACAGGACTGCGGCTGTGCGGTCAGCCGACGGGTCGAGCGCCGCCAGGATCGCGGCGCGCTCCGAAGCGCGGCCGATCAGATCCGCAGGATCACCTTCCACGCAGCTGCTCCGACTCGAACATCTCGGTCTCCCAGGAGCTGCGTGGCAGGTGGAGCTAGCGCGTCGCCAGCGTACCGCCCGCCCCTCGGCGTCCGCCCTGATCGAGGGTTTGCCCCGATTCCACGGTCGCGTCGCGCACCTAGCGTCGACGTGGCGGGAGAGCCCGTCGTCGAGGAGTCGACCAGGGAGCAGCCATGCAGGTCAGAGCCGTATCAGCAGCCGCAGCCATCGTGGTCGTTGCCTTGTCAACGGCTGCGTGCAATCCAACGACGAAGTCGAAGGCTTCGTCCACGACTCCGACCCAGGTCCCCGTTGCGACCGAGACCCAGGCGGATGCGGCGTCCCCGGCGACGTCGACTGCCAGCCAGCCGACCACGTCGAGCGCGCCAGCAAGCACCAGCGCCGCGGCCAGCACGCCAGCGACGTCGCCGTCTGCGCCGGCGCCCGCTGCGGGCGGCGCCACCATCGACGCTTGCTCGCTCATGACGTCGGCTCAAGCCTCGGCGATCAACGGCGTGACGTACGGAACTGCCACCCCGCAGCGCATAGCTGGCATCGACACCTGCGACTACAAGAACACCGGGCAGCACGTCAACGTCATCGACATTCAAGACCTGAACACACAGGTGATCTCGCAGTCGGGTTGTTACAGCGAACTGCTCGACGCAGAGGGGCCTGGCACCAAGGTGTCGGGTGTCGGTGACGACGCGTTCGGATACGAGGTCGGCATGGTCGTCAAGGTCGGCAGCCGCTGCATCGTGATCGGCGGCCTGACCTCGGCTGAATTCCGTGACAACTACGCACCGGACGTCGCCATGGCAAAGATCATGATCGCCAACCTCTCCTGAGGCTTCTGCCGAGCCTAAAATGGTGCACACGGGTGGCGTGATGACTGACCAAGCTGGCAGTGATGCATCGCTTCGATGATCGGGCGGACGCCGGGCGACAGCTCGGCGTCGCACTCGATGCACTGCGCGACGCCGCACCGGTCGTGCTCGGCTTGCCTCGTGGCGGCGTGCCCGTCGGGTACGCCGTCGCACGACAGCTTGCCGCGCCGCTTGACGTCATCGTGGTGCGAAAGCTAGGCGTGCCGTGGTGGCCGGAACTTGCGATGGGTGCCATTGGCGAGAACGGCGTGCGAGTCGTGGACGCTGTCCTCATGGCGCGCGAAGGAGTGAGCGAGGCCGAGCTCGAATCGGTGGAGCGGCGCGAACGCGCTGTACTGAGTTCGCACATCGCGCATTTCTGCGGTGGCCGTGAGCGGGTCGACGTCCACGGTCGCGTTGCGGTTGTGGTGGACGACGGGATGGCTACCGGTCTCACCGCACGTGCGGCTTGCCAGGTGGTTCGCGGGCTCGGCGCAGCGCGAGTGATTATGGCGGTGCCGGTCGCACCGGCTCAGACCGTGGAGGAGTTTGATGCGGCCGACTCGGTCGTCTGTCTCGCGACTCCGATTTCATTCGGTGCCGTGGGCGAGTACTTCCGGGACTTCTTGCCGACGACCGACGACGAGGTGATCCGGTTGCTCAACGCGGCGGGTCAAGGCGTTGTTGGCACCCGCTCGTCCGAGTCACGAGTCCTTCCACAGGATCGTGTAGCTCTTCGTCGCTCCATCGACCGAGCTGACGGTCAGATGGTAGGTGCCAGCCTTGGGGAAGGCGACTCGGCCAAGGCTGTCGCAGATGTATCTGCCGCCGCCGACTGAGGCTCCTGATGCGTCCTGCACCTCGTAAAGCAAGTTGCCGCTGGCAGCGTTGCAGTTCGGGTCGGCGTCGAAGTAGGCCACTGTGCCTGCGGGCACCGTGAACGTCCAGATGTCTTTGGCGCCGGGCAGGTCGATGGTGCCGCTCGCAGTCTGTCCGGGTTGCAGCGATAGTGCGCGATCGGCCCGCGACATTTCCCAGGTGATCGAGTAGTTGCGGGTGGCACCACCTTGCGAGGCCACGGTCAGCTGGTAAGTGCCGGCGTTGGCGAATACCACGCGGCCTACGTCGTCGCAGATGTAGCGCCCGGCCGAAAACGCCGATCCGTCACCAAGTCGAACCTGGTAGAGCAGGGCCGAGCTGGTGGACTGATCGCACTTCTTGTCCGCCGCGAAATAGGCGACTGCGCCGGCCGGTACGGCCATCGTCCAGACATCTCGCGCACCAGGAAGCTCGATCGTGCCGGTTGCGGTCTGCCCGGCCGTCAAGGCTTGAATTCGATCGGCGCGCGAGGTCTTCCAGGTCACCGAGTAGTTGCCGCCCACGCCGGTCGGCGATCGGAGCAGCACTTCATAGGTTCCGGCGTCGGGAAAGACGACTCGGCCCACGTCGTCACAGATTTCGCGGCCGGCACTCAGGCTGGAGCCGTCGGCGTAGGCCACCGAGTACAGCACGTTCGACGTGGTGCTGTGATCGCAGTTCGGCGCGGCCGCGAAGTAGGCGACGGTGCCCGCGGCGACGGTGAACGGGTAGGTCTTCGTCGCGCCGCCCGACAAGCTCCCGCTGACTGTGCCCCCGGGCTGCAGCGAATTTGTTGCGGCTGAGGTGGTTGACCCGGCCGGCGTCGAGCCGTACCCGCGGTTGTAACGACAGCGGCACCCGGGACGCTGCCCGACGACGCTGCCAGCGCCGAGGCAAACCCAGCGTCGCCCGTGCTCGCGACGTCTAGCTCACAGTCGGCCAGGTCGGTCGTGTCGAAGCCGTATCCGGTGCATGCCGCTGTCGCGGCCGCCATGTCGGCGGCGGGGATCGGCGCGGGATTCGGGTCGGGGAACGTGGGGTCGTTGAACGCCGTGGCGTCGTCGCCTGGCCGGTCGGTGAACAGTGAATCGGCCTGGCTGATGCGCCAGGAGTCGGCGAACGTGTGATACAGCGTGGCGTAGTTGGTCAGCTGGTCGGTGGTGAGGTTCTGACCCGACGCGGTCACTACGGCGTTGCCCGGTTGGCCGCCCGACGGCGCGATGAGGCCCTGCACTTGCCCCTGCGCGGCGGCCGAGAAAGCCGCATTCACGTTCAGGCCGTACGGGTTCGTCGCGACCCACAACGTGTTCCCGCCCGCGGAGATCGTCACCTGCTGCGCCGTCCGCACCACCGTCGCGCCGTGCGGCAGCGTGAAGGTTCCGACCGGCGGTACTTGGCCCGTTGCGACGCCCGTAACCGAGAAGACCAGCGGGTCGCCGGCGTGAGCCGGGAGAGTGAAGGTGGCCCGGTCGCCGCCGACCTGCGCGGCGACCGCCGTCGTCAGCGCTACTCGTCGGCTGTTTTGCACCGGCTGCTGCCGGACCTGCACCGTGAAGCCACCCGATGGAACTGTGGCGGAGCCACCCGATGGAACTGTGGCGGAGCCACCCGATGGAACTGTGGCCCAAGTGAATTCGCCGACCGCCTGCATGTCGTACCGAGTGTTGTCAGCGGTCCGCATGTGCGGGTCGCCGGTACTCCTGGCGCCGCTGCTCGGCGGCAACACGCTGCTCCCGGACGAGTCGCCCGCGCTCTTGGAGGGGCTGGAGTCGCAGCCCATGGTGCCGCACACCGTTACCTGTGACGGGCAACCGAAGTAGCAGACGATCGAGGTCTGGCTCTGCTGGATCGATCCGCCGAGTCCCAAACCGAAGCCGGCGGTGAAGTGTGATCCTTCGCTCGACTGGTTGCCGGCGCCGTCGTAGCCCTTGTCGCTGCCGCCACCGAGACCGTCGATGGTGCCCTCGGCCGACGTGCCGGTGCCGCTGAAGTTGCCCAGCGATGTGTCCCCGTTGTCGCTGTTCAGGCAACTGCCCGTGACGCCGACCGAAACGCTGTCGTCTAGCCCCAGCCCGTTGCTGTAGGTGCTGTAGGTGCCGAACTGTCCGCCGCCCCACGCCACGCCGACCGAGACGCCGCCGGAGGCGTACCCGGCGCCGCCACCCGCCGAGATGCCGAAGGAGCTGTAGTCGCAGGTGCCGTGCGGGTCGGTACGGTTTACCGGATCACCGCTCGCGTACAGGTACAGATTCGCCGATCCACCGGAGATCGCCAGCGGGTCCGGGGCGGTCCACCGGCCGGTCGACGGGTCGTAGTCGCGGGCGCCGAACTGGACCAGGTTGGTGCCAGGATCGGTGAGTCCGCCACCGAAGCCGATGATCTGGAAGCCAGGGGAGCTTTCGGATAGCACCGCACCGAGGGCGGTACGCCGCACCGCGTCAGCGATCGACCCGTCGCTGGCATTGATGGCGAGCGCCGGACCGCCGGAGGGATCGGGCACCTCTAGGTAGTTGGTACCAGCCTTGCTGAGGTAGGCCGGGACGTTGGTGCCGCCGCCGTCGATGGCGTTCGCATCGCGGTCGTAGACGTACTGCGCCGTGACCGCGCCGCTGGGCGAAAGCTGGGCAGCTGGCCGGAGCCCGTCCAGGTAGGCCACGACGCCCGTGGTGGCGCCGCCCTGGTCACTGGCCACTCGGCGACCCTCCGCATCGACCGTGTAGGTGACGGCAGGTGAGTTCGGGGCGGCCACCGACAGCAGGTCACCGGCCGCGTCGTAGCTGTAGGTCGTGGTGCCCTGGGCGGTCTTCGTGGAGACGAGCCGGCCGGCCGCGTCGTAGCCGTAGCTGGTCTGGCCAGACGTGACGAGCGCGTTGCGCTGGTCGTAGGTGTTGTGCACCGTCGGTGTGCCCGGCCGGGTGATGTCGGTGATGTTCCCGGCCGCGTCATAGGTGTAGCTCGTCCCCGCGCCGTCGGTCGTTTCGGTGATCACCCTGCCTGCCGCGTCGTAGCCGTAGCTCGTCGTTGTGTCTGCGCTGGCGGTAAGTAGATGCCATGTGACCACTCGGCCGAGCCCGTCGCGCTGCTCGGTGATGGCGGCGACCTGTCCGTGCGGGCCGGTCACCACCACCGACGTGGGCTCACCGAACTGGTTGTAGCCCAACGACTCGGTAAGCGACCCCAGCGTCCGTTTGATGATCCACCCGGTGGCCGGATCGCGGGTGTCGATGATCGCTCCAGCTGTCGTGACGTAGCCGGCCGCATCGTAGGAGTAGTTGATCGGGGCACCGCCGGCCACTGCGAGGCTCGTCGTTCTTCCAGCGTCGTCGGTGGTTCGGGAGATCGCAGCCGTGACCGTATTCGTGGGACCAGTGACATTTTCGGTAACCCCGCTCAGCCAAGGGCCCGTATAGCTGGCGCTGATCGAGCTGGTCTTCGACGTTGCCGTCGTCAACCTTCCCTGGGTGTCATAGGCCAACGAGTAGGTGGAGTTCCCGGTGTCGACGACCGCCGTTCGGCCAGCGTTGTACGTGATAGCCAGGTTGCCCGCTCCGGTAGTGCGGGCGGTGAGATTGCCGTCCTTGTCGTAGGTCATTCCGGTGTACTGCGCAACGCCGGAACCCGCCGGAGCGTTGACCGCCAGAGGGGCTCCGTTGGCGCCCCAAGTGATCGCGTAGCTGCCGCCCACCGGGGCAGCGAACGACGTGATCCGACCGGCCGGGTCAAGGGTGGTGGTGAGACCGGTGTGCGCTGGCCCGGCGATAGCGGTCACCCGGCCAGACGCGTCGACGGTTTCGGACGTCGTGTCCCCGACCGGGTCAGTCACCGTGATCGAACCGGTCGCGTAGGCGTACCGCCAAACGCGGGCCTGGACGCCGGTGCCGAGGGTGATCGCGGTCGTGCGACCCAGCGCGTCGTAGCTATAGGCGGCGGGGACGCCGTCGACCGAGGTGGACGTCACCCGTCCGTGCGCATCGACCACGGTCGCCCGGCTCGCCCCCGTCGGATCGGTCACCGTCGTGGTTCGGTTGGCCGGGTCGTACCCGAAGGTCCAGGTGCGGCCATCGACGGTGATCTTGCGGGATAGCGCCCCGTTCGTGTTCGTCGTGGCCACGGCTAACGTCGAACCATCGGCCGCGACACTCGCCACTTGCTGCAGGTCGGCGCCCCAACGGGGGTCGGTGGCCAGGGTGATCTTGGTGGTCGCCCCGCTGGTGCTGACCGTGCGAGTCGCGCCGGCGGCCACGACCGTGCTGGTGGCCCCGTCGGCATCTCGGTGGGCATAGGTGGTCGTGCCGTTGGCCACGCCGACACTGTCGCTCGTCGTCGTTCCCGAGGGATTCGACGTGGTGACCGTCGCGGTGTTCGTGGCGTCGGTGCGGGTGTAGCGGGTGAGGGCTCCGGTGGGGTCGTACCGTCCGCCCAGGCGGCCGTTGGGGTCGTAGGTGTAGGTCGTGGTCAGGCCGTTCCAGTCGGTGATCGAGGTGAGGAGCCCGTTGCTGCCGGCGCTCAACTGGACGTTGTTGCCGTTCGGGTAGCGGACGCCGGTGAGCTCGCCGCTGGTGCTGGTCAGCGTCATCGGACTGGTGCCGGTCACCGACAGGGACGTCGGGTTTCCGGCCTCGTCCCGGCCGATCGTTAGCGTCGCATCGGAACCATCGGTAACCGTGGCCAGGCCGGCCGCCGTCCAGGTGAAGGCGGCGACCGTCGCGCCGGTTACGGCGTCGACCGTCGTTATCGCGCGTCCCTGCTTATCGAATTCCGTCGCAACGGCTCCGGCGGGGTCGACGACCGCGAACGCCACGCCGATGCTGCTGCCCGTAACCTTGCGCAGTGCCCCCTCGGGCAGAATCTCGGACTTCGTCGCCGGGTCGTATCCCGGTAGATCGGAGATCGACCAACCACCGAGTCCGACCGGCGCGGCCGGCGGCGCGGCGTCGGCCTTGCGGCCGGGTTGCCGATCACTGGAATAGACCAGCTGCAAGGTGCTGCCGGCGATCGGCAGCAACACGCGGTTGACCTGCCTCGCGCAAGGCAGGATCCCAAGGTCATCGCACGGTTCGAGCCCGGAGTTCTCGACGCTCGTGCTCAGAGCACTGGAGCTACTCGTCGCGCTGGACTGCGGTCCGGGTGTCGCATGCCCGCCACCCTTGCAGCCGGCCAGCGCGACCAGCGCGAGCGCCACCAAGGCGACCAACCAAGCCTGGACGCGAGCTTGCGGTTTCCCCATGCGACCCAGCACAACCGACCGACGTAACGTCCAGGTAATGGCGCGGACGATGTCAGACGAGTAGCGCGCGCTGACCGATCTCGGCGGCTTCGATGCGGTTGGCAGCGTCGAGTTTGCGCAGCAGATTCGACACGTGCACACTCGCCGTCTTCTTGCTGATAAAGAGTTCTTCGGCGATCTGGCGGTCGGTTCGACCCTTGGCGAGCTGCGCGAGAACCTCGACCTCGCGCGGGGTGAGTCCCAGATCGTCGGCTGCCGAGTGTGTCGTGGAAGCGATCGTCGGTTCGACCGCGGTGAGGGTGATGCGGGCTCGCTCGGCCAGTCGTTCGACACGCGCGCGAAGCAACGGAGAGCCTGCCTCAGCGGCTGCCTGCCACGCGAGCTTGGGTGCTCTCGATCGCACGTCGCCGGTCGAGACGCGCGCCGAGAAGGTACTTCGGCTTCACGCCAGCGACAGTAGGCAGCCGGAAGTGGCTCATGTGCGGCGTCCCACGAGCGCGGCGGCCGCTCGCCACAGATCTGGGTCAGGTCCGGTCACTCGACTGGCCTCCGCGCGACAGAGCGCGACGAGGGCCAGCATGCGCGGAAACACGACGTATCCGCGCGCCTTTCGGGCAGCCAGGAGGGCGTCGACTTCCTCGAGCACGCCGTTGGCTAGGCGCTGCACCTTGTCAAGATCGATCCTGCGCTGCATGGCTCGGGCGTCGTCGAGGTCGTCGGCAATGCCGCGCACTCCGAGCGCATGCATCTCGACGGTATAGACGAAGTCGTCGGTGCCAACACCGACGTCAGCGCTCTTTCGACCTCCTCGATCGCCGCGCGCGGCTCGCCTCGCTCGAGGTGAAGCTCGGCCCGCAAGGTGTGGAACCATGCGTTTCGCTGGATCGAGTCGAGGCCGCCGGACGCTACCTCGGCCATCGCGAGCAGGGCCGTGGCCTCATCGAGGCGACCGCGGCGGACGGCGAGCATGGTGCGAACGCCGTACGGGCCGAAGGCGCAGCTGCCGGATCCCCGCTCGGGAATTTGCTGCAAGAGGTCCTCGGCCTCATCCAACCGGCCGAGGCGGATCAGAGCTTCTGCACTGTCCTGTCCGGCGGAACTCAGTCGTGCCCCGACCATGAAGTCACTGCCGTCGTTGTTGTCCGCGAAGACCAGTTGCGCCGCCTCTTCAAGCCGGGCCGCCTGGTTGAAGACGTAAATGAGATTCGCGTAGGCACGGTCGAGTTGGTTGGGGTTGGCGAGTTCGGTAGCGATGACGAGCGATCGTCGCACCAGCGCCAAGCCCTGCTCGGTTTCGCCTCGCTCGAAGATGCACACGCCCAGCGTGTTAGTGGCGTGACCTTCGGCTACGCGCGCGTCAACAGCGCGCGCGGCGGCGATCGCCTCACGTGCTTTCGCCTCTGCTTTGTCGTACTGCTCCGTGAGCATGAGGCGCCTGGCTTGCTCGGCGAGGACTCCCGCCAACTCGGCCGACGGGACGTCGGGAGGCAACAGCGCCGCCGCCCGGTCCAATGCGTCGAACGCCACGCGAGAGTCGCCCACACCCCACGCGTTGCGGAAGAGCAGTCGTGTAGCAGGCGGCTGCTCGCCGCGGGTCAGTGTCGGCGTCCAATGCGCTAATTGCGTCTTGCGCAACAGCGATCGACCGCGCTGGATCTCTCCGCTCAGGTACGCCGCATCGGCGGTCTTCATGAGGAGATCGATGCGGTCAATCTCCATGCCATGCCGGTGAGTCCGTCGGGACACGATCGCCGGCTGTCAGCGCGCGCTCGAAATACGCGTAGTGCCTGGGGCATCGCGATGACAGCTGACGGCGGCGTCGGCCGCGGCAACGGATGCCCTCAACGCCTCGGACCAGTCGCCGGCCTCCCACCAATGGTCGGCGAGCTCCATGGCTGCATGGCCAGGCCCGGCCGCACCGAGTTCGGGGTGCTACGTCAACGCCTGTGCGACAACGCGATGCAAGCGAGTTCGCTCGCCCGGCAGCAGCGCCTCGTAGACCGCTTCTCGCAAGAGCGCGTGCCGGAACCGGAAGGAGTTCTCGTCCCGATCTGCCACGAGGACCTTGAGTTCCACTGCTTCTGACACCGCGGCGTCCAGCTCGTCCGCATCGATTCGAGCGGCCGCAGACAGCAGCCGGTGATGAATCGAGTTGCCCGCCGTCGCCGCGACTGCCGACGACCTGCCGATGCCTGTGCAGACAGCCGCTCGATCCGCATCATGACGACGTTTCGCAGGGCGACCGGAAGCGCCTTCGCGTGTCGCGCTGCCGCCAGTTCTTCGGCGAAGAACGGGTTGCCACCCGAGCGCGCCAGCACCGCGTCGACGAGGGTCCAGTCCGGTGAGTCCTCCGACGATCTCGGTGAGCATCGCCGCAATCTCGACCCGGTCGAGACCGGACAGTTCGAGTTGCGAGACGCGAGCTATGCCGGCCGAGTTCAGCGAGCAGGCGACGAGGGCGCCACCTCGATCGACCTCGTCGGCTCGGTAGGTCGCGACCAGGAGTACGGGGTGCGTCAGCGAGGTTGCGGGTCAGGAAGTCAATCACTTCGATGCTGGCGGAGTCGGCCCATTGCAGGTCTTCGAAGACCAGCACGACCGGCGCCCGCGCCGCCAATGTCTCGACGCTCTGGAGCAGGGCCTCGAACAGTTTCGTCTTGACGAGCCCGTTCGCTGGCGCTGATCGGGTCAAGTCGTTCGGCAGTCGGAGCGCCAGCCCGAGAGACCGCTGCGCGAAGCCGAGCACACGCGCGACGTCAGCCTGGGGGAAGCTGGCGCGCGACGTCGCGCAGCACGCCGACGACCGGACCGTAGGGAAGTCCGCCACCTTCGGCCGGGGTGCAGGCGCCGACGGCGACGAGTGCGCCACGGTCTCGCGCCCGCACACAGAACTCTTCGATCAGGCGGGACTTGCCCATGCCGGCGTCGCCGCCGACCAAGACTGTCGCTGCGCCGCGCTCAGGCAGGGCAGCCAGCGCCGAAGCCCAGCCGGTCGAGTTCTGCAACCCGACCGACGAACACACCGCTGGACGGCTGCTCGGCCACAGCCAAAGTGTTCCACATGCGGGACTCCTACGCCCCGGCCTGAACTTCGGTGATCTCGTCGGCAACCAGCCCGTGGGCTTCGCGGTGACACGCGTGGGCGGCGTCCGCATTCGGTGCGTCGACGAGGCAGAACACTTTGCCCGAGCCTTCGTCGAACCAGTACTGCAGGTAGTTGACGCCGTGCGCGTCCTGCACTTCGAGATCGCGTGCGTGGGCACCGGCGACCGCCTCTGCGGTCAGCCCGTCAACTTTGTGGTGTACGTCCATGAACAGCGGCATCGCGAAAACCTCCGGATCGAAGCGGGTGACTGTCGTGTCCCACGATCGGTCCGGCTGGGGTGCGGTCGCATTGGGAGATCTCCTTAGATGCGCCTAAGGAGATACCTATTTACGCATGGAGTCTGAAGCGGTCGACCAATCGACGACCTTCAGTTCCGTGCGGGGTGGCTCGCCCTGGATGTGAACGCCGCGCTCCATCAGGACCGGGTGGACCGCGGGGTGCACGTACTTCTCGAAGGCCGCGTCGCAGGCTTCCTCGGACTCCCAGACATCGATGTAGCGCAGCGTGCCGTCGGGCTGCTCGAGCGCGAGGTGGATGAGGTTGCCGGGCAGCTTGGCGTAGTCCATCCGCGCCAGGATCTCGCCGTACGCGTCGGCGTTGATCGGGACGTCTTGGGTCCAGGCGTACAAGCTCATGCGTGTCTCCCTGCATTGATCCGAGGCATACTCGGATGGATGTTGCTAAGCTAGCCTCCGTGCCAGAGCAGGTCAAGCCGCGCCGCTACGACTCGAGTCGCCGCAAACTCGCCGCCGCCCAGACCAGGTCGTCGATCCTCGCCGCTGCGCGCGAGTTGTTCGTCAGCCACGGCTACGGGACGACGACGGTGGCCGCGATTGCCGAGCGTGCGGGTGTTGCCCAGGACACTGTCTACGCCGCGGTCGGGACCAAGCCGGCGATCTTCCGATCGCTCATCGAGTCGGCGCTGTCCGGTCGCGACGAGCCGGTGCCCGGAGCTCAGCGCGAGTACGCCGACCAGATGCGGGCCGCTCCCGACGTCCGGGAAAAGCTGGCGATCTACGCAGCCGCCATCGCTGCGATCCAGGGTCGTCTCGCCCCGCTGTTCGTGGCTTTGCGGGCCGCCGCAAGTGCGAACCCGGAGCTCGCCCAGTTGTGGCGGGAAATCAGCGAGCGCCGGGCTCGCAATATGCGAGACCTCACCGACGATCTGGCGACGACCGGCCAGCTGCGCGCGGACGTCGATCGCGACGAGATTGCCGACGTCATCTGGGCCATGAACGGTTCGGAGTACTACGCGCTGCTCGTGCTCGAGCGAGGCTGGACGCCGGAGCGGTTCCAGCATTGGCTGCTCGACGCCTGGACGCGACTGCTCCTGCCCTGAGCCAGCCCTGGCCTGCCCTGCGCTCCCCGCCGTTTTCCTCGCGCGACCGTCGCCAAGTTTTCCTTCGGCCGCGCCACCCGCCGCCGATAGGAGGGTTATGGGCCGCCCTGCAGTGCGCGTGACGCAGCCCGGACCGCTACTCGCGTCCGTCGCCGTTGTCGCGGTGACACTCGCACTCATGCCCTGGGCTAGTCGGCACGTCGGGCCAGGCATGAGCTTCCTGTCCATGACCCTCTCGGCGATCGCCTGCTTCGACATCCTCACTGCCTGGCTGCTGGCTGGAAGCTTCCTCGACACCGGCGACCGCCGGTTCCTGGTCATGGCGTGCGCCTACCTGTGGTCGCTGGTGCTTGATGGTGGCCTACGCGTTCGCGTTCCCCGGACTCATGTCGAGCCATCCGCCGCTTGCCGTGACGGTGTCGATGGCTCCGTACATGTTCGTCTGCTGGCACGTGGGGTTCCCGATCCTGCTCGGTGCTGCTTGGGGCCCGTGGCTCGGACCGAACGCCGCCGAGATCGTCCGGCCGCACCGGCGGCGGCTGCTCGCCGGCGGTGCCGTCGCGACAATCGCCGTTGCGCTGGCCACGATTGCCACCTTCGCGGCGAACGCGCACCGGCTTCCGGTGCTCATCGATGGCCTGAACGCGTCGCAGTTCACCAAGTTGACGGCGCCTATCGGTCTGCCGTTGGTCATCATCAGCCTGGTCTTTTGCGTGCGCGGTATCCGCGGCGCCGCAGGGCCTGAGCGGTGGGCGGTTGTCGCCATCGTGGTGTCCTTGTGTGACCTCGCCATCAGCTACCACTCACGCGCGCGGTTCAGCCTTGGCTGGTATGCAGGTCGCACTCTGGGAGTGCTGGCAGCCGGTGTCGTCCTGACCGTGATGCTCGCCTCGTTTCGGCGGCTCAAGGCAACAGCCGAGTTCAACGCTGCGTACGACCACCTCACGGGGTTGCCCAACCGGCGCAGCGCTCAGGACGCGTTGACGGCGATGTTCGCCCGCGGTCGCCGGATGCACACGACGTTGGCGCTCATCGCGTTCGACCTCGACTTCTTCAAGCGGATCAACGACGAATACGGCCACGCCGCGGGCGATGCGGTTCTGCGGGCCGTCGGTCTCGCGGTCCGCACCGCGATTCGTCCCAGTGACATCGTGGCTCGCATCGGCGGCGAGGAGTTCCTCGTGCTGCTGCCGGACGCAACTGACGACGACGCGTGCATCGTGGCCGAGCGGCTGCGTACGGCGCTACGCACGCTGGACTTCGTTGGCCCGGACCTGCACGTGACGGCGAGCTTTGGCGTCGCGCGCATGCAGGACGCCGACCTCGACGCGGAACAACTCTTGCAGCGGGCTGACCGCGCGATGTACCGCGCGAAGGCAACCGGCCGCGACGGAGTCGTCGTGGCGCCGGCGGTACCCGCCGCCGTCCCGTTCCTTGCACAGGCCGTCCCGTCGCATCTTTCTTAGCGAGCAGGTCCTGACTCGCCATTACCTGGCTGTTACGCGTGCGCGATGGAGTGCGAGCCCTTACACCGGCGCTCGGAGGTCACTCGTGTCCAGGCGGGGCGGGTCGAGGCGGCACGGCGGACAGCAGCGCGACAGCGAGCCGCCCGGCGTCCGCGGCAGGCAGGGTCGCGACGCCAAGCAGCTCGGTCCGCAACTGCGCGCGCAACCCGACAACAGCATCGGCAAGCGGCGCGGGGGGCGGCCGGTCTCCGCGCTTCCTGATGGCGGCAGCGGCGGCGAGCAGGGTGGCGAGCTCACCGTCGTTCCCGCCGGCGGCGCGCAAGACGAGAGCGGCGGTCTCGAGGCAGATCGCGAGCGGGAAGTCGAAGCTGATCGAGGAGGCGGCGTCGAGGGCGGCGAGAGTCCGAGCAGCCGCGTCGGCGACGTCGCCCCGGGCAAGCAGCGCCCGCGCAAGAATCGACCGGATCAGCGGCACTTCCCGTTCGACGCCTAGTTCGGTGGCCTCGTGGTCGGCCGCTTCGCCGAAGTCGACCGCGGCGTCGAGGTCATCGTCGGCCAGGGCAAGTGCGGCGGACGTCGACAGCAGCACGACTCGCGCGATGCGGCGGCTGTCGGCGTGCATCGGACGAGCCTCGACGACGTACGCGCGCGATTCGTCGAGCGCGCCCACTTGGTAGCACACCATCGCTGCGGTCGGCATCGCGGCGGCCAACTGCTCAAGCGACCCACCTGCTCTGCACAGCGCAATCGCGTCGGCCGCGTAACGTGCCGCCTCGGGTGCGCCGCGTTCCGACAACACGCTGCCCATGCCCATCGCCGCCGTCACCTGAAGGTCGGTGCTGAACGGCTGGCGGCGCCAATTGCGCGCCGCACGTACTCGAGTGCTTCCGCGCCGCGGTCGAGGTCGTCGAGCAATCCAGCCAAGGTAGATCAGCGAATGCGCGGTGTACGGACTTTCGACTCCCTCGAGCAGCCGCACGACGGTTTCCAGTTCGCCAATCGCGTTCGCCGTGTCGCCCGACCAGTAGTCGAGGTAGCCCATCGCGTAGGTGGCATACGGCGTCCACTCGCTTTCCGCACCGGAAGCGAGCAGTCGGGAAAGCCAGTACCGGCCCTCTGCCACGTTCGTCGCCGCCCAGTACCGATGAAGGCGGAAGGCGAGTTCGAGGCATCGGTCGCGGTCGGCGCGGCCTTGCATCGCGGCGCCGAACAGCGAGCGGATCGAGCCGAGCATGTCGGTGATCGCGTCGCGGTAACCAGCCGGTGCGCCTCGTGCGTCGTCCGGCAATGCAGCGCGCACGGCGTCGGCGAGGCGTTCGAAGGCGGCGTCCTCCTCGCCGTGTTCGACGAGCAACTCGCGGGCAAAGCGATGCAGGTCGTCGTCCTGGTGATAGCGCCATCGCGCACCGGTTCGGTCGACGGCGAGCAGGCCGCGCGCGGTGAGTTCACGCAGGATCCGGACGACGCGGACCGGCGCGATCGGTCCACCGGAGACCACCTGCCGGATCAACGGCAAGCCCACCGGACCGTCGAGGACGGCGAGGCGGCGGTAGACGGCCGCTTCGTCGTCGTCCAGCAATGCATAGCTACCGCGAACGACGCGGCGCAGCCGATCCTCTCCGTCGACGAGCACATCGTCGAGATGGTCGAGCAGGTCGCCGACCGGCATCGCGGACAGCTGCGCGGCAACGAGTTCGAGCGCCAACGGCAAGCCGCCGCATTGGCCGAGCAGCGTGGCGACGTGCGGTGCGAGCCTTTCGTCGACCTGCAAGTCGCCGCCGCTGTCGTGCACCCGGTCGATCAGGATCCGTACCTGCGCGTTCGCTAGCAGTGCCGCGGGCTCGTCGCCGGTCGGTGCCTCGAGCGGCTCGACCGTGATGACGCGTTCGCCCTCGAGCGACAGCGGCACTCGGCTGGTCACGACGAGTGTGAGCAGCGGGCAGTTCGCCAGCAGCGCGCTGGCCAAGGATGCGACGCCGTCGACGACGATCTCGCAGCCGTCGAGCACGAGCAGCACCCGGCCGAGCGGCGCCAAATGTTCAGCCAGGACGGCGGTTGCGTCATCGGTGCCGAGCGCGACGCCGACCTCCAGCGCAACTGTTGACGCCACCAGCGCGTCCTCGGCCACCGGCGTGAGTGACACCCACAGGCGACCGCCGACGAAGTCCCGCCGGGCGGCAGCGACCCGAACGGCGAGCCTCGACTTGCCGACCCCGCCTCGGCCGGCGACGGTGACGAGACCGGGCTGCGACAGCGCGGCATCGAGTTGCGCCACCTCGCGATCGCGGGCGATGAAGGTGGACGCCATGACCGGCAGCCGCGCCGCCGACGACGCGCTCTGATCGCGCAACGCGGCGAGATAGACCTCGACGGTCTCGGCCGCGGGGTCGATGCCGAGCTGCTCGGCGAGCTCGGCGCGACATTGTTCGAACGCCTGCACCGCTCCCGCGCGATCGCCCGACGCGTCGAGTGCGCGGATCAGCGACCGATGCGCGCGCTCGTCGAGCGGTGCCTTGCGTGACGGCCCGTCGAGCGGCCGCGATCGCGGTGTGGTGGTCGCCAACCCGACCGGCCGCATCGACGGCGAGTTCGAGCGCGCGCGCCGCCGTCGCGTCCGCTGCCGTCCGATGTGGCGGCCAGCCACTCGGCGTCCTCGCCTGGAAGCAGTTGATCCCCGGTCTGGTCGGAGACGGACTCGACCAGCTCGAGCGCCGCGGCGGGGCGCCCTTCGGCGAGCAACTCGGCCGCCCGCCTGACCGCCTGCTCGGCGAGCCGGACGTCGACCTCGATGCCGGGCGCAAGCTGATAGCCGGACGGCGCGGTGCTGACGACGCGCTGATCGCCGCCGCCGATCGGGGCAAGAACGGTGCGCAGGCCGCGCACGACGCCACGCAACGCGACCTGCCACGTGGCGGGGAGTTCGTCCGCCCAGATCATCGACGCGAGCCGGTCGGCGGGCACGGCTTGCGGGGAGAGCGCGAGCGCGACGAGCGCCACGCGGGCGCGACGGCCACCGAGCGCCTGGCCGCTGACCGACAGCGTCGCCGTTGCTGACGGACACCTGGCCGAGAACGTCGATCCGCACCCGCGAATCGTAGGCGGCACCGGGTGCCGGCGAATTACCGGGACGTTACGCGCGGGCGCTGGACTGTTGTGCGAAGCAGCGAGTCCGAGCTACCCACGGGAGTCCCGATGTCGACGAATTCACGCAGCATCAGGCGTCTGGTGAGCATCGCCTTGATGGCGACGACCGCGTGCCTGCTGGCCGGGTGCAACAAGAAGTTCGTCGGCGTCAACTGGCGGCGGCTGGCAGTACGGGGGCTGCCGCCGCTGCCGCCGCGGGGGTTCGCGCCGGCCGGTGCGGCAGCGGCAATCGCCGGTGCGACCGGCGGGGGCGGACCGCTCGACGTCTCCAAGCAGTGCGCGGCGATCAAGCCGGCCGACGTCCAGGCCTTGATGAAGGCGCCGGTCACCCCGGTCGTCAACAACCCCGGCGAGTGCTCGTTCTACGGAGGAGCTCTCAAGGTCGACCTGTACGCGAACGACCCGACTCAGAAGTACTACCAGAACCCGGTGAATGGCCCTGGCACGACGCCGGTGCCAGGCGTCGGTGACCAGGCGCAGTGGTCCGCGCCGGTTCCGGGGGAAACGATCCCATGGATCGAGTCGCACAAGGGTTCACTCACCTGCATCGTCTCACCGGCGGACGCCGACCAGACCACGATTCCGTACACGGGCACGCCCCCGATCGTGACGATCGCGCCCGCCGACTCGGTTGCCTACGCCGCCAAGGAAGGCGTGCTCTGCAGTGACACGTTCACCGCGAGCTAGTCGTCAGGTGACCGCCGTCCCGCCGGGGCGCTAGACGACTTCGGCGAGCTTGCCGGTGGCCACGTCGAAGATGAAGCCGCGGATCTTGTCGGTGTAGGCGATGAAGGGATTCGACCGCAGCCGTAACACCGATTGGCGCAGATCCTCTTCGAGATCAGTGAACGAGTCGAACGACCAGTCGGGCTTGAATCCCACCTCTGCCTGGAGTTGCGGCCTTGAACGCCATCTCGTCGAGGCCGAGATTCGCGCAGTCGGTGTGGTGGATCAGGATGATCTCGCGGGTGCCGGTCACTCGCTGGCTGATGGTCAGCGAGCGGATCACGTCCGGGCTGATCACCCCGCCGCCGTTGCGGATGACGTGCGCGTCGCCGACGTGCAGACCAAGAATTCCGTGGACGTCGATGCGCGAGTCCATGCACGCGACAACCGCGAGTCGCTTCGCCGGGCGGATCGGCACCATGCCGACAAAGGTCTCGGCGTAGCGGCGGTTGTTGTCGAGAAGCTCGTCGATGACAGACATGGGCCTCATCGTTTCACGACGGACGGCGAGAGGCTCGGGGCCATTGGGATCCTGACGCCCGAGACGCCAACCCGGGCCGGCAGTAGATAATTCGGTAGCTCGGCCGCGGGTGTGCCGGTCAGATTGTGAGGGAGCCTCGTGCCGACGACGATCAGCATCGACGGCGGCGTCTTGAGGGTCGAGGTGCGCGGTCTCGACAAGCTGTGGAGTTTCGCGAGCCAGCTGGAAATTCCGCTTGAGCACGTCCGCGACGCGGCCATCGACCCGGCAATCGCGCGCGGGCCGAAGGGGTGGAGAGGTCCGGGCAGCCATCTGCCAGGCATCATCACGGCTGGGACCTTTCATCAGGACGGCGGCCGGATCTTCTGGGACGTGCACGACCCGGACAAGGCGGTCGTGATCGCGCTCGAGCACGACACGCTTCGAGCGGCTCGTGGTCGAAGTCGACGATCCGCTGGCGACGGTCGAACTCATCCAGCGCGCAATTGCCGGCAGGGCTGGTTCGGCTGACCGCTGACGAACGCCGACGGCTGCTCGCCGATATCAGGCCGTTGCACGAGTCGCCGGAATACCGACGGCTCTTGATCGGCCAGTCGCTGTCTTCCATGGGCAACCAGATGACGAACGTCGCGGTGCCTGTGCAGGTATACGCCATGACCCACTCGTCGTTTGCGGTCGGTGCGATCGGGCTCACCGTTGCCATTCCGCTGATCGTCGTCGGGCTGCTCGGTGGCTCGCTCGCTGACGCGGTCGACCGCCGGAAGTTGGTGCTGCTCACGAGTTCAGGGCTTGCGCTGCTGTCGTTGGTGTTCGCGTTGCAGGCCGCCCTGAATTTCCGACAGCTATGGCTGCTGTATGTCGTCATCGCCTTGCAGGGGGCCCTTTTCGCGATCGACCAGCCGGCCCGCTCGACCTTCGTCCCGCGATTGCTGCCGCCCAATCGCATTCAGGCCGCGTCCGCGCTGAACCAGTTGTCGTTTCAGCTGAGCGGCACGGTGGGTCCGCTGCTCGCGGGCGTTGTCATCGCCGCCGCTGGGCTCAAGGCCGCGTACGCGACGGACGCTGCGACGTTCTCCATCGCCGTCTACGCGGTTCTGAGGTTGCGCCCGATGCCGCCGCAGGGTGGCGGCGCGCCTCCCGGGTTCGCCGCAGTCGCCGAGGGTTTGCGATGGGCGCGCAAGCACCGAGTGATCGCGATGGTCTTCCTTGTCGACTTGAACGCGATGATCTTCGGGATGCCACGGGCGGTATTTCCGGCATTGGCGGCTACCCACTTCGGCGGCGGCGCGCGCACGGTCGGCGTGTTGTACGCGGCACCGGCGATCGGCGGACTCATCGGTGCCGCGTTCTCCGGACCGCTCGCTCATGTCCGACGGCAGGGACTGGCGATACTCGTATCGATCGTGGTGTGGGGCGGGTCGATCGCCGGCTTCAGCGTGAGCCGCTCGTTGCTGCTCGGCGCGGTCTTGCTCGCGGTTGCGGGCGGCGCGGACATGGTGAGCGCGGTCTTTCGAGGAACGATGCTGCTCCAGAACGTGCCCGATGCGCTGCTCGGACGGTTGAGCGCGGTCAACATCGTGGTTGTCACTGGCGGCCCGCGCTTGGGCGACCTCGAGGCCGGCAGCGTGGCCGCGCTCACGAGTCCGGTGTTCAGCGCGGTGAGCGGCGGATTGGCCTGCGTGGTCGGCGTCGTGCTGCTCGGGCTCGCCGTCCCGGCGTTCGCCCGCTACCGGTCCGGCGCTCAGCCTCCGCCGACCCCGGCCCCACCCTCCGACCTCTAGCGACGGCGGCGGGTTGGCGCACCCAATTGGCTCAGCGCTTGCGGGCGCCTGCCGATGGGACGGCACCAGACCAGCGAATTGCCGCCTGCCACGAGGACGGACCGATGGGACCCAGACGTAACCGCACGCCGATGTCGCCCGGCCGCGCTGCGCTCGAGTCCTTCGACGTCTTCGAGATCCTTGAGAAGGCCCCGCACTGCGTCATCGTCATCGACGAACGGGCGGCGGTCGTGTACCAGAACGCGGCGTCCCGCGAGCTCGACGGGCGGATCCGCGCCGCACATGGCGAGGCCCTGCTCGACGCCGTCCGACTTGCTCTCGCAGATTCAGGGGCCGCCGCCAGTACCCGCTCACGGTGCCCGTCTCCGCAAAGACGAGGTCGGGTCAGGCGCACGCCGATGTGACCGTCGACCGGATCGTCGGTGGATTCGTCGTCAGCTGGTCAGATCGGACTTCGGTCCGCGAGGGCGGCCAGGTGGTCACGAAGGTCGCGACCGAGCTCCTCACTACCGCCGACTCGTTCACCGCGTTCGCAGACTTGTTGGCAAGTGCAGTCACTGAGGTATCCGAACAGGCATACGCAGTCGCGACTGGCTCCGACCAACTGACCGACAGCATTCAGGAGATTGCGAGCAGCGCCGCTACCGCCGTCGGCAACACCGCTGGCGCCGTGCGTTCGGCACAATCGGCATCGAATCTTGTCGCCCGCCTGAGCGAGTCGAGCGATCGCATTGGTGCAGTCAGCAGTTTGATCGGCTCGATTGCCGGTCAGACGAACTTGCTCGCCTTGAACGCGACGATCGAAGCCGCTCGGGCTGGCCACGCAGGTCGGGGATTTGCTGTGGTGGCGAGCGAGGTCAAGACCCTTGCCCGACGCAGTGCGGAGGCAACCGAGGACATCACGAGCACCGTCGCTGCGATCCAGGCGGACACTGCTGCGGCTGCGTCGGCGCTCGAAGAAATCGTGCACGCGATCGAGCTGATGGACTCGGAGCAGACCACGATCGCGAGCGCGGTCGAGGAGCAGAGCATGACGGCCGCCGACATCGGCGCACGAGTCGCGGCCGTCGCACGAGCCGCTTCGTCGTCGTCGTCCGCACTCATCGGGTTGCGCGAAGCGGCCGCCGTCGTGGCCGCCAAGTCGCACGAACTCCGCGCGCTGGTCTAACAGTCAGCGATGTTGCTGACGCTTGACCGCCTTGTAGAAGACCTTCGCCCGCGCGTGCTCTAAGGCTCGGGCGCGGCCATCGCGACGTGTCTCGAGCCTTCGCTGTTCACGCAGCAACTTCTCGTAGTCGGCGAACCGCCCGACGTCCAGATCGCCTTCTGCCATCGCCCGGCCGACCGCGCAGCCGGGCTCGCCGTGATGCGCGCAATCGGCGAAGCGGCAGTCGGCGGCGAACTCGACGATGTCGGCGAACGCGACGCCGATGCCCTCCTCGGCATCCCACAGCGCGAGGCCGCGCAGACCCGGCGTGTCGATCGCCACCGCGCCGCGTTGGCAAGACCACGAGTTCGCGCGCGGTCGTGGTGTGCCGGCCCTTCCCGTCGTCGCGAACCGCCCCCGTCTGCAGCGCAAATGTGCCTGCGCCCAAAGCATTTGTGAGCGTCGACTTGCCAGCACCTGACGGTCCGATCATCGCGATCGTCTGCCCTGACCCGAGGTAGCCGGTGAGCGCATCGAGGCCTTCGCCGGTCGTCGCGCTCACCGGGAACACGTCAGCGCCAAGGGCGTCGGCATGCGCGTTCGAGACCCGCTGCGGCACGTCGATCGCGATGTCGGCCTTCGTGAGCAGGACGACGGGCGTGGCGCCCGATTGCCAGGCCATCGCGAGGCAGCGTTGCAGCAACCGAGGACGCGGCCGCCCGACCAGCGGCACCACGACGAACACGGTGTCGACGTTCGCGGCAACGACCTGCGCGACGGTGGCGCGGTCGCTGCTCGATCGCTCGAACGTCGATCGGCGGCTGAGCACAGCGACGGCGACGGGGCCGTCGAGCGCAACCCAATCACCGACCGCCGGAGTACCGACCGGTTCGGTCAGCCCGTCGGTGAACTCCGAATCGAACAGCCGACCCGACGGGCGGACCCGCATCGACGGAGAACCGGCGAGAACCGTCAGCGCACCACGGTCGACTCGCGCAACGCGAGCCGGCGTCAGTTCGACGCCGCGTGCTGATGAGAGCAGGGCCAGTTCTGCGACGCGCGAAGCGTCCCAGCCCAGTACTGCTAAGGATGGCGAATCAAAGGCGTCATCGGACGCCGAATCGAACGACATGATCGAGCGCTCCTGCGAAGTGAGGTGGGCGCTCGGTACAGCGTCAGGCGATACCGAGCGAAAGGACGGCGGGCACAGCGGCGACAGATGTCATGGCGGCCAACTCCTCTCACTCGGCGATGACTCAGACAGTAGGCCTCCCGCCGCGGCGAGTGCCACGCAATTACGTCAGCCGGTGCGGGCGACCTATCGCGACGTCGACCCCCGGCGAGTAGTGCACGAGCGGATCGCCGACCGGCTGCGGGAGACCGGCCGCCGCGACCAAGCCGTCGTCGACGAACCGAGCCGTTGCGCGATGCAACACCCACGGATCGTGTTGGGCAATGCCGTAGCGCCGCCAACTCCCCGAACCAGCGCGCTGCGAGGCCGACGCGGCAAACCCGCGGAACATCCCGCGTCCGGTGATGCTGAACAGTCGCCAGCGGGCGGTCAGGAAGTGGTCGTGCTGGGTGAGTTCGGTGGGGTTGAACGCCGGCCCGATATCGATGGTCACGCGGCTACTCGCGCCGCGTGGGCCCGGCCAGCGGCGCGAACAGGAATAGGTGACCACGTCGCCGTCACGCACCAGCGACATGCGCGACCACATGTACGGCAACCGAAAAGTGGCGCGCGCTGCGAGCACCGCGCCGAGACGCGATGCGTCGAGAGAGAAGAACCAGATGCCCGGGCCGACCGTACTCGTCGATCACGTAGGTCCGCACGTTGGTCTCGCAAAAGCGCGACGCCCACGGCATCGACGGCGTCCGCGGCAGGCTCACGCGCATGTTGAACGGGACGAGCCCAACCCAGGCTTTGCCGTCGAACGTGTCGAGCGTGAGCCCGACCGGTAGCAGCCGCGCCACGACGTCCGGCTCGTAGGACCAATGCAAGAACGTCAACGTGTCCCAGCGGTGCATCATCACCGGGTGCGCGATCGTCGACCGGGCATACCGGGCCGAACGCTTCGACGTCCGATGGGCCTGGTATGAACGGCATGAACCCATGATGTCGGACGCCGATCAGTTGCCCTTCGTCGCCTTCGTCCGCTCGATTTCGCGCACGGCCCAAGCCTTGTGCTCGCGGTGCGCCCATGTGGTCGAGACGTATCCGGTGCGCATCCCGCGCAACGCGTACGGATCACGGTTGGCCATGTAGATGTGGCCAAGCACCATGGCCAGGATCGCGTACGACATCCAGTCGTGCACGAACGTGGCGCCGGTGCGCAGCGACACCGGCCAGGCGTTCGCGAATCGCATGATGACGCCGGTTCCGAGCATCGTGAAGATAGCCCCGAGCTGGAAATTCGCGTTGAGTTTCTGGCCGGCGTTGAACTTGCCGACCGGAATCCTGCCATTCCGACGTTGACGCGACCGCAGCCACTTCCAGTCGTTGCTGGTGAACCGGTTGAGGCGGCCCGCGTCGGCGCGAAAGGCCTTCGATAGCGAGGCCGAAAAGGAATGGGACCGGCAACGCAATGCCGGCGATGACGTGGATCCATTCGACGAATGCACGATGTCCGAACAGCTGCGAAAGCGCGTCGACATAGAGGATTCCGGCAGTCGCAAGGCAGATAGCCATGAGGATTGCCGTCGCGCGATGCACCCACCGCTCGCCGTGGGTGAAACGCAGCAACTCAGCTGGTGGGCGCTTGGGCATGGTCAGCTCGTGGGCGCATCGTCGCCGCGGCCATTCGACTTGCCGACCCATGCGTCGACGTCATAGCCCTCGTTTTCCCAGAACCCGGGCGTTACATGATCGGCCAGCGTGATGCCGCCCAGCCACTTACACGACTTGTAGCCGTACATCGGCGCGACATAGAGCCGGACCGGTCCGCCGTGGTCGCGGCTGACGGGCGTGCCGAGCATCGTCAGCGCGACGATGATGTCGCGCCGCCTCGCCTGCGCCAGCGTGAGGCTTTCGGTGTAGACGCCGTCGAACGAGCTGAATTGGACGGCGGTTGCGCCGGCCTTGACGCCGACATGGTCGAGCAGGTCAGGCAAGGCGACGCCCGACCAGTGCACTTGGGGCACCCGCCACCCGGTCACGCACTGAAAGTCCTTGATCAGGTTCGTCTGCGGCATGGCCTGGAGATCGGCGTAGCTCACTGTCATCGGCCGCTCGACCAGGCCACCAACCGTCAGTTTGTAGTCGGCGAGCGTGCGCTCCGGCTCGGAATCGGCGACGTTGTAGTACCGGAACCGGTCGACGGCGGGTAGCAGGTTCGACAGCCCCGTGGGGTCGTTGCGGACGACCGGATCCAGAACGCTGCTTTGGGCGTTCTGGAGCTGCTTGCCGAAGATGACTCCGATGGCACCGAGCCCCAGCATTCCCAGGACGATGCGACGGCCGATGGGTCGACCCGCTCCATCGACCTCAGCGGCGGTGCTCGCCCGGCGGCTGCTCGTCGTCGTCCCACGGGCGGTCCATCTGTCTATGATGCGCTCGCCAGGCCGGGCTTAGTGATCGTGAAGGTCATTACGAAACGCGAACGGGTGGCCACACCAATCGGTGTGGACCACCCGGACGCTGCGAACTTAGACGGGGCGGACGTTCTCCGCCTGCGGGCCCTTCGGGCCCTGCGTGATGTCGAAGTCGACTTTCTGGTTCTCCTCGAGGCTGCGGTAGCCGTCGGACTGGATGGCCGAGTAGTGGACGAAGACGTCTGCGCCGCCCTCGACGGCGATGAAGCCGAAGCCCTTCTCAGCGTTGAACCACTTCACTACACCTTGCGTCACGTGCTCTCCCTAACCAGGATTCGGTGCCCGCACCTCGCGGTCACCGGGCCGGCGTGGGGTTTTCAGGAAAACCCCCGCTGACGTTCCGCGGGCGTGAGAACACGTACCTGGAACCTCGACCGCGGATTACGGTAGCAGGTCAATTCGCCCATGACCATGGGTCGCGGACGATCTGGCGGCCCGTAGCTTGAGGCTGCCTTTGGCCCGTTTTGAAGGAACGTTGACTATTGCGGGCTGGTCGCCGCGGTGCAGGGTCAGCGCGATTCCAACGCGAGGCGGACGCCGAAGCCGACCAGCGCCACGCCCGACAGCGCCTCAAGCCGCTGCCGGACGACGCCCCGGGAGAACATCCGGCGGGCGAAATGCACGATCGCGGTCAGGGTCAGGTACCAGGTGGCGTCGCAGATCACCCAGACGGCGGCGAGCAGCAGACCGGTCGGGAGCACCGGGTAGTCGCGCGGGATGAACTGCGGCAAGAAGGAGATCGCGAAGACGCCCGCCTTGGGGTTGGCCAGGTTCGTCACCAGGCCGGCGCGGTACGCGCTCCAGCCGCCGCGACCCGCCATCGAAGGAGTTGGGGTCGCGGCGCCGTCGAGCTCCGTGTTGTTCTGTTGCTCCCGCAACTCTGTGTCCTCGTGCTCCCGGCGCGAGCGGAACAGCGCCTGGGCGCCGAGGCCGATCAGCACGATGGCGCCGATGATGCGAAGGACGTCGTACGCGACGGTGGACGCCGCGAGCAACGCGCTTAATCCCGCCGACGCCGCAACCGCCCAGAAGAGAACGCCCGATTCGATGCCTGCGACCGTGGCGACCCCGCGTCGGCGTCCATGTCGGATGGTCTGGCGCAGGAGCGTCGCCGTCGCCGGCCCCGGCGCCATCGCGAGTAGCAGCGCGGCACCGGCGAACGCCAGTACGTGGGCGAGCAAGGTGGGCATGGGACCGATGGTGTCAGCAGTTGGTTCGGCCGTCGAAATCAATTTTACGGAAGACGCTGTGGCGGAGGATGCGGGATTTGAACCCGCGAGGAGTTGCCCCCTACACGCTTTCCAAGCGTGCGCACTCGGCCACTATGCGAATCCTCCGCCGAGCAGGCTATCTCGTGGGACGTCGAGGGGCTGGCCGACCGGGGACGCGGCGCTGGTCGGCCTGCGGATAGTGGACGCACGGTGTCGGCGTCCGCCATTAGACTCGGGCGCAGACCCCTCGCGTGGCGTCCATCCCACGAACCCCCCCAGGGCCGGAAGGCAGCAAGGGTAAGCGGGCCCTGGCGGGTGCGCGGGGGGTCCTTCTTGGTCGGGAGCAGGGGTGTGGCGCATGAGTCTCGCGCTCTACCGCAAGTACCGGCCGAGCACGTTCGCCGAGGTCATCGGCCAAGAGCACGTGACCGAGCCGCTTCAGCAGGC
Source organism: uncultured Actinomycetes bacterium (assembly GCA_963825425.1). GTDB lineage: Bacteria > Actinomycetota > Actinomycetes > Acidothermales > Acidothermaceae > PALSA-607. The sequence continues at coordinate 49,450 of CAWGTF010000011.1, forward strand.
GCTGCGTAATAACAGGGTGCACCACGCCTATCTGTTCTCCGGGCCGCGCGGGTGTGGCAAGACATCCTCGGCGCGAATCCTGGCCCGCTCCCTGAACTGCGAGCAGGGCCCTACGCCGACCCCGTGTGGCGTGTGCGATTCATGCGTCGCGCTTGCGCCGTCCGGGCCCTGGAAGCATTGACGTGATCGAGATCGATGCGGCCTCGCACGGCGGGGTCGATGACGCCCGCGATCTGCGCGAACGCTCGTTCTACGCACCGATCCAGGCGCGTTTCAAGATCTACATCATCGACGAAGCGCACATGGTGACGACCGGCCGGATTCAATGCGCTGCTCAAGCTGGTCGAAGAGCCGCCGCCACACCTGAAGTTCATCTTCGCGACGACCGAACCCGAGAAGGTCATCGGCACGATTCGCTCCCGCACTCATCACTACCCGTTCCGGTTGGTGCCGCCGGGTGCGCTGCGCGAGAACCTCGCGCGCATCTGCGTGGCCGAGGGCGTCTCGATCGAGCCGGCCGCACTCGGCTTGGTGGTCCGTGCTGGCGCCGGATCAGTGCGCGACGCGCAGTCGGTGCTCGATCAACTCGTGGCCGGCGCAGCCTCCGACGGTGTCACCTACCGCGACGCCGTCGCGCTGCTCGGCTACACCGATGCGAGCTTGCTCGACGACGTCGTCGACGCGTTCGGCGCTCACGACGGCGGCACGGTGCTCGAGATCGTCGATCGAGTGGTCGAGGCCGGCCACGATCCACGGCGGTTCGCCGAGGATCTGCTCGAGCGATTGCGCGATCTCATCGTGCTTAATGCAGTGCCGGACGCCGGGGAGAAAGGTCTCCTCGATCAACCCGTCGATGTGCTCGAGCGGATGAGTAGGCAGTCGGCGCAACTCGGTCGCGCCGAGCTGACTCGCGCGGCCGACATTGTGAACACCGGCCTGACCGAGATGCGAGGGGCAACTGCACCCCGGCTGCTGCTCGAGTTGATCTGCGCGCGGGTGTTGCTGCCGGCCGTCGGTGACGACGAGGCGAGCTTGCTTGTGCGGCTGGAACGGCTCGAGCGGCGGTTCGCCATCGCCGGCGACGTGGCCACGGTTGGTCCGTCGACTGTTTCGCGCGCCCCGGCCGCGCCGGTTGTCTCGCGGCCCGCAGCCGCGCCGGCTATCTCGCGCCCCGCAGCCGCGGCGCGTCCCGCCGAAGCCGAGCCGGCCGCGCCGTCCGACTCGGCCGCGCCGTCCGAATCGGCCGCGCCGTCGGAATCGGCCGCGCCGTCGGAATCGGCCGCGCCCGTCGTCGTCGCCGCCTCGGTCCTACCCGTTGCGAATGGCGATCTCGACGCGACGGACGTCCGAAGAGTTTGGGACAGCATCCTCGACGTGGTCAAAGGCCTGCCGCGCGGCCGCACGCATGCAGCCGCTGATCGCCACGCACGCGCAGGTATTAGAGGTGCGAGGCGGCGTACTCGTGCTCGGATTCACGACGGGCCCGCTCGAACGTCTCTTCAAGACTGGCGGGGGCGAGGACCTCTTGCGGGAGGGCCTGACGAAGATCCTCGGCGTCGACTGGCGGATCGAGACCACGTTGTCCGGGCCGGCCGCGACCGCCGCCGCTTCCGGTGGAGACGTCGAGTCCGTCGCCAAGCCCGCAGCTCCGCTGCCGACGCCGAGCCAATCCATGGCAGCCGATCGCGCGCCGTCCCGCTCGGCTGCTGCACGTGCCGCGGCGGCCGAGCCCAAAGAACCCCGTGTGCGCCGCGCCGCCGAACCGGACCCGGTCGCGATCGTGCTCGACGACCCCAATCCCGACGACGACGATGCTGACGACGGCACATCCGGGCTGGCGCTGCTGCAGCGCCACCTCGGAGCGACCGTCATCGACGATGGCGAGACCTCGTAGCGCAACTCTCGTCCGAGCGGCCCAGTGCTTGTGCGGCCGCTTTGCTCTGCTCCTGTAGCGCAGCAGAGCTGCTCTGCTCCTGTAGCGCAGCAGAGCTGCTCTGCTCCTGTAGCGCAGCAGAGCTGCTCTGCTCCTGTAGCGCAGCAGAGCAAAGCGCGCGACTTAGCGTTCCCCCGGAGCAGCGCGGCCTAGCGAAGCAGGGTGGCGAGGTGCGCTGCGAAGCGGCCAGCGGCGGGTGCATCGTGGTCGAAGAACAGCTGTGGCTCGATGGCCTCGAGTTCCATGACGGCTGCGCAACCGTCGACCTGTACGAGGTCGACCCGCGCATATGCCGTTGCGGCAGGCGCGGCTGCCAGCGCTGCAGCGGCAGTTGCGAACTCGTCATAAGTCGGCTCGTGCTGGACAACTCGGCCGCCGTGATGCTCCTGAACGCGGTAGTCGCCGTCGGCTGGCACCTTGCGGATTGCGTGACTGAACTCACCGCCGAAGTAGATGAGTGATGATTCGCCGTCGCGAAGTACAGCAGTAGCAAGCGGCTGCACCAGGACATCGCCAGCTGCCGCGAGCTCGGCTAGATGAGCTGCCGCTTTGAGCGAAGATGAGGCCGCGCGTAGTGCTCCGATCGCGCCGACCGAGACTGCGGGCTTGATGACGGTCTCACCTGGATACATCGCCAGTGCACGAGCCCGATCGTTGTCCGAGGCACCACGATGCACCAGGGTCGTCGCAACCGTTGACACACCAACCGAAGCGAGGTCGAGCAGGTAACTCTTATGGCTATTCCACTCGAGTACCTCGCGTGGATTGACCAGGCGGGTGACCGCGGCGACGGTGCGAACCCACGACAGAAACTGCTCGTGGGCGTCGGTGTAGTCCCAAGGGCTGCGGACCACGACGAGCGGCACCGATGCCCACGCGGTCGCGTCGTCCCAAGGCGCAATCACGACGCGGATCGATTGTTGTTCCAACGCGGCGACGAGGAGATGAATCTCGGGGTCGGGCCGACGCATGTGTCGGCCGGTGACCAAGACGACGTCGGGCGGACGGACGTCAGCCACGCGGCGTCCCCAACGACGTCTTCACGGGTTCGACGGTACCGCGGCCGCTCGCCACGGTCGCGACCTCAGCCCGTAACGGCGGTGGCCTCAGCCCGTGACCGCGGTGGCCTCAGGCCGTGACCGCGGTGGCCTCAGGCCGGCAACACGGGCGTCTTCTTGATCGAGCCAAGCAGCTGTCTGCGAGTCGATGTTCGGGCGGTTTCTCCTTGTCATGCGCTGAGCCTCGCTGATCGGCGGCGGAAACCGGGCGACCGAACGCGACTGGTGGAGGGGCGTCAGTGGCGTGTGGACAACCGAGTCAACCCTGCCGCAGTGGCAGGGTAATCACTGCGCGCAGTCCGCCAAGCGGACTCTCGTCGAGCGAGATGTCCCCCCCATGCGCGCGAGCGATCGAGCGGGAGATCGCCAACCCCAAACCGGATCCGCCGTCGTCGCTGCTCCGCCCCGCGTCGAGCCGTACCCACCGCTCGAAGACGCGCTCCCGGTCAGCTGGCGCAATGCCCGGCCCGTCGTCGTCCACTGTGATCACGACTTCGCCGCCGACCGTCGCGACGTGCACCTCAACGTGAGCGGCGTAGCGCCTCGCGTTCGAGGTGAGGTTCTCGAGCATGCGCGACAGTGCCGCCTCGTCGCCCGAAACAAGCACGGACGCGCCGCCTGAACACGCCAGGTGGCCGATGTCGACGGCCGCGTCAAGCTTGGGCGGCCTGCTGTCGAGGCGAGCGAGCAACAGCAAGTCGTCGGCGAGGCGAGAAAGCCGTTGGACGTCGGCGAGCACGTCGCGTGCGACTGCGGGCCAATCAGTGGGTGCGATGTCGGTGGAAAGCGCGACCTCGAGTTGGGTCTGCACCGAGGCGATCGGTGACCGCAACTCGTGCGCTGCATCGGCGATAAACGTGCGTTGCTGCTCACCGGCGACATGCAGTCGCCGAAGCATCCTGTTGAGGGTCTGTCCGAGCCGCCGCAGTTCATCACCACTCGGTGGTTCGGCAAGCTGTGGCGCGGTGTTGCTGGCGTTGACGTCTACGGCATCGGCAGCGGCGCGCATGTCGTCGACCGGACGCAGTGCCGACCCGACAGCAAGCCACGTTGCGGCGGCAGCAGCGAGTAGCACGAGCGGCACGACGATCACGATCACGTTGCGCAATGCATCGAGCGCCGATGTGACGTCGGCGAACGGCACAGCGACAAGCACTGTCACCGGGACGCCGTGCAGCTGCGCTGTCTGCGCCTCTACCCGCATGGGCGTCGTACCGAGAGAGCTCGCCGTCGTCGTGAATGCGTGACCGAGCCGATGCGTGAACTGCGACAGTGGCAATAGCGGCAGGACCGTGCTTGCCGACGTTGTCGCGGCGAGCACGGTGTCAGCGGCATCGAGAACCTGTGCGAACGCGGTACCGCCGGGCGCCGACGGCAGTGGAGTCGGCAAGGCGTCGGCAGTCACCAATTGCGTGACGGTTGCGAGCTCGGCATGCACGGTCTGGTCGACCACTTTTACCCTGCTGTGAAAGAACAATGAGCTCAGAACGGTGGTGCCCACGACTAAGCCGATCGCCAGAACCAAGGTCGCCGTCGCGGTGACGCGCAGCCGCAATGTGCGACGAGCCCACCACTTCAGCGGATTCACGTCGCGCGCAACCGGTAGCCGGCACCTCGAACGGTCTGCACGACGTCGCGGCCAAGTTTGCGGCGCAGGTAGCCCGCGTAGACCTCGACCGCATTCGCCTCGGTCGTCGCGTCACTCCATACATGTTCGAGCAGTTCCGTCTTGGTGACGGGCAACGGATGTTGCCGCATCAGGTATTCGAGCATCGCGAACTCGCGCGCGGTCAGGTCGACCGGCTCGTCGTCTTTGCGAACCGTTCGCGCAGCAGGGTCGAGAGTGAGGCCAGCGGCGACCAAGACCGATGGTCGCGGGCCTGATGCGCCACGACGCAGCAGCGCGCGAATGCGGGCGAGCAGGACGACGAAAGAGAAGGGCTTGGTGAGGTAGTCGTCAGCGCCGAGATCGAGCCCGTCGGCCTGGTCGTAATCGCCGTCCTTCGCCGACGCGAGCAGGATCGGCGTCCAGATCTCGCGTGCTCTTAGCTGGCGCGTTACCTCATACCCGGACAGTCCCGGCAGCATCACGTCGAGCACGATCACGTCATAGTCAGTCGCGGTCGCCATCTCGAGCGCGCGTATCCCGTCGCCGGCGACATCGACCGTGAAGCCCGCATGGACCAGCCCGCGCTGCATCGCGGCGGCCATGCGGCGCTCGTCCTCGACGATCAGCAATCGCATAGGCGTCACGATGCCACAGCCCGGCGAAGCTGTGACGATGCTGTGCGCAGCCGGTCACAAAGATGCGGGACGGCGGGTGGTCGCCGATAGTGATGCCATGACAAGTCTCGCCTCGCGCCGTCTCCGCTGGCTGCTGCCAGCTGGTATCGCGGCCGCCATCGCCGTCGCTTCTGTCGCCACCACCGCAGCCGCCAACGCCTCGGCCCAACCCAAGCTGGCGGTAAAGACGGCCGCCCAGCTACTCGTTGCCGTCGAGAACGCGTCGCCCCCCGGCCTGTCGGGCACGATCGTCGAGACCGCGAAGCTGGGCCTGCCGGACATCTCCGGATTGGTCGGCAACACCGGCGGCTCGGGCCTGTCGCTTGCGACGCTCGTGACGGGTTCGAACACCATGAACGTGTGGTACGCCGGGCAAGATCGTCAGCGGTTCGCGTTGCTCGGGCAGCTTTCGGAGAACGACCTCATTCACAACGGCACCGACCTGTGGAGCTACGACTCGACCACCCGGACGGTCACGCACAAGACACTGACGAAGGACGCGTCCGACAAGGTCCCGACGTCTGTCGCAAGTGCTGCACCCTCTCTCGACCCGCAGACCGCAGCTGAGAAGGCGCTGGCCGCCATCGACCCGACGACTGCGGTGATTGTCGACCGCACTGCGCGAGTTGCCGGTCGCGCGGCTTACCAACTCCAGCTATTGCCGAAGGACACCAGATCGCTCGTCGGCAGCGTGCAGATCGCGATCGACGCAGCGACGTCCGTGCCGTTGCGGGTGCAGATCTTTGCGACCGGCGCGACGAGCCCAGCGTTCCAGGTCGGATTCACCAGCGTCAGCTTCAACGTGCCCAACGCATCGGTCTTCGAGTTCGTGCCACCCGCTGGTGCGAGCGTCGAGCAGGACACCGCACCCTTCTCCGACAGTCTGAGCAACAGTGCTTTCGGCGACAACGCATTGGTCGTCCGCTCCCGGGTCGCGGCCGGATCCGGCGCTCTGAAGGGCACCCTCGTCAAGCCGGACACGGCCGTCAACGTGACACCGGACCGGAAGACCACCGAACTCGGCAAGGGCTGGACCACAGTCGTCAAGATCACTAACGCGATGCCCGCGAATATCCCGCCGCAACCGGGACTGCAACCTTCGAGCGGACCGCTGTCGTCGAGCGCACCGCAGATCACGTTCCGACGGCACTCGGCACTCGACGACATCGCCACGCAAGTTCCTGGCGGCCGGCTGATCACGACCGCACTCCTATCGATCTTCATTGCGGACGACGGCACGCTCTACATCGGACCGGTCAGCTCCGCAGATATCCAGAAGGTTGCATCGAGCGGCCACGGCTTGTGACCGCGGTCGCCACGGCGTTGAAGGTCACCCCGACTGATACGTCACTCGCCATCGCGACGCACGGTTTGACCCGTCGGTTCGGGCAGCACGTCGCCGTCAACGGGGTCGACCTGGCTGTTCCGCGCGGTGCGGTCTATGGATTCCTTGGTCCGAACGGTTCGGGAAAGACGACAACGATCCGGTTGCTGCTCGGATTGATGACGCCGCACGCAGGCACCGTCGAACTGCTCGGCGGTGCGATGCCAGCAGCCGCTGGTGATGTGTTGAGCCGGGTCGGGACTCTGGTCGAAGGGCCGGCGTTCCATCCGTACCTCACCGGCAACGACAACCTGCGACGTCTCGACGCCTTCGACGCGAGCACCGACCCCTCGACGTCCGCTGCACGTATTGGTTCTGCACTCGAGAGAGTGGGGCTGTCGGCGGCTGCGAAGAAGACCTACCGTCGATACTCGCTCGGGATGAAGCAGCGACTCGGGCTGGCCGCGGCGTTGCTGCGCCCCCGGGATCTGCTGATCCTCGACGAGCCGACGAACGGCCTCGATCCGCAGGGCACCCGCGAGGTGCGCACGCTCATTCGCGAACTCGCCGCAGATGGAACTACCGTGCTGGTGTCGAGCCACTTGCTTGCCGAGATCGAGCAAGTAGCCAGCCACGTCGGCATCATGAGCGCCGGCAAGCTGCTGAGCCAGGGCCAGCTCGATCAGGTACTCGGCGTCGCGGCCGCCTTGCTGCGCATCGAGACTCCCGACGTTGACCGCGCCCTCGACGTCCTTGTACAGCTAGGTCTGCGCGTCGAGAACCACACGGCCGATCACTTGTTGGTAGCGATGGGCGATCGCACTCCCGATGTCATCAATGCAGCACTCGTTCGAGCCGACGTCGCGGTGCGCGGCCTGCACGTCGAGCGGCCGCTGCTTGAAGACCTGTTCGTGAAACTGACGGGGGAGGGTTTCGATGTCGTCCGCTGAGATGGTCGCGGAGCTGCACGCGCCGGTTCCTTCTAGGCCACCCGTCCGCTACCACGGAGTGTTCGCTCGCCAATTCGTCAGCGAGACGGCGATCATCTTTCGGCGCCGACGCAACATCGCGATCCTGGCGGTGCTCGGCGCGGTGCCGATCTTTATCGGCGTTGCGGTCAAGATCAGCGCCCCGCGTGGCGGCGAGGGCCCGGCGTTCATCGGCCAGATCACGAGCAACGGATTGTTCCTCGCGTTCGCGGCATTGACGCTGTGCCTGCCGGTGTTTTTGCCGGTCGCAGTTGCGGTCGTCGCGGGTGACGCGGTTGCCGGCGAGGCGAACACCGGAACTTTGCGCTACTTACTGACGGTACCCGTGTCACGCTCGCGGCTGTTGCTCGTGAAGACCGCCGGCGTGATCGCCTTCATCATCGCCGCGATCGGGCTGGTGACGGTGATCGGAGTGGTGCTCGGTGTCTCGCTGTTCGGCACCCACGGCATGACACTGCTGTCGGGTGACACCGTGTCGGTCAGCAACGGGTTGCTGCGCTCGGTTGGAGTCGCGGCGTACGTGTTCGTCGACTTGCTCGGGCTTGCGGGGATCGCGCTGTTCTTCTCGACGCTAACCGAGGTGCCGGTAGGGGCGATGGCCGCAACAGTCGTGCTCGCCATCATTTTCACGGTTCTCGACGCCGTCCCGCAGCTTTCCGGAATCCGCGGCATCCTGCTCACCCACCACTGGCTCGACTTCGCCGGCCTGTTGCGGACGCAGGTCAACACGAGTCAGCTGTTGCACGGCATGCTGCTACCGCTGGGCTACTTCGCGATCTTCACCGCCGCAGCGTGGTCACGGATCACGACGGCCGACATCACGTCGTAGCCGAATGGCGTCTTGCGGACCGGCGGGTGCGCTGCTTGACTAGCGCGGCACTGCAGCGGTCGGGGGACCGATTCTGCTCGACATGGGGGACAAATGCGACGACCTCAGATTGTTCTTGCTACGTGTGCTGCGGTCGCGGTGGCGGCGGTCATGGTCAGCCCAGCCGGTGCGGCGGCGTCGCTGTCCTCGCCAGTCGTGCCGGGAGTGTGCAGTTCGCCCCTGAACGTGACTGCCGTTTCGGTGAGCGGCCATTGCCCCCTCTTGGCGTACGACCGGTATCTCGACGAACCTGACGTACACGTCCAGACGCTGAACATCAACACCGGCGTGACAAACAACGTCGGCAATCCCGCGACGGTCGTACAGGTGCGCAATGACGGTCCGGAGACGACCTCATCAGGCTCGCCGTCGTTCTCGCCGGCCGGGAACTGGATTGCGTATTCGAGCGATGCGCCGAACCCGCTCGGACCGGGACACATCTGGCTCGTTCGCACGAACGGGACGCAAAACCAGCAGTTGACGACAGGCGGTGGCGAGGGGTCCCCCGTGTTTTCCGCTGATGGCAAGTACGTGTACTACACAGCGCAGGGAGCTAGCGCCAGCGAGGGAATCAGTCTCTGGCGGGTAAACATCAACAGCCGGCAGCGTCAGCAGATCACTCACTTTCCCAAGTTCTTCGGGATTTATGGCCTCGATCGCGGCGGCAACGAGTTCACCTTCACGCCGCTGCTGAGTATCACCGCGCCGATCTACACGATGAGCCTCAATGGCACGCACGTGACTGCGGTGCCGAACACGGCGGGCGGTCAGGTGCCGCACCTCAACGCGGCCGGAAATCAGCTCATCTTCTATACGCCGTACGGCACTGCGGGTATCAAGACGGTTCACACTGACGGCAGTCATCTGAGAAACCTGACTCCGGGCCAGAATTACCTGCAGCCGGATTGGTCACGTGACGGCACTCTGATCGCCTTCATCGATGCCGACCAGAATCTGTTTGTGGCGAGATCCAACGGGAGCGGCATCAGTGAGGTCGGTGCGTTCGGCGCCGTCCAACATCCGGTCTGGCAGCCCTAGATCTTTCGCCGCTCAGAAGGTAATGCCGAGCCTGGCGATCGGGCCGAGGAGTTCTTCCTCTTCGTAGTGAAGGTGCGAGAGGAGGATGTCTGAGAGCCGCTCGACTTCGGTTTGCACCCTCGTCAGCTGGTGCGGGTCATCGATCATCGCGACCAGCGCCGCGTCGAGCCGCGTCAATACGGCGGCCACAACCTCGTGCTCCTCGCTGAGCCGCTCGATCACTGGCGCAAGTTCTGCATCACGTGACTTGAGGTCGACGAAGAGGTTCGAGTCTTCGATCGCGTGGTGGATCGTCAGCACCCGGCAATAGGTCGCGCAGAAGGCCCCGAGCGACCAGTAGTTCTGCCGCATCGACATCTCGTTGATCAGCGATCGCGCGACGGCTGCAGTCGAATGCCCGGCCACGACCTCGGCGACGACATCACGGATCTGCTCGAGCTCGGAACGTAGGTGTGCGTGCACGCCTACCAGCATTTGCGCGGCGGCCCGGCTAGCCGGCGTCCCGCTCGCATCGTCGTGACGTGGCGCGCGGGGCCGGGTCGCTTCGTCGAGTGCTGGTTCGTGGTTGATGACGGGCTCAGACATCTGGTTCGCGGCTCCCGGCGCTCGATGACGGTCAGTTGACCCTAACCGCCCGGGAGCCGCGACGAGATGGTGGTGCTACCGCCGCTGCGATTCGAGCGGCTGGCCGGTGATCGGGTCGAGCAGGAACAGCGAGTTGTCGCCGTGGTGTGACTTGAAGTTGAACAGGTTCGACAGTGACCCGGCGATGGTGGAGAACGAGCCGGCGATGGGCGGCAGGTTCCAGTTGGTCTGCGACGAACTTCGGTATCGAGCTCATGTCGGTCAGCGAGTGATCGACCGAGTTCTGCTTCGCCCAAGGAGAGATCACCAGCAGCGGCAGCCGCGGACCGTAGCCGCAACGCCCGCTCTGGCCACCGAGCGGCGGGTTGGCCACCGTGTTCCCGCACAGGCCAGTACCGGTCAGGAAGTCCTGCGGCCCGGGCGGGTTGGCAACCGACGCCGTGTTCGACGTGTTGTGAATGCCGCTGTAGACGTGGTCGTAGTACCCATCGGAGTCGTCGTAGGTCACGACGACTGCCGTGCTCGACCAGTCGGGAGTGTGCTGCAGCGCGTTGATCTCGTCGACCACGAACTTCTGCTCGTCGATCGGGTCGGAGTAACCCGCGTGGCCGTCCTGGTAGCCCGGCGCCTTGAGGAAGCTGACGGCGGGCAGGTGGTCGGCTGGGAGGTAGCCGTGTGAGATCGCTCCGACGAGCGAGTCGAAGTCACTCGTGTCGTACTGGTGGTTCGCGGTGTCGAACTGCGGCACGCCGCCGACGATGGTCTGCGTGTCGGTGCCGATGGCCGCGAGTGACGCGGGTGCGAGGTGGTGCGGGTTCGCGGTCGACGCGTAGTACTGGAACGGCTCGTGGTGGGCGATGTAGTCGTCCTTGTTCCCGTAGTTCGTCGGGCCGGCGACGGTTCCGCCGGTGCCACCAACTGCGGCGCCGACCGGGTGCACGGCGTTGCACAATCCCTGGTCGGACGCCGGCGCTGTCGCGAACTTGCCCTTGAACTCGTCAGGCGTGAACGTGCTGGTCGGCTGCGGAGAACCGGCCGTGGCGACCGCGAATGACGTGGTCGGCTTGAAGCCACCCTGGAACCAGCCCCAGCTGAGTCCGGCCGCGTTCAGCTCGTCGCCGACGTTCGCACCTGTCAGCGACACAGCGTCCCGCGTGGAACAGTCGTCGTAGTAGGGCTGAGCGTCCGCGACCAATGAGAAGCCACCCTTGCCGTCGCTCACCGTGTCACCGTCGGTGGCCGCGCCGTTGATTTGCAGGCCGACGTTGCCGGTATCGCCGGAGACGAGGTTGATCGCGCCTGGCGCCGAAGGACCGAACGTTGCGGCGAAGTAGTTGTCGCTCATCGAGTACTGCTGCGCGTAGTTCCACAGTCGCGGTGACGGTGTTGCCGTCGTAGTAGTTCATGACGTCGTCGGCGCTACAAGGCTGCCCGGGACCGCTCTTTCCCGATGCGGTTCCGACTGTGGTGACGAACTTGTCCATCGCGCCGCCGTCGAAGGCCTTCTGCTCGTCGTTGTAGTCGTGGTCCTGGTCGCAGGCCAAGATGCTGTCGACTGTCGCAGGGTCGAGCCGCTGTGGATTGACCTGGTTGTTCGCGGCGTCCTTGTTCGGGTTGTTGGTCAGTAACGTGCCGACGCCGCCGACGCCTTTGGTGTCCGACAGATTGTTTACCTTCGGGGTGCCGTGGTTGGCGACGAACGGTTGGCCCGAGGTGTTGGTGGCCTTGGGATAGGTGCCGAAGTAATGATCGAACGACACGTTCTCCTGGAAGATCACCACGAGGTGCTTGATCGGTGTAGCGGTCGAACCCGTCGTCGGCGTAGTTGGCTGCGCGGCGCTAGCAGCCACTGGCAGGCTGAGCGCGAGCGCGGATCCGACGATTGCAGTAGCCGTTCCGACTCTGCGAAGCCCCGACTTCCGTTGGCGTGGCCTGTTCTGCATGGTGGTCTCCTCACTGACCGCCCCTGCGGCGGCCGTGATCCACCCCATGTGACGTGGGTAGCCGACGCGATGATTCCGGTTGGATTGCACGTGACCGTTGAGTTAGCTGTCCGATGACGGGAAGGAGTTCAGCCGCGTCTGATGGCTGCTTCGTCGAGGGCCGCGCCCGCTCGGGCGGCGTTCGCGCGCAGCGCACGTGAGCTGTACGGCGACCTGCGGTCGCGCTTCGCCAGCAGTTCGAGTGCCATGCCGGACGGCGGCGAGCAGCCGATGCGGCCACCTGCCCGGGAACTCCACCCGTTCGGCGATGCGAACGACCGGGTTAGGCGATCGTCGCGCGTGCTCCCGCGGCCTTGACTGCCACCTTCAGCGACGTGATGTCGTAGGCACCGTGGTGGCGGATGCCGTTGATGAAGAAGGTGGGCGTGCCCGACACGTTGCTGAGATCTGCGCTGTCGACATCGCTGGCCACCCGGGCCGCGCCGACGTGATGTTTGACGTCGTCGGTGAAACGCGCGACGTCGAGGCCGAGCTCGCCCGCGTAGCGGATCAGGTCCTTGATCCCGAGCGCATCCTGATGCTGGAAGAGCAGGTCGTGCATCTCCCAGAAGGCACCCTGCGCGTCGGCGGCTTCGGTCGCCTCGGCCGCGAGCTGTGCGTTCGGGTGCACGTCGGTCAGCGGCAAGTGCCGCCACACGTAGCGGATATCGCCGAACTCCGACAGCAGTTCGCGCACGACCGGTTCGGCCTGCCCGCAGTACGGACACTCGAGATCGCCGTACTCGAGCAGTGTCACCAGCGACTCGTGGGGACCGCGGACGTGATCGCGCTCCACGTCGATCGGGTCAGCGAGGTCGACGATTGCCTCCGACCTGCCGAGCAATGCAACGATGCGCTGGCGCGCTGGCAGCCGTTCGGTGATCCGGAAAAGTGCCCACGTAACGAATGAGGCGACGACCGCTGCGGTCAGCACCCCGGCCTTGGCTTCCTGCAACTGCGAACCGGTGAACGCGAGCGACGCGATGAGCAGCGAAACGGTGAATCCGATGCCGGCGATCGATCCAGCGCCGGCAACCGCCGCCCACCCAACCGGTGCGCGCACTGTGCGATGGGAAACGGTGGTGACGAGCCACGACATGCCGGCGATGCCGATCGGCTTTCCGAGCACGTAGGCAACCACAATCCCGAGCGTGATCGGAGACTTGATTGCCGTCGACACGAAGTGCCCGGAAATTGGAATGCCGGCGTTGGCGAGCGCGAACAAGGGGACGATGGCGTAGGTGGTCCATGGCGAAAACCGTTGCTGCAGGCGGTCGTTCGGTGAGATCGCCGCCTCGACGCTCGCTCGGGCTTGCCGAGCGAGGTGTGCGGTCGGTTGCTCACGGAATTGCCGGAAACCTTCGGTGGCCCGGTCGAGGGCAGGCCGGCTTGCCGAGTAGGCATAGGTGAGCAAGCCCATGACCAGGCCGACGACGACCGGGTCGACGCCAGATTTGAATAGCGCGAGCCAGGTCGCGGCGCCGAATACTGCGTACAGCTGCATGCGGTGCGGCAGCCTGAATGCGCGAATCGCGAGTGTGCAGGCGAACAACGCGAGCGCAATCAGCGAGCGGTGTCCAGCGCAGGTGCTTCGTGTACACGGTCGCGATGACGAGCAGCGCGACGATGTCGTCGACAACGACGACCGTGAGCATGAAAGCCCTTAGCCGGTCTGGAAAGCGTGGACCAACCAGCGCGAGCATGCCGAGGGCGAATGCGGTGTCGGTCGACATCACCGTGCCCCAACCGTGCGCGCTGCTGCGGCCACCGTTGAAGGCGAGGTAGATCGCGACTGGTACCACCATGCCGGCGACACCAGCGAGCAAGGGCAAGGTCATGCGCTTGCGTTCGCGTAACTCGCCGATATCGAATTCTCTGCGCGCTTCGAGGCCGACGACGAGGAAGAAGAACGTCATCAGGCCGTTGTTAACCCACCCACGTAGGTCTTGGTTCACCGTTCCGTGGCCGAACCGAATGGCGAACGTCGTGTGCCAGACGGTGTTGTACGTGTGGGCGTTGATATTGACCCAGATCAACGCCGCAATCGTGCCGGCTAGCAGGATCGCGGCGCCGCTGGTCTCGCTGCTCGAGAACGTACGCAGCGGCGCCCGCACATAGCGGTGCCATGGCGTCAGGGATGCCGTCTCGATCTCGGTCACCTGGTGAGAAAGGCGGTGAGGCCGGCGGCTATTCCAGCGGCGATGCTCTGGCGATCGGTGGGGTTGGTGGCAATCGCCGCATCCCCGCTATTTCGCATATTGAGACATTCGATGGTGATGACCGGACCGTGCGAGAGGTTGACCGTGCCGGTCGTTGTCGTGTCGGGGTAATAGCCATTGGTGATGTACGTCGAGTACGGCATGCCGGTACACGCGTGGAATGTGTCGTGCATGACGGTGGCGAGAATGCGTGATTGCGGTCGCGCCACCAGGATTCACGTTCGGGTTGTTGGGCGGCGGTTGCATGACGAAGAATCCGTGCCCGCCGGCCGGGCCGCCGTCCGCATGAATAGCGACGAATGCATTCGCGTGGGCGTCGTTGCCGATCTGCGCGCGGACCGTGATGCAGGGTCCGATGCTGGTGTCATTGGGCCGGGTGAAGATGACGGTCGCGCCTTCGGCCCGCAAGATCGCGGCCGCGCGATTCGCGACGTCCCAGGTGAATGCGTGCTCCGGATAGCCGGCTGTTCGTCGACGTTCCGGTGGTGTCGCACGCTTTGTAGACGCCATTGCCGGCGTACACCGTGGAGTTGATGGACGAACTGTTGTTCAGGTTGTGCCCGGGGTCGAGCACGATGACCTTGCCCGTCAGTTTCTGCCCGGTCACCGGCCGGCGCAGTCGCCGTTGGATTCGGCACCTTGATCCCGACGGGCGGCTTTGGCGAACCCTGCCGCTGGCCGGGGGACGTCGAGGGGCGGACGTCGCGGGGTCGGGCGCTCGGGGTCGCGGTCGGCGTCGGCGACGGCAGCGCCGGGACCGGTGAAATGGCCGAATGGGTCGGCGGGGCAGCGGACGAGACCGCGCCGGCCGAGGTTGCCGCTTCTGACTGTGCCGGGGCCGTCGGGGCCGCTGCCGAGGATGCCGGCGCGGAACCCGCTGCGGCAGAACTCGACCGCCGCCGAAGCTTGCTGGGAGGTCGGCCGGCTTCGACGAGGTCTTACAGGCCGCCAGCGCCGAAAAGGCCGCGATCGCGATGACGATCTTGGTGCGGCGGGCGGTGCGAATCCGTCGGGCCATACCTCATGCTGCCACGCCGGGGCTGGTGGTCGGATGCCCGCACGTGCGTCGCGGACCTGACACGCGCGTCCGCAAGACCCGGCAGCGTCACTGCTCCCGCGTAGGCTCGACACGACCCACACGAGCACGACGCAGGAGGGCACGCATGACGTCAGGCGAGCTACCGAGCATGCAGCAACTCCTCCAGCAGGCGTCGCAGATGCAGCAGCAGCTGATGTCCGCTCAGGAGGAGCTGGCCCGCGAGCGCGTCGTTGGCGACGCGGGCGGTGGTCTCGTCAGCGCGACGGTCACGGGGGCGGGCGAACTCGTCGACTTGCGGATCGACCCGTTGGCCGTCGACCCGGCGGAGACGGAGACGTTGGCAGACCTCGTTCTCGCCGCCGTCCGAGCTGCGACTGGGCGGGCAGCCGCGTTGCAGGCGGCGAGGCTCGGCCCGCTGGCGCAGGGCTTTGGTGGCGGCAGTCTGCCGGGCGGCCTTCCCGGGCTCGGACTGTAGAACGTGTACGAAGGTGTCGTTCAAGACCTCATCGACGAGTTGGGCAAGTTGCCGAACGTCGGTCCGAAGAGCGCGCAACGCATCGCGTTCTACCTGCTCGCGGCCGATGCAGTCGACGTCAAGCGGCTGGCCCAGGTCCTGCTCGAGGTAAAGGAGAAGGTCCGGTTCTGCGAGATCTGCGGCAACGTCGCCGAGGAGGAGCAGTGCCGGATCTGCCGAGACCCGCGCCGCGACCTCACCGTGATCTGTGTGGTCGAGGAGTCCAAGGACGTCGTCGCCGTCGAGAAGACGCGGGAGTTCCGCGGCCGCTATCACGTGCTGGGCGGCGCGATCAGTCCGATCGAGGGCATCGGCCCTGATGACCTACGGGTGCGCGAACTCATGACTAGGCTCGCTGATGGGACCGTGACCGAGCTGATCCTCGCGACCGACCCGAATCTCGAAGGCGAAGCCACGGCGACGTATTTGGCGCGGCTGGTGAAACCGATGGGATTGCGGGTAACCAGGTTGGCGAGCGGTCTGCCGGTCGGCGGCGATCTGGAGTACGCCGACGAAGTCACGCTCGGCCGTGCGTTCGAGGGGAGGAGACAGATCGATGTCTGAGCTGGTCACCGACGGTCCAACGGACGATCTCAGCGATTTCGCTGCCGAGATCGCGGACCAGGTCGAGAGCTTCGTCATCGCGGTGCGCGAGGTCGCGCGCGGCGCGGAGCCGGGTGGTGCCGTGTCGATGCTGCTCCTGGAGGTGTCGCAGTTGCTGTTGGCCGGCGGCCGGCTCGGCGCGATCGGTGACGTCGTCCCCACCGAACGGTGGGAGCCCGACGCGGGTCCCGACCCCGACATCGATGAGTTGCGTGAGCGACTTGCTTCGCTGCTGTCGCCGATCGACCGCTACGTCGAGGTATTCGACCCCTACGAGACGCCGCCGAGTGCCGCCAACTTCGTGCTCTCCGACGACCTTGCTGACGTCACGGGCGACCTGCTGCACGGCCTGCAGCACTACCAGGCCGGCCGCCCGATCGAGGCGCTGTGGTGGTGGCAGTTCTCCTACGTTTCGCACTGGGGTACCCACGCCGGAGCAGCACTGCGCGCCCTTCAGTCCGTCGTTGCCCATGCCAGGCTGGACGTCGAGGGGCTGGGCGGGTAAGTCAGCTGGACGCTGGTGCCGACGCAAGCTCACTGCTCGCGGCGGCTGAGCTGATCGGTGACGGGGACGCGGGGAGCGAAAAGGCGCTCTGAACGGGTGCGGTCGTCAGTGCGGTCAGTTCCAGCACGTTCGAGCGGAACTGAGCGCGGGTGAGAACGCCGGCGGCGCTGAAGCAGTACGTACCGGGCGAGACTGCGTCCGGCGCTGCGATGACCGCGAAACACGACGACGCGGGAATCCCGTTCGCCGCCGGGCGCGGTGCTTCGGTCGAGACGGTGAGGTCGACACCCTGCGCCAGGGTGTCGAGGGTCGTGGTGAACAGGGCCTGCCCGGACGGGTTCACGTTCGCTGGCACCGGCTCGCCTGGTCCGGCCAGCGTCAGGCAGGTCGGCGTCCCGCCGGTGGGCAGGTTGCAGGTGTAGGTGCCCGTCGGGTCGACCTGGATCACGACGCGCCCGTCGGCCTCGCTGACGTCGAGCCGGGTGCTCGTCGGGGTGCGATAGGCGGTGATGGTGCTAGCGCGGGGCGGATTGTCGGAGCTGTCGGCGGAGTAGGTCCCGGTGTATTGCGCGGCGCGGGCGATCGCGGCGATGGCTGCCAGTTGGGAGGCGGCGTTCGGTCCAGGCGAAGATGCGAGCAGGGACGCCGGGGCCGGCGGTGCGTGCGAATGGCTGGTGCACCCGGCACTGAGCGCCCAAACGGACCCCAGAACGACCGCGAGAATCCCTACATCGAATCGCCAGAGCGACCTGCTGCGAGTGACTGCCGCCTCGCCCCGAAGCAAATCCACAGGGTCAGGCTAACGGGCCCCGGTAGACTTACCCGCGGTCATCCCTGCCAAGGAGTTGTTTGCTCGTGGGCGTCGTCGTCCAAAAATACGGTGGCTCGTCCGTCGCCGACGCTGAGCGCATCAAGAAGGTCGCGCAGCGGATCGTCGCGACCCGTAAGGACGGTCACGACGTGTGCGTCGTTGTGTCCGCGATGGGTGATGACACCGACAAGCTCCTCGACCTCGCCGCGCAGGTCTCGCCAATGCCCCCGGCCCGCGAGCTGGACATGCTGCTCACGGCGGGTGAGCGCATCTCGATGGCGCTGCTCGCGATGGCGATCGCCAACCTCGGGATGAAGGCGCGGTCCTTCACCGGCAGCCAAGCGGGTGTGATCACCGACTCCAAGCACGGCCGGGCGCAGATCATCGACGTCACTCCCAGCCGGATTCGCGAGGCGCTCGATCAGGGCGACATTGCCATCGTCGCGGGCTTCCAGGGCGTGTCGCAGGACACCAAGGACGTCACAACCTTGGGTCGCGGCGGGTCTGACACCACGGCGGTGGCGTTGGCGGTCGCTCTGGGTGCCGACGTCTGCGAGATATATACGGACGTCGACGGGGTGTTCACCGCCGATCCGCGCATCGTGCCGACAGCGCGCCGGATCGACCGGCTGTCTTACGAAGAAATGCTCGAGATGGCCGCAGCGGGCGCAAAGATCTTGCACTTGCGGTGTGTTGAGTACGCCCGGCGTTACGCACTACCGATCCACGTCCGATCGTCGTTCTCGACGAAGCCCGGGACCTGGATCGTCGAGATCCCTGCGGAGGAAGCCATGGAAGCCCCGATCATCTCCGGCGTCGCACACGAGCGCGGCGAAGCGAAGATCACTGTGGTCGGGGTACCAGACAAGCCCGGCGAGGCCGCGCAGATCTTCACCGTGGTTGCCGACGCCGGTGTGAACATCGACATGATCGTGCAGAACGTCTCGTCCGTAGCGACCGGTCTCACAGACATCACCTTCACCCTGCCGGGTACTGATCTCGCGACGGCCGTTGCGCGCCTTGTCCCGTGCGCAGGCACAGATCGGATTTGAGTCGCTACAGTCCGACGACCAGATCGGCAAGTTGTCACTGGTGGGCGCCGGAATGCGGACCCATCCTGGTGTGACGGCGCGCTTCCTTACCGCATTGGCGGACGCCGGGATCAACGTCGAGATGATCTCAACGTCGCAGATTCGCATCTCTGTCGTCGTTCGTGAGGACGAGCTGCCGATGGCGGTCGCCGCCGTGCACAGTGCATTCGAGCTCGACACGCTCGACGACGTGGCAACCGTCTATGGGGGGACCGGGCGATGAGTGGCGCGGCTCGCGCGTACCGCGTGGGCGTCGTCGGGGCCACCGGGCAGGTCGGCGCGATGATGCGCCGGGTGCTCGCCGAGCGCGCGTTCCCGCTCTCCGAGCTCCGGTTCTTCGCCTCAGCCCGTTCGGCCGGCACCAGGTTGCCGTGGGCCGGGGTCGAGATCACCGTCGAGGACGCGGCTTTGGCTGACCCGTCCGGACTCGACATTGCACTGTTCTCCGCAGGCGCTGCGACGTCGCGGCTGCTCGCACCGAGGTTTGCTGCGGCGGGCGTGATGGTCATCGACAACTCGTCCGCGTGGCGGATGGACCCCGATGTGCCGCTGATCGTCAGCGAGGTCAACCCGCTAGAGGTGCAGTCGGCGCGCAAGAGAATCATCGCCAACCCAAACTGCACGACGATGGCCGCGATGCCTGTGCTGAAGCCGCTGCACGACGAGGCGGGCCTCGTGCGCCTAGTCGTGAGCACCTATCAAGCGGTGTCCGGCGCAGGACTCGCCGGGGTTGACGAACTCGACAAGCAAGTTCGCCAGGTGGTCGATCGCGCGGCCGAGCTGACGCACGACGGATCCGCAGTGGAGTTCCCGACGCCGGTGAAGTTCGTGCAGCCGGTCGCGTTCAATGTGCTGCCACTGGCTGGATCCATCGTCGACGATGGGTCGTTCGAGACCGACGAGGAGCAGAAGCTCCGCAACGAGAGTCGCAAGATCCTGGGGATTCCGTCATTGCGCGTGTCGGGCACCTGCGTGCGGGTCCCGGTGTTCACCGGGCACTCGCTTTCGATCAACGCCGAGTTCTCACGGGCCCTGCCGGTCGCGCGGGCTCTGGAGTTGCTCGCCGATGCGCCGGGCGTTGAGCTGACCGCCGTCCCCACTCCGTTGCAGGCCGCTGGGGCCGACCCCAGCTTCGTCGGCCGGGTGCGGCAAGACCCCGGGGTCGACGGTTCGCGCGGGCTCGCACTGTTCGTCAGCAACGACAACCTCCGCAAGGGCGCTGCGCTCAACGCCGTGCAGATCGCCGAGCTCGTCGCTGCGTCCCTCGCCGCCCGCTAGCTCGCCGCCGTTCACTCGCGGCGTGTTGTTCGATGCGGTCGACCTCGCGCGCCTTTTGTGCACGTCGCCAATCCCGGTAGCCGCGGCTGCGGTCGAATGTGTACTCCGGCGTCTTCCCTTGGAACATCGGCCACCCATCGCCCCACCAGTCATCCTTCCCGTCACGCACATCAAGATGCGCGGGAAATCGCCGCCGACCGCGGTCGAGATACCTTGCTTGCTCGATGCTCTCCGGCTGAACTTCTCGCCCGTCGTCATCGACGACGATGAGATGGAGACCGACCGCGTCCAGAAGGCTTGCGAAGTGATCCAACCGTGTGAACTGTGGCGTGCATTCCGCCTTGGCTACGACGTGACGTGGCACGCCTGCGCGCATCGCGAGTTCGCGCTGACTGAGGTCCGCGATAGCACGCACGGAGCGAAGGTATCGATCTGCCGGGAAGTCTTTCACGAGGCAAGCGTGGCCTAGCGGCAAGCTCGGCGGGGCAACATCGGTCGCACTTGGACTAGCCGAGTTGCCGTTGTGGACAGCCGCGGGAGCACTCGTTGCGGCGCTTTGCTCTGCTCCCCTAGCGGAGCAGACCTGCACTGCTCCCCTACCGGAGCAGACCTGCACTGTCCCCTAGCAGACCTGCCTGCTCCCCTAGCGCAGCAGACCTGCACTGCTCCCCTAGCGCAGCAGACCTGCACTGCTCCCCTAGCGCAGCAGAGCAAAGCGCTGCGAAGAGAGTTCCCGGACTGGGCGCTCGCGCGCCTGGCCGCTGGTACTTAGTCCATCGTCAGGTGGGTGCGAGCGAAGGTGAGTCTGGGCTTCGGTTTGGCGGATGCGTTCCTCGACTACGAGTGAGCCGTGGCCGGCGTCGAAGCGGTAGACGGAGAAGTCGGCTCCACGTTGGCGTAGCCGGTCCACGTAGTTTTCGATCTGCCTGATCGGGCAGCGCGGATCGTTCGCGCCCGCCGAGATGAAGACGGGCGCTTTGACGTCGTCGACGTACGTGATCGGGGACGACTGCTGATAACGATCGGGCACCTCGTCGGGCGTGCCACCGAACAGTGCGCGGTCGTACGCGCGCAGGCCCTCCATCTCGTCTTCGTAGGCAGCGACGTAGTCGGCCACTGGCACTCCTGCGACGCCGACCGACCACGCGTCGGGGGTGAGCCCGAGGCCAAGCAGCGTGAGGAAGCCGCCCCACGATCCGCCGGCGAGCACGATGCGCGACGCGTCCGTCAGGCCTGATTGCACCGCCCAATCCCGCACGGCGACCAGGTCCTCGAGCTCGGTGAGCCCGACTCGGTGTTCGATCGCGTCGCGCCAGGCCGAGCCGTAGCCGGTCGAGCCGCGGTAGTTCACCCGGACGACGACGAAGCCCGAATCGACCCATGCCGCGACGCCCGGGAAGAACGCATCGGTGTCGTGGGAGGTCGGTCCGCCGTGCACGAGGAACACGGTCGGGAGCGCAGGGGCGGGTCTACGGCCAGCAGCGGACGTGTTGAGCGGCTTCGAGATCAGCGCGTGGATGCGCCCGCCCGGGCCGTCGACCCAGGTATCTGAGACCGGCACCGATTCGGGTGCGACCTCCCCCGGCGGGCGGATCACCACGCGGCCGCGCGAATCGCGCACGGCCGGCGGCTCGGCACCCGACGACCACATGAATTCCACGACCCCGTCGGGTCGCGCGGTTGCTCCGGCAATGGTGCCGGCCTGGATCTCGATGGGGTGGAGCGACCCGGTTGCAAGGTCGTAGCGATACAGCGAGCTGCGAGCCTCATATTCGTGGAGCACGAGCAGGGCGGCGGCGTCCGGGAACCAGTGTGCGGAAACGTCCCCAGGCAGATCGAGGGTGAGGGGCTGTTCCGCCCCGGCCGCGACGTCCCAGATGAACGGCATCCAGCGGCCCAGCCGCTCGTGTCGGCAGATGACTCGCGAGTCCCCAGCGACGGGCGCGAAGGCGACCGCTTCGAGACCGCGGCCAGGTCCGTCGAGGAGGTCTGCGACCGCAACGCCGTCCGCGACCCGGAGAACTCGCAGTGCGGGATGCCTCGTGTCGCCGTGTTCGCTGTGCTCGATCGCGAACAGCGTGCCATCGCGCGAGAGAGCACTGACGCTCGCGTGTTGGGTGTGCGAGTAGAGCAGGCGCGCGTCATGGTCAGGCGTTGCCGCGTAGATAGCCGCGCCCTCGTCCGTTGACCGCCCGATGATCGCAAGACCGTCAGGGCCTAGACAAAGCCCGCTCGGATACGACGGCGGCAGGCCGGGCACTGCGTCTGGGGCGGCTGGTGGTCCGCTCGAGACGAGGGCGCCCTCGAACGGGATCTTGCGCCAGACACCGAACTCGTCGCCGTCGTGGTCGTCGAACCACCAGATCCACTCACCGGTTGGATCGATCGCGGCCAGGGTGGTTCCGTTGCTCGCGCGGTGACCTGCTCGGTTGCTCCGGTGGTGCGATCCCAGGTGTAGATCTCGAACGTCCCGCTCGCGTTACTGACAAAGACGCAGTGGTCGGGATGCAGGACGGCCCACTCGGGCAGCGACATCCGCGCGGCGTGGAAACGTGCTTTCCACCGCGCGTCGGACGAGGAATCGGCCGCTGGAGTCATTCGGAAGATTGGGAACGCGGGGTGCCCCGGCCGATACCGAAGGCGCGAGCCCATCGGCGTCCCGGCCGTTTGCTGTTCTCCCAGGCCAGCGCGCACATCGCGCACGCGTCCTGGGGCGGCCGGTCGGAGCACTCACCTTCGACGATCAGTTCGGCTCCGCAGTAGGCGGTGGTCACCTCGCCGACGGAAAGGCGCGGGGGCGGGTAGCCATGCTTCACCGGCCCGATGTTCGACCAGGTTGCGGTCTCGGAGGCCGGTTGCGGGTTCATCGTGCCACCGTACGTCAGCGTTAGGTGGCAGCACGAGACGGCCAGCCCAGTCCCGTCCAAACGGGCGTAAATGCGGCGCGAGGCGGTACTGTGACCGCCATCGCGACGGGGACACCGATTCGACACGGATCCGCTGGCGGCCGGGGGAGCTACGGGCTGCGGGTCCTCTTTGTGGTGGCCGCAGTCGCCTTCGCCGCACTTGTCGTGCTCCCGCGTGGGAGCGTTGCCGCGGACCAACTGAGCTTCCCCGCCGCGAACGGCCAGATCGGCAGCCCCGCAACGATCGTCACCGATCCCACTGCCACCGACGGGCAGGCCGTGCAGTTCACTGCACCGACCCCCGACAGCGCAGGGTTCGTGCATCCGGGAATCCTGGTCGACCCCTCGCAGCTCAGCTTCGTGCAGACCGAGATCGCGCAAGGCGCTAGTCCGTGGGCGCCCGCGCTTGCGAGTGTCAATCCGTTCTACACGAACCTCAGTTATGTGTCGCGCCCGTTCGCCGTAGTCGACTGCACCGCGAACGCGACCAGCTGCACGAGCGTTGTCGGGGATGCGATCGCGGCGTACACCTTCGCCTTGCTCTACTCCTACAGCACCGCACCTGATCGAGCGAAGTACGCGAACGCAGCTATCGCCATCATGAATGGCTGGTCGGCGACACTCACCAGCGCGAACGGCAACCAGGCGCGCCTCGACCTAGCGTGGTCGGCCGAGGTATTCCCGCGTGCTGCCGAGATCTTGCGTTACACGTTCACGCCTGGCTCCGGCGACCAGGTTCTGGATGTCAACGCGTTCACCAACATGCTGAACAACGTTTACGTGCCCAACATCGTCGCTGGTGACCCGTCGTCGAACGGGAACTGGGAGCTGTCGATGGCGGACGGCCTGATCAACATCGGCGTCTTCACCGACAACCGGAGCGTCTTCAACTCAGGTGTGGCCATGTGGCAGGCGCGAGTGCCGGCCTACATCTATCTCAGTACCGACAACGGCGGAAACGGTCAGCCGATCACGCCGCCTGGCGGGCTCTACAGCAACCCGGCGGCCCTCACCTGCTTCTGGCTGGGCCTCGGAACGAACCGGACCACCTGCACGGTGCCGACTGGCTTCACGTATTACTCCGGCATGACCCAGGAAACCTGCCGTGACATGTCGCACCCGATGGAAGGCCTCGGGGCCATGGTCAACGCCGCGGAGACTGCTCGGTTGCAGGGCGTTGACCTGTACGGCGAGCAGGAGCAGCGCATTACCGATGCCTACGAGTACACCGCCGCCTACGACAACCAGTACCTGACTACTGGCGCGTGGCCGACGCTGCCTTGCTTCGGGCAACCTGGTTCGTACTCAGGGCAAGGCGGCGACGGTACCGGCGGGAGCAGCTACATGTACGGCTGGGAGATCGCCTACAACGAGTACGCAAACCGCCTCGACGTCCCGATGCCGAACACGCTCGCGATGATCCAGCGGTTGCGGCCGACCGGTGGCGTGAACGCGACCGATTGGGAGACGTTGGCGAACGTCGGGCCGTCCGCGCCGGGCGCATGCGCAGCACCGGACATCCGATCGGGCACCGACACGATGACGGTGACCGTACCTGCGGATGGCACCTATCAGTTGTGGTCGCGGCTGAATCCGACCGACCCCAGCAACACCTCCTACGCAGTCGAGGTCGACGGCGGCTGCCCGATCGACATTGGCGGCGCGAGTATGCCCGCTGGCCAATGGACGTGGGTCAACTACCAAAACGGGGACTCGACGTCGACCGTCAGCGTGTCACTGACGGCGGGAACGCACACGCTGGAACTCATCGGTGGCACTTCGGGACTGGCACTCGACAGCGTGCTGTTGGTCACCGACCCGGCGTGCGTGCCCGTCGACTTCGGCGACAACTGCGGGCCGGCTGGCCTCGGGCCGCTGGACACGACGGCACCGACGACCGCGCTGACGGCCCCTAACGATGGTGACACTGTGTCTGGGCGAGTTGCACTCACCGCGAACGCCGACGACGACACCGCGATTGCACGGGTCAGCTTCCTCGTCGACGGCTCGGTCGTCGGCAACACAACGTCGGCTCCGTACACGTTCTCGTGGAACAGCACGACGGTCGCAGATGGCCCGCACACCGTGCAATCGCGCGCCTACGACACGGCAGGCAACAGCACCGAGTCGGAATCGATCTCGATCTCGACCCTGAACGCTGACACGACGCCGCCCTCAGCGGCGAGCGGTCTGATCGCCACCGCTACCAGCGCCACGTCGGTCGGTCTCACGTGGACCGCTGCCACCGACGGTGTTGGCGTGACGAAGTACCTCGTGTACCGGAACGGAACGCAGGTCGGTACGTCGCCGTCCACCAGCTACAGCGATACCGGCCTGACTCAGCTCACTCCATACACCTACACCGTCTACGCGACTGATGCCGCGGGCAACGTCGGACCGGTCAGCGACCCCAGCACCGCGACCACTCCCGACGGCACTCCGCCGACTGCACCAGGAAGTCTTACGGCCACGGCCGCGTCGGCCACCCAAGTCAATCTCACGTGGACCGCGGCCACCGACAACATCGGGGTGACCGGCTACCTGTTGAGTCGCGGTGGTGTGCAGATCAACACGTCGACCGGGTTCACGTTCGCCGACTCTGGCCTCACGGCTGGCACCAGCTACACCTACGCCATTGCCGCGGTCGACGCCGCCGGCAATGTCGGGCCAACGAAGACCGTCACGATCACGATGCCGGCGGCGACCGGAGCGGGTTGGGCCGGCGCGTACTTCGCCAACACCACATTGAGCGGTGCCGCGATCAGCCGCGTCGATCCGACGATCAACTTCTCGTGGGGAACCGGCTCTCCGATTTCTGGCATCGGCGCCGACAACTTCAGTGCCCGCTGGACAGGCCAACTCACGCCGGCGAAGACCGGTACATACACCTTCTACACGCAAGCCGACGGTGGTGTCCGTCTGTACATCAACGACAAGCTCGTCATCAACCACTGGACGGCGGGCGCTAACAATCAGAGCACGACGTTTGGGTTGACGGCGGGAACGGCTGCGAACGTTCGGTTGGAGTATTTCGACACCACCGGAACGGCAACCGCACAACTGCTGTGGTCGGGACCGAGCGTCGCCAAGGCCATCGTTCCTTCCACCGTCGATGAAGACTGCGTCAGCTGGATTGACCGCGACCTACTTCACTGGCACCAGCCTCACGACGTCCGCTGTGGTGAGGCTCGACGACACGCGTCAACTTCAGCTGGGGAACGGGCTCGCCCGATTCTCGTGTTCCCGTCGACAACTTCTCGGCGCGGTGGACCGGCAAGATCAAGCCCACGAAGACCGCCACTTACACGTTCTACACAGACGTCGGCGGCGGAGTGCGACTGTGGGTCAACGGGCAGGAGCTCGTGAACAACTGGACGCTGCACTCGCTAGCGACCAACACCGGGAAGATCGCGCTCACCGCGGGCACGTCGTACGACATCACGATGGAATATCAGGTCGGGACGCAGTCGGCGGTTGCCAAACTGTCGTGGAGCACCTCCAGTGCCGCCAAGACCATCGTTCCGCAAAGCGTGCTGCGCGACCGATAGCGCGCTGACTGCCCCAAACTCGGCGCGGAACGGGCTCGTAAAAGGGCGGGCCAGCCTCAACTTGCGGCCGAACCGGTCGAATATGGGGGTGAGTCCACCCTCGACCTGGAGCCATCGATGCCGCTGTCACGCACCGCGTCCGATGGTCAAGCGCGGGACAGGCTGTCCGTTTTCGCTATCGCCGTCCGACTAACGGACTACCTGATCCCGGCGCTGGCCACCGCCGTGACGCTCATCGTCTTGGCTCTCGTCGGCGCTGCTCCACTCGGTGTCATGGCTGGCCGGCGTCAGTGCCGTGGTGCTGACCAGTGCCCTGTGCGGCGTGGCTTCCCGGCTGGTCCGTAGTCACCGCAATGCCTCGATGGACGCCGTGCTCAGCGACCTGCAGCGGATCGCCGGAGGAGACCTCCAGGTGCGCACAGTGGTGACTTCTGAAGGACAGACTGCGCGAGCTCGAGACTGCGGTGCGAGACATCGTTCTTCAGATGCGCGAATTGGTCTCCGCCGCCAGCCGCTGCGCCGATTTGCTCGCGGGTGGCTGGCAGACCATGAACGAGGTTGCGTGGTCGATGATGAACGCGTCAGAGGGCACGGTCGCCGAGGTTGCTGCTGCAGCGCGCGCGGCTGCTGAGGTCTCTCAGAGCATCCAGTTCATCGCGAGCGCCACCGAGGAGACAACGGCGACGATGCGTGAGGTCGCGTCGCACGCGATCGACGCATCCGGCCTTGGCCAAGCGGGTGTCGAGCAGATCACCGTCGCGGGCAAGAGCGTGGAAGACCTGCGAGGAGCTTCGAAACGAGTCGAGGAGGTCCTTCGACTGATCAACGGAGTGGCCCGCCAGACTCACCTACTTGCGTTGAACGCAACGATCGAGGCAGCACGGGCCGGCGAGCACGGCCGCGGGTTTGCGGTGGTCGCGAGTGAGGTCAAACTCCTTGCTGAGCAGACTGCGTCCGCCACTGGCAACGTTGCCGCGACGATGCGTGAGATCGACGAGGGATCCGAGCACGCTGGATCCTCGATGCACAGTGTCAGCGAGACGATCTACGGAATGAGCACCCGCCAGCACTCCATTGCCGCGGCTGTCGAGCAGCAGACGTCGACAACTCAAGCAATCGCGCGCAGCACCGCGGACGCCGCGGATCAGTCCGTCGCGCTTGCTTCGAGCGTCCGGTCACTCACGAACGCCGTCCGACTCGGCGCGTACGCGGGAGCCAAGGCTCGCACCGTTGCCGCCGAAGTCGCGACCATCGAACAGACCTTGCATTCGATTGTTGAGCGGTTCCGCTTCGATCGCGTCAACGATGCAGTCGTGGACGTCGCGAGCGGGCCAAAGCGCGCGGTGACCACGTCGAACGGGGTGACGGTCGTCCCGAACGAAGTGCTGGGCACCGGAATCAACGAGTGCAACTACGAAGGAACGTGGGGGCACGCGACAGCCAACCTCGAGTCGGACGGCTCGAACGCCCACTCGAGCATGCCAGGCGACACCTGCACGGTTCGGTTCGTCGGCACCCGCATCAGGTTCTACGGCGTCGTCGCGGCCAACCACGGCAAGGCGTCCCTGGCGGTCGACGGGCAAGAGCCGGTCGTCATCGACCAGTACGCACCAGAGCGCGAGCAGGGCGGGCTCGGTTGGCAGAGCCCGGTGCTTGCCGCGCGGCGAGCACGTGTGCGTGCTCACCGTGCTGGCGGAGTCGAATCCAAGCTCGCGCTACGTGTGGGTGAACGTCGACCGGTTCGAGATCGAATCCTGATCCCTCCGGATCAGCGATTCTGTCGCGATCATAGGCACCTCCGGCTCGCCTTGGAACGTGTTTGGCGGGCTACGATCTCAAGACCGAACGTGCCACAGACTGGTGTGAAGGCAGACCCACCTTGGTTGAGCAGCGCAGTGCCCAGTGGTACGCCGGCACCGACCGCAACGCGTACCTTCACCGCGCGTGGATGCGCAGAGGTCTTCCGGCGAATGCGTTCGATGGCAGACCGCACATCGCCATCGCCAACACGGCGTCCGACCTCACGCCCTGCAACGCGCACCTGAACGAAGTCGCCGAGAGCGTGAAGCAGGGGGTCTATGAGGCCGGCGGCATTCCGTTGAACCTGCCGGTGGTCTCCTTGGGCGAGACGTTGGTGCGGCCGACCGCGATGTTGTGGCGCAACATGGCCGCGATGGCGATCGAGGAAATGCTTCGAGCCAACCCGATTGACGGCGTCGTCTTGCTGGGCGGTTGCGACAAGACCATCCCTGCGTTGTTGATGGCCGCCGCATCGGTCGACCTGCCGGCCGTTGTCATTCCTGGCGGACCGATGCTGAACGGCACGTTCAGAGGCGTGCCGCTCGGGTGCGGCACGGATGTGTGGCGCCTGTCGGAGGAGGTTCGCGCGGGGACGCTGTCGCAAGAGCAGTTCATCAAGTCGGAGTCCTCGATGATCCGCAGTCGCGGGCACTGCAACACGATGGGCACCGCCTCAACGATGGGCTTGCTCGTCGAGGCGCTGGGCATGGTGCTGCCCGGCTTGGCCGGCACGCCCGCTGCTGACAGCCGACTGCTCGAGAGTTCACATGAGACCGGTCGGCTCGCGGTCGAGATGGTCGCGGCGCAGCGCACTCCGTCGAGCCTGCTGACCAAGGGATCGTTCCTGAATGCGATCGTCGCGCTCGCCGCTATCGGCGGCTCGACGAACGCGGTCGTGCACCTGCTGGCGATCGCGGGAAGGCTCGGTATCGACCTGCGTCAAGACGACTTCGATGCGGTCGGGTCCGCCGTCCCACTGCTCGTCGATCTGCAGCCGTCGGGGCGGTTCTTGATGGAGGATTTCTTCCGCGCTGGGGGCCTCCGCGCAGTACTGCGCGAGGTGCAAGATCTGCTCGACCCGGCCGCGCTCACTGTCACCGGCAAACCGCTCGTCGATGAACTCGGCGACGCGCAGATCTGGGATCGCGAGGTCATCCGACCGCGCAGCGACCCCCTGCAGGCACACGCCGGAATCGCTGTCCTGTATGGGAATCTGGCACCTGATGGCGCGGTGATCAAACCGTCGGCCGCTTCGCCCCATCTCATGAAGCATCGCGGCAGGGCGATGGTGTTCGACTCGATCGAGGACATGCACGCGCGCATCGACGACCCAGACCTCGACGTCGACGCCGACTCGGTGTTGATCCTGCGCGGGTGCGGACCCAAGGGCTATCCCGGGATGCCCGAGGTCGCGAACATGCCGCTTCCGACCAAGTTGCTGCAGCAAGGCGTGCGTGACATGGTGCGCATCTGCGATGGCCGCATGAGCGGGACGGCGTATGGCACCGTCGTGCTGCACGTGGCGCCCGAGGCGGCGGCGGGCGGCCCGCTTGCATCTGGTTCGTACCGGCGACGTCATCGCGCTCGACGTCGCAGCCCGTCGTCTCGACGTCGAGATTGGTGCTGACGAGTTGGCTGCGCGGACGCCAGCTGAAGCAACCGTCAACGCCTACGCGCGACCAACGCGCGGCTGGGAGCAGCTCTACGTGCAGACGGTGCAGCAGGCCAATCTTGGTGCAGATCTCGACTTTCTGCGGGGCTCCAGCGGCGACAAGGTGTCGCGCGAATCCCACTGACAGCAGGCCCGGAATGTCTACCTGCGGGGGTCGATGTGCACCTTCGGGCCTGGCCCAGCCCCAGCCGGCCGGTTGCCGGCGAGCAACTCCGGAACGTCGTCGAGGCCAATCGTTGCGGCAACCAGTGGCCGCGGATCGACCGCGCCAGACGCGTACTGCTCGATCGTTGACGCCAATGCGGGTGAACCGCTGAGGATCGCGACGGCGGTGATGTCCTTGAACACCATGGCTCGGGTGTCGAGCATGCTCGGCGAACCGGCCAGGCCGATGAACACTGCTCGCCCACCAGGCTGCACGAGCTCGACGGCCAGCCCTGGTAGCAATGGATCGTTCGATGCGTCGATGACCGCGTCAAAGTGCGCGGCAGGCAGTTGCTGAATGTCGTAGACGGCGAACCCCCCGAGCGACTCCGCAAACCGCACCGCGCGTTCTGAGCGATCTGCCACCGTGACGTCGGCGCCCTGAGTTGCCGCGAACTGGGCAGCAAGCAGCCCGATCGTGCCGGCACCCAGGATCAGTACTGGAGTACCTGGCTCGATGGCGGCGCCCCACGCTGCGCGCAACGAATTCGCGCCAGGTTCGACCATCGCGCCCGCCGTCGCGTCGACCTCGCCCGGTAGCGCGTGCAGCGAGGATGCCGGCACGAGGAGTTGCTCGGCGAGAGCTCCTGGGTAGCGGCCACGCAAGCCAACCTCGGACCGGATCTCACAGGCATGGTGGCGACCATGCAGGCACAAATAGCAGTAGCCGCAGCCAATTTGGGTGTCGCCGGTTGTTCGGGTGCCGATCCATGAGCTCGGAACGTCGTCACCGACAGCCGATACCGTCCCGCACCACTCGTGTCCCAGCCGCACGGGATACGACGAGATTCCGTTGTGGAGGTACGGCATATGGCCGGTGTAGAACTCGACGTCCGTGCCACATACGCCGACGCGTTCTACGGCGATGACCACCTCGCCGGGCCCGGCGACGGGTGGCGCGAGATCCTCGACCGCAGCGACTCCAGGCGCTGAGATCACCAAGGCTCGCATGAACTGTCCTTCGATCTCGGCTGGTCGCTGTACCTTTGCCGCCCGTAGGGCGAGATTATCGGACGACGCGTGCGTGCGCGGTGCGCGCTACCTCGGAGGGTTCGACGATGGCACGAACAGCGCTCGTCACCGGCGCACTCAGCGGGCTCGGTGCCGCATGCGCGGCTCGACTTGCCGACGACGGCATCAAAGTCGTGACGATGGATATTCAGGCGGACGCCGACTTCGTTGTTGACGTTGCAGATCCCGTTGCCGTCGCGGCGGCCGCGGACCGCATCGGATCCATCGACATTCTCATCAACAGCGCTGGCATCGTCGGGCCGAACATGCCGCTGTGGGAGATCGACCACGATGATTGGGCAACCGTCTTCGCGGTCAACGTGTCGGGCACGTTCAATCTGTGCCACGCATTCGTCCCTGGCATGCGATGCGGCTGGATGGGGTCGGATCGTGAACTTCGCGAGCATGGCTGGCAAGGACGGCAATCCGAACCTGTCGGCGTACTCGGCATCCAAAGGCGCAGTGATCGCCATGACGAAGTCGCTCGGCAAGGAACTCGCCACCAGTGGCGTTCTGGTGAACGCGATCGCTCCGGCAGTGATCGCAACTCCCATGAACGCGACTAACACACCCGAGGTGCTCGCCTACATGACGAATCTGATTCCGATGAAGCGGATGGGCCGACCCGAAGAAGTTGCCGAGCTCGTCGCGTGGCTAACGTCAGACAAGATGACCTTCTCCACCGGAGCGGTCTTCGACATCAGCGGCGGCCGCGCAACCTACTGAGCCGCCTGTTAGCTCGACTGGCGAGCGACTAGGTGGCAGTCGACGTATTCGACCCGCCGGGAAGGTCTTCGCCGGCGACGGCGCTCAGCAGGCGCACGCGGCGATGCGGCCCACCTCGTGGAGGTTGAGGTCGATGCTCGTGAGTTCCGGTCGCGCGGCGTGGACCATGACGTCCCAGTTGTCGACGCCGACGACCGCCACGCGGCCAGGCACGTCGACGTCCACTTCCCGCAACCTGTCGAGGACACCGCGTGCGATCTGGTCGCTGCAGCAAAATATGGCGTCGACTTCAGGTGACTGCGCGAGCAGGATCCCGGCGGCGTCGCGGCCCCATGCCTCGGTCCATTCGCCGTACAGCACCGACACCATGGAAACGCCATCCGCTTC
The DNA here is from genome assembly GCA_963825425.1 of uncultured Actinomycetes bacterium. Classification (GTDB taxonomy): domain Bacteria; phylum Actinomycetota; class Actinomycetes; order Acidothermales; family Acidothermaceae; genus PALSA-607. The sequence continues at coordinate 81,824 of CAWGTF010000011.1, forward strand.
GGACGTTGCGCCGATAGCAGCGTCGACTCGGTGCTGATTCGCCAAGTGCCGACTAGGTCCGGCGACGATCGCGATCGCGCGGCGTCCTCCGCCAATCAGATGCTGGATGGCGCGGCGGGCACCGGCGCGGTCGTCAGGTACAACGGAATGGTCGCGTGGATCCGACGATGCGCCGAGCGCATAGACAATCGGAACCCGCAAATCGCGCTCGACGCTCGGTCGGGTGTCGCTGGATGCCCCGGTCACGATGATGCCGTCAACCCTGCGCTGTAGCAGTGTGCGCAGGTAGTGGGCCTCGCGGATAGGGTCGCCCAGGCTTGCGCATAGCAACATCGAGATCTCCCCGGCGGCCAGGGCCGCCTCTGCACCGGCGAGAATCGGCATCGTGAACCGGCCGTACGGGTCGGTACTGAGCAGCCCGACGGTAAAGCTGCGCGCTTCACGGCGGGCCGTAGGCAGCCCGCGTGGCCGGTATCCGAGTTCACGTGCCGCCTGGGCGACGCGTCGGCGGGTCTCTGGGCTCAGCTGTCCCGACCCGTTGACTGCCTTGGACACCGTGCTCTGCGAGACACCCGCAAGCGCCGCGACCTGGGCGATAGTGGCACGAGACCGACTGGTCGGCACGAGCTCCTCCTGGCGTCGCCGGCTTAGACTTTCCGGAAACTGTTGGGTTCGGAACGCTTATGTTAGCCCCCAAGTGCCCAGACTCACCGACCGGAGACGGAAAGCTTGCGGAAACTGTCTGCCGTTCCTACGGTGGCCGATGGCTCGGATTCCCGCGCCGCACCGACCTGAGGAATCAAGGAGCATCATGTTCGCGAAGCGAATGGGGGTCGTCTACGGCAGCGTTGCTGTTGCCACTGTGGCCGTGCTCTTGGCGGCGTGCTCGAGCAGTTCAAGCGGTTCGAGCGGACCGACTGCATCAAGTGCATCAAGTGGATCGAGTGCATCGAGTGCATCGAGTGCATCGAGCAGTGCATCGAGCTGGACCGACTGCATCAAGCGGGTCGAGTGCGCCGAGTCCGTCGAGTGCATCGAGTGCATCGGGTGCCACCGGGACTGTTCAGTTCTGGACCCGTTCTGTGCTCGATACCTGGGCCAAGCAGGTGGTAGCCGACTTCAACAACTCCCACAAGGACCTGAAGGTCAACATCACGTCCATTACCGACGATCAGATTCCGACGAAGCTGGCGAATGCTTTTCGCACCGACAACGTCCCGGACGTCGTCGCGGTCGATCCCGGTCAGGCTCTGACGTACATCACGAGCGGCAATCTCCTCGACATCACGCAGCAGGTCAACGCGTACCCCGACAAGTCCGCGATCGCGGGCCCACAGCTTGAGTCGGCCAAGTACCAGGGCAAGTACTACGGCACCCCTGCGTTCCTCGACGCGTCCGTGCTTCTGTACAACAAGAAGCTCTTCGCGCAGGCTGGCATCAGCGGACCGCCGAAGAACCTCGACGAGATGCTCGCCGACGCCAAGGCCGTGAAGGCGCTCGGAAACGGTGACTACGGTATGTCGATCGGCGGCGCATGTGCTGGGTGCCTGGCGTTCACGGCATTGCCCAACTTCTGGACCTCCACCGGCGGCGCCCTCATCGTCGGCGACGACCTCGACACCCAAAAGGCCGGAGTCGCCGACAACCCGGGACTCAAGGCGACACTGGAGATGTACAAGGAGGCGTGGGCGGACGGCCTGATTCCCAAGGCCGACGAGTCCGAAAGTGGAGCGACCTGGAACAAAGACTTCCAGGCCGGCAACATCGGGCTCGCTCCAGCCGGGCTGGGAACCTACACGACGGCTCCAGCCAGCGTGAAGGGCGACATAGGCGTGGCCCCGCTGCCGACCGCAGCGGGCGGCGTCAGCACCTATCTCGGAGGCGGCAACTTCGGCATCTCCGCGAAGGCGAAGAACGCTGCCGGCGCTTGGGAGTTCATCCAGTTTGCCCTGAGCAAGTCGGAGCAAGCGCTGCTGCCGCAGTCCGGTTTCGCCCCAGTGCGCAGCGACCTGCTGACGGACGCGTCGTTCACCGCGAAGTACCCGTACGCGCTGCCTTCCATCCAGGCGGCGCAGACCGGATTCGGGCTCAAGACGAAGTACCAGGCCGCGCTGTTCAACGACAGCGCCGGTCCGTGGCTCACGATGTTCCAGAAGGCCGTCTTCCATGGTGACGTGGATGGCGCTATTGCGGATGGTCAGGCCGGATTCCAGAAGATTTTGTCGGGGAATGGAAGCTAGTCAGCCAGTCGCGACGCTTGGCTCCTTCGGGCCCGGCGACGAGACCCGCGACGGGCGAGCGCCGACGTACGGCGCTCGCCCGCCGGCGGGCTCGCACAGGGTTTCTCCTAACGATTCCTGCGCTCGTGCTCGTCACTGCGGTCGTCGTCGTGCCGATCGGCTTCGCGCTGTGGATCTCGCTTAACCGCTGGCCGCTGTTCGGCCACATCAGTTTCATCGGCTTTGGCAACTACGTCGCGCTTGCTCACGACACCAGCTTCTGGCAGTCGGTGCTCTTCACGTTGCTGTACACGGCGGTGGTGACCGGGCCGATCCTCATCATCGGCTACGCGCTCGCCGTGTTCGTCCGTAGCGGGCGACCGGGCACGCGGATCTTTCGCACCATCTTCTTCCTGCCCGACCGTCGTCGGCCTTAGCACGCTGTCGTTCCTCTTCTACGTCGATCTCCGCCCGGAGTTCGGCCTCGTGGACGTGGTCCTCAAGGCGATCGGGCTGACGAACGGGGAGACGGCATGGGCGCTCAACCGGGTGACGGGCCTGCTCGTAGTGAGCGCGCTCGTCGTATGGTTCGCGGTTGGCACGACGATGATGCTCCTGCTGGGTGGGATGCAGGCGGCGCCAGCTCGACGTCTACGAAGCTGCGCGCATCGATGGCGCCAATGCCTGGCAGCGCGAACTGCGCATCACACTGCCGCTCGTGCGCCGCAGCGTGGCGATGGCGCTCATACTCTCGGTCATCGGGTCGTTCCTCGCCTTTCAGCAGTTCGTGATCCTCACTAACGGCGGCCCTGGCACCCAGACGACGACCGTGGTGATGTCGGTATTCCACAAGGCGTTCTACGCGCAGCAGGTGGGCGCGGCGACAGCTATGGGCGTCGTCGTGATGATCGTGATCGCCGCACTTACTGCGATCCAACTGTTCCTACTGCGAGAGCGCGAACGATGACAGCAAGCACCGCAGCGACTCGAGTACCCCGCCAACGCCACTTCCGACTAGCGGGAAGTGGCGTATTCATTGCAGTCGGCTGCGTGCTGTCGGCGATATTCGTAGGCCCCCTCGTGCTGGCAGTGCTCCGCTCATTTCAAAACGAGGGCGAGATCGTCCAGCCACCGAACGCACATAGCTTCGAGGGCGCGGGCCTAAAGAGCTACGTCGACATCTTCACGAAGCTCCCGTTCCGCACATTTCTAGCGAACAGTCTGCTTGTCTCGTTGGGTAGCGCCGTCGGCACTGCGGTTATCGCAACGCTCGCTGGATATGGACTGTCTCGCTTCCCGTTTCGGGGGCGCGGATTCGTGTTTGGGCTCATCCTGATCGCGCTCATGGTGCCGTTTCAGGCGTTGCTCACGCCGATCTACCTCGAGTTCAACGCGCTCGGACTGACCGACAGTCGGCTCGGGCTCGTCATCTTCTACGTCACTTTCAATCTGCCATTCGGAACCTTCGTGATGCGCAACACCTTCGCGGCGATACCGCCGGAGCTCGAAGAGGCCGCTTACGTCGACGGCGACTCGGTGATGGGCACGCTTGTCCATGTGCTGCGCCCATTGGTGCTGCCTGGAATGGCAACCGTGATGATCTTCACGTTCGTAGCGTGTTGGAACGAATTTATCGGCGCATTCCTGTTCCTCACCTCACAGAACAAGGAGACGCTGCCAATCGGCTTGCTCAACCTCGTGCAGGGCGGTTTTGGCGCAATCCAGTTCGGTGACGTCATCGCAGGAAGCGTTGTCTCCGGCATCCCGTGCGTGATCCTCTACGTCGCGCTCCAGCGCTACTACGTCCAGGGCCTCCTATCCGGCTCGCTGAAGAACTGAGCGCGCCGACATGACGTCATCCCCCAATGAAAGAGCGCACACCATGAGCGTGCCCGTCAGGCGCGCCCACGCATCGCGCGAGCTATCACCAGGCGCTATCCGGCCCAAGGGCTGGCTTGAGCGGCAGCTGCGGCTGCAAGCCCGGGGATTGACCGGTCAGCTGGAGGGGATCTGGCCTGATGTCGGATCGGATAGTGGTTGGCTCGGCGGCTCTGGCGAAGACTGGGAGCGAGGTCCCTACTACTTAGATGGCCTCGTCGCACTTGCCTACGTCTTGGACGACAAAGTGTTGCGTGCCAAGTGCCGGCCGTGGATCGAGTGGATCCTTGGATCGCAAGATGGGACGGGGTTCTTCGGTCCGGTGACCAACCGGGACTGGTGGCCCCGAATGATCGCACTGAAGGCACTTACGACGCACGCTGACGCGACCGGGGACGAACGCGTGCCCCACTTCCTAGCCAACTACTTTCGGTTTCAGCTCGACGAGCTTCCGCGACGTCCGCTCGAGTCATGGGGAGCCGCACGAGCATCCGACAATGCGTTGAGCGTGTGGTGGCTGCACGATCGAACGGGCGAGGACTGGCTCCTCGACCTTGTCGAGCTGCTGCGCGAGCAGGGCCTTGATTGGGAGACCTATCTCGAGCGAGATCTGATCACCGGCCAAGCCCGAGTCTTCTCCCACTTCACGCACGGGCCGAACGTGGCGATGGGCCTGAAGGCCGGTGCAGTGGCGATGCTCAGCGATGGCGACCAGACGCATCGCGATCGCGCGGAGCGCGGGTTCGCGGCGCTCCAGCGCTGGCACGGGCAGGTGCACGGCTGGTTCTCCGGTGATGAGTGGCTTGGAGGGCCGGCCGCCACGGCCGGCATCGAGACGTGCCAGGTCGTCGAGATGATGTACACGACCGAAGTGCAGGCGCGGGTGTTCGGTGCCGGCACCTACGGCGACCGTCTTGAGTCGCTCGCCTTCAACTTGCTCGCGGCATCGTGCGATCCGCGCATGCTCGCGCACCAGTACCACCAACAGGCCAATCAGGTGCAGGTGTCGGTTGCTCGGCGAGGGTGGAGCTTCGCGAACGATGACGCGAACCTGTTCGGCCTTGAGCCGAACTTTGGCTGCTGCACGGCGAACCTCCATCAAGGCTGGCCGAAGTTTGTGCGGTCGCTTTGGGTCATAGACCCGGACGGCGCGCTGCGAGCGGTCGCCTACGCGCCGTCGGTGGTTCGGACGTCCGTCGACGGCACCGAAGTCGTGGTGCATGTCGAGACCGAGTATCCGTTCGATGAGACCGTCCGCATCCGCGTCGAGGCTGAGGTCCCGATCGACCTGGCCCTACGGCTGCGCATCCCGGAATGGTGCGACGAGCCAGTGCTCGAGGTCGTCGGAGACGTACAGCCCGCGCACCCCCTTGACGGCTACCACACCGTCAAGCGTCGATGGAGCGATGGCGACACGATTGTGCTGCGGTTACCGATGCGCCCGCGGCTCGTACGACGCCCGGGACAGGCAGTCGGTGTCCGCGTGGGCGCACTGCAGCTGGTGCTCGATGTCCCCGAGAACTGGATCCCCGTGCCGGGTGCCCCCGGGCTGGGCGAATGGGAGGTACATCCGCGGCGCAGCTGGAACTACGCCCTTGACGTGAGCGGCGCGAGCGAATGGCGACCCACGACGAGCGCACCCGGAGAGGTGCCGTTCGAGCGTGCTGCGGCACCGGTCACCCTGACGGTGCCGGCGGCACTCGCCACCGAATGGCGGCTCGACGGCGCCGAAGCCGCCCCTCCGCCGCCGAGCCCGGTGTTCGAGCTCGGAGTCATCAGCCACGTCAGGCTCATCCCGTACGGCAGCGCCCGCATCCGCATTAGCGAATTCCCGGTAGCTGGCGTTGAGCTGGGTGACGCATGATCGCGTCTCGGGTCGCACATCAGGACGGCACCCGGTGGAAGCCATGTCGGTGAACTTGCGACTGTTGCCCGCTCAACGACGTGAGCACGCCCTTGCGCTCATCACGGAGCGACGGTGGATCACAATCGCCGAGCTGTCGAGGGAGCTTCGCGTGAGTGTGGCGACCGTACGCCGCGATCTCGATCTCCTTGCTCGCCGCAGTCTCATTGTGCGTGTGCACGGCGGCGCAGGGAAAACGCTCTGACTGTCGACACTCCAAGAATCGAAGGAGCACTGTGCTCACCTGTCACGTCACGCTCGACCCAGCTTTCGTCATCGCGCCTGTCGAGCGAAAGTTGTTCGGCTCATTCATCGAGCACATGGGCCGGTGCGTGTACGGCGGCGTATTCGAGCCGAGCCACCCTGAGGCTGATGCAGGCGGCCTTCGGGGAGACGTTCTCGACCTCACGAAGGAGCTCGGCGTCACCGTCGTGCGCTACCCCGGAGGCAACTTCGTCTCAGGCCATCGATGGGAGGACGGCGTAGGCCCCGTCGCCGAACGCCCTGAACGGCTCGACCTTGCCTGGCGGTCGATCGAGTCCAATGCGTTCGGGCTCGCCGAATTCATGACATGGTGCGAGCGCGCCAACGTCGAGCCGATGATGGCGATCAATCTCGGTACTCGAGGAATCCAAGAGGCATGCGACCTTCTCGAATACGCCAACCATCCGGGCGGCACCTACTTCTCGGATCTGCGGGCCAAACACGGGCACCCGGAACCGTACGCGATCAAGCTGTGGTGCTTGGGTAACGAGATGGATGGCCCGTGGCAGATCGGTCATAAGAACGCCGACGCCTACGGCATCCTCGCGACCGAATGCGCGAAAGCGATGCGACAAGTCGATCCGACCATTCGCCTCGTTCTGTGCGGCAGTTCCAACGCTTCGATGCCTTCGTTTGGCTCGTGGGAGGTGACCGCTCTCGACTATGCCTTCGACTACGTCGACTACATCTCCTTGCACTCCTACTTCGAACCGATCGGTGACGACGTCGCCAGCTACCTCGCGTCTGCGTACGGCATGGACAGGTTCATCGATGGTGTGATCGCCACCGCTGACCACGTTGCCGCGAAGAAGCACTCACCGCGGAAGCTGCAACTTTCCTTTGATGAATGGAACGTCTGGTACGCGCAGCGGTTCGTTGGCCGCACGAAAGCCGACTGGGAAACCGCGCCGCGGCTGATTGAGGACGAGTACACCGTCCGCGACGCCGTCGTTGTCGGCAACTTACTGATGACTCTGCTGAGGCACGCCGACAGAATCGGCATCGCTTGTCTCGCGCAGCTGGTGAATGTCATTGCGCCCATCAGGGCCGAGCCGGCCGGTCTCGGCGTGGCGGCAGACTACGTTTTATCCCTTCGCTCTCACTGCACGTCATGCGCAAGGTGACGTGTTGCGACTCGAGATCGATACCCCGCGGTATGAGACGACGGCGTACGGCGACGTTCCGTTGACCGACGTGGTAGCAACACGTGACGCTCGCAACGGTGACATCGCCATCTTCGCCGTGAACCGTTCGCAGAGCGAACCGACGAAGTTGCATGTTGCGTTGCACGGCCCACCCCTGATGCAGGTTGTTGAGCACGTCACCTACGGCGGCAGTGCACAACACGCGGCAACCAACAATGAATCGCAGCCGTACCCGGGCGCTGCCGCAGGTAAGTCACGGCGGCGACATCGATCGGGAAGGCTGCACGGTCACGCTGCAGCCCGAGTCATGGAACTTGATTCGCCTGAGTCCGGCGTCGAGCTTCTAACCTCGTTCATTTTGGTCGGGGTGGCGGGATTTGAACCCACGGCCTCTGCGTCCCGAACGCAGCGCGCTGCCAAGCTGCGCTACACCCCGATGGAACTCTGCAACTCTGGAAACACTGGGAGTCTAGCCGACCCCGCTGAACCCGTCGACTCAGTGGACGGCGACCAGCGTCAGCAGCGTTGCCTCGGGCGGGCAGGCGAACCGCACCGGCGCGAACGGGGACGTGCCGAGCCCGGCCGAGACGTGCAACCAGGTGCCGTCGTAGCGCGACAACCCGCGAGCCCGACCGCGATCGAGGCCGCAGTTCGTGACCAGCGCCCCGTACAGCGGCACCCGCAGCTGGCCGCCGTGGGTGTGCCCAGCCAGGATCAGTCCGCAACCGTCCGCTGCCATCCGAGAAAGCACCCGCGGCTCCGGCGAATGCGTTACCCCAAGAGTCAGCAGCACATCAGGGTCGGCGTTGCCGGCAACGACGTCGTAGCGATCCTTGCCGATGTGCGGATCGTCGACGCCGACCAACTCGACCTGCCGACCGTCCGCCTTCAGGTACCCGCGCGCATTCGACAGGTCGAGCCAACCGGCGTCCAGCATCGCTTCTCGAAGCGCCCGCCACGGCAACTCAGGCCCCTTCGGCCGCGCACCGTCGTCCGCGAACAGGTACCGCGCCGGATTCTTGAACACCGGCGCCGCGTAGTCGTTGGATCCGAAGACGAAGGCGCCGGGCCGATCGAGCAGCGGGCCGATCGCGTCGAGAAACACCGGCACCGCACCGACGTGCGCGATGCTGTCGCCGGTATTGATCACCAGGTCGGGCTCAAGCGCGGCCAGTGAGTGGATCCAGTCGCGCTTCCAGGTCTGCCCTGGCGTTAGGTGTGCGTCGGAAAAGTGCAGCACCCGCAGCGGAGAAGAGCCAGCAGGCAGCATCGGCACCTCGAACCGGCGCAACCGCGGCGAGCGCCGTTCGATCCCGGACGCGTACCCGACTGCTGCACTGCCAAGGGCAAGAGCGCCGAGCGGGACGGCGGTGAGTCGGCGCATAACCAAGAGTTTCGCAGACTCGGCGGTGAGACACTGCCACCATGTCCACCACCGGCCTCAAGACCCGCCTGCACGCCGACCTGACCAGCTGCGATCAAGGCTCGTGACGAGCTGCGCACCGCGACATTGCGGATGGTCTTGTCGGCCATCACCAACGAGGAAGTGTCGGGTACCCAAGCCCGGCAGCTGTCCGACGACGAGGTGCTGAAGGTGCTCACCCGCGAGGGCAAGAAGCGGCGCGAGGCGGCCGAGGCGTTCGCGGCCGGCAACCGTCCTGAGCTGGCCGATCGCGAGCGGGCGGAGGGCGAGGTCATCGCCGGCTACCTGCCGGCGCAGTTGTCGGACGACGAGTTGCGCGAGCTCGTGACGCAGGCCGTCGCCTCCGCGGGGGCGAGCGGCCCGCAGGCGATGGGCGCGGTCATGAAGGTCGTGAATCCGCTGGTCGCGGGCCGGGCGGACGGCGGCCGGGTGGCCGCCGAGGTGAAGCGCCAGCTCGCGGGCTAGTGCGACCGAACTAGTGCGACGGCGTGCTGGTCGGGCTCGGTGTTGCCGTCGGAGTCGGGGTGCCCCCCGTGATCGTGATCGGCGACGGCGAACCGGGTAGCTGAGAGCTTGGCGGCTGCGAGCTCGGCGGCTCCGACGATGCTGGTGGCGACACGAACGGCGGGATGCCGTTGCTCAGTTCGATCTTGACGAGCGCGCCGGCGTACACGGTCGACCCGGAGGCCGGCACTGTGGTCTCGACCTTGCCGAGAGGCTGGCTCGACGTGACCTTCGTCGGATCGACGGCCGGGCTAAGTCCCAGCTTGGTCAGCGTCGCGGCAGCGGCTGCGGGGTCTTGTCCCTGCAGGTTCGGGATCGTGATGGGGTTCCCGCGCAACACGGCGTCCGGTGGATTCGTGAAGCTTTGGATCGGTTGATTGAGCAGGGCGCCCTTCATCGCGAGCTGCCAAATCGGACCGGACAGCGTCGCGCCAAAGACCTCCGCGTACTTCTTGTTGTTCACCGTGATTGCCCGCATCGGCACCGTCGAGTCGGGGTTGCCGACCCACACCGCCGACGCCAGGTCCGGCGTGTAGCCGCTGAACCACGCGTTCTTGAAGTCGTCGTCCGTGCCGGTCTTGCCCGCAGCGGGGCGGCCGAGCGCGAGGCCGAAGCCGGTGCCACCCTTGCCCAAAACGCCCTGCAGGAGCGTGGTGACACCCTGCGCGATCGTCGGGTCGAGCACCTTGCCGCAGTTGGGCCCGGGAACTGGGCGGTTCGTCGTCACGTCGCCGACCTGCCAGGTGACTTTGGTGATCGACTGCGGAGTGCAGAAGGTGCCGTTGTTGGCCAGGGCCGCGAAGGCGCCCGTGACGCTGAGCGGGTCGACCGGCTCAGCACCCAAAACGAACGCCGGGACCTGGTCGAGGTTGCCGCCGGTCGCCTTGTGGACCCCAAGGTCCTCGGCGATCGTGATCGGCGCGCACAAGCCGGTCTTCACTTCGAGCTGGGCGAAGTAGGTGTTCACCGACTGTGCGGTCGCCTGCACCATGTTGAACGTGCCGCCCTCGGAGGCCTCGGCATTCACCAGATTCCAAGGGGTCGTGATCGGCAGGCCGTCGCACGTCGTCATGCTGCCGGGCGGGATGGTGATCTTGCCGGGCGACTTGATCGTCGTCCCGGTCGGGATCTTTTCCTCCAACGCTGCCGCGAGGACGAAAATCTTGAACGTCGATCCCGCGTTGCGGCCCTGCGAGCCGCCGTGGTTGATGTAGTCGGCGGCCAGGTTCACCTCGGTCTGGCCGAATCCGGTTCCGTACGGCCGATCGACGGCCATGGCTTCGATTGCGCCGGTTCGCGGATTGACCATGTCGATGGCGGCCGCCAAGCCGGCGTTGAGAACCGGGTTCTCCGGAACGACCGTGTCGACTGCCACCTGCGCGGCCTTTTGGACGGCCGGTTGCAGCGTCGTGGTCACGACCAGGCCGCCGCGACGCAGCAGGTTCGCCCGGTCGGTGACGGTGGCGCCGAACTCGGAGCCGTTGAGGATGTCGTGGACCACGTAGTCGCAAAAGAAAGGGGCGGACGACGTCGCGCAGCCGTTGGGGACCGGGACGACGCGCAACCCCAGTGGCGCTGCTTTTGCCGTCACGATCTGGGCCGCCGTGTAGGCGTTGGGGTAGTTGACCAGCAGCCGATCGAGCACGATGTTGCGGCGGGCAAGCGCGTTCTTCGGGTTCACCTGCGGATCGAAGGTGCTCGGGTTGTTGATCACGCCGGCGAGCATGGCCGACTGCGCCAGCGTCAACTGGTCTGCCGTCTCGCCGAAATAGTGCTGCGCGGCGGCCGAGATCCCGTAGGCACCGTCGCCGAAGTAGACGGTGTTGAGGTAGTCCTCAAGGATCTGGTCCTTCGACAGTTTCTGCTCGAGCGCAAGCGCGTACCGCGCTTCCGTGAGCTTGCGCGAGAGGTTCTTCGAGGTCGCAGCGGCGGCCGCGGCGGTGTTGTTGTCCTGGGCGTTCGTCTCGACCAGCGCCTGGCGCACGTACTGCTGGGTGATCGTCGACGCACCCTGCACCGCTGCGCCTGAGGAGGTGTCGGTCAGCAGCGCCCGGAGGATGCCTTTCGGGTCGACACCGTGGTGTTCGTAGAAGCGGGAGTCCTCGATCGCCACTATGGCCTGCCGCATGGTGGGGGCGACCTCATCGAGGCTCACCGATTGCCGGTTCTCGTAGTAGAAGCTGGCCAGGGGGGTGCCGTCGGCGGCATTGATCACCGAGAGTTGCGAGAGCGGCGGCGACTGCAGGGACGCCGGGAGCTCGGAGAAGGTGATGTCGCCGATCGCGTTCTTGGTGGTGACCCCCAGACCGGCGGCGGCAGGCAGCGCCAGGCCGGCCACCAGGAGGCCGACGAGCAGCGAAAGCACGCCCAGCATGAGGGCGCGCGCGAGGCGGCCGCCGATGCTGATTCGCCCATCTGGCATTCCTGCAGCGTAACCGCTGGCTAGGGATGACTAGGCCGCTCGCCCAGATGGCTCGGGTGGTGTCCATCCGGACGAGCGCGAACCGACCGTACGGAGACTGTTGAGGGCCTCGCCGCACTCCGTAACGTCAGGGGATCGAGCCCACCTGGGGACGGTAGCTCGAGAATTCCACAGCAACGGACGGGGCTCCCGATGGCTTGGACAACAGACTGGACCACCCGCGCAGGGTGTCGAAACGCCGATCCGGACGCCTTGTTCGTCCAGGGCGCCGCGCAGAATCGGGCGAAGGCCGTTTGCTTCGGCTGCCCGGTCCGAGCTGAATGCCTGGCTGATGCTCTCGACAACCGTGTCGAGTTCGGAGTCTGGGGTGGCCTGACCGAGCGCGAGCGTCGCGCGCTGTTGCGCCGCCGTCCGAACGTCACCTCGTGGGCGAACCTGCTGAGCACCGCGATGACGGACTTCGAGCGCGACGCCGCTGAGACCTACTCAGCCACCGGCTGACCCGCTGGCTGGCACAGCACATCTCTAGTGCGCTTCGCACAACGCATCGCCCAATGTGCGCAGGCCGTTCAGATCGTGCACATCTTGCGCCAGCGCTCGCGCCGACGCGAGCAGCACATTTGGATGCGCTAGGGCGAAACCATCGACTCGTCGTTGCTCGGTCGCTTGTGTCGTCAATAGCTGCGCATGTACTCGAAGTACTCCTGCCGTAAGCGCGCCGTCGATGTTGCCATCGGGGTCTAACTCGCCGTCCTCGCCGTCGAGAGCTTCCGCCGCCGCGAGCGCGTTCACCGCAGTGATCTGCGGCACCGTGCTGCGATGCACCCGGTTCACCACGACACCCGCCAGCGGCATGTCTTCCTCGACCAGCCGATCGACGAAATACGACGCCTCGCGCAACGCGTCGGGCTCCGGCGACGCGACCACCACGAACACTGTGCCTGGCGCGCGCAGCAGCTTCGCGGTCGCGTCGGCTCGTTGCCGAAGGCCGCCGAACATCGTGTCCATCGCAGCGACGAACGTCTGGACGTCGGTGAGCAGCTGCGTGCCGAGCAGCTTCATCATGGTTCCGGTGACCAGACCGAGCCCGGCGTTCATCACCTTCGCGTAGCCGCGGCCGCCGACCTTCGCTGGCACCAAAAGCATGCGGATGAACCGGCCGTCCAGAAAGCGCGCTAGACGTGCGGGCGCGTCAAGGAAGTCGAGTGCTGACCGAGCGGGCGGTGTGTCGACGACGATGAGATCCCATTCGCCAGACGCACGCAGCTGGCCGAGTTTCTCCATCGCCATGTACTCCTGCGTGCCGGCGAAACTCGACGACAGCGACTGATAGAACGGATTCGCGAGAATCTGCGCCGCTTTCGCAGGTGACGCGTGGGCCTCGACAATCTCGTCGAACGTGCGCTTCATGTCCAGCATCATCGCGTGCAGTTCGCCTTCGTTCTTAGCGCCGTCCGCACGCTTCTTGAGCTTCATTCCGGCGACCTGGCGGGGCACGTTGTCGAGCTCTTGGAGGCCAAGCGACTGCGCAAGCCGACGTGCCGGATCGATGGTGAGGGTCACGACGCGCCTGCCCTGTTCAGCTGCGCGGACGCCGAGCGCAGCCGCCAGCGTCGTCTTGCCAACGCCACCAGATCCGCAGCACACGATGATTTTCGTGCCGCGGTCGGCAATGAGGGCTTCGACGTCGAGGTGGGTCATGCGGCGCCCTGGTCGACAAGTTCAGCGGCGAGGGCATACAGGCGTCCGACGTCGGTGGTGTCGAGGTCGTGCAGTCGATAGGTAGGCCGTGCGGCCGTGCGCAATTGGGTGCGCAGCTTGCGTTCGATCGTCAGCTGAAGTGCGTGATCGGCCGCTTCGGTCGCAGAGCCCTGCCGTGATCGCGTCGCCGGCCGGCAAACCTGCCGACTTGAGCCCGCGGGTCAGTGCCGTGAGATCGATCGACACCAGCACTGGCCGCCTTCCACTCGGCCTTCGGCAGCAACGGTTCGTGCACGCGGTTGACGAAGATGCCACCGACCGGAAGGTCGAACTCGTGCAATTCGTTGATGCCGTCGAGGGTTTCCTGTACAGGCATCTCTTCCAGCATCGTGACGAGATGGACGACGGTCTGCGGCGATCTGATCAGCCGCATGATGGATTCGGCTTGCCGGTTCACTGGCCCGACGCGAGCCAAGCTGGCGACTTCGCTGTTGACGTTGAGGAATCGCGCGATGCGCCCGGTCGGCGGTGCGTCCATGACGACCGCGTCGTACACGAAGTCATCGGTCGCTTCAGAGGTTCGGTCACCTGGCGCCGTCCGCGTTGATTTTGATGTCGTTCGTCGGCGGGTTGCTTCGTAGACCTTGCCGGTGAGCAGGACGTCGCGAACACCCGGTGCGATGGTGGTGGCGAAGTCGATGGCGCCGAGCCGTCGTAGCGCGCGGCCGGCGCGGCCGAGGTGGTAGTACATCTCGAGGTATTCGAGCAGCGCTTCTTCGGGGTCGATCGCGAGCGCGTAGACGATGCCGCCGTCGGGTGCGACCGCCACGCGACGTTCGGCGTAGGGCAGCGGCGGGCTGTCGAAGAGGCGCGCGAGGCCTTGGCGTCCTTCGCATTCGACGAGGAGCGTGCGACGTCCGCCTGTTGCCAGGGCCAACGCGAGCGCTGCGGCGACGGTGGTCTTGCCGGTGCCGCCCTTGCCGGTGACGATGTGCAGGCGGACGCCGTCCCAGTCGCGATCGCGACCGTCGCCTCGCTGCGGATTCACCATCCGAGCGTAGCCAGTAGGCTCGCGCCCATGACCAAGTGGGAGTACGCGACGGTGCCGCTTCTGGTGCATGCCACCAAGCAGATTCTCGACAACTGGGGCGGCGACGGATGGGAGCTCGTGAGCCTCGTGCCCGGGCCGAATTCCGAGCAACTGGTGGCGTACATGAAGCGCCCGGTCGAATCGTGAGCGCGCCTGACCTGACGACCCCGAGGATCGGCTCAGCCGCGATGGGGCTCACGTTGCCGACGGTCGCCGCGCCGCTCGCCGCCTACGTGCCTGCGCTGCGGACCGGGAATTACGTCTACACGTCGGGTCAGCTGCCGACGGTTGACGGCGAGCTCGTGGCGGTCGGCAAGGTCGGCACCGGCGTCGACGCGTCTGGTCTCGCCCGAGGAAGCGAACGCGGCAGCGCGGATCTGTGCGCTGAATGCGCTGGCGGCGCTGCGCAGCGTGGTGGGCGAGCTGTCCTCGGTCGTGCGCATCGTGAAGGTCCTCGGGTTCGTCGCCAGCGCTCCGGACTTCACCGGCCAGGCGGCGGTGATCAACGGGGCGAGCGAGTTGCTGCTCGAGGTGTTCGGCACCGCCGTTGGTACGCCGCACCGGCGCAGCGCCCCGATCGGCGCGCACGCGCGCAGCGCGGTCGGGGTCGCCGTCCTGCCTCGGGACGCACCCGTCGAGGTCGAGCTCATCGCCGAGGTCACCCCCGCTAGCTGCGGGCGTCGCCGTCGCGCGCCCCTCGCCGTCCCGCCGCCTGCCCTTCGTCGACTGAAGGCAACTTCGGATCGTGGACAGTCTCCTGAGAAGAGCGCCGAATTCGCTTCACTCGGCACGGCGGCGGCTGAGCTGGTGAGCGATGGCCCGGCGGCCTACCGATTCGAACGTGTGTTCGAGTAGGATGCTCGGGCATGACGCCCGACGGGCAGCCGACGATCTTGCACGCCGACCTCGACGCGTTCTACGCCTCCGTCGAGCAGCTGCTCGACCCGTCTCTGCGGGGGAAACCGATCGCGGTTGGCGGCGGAGTGGTGCTCGCGGCCTCCTACGAAGCGCGCGCGTTCGGCGTGACCGGTGGCATGGCCGGTCGGCGAGCCCGTCAACTGTGCCCGAGCTTGCGGTTTGTCGGCGGCCACTTCCACGAGTACCAGCGGCTCGGCGATCAGGTCATGGCGGTGTTCCGCGACTTCACGCCGCTCGTCGAACGGATCTCCATCGATGAGGCGTTCCTCGACGTCGGCGGCGCAACCACGTTGTTCGGCTCGCCGATCGGCATCGCGACCTCCATCCGGCGGCGGGTCAAGGACGAGGTCGGCTTGCCGATCTCGATCGGCGTGGCCGGCACCAAGCACCTGGCGAAGATCGCGTCGCAGGTCGCCAAGCCCGACGGGCTGGTCGTCGTCCCGATCGGGCAGGAGCGGGAGTTCCTCAACCCGCTTCCGGTCGGACTGATCTGGGGCGTCGGCCCAGTCGCTCGCGACCCGGCTGGCCGGAGTCGGGATTCACACGATCGGCGAGCTTGCCGAGACACCCAACTCCTACCTTCGGCACCTGCTCGGCCAGGCCGCGGGTGACAAGCTCTCGTCGCTGGCGACGAACGTCGATCCGCGTCGCGTCCAAACGACGAGGTCCGCGCATTCGGTCGGTGCGCAAGCCGCGCTCGGACGCCGAATGGTCACGCCCGACCTCATCCGCACGACTCTCGGCTACCTGGCGGATCGAGTCGGCGGTCGGCTTCGGTCCGCGGGGCTGGCCGGTCGCACGATCACGGTCCGGGTGCGCTTCGCCGACCTGCGTGCAGTGACTCGCTCGATCACCGTGCCAGCTGCATTGTCGGCGACGCTGACGTTGACCGAAGTCGCGACCGCGCTCGCGGACGGCCGCACTCGCGGACCATCCTGACGAGCAGGTCATCACGCTGCTGGCCATCTCGGTGTCGCAACTCGTCGACCAAGCTGCGCTGCAGCTGGAGTTGCCGTTCGGGCTGCACGACGACGAGCGCCGGCCGGGCACTCGCACCGGTGCAGCGCGATGGGTCGTCGACCGCTCGGTCGACATGATCCGCTCGCGGTTCGGGCGCGACGCGATCGGCTACGCGAGTGTGAAGTTCGCGGACGTCGGTCACGTGCCGGACGGGTTCAGAGAGCTCGCCGAGCACGCCCCCGAATAGCGGCCAGCCGCTGCGATCCGGACTACTCCGGCTTGGGACGCCAGATGCCGAACCGATTGCCCATCGGGTCGATGAGATGGGCGAAGTAGATCTGCCCGTTGTCGACCAACGGAATGGCGACGGTCGCCCCGAGCGCCACGGCCTGGTCGATGGTTGCCTGCACGTCATCGACGTGCACGTAGAAGATCGCCCAGTTGGCGCCGCCGGTGTCGGAGGTGTCCCAAAGCCCGCCCTGGTCACCCTGCACCATGGCGTACTTTGCCGGACCCGTGGGCGCCGGTATCTCCCACTCGAAGAGACCCGAGTAGAACGCGGTCGACGCAGCTGCGTCAGGCGTGCCGATCTCGAAGTAGTCGACGATGTTCGCCATGCGAGCCTCCGGTGCGGAAAGAGTCCGCTGCCTGCGGACTGACCGCAGCGTAGTTTCAGCCACCGACAATGGAGCGAGATCGGGTGTCACAAAATGTCGATCTGCTGCCCGCGCGGCTCGTCGTGAAGTGCGCGGCCATGACGCTGCGCACGTCGCGTTTACCGCGGCCGCGGGCAAGCAGGATCATCAACGGCGAGGAACTGGAGTCGCCGTCCAGGGCAAGGACCTTGCGTCGCCGCCACCCCAATCGTCCGCCGGCGGCCACTGATGGGCCTTTCATGGAGACGAAGGAGATCCTCGGCGGCTACTACCTCCTCGAGGCAGCCAACCTCGACGAGGTCGAGGCCTTGGTGGCACTGCTGCCTGAGGTACAGGCTGACCACAGCGGAGTCGAGATCCGGCCGGTCGTCGACCACGGCTGATAGTCGATCAAGAACGATGTAAACGGACGGCGGCGCTGTGGCGTAAGAGGGTGTGGAGCAACTGGAGTTTGCGGACTTCTACCTAGACAGCCGGGACGTTTGCCTGCGGGCGGTACTGGCGAGCGTGGTAGATCGCAGCCTCGCGGAGGATCTGGTCGCCGAGGCGTTCACCCGCGCGTTGATGTCGTGGCCGAAGGTCAGTCGGCACCCGGCGCCACGCGCGTGGGTCGTACGCACGGCACTGAACACGCGGGTGTCGTGGTGGCGCAAGCGGCGCAAAGATGTGCCTCTTGAGGTGGGCGCTTACACGACGGCTGCCGCCGAACCGGTGAACGAGATCGATCCCGGGCTGCTGCGGGTGTTGCGGCAACTGCCTCGTCGGCAGCGGGAAGTCATCGCGGTGCGGGTGTTCCTCGACCTCGACACTCGGGCCACCGCCGAACTCCTGGGGATCTCCGAAGGAACCGTCAAAGCGCACCTGTCGCGCGCCGTCGCGACATTGCGCGTCCAACTCATCGCCCACCACCAGACGGAGGTCTCGCCATGACCGATCACAACCCGGAGTCAGCGTCGGTGCTCATTGCGGTACACGACGCGTTCGACGCAATCACGATGCCCACACCGCTTGGCGCGCTTCTCGCTAAGGCGGACGCGCGTCGGCGTCGCCGCCGTCGCGCGGCGACCTTCACCGCGGCAGCCGCGGTGGCCGGCGTTAGCGATCGGAGTTGTCAACTCGGGCCACGGATCGACGCATGCTGCGGCGCCGATCACTCCGGCGGTTGCGGCGCAGCCCGTTCACATCGTGACCGCGGCGTACACGGTCGATACCCAACCGAACGGCACGGTCACGGTGACCTGGACCAAGCAGGGCTATTTCCAGGATCCGGCTGGTCTGCAAGCGGCCCTGCAAAAGGCTGGCTTCCCCGTGTTGGTCAAGGTCGGGGAGTTTTGCAAGGGTCCGAGCGACGACGGCTACCTCGATCCGAGTGGCGTCGGCCGCGGCGTCGATCAAGTCATGCAGGCCAGTACCGACAGCAACGGCGATGTGGTCTTCACCTTCGACCGGTCAGGGTTGCCGGCCGGCACCGAGTTGTTCATCGGCTACCTCTCGCCGGCGCAACTGGCGATCACGCACGGCGCTCCGGGATCGGTCGAACGCCTGGTGCCCACCAACACGACCCTGACCTGCACCACGCAAGCGCCGCCGTCTCACTACGGAACTCGCGGGTAGGCAACTGCTGCGCTCACCCGAATTGGCTTCGCGTCGCGGACGCGCACCAGCAAGAATGTGCGCACGATGACGATTCCTCGATTCACCCCACGCGTCGACGCGCGACCGGAAGACACCGCGTGGCCACACATGCCATGGCCGCCACCGCAAGACATCGTGCTGCGCGGGCGGTGCGTGCGAGGTGACGCAAGTCGAACCGCATCGCGACGCAGCCGAACTGTTCGCCGCGCTCGATCACGACGCCGTGTGGCAGCACGTGGCTGGTCGGCCGAGCGACGTGGCCGGTTTTGCCGAAACTCTCGAGAAGGCGGTGGACGCCGGTCGGTTGCCGTGGGTCGTGCGGCTGACCCGTGACTACGCCGGACTCAAAGCGGGTGCCGTCGTCGGCACGTCGTCCTACCTCGAGATCTCGCCGCGAGACGCGCGACTGGAGATCGGCTTCACGGCCTACACCCCGGCGGTGTGGGGCGGTGCCGTCAACCCCGAGGCGAAGCTGCTGCTGCTGGGCTACGCCTTCGAGACACTCAACGCCGGCCGCGTGCAACTGAAGACCGACGTCCGCAACGCACGATCACAACAAGCGATCGCCCGTCTCGGCGCGCAGTACGAAGGCATCTTGCGGCGCTACCAGCGACGGTCCGACGACACGGTCCGCGACACCGTGCTGTTCTCCATGCTCGCCGACGAATGGCCGGCTGCTCGGGCCGGCCTGATCGCTCGCCTCGACGACCTCCTCGGCCAATAGGCACCGATCACCAAGAGCCCGCGATCACACCGTTGGAGTCTGACCGGCCAGGATCTGCGCGAGCATCGGGCTGTCGATGTTGCCGCCGCTCTGAACGACCGCTACCCGACGTCCGCGAACTGACTCGCGCTCGGCCAGCAGGCCGGCCAGCGCGATCGCGCCAGCCGGTTCCGCGACGTTGTGGGTCGTCGACAACAGCAACCGGACGGCGTCCGCGCAGCTGTCTTCACTGACCTGCACGATGCGTGCGGCGCCGGCGGTGATGACGTCGATCGCGCCCGCATCGGGCACCCGGCACGCGACGCCATCGATGAACGTGTGCGCCGACTCGGTCGTCACGAGCCGGCCCGCGGCGAAGGACAACGCAGTCGCGGGCGCGTTGCGCGCCACCACGCCGACGATCTCGGTCTGCAGCCCGAGCAGGTCGCGGACGCCGATCAGGCCGCAAATGCCGGTGGCCATGCCGACCCCGACGTAGACCGTGTCGAGATCGCCGACCGCCGCGAAAAGTTCGCGGGCGTAGGTCGCGACGCCAAGCACGAGTCGGGGTGGTAGGGCGGCACAGGTTCAAGCCCACGTTCGGCAGCGAGCTCCATCGAGTACTCCCGAGCTGCTTGGTAGTCGTGGCCATGCTCGATGACGTCAGCACCGAAGGCCTTCATCGCGGCGTTCTTGTCCGGGCTGTTGCCATGCGGCACGACGATGGTGACGGCGAGGTCATTCGCGCGACCCGCAAAGGCCAGACTCTGCCCGTGGTTGCCGCGGGTGGCCGAGACGATGCCGGACACCTCCGGTCGCCGGGCACGCAGGCGATCGGCGTAGACCAGACCACCGCGAACCTTGAACGCACCGGTCGGCGTGTGGTTCTCGTGCTTCACCCACACCTGCGCGCCGATCTCCGCGCCCAGCAGCGGCCAGGCGTACTGCGGGGTCGGTGGAATCCAACGACCCACGAGCTCGGTCGCGTACGCCAACTCGTCAGCAGTGAAGGACATGTGGGCAGTGTGGCACCTACGCTCACGCTTATGCCGGACGCCGATCAGCAGCCGCCACGACCAAGTCCCGAACTGGTGGCGCGGGCCCGGGCCTATCGCGAGGCGGGCGGATCTCCGGCACCTGCCAAGGCGTCCGCGACCGTGATCCTGTTGCGTGACGGGCACCAACAGCTCGAGGTCTTCATGCTCAGGCGCCACCTGGGGATGCTCTTTGCCGGTGGCATGTATGTCTTTCCGGGCGGCGTGGTCGACGCCGCCGACTACGTCGGGCGCGATGACCAGCAGGCTCATGCGTTCGCGGCTATCAGGGAAACCTTCGAGGAGTGCGGTGTCCTGCTGGCGTCGGCCGAAGCGACCGATGTGTCCGCACTGGAGGCTGACCGGCTAGCGCTGATCGAGCATCGCGCGACCTTCGATGAGGTTCTGGCCCGGCACCGGGCGGTTGCGCAGCCGCACCTGCTGCGACCGTGGTCGCGCTGGGTGACCCCCGACTTCGAACCGCGGCGCTACGACACCCACTTCTATGTCGCGATCGCACCCGCGCAAGGGGACGCCCGCTTCGTCGGCGGCGAGGCCGATGCGGCGCAATGGGTCGCCCCGGAACTCGCGTTGGCCGCCTGCGATAGGGGCGAGTGGATGCTCATGCCGCCTACCGAATGGACCCTGCGCGAGCTGACGACGTTCACCTCGGCAGCGGATGTGCTGGCAGCCGGCGTCGACCGCAACCTCGTCCCGGTGCAGGTACGCATCGACCTCGACGCCGAGCCGCCGCGTTGGGTGGTCATCGAACCGTGACGACCGATCCGAGCCCCGAGCACCCGACGGCGCGGACCTTCTTGGTGCGGGCCAACAATCCCTCCCCGATGACGCTCGACGGCACCAACACCTGGGTGCTCGTCCCGCCAGGCCAAGCCGAGGCGATCGTCGTGGATCCTGGTCCGGACGACGCGTTGCATCGCGACGCGGTCATGGCGACGGTTGAAGAGGCTGGTGCGCACCAGGTCGCGCTCATCTTGCTGACTCACGGTCACGTCGACCACGCCGCCGGCGCGCCGGCACTGAGCCAACGCGACCGCCGCTCCGATCCGCGCGATGGCACCGGTGCACTGCTCGGCAGGTCAGCAGCAGCTGTCGGACGGCGAGCTGCTGCAAATAGCTGGCGTGCACCTCGAGGTGATCGCTACGCCGGGCCACACCGCCGACTCCGTGTGTTTCGTGATCGGCGCCGACGCTGCGTTGCTCACGGGCGACACGATTCTTGGCAGCGGAAGCACCGTGGTCGCCCGACCCGACGGCGCGGCTCGCGGACTACCTCGCGACCCTGCACCGGCTACGCGCGCTCGTCGATGAACGGCAACTTCGCGTCGTCCTGCCTGGGCATGGTCCTGTCGCCACCGACCCCGCGGCGAAGCTCGACGCGTACCTGCAGCATCGCGAAGACCGTCTCGAGCAGGTGCGGGCCGCGGCGGCCGCGAGCGACACCGTCGACGAGGTGTTCCAAGCGGTGTACGGCGACGTGGCGCCCGAGCTGCAGTTTGCCGCGCGGTGGTCATTGCTTGCCCAGCTCGACTACCTGCGAGACGCCGGCGTCAGCGTGCCCGGCGAGTGAGCCCTTCGACGTCGCGGATCACGACGGCGCGCGACTCGATGAGAATCCAGCCACGCGCGCTGAAGTCCGCGAGCGCCTTGTTCACGGTCTCGCGCGAGGCGCCGACCAGTTGCGCAAGTTCTTCCTGGGTGAGGTCGTGTGCGACGTGGATGCCATCGCTGGTCGGCTGACCGAAGCGTTCGGCGAGGCCGAGCAAGGCTTTCGCGACTCGGGCCGGCACGTCGCTGAAAACCAGGTCGGCCAGAACGTCGTTGGTACGGCGCAGCCGTTGCGCCAACGCCTGCAAGAGTTGGACGGCGACGTCCGGCCGCCCGGTGATCCAGGGCCGCAATTCTTCGTGGGCGAGAGAGGCCAGCACGGTGTCGGTCAATGCCACGGCACCGGCAGTTCGCGGCTTCGGATCGAACAGCGACAGTTCGCCGAACATCTCGCCGGGCCCGAGGACGGCCTGCAGGTTCTCCCTGACCGTCCGGCGCCGTGCGGGCGAGCTTCACCTTGCCCTCGATGACGGCGAACAGCTTGTCGCCCGCGTCGCCCTCGTCGAAGATGACGTCGCCCCGGGAGAAGTTCTCGTGCCGCATCGCGACGCGCAGCGCCACGTTGGCGTCCTCGTCGAGCGCCGCGAATAGCGGCAGCTTGCTCAAGCACGTCATCCACGTCGGTGATTCTCACACCTTTGCGCAGCCAAAGGTGCGAAGTGAGGTCGCGCGGGCGGGCGGGCTAGCGGCGGGCGGCGAGCGCGCGCCGGGTCGCGGCATCCTTGTGTGTCGGCCGGAAGTGCGAGCAGGCACAGGCCCGGGTCCTCGCGGTAGCGCGCGATGAGCTCGTCGGTCGACCCGGTGATGCGCCGGTGCAAGGCGTTGCGGTACGCCGACAGCTGGGCCTCGGCGCTGGACAGGTCACGCGCCAAGATCTCGTTGTGGGCGGGGTCAGCAGGCCGCGGCTCGCGTTCCCAGAGCTCGGCCAGGTCGGGCAGCGGCGGGACGTCCTCGATCGGCACGATGGTGACGAGTGCGCGACGGCTGCTGGTGAGCGGGGCGTCGGCCAGCACGTTGCGCAGGTTCTCGACTCGAGCGCCGCCGGTCTCGCCCGCACGGACGACGTCCAGCCTGGCTTGAATGATGCGCCGCCAGTAGGAGACCCGGTTCTCTTCCTCGGCAAGTGCGGTGCGGTAGTTGCGCAGGGCACCGATCGAGAGGTGGTCGAAGTCGGTACTGCGCTCGGGAGTCCGGCGCGTGCCTGACTGGCTGCTCCCGGCGCTCACGGCGACCCCGTCCCGATTGCGGATGTGTGGCTGGTTACAGAGGGCGCATCGGCCGGTCAGGCGCGGGCCTTGAGGACATGTCACCCGGGTGGCCGTCCAGGTCACCCGTCCAGGCCAATGGCAGTCGCGGTGATTAGGCTCGACGTCGTGGCGCGGCGGGTGATCGACCAGGAAACGCCGCTCGCGCTTGTCCGGCGAGCGCGTGCGATCAACCGCGCGCTGACGCAGTTGTATCCCGACGCGCACTGCGAGCTCGACTTCACCAATCCGCTGGAGCTGCTGGTCGCGACGATCCTGTCCGCCCAGTGCACCGACAAGCGGGTGAACATGGTGACCCCGGTGCTGTTCGCCAAGTACCCGACCGCCGCCGATTACGCGGGCGCCGATCGCGCCGAGGTCGAGACGATCATCATGTCGACCGGATTCTTCCGCGCGAAGACCACCTCGATCATCGGCATGGCGCAGGCGGTGTGCGACCGGTTCGGCGGCGAGGTGCCGCGGCGCTTGAAGGACCTCGTCACGTTGCCCGGTGTCGGTCGCAAGACCGCGAACGTCGTCTTGGGCAACGCGTTCGGCGTCCCTGGCCTGACCGTCGACACCCACATGCTGCGCCTCTCGAATCGGTTCCGGTGGACCACGTCTGCTGACCCGGTCAAGGTCGAGCAGGACATCGCGGCTCTGATCCCGCGCAAGGAGTGGACGCTGCTCTCGCATCGGGTCATCTGGCACGGACGTCGGGTGTGCCACGCCCGCAAGCCAGCGTGCGGTGCGTGCGGGCTGGCCCAGTGGTGCCCGTCATTCGGCCTCGGCCCGACCGATGAGGCCACTGCCCGCAAGTTGGTGAAGACCGGCCCGGTGGACACGCTGCTGTGAAGCCGCGCGCGTGGTTGACCGCGCTCGGTGTCGCCGTCCTCGTTGTCGCTGCGTTGCTGGTGAACCGGGCGACCGCGAAGCACAACGGCTCCACGCCGCTGCGTGCCTCGCTGATCGCCGCGGCCCATCTGCCCGACTGCCCGGTGGCAACCGGCGCCGGCCCGGTCACCGACGGCCTGCCCTCCTACACATTTCCCTGCCTGGGCAACGGGCCGAAGGTCGACCTTGCCAAGCTTCGCGGCCCATTGCTGATCAATGTCTGGGCCGGCCCGTGCACCGAATGCAAGGTCGAAGCTCCGCAGCTGCGTTCATTCGCGACCGCTGCCCAGGGCAAGGTCACCGTGCTCGGCATCGTCGACGGCGCCTACAACGGCAGTGAGACATGGGACGACGCCCTTGATGCCTCGCGCGGGCTCGGCCTGGCTTACCCCTCGGTGTGGGACGCCAACGGGAAGTTCGTGCAGTACCTGCGGGTGCCGGGCATTCCGGTCTCGATCTTCGTCAGCGCGTCAGGTGCGATTACCCACACCAAGATCGGCGTGCTCGCCCCAGGTGAACTCGCCCAGCTGTCTGCGCAGTACCTCGGCGTCACGGTGGCGGGTACCACATGACGTCCACGGCCGGGGTCGCTGGAGGCTCGCCGCCCGGGTGGCTGGCGAAGCTCCTCCAAGCAGCGGGCGGGCTCGAGGCGGCCGACCTCAGCCGGTCCACTCCGCCGCCAGGCGGTGGTCGTGACAGTGCCGTGCTGGTGCTGTTCGGCGAGGGCACCGACGGCCCCGACGTGCTGCTGATCGAGCGAAGCGGCCACTCGCGCCAGCATCGCAGGCCAGGCGGCGTTTCCCGGCGGCGCGGTCGAGCCGGACGACGACGGGCCGGCGTCCACGGCATTGCGCGAGGCCGCAGAAGAGACCGGTCTTGATCCGACCGGCGTCGAGGTGCTCGCCGTGTTGCCGGCGCTCTGGCTACCGCCGTCGGGGTTCTTGGTCGTCCCGGTCCTTG
This sequence comes from uncultured Actinomycetes bacterium, assembly GCA_963825425.1. Taxonomy (GTDB): domain Bacteria; phylum Actinomycetota; class Actinomycetes; order Acidothermales; family Acidothermaceae; genus PALSA-607. Next base: position 107,006 of record CAWGTF010000011.1, read on the forward strand.
CTTGGTGGCGGACTCCGTCGGTCGTCGGTGTCGCCGACGCCTTTGAGGTCGCCGCCGTCGCGCGGGTACCCATCGCCCGCTTCGTCGATTCGACGAACCGGTTCCGGGTGCGGCACCCGAGTGGCTACGTCGGAGACGCGTTCGAGGTTGATGACTTGTTCGTGTGGGGATTTACCGCCGGCCTGCTGTCCCGCCTGCTCGAGATCGGCGGCTGGTCGGTGCCGTGGAACGCTGCCGACGTCCGCGATTTGCCGTCGCTGTAGCGTGAAGCGGTGTCGAGACCCACGCATCCTGGCAATCGGGTCGCTGATCAGCGGGCTGTTGATGGCCGGGTGTTCCGCGAACAACACCACCCGACATGTGTCCGGCACCGGCGCGCCGAGGCCTGACCAGGCAAGTGCGTCAGCGACCGCTCAAGCGGCAGCTGACGGCGTCCAGCAGATCGTGATCGACACCCTTGACGACGGTCACTTCAAGCCGGACGTCGTCTATGCCAAGCCGGGTCAGCTGCGGGTCACGATCACGAATCCGAGCGTGGTGCCGCAGGATTTCGAGGTGCCGAGCCTGGGCGTGCATTCCGAGACGATCTTCGCCGGTCACTCGACGACGGTTACCTTCAACGTTCCGGCCGCCGGGGTCTACTCGTTCGACTGCCATTTCCAAGAACACGAAGGTATGACCGGCCAACTGATCGTCAGCTAGCACGCTCCGGCACCACCGCCCCAGACGCCCGTGGCACGGGCCCCGTTAGGTTTGACCGTGTGCACGCCGACGCCCTTGACCTGATTCTGGTCGTGCTGATCATCTTGTCGGCGTTCTCCGGCTATCGGCAGGGCTTCGTCGTCGGGGTGCTCTCGTTCGTCGGGTTGCTCGGCGGCGCGGTCATTGGAGCGCAGATCGCGCCACTGATCGCGAAGCACTTCGCGGGCACTGTCGCGCCGTTCGCAGGTGTCGCCATCGTCTTCGCGTTCGCGTCGCTCGGGCGCATCGGTGCAGGCGCGCTCGGCGCGATCGTGCGTCGTCGGCTTCGCTGGCAGCCAGCCCGCACCGTCGACTCTGTCGGTGGGGCAATCGTGTCAGGGCTCGCCGTCCTGCTTATTGCTTGGTTCATCGGTAGCTCGCTGGTGCAGGCGCCTTTTCCTTCTGTGGCAAGGCAGGTCAACGGTTCGCGGGTGCTGCGCGGCCGTCGACCATCAGGTGCCGACGCGGGTGCGCGGCTGGTTCGCCGATTTCCGTCAGGTGGTCGCCGGCGGCGGCTTCCCGCAGGTGTTCGGAGCACTCGGCGCCGAGCGCATCATTCCGGTGTCACCGCCCGACCTGGCCGTCGTGGGTCAGCCCGGCGTCGTTGCCGCAAAGGACAGCATCGTGAAGGTCACCGGTGACGCGAAGTCGTGCTCGCGCCGGATCGAGGGCACCGGCTTCGTGTACGCCGACGGCCGGGTCATGACGAATGCCCATGTCGTTGCCGGCGTACGCAATCCGCAGGTTCAGCTCGCCGGCGTCGGCCGGCGGTTGGCGGCCACGGTCGTCTACTACGACCCGAAGGTCGACGTGGCGATCCTCGAGGTCTCGGGGATGCACGCCAAGCCGTTGGCGTTCAGCGGAGTTCTCGCACCGTCAGCTGATGCGGTCGTCGCCGGCTTCCCCGAGGATGGGCCCTACCAGACGGTCGCTGCCCGCATTCGCGGTGCCGAACTCGCCCGCGGGCCTGACATCTACCAGGACGCCGACGTGACCCGCGAGATCTACGCGGTCCGTGCCCAGGTCCAGCCGGGCAACTCCGGCGGACCCCTGCTCGACACGACCGGCCAGGTCGCGGGGGTCGTATTCGGTAGGGCTGTCAACGACCCGAGCACTGGGTATGCGTTGACGGCGTCGCAGGTGAGCGCCGCAGCAATAGCAGGGCGGACGGCGACGGTGCCCGTCTCAACACGAGGCTGCGACTAGCACGGGCTGCCGACCGCGCCCCCTTTCACGACGGCTTGGGCGGGCGGAGGGACAGCGGCGGCGACTCGGCGTCGGGTGCGTCCGGTTCGTTCGCGAGGGCTTCGGCCCAGGCGAGCACGCCGACGATGTCGATGTCGTGCGGGTCGCCGGCTGTAGTTGGCGACGCGCTCGGCACCTCGGCGCAGCAACCTCGCCGCCCCGACCGTGTTTCCGCGCATGCGCATGCGTGACACCGACCGCGATCTGCGCCAACCCCTGCCACAGGTCGCGTTCGCTCGCCGGCTGCGTCTTCCAGAGCGCTTCGAGAACTTCGTGCGCGTGGAACGGACGACCGCTGTCGAGATAACGCTGCGCGAGAGCAATGGTGTCGTCGACGCCCAGGTGCAGTTCGTCGGGCACTCGTTCGCTGCCGGCACCCGACCCGCGTGGCAGTGGTCGGCCGAGCCCGTCGCGCGGTCTCGCGTTTCGCGCGCGACCGGACGGATCGCGGTCGCGCGGGGCAGGCTCCGACGGCATCAGCGGCTGTGGTCCAGTTCATCCAGCCAGTGCAGGATTTCCGCCGACACCGCCTTCGGCGATTCCTCGTGCAGGAAGTGCCCGGCGTCCTCGATCAATCGCCACGTGTACGGACCACCGACGTAGCGACCCGAACCGGCCGCCGTCCGCGGAAGTACGCAGGTGTCAAGCGCGCCATGCAACTGCAACGTCGGGACGCCGACGGGCTCGCGTAGTTGACGGTTGAACCGTTGTCCGTCGCGTCGCAACTGCGAGCGCAGCGTCCAGCGGTAGTACTCGAGCGCTGAGTGCGCGACATGCGGGATCTGCATCTGCTCGCGGTAGCGCCGCTCGGACTCCTCATCAGGCCAACTCGGCGCCGACCATGCGTGCAACATTCGCCCCACGGCGTCCGCGTCATCGCTGACGAGTTGCCGCTCGGGGACCCATGGCCGCTGATACCCGACTAGGTGCGCACTGGCCATGAACTGGCCGCGCGGCTCGGTGAGCAGTGCGTTGCGAAAGCGCAGCGGGTGCGGCGCTGCGAGGGTGACGATGCCGCGAACGGAGGCGGGATGCAGGACCGCTGTGCACCAAGCGGCGTAACCGCCCCAGTCGTGTCCGACGATGATCGCGTCGCGAGCACCGAGTGATCGGACGATGCCGGCGACGTCGGAGGCAAGGGTGAAGGCGTCATAGCCGCGCGGCGGTTTGTCGCTGCCACCGTAGCCGCGCAGGTCAGGGGCGACCGCCCAGTAGCCGGCGTTCGCGATGTCCTGGAGCTGGTGTCGCATCGACCACCAGAACTGCGGGAACCCGTGCAGCAGCACGACAAGCGGGGCCTGGTTAGGGGTGCCCATCTCGGCCGCGTGGAAGCGCGTTCCGTTCGCGCTGACCTCGCGGTGGACCCACGGTCCCTCAACCATGACCACGGAGGAGTCCGGTACCAGCATGGCGCCCAGCGTCCCACAGGTTGGGACAGATGGTGCTGGGTGAATTCCCTGAGGCGGGAGGTGGCGCTAGTCCCGCGCTCGGGCTGGCTTTCGCACGATGGCGTGCAGGTCTGCCTTGACCGAGTCAGCCGCGCGACTCGATGGCTTGGCCCTGCGCGAGCATCTTGATGCCGATCAGCGCCGCGATGCCGCCCAGTACGAGGTAGCCCCCGCCCACGATCAGGAACGACCAGCCCAGGCTCACGCCGAGCGCGTGGATCCCCAGCGCGATGGCGATGGAGATGATCGGGAGGGCGAACAGCGCGAGCACGCCGGCGACGATCAGGCCGGCCGCACCGACCGCGACCTTCCGCAGCGCTTTGACCACGTCGGCTTTGACGAGCTCGATTTCCTGGTGCAGGAGCAGGGCCAGGTCGCGGGTAAGGGTGGCCACCAGCTCGCCCAGAGAGCGCTCGCCTAGAGGTGTCGTCACGCGTCGAGTATGGAGCACGCGCTCTCCTGGTCGCTTCGCGTGTCAGTGCCTGACCGGTCGAATCTATGCCGATGCCGAGCTTGCGGACGACCCACGGCAACGAGCCACCTTGAACGACGACAGACAGCGCGACGACCACGAACACGATGGCGTACAGCCTCGTGGCGTCTGGCACCCCGCCACTCACGGCGAGTGCGCCCAGCAGGATCGGCACGGCTCCTTTCAGGCCTGCCCAGGCAATGAATGTCGGTCTCGCGCCGGTCCAGCTTCAGTGCGGTGAGTAGCGGTACGCATACCACCGGCCGCAGGACGAGCGTGAGCAGGGCAAAGATGCCGAGACCGATCAGCCAGGCGTGGTGTTCGACGAGCGTGTGCAGGCGGACCGTGATGCCGAGCAGGACGAACGCGACGACCTCGCCGAGGCTAGCGAGAGTGGCATGAAAGCGTTCGACGGTGGGCACTTCATGGCTGATGGCATCGCTCGATCACGATGCCGGCGATGAGGACCGCGAGGAATCCGGAGCCGTGCGCGACGGTGGCCGCGCCATACAGCGCAAGGATTCCAGCTAGTGCGAGCAACGGTTGCTGTATTTCGAGCGGTCGGACGCCGAGTGCTGAGCAACCATCGCAGCGCCACGCCGCCAGCGACGCCGACGGCACATCCCACCGCCATCTCGATCGCGAAGTTTCCGAACACGACGGCAATGGACCCGTGTGCATGGCGTGGCGAGTTGCACGAACCCAAGCAGCAGTGCAATGCCGGCCGGGTCGTTGAATCCCGACTCGCCCTCGAGGATCGCCGCCGTCCGCCCTGTCAGTTCCTTGTTCGCAAGGACCGCGAAGACGACCGCGGGATCGGTCGGTGCCAACGCGGCCCCGAGGACGGCGGAGAATTTCCAGTCGAGACCGAAGATGGTGTGTGAGACGACCGCGATCAGTGCCGTCGTGGCGAAGGTCCCGAGCACGCCGAGGGCGACGATCGGCACCGCGGCCTCGCGGAACCGCCGTCGTCCCAGATGCAGTCCGCCGTCGAAAAGGATGACGATCAGGGCCAACGGTGACCACGTTCTCGACTACATGCAGGTCGACCGCGGTTCGCAGCGCCTTGATCGAGTTGGCTGCTACCGCGGCGGCGATCAGGAAGACCGCCGGGGCGGGGATCCCGATCCAGCGCGCGACGCGACGCGCGAGCAGTGCGGCGGTGCCGACGAGGCCCCACACAAGGACGACACCGCCGAACGAGGTGACGTCATGCACGGGAGCACCTCACGGGAGTCGGCGGGCCTGAAGTCGGGCAGAAGTGGGGCACAGCTGAACCATGCCGACCAGACTTCCCGGCGCACCAAGCCGCAGCCTATCGCCGAGACCGCCGCCCCCGCCGTCCCGGCTGTGCGATCTCGCCGGGCGGGGGGCCGGGCTACTCCTCCGTGGTGGCCGGCATTTGGGCGGCGATCGCGGCTACCACGTTCGGGTCGAGCAGCGTGGTTGTGTCGCCTAGCGCGCGGTGGTCGGCCACGTCACGCAACAACCGGCGCATGATCTTCCCCGACCGCGTCTTCGGCAGGTCGGGACTGATCAAGATGTCGCGCGGTTTCGCGATCGCGCCGATCTCCTTGGCGACGTGGGCCCGGAGTTCGGCGGCGAACGCCGCACCACCGGATTCGCTGTCGGGCACGTTGCCCTTCACCGTGACGAAGGCGACGATCGCCTGGCCGGTGATCGGATCGTTCGCACCAACGACTGCCGCCTCGGCGACCTTGGGGTGACCGACGAGTGCGTGCTCGACTTCGGTCGTCGAGATGCGGTGGCCCGAAATGTTCATGACGTCATCGATGCGCCCGAGCAACCAGAAGTCGCCGTCCTGGTCCTTCTTCGCGCCGTCGCCGGCGAAGTAAAGACCGGGGAACCGCGACCAGTAGGTCTGCTTGTAGCGCTCGGGATCGCGCCAGATACCGCGCAGCATCGAGGGCCACGGTTGGCTGATGACCATGTAGCCGCCCTCGCCGTTGCCGACCGAATTCCCGTCGTTGTCGATGATGTCAGCGGCGATGCCGGGGAATGCAGTCATGGCCGCGCCCGGCTTGGTGGAGGTGATGCCGGGCAGCGGGGTGATGAGGATCGAGCCCGTCTCGGTCTGCCACCACGTGTCGACGATCGGGCAGTTGTCGCTGCCGATGTTCTTGCGGTACCACATCCAGGCTTCGGGGTTGATCGGCTCACCGACACTGCCCAGCAGTCGCAGCGACGAGAGATCGTGCATGCGCGGGAACTCCTCGCCCCACTTCATGAAGGTGCGAATCGTGGTGGGGGCGGTGTAGAGGATCGACACCTTGTATTTCTCGATCATCGACCACCAGCGGTCACGTGCGGGGGTGTCGGGCGTGCCTTCGTACATGACGGACGTCGCACGGTTGGCGAGCGGGCCATAGACGATGTAGCTGTGGCCGGTGACCCAGCCGATGTCGGCGGCGCACCAATAGACATCGGTGTCCTCGTGCAGGTCGAACACCATCTTGTGGGTAGCGCTAACGCCAGTCAGGTATCCACCGCTCGTGTGCAGAATCCCCTTCGGCTTCGCCGTCGTCCCGCTCGTGTACATGATGTAGAGCGGCTGCTCTGCGTCGAACGCCTGCGCCGCATGGGTTTCCGGCTGCTTGTCGACCACGTCGTGCCACCACACGTCGCGACCCTCGAACCACTCGACGTCCTGCCCGGTGCGACGCACAACGAGCACGGTTTCGACTTGCGGGCACTCCTTCAGCGCCAAGTCGACAGCCGGCTTCAACGCGCTCGCGGCACCACGGCGGTAGCCGCCGTCCGCAGTGATGATGAACTTCGCCTCGCAGTCATTCGTACGGCCGGCCAATGCCTCCGCCGAGAATCCGCCGAACACCACCGAGTGCGGCGCACCGATACGCGCACACGCCAGCATCGACACAACGGTCTCGGGGATCATCGGCATGTAGATCATCACCCGGTCACCGGCGGCGACACCGAGTTCGGTCAGGGCATTCGCTGCCTTGCACACCAACGTGGTCAGCTCGGCGTAGGTGATCGTGCGGGTGTCGCCCGGCTCGCCTTCCCAGTGGTAGGCGACCTGATCGCCATGGCCGGCCTCGACGTGGCGATCCAGACAGTTCACCGCGACGTTGAGCTTGGCGCCCACAAACCACTTCGAGAACGGCGCATCGCTCCAGTCCAGAACCTGCGACCACGGTTGCGCCCACGTCAGCCGATTCGCCTGCTTTTCCCAGAAGGCCAAGGGATCCTTCGCAGCCTCTGCGTAGATCTCCTTCTTCGCGATCGCATCCGCGGCGAGCTTCGGCGGCGGATCGAACCGCCTGGTCTCGTGCAACAAGTTCGACAGACTTGCCTCGGGAGTTGCTCCGGTCACGATGCGCCTTCTTTCATCCTTTGCTGCGTGAGCTGCGTTTCTTCAGGACCCCGTAGCGAGATCTCATACTGCGAGCGGCGCCCCGCATATCGGGACGCCGCCGCTCGCACGATCCTCCGGTTACCAAGCGTGCACCTGCGCATTGTCGGCGAGCAGGCAACTCGTGAGAGCCGCCGCCCGACTCGACCGCCTGATTCGGCTGGTTCCGCGTGGGTGCCAGAGGTGTCGTGCGTGAGTCCGAGAACCTCGAGGGCGGAACCCTCGCGGTACCCGACTCATGACTCGTTTGTACGCCTAACGCCAGCCATTCGGAAGGGCCTAGAGGCTTGGAAGAGTCTCAGCCTTTTTCGTCAGCTCTTCGTGCCGGCTCGTAGCGCCGGGACGTCCTTGCTGCGGCGGCGGGCGTACCAGACCAGGCCGGCGGCGGCCATGCCCGCACCTAACCCGGCGGCCGCGTAGACCGGACTGCGTGGCGAACCGAGGCCGACGCGCGACCGCAGCGGTACCGGGTTCTCGAAGTTCAGCACCGGCCAGCCGCGGCTGATCGCCTCCTTGCGCAACGCCCGATCGGGATTCACTACCGACGGGATGCCCACCGCCTCCAGGAGCGGGATGTCGGTCGACGAATCGCTGTAGGCGAAGGACGCCGCGAGGTCGTAGCCCTCCTTGGCGGCCAAGTCGATGACTGCGGCCGCCTTCGCTTCGCCGTACGCGTAGTAGTCGATGTCGCCGGTGAACCGGCCGTCCTCGACGACCATCCGGGTGGCGATGACCCGATCCGCGCCAAGCATTTCCCCGATCGGTTCCACCACCTCGATGCCCGACGTGCTCACGATGACGACATCAAGGCCGGCCGCGTGGTGCTGCTCGATCAGGGCGGCGGCTTCGTCGTAGATCAGTGGATCGATCAGGTCGTGCAGTGTTTCCGCGACGATCGCCTTGACCTGCTCGACGTCCCATCCCTTGCACAGTTGAGACAGGTAGGCGCGCATCCGTTCGATCTGGTCGTGGTCGGCCCCACCCACCAGGAAGACGAACTGGGCGTAGGTGCTCTTGAGCAGCGCCCGCCGGTTGATCAACCCGCCTTGGTAGAACGGCCGCCCGAAAGCCATGACGCTCGACTTGGCGATGATCGTCTTGTCGAGGTCGAAGAAGGCCGCCGGCCGGCTCGTGGTGCTCATGCTCCGAGGATAGGACGCCGGGCGTGATCACCCCGGCCGCGCCATGGGCCTTTTGTCATAACCTGTTCTTGGTCACGAATTGATTGCGACAGGGGGATGTGCGAGACGGGGCGCTTGCCTTACGTTAGTCCCGGTACGGCTCTCCCCCCAGAGTCGGACCCTTCGTGAACGGCCCCCGCTACCCCCCCGGCGGGGGCCGTTCCATGTCCCGGGACCGATTGCGTCCGTCCACACCCCCGACCGTGATCGCAGCGGATCCACAGGTGCTGGCCGGGCGGCGCCGCCGCCCGGCGCCGACGTCGATCGTTGGCACATGCCGATCTCGCCCGACCTCGCCACGCCCCGCCGACCGCTGCTGGTGACCGCCGATCCTGACCTGCTCGACGACATCCTGCGGCTCGGTGCGGCGGCCGGGGTCGACGTTGACGTCGCGCACGATCCGGCCGGCGCGCAGGCTGGGGTGGTCGAAGGCGGCGCTTGGTGCTCGTCGGAGACGACGTCTCGCATCGCGCTCGGCCGTGCGTCAATGCGGCCCAGGGTCGGCGTCGTTCTGGTGGGCCGCGACCTCGACGACGGCTTCATCTGGAAACGCGCGGTCGGCGTCGGCGCCGAGCACGTCGCGTTGTTGCCGGACGCCGAGCCGTGGCTGGTCGCGCGACTGGCCGACGCGGTCGACGAATGCGCCGCGCTGGGCCTGACGGTTGCCGTGATCGGCGGGCGTGGGGGAGCGGGTGCGAGCACGCTCGCCGCGGCGCTTGCCGTCACCGCCATGCGAGGCGGACGCCGGGTGATGCTCGTCGATGCGGATCCGCACGGCGGCGGCGCTGATCTGCTCTTCGGGGGTGAGCACGCGGCGGGTTTGCGCTGGTCCGACATCGCTGGCGCGAACGGCCGGATCGGCGGCGAGGAGTTGCGTGCGGCGTTGCCCCATTTCGGCGAACTCGCGGTGCTCTCCTATGACCGCGGCGATCCGCTCGACCTGCGAACCGACGCGGTGTCGAGCGTGCTCGCGGCTGCCGCTCGGGTGTGCGATCTCACGGTGGCTGACTTGCCACGGCGCATCGATGAAGCCGCCGGCGTCGTGCTGGCGGCTGCCGATGTCGTCTTACTCGTCGTCCCGGCCGAGGTACGTGCGGTGGCTTCCGCCGCACGGATTGCCACCGAGATCACCAGGGTGGCTGACGACGTGCGGGTCGTGGTGAGAGGTCCGGCGCCAGGCGGGCTGACCGCCCTCGACGTTGCGCAGGCGCTCGGCCTGCCGTCGGCGGGCTACCTCAAGGCGGAGCCAGGTCTGGGTGCAGCGCTCGAACGCGGTGAGGCGCCCGCTGGTCAGGGCCGGGGTCCACTCGCCAAGTTCTGCCGAGAGTTACTCGCGTCGCTGCCGTTCCCGGACGACCGCGTTCGCGATCCCATGGCCGAGGTTCCCATCGACCTCATCGAGACCACCATCGCGTCGACGGCGTTCCCACCGTCGGTTGGCGTCCGACGGCTGCGCCATGACCCTCGACGCCGCATTGGTGGCAAAGGTGCGCAGTCGGCTCGCCGACGACGTCACACCGCCGACGACCGCACGGGTCGCCGCGCTCGTGCGCGAGGAGGCCGGCGTCCGTGGTGCGGCGCAGGTGCTCGCCGCCGTCGAGACATTGCGCAGCGAGCTGGTCGGTGCCGGTCCGCTCGAAGCACTGCTGCACGAACCTGGCGTGACCGACGTCCTGGTCAACGGTCCTGACGAGGTGTGGGTCGATCGCGGTCGCGGGCTCGAGCGCGCCGACGTGCGCTTCGGCAGTGATCGCGAGATCCGCCGGCTGGCGGCCCGGCTCGCGGCGGCGGCCGGTCGCCGTCTCGACGACGCGGTGCCGTACGCCGACATCAGGCTCGCCGACGGCGTCCGGCTGCACGCGGTCCTGCCGCCGGTATCGCCTGGCGGCGTGTGCCTGTCGTTTCGGGTTCCGCGCCGCCGCGCGTTCTCCCTCGACGAGTTCGTCGACATGGGGGCGATGCCGCGCGAGGCGGCCGCGCTGCTGCGCCGCTGTCGTCGCATCGAGGGCTTCGTTCGTCGTGACCGGCGGCACCGGCACCGGCAAGACCACGCTGCTGGCGACGCTGCTCGGCCGGGTCGATCCGCGCGAACGCGTGGTCATCGTCGAGGATTCCGGTGAACTTCGCCCTGACCATCCGCACGTCGTGCGGCTCGAGGCTCGCGCGCCGAACATCGAAGGGGCAGGCGCAATCGAGCTGCGGTCGTTGGTGCGGCACGCACTTCGGATGCGCCCCGATCGACTGGTTGTCGGTGAGGTTCGCGGCGCCGAGTGCGTCGACTTGCTGGCTGCGCTGAACGTCGGGCACGACGGTGGTGCCGGCACCTTGCACGCGAACTCAGTGGTCGATGTGCCGGCCAGGATCGAGGCGCTGTGCACCGCCGCGGGGCTGTCCCGCGAAGCCGCGCACAGTCAACTTGGTGCGGGGCTGCGGGTGGTTGTCCATCTCGCGCGCGGGCCCGACGGCCAACGCGTGCTTGATTCGGTCGGTGTCGTGCGTGCAGGCGCACCGATGGTCTTGTCGACGTGCTGCCGGCAATGCACCGGCGCGATGGGCGCTGGGTCGACGCCGGCGGTCGCGTCGCTCTTGACCAGGTGCTCGGCGGGTGACGGGATCGCGCGCTCGGCTCGCCGCGGTCTGTCTTCGTGGCCCACGGACAGGCGGTGCTTTCGGCGTCGATTGGGTGGCGGCAGCTGCGCGCACTTGGGCTCACCGGCAAGGATTCCGCCGCGGCCGCGCGCTGCTAGCTCACCCGCACCTCGATCGTCGATCTTTGCCGCGCGACCGCGGCCGAACTGCGCGCTGGCCGGGCCTCGGCCGACGCGTTCGCGGCTGCGGTACAGGCCGGCCCGGCACAGTTGGCCGCGCTCTTGCAGCCAGCCGTCGCTGTTGGTCGCCGAGGTGACAGCGGCGACCTCGCCGACGCGGTTGCCCGCGTCGCGGCAAGTCCTGGCTGCGACGGACTGCGTGCGGTCGTGGCCTGCTGGCGGGTGGCCGCCGCGTCGGGTGCCGCGCTCGCGCCGGCGATCGATCGGGTCGCCGATGCGCTGCAGGACGAGATCGACCTCGGCCGCGAGGTCACGTCGATCATGGCCGGCCCGCGCGCCACCGTGCATGTGCTCGCCGGACTCCCGCTGATCGGTCTGCTTCTCGGGACGGCGATCGGTGCGCGTCCGATCGACTTCCTCTTCGGGTCTGCTCCGGGCGTCGGTTGCCTGTTCGGCGCCGTTGTCTTCGACGCGCTCGGTGTTGCGTGGGCGCGCCGCATCGCACGTCGCGCCGCGCGGCTGGGCTGAGGCAATCGTGTCGCAGAGCGCGCGAGCCGCGCTGGTCAGCGGGTGTAGTTCTCGGGTTCGGTGTGGCAGTCGCTTCGTTGGCCGGCCTTGTCGGCGGCATGGTGTTCGGCTGCGCGGTGGGGTCCGCGGCCGCCTTCGCACTCTTGCGCATCGGTGGGCGGCGGCAGCGACCGCGCGCGTCGGGCAGGTCGGGTAGCTCGCGCGGGTCGGGTAGCTCGCGCGGGTCGGTCAGCGTCGCGCGGGTCGGTCGGGCGGCAGTTGCCGGCCGCCCTCGACTTGCTTGCCGCGTGCCTGGCCGCCGGTGCGACTCCTGCGCACGCGCTGGCCGCGGTCGGGGAAGCGTTCGATGGCGAGGTCGGCGAGGGTGCTGTCGGCGGTCGCGCGGCAGGCGATGTTAGGTGCGCCCGTCGAGACCGCGTGGTCGACTTGGCGTCGCTGACCCGCGGTGGGCGCCGGTCGCTCGCGCGGTGATTCGCGCGCATCATTCAGGGGCCGCACTGACCGACGTCCTCGTGCATCTTGCCGACGATCGGCGGCGGGCACTTCGCACCGACGCGCAAGCCGCCGCAGAGCGAGCCGGTATTGCCATCGTGCTGCCGCTCGGTGCGTGCTTCCTGCCGGCCTTCGTGCTCGTCGGCGTCGTGCCGGTAGTCGCCGGATTCGCCAATGCGCTCTGGTCGTGACGTGTGGAAGTCGAGGACTCCGCAGCGTTGTGCACAGGCACCGCGGGTGTCCACCAGATCGGTCGCGCGAGCTGTCCCGAGTTGGCCACTCCTGGTTGGCTGGGCACATGACACTCATCAAGCGAATTGCCCAGCGGGCAAAGACAATCCGAACCGCCATGACGATCCGAACCGCCATGACAATCCGAACCGCCGTCGACGCCGGAATGACGACGGCCGAGTATGCGGTAGGTACCGTCGCGGCCTGTGCGTTTGCCGCGCTGCTCTACAAGGTCATCACGAGCACGCAAGTTCTCGACCTGCTGACCGGCGTGGTCTCACGTGCGCTTCACGTGCCGTTCTAGTGATCCGCGTGGTGAAGCCGGTTACGTCACCGCCGAGACGGCGATGGTGCTTCCGGTGCTCGCGTTGCTGCTTGCCGTCGGGCTCTGGTCAGTGGCGGTCGCGGGCGCGCAGTTGCGGTGCGTCGACGCGGCACGCGACGGCGCGAGGGCAGCGGCTCGAGGTGAGTCCGATGCTGCGGTCTTCACCGCGACAACGGCGGCAGCACCGCAGGGCGCGCAGGTCGACGTACACCACGAGGGCAGTCGCATCGTCGTCGTCGTGAGTGCACGAGTCGGCGGCGGTCTCGGACCGCTCGCCGCGATTGCCGCACCCACGGTCTCGGCGACGGCAACCGCGCAGTCCGAGGCCGACCCGCAGCTGAACACCGACGATGACGACGTCGGCTCGGCCAGCTTGTGGGCGCTGTCGATGGCGATGGTGCTGTGGGTCTGCGTGGCCGGGGTCGTGCTCGCCGGCGTCGCGGTCATCGCACGGCATCGCGCGCGACGGCTGCCGACATGGCGGCGTTAGCCGCGCGCGTCGGTGACTCGCGCGCAGTGATTCCGCCGGTCAACCGGACGCTGGCGTCGACAGCGTGCGCGGCCGCCAATGCCGTCGCGCTCGCCAACGACGCGATCGTCGACCAGCTGTCAGGTCACAGCGCACGTCGTCGACGTCACCGACGAGCGTCCGGATCCCGGCGCTCGGCTGGCTGGGCGGTCTCGGGCTCGACTCGGTCAGCGCGCGTGCGCGGGCAGGGCCAGGGTGACGACCACATGTGCATCGTCAGACGCCGTGATCGCTGCGTCGACCGGTGCGGTCGGCGCGTCCGACAGCAAGGTGTCGAGCAGCCTGATCGCACCCGCCTTGTCGAGTGGCTCGTTGCCGTTGCCGCACTTTGGCGACTGCACACACGACGGGCAGCCCGTCTCGCACGCGCACGCCGCAATCGCTTCGCGGGTCGCGGTCAACCAGATCGCGGCCGCCTCGTATCCGCGTTCGGCGAAGCCCGCCCCACCCGGGTAGCCGTCGTACACGACGACGGTGAGGCGACCGGTGTCCTCGTGCAGCGCGGTCGAGACCCCCCCGATGTCCCACCGGTCGCAGGTGGCGACCAGCGGCAGCAGACCGATCGACGCATGCTCGGCGGCGTGCGCGGCGCCGGCCAGGTCAGCCCACGCGAACCCGGCTTGCGCGAGTTGCTGCTCGCCGATGGTCCACCAGACGGCGCGGGTCGACAGCTGCCGCTCGGGCAGGTCGAGGGGCTGTTCGCCCAGCACCTCTCCACTGACGACGCGCCGCCGCAGGTACGACACGACCTGCGTCGTGACGTCGACCGAACCGAAGCTCACTTCGGCTGCGCCCCACAGCGTGGTCCGCGAGGTGGCAGTGATCCTGACGTCGGTGATGTCGCGTGCGGAGGTGAAGTAGTCGACGTCCGCCGGTTCAACGAGCGCGACGGCGTCGTCGACGTCGAAGCTGCGCACGACGTAGGTCTCACCTTGATGCAGATAGACCGCACCGGTGTGCACGGTCGAGTCGGCCGCGGCTGCATTCGCGGTGCCGAGCAGTTGGCCGGTCGCCTCGTCGACGATGCGGACCGGGTCGCCGCCGCTGCCCCTGATGTCGGCCAGGTCGCAGGCGCGCTCGCGCTTGGTCCAGAACCAGCCGGTCGGCCGCGCTCGCAGCAGCCTGCGTTCGACGAGATCGGCCACGACGTCAGCCGCAGTCGGCCCGAAGAGGTCGAGGTCTTCTGGGGTAAGCGGCCACTCGCTCGCCGCCGCGCACAGGTGCGGCCCGAGCACGTACGGGTTGTCGGGATCGAACACCGCAGCCTCGACCGGTCGCCCGAACAGCGCGTCGGGGTGGTGCACCAAGTAGGTGTCGAGCGGATCGTCGCGAGCTATCAACACCGCGATCGACTCTTGGCCCGCTCGCCCGGCCCGACCGGCCTGCTGCCACATCGATGCGCGAGTGCCCGGAAAGCCGGCCAGCAAGACGGCGTCGAGCCCCGACACGTCGACACCCAACTCCAATGCGGTCGTCGCGGCGAGGCCGACGATCGTCCCGTGGCGCAACGCGCGCTCGAGTGCGCGCCGCTCTTCGGGCAGGTAGCCCGGCCCGATAGGCCGCGACCTGCCGACCCAGGTTTCCGCCGACTTCATCGAGCGCTCGACGGGCAGCGAGCGCGACCGCCTCGGCGCCGCGGCGAGACCGGACGAACGCCAGGGTCCGCACGCCGTCGATGACCAGATCGGCCAGCAGGTCGGCGGTTTCCGCGCTCGCCGAGCGTCGCACCGCCGCCTCGCGAGCACCGCCGTCGCGCCATCAACGGGGGTTCCCACAGGACGAATCGCGCGGCGCCCCGCGGCGACGCGTCGTCGGTCACTGCCGCGACATCGAGGCCGATAAGCCGGGACGCCGACGCTGCCGGCTCCGACACTGTCGCCGACGCCAACACGAAGACCGGCGACGATCCGTATCGAGCGGCCACCCGTCGCAGTCGGCGGATGATCTGTGCGACGTGCGCGCCGAAAACCCCGCGATAGCCGTGGCACTCGTCGATGACGACGAACCGCAGGCCGCGAAAGAACGACGCCCACTGCCGGTGCGACGGCAGCATCGAGCGGTGCACGAGGTCGGGGTTGGCCAGCACCAGGTTCGCGTGTGCGCGGATCCAGGACCGTTCGTCGAACGGGGTGTCACCGTCGTAGGTCGCGGCCGCAATGCCCGGCAGCGCCAACTCGTCGAGCGCGCGTAGCTGGTCGGCGGCCAGCGCCTTCGTCGGCGACAGGTACAACGCGGTCGCCGGCTCGAGGCGCCCGCGGTTCGGCGTCCCGTCAGTGAGGGCTTGCAACACCGGCAACTGATAGGCCAGCGATTTGCCGGACGCGGTGCCGCTGGCGAGGACGACATGGTGGTCGTCGTGGGCGAGCTGTGCAGCTTCGATCTGGTGCGTCCACGGGAAGTCGATCCCGAGCTGCGCGTAGGCGTCGATGATCTCGGGGCACACCCAGCGCGGCCACGGCGTCGCGCGGGCGAGTCGGGCCGGGATCACCTCGACGTGGGTGACCCGGTCACGGCGGCCGGGGGGTTGGAGCAACCGCGCGAGGACGTGCTCGCTCGAGCGCGCCGGGCCGACCGGTCTCGGCGGCGAATTCGAGGAGTAGCTCTCGGCGGACACCATGCCCAGTCTGGCATCGGCGGACGACGGAATGCCGCCGCTAGCGACAAGCGTGGTTAGATTCGTGGCTAGCTGGGTACCCACGGTCCAGACCGCGTCCGTCGGGCCGTCGATAGTCCTGCCCGCGTGCGGTCACAAGCTGGAGGAATGCAGTGGATCTGTCTTTGTCTACCCGCGCCGAAGGCGAACACACCGTTGTCGTCGTCGGCGGCGAGATCGACGTCTACACCGCCCCCAAGCTGCGTGAGCAGCTCATCGACCTGGTCTCCGCCGGCAGCTACCACATCATTGTCGACATGGAGAACGTCGAGTTCCTCGACTCGACCGGCCTCGGCGTCCTGGTTGGTGGCCTCAAGCGAGTCCGTGCCCACGACGGTTCGCTGCGTCTGGTGTGCACGCAGGAACGCATCCTCAAGATCTTCCGGATTACCGGGCTGACCAAGGTTTTCCCGATCCACGGGTCGGTCGACGAGGCCGTCGCCGCCACCGACTGAGCGGCTCGCTTTGCCTACTGTGACCGTCTCGTTCACGCCCCTACCTGAGCACGTCCGGACCGCCCGCTTCATCGCCGCTTCCGTTGCCCGGCGGGCGGGCGTGGCCGACGACGTGCTCGACGAGATCAAGCTTGCAGTGAGCGAGGCGTGCTCGCTCGCCGTGCGTTTCAATCTGGCCCACGCACCCTCGTCGCCCGTCGAGTTGAGGCTCATCGAGGACCCCGAATCCTTCTCCGTCGAGGTTGCCGACTCCGTGGGCCGCCGGGCCCCCGACGCCGACGGCGAGCTCGCCTTCGACCTGGCAGACCTCACGAGGGACGACGACCGGGTTGACGGCGTCGACTTGAGCGGGCACGAGCGACTCGGGCTCGCTGTCATCAGCGGTCTCGTCGACGACGTGAAGGTGGAGTACCTCGAGGCCAGGATCTGTCGTGACGATGACCTGGCCGATCGGGTAGCGCGGATCCTGCGCAACGTGACATCTACCACACGCCCTACCAGGGCACCGGTCGTAGACGCCACGATGGTAGACATAGACTCCCGCATCCGCTTTCGTCGGTCCGACCTGTTGGGCCAACGAGTGCGCGGAGTCCACGGGTTTCTCGCTTCTGCAATGGCGCAGTGGCGGTCGAGGAGGACACATGCTGGGGCTAGACCTGGTCAGCGCGACGAATGGCGCGGCTACCAGCGTCACGGGCGGCAACTACACGTGGGTGTGGATCGTCGCGGTTGTGGCGCTACTTGCGCTCGGAGTGGCGTTCGCGCTGGTGCGCGAAGTGCTGTCGGCCGACCAAGGCACCGACAACATGAAGCGGATCGCGGGAGCGGTCCAAGAGGGTGCCAGCGCCTACCTCAAGCGGCAGTTCCGAACGCTCGGCGTCTTCGCAGTCATCGTCTTCTTCCTTCTTCTGTTGCTGCCTGCCGACTCGGGCACTCAGCGCATCGGTCGGTCGCTCTTCTTCCTGGTCGGTGCTGGCTTCTCCGGCGTGACCGGCTACACCGGCATGTGGCTTGCGGTACGCGCCAACGTGCGAGTCGCCGCGGCTGCTCGCAGCGGCGAATCTCGTGGCGCGATGCGTATCGCGTTTCGCACCGGTGGTGTCGCCGGCATGTTCACCGTGGGGCTCGGCTTGTTCGGTGCCTGCCTCGTCGTGCTGTTCTTCCGCGCGAACGCTCCCAAGGTGCTCGAGGGCTTCGGTTTCGGCGCCGCCCTGCTTGCGATGTTCATGCGTGTCGGCGGCGGCATCTTCACCAAGGCCGCCGACGTCGGAGCCGACCTCGTCGGAAAGGTCGAGCAAGGTATCCCCGAAGACGACCCGCGCAACGCAGCGACGATCGCCGACAACGTCGGCGACAACGTCGGCGACTGCGCCGGCATGGCCGCGGACCTGTTCGAGAGCTACGCCGTCACGCTCGTCGCGTCGCTGATTCTCGGCAAGGCCGCGTTCGGCAACCTCGGTCTCGTCTTCCCACTCATCGTGCCGGCGATCGGCGTGCTCACCGCCGTGGTCGGCATCTTCGCGGTGTCGCCGCGTGCTGGTGACCGCAGCGGCATGACCGCGATCAACCGCGGCTTCTTCATCTCGGCGGCGTTCTCGGTGATGCTCGGTCGCGGTGCTCGCGTTCACCGAGCTGCCGTCGAAGTTCTCCGGGCTCAAGGGACTGACCAACGCGCAGATCGCGTCGCACTCGGGCAACCCGCGAGTGTTCGCGCTGATCGCGGTCGTCATCGGCATCGCGCTCGCTGCCAGTCATCCAGCAGTTGACGGGGTACTTCACCGAGACGAACCGGCGCCCGGTGCGCGACATCGGCAAGACCTCGCTCACCGGCCCGGCAACGGTGATCCTCGCCGGGATATCGGTCGGGCTCGAGTCGGCGGTGTACGCCGCGTTGATCGTCGCCGCCGCGGTCTACGGCGTGTTCTTGCTCGGCGGTGGCATCACCGTGCTGTCGCTGTTTGCGGTGGCGCTCGCAGGCACCGGCCTGCTGACGACGGTCGGCGTCATTGTCGCGATGGACACCTTCGGACCGGTCTCCGACAACGCCCAAGGCATCGCCGAGATGTCGGGTGACGTGACCGGCGAAGGCGCCGTCGTCCTGACCCAGCTCGACGCGGTCGGCAACACCACGAAGGCCATCACCAAGGGCATCGCGATCGCGACCGCGGTTCTCGCCGCGACCGCGCTGTTCGGTTCGTTCACGTCAGCGATCAGCGACGCGCTCGCGAAGGCCGGCACCTCGGCGTCCGGCCTGACCGGTATCACGGCAGCGAGCTTGTCGACCGACGTCACCTCACCGAACGTCATCGTCGGCGCGATCATCGGCGCAGCGGTCGTGTTCTTCTTCTCGGGCCTGCTCATCAGCGCGGTGGCGCGGGCGGCCGGCGCGGTCGTCTATGAGGTGCGGCGACAGTTCCGCGAGATCGTCGGAATCATGGAGGGGACGGCGCTGCCCGAGTACGGCAAGGTCGTCGACATCGTCACCCGCGACTCGCTGCGTGAACTCGCGACGCCGGGACTGATGGCGGTGCTCGCGCCCATCGCGACCGGCTTCGCGCTCGGCGTCGGCGCGCTCGCCGGGTATCTCGTCGGCGCGATCGCCGCAGGTTCACTGATGGCGGTGTTCCTCGCGAACTCCGGTGGCGCGTGGGACAACGCCAAGAAGCTGGTCGAGGAAGGCAAGCACGGCGGCAAGGGCTCGCCCGCGCATGAGGCGACGATCATCGGCGACACCGTCGGTGACCCTTTCAAGGACACCGCCGGCCCGGCTATCAACCCGCTGCTCAAGGTGATGAACCTGGTCGCTTTGCTGATCGCGCCGCTGATCGTCCGGTACTCCGTCGGTGTGCATCACAATGCGCCGCTGCGCATCGCGATCGCGGTGGTCGCCTTCGCGATCATCGTCGGGGCCGTGGTGATCTCCAAGCGCCGCCCCGTCGCGGTCGGCGCGGGCGAGGACGAGGCCACGCCTTCCACACTCGTCGCCTAGCCTCGCCTGAATTGGCGCCGACGCGGGGTCGGTCGCCCGGCTGAGGGTGCCGAGCGGTTACGGTGGCTCGGGGATAGACCCCGAAGCAACCCCTGCCCGATGAGGAGCACCCTGTAGTGGCGCGCGCCAAGACCTCCGCTGGATCCGACGACGACACCCGCCGTCTGGTCATCGTGGAGTCGCCAGCCAAGGCGAAGACCATCGCCGGGTACCTGGGCGGCAATTACATCGTGGAGTCGAGCATCGGGCACATTCGCGACCTGCCGACGTCCGCCGCCGACATCCCTGCCAAGTACAAGAAGGAAGCCTGGGCCCGCCTCGGCGTCGACGTTGACCACGGGTTCGAGCCGCTGTACGTGGTCAATGCGGACAAGCGCCAGCAGGTCGCCAAGCTGAAGGCCGCGCTCGCCGGCGTCGACGAGCTTTACCTGGCGACTGACGAGGACCGCGAAGGCGAAGCCATCGCGTGGCACCTGCTCGAGGTCCTCAACCCGAAGGTGCCCGTTCACCGGATGGTCTTCCACGAGATCACCCGCGACGCTATTCGCGAAGCCGCGCAGCATCCCCGAGAGCTCGACCAGGCACTCGTCGACGCACAGGAGACCCGGCGGATTCTCGACCGGCTCTACGGCTACGAAGTCAGCCCGGTGCTGTGGAAGAAAGTGATGCCGCGGCTGTCAGCCGGTCGGGTGCAAAGCGTGGCCACCCGCATGGTCGTCGACCGCGAGCGCGACCGCATCGCGTTTCGCAGCGCGTCCTACTGGGACATCACCGCGATCTTCGACACGACGCCGACCTTCGAGGCCACCCTCGCCGCGGTCGACGGCCAGCGCGTCGCGCAGGGCCGCGACTTCGACTCCCTCGGCACCCTGAAGACAACGAACCTGGTGCACCTCGACGAGGCCTATGCCACCGAACTGGCAACGGGCCTTCGCAACACCGAGTTCGTGGTGCGCAGCGTCGAGAGCAAGCCGTACCGGCGCAGCCCAGCAGCCCCCTTCATGACGAGCACGCTGCAACAAGAGGCGAGCCGCAAGCTTCGGTTCAGCAGCCAGACCACGATGCGAATCGCCCAGCGGCTGTACGAGAACGGCCACATCACCTACATGCGCACCGACTCGACGACGCTGAGCGAGACGGCATTGAACGCGGCCCGCAATCAGGTGCGCGAGCTCTACGGGAGCGAGTTCTTGCCCGACGTCCCGCGCAGGTATGAGAAGAAGGTCAAGAACGCGCAGGAGGCGCACGAGGCGATCCGGCCCAGTGGCGACAGGTTCGCCACCCCTGGCGAGCTCGCGGGGCAGGTCACCGGCGACGAGGCCCGCCTGTACGAGCTGATCTGGCAGCGCACGGTCGCCTCGCAGATGACTGACGCCACTGGCCACACGGTGACCATGCGTCTGGGTGGCACTACCCGGCCAGACGTGACAACGCGACGCACGATGCGGAGTTCTCGGCGTCCGGCACGGTGATCGTGCATCAGGGTTTCTTGAAGGTCTACGTCGAGAGCACCGACGACGACGCCGGCGACGACACGAGCGAGCGCCGGCTGCCGAACCTGTCCGAGGGTGACACCGCGCGGGCGACGTCGCTCGAACCGGTCGGGCACACGACGAACCCGCCGGCGCGCTACACCGAGGCGAGCCTGGTCAGGGCGCTGGAGGAACGCGGCATCGGGCGCCCGAGCACGTTCGCCAGCATCATGGGCACGATTCTTGATCGCGGCTACGTGTTCAAGAAGGGCAGCGCGCTGGTCCCGACGTTCCTCGCGTTCGCGGTCGTGCAGTTGCTCGAGCGGCACTTCGGCGACCTTGTCGACTACGACTTCACCGCCGAGATGGAAGAAGACCTCGACCGCATCGCCGATGGCGAGACAGCGCGGACGGCGTGGCTGACCCATTTCTATTTCGGCGGCCCACTCGACGGGGTCGGCGGGGTAGGCGCCAAGGGCGGTCCGGGCGACGACCACCCCGGCCTCAAGGCAATGGTCAACGACCGGCTCGGCGAGATCGACGCGAGAGACGTCAGCTCGTTCCCGCTCGGTGACTCGGGCATCGTCGTGCGCGTCGGCCGCTACGGCACCTACCTCGAGCGCGATGGCCAGCGCGCGAACCTGCCCGACGGGATCGCGCCCGACGAGGTCACGGAGGAGTACGCACAGGCGTTGCTCGACAAGCCGAGCGGTGACCGCGCCGCTGGGCATCGACCCGATCTCTGGTCGCGAACTCGTCGCGAAGGACGGTCGCTACGGCCCCTACGTCACCGAGATCCTGCCCGAGGAGTCGAAGCTCAAGCCGCGCACCGCGAGCCTGTTCCAGTCGATGTCGCTCGACACCGTCACCATCGACGACGCCCTGCGGCTGTTGACGTTGCCGCGCATTCTCGGCGAGGTCGACGGCGACGAGGTGGTCGCCAGCAACGGGCGTTACGGGCCCTACGTCAAGAAGGGCTCCGACACGCGGTCGATCGACAACGAGGAGCAACTGCTCACCATCAGCCTGCAGCAGGCGCTCGAGGTGCTTGCCCAGCCGAAGCCGCGCGGACGCCGAGCGGCGGCCGCCGGTCCGCTGCGTGAGCTCGGTGTCGATCCGGCAAACAGCAAGCCAGTCGTCGTCCGCGACGGTCGTTTCGGCCCGTACGTGACCGACGGCGAGACCAACGCCACCCTTCGCAAGGGCGACGACGTCGCCGCCATCACGCTCGAACGCGCGTCTGAGCTGCTGGCCGACAAGCGGGCGCGCGGCCCGGCACCGAAGAAGGCCGCGGCGCGCAGGCCAGAAGCCCGAGAAGACCGCGAGCAAGACGCGCGAGCAAGACCGCGAGCAAGACGGCGGCGCAAGAAGTCCGCCGCCCGCAAGACGGCCAAGAAGGCGGCCACGAAGCGGACCTGACGCCGCGGGCGCGAGATACTGGCGTGTCCGGCGGTGCGAGTTCAGGCCGCTATCGGTTCCGGCACCCGGCCGCGACCGGTTCCGGCACCAAACTGTTGCGGTTCCCGGCAGTGGGGAGTTGGCCATCTCCGAGCGAGTCTCCGGCGCGGTGCCGCCCCCGGCTCCGCTCGTCGAGGCTGCCCGGACCGCGGCCGGAGAGGTCGGCGGCTTTCGCGGGGTGCTCGCGATCAAGGCGTTCCGCAAACTGTGGATCGCGCTGTCGCTGTCGAGCTTCGGTGACTGGCTCGGCTTCCTTGCTCAGACCGCACTGGCGCGCCGAACTCGCGGCCGGTCACACCTACCTCGTGCAGAACTCGTCGGTGGGCCTCGTCGTCTTCGTGCGGCTGCTCCCCGCCGTCCTGCTTGCTCCGCTGGCTGGCGCGTTCGCGGACCGACTCGACCGACGACTCACGATGGTCATCGCCGACATCGGCCGGTTCTCGCTCTACGTCGTCGATTCCCATCGTGCACACGCTGTGGTGGCTGTTCATCGCGACGTTCCTGATCGAGACGCTGAGCCTGTTCTGGATTCCGGCCAAGGAAGCCACGGTGCCGAACCTGGTGCCGCGCGACCAACTCGAGCAGGCCAACCAGCTGAGCCTGCTGACGACGTACGGATCCGCGCCGGTGGCCGCTCTCGTGTTCGCGCTGCTCTCACTGTTCACCGGCGTGCTCGGTCACGCGTTGCCGTTCTTCACCACGAACCGGATCGACCTGGCTCTGTATTTCGACGCGTCGACGTTCCTCGTGTCGGCGGGCACGATCTTCACCCTGCGTGAGGTCTCCCACCAGGGCGGACGCCGACGGCGCGCCGAGCTCGAGAACGGGGTCGCCGGCGACGTGGTGCCGATCTCGCAACCCAGCGTGATCCGAGCGATCGCCGAAGGCTGGCAGTTCATCGGCCAGACGAAGGTCGTGCGCGGCCTGGTCGTCGGCATGCTCGGCGCGTTCGCGGCCGCCGGCGTGGTCGTCGGGCTGGCAAAGCGGTACACGCTCGACCTCGGTGGTGGTGACCCCGCGTACGGCGCGATGTTCGGGTCGGTGTTCGTGGGCCTCGCCGTCGGCATGTTCCTGGGCCCGAAGTTCTTCCGCCGGCTGTCGAGGCGGCGGCTGTTCGGGGTCGCGATCACGGCGTCGGGATTGACGCTCGCGTTGACCGCGATCGTCCACAACCTCGTGCTCGTGGTGCTCGGGGCGCTGGTTATGGGCGCATTCTCTGGTGTGGCTTGGGTAACCGGATACACCTTGCTCGGCCTCGAAGTCGAGGACGAGAAGCGCGGCCGCACGTGGGCCACGTTGCAGTCGCTGATGCAGGTCGACCTGCTCCTCATGGTTGCCGCCGGTCCGTTCATCTCCGGGGCGATCGGGAGTACACGCTCTCCACATCACCAAACGCGTCGTGCTGCGCCAAGACGGCGCGGCATTCACCTTGCTCGGTGCGGGAATCATCGCCTCCGTCGTCGGCGTGGTCGCCTACCGTCAGATGGACGATCGCGATGTGCCGCTGTGGCGCGATCTGCTCGGTGCACTGCGCGGCTGGCATCCGCTGGAGGGCCGTGGCGTGACGACGGGATTGTTCGTGGCGTTCGAGGGTGGCGAAGGCGCGGGCAAGTCGACGCAGAGCAAGCTGCTCGCGTCGTGGCTGACCGAACGCGGGTACGAAGTCGTGACGACGCGCGAGCCCGGTGCGACCGCGATCGGCCGCCAACTGCGGCATCTGCTGCTCGATCCCGACAACGGCGAGATCGCGCCGCGGGCCGAGGCGCTGCTGTACGCGGCCGACCGCGCGCAACACGTGGCCACCGTGATCCGGCCGGCGCTCGCGCGCGGGGCCGTGGTCGTCAGTGACCGCTACGTCGATTCTTCGCTGGCCTACCAGGGCGTCGGCCGCTCGCTGTCGATCGCCGAGATCGAGCGGCTCTCGCAGTTCGCCACGTCGGGATTGCGACCCGACGTGACGGTGCTGCTCGACGTCCCGGTCACTGAAGGCTTGGGCCGAACGCTCGCTTCGCGACGAGCTCCCCGACCGGCTTGAAGCCGAGTCGGGCGCATTTCACGAGCGGGTGCGGGAGGCATTTCGCGAACTGGCGGAGGACTCACCCGACCGCTATCTCGTCATCGATGCGAGCTCTGCCGGCCGAGACGATTCACCAGCTGATCGTGCGGCGGATTGCCGACTTCGTGCCCGAGCTATCACCGGACTTGCAGCCGACAGTGCAACTGAAAGTCGGCCGCCGGTGAGCGTGTTCGACGACCTGGTCGGCCAGGAGCGCGTGGTCGCGTTGTTGCGATCGGTGGCCATCTCCGCCGCCGAACTTGCGTGGGCCGGCGACTTGGGCGGCAACCTCTTCGGTGCTCTCGAGGACGTACCCGCGGTCTTACCCGACGCGGCTGCGGCCACCGCGCCTGGTGCTGCGATGACGCACGCCTGGTTGTTCACCGGTCCGCCGGGCTCGGGTCGGTCGGTTGCGGCGCGCGCGTTCGCGGCCGCCTTGCAATGCACGGCCGCGATGAACGGCGGTGGCGAGATCGAGCCCGGCTGCGGTGTTTGTTTGGGTTGCCACACGGTGCTCGCGGGCACGCATGCCGACGTCGAAATCGTTGCGCCGCAAGGGTTATCTCTTGGTGTGCGAGAGGCTCGCGACCTTGTCAGTCGGGCCGCGCTCGCGCCGTCCGGTGGGCATTGGCAGGTCATCGTGATCGAGGACGCCGACCGGCTCACCGAGGGCGCCGCGAACGTGTTGCTGAAGGCGATCGAGGAGCCGGCACCGCGCACGGTGTGGCTGCTGTGCGTGCCGTCCGCGGAAGACCTCGTCGTGACGATTCGCTCGCGTTGCCGCGTGGTCGCGCTGCGTACTCCGCCGACCGATGCGGTCGCGTCGGTGCTCGTCTTGCGCGACGGCGTTCCTCCTGCGATGGCGGAGTTTGCGGCCCGCGCGGCGCAAGGACACGTCGGGCGGGCCCGACGGCTCGCGACCGATGAAGCGGCGCGGTCGCGGCGGCACGAGGTGTTGCAGTTGCCGTCGGCGCTCGCCGACGTCGGAGGCTGCCTTGCGGCCGCCGGTGCGCTGGTCAAGGCCGTAGGCGTCGAGTCGGCGGAGGTGACGTCGGCGCTCGACGAGGCCGAAACCACGTCCTACAAAGAAGCCTTCGGCGAAGGCGGGACGGCGACCGGGCTCGGTCGCGGCGCCGCTGGCGGTGGGGGTGCTGCTCGGGGCGCGCTGCGGTCGGCGGCGGCCGCACTGAAGGATCTCGAGGGCCGGCAGAAGTCGCGCGCTACTCGAACGCAGCGAGACGCGCTCGACCGGGCGCTGACCGACCTCGCGGGGTTTTACCGCGACGTGCTCGTCGTGCAGTTGGGAGCCGCCGTCGACATCGCGAACATCGACGAGTCGGCCGCCATCTCGGCGCTGGCCGCTTCGTCGGCTGCCGAGTCGACCGTGCGCCGGTTGTCGGCCGTGCTGGCGTGCCGCACGTCACTCGACGCGAACGCGAATCCGCTGCTGACGGTTGAGGCACTCACGCTAGCCCTGCGCGCCGGCTAACTCGACGTCCGCCTGTTTTCCCGCCGCACCCTCCCGCCGTCCCGCCCGCTCCCGCCGTCCCGCCCGCTCCCGCCGTCCCGCCCGCTCCCGCCGTCCCGCCCGCTCTTTCCGTCGAGTGAAGGAATTTGGCGGCACTTCAGCGCTCGGATGCGACCGAATTCCTACACTCGACGCGAGAACGAGTCGGGGCGTTACCTGTTGTAGCCCGAGAGCTTCCACTCATCTAGCCAGCCTTGTACTGCGCGCGCGTCGATGGGCAGCCCGAGGGCGCGCTGGTAGTCGACGACGATCTGCTGCGGTGTGTGAAAGAGTTCACGCGCTGTGTAGGGAAACACTTCGTAACCGGCGGCTCGCAGGTCGCGCCACCTCTTGACGTCGCGAGCATGGACTACGGGCTCGTCGTGACCGCTGCCGTCGTATTCAAATGCGGCGCGAACGCCGTTGGCTTTGAGGTCCATACGCGCGACGAAAGCGCCAAAGTCGTCGAACGCCTTGAACTGCGGTGTTGGCGCGGGTAGGCCGGACAACACGATCAGCAGCCGCATCAGCGTCTCCATGGGCGACTCACTGCGACCATCGCTGAGCTCGAGTGCCCGCCGATATCGGGTGATCCCACGCACACCGCGGTCGTATGCGCGCGCCCTGAGTTGCTCAAGAGTGCATGTCCGCTTCTTCAACGCTGCGTCAATCACGACGACGAGATCGATCAGCGGAAGCTGGCCTGCCAGGTCGAGGATCGTGCGGACCGGCGACGTCAGCGCAATGCCGTCGACCTCGCGCACGTCCGCAGGGTCGATCACCCGCCGATGGCACCGGACGCCTGCGCGTTTGATGACAGCTCCCGGTGCGACAGAAATGTCGATAACCGCAACTGTTACGCGCGGCAGCCACCATTCGTAGAAAGCTGCCGCGGACTGGTCGCTGATGAGTACGGGAACTCGAGCAACCGCCGTCAGCGCGCGGTAGACCATGCAGACGTCGCCTACGGTTTCGCGCTCGATCCGAACCCCATTGAACGGAGCGACCCAGCGCTTGGTGCGAAGTTGGCCGCGACTCAAGCCAGCTGCCGCGGAGAGACGCGTCGGGATCGGTTCGGCCTTGCCCATCCACGATTGTCTGTGCTCCTCACGGCCGCGTTAGCTGACGAACGGCAATCTGTGGACGAGTTTCCTTTCGTCGAGTGCAGGAATTTGGCGGCACTTCAGCGTTCGGATGCGACCGAATTCCTGCACTCGACGCGAAGCGGCGACGGCGAGCGGGTCAGTCGGTGAGTTGCTGGCAGACGTCGTCCAACTCTCGGTCTTGGCCGGCGATCAGCCGCTGCGCCTCTACGCGCAGCCTCTCGATGTTGTCGGGTGACGCGTCGTCGAGGTCGTCCGAGGCATGCTTCAGCGGAATCTGGAACCGGTGGTAACGGTCTTCGCCCAGCATGGTGCGCAGTTGGAAGTCCACGGTCTCGCCGGCGCCGTCGACCACGATGTGCAGGAGCGGCCGGGCCCAGTGCGCCAGGCCCCACGCGCTGACGTCGTCCCACTGGTAGCGGCGGGTCAGCGAGCCGGTGCCCAACGACACGACGACCACGTTGCTGCCGTACCTGCGGCGCTGCAACTCGGTAAAGGCGCACATCGCCGGGTTGTTGGCGAACACCGAGCCGTCGATCAGCACCCGCTCTCGCGGTGGATTCCCGAACGTCGCTTGCACCGGCGCGAAATATGTCGGCGCCGCTGCAGTTGCGTGCGCGGCCACCCGCACTGGCAGGTCGAATGCAGCATCGTCGCGCGCTTGCCGATTCGACAGGATCAGTGCCTCACGCGCGGCGACGTCGTACGTGGTGACCATGACCTCGCAGGTGGCCTGCGACAGCATCGTGTTGGCGAAGTAGCCATGCAGCAACGCGAGGATCTCGGCTTCTGCGTAGCGCTGGTGGAATACGGCGCGGAGTTCGCTGAACGCCGCGGGCGGGAACATCTTGACGCCGTCACGCGCGTAGATCTCGATGAGTTCCTCGGCACGCCATGCCGCTCCGCCGTCCGCGCCGGGCATGGCCAGCCCGAGCGCGATGATGCCGCCCGTCGACGTGCCGGCGATGAGATCAAAGAGGCGGGACGCCGATTGGCCGGTGCGTCGTTCGATCTCGGCGATCACGATGGTTGGCACGATCCCGCGAATGCCGCCGCCGTCGATCGACAGGACACGAAACGGGCGGCCGTCTCCAACTTGGGCGGGATCGGGAGCCGTCACGGCTCGCGATCCTAACGGCGTTAGTGGCGTACGCGCTGTCAGGCTTTCCGCAGCGCCTCGGGCAGATGCAGTTGAAGCAGCTTCGACTCGAGGTCGCTCGGCAGACACGACGGCGTCGCGCGGGACACGACGATCATCGCCAGGAATGCGAGCGGCACGGTCCAGATCGCCGGCTGCCCCAGCAGCACACCAGGCCACCCGCGCTGGCCGACGCCAGCCATGGTCAAGATGATCGCGACCGACGACGTGCACCCACCGATGACCAGCCCGGCGATCGCGCCGACCCAGGTGAGCCGGCGCCACCAGATGCCGAGCACGAGTAGCGGACAGAAGGTCGATGCCGCGATCGCAAAGCACCAGCCCACCAACATGTTCAAGTCGAAGCTCTGCACTTGGAGCCCGGCCACCAAGCCGACCGCACCCGCGACGACGGCGCACCTCCTGAACGTTCGGACCCCGCCTCGCATCAGGTCGTGTGCCATCGCGCCAGCGACGCTGACGAGCAAGCCCGACGACGTCGAAAGAAAGGCGGCGAACGCTCCAGCGGCGACGAGTGCACCGAGCACCGAGCCGCCGATGCCGCCAATCAGGGCGTGCGGCAAGACCAGCACAACCGAGTCGGTCTGCCCGGTGAGGTAGAGGCTCGGATCGCGGAGTCGGCCCAGCACGGCGAACACGGCCGGGAATACATAGAAGCCCCCCAACAGCATCAACACGATGACCGTCGTCCGGCGTGCGGCGCGACCGTCGCGGTTTGTGTAGAAGCGCACGAGGATGTGCGGCAATCCCAACGTGCCAAGGAAAGTCGCCACGATCAGCGAGTAGGTCGCGGCCAGCGGGTGTGCTCCGCGATGGCCAGCGTCCACGAATGGGGACACCCAAGATTTGCCGTCCAGGATGGGTAATCCGGTCGCGTGGGGGGTCGCCGCGCCGGCCGGAAACACCAGCACCGCGCCGTCCTTGATCTCGTATTTCCCTGCACTCAACGTCAGTGGGCCGTCTATCTGCACGCCGTCGATCGTTCCTTGCGCGGCGATCGTCACCGGCGTGACTACGTTGATGTCAACCGAGGTCTTCACGTGCACGGTTGTGGCGGTGGCAAATACGGGTGGTACTGGCCGGGAAAGCGCCTGGCGGTGCACACCACCGACAACGGCAAGTAAAACAACGGCAGGGACGGCGATTGCCACCAGCTTGATCCAGTACTGCAATGCCTGGACGAAGGTGACTCCCTTCATGCCGCCCGCCGCGATGTTGCTGGTGACCACAATTGCCAGCACGCCGACGCCGACCCAGTACGGAGTTCCGAGCAAAACGTTCAGTGTGAGGCCGGCGCCCTTCAACTGCGGCAGCAGGTAGAACCAGCCGATCACGAGCACGAATGCCGTCGCTACCTTGCGCAGTCGAGGCTCGCCGAGCCGGCCTTCGGCGAAGTCGGGGATCGTGTATGCGCCGAACCTTCGAAGCGGCGCGGCGACCAGCAGGAGCAGCATCAGATAGCCGGCCGCGTAGCCGACCGGGTACCACAGCATTCCCAAGCCATCTTTGAGAATGAGTCCGGCGACGCCAAGGAACGACGCCGCCGACAAGTACTCACCCGAGATGGCTGCAGCATTGCGAACCGGCGGAACCGCCCGTGCGGCCACCATGAAGTCGTCGGGAGTCCGGGCCACCCGGACGCCGAGCGCTCCGACGATCATCGTGATCAGCGTCACGATGATGATGGCAGCGAGTGCGAGCGGCGCGGCGGTCAAAGCTTCTCAACGAGATCCAAGCACTTCATAGCTTCTCGACAAGGTCGAGGAAGTGCCGTTCAGTCCGCTCGGCCAGCCGCACATACGCGATCGCCATGATGACCAACACCGGATAGACCGCGACTCCCAGCACGGCCAGCGTCAGCGGCAGCCCGAATACGTGCTTGTCTGCCAGCGAGGGCACCAAGCTGACGACGAGCGGCAGTGAGATGAGCACGCCCACCGCGAGTGCGATGAATCCCAGCGTCAAGCCGAATTGCGCGCGCATCAAGGAGCGCAGCAGCACCGCGCGATACTCGGTGTGCTCATCGAATGCTGGCGAATTGGCTTCACTACGCCGCGCGGCAACGACGTCCGACGACCGGACTATTGATCGTCGCGGCAGATCAAGTGGTCGGGGAGGCTCCGATGGCGGCTGCGCACTCACCGCGGGCGCCCACCGTGCTGCACGCGAAGCAGTCGGTGTTTCAACTCCGCGGTGTGCCGCCGGCTCACCGTTAGGTCCTGGCCAGCGACGCGCACGACGGCCTCGCCAGCCGGCCCGGTGCGCACCTCAACGACGTGGCGCAGCGCGACGAGATGGCTGCGGTGAATGCGGACGAAGCCGTGGTCAGCCCAGCGCTCCTCGAAGAGTCCGAGTGGCAGCCGAACGAGGTGCGAACCGCCCTGCAGGGTGTGCAGCCGAACGTAGTCACCGTTCGCCTGGATCCAGCACACATCGGCGCGTTCGACCATCCACGTGCGGCCGCCCGATTCGACCGGCACGACCGGGAGATCGTTGCCCGCGGGCGAAGCGCCGTCGTGGGCGGCGGCTGCGTTCTCTTGAAGTGGATGCCGCGCGTCCACCATCAGCGCGACCGCATCGGCGAGACGTTCGCTGGATACCGGTTTCAGCAGGTAGCCGCGGGCCCGTGCCTCAAATGCGGCAACGGCGTGCGAGTCATAGGCCGTGACGAAAACGACCACCGGAGGATCGGCGAACCGCCGCAGCAAGCGCGCGAGTTCGAGCCCGTCGAGTCCGGGCATCAAGATGTCGAGGAAGACCCCGTCGTAGCGATCGGCTTGCAGCCGGCGCACTGCCTCGGTGGCGTCCGCGGCGACGTCGACTGCTGCCACCGCAGGCTGCTCGTGCAGCAGAAACTCCAGATCGGCTCGCGCCGGCGCCTCGTCATCGACGACCAAGACCCGCAGGCCGCCGGTGGTCGGCTCGGGCGGGTAACTCGACGACGACGCGGTCACGAAGCTCGGACCCCAGCCTGGTATTTCGGAATCCGCACGATGATCTTGGTGCCGGCCCCGAGCGCGGTTTCGACGGTGATCCCGTGGTCCGCACCGAAAACCTGCCGCAACCGTTCGTCGACGTTGACCAGACCGACCCCGTGGTCGCCCCGGCCGGCGAGTTGGTTCCGTAGGAGCTCCGGATCCATGCCCATGCCGTCGTCCTCGACGCTCAGAATGCACTCGACGTCGCCGTCCTGCGCGCAGATCGTCACGTGGCCGACGCCTTCCTTACTCTCCAGACCGTGCCGGACGGCGTTCTCCACCAGCGGCTGGATGAGCAGGCACGGTACCGCGACCGCGAGCACTTCAGGGGCAATCCGCAGCACGACCTGAAGACGGTCGCCGAACCGGGCACGCTCGAGTTCGAGATAGGTGTCGACTGCGCGCAATTCGTCGGCGATCGTCGCGAACTGACCGCGATTGCGGAAGCTGTACCGGATGAAGTCGGCGAAGCCGAGCAGCAGGTCGCGGGCCCGATCGGGATCAGAGCGCATGAACGACGCGATCGCGGTCAGCGCGTTGTAGACGAAGTGTGGCGAGATCTGGGCGCGCAGAAAGCGCAGCTCCGCCTCGGCCGCGCGCGCTCGCGCGCTGTCGAGCTCGGCCAATTCCAACTGCGTCGACGCGAAGCGGGCCACCTCACCGGCGGCCCGCAGCAGGCCCGCGCGAGTCGACGGTGCGAGCGCGACAAGCGTGCCGACAACGACGCCGCCACGCGTGAGCGGTACCACGACCCCGGAACGCAACGGGCAGTCGACGCCGTCGGCGCACCGTAGGTCGCGCGGTCCGAGCGCGACGGCCTTGCCGTTCGTCATGACCAATCGTGCGCCGACGAGAACCGACGCAGCGTGGTCGATCCCTGGGCCGTCCCAGGCGAGCAGCCCAGCTGGTGCCAGTGATCGCCATCGCCCTCGCCGCGAGCAGCGCACGCAGGGCGGGTGCCGACCGCGCGGCGCTCTCTCGCGTCAGCCCGGCTCGCAGTGCGCGCGCGGCCGACCCGGCGGTGTGCAGCACGTCGTAGGTGGTGCGCTGCAGCGGGGTACCTAGGCCGCGGCTGCCGCGTCGCCAGTACCAAAGCGAGCCCCCGAGGGCGATCGCGATCACGCAAAGACCGACGCCCAGCGCTACCGACTTCACGCCCCGACAGTAGGCCCGCGAACCCGGTCGGTTAAAGGGGTTCGCTCGACCGCTGGGCGACAACTGCCGCCATTCGGCGCGCAAAAGGATCCGCTCGGCGCGCCATGAGCAGGCGGACATTGCGAAGAGCTGGAACCGCTCCCAGGCTCTGCGATGTGTCAGACGTTGACCAGGACCCAGTTCTCATCTAGGAGGCACAGTGTCCAGTCAGACTCCGGTCGCCCCCGCGCCGGCAGTGGATCGATCGCCGACCCAGGCCCACTCGGCCTCGCCGGTTTCGCGATGACCACGTTCGTGCTGAGCACGTTCAACACGAACGTCCTCAACGAGAGCATGGAAGCCGCGGTGCTGCCACTCGCACTTTTCTACGGCGGCCTAGCCCAGCTGCTCGCTGGCATGTGGGAGTTCCGCAAGGGCAACACGTTCGGCGCGACCGCGTTTGCGTCCTTCGGTGCATTCTGGTTGGCGTTCTACTGGCTGGTCACGTACGACGCGGCGCACCTCGCTCCGGCCGGCGACGCGCACAAGGCGGTCGGTCTGTTCCTGCTTTCGTGGGCCATCTTCACCGCCTACATGACGATCGCCGCGATGCGCACGAGCGGCGCGGTTCTGGCGGTATTCGTGGCGCTGACGATCACCTTCATCTTGCTGACCATCGGCAACTTCGCCACGGGTAACGCCGCCAAGGACTGGACGCACATCGGTGGTTGGTTCGGGTTCCTCACCGCGACTTCTCGCGTGGTACGCGTCGTTCGCGGGCGTGACGAACGCAACGTGGGCCAAGACCGTGCTGCCGACGTGGCCGTTGGCCAATCCGGGCGGCTACCCGGCCGTAGTCCAACCGCTTTCCAACGCACCTATGGCTCAGCGCGGTACTGAGCCATAGGTGCGTTGCAATTCAAGGCGGACGACGAGGCGCTGGTCTTCTACCATCGCGCGGCGGAAGTCGTCCCAATCCGGGTGCTCGCCCGAGATCATCCGATAGATCGCGATCAGCTCCTCGACCGTCGCGTCGTCTCGGTCCTGCGCTATTGGCGTGAGAACGGCGGTGGCCTCGACGGCCATCCAGTTCCAGCCGTCGGGTGCAATGACATGCAGGTTCGCCCGTGGATCACGGCGCAAGTTCGCCACCTTGACCGTGCTCGGCGGTTGTCGAGATGGACACTCGCCGACTGGTCGTGTCGTAGGCGTAGCCGATGTTCGATGACTGCGGGCGACCGTCGCGCTTCAGCGTGATCAGCACGCCCAGGTGGACGCTCGCTAGCAGCGCGAGGTGCGGGGCCGCCAGGTTGGTGTCAGCGGTGTCTGGCTGCGTCATGGTGGTAGTCCCTTCGGGTTATGCCAACCGTATGTGCTGGCTCGCGGTGGGCCGAATGGTCCTGAACCGGTCCGTTATGCGCGCCGACGACGTTGGAGTGAGCATTACCCCCTCGGGCGCCGCCGCATGAGCGAGCAGCCTCCCTGGCAGCCGCCGCGGCGTGGCCGCCACCGGCTCCGCCGCAGAACCCCTACGCGGCTCCGACCTACGGCTACCCGCCGCCGCAGAACCCGTACGCTCCGCTCCGCCGCAGAACCCCGTACGGACCGCCACCGACTCACTACCCGTACCCGTCGCCGTCCCCGTACTCGTATGCGCCGCAGCAACCTGCGCACCACGCGCGCAATCTGGTGATCGCCGGGATCGTCCTCGCGCTGGTGGTGGCCGTCGTGGTCGTCGAGGCCGCACATCCCCGGTCGTCGACGGCGTCCTCGCCGGGACATCGTGCCGGCGTACGCCCAGGCGCATTCGTCCGCGACTGCACCGGCACCGTCGAATCAAGCGAACCAGCCCAGTCCGACGAATCAGCCCACACCAGCTCCGACGTCCGACGGTGTCACGGCGTCGTCGGCGTTGAGCCCGACGAGCGGGGTCGAGCTGTTCTCCGATGACTTCACCGACCCGACGTCCGGGTGGACCACCGGTGCCGACCCCAAGGGTGCCATCTTCGCCTATGGGCCGGACGGCTACACCATCACCAGCACGGTCGCGGCGCACTGGCTCGCTTACGCGCCGTACTCCGACCCGGCTCAACAACTCAACCTGAATATGACGGCGCACGAATCAGCAGGGGCGCGCTCTACTGCTGGGTTCGGCTTGGTGTGTCGGCGCGGACCCGACTCGACGACGAACGTGCGCTACGAGTTCATCGTGAACGAGTCAAACCGATGGTTCATCGAACGCAATCAGGGTGCGGTGTCGATGTCGTCAGCGTCGTCACTGCCGACGATTCTCGACGAGGGTGCACTGCCGACGAAGCTCGGCACGCAATCGCTGGAGATCTCCGGAATTTGCGCGACGCTGGCCGATGGGCAGACGACGCGACTCGCGCTCTTCGTCGGCGCTCAGAAGGTCGCGGACATCACCGACGTCTCGAGCCTCGACTCCGATGGGTGGCTCGGCGGTCTCCTTAGCGGCGGCTCCGACGTGTCATCGACCACCACCGTCGTCGGATACGCCGCGTCCGATCTTGGGCACGACGGGATTCTCGCGGCGAACACGTAGGGATCGTCCGCGCGCCGTCGGTCTAGAGTTGCGCCATGAGCATGATGATGGCGGTCAGCTTCACGCGGTACGGCCGCCTGTACTACCTCGATCCCGGGCCGCATGCGCCGAAGGTTGGCGACAAGGTGTTGTTCCCGACGACGGCCGGCGACGAGGTCGCAGAGTGCATCTGGGCTCCGACCTACGTGTCGGAGGACGTCGGTGGCCTTCCCATGTGCGCCGGCTTCGCGACGTCCGACCATCTTGCTCGTGACGAGCGCAATCGCGCGCGCAGAGCCGAGGCGCGGGTCAGCACGAAACGGCTTGTTCGCCAGCACGAGTTGCCGATGAAGATCGTCGGTGTCGATTACTCTGGACTCGGATAACAGCTTCGTCATCTACTTCAGCGCGCCGCAACGTGTCGACTTCCGAGCGTTGGTGCGCGACCTTGCGCGCACGTTGAATGCGCGGATCGAGTTGCGCCAACTTGGTGCGCGTGATGAAGCGCGAGTGCAGGGCGGCATCGGTCCCTGCGGTCGCGACACGTGCTGCTCGACGTTCTTGAAGGACTTCGAACCGGTCAGTGTGCGGATGGCAAAAGACCAGGATCTGCCGCCGAATCCGCTGAAGATTTCCGGTGCGTGCGGGCGGTTGATGTGCTGCCTGAAGTACGAGCATCCGCTTTACACCGACTTCAAGTCCGACCTGCCGAAGATGGGCACGGCCGTGTCGTCACCCGAGGGTGATGGCACGCTGGTGGGCTACAACGTGCCAAGTGAAACCGTCATCGTGAAGGTGGCCGAAACGGGCAAGCGCTGTGCATGCCCGAAGGCCAGCGTGTGCGGCTCGCGGATTGAATACGACGCGGCGTACGGCACCCCACCTTCGTGATCGCGCCGACTCGCTGGGCCATCGTGCTTGCGGTTCTTTGTTTGAGCGCGTGCACGTCGACGTCCCCGCAGGTGGCGAGCCCGACTGCGTCGGCGAGCTCACCGCCTAGTGCCCCGACGACCTCGTCGTCGGCCGCGAACTCGCCACCGATCAGTTCATCCGCGTGCCGCACTGTCGTCGTCCCTTCTCGGGTCGCCGTGCTGCGGCGTCCGTCGGGATCACTGTCTGCCATCGGGACAGCCGCCGGTGCCGACCGCGCTGCCACACATCGACGAGGCAACGCTGAAGTCGTTCTACACGCAGCACCTCGCATGGAAACCGTGCATCGGCTTGTACTGCGCAACTCTGACCGTTCCGATCGACTACGCGCATCCGTCGGCCGGAGCGATCCAGCTTGCCGTTTCGCGTGAGCTGACAACTCGCAAACCCAACCTCGGCGAAGTTGTCGTGAACCCCGGTGGCCCAGGTGCGTCCGGTATTCAATTCCTCAACTCCGCTGCCGGTTTCGTGCGGGGCCAACTTGGCAACGAGTTCGATGTCGTGTCCTTTGATCCGCGCGGTGTCGGCTCGAGCGCGCCGATTCGTTGCCTGAGTTCGGCACAGCTCGACACGTGGATCGCGTTTGAGGCGGATCCGCAGTCGCCGTCTGCGGTCGCTCAGCAAGACCAGCTGGCTAAGGGCTTTGCTGCTGGCTGCCAAGCGAAATCCGGTGCGTTGCTCGCACACGTGAGCACCGTCGACACCGCGCGCGATCTCGATGTGTTGCGCGCGGCTCTCGGCGAGACCAAGCTCACCTACCTTGGCTTTTCCTACGGCACATTCCTCGGCGCGATCTATGCGCAGCTGTTCCCGCAGAATGTTCGAGCATTGGTATTGGACGGCGCAGTCGATCCTGCGGCATCGGCGGTGGAACTGGATCAGGTACAGGCGCAGGGCTTCGAGGTTGCGTTGAAGTCGTGGATCGCCAACTGCGTGCAGTCAACGAAATGCCCCGTCGGGACATCTGCGGCAACTGCCGAGCAGCATTTGGATACGTGGCTGGCGACGTTGCGATCCGCGCCGATCGCCGCATCGAATGGCCGCACGTTGACATTGTCACTTGCGGTCCAGGGCATCGCCGCTGCGCTCTACACACCAGATGATTGGCAGTCGTTGACGCTCTCACTCACCGCCGCGATGAAGGGCAACCCGGCGGGACTGCTGACTTTGTCCGACCAGATCGACGGCCGGCAGTCCAACGGCAGCTACGACAACCTGGTCGAGTCGAACATGGCGATCAACTGTGTCGATCGCCCGAGCCTCGGACCCATCTCGGCGTACGCGGCCGCCGCGGCCGCCGGGATCAAGGACGGCCCGACTTTCGGCGAGTTCATCGGCTGGGGCAACATCGCTTGTGCCGAATGGCCCGTCGCACCCGAGCTCGCACCTGGGCCGATCAGTCCCGCCGGATCACCGCCGATCATGGTGATCGGGACGCTGCGCGACCCCGCGACGCCTTACCGGTGGGCCCAGGCACTGGCGAAGGAGGCGAAGGGTCCGCTGCTCACCTATGACGGGGACGGCCACACCGCGTTCCTGCAATCAAGCTGCGTCGACGCCGCGGTGAAGACATTCCTGGTGTCGCTAACAGACCCCGCTGTCGGGACGATTTGCAAGGACTGACGAGTAGTTTGCCGGGGCATGCTGGCGGTCGCGCTAGATTTCCGCGTCGGGCATGGAACCGGATCGGGCACTGGCGGGTGTTATTCGTATGAGGGTCGCCGTCCGTCGTCCGCCGCCTGCCGGCCCGGAGGTGCCCGCTGATCCGCGCGATCTCTACGCGGCGTGTTACGGCCGCCTGGTCCAGGCACTCACGCTTGTTGCGGGCAGTCGGGCTGAGGCCGAGGACGTCGTGCAGGAAGCGTTCGTTCGACTCGTACCGAGGTGGTCGAAGATCTCGAGCTACGACGACCCCGAGGCGTGGGTGCGAGGGGTCGCCTTCCGGATCCTGTCGAACCGCTTCCGGCGGGCTCGGAATGCCGCAGCGGCGGCCCGCCGAACGTCTCAGGCAGTGCAGACGAGCGAGGTATCTGGAAACCGCGTCGACGTCGGACGCGCACTCGCCGCTCTGCCCATTGAACAGCGGCAAGTCGTCGTGCTGCATCACCTGCTTGACCTGCCGGTCGCTGAGATCGCCAGCACCCTCGGTGTTCCCGCCGGCACAGTGAAGTCGCGGCTGTCGCGTGCACGGGATGCGCTCGCGCCGCTCTTGCGTGAGGGGAGTTCCGACCATGCCTGATCTTCATGAGCTCCTCGCGACGGAGGCGAGCAGGGGTGGTCCGGTGTCTGCGCCACCCTTCGAGTCTTTGATCGCTCGGTCACGCCAGCGTCGCGTGAAGCAAGTGTTCGCCGTCGCGGCGGCCGTCGTTGCTGTGACAGCAGCTGTCGCCGTCCCGTTGATTGTTAGTGGTCGTGGATCCGTGGTGACCGGTCCAGCCCTCACCACAACTGACGGGGCCCGCAGGGCAGCTGCGCAGCAGGTCGTCAATCAAATGGTTGCCGAGGTGAACCTGCCGGTAGGTGCTAGCCCATTGGCGACTGCACCAGCGCCGTTGGCGTCCGTGCCTCCGACGGCGAACTCGGTCGTCGCAGAGCGATTTTTCACGGTGGCGGGGACGATGGACTCGGTCATTGCCTCCGTCATGGCGCATCCACCGGCTGGCTTGGTTGTGAACGGAACCTCGACGGGAAGCAGCGGCACCGCCGGCAGTGACACGGTCGAGTCGCGGGGTGTCGACTTTGCTGGTGCGGAGACCTCCAGCTATGGAGCTCCCCAGCTCTCGGTCGATGTCGTGCCACAAGGCACCGGGGTCGGAGTGAGGGTGTCCGCGCAGGCGACCTTGCGGCCTCTGCGCACCTCCGCTGAACAAGTACCTGCGGACGCCGCCGCGGTTACGGTGACCTACCGCCATAGCGACGCGGCCGCGCAGACCCACACCTGGGACTCATCACGCGCACACGTGCTGGCGTCGGCGTTGAACGCGCTCTACGCGCAGCTCTCGGACGTGATCGTGACCGGCGACCCAGCCTGCGCGGGGAGCGACCCGGTTTACACCGTCACCTTCGAGGTGTCGCATCAACCGCTGGTGTTTCGCGACTACGGGTGCGGTGTGATCGATGTCACCGCAGGGGGCGTCGCCCAACCCGCGCTTGAAACCGGTGACGTGGAGTCGAGGCTCTACTCGATGCTCGGCCTACAGCCGCCGCCGCAGTCGAGCGCGCCTCCTAACGGCTCAGCACCAGCACCGGGTGCTTCATCGCCCGCTTCGTAGCCTCGAACCGACCCGTTAGACTCTCGGGGTCGTCCCAAGGTCGCGTTCTACAGGCCGAGGCCGGCTCGCCGCCTTAGCTCAGTTGGCAGAGCAACGCACTCGTAATGCGTAGGTCGTCAGTTCGACTCTGACAGGCGGCTCTGCTCGGCGCGGCACTCCTCGGTTCTCCTCATCTTGAGTGGATGTACCGCAGCGACCTAGTTCCTGACGGCACGTGATGCCCTGCGCGACAAGGTCGATTGGGCTCACTTCTCTGTTACCAATTCGTGATCCTGACCGCCCGCTTCTTTGACGCGTCGATGGCGGAAATGAGAACCCTTACTTCCGCTTGCGTGCGTTGACGAGCAATGGCACCACCTATACGTTCCCCCTCATGTCGGTGCGCGCATACGAATCGGCTTTAGACGTCTAGACCAACAAAGTCACGGGCGGGGAGATCTGGTCGATGGATCAGCGAAAGCCTCCGGCCGGGTGACTAAGCCCGGGGCAATGAACGCGCTCGAAAGCGCGCGCCCACGTCACCACCCCTCGGCATGCCGACGAGGTCGGCATTCGCCGTGTCTTGCACGCCGCGCTCGACGGGAGCCGGTCCGCGTCCGGCACAGGCCTGTAGACGAGGAGCAAACACATGTCACCTGACGCCAACCGGTTTGACCGGCGATCGTTCCTGAAGATCGGTGGCCTCGCTGCGGCGGCATTCGCGTCGCCCACCCTGCTCGACGCCTGCAGCAGCAGTACAAAGAAGAGTGCCGCGGCGAGCACCTCGGCGACGACAGGAGCGGGGACCAGTTCTGCGGCGGCGGGGGGAGCCAGCTCAGCGGCGGCCTCCCAGCCCGCTGCTGTGGCAACGAAGATGCTGAAGGTCGGGTACGTCAGCCCGCAGACCGGGTCG
Organism: uncultured Actinomycetes bacterium; assembly: GCA_963825425.1. Taxonomy (GTDB): domain Bacteria; phylum Actinomycetota; class Actinomycetes; order Acidothermales; family Acidothermaceae; genus PALSA-607. Next base: position 146,960 of record CAWGTF010000011.1, read on the forward strand.
CTCGCTGCCTTCGGCGAAGCCGACTCGTTTGTCGTGACTGCGCTAACGAACTACTTCAAGGCAAACCCCTTCGCTGTGGGGTCCGACCACTACGGCGTTCAGGTGTCGGTCAAGGACAGCCAGTCAGATTCCAAGCGGTGTGGTGAGGTAGCCAACGACTTGATCCTCAAGGAGGGCGTCGACCTCATGCTCGTCGCGTCTACGCCTGACACGGTGAACCCGGTCGCGGACGCCTGCGAGGCAAACGGCGTTCCATGCATCTCCACGGTTGCCCCTTGGCAGCCGTATTTCATCGGCCGCGGGGGCAAGCCCGGCAGCACCAGTTTCAAATGGACGTACCACTTCTTCTGGGGTCTTGAGGACGTCGAGGCGGTCTACCTCGACATGTGGGATGCAGTGACCACCAACAAGAAGAGCGGCGCGATCTGGCCAAACGACCCCGACGGAAATGCATGGGGCGACGCGGTGAACGGCTTCGGGCCGGTCGTGGCCAAACGCGGATATTCCATCATCGACCCAGGTCACTACCCCGACGGCACCCAGGACTTCTCTGCGCAGATCGCGAAGTTCAAGAGCGGCGGCGCCGACGTACTGCTGGGTGTGCCGATCCCGCCCGACTTCACCACGTTCTGGAAGCAGGCAGTGCAGCAGGGCTACAAGCCGAAGATCGCGACGATCGGCAAGGCCTTGTTGTTCCCGTCGTCAATCGAGGCGCTCGGCGACACCGGGCAAAACCTTGGCAGCGAAGTGTGGTGGAGCCCAAGCCACCCATTCACCAGCTCGCTGACGAAGCAGACAGCTAAGGACCTCGCCGCCGCTTACACGTCGACCACCGGCAAGCAGTGGACCCAACCGATTGGGTTTGTGCATGCGATGTTCGAGGTCGCCAGTGCCGCCGTGGCGAAGGCCGGGTCAACTGACAAGGCGGCGGTCGCGTCGGCACTGAAGACGCTCAAGCTGTCGACGGTTGTCGGACCACTTGACTGGACGTCGGGCCCGGTTCCGAACGTTACGAAGACACCGCTGGTCGGTGGTCAGTGGCGCAAGTCGAGCACCGGATATGACCTGATCATCGTCACCAACAAGCAGCACCCGGAGATCCCTGCCGGCGGAACGGTCGAGGCCCTGGCGTGACCGATGGGCCCGCACTTCTGGTCGTCGACGGGCTGGCCAAGCGATTCGGCCAGCTCGTCGTGGTCGCCGACCTGTCGTTCGAAGTGCGGGCTGGGCAGGCCCTAGGCGTCGTCGGCCCGAACGGAGCGGGCAAGTCGACGATGCTGAACCTCATCAACGGTGTCGTCGCGGCCGACAGCGGCTCGGTGCACTTCGCCGGTCGCGACATCAGCCGCTTGGGCGCCGCCCAGCGGTGTGTGGCGGGCATCGCGCGCACCTATCAAGTGCCGGCACCGTTCGAAGGCATGACCGTCTTGGAGAATGTGCTGGTCGGTGCAGAACTGGGATCCGGACGCCGGGGCGACGGTTTTCGATTGGCGTACGAGGCTCTCGACGCAACTGGACTGCTACCCGTTGCGAACGCGCGGGCCGGGGGATTGCCACTGCTTGCGCGCAAGCGACTGGAGATGGCACGCGCGCTGGCGACGGATCCGCAGTTGATCTTGCTTGACGAGGTCGCCGGTGGCCTGACCGACCAGGAGCTGCCGGCGCTCGTCGAAACGGTGCGTGGGTTACGTGACCGCGGGGTCGCGGTCATCTGGATCGAACACATCGTGCACGCACTACTTGCGGTTGTGGACAGGTTGATGTGCCTCACCTACGGCACGATGCTCGCTATCGGTGATCCCCACGAGGTGCTGCGCAACGAGCTCGTGCGTAGCGCGTATCTCGGCAGCAGCATCGACGTCGAGGGGGCTTGACCCAGGTGACGCTGCTTTCGGTCGACCACGTCGACGCCTGCTATGGCGACTTTCAGGCGCTGTTTGACGTGAGCCTCGCGGTTCGCGAAGGGGAGACCCTAGCGGTCATCGGTGCCAACGGCGCGGGGAAGTCGACCCTCCTCAAGACCATCGCCGGCTTGCTGAGTCCGGCGCGCGGCGAGGTGATGTTCGACGGCCAGGCGGTTGGAGCGTTGCGTGCACACCGACGGGTGGCGATGGGCATCTCGATGGCGCCCGAGGGCCGCCGGCTTTTCCCGAGCCTCACTGTCGACGACAACCTGCTCGTCGGGGCGTACAGCGGCCGGCGCGGCCCATGGGACGTTGCCGCAGTCTGCCGGTTGTTCCCGCTCGTTGCCGGACTGCGGTCGCGGTTGGCCGGACGGTTATCTGGGGGTGAGCAACAGGCTGTCGCCATCGGTCGCGCCCTGATGAGCAACCCCCGCCTGTTGTTACTCGACGAAGTCTCGCTCGGTCTTGCGCCCGTCGTCGTCCAGCAGTTGTACGGCGCGCTGCCGGAGATCGCCGCAAGCGGCACCACCGTCTTGTTGGTCGAGCAGGACGTGCGGCAGGCCCTGCGGGTGGCGGATCGGATCCAGTGCCTGTTGGAAGGTCGAACGGTCCTCGAAGGGACCGCGGGCAGCCTGACCCATGAGCAGATTGCAGCGGCATACTTCGGTGTCTGAGAACGGGTCGGCATGGTCGTAACCAATGCGCTCGTCCAAGGCATCCTGCTCGGGGGTCTCTACGCCCTTTTCGCGTGCGGACTGTCTCTCATGTTCGGAGTCATGCGTGTCGTGAACCTGGCGCACGGCGACCTGTCGATCATGGCCGCCTTTGGTGCGCTGGCGCTGGTCGACAGTCTGCACTTCGCGCCGTTTGTCACGCTCCTGATCGTCGTCCCGGCGATGGCGGCCCTCGGATACCTCTTACAACGCGGAGTTCTGCAGCGCAGCCTTCAGCTGAGCGCGCTTGCGCCCTTGTTGGTGACCTTCGGAGTCTCGATCATCTTGCAGAACGGTCTGCAGGAGGTGTTCTCGGCAGACAACCGTGCATTGCGCATCGGCTCACTGGCGACCGCGAGCCTGCGGATCAACGGTCAGCTGTCGGTCGGTTGGTTTTCGCTACTCGTCTTCGGCGTCGGTGTGCTGGTGCTCGTCGCGCTGCAGTTGTTCCTGTCTCGCACGTCGACGGGCCGGGCGATGCGGGCGACTAGCGACGACCAAGAGGCCGCGCAGCTCATGGGTATCGATAACCGGCACATCTACAGCCTGGCGACGGCGATTGCATTCGCCACGGTGTCGGTCGCCGGAATTCTGCTCGGTATGCGCACGTCGTTCACGCCGACGGCTGGCCCGGCACTGCTCATCTTCGCGTTCGAGGCCGTCATCATCGGCGGTCTCGGATCGCTGTGGGGGACCTTGCTCGGCGGCATCGCGCTCGGCGTCGCCCAGACCGTCGGAGCGCAGGTCTTCTCGCCCGCGTACGGCATTCTCACCGGGCATCTGGTCTTTCTAGCTGTCTTAGCGTTACGGCCGCAGGGCTTCCTGCCCAAGGCGGTGACCGCATGACCGCCGACGGCGCAACTGTCGATACCGCGCCTTCCCTCGCTGCGTCCGCGATCCACCGGCGCGGTCGGCCGGTTGGTGTAACAGTCGGAGCAGGCGTGATCCTGGTGGCCCTGCTCGCTTTGTTGCCGTATGGCGCCTCACGCGTGACGACGTACGACCTTGTCGAGCTCTACACCTTCGCCGTGCTCGGCACGATGTGGAATCTCATGGCTGGCTACGGCGGCATGGTGTCGATCGGCCAGCAGGCGTTCGTGGGCGCGGGCGCTTACGCCGTGGTGTGGTTCACGAACAACAACGGCGTGAACCCGTTTCTCGGGGTGCCGATCGCAGCCGCGGTGTGTGCGGTGCTCGCCCTCCCGACGTCCTATCTCGTTTTTCGTCTTGCCGGCGGGTACTTCGCGATCGGGACCTGGGTGGTCGCCGAAGTGGCGAAGCTCTTCACGACGCAGGTCCACAGTCTTGGAAAAGGCTCCGGCGTCTCACTGCACAAGATGTCGAACATCGATGCGACGCTGCGGAACCGGCTGGTGTACTGGATGGCCCTTGGCGTGATGACGCTCGCGATTGCGGCTACGTACGTCGTCATGAGGTCGCGGCTCGGCCTGGCGTTGAGAGCCGTGCGTGATGCGCCGACGGCGGCATCGACTCTTGGCGTCAAAGTGCAGCGATCGAAGAGGCTGGTGTATGTCGCGGCAGCTGCGGGTTTTGGGGCGGCCGGTGCACTGACTTCGCTGCACACACTGCGGGTGGAGCCCGACTCGGCGTACAGCGTGCAGGTCACCGCGTACATGATCTTCATCGTCGTGATCGGCGGCATGGGTTCGATCGAGGGACCGATCGTCGGCGCCATCATTTTCTGGGAACTGCAAAGGCAGCTGGCGAGTCTCGGTGAGTGGTACCTGATCATCCTCGGTGCAGTCGCGGTCTTCGTGACGCTCTACGTGCGCAACGGTGTTTGGGGCTTGCTGAGCCGAGGGCGGCTACACGCCTTCCCAGTCGGCTACCTGCTCGGGGGCGGATCGCTCAGGCGGACCGTGGCCGCGGTACTTCCCGGCGACACAGCGAACGAGGCTTCGCCGCCGCCGACAGAGACCGAGTAGTCACCGTAGAAACCTCGAACGCGGATCCTGCCTTGAGGGTCGGTGCGCATCGGCGTCGGTGGCACCCACCATTCGCCTTTGATCAACTGTTCCAGGGCTAGGTACGACGGCTTCAAGCTGCCGTCCTTGCGCACGAAGCCGACCGGGGCGCCGAGCCATGACCCGTCATCGGTCAGCCCCCAGTAGTTGATCGCCTGCACGCTTGGGTGCGCAACGAGTGACCGGTAGTGCCGGACGATCTCGTCGGCCTGGCGGGCCTCGCCCTCGGGTGTCGTCGGCCAGTCGGTGATCTGGTAGTCGTTGAGATCCTCGATCTCCGCTGGCATCAGGTCACCAGACACGATCGTGCTTTCGGTCATGTGTAGGGGAAGGCCGAACCTTGCGAAGCGGTCGAGCATCCGCTCCATGTACTCCTCGCCCCGGTAGCCCTGGTGCATGTGCGTCTGAAGCCCGATCGCGTCGACCCCGATCCCAGCTTCGAGCACACCCTCGATCAAGCACTCATAGGCAGTGGAGAGGTCGAAGTCGTTCAGCACCAACGTCGCCGATGGATTCGCCGCGCGGGCCGCTTCGAACGCCATCCGCACCATGAAGATGCGTCCGCGGTCCCAAGCGAGACGGGTGATGGCGTTGTCGCCGTTCTCGAAGACGGGCATGATCACGGCTTCGTTGATCGCGTCCCACACGTCGATAAGACCGGCGAAACCGCCGACCAGATCGCGGATCCGCTCGCGCTGGAGTCGCTCGACCTCATCGAGCGGCAGGGGCAACAACCAGGGTGGTTGCACGGTATGCCAGACGAGGGGGTGACCCTTGACGGTAACTCCGCGATCGGCCAGCCACTGCGCGGTCTGGGTGAGTCGGTGGACGTCGGGATGCCCGCGCGCAGGTTCGTAGCTGCCCCAGTAGAACGGGAGGGTCGCCGTGTTGAACAAGCCCAACCACTGGCTGCCCAGTCGATCGAGTTCCGCGTGTGATCGCCCGCCGAAGTCGGCCACCGTCTCGGCGTCCACCTGCTCTGGGCCGGCGACCAGCCCCACCAGATCGAAGGCGATGTTGCCGAACGAGAAGGCGTGACTCTGTTGCGCGACTGTCACCACCCTGTCGTGTAACGGCAGGCCGTCGGCTCCAAGGACTGTCAGGGTGACTTCGCCGATCCGGTGGCGCATCGTCGCGTCGAGCATCAGGTGATTATCACCCGACAGTGCCGGTGGCGCGTACCTGTCGATTTCGGCAACGCTCGTTCGTCGTGGAGTTGCCTCCACCTCGAAAGACCCCGTACGACTCATCGACTGAGGAGCATCGTCATGGCCCATCCCGTGATTCACGCCGAGATCCGTTCCGCTGACCCCGACGCGACCCGCGCCTTCTTCGCCGAGCTCTTTGGCTGGAAGGTCGCCTCTGAGGGCGCGTTCCCTGGTTACACGTTCATCGACACTGGAGCCGAGGGTGGCACCTACGTGGCGATTAGCCCGCGCCAAAGCGCCGAGGACGAGGTGCTCTTCTTCGTCGGAGTCGAGGATGTCGACGCCACCCTCGCGAAGGCGGAAAAGCTCGGCGGCAAAATCATTCAGCCCGCCCAGCACGTCCCCGGCACCAGCTTCGGTGTCTTCGCCGACGCGCAAGGTCACCGGGTCGGCGTCGCTGCCAACGGGTAACGCTCAATGGCTGCTTCGTGAGTGAACTCTCATCTGCGCCTTACCGTCTGGTCACCGTCTCCTGCCGATGCTCGATGTGGCAAATGCGGGAGGAGCCAGATGAAGAGTGCAACTCGAGTACTCGCGATGATCGCCCTAGGCGGGGGCGTTGCGGGCGCCGCGATCGCCGTCTCTCAGGTGCCGGCGCCACAAGCAGCTACGACGGTCGCGGTCTCCGGACCCGGCCCTACTGAGGCAGTGCAGCAGTTGGCGGACGAGAGCTCTCAGCTCGACATCGCGATTGCGTCAGCCCAAACTCAGCTTGCCCAACTCAGCGCAAGTGCGGCGACCCCGGCGGCAGCACCGAATCTCGCCGACCTCCTCGCACAGGCGCAAAGCCAACTCGCGATCGCGCGACAGCGGTTGGCCGCCGACGAAGCGCTTCTCGCGAAGTTGCACGCTGGCCAGCCTCCGCCCGCAGCGCCGGCGCCGACGCACCAGATCCGGCAGCCATCGCCGTCCGAGTCCCTGAGCAGGTCGTCTGCCGGCCAGCAGTCTGCGCAATCAACGCCGACAGCTTCTACTCCAACGTGGCAAAGCACGCAGTCACCATCGCCACGTCCAACGAATCGAGGTGGCGATGACTGACCAACGTGATACTTCGAACACTGAGCCGACCATGCCGATTGGCGCGCCGCAAGGTGCGCTGTCCGAGGCTTTCGTTGCTGAGCAGGCTCGGGTGCGCAGCACTCGGGCGGTCGCCTTTCGTGGCCTGCAGCAACGGCGTTGGCGTCGTCGCGTGCTACCGCCACTCGCCGTGACGTCGGTCGCGCTCCTCGGAACCGGAGCGGCCGGCGCATGGGTCAACGCTGAGTTGACCGCAAAGAGTGCTGCACCGGCCGCGCCCGATCAGAGCGGCCAACTCGCCGCTCTTGAGCAACTGCGCCAGCAGCTCTCCGCCGATCGGCAGGTACTCGCGGCCATCACGCTGGCACTGCACCCGTCGAGCCCACAAGCCGCGAGTTCGCTCGCTGTCACGGCTACCACCAGTGCACCTGCCCCTGGCCCGGCCACCGTGCCAGGGACTCGTCCGAAGTCGACCAGCGGTACTGCCGCACTTAAACCCGCCGCCGTTCCACGCATCGCCGTCCCGACAAAAGCGGCCGCCAAGCCGTCAGTCCCCACGTCGGCTGCGGTCGCGAAGCCGACGGTCGTCAACCCAGCACCACCACCGGCCCCAGCTCCGGCCCCAGCCCCAGCGCCGGCCCAAGCGCCAGCGCCGGCCCCTCCGCCCGTGCACGCCACCACGGGGGCATCGGGTGCAAAGCCGTAACGGCCAGGGGACCGTGCACGCCTCGGTCACCCCGGTAGTCGGGCGGGCCCGTGCGATGGCGACCGACATCTCGATCACTGCTGTTGGGGACGACCGGGTATGCCTCGAGTCGGCCGTCGACCGAGCGCTGGCGGTATTCCGCGACGTCGAATCGCAATGCAGTCGTTTCGATCCCACTAGTGCGTTGATGAAGGCCAACGCAGCGCCTGCCGAGTGGATCGCCGTTTCGCCACGTTGCTTCCAGGCGCTGGCCGCAGCAGCTGACGCCTACCAGCGCACCGGTGGCCGATTCGACCCTCGCGTGCACGACGACCTGTGCCGCCTCGGCTACGCGCAGAGTCTGGCGTTCGAAGCCGGCGATGTTGTTCTTCGCACGCCATCAGCGCACGCCAGGCCGGAGCTACCGGAGTGGCAGCCCCGATTCCACCAGCGACGTGGCCTCGTGCACTTGGGCGGCTACCGCGTCGATCTCGGTGGCATCGGCAAAGGCCTGGCCGTCCGTTGGGCGGTCGAAACCGTTCGCGAACATACCGACGACTTCCTCGTGGAAGCGGGCGGCGATTGTTACGCGGCCGGTGCGGCTCCGGACGGCGGTCCGTGGCGGATCGGGGTCGAGGATCCGCTGAATCCGGACCAGCCAATCGCCGTCCTCGCGGTCTCGGATCGCGCGGTGGCGACGTCATCGGTGCGCATTCGGCGCTGGACGGCGGGGAGTTCCGACGTGCATCACCTCATCGACCCACGTACCGGCCTTCCCGGTGGTGCCGGTTTGGGTGCCGTCACCGTCGTCGGTGATGACGTGGCTGACGCGGAGGTCGCCGCCAAGACGCTGTTCCTCGAAGGGCGCGACGCGATCGCCGACGTCGTCCGCTCCGAACTGACCGCGGCGTGCTGGGTCACAACGGACGGCAATCCCGAGTTCAGCGCCGCTCTCGAGCAGTACATCCAGTGGCGGCGCGCGTGAGGCAATACCACCCACGACGGTTCGACTGGATCGCGGCAAGCCTGGCGTTCTGCCTGAGCGTCACGAGCGGCTATCTCGTCATGCGGTTCGCGCTGCCGGTGGTTCACAACCGGTACTTCCCGTGGATCGTCGGACGCGCGTGCGGATTGGCCGCTTACCTCGCCCTCGTCGTCCTCGTGGTGTTTGGCATGTGGCTTCGACACCCGTGGCGGCACCGTTTCCGTTGGCCGCACGCGGAGGAGCAGTTCAGACTGCACGCGGCGATGGGAGTCGCCGTTGTTGCGCTCGTGGGTGCGCACATCGTGGCCTTGGTTCTCGATCGCTACGCGGGAGTCAAGTGGCTCGCTGTCGTTGTGCCGTGGAAGGCCACCTACCGACCGACCGCGGTTTCCCTCGGCGTTTTCGCGCTGTACGGCCTGATGGCCGTGTCAGTGACCGCGCGAGTGGGCGGGCGCGCAGTCGGGCGGCAATGGCGGCGGGTACACCTGCTGGCATTGCCGACGTTCGCGCTGGTCTGGTTCCACGGCGTTAGCGCCGGAACAGACACCCCACGACTACGGATGTTCTACCTGGCAACCGGTCTACTGGTTGCAGCGGTTGGTGTGACGCGGGTGTTCGGGCGCACGAGCCTAGGTCGGACGCCGGTCACCTCTCGCGAGGCAGTGCTCCCTGACTCCACGCCGTCGCATCCCGTCGGCAGTTCGCGATCGTCGTCATGACCGCGCCCGCATTCGAGCTTGTCGCCGCGCCAGGTCGATCACCGCGAGCCGTCGGCGCACTGGGAGCTGATGGCACCCGACTGCTCGCCGGGCCGCGGGGCCGCGAGAGTCTCGTCGAGCATTGCGAGCGCCTTGGTCTTCTGTCGTTGCCGTATACCGATAGCGCGCGTGAAAGCGTGATGAGCAGCGTTGCGGCAAGTGGACTGGTGGGTCGTGGCGGTGGTGAGTTTCCGCTCGTCGACAAGTTGAGGGCTGCGCTGCGTGCATCCGGCGTTCCCGTCATGGTGGTCAATGGTTCGGAGAGCGAGCCAGCGAGTGGGAAGGATGCGCTGCTGTTGCGCTACCGCCCGCACCTCGTCCTTGACGGCGCATCCTTGGCAGCCGCCACCGTCGGAGCCCACCAGATTGTGGTCTACCTACACGAAGACACTGGCGCCACCTATTCGTCAGTGATGCAGGCGGTGCGCGAGCGGAACCAGCTTCCGGGTATGCCAGGAATCGTGGTGACGACGTGCGCTAGTGGCTTCGTGGCCGGCGAGTCGAGCGCCATCGTGTCGGCGCTCTCAGGAGGCGCCGCGGTGCCCCGCCGCCGGTCGCTGCCGGCGGCCACCAGCGGAATCCACGGGCGGCCGACGGTTGTCAGCAACGTCGAAACGCTGGCCCACCTCGGTCTGATCGGGCGTTTCGGTGCCGACTGGTTCACGAGCGCAGGCAGCCTGGGTACGCCGGGTTCGACCTTGCTCACGCTCGCGGGTGACGTTATCAGCCCCGGACTCGTTGTCGAGGTCAGCGCGCCGGTCACGATCGGCACCGTCTTGGTCGACCATGGTGGGCTGGATCGCCGGCCGCAGGCAGTACTGGTCGGCGGCTACGGCGGGCGGTGGATCAGCGGCGACTCAGCGTGGAACGCCCCGGTCGACCGAGCCGTGCTGCGCCGCGCAGGCGTGAATCTCGGCTGCGGACTCATCGCGCCACTGCCAGCCGATACGTGCGGACTCGAGGTCACCGTGCGCTTGCTCGACTATCTCGCTGCCCAAAGTGCGGGCCAGTGCGGGTCGTGCGTGTTCGGTCTGCCCAAATTGGCGGTCGATCTACGCGCTATCGTCGAGGGCCGGGCAACCCGGCGAGATGTGCGGCGGTCGCATGAACTCGCACATTCGATCGCCCGGCGTGGGGCGTGCGCCCACCCGGACGGCGCGGTTGCCCTGCTCGAGAGTGCGCTCGAGGTCTTCAGTGCTGACCTGCGGCTTCACCTGCGGGGGCTGCCGTGCGGCCGTGGCGTTGCCGGGTGGTTCCCCCTGCCCGACGCCACCCGCGTCGGCGAGTTGCGATGAAGCACCCTCGCGCGCGCCTCATCGTCAACCCGGCGGTGTGCGACGGGCACGGGATCTGCGTACTGCGGGCGCCCGACCTGCTGACCCTCGATGCGTGGGGATTTGTGGGTGTCGAGACGGCCGAGGCGCTGTCGGGCCGCGACCTTCGGCGGGCCGCGAGTGCGGTCGCGGCGTGTCCCGAGCGGGCGCTGTCGCTGGTGCAGGTCCCAGTCGCCGCTGGCAACGGTGTCGGTCTTGGGGGAAACTCGTCGACATGGACTCCACCGAGGCGAGTGCGCGGTCGGCGCCGAGCCTCCCCAGGCGGCGGGATCTAGCGCGTGCTAACACATCGAATTAGTGCGTGGGCGGGTCCGGTAACGGGGACCGTTGCGGTGCTGTGCGCCGCGATCGCGATCGCGTACGCCAGCGGCACCAGAGTGGGAGTCTCGATACCCGCCGCGGCCGATATTGGTGGTCCTACTCCAACCAGCACGAGTTCAGGTGTGACTGCACCGCTTCAGGAACCAGCATTGACGTTCGTGTATCCGACCCATCCGGTCCAGGTACTCGACGAGTCCGACGACGTCAACGCGACCGCCGGGCAGGCCGACGTGCCCAGTCCTTCGACTCAGACACCCAACGCGACCAGGCGTAGCGATGATGGCTCGACGCCGACCCACGATGCCTCGCGCCGTAACCATCCCTACGGTCATGCCCACGCCGGACTCGTCGCCGACGCAGGCGACAGACACCTGGTCGGAAGACGACCCCTCACGCAGCCCCAGACCGTCGTCGTCCCCATGGCAGCCGCCAGGCACACCGTCATGGTCTCCATCGGCGAGCCACAGTCACCACGACGACGACGGCGGCACCAGCGGAGCCTCACAGTCGGATTCATGATGGCGGCGCGGTCCGGCCGGCATGCGCACTCGGCACGGCCTCCGCAGCTGCATCGCCGGCGCCTGGGCACCGCTGCCCGGCTCGCAGCTTTCCACGCGCTCGTGCTGTTCGTCGTCCTCGGAGCGGTTGTCATCGTCTTCGTCAAACAGTTCGCGACGAGCTATCAGACCCTCGGCGCACGAACGCTCACCAGCGAGCTGCGCTCCTACACCGCGGCTGCGGCGGCCCGCCCACAAAACAGCGACCTGCAAGGCTTCACTGTCAGCTACTTGCAGGCGCGCGCGCTACCGGCTGGAACGGTGCTGGTTGTCAGCCTGCCGGCAGCGCGGGTAGCAACTCCTGGGTCGACGGTCTTGCTCTCGGATTCACGGGTCACGCAGTGGCTCAGCAGTCCACCGGCACAGACGTTCACCAGAGCCGTACACATCGATGGAGCTCTGACCGAGTTCCTCGTGGCGCCGATTGTCGTCGGCGGCCGGCGGACCGGAACATTCCTCGCCGCAATCGACTTAGCCGCCGACGAGGGCCAGCGGTCGCGCGTTCTCGCGCTGTCGGCAGCCGAGGCCGGTATCGCCCTGTTGGCGGGTGTCGCGAGTGCGTACCTGTTGTTGCGCCGTTTGCTCCGGACGGTAGGGAGCATCACCACTACCGCAGCTGACATCGGCAGTGGTGCGCTCGACCGCAGGCTCGGCGACCAAGGGATCGATGACGAGGTGGGTCAGCTGGCAACCACTTTCGACTCGATGCTTGAGCGCATCGATCGGGCTATGACAAGTCAACGGCGATTGTTGTCAGATGTGTCGCATCAACTACGAACGCCACTGACAGTCGCGCGTGGGCACCTCGATGTTTTGAAGCACACCGGCGAGATTGCGGACCCCAAGGTTGTGAGCGAGACGGTGACGCTGGTGCTTGACGAGCTCGACCATATGCGAGCGCTCGTCGAGCGTCTCTTGCTGCTCGGCCGTGCGATGGAGCCCGACTTTTTGTCACCCGATCTCATCGATGCGCGCGCCTTCCTTGCCGATCTGCACTCGGCATGCCAGGTGCTGGCTCCGCGCAACTGGGTGCTTGCCGCGATTCCAGACGTTGTCGTGAGTGCCGATGTCGCCAAACTGCGAGGAGCCCTACTCAATCTGGTGGACAACGCCGTTCGAGTGACGTCGCCGGGCGATACTGTCGAGATCGCGTGTGAGCTCGACAACGCAGCAGGCACTCTGACATTCGCCATCGAAGATTCGGGGCCGGGCATTCCAAGCGCGCAGCGAGAAGCGGTGCTCGCGAGGTTTGCGCGCCCCGGCGCGCGGGACCAAGATGGATCGGGCCTCGGGCTTGCCATCGTGCGCGCGGTGGCCGAAGCGCACGGCGGCCTGGTCACTGTTGGCGAGTCCCGGCTCGGCGGAGCGCGCATCGCCATGGTGCTTCCGACCAGTCTCGTGCGCAGCATCGAGGAGATCTGATGCACGTCTTGATCGTTGAGGACGACCCGCGGATCGCCTCCTTCCTCGACAAGGGTCTGCGCGCCGAGGGGTACGTCACGTCCGTGGCGACGAACGCCGTCGAAGCCAATACGTACGCCGAAGCCATGGACGCAGATCTCAACCTCGTGCTCTTGGATCTCGGCCTTCCCGACGGCTCAGGAGCTGGTGTATTGCAGCGCATTCGGCAGCGCCAATCCGATGTACCGGTGATCATCCTCACTGCCCGCTCGGACGTGGGTGACAAGGTTCGCGGCCTTGATCTCGGGGCCAATGACTATGTGACCAAGCCGTTCGTGTTCGAAGAGCTGCTTGCGCGAGTGCGCGCCGCGCTGCGCACATCAGCTCAACCCACGACTACCGAGCTTGTCGTCGGCGACCTGCGCCTTGACCTGCTGACGAAGGTAGCGTGGCGAGCCGGGCAGCGGATCGAGTTGGCGCCACGCGAGTGGGCGTTGCTCGAACTCTTCATGCGGAGCCCGACCCATGTACTGACTCGGCAACGAATCTTGAATCAGGTGTGGGAATACGGTTTCGACGCCGGCAGCAATGTCGTCGACGTGTACGTTGGCTACCTTCGCCGTAAACTCAACCGGGCCGGTCTTGAGCCGCTCCTGTTCACCGTTCGTGGAGCGGGCTACCGCCTGCAGCAACCCGACTGACGCTCCGTGGCCGTGGCGCGCATGACTCCGCTAGCCCGGCGCGGCCGTGGGGATGAGCCGAGGGTCGATCGCGAGGGTGTTAGCGTCCGCGGCATGCCCGAGAAGCGGCAGCCCAGCCCAGACCTCGATGGTCTTCAGAACCGAGTAGTGACTTTCGAAGCGCGGGTCAGAAACGTTCGGGACGTACCGGCCGACAACCCAGGCAGCCATCAGACATGAAGAAGCTGATGACGCAGGCTCTGGGTTCAAGCAGTCCTCGCCGGTTGAGGCGTGCGAGCCACGGGCAACGCTGCCTTCGTCGAACGTCACAATGATCTCCAGAGCACCACTTAGGTAGTCAGGTGTGGTCTGGAGGAAGCGCAGCGTGCGCGAAAGGAACTCGTCGTAGGCGGTCAGTGTCGTGTCATGGCCATTGTCGATGTTGTCGGGAATGACAAAGCTCACCTTCGGCAGCTTGCCTGCTTGCGCGTCTGAGTAGAAGGCACCCTTCATCGTGCGCGAATTGCCAAGTGCGACATCGTTTGTAGCGCAGGAGGGCAGGTCGCGGTAGTAGACGGCAGGGTTGTGGCGGGCTACGTACTTGTAACGGATCTGCCCGGTGCTCGCCTTGTACTTGGTGCCGTCAACGGCACTACACGCTGTGGGCATGCTCTCGGCGTACGTCCGCCAGCCCGTTGCGCCATATGTCGCGGAGAGTTGACTGAACAGATTTGATCCGCTGATGAGGCTCGATGGTGACTGCGCACAATCGGCGTCGGCCGTGTTGGGAGGTTGGTCACACAACGCCCAGCTGGGATAGGTTCCCGAGGTCATGCCGATGTAGTTGGGTTCGCTGCCGTGGGTGATGGCGTGCATGTCGCGCAACGACCCACACTGCTTGCTGAGCACGGTCTGTTCAAACGACGCAGCGGTGCTATTGACGTCTGTTTGGCTCTCGTTCTCGCCGACGATCACCATCAGCTTCGTCGGAAGGGTTGCGGTTGTTCTATTGGTTTGGCAGAGCGCACCGCGCGGTGGTCGCCACTGCGCACCAAGAGTCCACCCGCCGATTGCCGATACGATCAAGAGTGCTAGCACGATGGGCAGGATCGCCGGCCGTCCCGCGATTCGATTCCGACGCACCTGTGCTCCTGTCGATTCGTTCCGTTAACCCCACCCGAGGCTACGTGGGTTTTGTGACAAGTCCGTGACGTGCTGGTGGAAGTCTCGCAAGCTGTTCTGAGACGTTCCGCCCAAGTACCCGCGGGATCGTCACGCGACCGCAAGGAACCTCTTGCATGCTGGTTGCACCGGTGCGCTCGTGGAAGGGAGCCAGTTCGTGGGTCGTGTGCGTCGCCAGCCGCCGCAGCTGCAGGCGCTGCCGAGAACCGATCAGGCGCGCTGGTTATGGTTGCGACCACCGCCGGCCGCAACTGCGCTGGCCGGCTGGGCGCTGCTGCCGCTGCGATTGTTCCTCGGACTAACGTTCTGCTTCGCTGGCCTGCAGAAGTTGGCGAACCCGTCTTTTTTCCGTGCGTCCAATCCAGCCGGCATCCAGGCCCAGATGCTGGCTGCGTCACGCCGCAGCCCGATTCATGCGCTCCTGACACCGCTCGCGCATCACGCCGTGCTGATTGGCACTGTCATTGCACTCGGCGAGGTCGCCATTGGTGTCGGGGCGCTTCTGGGTTTACTCACGCGCATTGCGGCGCTTGGTGGCGCGCTGATCTCGTTGAACTTGTTCCTTGCGGTGAGCTTCCACACCAACCCGTACTACACCGGTTCGGACATCGTCTTCATATTTGCATGGCTGCCGCTCATCGCGAGCGGCGGTGGGCAGTTCTCTGCCGACGCGCTCATCGCGAATCTGGCGGCGGTGCGTCGATCGCGTCCCGCGTCCGTTCCTGTGCAGCTGCCCTTTGCGACCGTGCAGAACATCTGCGGCCATTACCACGGCGGGTGGTGCTTGGCGCGCCGTGACACCGCGTGCGCTCCCGTCGGGTGTCCGTTCATCGAACGTGAAGTCGAGAAGGCTGCGCATGTCGAGGCGGCTACGAATGTCGATATGGATCGGCGCCGTCTGGTCGCTGCATTGACGCTTGGCACCGGAGCGGTTGCCGCCTTGGGGACGGGTGCGATCGCCGGTATCGGTCGGCTTCTGCATAGCTCTTCGCCCGCCGCAGCACGAGCACCCTCGATTGGGTCTGACCCGAGCGCGCCGGCGAGTTCCGTCGCGACCGCGACTGCGTCGTCGCCGACGGCTGGCTCGCCGTCCGCGTCGAACGCGTCCACTCCGTCACCCACCTCGACGCGCCCGACCACTGCCGCCGCGCATCCGCCGGGAACCAAGCTGGGCCCCGCGAGCGCCGTTCCGGTCGCGGGGGCGGCGACCTTCACCGATCCCGCGACCGGCGATCCCGCAATAGTGCTGCAACCTCGTACCGGCACCTTCCTGGCCTTCGACGCCGTGTGCCCGCACGCCGGCTGCACCGTCGAGTACGACCAGGGGAATGGGATCTTCGTCTGCCCGTGCCACGGTTCGCAGTTCAATGGCAAGACGGGCGCAGTCGAGGTTGGTCCGGCCAGTCAAGGACTGGGAAAGATCAGCATCGCCAAAGGTTCCGATGGGCAGCTCTACGCGAAATAGCGGCTATCGGTGGGCGGCGTCGAGAGCGGACTGAAGTGATCGCACGTAGCCGTCACTTGTGTAGGTCGCACCCGACACGGAGTTGATGTTCGCGCTTTGCGCCGCCAGGGTCTCGCTTTCGAGAATCGGCACGGCGTAGTTGTTGATCTCGGCGTCGCGAGAACGACCCGACGGAAGTTGCACCGCGACCACCCCGGTAATGCGGCCAGCGGCATATGTGATCTTGATTTGAACCGGGCCGTACCGCGTCTGCGCGCTCGACCCGAGGAAGGTTCCACTCGCAGCCTTCGTTGTCGGTGCCGCGGACCGACTAGGCGCTTTCGGCTGCGCCGGCGCTTTCGGCTGCGTCGCTGTCTTGGTGGCTGTCGTAGCTGGTGTCCGAGTCGCGGATCCGTTGGTAGTCGGCGCAACCGGCTGCGTCGTCGGTTCACCCGATGCCACGGATACGGTCGCGCTAGATGGTGCTGTCGAGTTGACGTTGGGTGAGGTAGCCGGCGGGTCGGAAACTGGCGGTTCGCTGGCGTTCAAGGGCGAGCTGAATGGTGGGCGGGCAACCCGCACCGGTGCAGACTTGAAGGCGAGCAACACGACGATGGCGGTCATGGTGCCGAGCGTCGAAAGGACTGCGCGTCTCATGGCCGCGACTCGCGGGTCACAGCTCGAAGGATTCGTGGTGGATCCGGCGCCGCGGGACGCCGCACCGCCGCAGCGTGCGAATCGTCGCCTCGGTCATTGCGGGTGGTCCGCACAGATAGACGTCGTGATGTCGGACGTCGGGTATGGCCTTGGCGACGCGACCGGCCGACAGCGGGTCGCCGGGTCCGCCGCGCGGGCCGCTGAGGAAGTAGAGCCGATGGCCGCGACTCTCGGAGATGGCTTCGAGTTCGTCTTGGAAGACAACGTTCTCTGGCGAGCTCACGCGGTAGAGCAAGGTGATGTCTCCCGGACCACCTGGAAGCGTCTCGAATAGCGTCCGGATCGGCGTGATGCCTACGCCGGCAGCTATCAGCAAGACCTTTCGCCGCTTCCTGCGCGCTGCGGTGAATCCGCCGTACGGACCCTCGGCTAGCACCTTGGTCCCGACGCGAACGCCTGCGAGGTCGCTGCTGTGGTCGCCCAGTGCTTTCACGGTGATGCGGAGAAGCGCCGAAGTCGGCGGTGCCGACAAGGAGTATGGGTTGGCCGCCCACCAGTGCTCACGCGTCAGAAACCGCCACCGAAAGAACTGACCGGGTTGAGCCTCGAGTTCGTCGAGATGGTCGCCGGAGATGTAGACCGAAACGACTCCTGGCGCTTCGGTCGTCAGACCGACGACCCGCATGCGATGCCGCCACGCGCTTCGAATGGGACTGAAGAGCCGGTGCCAGATGAGGAGCGCGCCGATCACGACGTAGAAACTGCTCCATGCCAGCCGGGCGAGCGGATCAGAAATGAACTGCGCGCCGGTAGCAAGCTGGTGGCTGAACGACAAGCTCACGGCCAGGTACGTGTACAGATGCAGGTAGTGCCAGGTCTCGTAGCTCAATCGCCGCCGTGCCGCTCTCGCGGACACGGCCCCGACGAAGACGAGGAGGCCGGCTGCCACCGTGGCCATCGCCATGTCGGGGTAACTGCTGATCAGGCTGGCGGTCTGGTGAACCGGATTGGTATGCGCCGTGACGGCATATCCCCACACGATGAGCATGGCGTGGCAGACGACAAGGCTGACGGTGTACCGGCCACCGATGGCGTGCCAGCGGGCAAGTCGATCAGAACCGACACCGCGTTCGAACGCCGGAATTCGTGCCATCAGGAGGAGGACGATGCCGATCGTGTAACCAGCGAGCAAGCCGGTGATCCGGCCAGCGTTGGTGAGCCAATCACCCATGCCGTGCACATACGGAGTGCCGCGCCACCACAGAAGCAGCACCGCCATGGCGCCGAGCGCAACGCCGACAAGCACGACGTTGGGCGCAGCGCTCAGCGGCGTTGGGCTCACGTCGTGGGAGCGGCGCGCTGCCACGCCCTCGGGCCGTCGGCCCGCGGGGCGCCGGCGCGAGGGCCCGCAGCGTCTCAGGCACGGTGCCATCCGCCGATATGGCCGAGACCCCAGGCGCCGAGTAGGGCACCTGCGAGCACGGTGGCGGCGATGATCCATCGCCGGGCAACGGCCATCGGCAATGAACGAGTCGATTGCGGAATCCAGTCACGTGGGGCGAGTTGGACCGTCTCGATGACGTGAGCGACAACGTGCACAGTCATGGCCGCGAACCACAGGACGAAGCTCGCCTTGTGGACCGTCAGCATCCGCTGTTGCCAGGATCCGGTGAAGAACAGCAACGCCACGCCGCTAGCGAGGAGCAGCACGGTCGAGAGCACCACGACTGGACCGAGCGCGCGCAACACTGCGGGTGGCGGTCCCTTTTCCACGTACCCCGGCGCGCGCGTGTAGTAGCGGGTGAAGCGGTAGAGAGTGCTGCCGACCTTGAGAGCCACCGGCGGAATCAACGCGAACCCGATGTACACATGGGGGCGTAGCAGCGCGTGAATCGCGGGCAGCGTGAGGCCCTCCGCCGCCAGCAAGATCAGCAAGAGCACGGCCGCCGAGCTGGTCAGCCGTGCATTCCCTTCCACCCCCGTGGTACGGACGTCGACCCTCCTGGACGAATCGACGGCCTCGTCCCTACGTAACTGCATAACCGTGACGCTAGCGCCAGCGCCTTACAGTTGGATGAAGGTGGATTCGGACGAAGTGCTGGTCGCGCCAATACCTGTCAGGCATCCGTAAGGTTGCGCGCGCGACGATTGATCTGTGCGAGTTCCGCAACAATGAAGCCAGCCGCTCCGATTCGGCGCGCCCTGCGTGTTGCCCTCGCCGCGACGCTCGCTGTTGCGCTCTGCTACTTTGCGATCGTCGCGGGCATTGTGCTCTTCGTTTCGAAGAATTTGCTGCACGAAACAAGCACGCATATCGCTGCCCAACTGAGCAACGCCCAGCTACTCACCGACGAGCGAGGTGCGGTCGCGAGGCACCACCCTGCACGATGCTGATGATCCGCCCGTCTACTTCTGGCAACTGAGCGCTAGCAAACGTCGTCACAGCTGCGAGCGCTGACGCCCCACAGCTTCCAGCCGGCCTGGTAGCGCTCTTGCCGGTGCTCCCGCGCACCGCGTCGATCGACGGTCGTAGATTCTTGTTCGGCTCCCTACGCCGACCGGACGGGTCTCAGTTGATTGCTGCCGAGAGCCTCTTGCAGCAGTCACACGTGCGCAGTGTGCTCCTGACATCGGCGTTCGCAGTTTCGCCGTTTCTGCTGATCGGTGTCTTTGTGTGCGCGTTCGTTATTGGGCGCGCGGCGTCGAAACCGATCGAGCGAGCGCGACTGCGTCAGCTTGAGTTCACTGCCGATGCGTCTCACGAACTGCGCACGCCCTTGACCGTTGTCGAAGCTGAAGTCGGGCTCGCGTTGGCGACCGAGCGCACAGCGAGCGGCTATCGGGACGCGCTTCAACGCGTGTCCGGTGAGACGCAGCGGCTGCGTCGGATCGTCGAAGACATGATGTGGCTCGCGCGCTTCGACTCACATCCGCCTGCACCGGAGACCGCGATTGTTGACGTGACCACGGTCGCGCGGCAATGTGCCGACCGCTTCGCGCCGGTCGCGCAGTCGCGAAACCTCGAATTGACCGTCAATCTCACAGGGCCGGATCTCGCGCACGTAGCAGCCGCGCCGGAATGGGTTGACCGCCTGATCGGGGTTCTGCTCGACAACGCGACCCGCTATGCGAGTTCTCCTGGTCGTATCGCGGTCACTGTCGCATGCACGGCGAACCACGTGGCGCTGACGGTCGCCGATGACGGACCGGGGATTCCCGCCGCGGAGCGAGTGCGCCTGTTCGATCGGTTCCATCGAATCGATGAGACCGGCAGCGAGGGTGCTGGCCTCGGGCTCGCCATTGCCGACGCGATCGTGTCTTCCACGCATGGCCGCTGGACCGTCGGCGACTCCGACCTCGGCGGGGCTCGCCTGACGGTCACCTGGCCACGACATCGCGTAGCGACGTTGTCACGACTCGTGGCACCGCGCCTGTGAATGACTACCGCAGGGCTCGATGTGTCGTCCTGTCCGCGGGTCTGGTGCTGATGATCTCGGGCTGCACTGCGCACCACCAATCTGCGGCGGCGCGCGCCAGTTCGATCGCTTCTGGGTCGGCACCGGTGCCAGTCGCGAGTTCTGCCGCAGGGGTGTCGCTGCCCGCGACGGTCGCAGCCTCGTCACCGGCGTTGCCGAATCCCACCTCAGCCGCGCCGAATCCCACGCCAGCCGTGCCGAATCCCACGCCAGCCGTGCCGAATCCCACGCCAGCCGCGCCGCGCCGGACCGCCAGTCCGGCGCCCCCGGTTGGTCCGACAGCGGGTCGCCCCTGCGGAGTCATCAGCCACGCGCACTACACCCACGTCCTGTGGATCTGGATGGAGAACAAGGGCTACGACTCTGTCGTCGGGAGCGGCAACGCGCCGTTTGAGAACTCACTCGCGAAGCAATGCGGATTGGCGACGAACGACAACGGGGTCTCGCACCCGTCGCTACCGAACTACCTCGCCGCAACCGGCGGGTCGACGTTTGGAGTGACCGATGACGCAAGTCCGTCGGCACACAAGATCGGCGCCAACTCGATCTTCGAGCAGATCGGCAACGCCGGACTGACCTGGCGCTCGTATATGGAGTCGATGCCGAGCAACTGCGACACGTCGTCGAGTGGCGCGTACGCCGTGAAACACAACGCGGCGGCCTACTACATCAATGTTCGCGCGGCATGTGGTGTCAACGACGTGCCGCTCGCGGGAGCCCTCGATCGCGCGATAGCCGCGGGCAGCCTGCCCTCCTTCTCGTTCATCACGCCCAATCTGTGCAACGACACCCATGATTGCCCCGTGCAAGTCGGCGACGAGTGGCTCAAGACATGGATTCCGAGGATTCTTGCCGGACCGAACTACGCGAGCGGAAACACGCTCGTGATTGTCACGTGGGACGAAGCTGAAGGATCGAGCAACCGCATTCCCACCATCGTCATCGGCCCGAGCGTGCCGGTTGGCACGGTGGCCACGCAGCGCTTCGACCACTACGCGTTGCTGCGTACCACGGAAGACATCCTCGGCCTACCGCATCTGCAAGCCGCGGCCTCGGCACCGTCGATGGCCGGTGCATTCGGGCTCTAGGCGGTAGTCAGCCGCAGCGCGAGCCTTGGGCAGGCAGCGATTGCTCGCTCGGCGTGATCACGCAAGGATGCAGGCACGGCCGGATCCGGTATCAGCGGGAATCCCCACTCGTCACGGCTCACTAACTCGGGCAGCAACTCCGCGCACAGGCCTCGGCCGTCGCACGCAGTCCAGTCGACGACGAGTCGCGGCCGTGGCCTCGGCGTCTTCATCGAGTGACCGCAGTGGGCAGCACAACGTCGCCGGACGTGCGACTGCAACGTCCCACACGGTGGAGCTCGACTTCAGCTGCGAACACCCGCAAGCCGCTACTAAGGAAGCGCATGCTCCCGTCCGGGTGGTGACACGCGCCGCGACCCACGACCAAGCCCGCGAGCCGGCGCATCTCACCGACAGCGTGCTGATCGCCGCCCCTGAACGCCACGGACTTGAGTTGGTTCGCGATGCGCGGAAGCCCGTTCAAGCACGGCCCACATTGTCCGGCCGACTCCTGCGCGAGGTAGCTCATGACTCTGCTCATCTCCACCAGACCGCAGGTTCCCGCGCCGAGCGCAACCATGACGCCAGCGCCGGGCGAGGCGCCGAGCGGAGCCAGATCTGACCGCGACAGCTTCGCGGAGACGACTTCGTCGGCGGTCAACCAGGTGCCGTGATAGCCCCCGAGGAGGACGGCTTGAAGGCGTGTGGACGGCCCGCCAGCAAGAGCGAGGACGTCGGCCAAGGGCGTTCCGTGTCCGGCCTCCACGATGCCGGGCGCCCGAACTGCACCGCCGACAGTGAGCAGCATCGTGCCTGGCGCCTCGACTGTGCCTGCGGCGCGGAACCACTCTGCGCCGCGTCGTGCGATCAGCGCTAGCAACGCGAGCGTTTCAACGTTGCTCACCAGTGTCGGCCGGCCGCGCACGCCGCGTTCGGTGACTCTGACCGACTTGAAACGAGGCAGTCCTGTGCCGCCCGAGAGGTTGCTGACCACAGCCGTTTCTTCGCCTGAGATGAACGCGTCGGGTGCAGCGACTGTCGTGACGGAGACCCGGTCCAGTCCCGCGCGGCGCCGTTCGGCGAGCACATCGTCGAGGGTAGCTGATCGATAGCCGGTGGTTCACGTAGAGATAGGCGTCCGTCGCGTTCGTCGCCCGCGCGACAAGCTGCAAACCATCGAGCACAAGATGCGGACGCCGAGTGAGCAGCCACCGATCCTTCGCGCTCGCCGGCTCACCTTCCGCGCCGTTGCCAACCACGATCGCGCGGCCACGCGCTGCAATCACCGCTTCAAGCTTGCGATGCAAGGGGAAGCCGGCACCGCCGTGCCCGGTGAGACCGCTATCGGCAGCGAGCCGCACGACGGCGCGCGCATCCAGCGACGGAACAGCGCCATGCGCAAGGAGGTGAGTACGCAACTCACGTTGGGATGCGGACGACGGCCCCATCAGGGCGCCGCGCGCAGTGCCCTCTGGTCTGCACGTCTTCGTCGAACAGGATTGTCATCGGGGGCCCTTCGAACTGGCGAGCAAGCGGGTTTCGCGAGATGGCAACTGCGTACCGATCGTGCGATCAGTCTCATCGAGGAATCGCGGCGACAGCCGCCAGCCGATCAACCACGCAACGATGAACGTGCAGACCGCAAGGAGGCCGCGCATCCAGATGCTGGTGCATGTCGGTGCCGGTACCGATGGTGTGCAGAACGGCGAGCGGCCACAGCGCGTACGCCGCCCAGTGAATTGCGCGCCACACGCGGTGGCCGATGCGCTGACGCAGCAGACTCGTGATGACGAGTGCGGCTATGAGGTCTAGTGACGCAGCACCGAGTCCGATCCAGAGCGGTTTCGGGTGGCTGCCGAACGGAAGCACGGCGTCGAGCCAGCGCAGCTGTGACTGCGGGTCGAGCGTCAGCGTCACCACGTGCAGCGTCAGAAAGACCACTGCGAGCAGGCTCGCGGAGCGATGTACCGCACTCACGGCGAACCGCGGAAGTCCGGGAAGCGGGCGGCCAGAGCGGGTCGCGATGCCGAGAGCGACAACGAGCGTGAGCAGTACAAGACTGACGACACCACTCGAGCGGCCGAGGTACCACAACGCCTTGTCGATCGCTGCGCTGGTCATGCCGCAACCTCCGCAGGCCATCCGCCGAGTGTGTGCACGCAGCCGTCATGGTCGACAAGGCGGGCGGCCACCCTGCGACTGCCAAGCCAAGGTTTCGCAGCACGGCCGCGCACAATCGCGGCGGTAGTTGCCGCGTTGGCGTCGACGCAACTGCTGGCGACGGCCGTCACGGTTCGCCAGATCGGCGCGGCCGGACGTCGAGTGGCAGGGTCGAGTATGTGATGAAGGCGCGACGTGCCGCGCTGCCAGGTACGAGTGATCGTGCTCGACGTCGCGACCCCACATCCGTCGGGTAGGACAACGACGGCGCTCGGGCCGCTGTCGGCGTCCGGCAGATCCTGCACGCGGACCACCCACCCGCCGTCCGGGCCGGTGCCCGCCGTTGCGATGTCGCCGCCCAGACTCACGAGAACACCGACGCCAAGTTCGCGATGGATCCGCGCGGCACACTGATCTGCACACCACGCCTTGGCGATCGCGCCAAGATCGAGGACGAGCCCAGCTGGCACCCGCACCCGTCGTCTGGCGTGGTCGAACTCGACGTCGTGCCATGTCGTCCGGTACACGAGGCGATAGGTGAGAGGCAGCACGGCGTTGTCTGCAGCCAGCGCGGATGCCTTCTTCATTTCGCTGAAGTCGCGGTCGTAGCCGAGACGGCACAAGTCGGTGCCCATGGTGGGGTCGACGTCGCCATCGGTCACCCGCGCGACGTCAAGTGCGCACGCCAAGACGTCGGCAAGCACGTCGCTGATGGCAGTCCAGGCGTTGCCGCGTGCGGCGAGTCGCGCGATCTCGGAGTCGGCTCGAAACCGGCTGCAAGCGAGATCAAGCTGTGCCAACTCGTCGACGACGATGTGGTGTGCGGCGTCGAGGTGCGCCTCGTCTGTGACAACCACTCGCGCGGTCGTTCCGATAGCCGGCCACTGTGCCGAGGCAAGCGTCATGATCCACTCGTCACTGCGTGCTGAACGGTCCCCGACGTCGCCTGCTGCACGGTGGCCTGCGGCGTGGTCGTGACTGTCGTTGTGGCGTTGTCGTCTGAGGAAGACTTGGAGGTGCTTGCGACAGGAGTCGTCTGAGTGGTGCTCGTCGCGGCGGCCGGGACGGTCGCCGCGGTGTGGTGAACGCTTTGTTGCGCAAGCATGACACTGAGGCCGACGACACCAGCGGCACTAACTGTTGCGATGGTTGCGTTGGCCGTGGCTATCCGGCGCATGCCGTCAGCTCGTGTGGTCATTGCGACCTCCTTATGCAGTGACTCGGTATCGAACACATCGGTTGGTTTCGCCAACCCGTTCAATCTGACCTTGAAGCAGCTGCCTGACAGATGACATAAGGCTGTCTGACAGATTCCTGAGAATCTCGTCGAAGGTGGGCCATGCACCTCGACACCTCCACCATGCACGGCCGACCTGACAATGGCGTTAAAGGCGCCTCGCAAGAACCTGTGATGGGCACACTCTTCTCCCGTCACCCGTTCGTAAGGTCAGTCGAGGAGAGTGGAACCATGTCGAGTGCTGCCGCGCCGCACCTCAATCGCCCGTGGCGCGCCGTCATCTTCGGAACTGCGTTCGTCGCGCTTATGGTGTGGGTGATCACGTACCACGCGACCCTGGGTAACGCCATCGCGCAGCTCTCGACTTTGCCTGGTCCATCGTGGTCCGCGATCCTCATCGCTCTCGGCGCTGTCGTCGCCAGCTACTGCTGCTCTGCTGTGGCTTTGTCTGCTGCCGCGGGTCGTCGATTGCCACTCGGTCGCACGCTGCTCGTGCAGTTCGCGGCTGCGGCCGCGAACCGGCTAACGCCGGGCGGTGTGGGCGGCATGGCAGTCAACGCGCGGTACTTGCGCACCCAGGAGTTGTCGTCAGGAACCGTCGGTGCTGCGCTGTCGCTATCCGCGTTGGCCCACATCGCGATCGCGAGTATCGGCGCTCTCGTGATGGCACCGACCCTGAGCCAGGCTGCCGATAGCGCACTCACTCCTCACTGGTCGGATCTACGGCCTTCCGATGATCGTTCCGGTACTCGTCGCTGTGCCGTTAATCGGGTGGTTGATTGCGCGGACGGCTCAAAGCCGGCTGCGGCGTCGACGGTCGCTTGGCAGTCGGGATCCGTGACGCGCGAAGCGCCTTGTCGAGTGCAAGCCGCCAGCCCAAGCGCCTCGCGCTACTTCTTGCGGCGACGGCGGGCGTCAAGGCGACCAATCTGCTGGCGCTGCTTGCGGCCACCTGGGCGTTTGACGGCGACCTCGCCAATTGGCGTGTCGCGGTTGTCTACTTGGTAGGTGTTCCTATCGCCGAGGCCATTCCGACGCCAGGCGGAATCGGCGGCGTTGACGCCGTCCTGGTCGCCGGGCTCGCCCGCATCGGCACCTCTCCGGCCGGCGCAGTGATAGCTGCGGTGATCGTCTTCCGATTGTTGACGTTCTGGGCGCCGATCGTGCCTGGGATGATCTCTGCGGGCTTCCTACGGCGCCAACACGCCCTATGACTCCTGCCATGCCGGACCGATACTTTCGTCGCCGCACCGTCGTCGCCGCGGTGACAACTGCGGCTGCCGCTGCGGCCGTGGTCGGGGTGCTGTCGGGGACGTCCGCATCTTCGACGACCGGTACGCCTCGCGCGTTGGTTGCCAACAGCGCCGCGCCGGTTGCTGGGTCCCCGACGTCAATCGCGAGCCCGTCTAGTCCCGCACAAACTGCCAGCCTGCCTAGTGCGTCGGCGGTGGTTTCGCCTGCAGTGGTGGCGCCTGCGGTGGTGGCTCCTGCGGCTTCGTCGCCGACGCCGACCCCGACGGTTGCCGACCCCTTCATGGACGGCGGTCGCCCCTGCCGGTAGCGCAGGTTTCCTGCAGCCAGGGTCTGATCCAAGCGTGCTACCCGCCGATCTGTTGATCGCCGACAAGCGAAACAACCGGCTCGTCGTCGTCGACCCGCAAGGGCGTTTGGTATGGCAGTTCCCGCGCCCGGGCGACCTTGCGGCTGGACAGACCTTTCTGATCCCAGACGACGCGTTCTTCAGTCCGGACGGCAAGTACATCGTCGCGACGGAAGAAGATGACTTTGCGATCCGCGTCATCGATGTCGCGACGCACCGGATTGTCGGTAGCTACGGTCATCCCGGCGTGCATGGTTCCGGACCGGGGTACGTGTGGAATCCCGACGACGCGATGATGCTGGCAAACGGCGATCTCGTGACCGCCGACATCAAGAACTGCCGGGTGGTGGTCGTATCGCCCACCGCGCAGACAGTCACGCGGCAGTTCGGTATCACCGGGCACTGCACCCACCACCCGCCGTCCACCTTCGGTAGTCCTAACGGCGCGTTCCCGACAACCGCGGGCCACTATCTCGTCACGGAGATCAATGGCGACTGGGTCGATGAGATCGACCTCACCGGTCACGTGTACTGGGCCACTCATCCTCCGCAGGTGCGATACCCATCGGATACGAACGAGATCGGCCCCAATAGATACCTGACGGTCGACTACTCGTCTCCCGGTCAAGTGGTCGTCTTCAACCAGGCCGGACAGACGTTGTGGCGTTACGCCCCCACTGGGTCCGACCGCCTGAACCATCCGTCCCTTGCGCTACCGCTGCCAAATGGCGACATCATCGTCACCGATGACCTCAACGATCGCGTCATCGTCGTCGATCCACGAACGAACACGATTGTCTGGCAATACGGCCACACCGGCGTGCGGGGCGTCGCGCCTGGGTATCTCAATATCCCCGACGGGTTAGACCTCGTACCCCCGTATTCGTTCGCGGCTGGTCATCCAGCGGCGCTTGGCGCGCTAGGAGGCCCCTGATGAAGCGGGCGTTCGCGGCGATCGTCGGCACCGTCACAGGACTGGTGTTGCTACTCGATTTCAAGACACATTCGGCTCGACAGTCGGCCCAACCGCCATTAGCCGCTACGGCGCCAAGCGTGCCTGCGCCGCAGACGTCGGCGCCCGCGAGCGCACCGCCGACCGAGACGCCGACGGCACCCCCAAGCTCGGCGAAAGCTGCACCCGCAGCCAAACCGCAGACGCGCACAGTGAACGGGTCTTCGATCCGGACGCGCTATGGCGACGTCGAGGTTCAAGTGGTGTTCACCGGAACTCAGATCACCGACGTCGTTCCGGTCCGGCTTCCTGACAGCAACGGCGTTGACCAGCAAATCGACCAGCAGGCCGTGCCGATCTTGATTCAGGAGACGCTGACTGCGCAAAGCGCGAACATTCAGGCGGTGTCGGGTGCGACCTACACCAGCGACGGCTACATCCGGTCGTTGCAGTCGGCGCTCGACAAGGCAAAGTGAGCCGCCGCCGCGAGCATCCGTGGTGGATCCTGGTCGTCTTGGCGTTGGCGGGCTGCGCGGCCGATCACGACGCGGACGCAGTGACGGTCGGGTCATGGCGTCGGCACCAGGTCCGGTGTCGCCGCTCACGCCGTCGCCCCGCTCCGCATCGTCGCTTGCGACGCTGCTGCGACGCCCTAGCGCCCGCGCCGCGACAGTGCTCGCCAGTCCGTCGCCGACGCGCATTCCTGCGTTGGTCAATCGGACGACAACGTTCGGGTATTCGGTTCAGGGACGACCCTTGACGGTGACGGAAATCGGAAATCCAGCGAGCGCGCACCGGGTCCTCATCGTTGGCAGCATTCATGGCAACGAGTTGGCCGGTGATCAGATTGCGGCCGCGCTGCAAGCTGCTGCGCTGCCGGCGGACGCAGACGTGTGGATCGTGCAGGAACTCAACCCAGACGGTGCGGCAGCTGCGACGCGGACAGAACGCTGACGGCGTCGACCTCAATCGCAACTTCCCGTTCCAGTGGCAGCAGCTTAGGCCCGCGCAGGCTCGTTGGACTACAGCGGAACGCGTGCATTGTCGGAGCCGGAATCGGCAGCCGCAGCCAGTCTGATTTCCCGCATCCACCCGACACTGGCGATCTGGTTCCACCAGCACCTTGCTGTCGTCGACGATTCGCAAGGTCCGATCAGCGTTGAGCGGCGCTTCAGCGCACTGGTTGGCCTGCCGCTGGCACGACTGACGGACTATCCGGGCAGCGTCGTCGGTTGGGAGAGACTCGATGTTCGGCCCAACGGCATTCGTCGTCGAACTGCCCGCGGGGCGACTGGCCCCGGTGCCGTACAGCGTTACGTCGACGCGATCGAGGCCGTCGCGACGATGAACTAGCGGTCCGCGTCTGCTTGTGCGTCAGCCGGTCCATGGATGGGTGGGCGTGGTGCCGTCGGGCGCGAGCAGGTCGAATCCGTCCGGTGTGTTCAGCAGTCCCGGCGCCGTGCCGGACACGTCGTCGACGCCGTACTGCCAGACGATGGTCTTCGTCTTGGGGTCGATCATGACAACGCGATGCCGGTAGTCATCGTTGACACAGATGAGACCACTCGGCAGTACCTCGGCCAGGCTCGGGTGGTCGAGCATTCCGTGCCCGCTCGCAACGCGGTACTCCCACAAGATGTGCCCGGCTCGGTCGAACTCGACGATTCCGCCGGGCTTGGCGTAGTCGGCCACGATGTAGGTGTCGGGACCGATCTGCTGTGGATCCGACGGGTAGCTCAGCGGCAGGTGGGTCGTCCAGACCAGCGCGCCGGACATGGTGTATTCGCTGATCCACGAGCCGGTGACCTCCGAGATCAACACGTTGCCGTTCTGTAGGGGCGTATCGCCGTTCGGATATCCCAGCGATGTCGGTGGCTTGTGGACGCAACTGCCGGTGGTTCCGATCTGGCCGATTGGTTGCGCCTGCGCGCTGATGATCAATACCCGGCAGTTGTTGGCGTCCGCGACGATGACGCGGCCGTCCGCGAGCTTGTACGCGTCGTCCGGTTCATGCAGGTAGCCCGCGGCCGCGCTCGCGATGCCGGGGTGGCCATAAGACCAGAGCGATTTTCCGCCCGGGTAGGAGATCTCGACGATCGTGTTGTTGCCCTCTTGGTTGGACAGAATCGCCTTGCCGTGGTCAGTGAAGAAGGCGTCGTCAGGAAAGAAGAATCCGGACGGCGGTGCCGGCGCTGTCGCGTTCGGGAAGGTCCAGTCGATGGTGCCCGCGGGGTCGACAAGAACGAGGCGATTGTTGCCGCGGTCGGCGATGAGGAGCTTGCCGCTGAACAGCGCAGCGGGAGAGCCCTGGACACTCGCCTGCGCACCAACCGATGCGATCTTCACGGCGACGACGGCGGTCGTCGGCTCGATCGTCTGCTGCGCGGTCAGCGCGTTGCCACCAAGGACATAGGCGGTGTCGCCGACGACGGCGGTCGCCATGTCGGACACCGACTCAGGCAAGGAGCCGACGAGGGTCACCGAGCCGGTGGCCGGGTCGAAGGCGAAGATCGTGTTCTGGGGGTTGTGACCGTCGGATCCGCCGAGGATCAAGACCTGCTGGCCGAGGACGGCCACCGCTGCATGCGCCAACGGGTGTGGGAACTTGCCGACAACTGTGCTCGCGCCGGTGCTCGTGTCGACGCGCTGGATGTCGGCAATCGGTTGGCCTTGATGTTCGCCACCAAACATCCACACCGCGCTCGATGTTGCGTACGCAGCGCCGTAGCGCACGGTTTCAGCCAGCTGACCCACGGCGTGAAACGTGACGCCGTCGGTCGTCGCCAGCACACCGGGAAGTTCGTGGACGCCGTCGTATCCACCCACCACGTACAACTGGTCGCCTGCAACGGCGACCGAATCGTCCGAGCGAACTTGCGGAAGCCGTCCGACCACCGCAGCGGTGCCATCGGCGTGCACCGCTTGCACTGCATCACTGGATGCCGCCGAGCCGCCGCCCACTACGAGCGCCGTGCTGCCGACGACGCCCGCGCCGGCATCGTGCACGGCAACCGGCAGGTGGCTGGCTGGACGAATCGACGGCGAACTGGGGTCGAAGACCAGTGTCTGGGACGTCGTGACCTGATGCGAGTCGAGACCGCCAGCGACGATCACCGCACCGTGTAGCGGGACGGCGACCACTCGCGACAGCGCCACCGGCAGGCGGACCGACATCGTGGTGGCCGTCACAGCGAGACGCGCCGCAGTAGGGCCGGCGCTCGATGCCGGTGCGGGCGTGCCCGACCCGGTGGCCGGCGCGCGCGAGGAGGCCGGCGCTTCGTCTGGTGCTGGCGACACCGCCGTAGGCACGCTCGCGGACGGCTGCGATGTCGGCGTCGTGGTTTTCGGCGCGGGCTGCGCATGTCGCGAGGTACAGCCGGCGAGCACAAGCGCCAGGACGGCGACCGCGAGCGCGACGTTTCTCGTGACTAGGAAGTGGGCGCGCCCGGTTGGCGCGATCGCGGACGTCACGGACTCACTATGGGCTAGCCACATGACGAACGCCTGACGCACTCGGCTCCAGGCGTCGGAGGGCGCCGAGCCACCTGCGGCGGGGTTAGCCTGTCCAGATGCCCAGGCGTCTTGCGGTCTTGCTGATCGCGGCCGCCATCATGCTCACCGGCTGCGGCGCGGCGGCGGGCAGCTCGGCTAAGGCCGCTTCCTCGCTTGACGTCGTGGGTCTGACGACGTACGCCGTCAACGACCGGCACTCGGCTCCGGCGCTCAAGGGCAAGACGTTCGACGGCACTGCGCTCTCGCTGGGTGGGGTTGGGCGGGGAAAGGTTGTGGTCCTCAACGTCTGGGCGTCGTGGTGCGGTCCGTGTCGGGAGGAGTCGCCGATGCTCGGTGCGACGGCGAAGTCGTATGCGGCCCAGGGCGTCGTGTTCGTCGGCATCGACGAGGCAGACACCACGTCGGCCGGGCGGACGTTCGCGACCTCGGCGGGGATGACCTATCCGAGCTTCGTCGATCCGGACGGCGGGTTGCTCAGCAAGTTGAAGATGCTTCCGCAGATGGGCATCCCGAGCACCCTCGTGCTGGATACCCACGGCCGCATCGCCGCGCGCGTCATCGGGCCGACGAACGCCGCCGAGTTAAAGCAGGTGCTCGACGGTCTCGTGGCGCAGACCTGAGCGCGGTTGCCCTTTAGACGGCCGGCGCGAGCGGTCGTTGATCATCAGCGGGGTGCGATTCGCGCCCCGCTCGCAGGAATCGCCACCAGGCCACGACCGCGATGACCGCGAGCAGGTACCACTGGACGACGTAGATCGCGTTCTGTAGGTGGAACTGCTTCGGCGCCCGATCGTGCGGGGGAGCGGACGGGACAGGTTGCAATGACAACGGGTCGGGTGGCGATTGCGCGGTTCGGATGAGGTAGCCGGACGGTAGGGCCGGCGGCGCGGCGGATTCGTTCCAATATGTGAGAACGTCACCGATCTCAATCCGTCCGGTCACCGATACGGGGGACGTCGGCGGCGTTGTAAGGGCAGCTCCGGTCGCACCGATCCAACCTCGGACGACGAGCACTTCCGTCTTGTCCGCCGTCACAAGTGGGGTGACCACCCACGACACAGCCTGCCCACTGAGCGAGTGACCCGGCACGATTACTTGGCCTGCGGGGTCGTAGTCGCCGGTGACTGTGACCTGGCGTGCTACCGCCGTGGCGGGGATCGGTGTGCCCGCCGGAACCAATGTCTCCAAGGAAATTGCGGCAGGCTCGGCGGAGTAGCCGTCGACCGGCCGGTACGTCCGGTGCCATTGCCAGCGGCCGAGGAGGATGAAAGCGACCACAAGGATCAGCGCGACCACAGTCCACAGGGCTGAGGTCACCGCAGCCTGCCTGGTGCCCATGCGGCTCAGGGTAATGGCACGAATCGACGAGCCCGCGTGCTGTACGCCCTTGGCTCCTGACCGTTGCCAGCCGTCGCGTGTAGTCCTCGAACCTTACGAACACATGACGGCGGCTCGACGCCATCCTGAGAAAAACGTGATCAAAAATAGCCCCGCCGACTGGGTGCGTTGCCGTCCGGGACGTCCTAGAGTGTCCCGCACGCCGGGTGATCTTGGCATACAGCAACCCGGGCAGCTGGCTTTCACCAGCCGAGAAAGGTGGGAATGCGTGGCCGCGGTTTCCGCCGTCGCGTCTCCGGTCTGGCGATCACGCCTGACCGTCGCCAGGGACTACTTCGCGCTCACCAAGCCCCGCATCATTGAGTTGTTGATTGTCACAACCGTGCCAGCGCTCGTGCTTGCTGCTCGGGGTGTCCCCTCCTTCCGGGTGTTCAGCGCGACCTTGGTGTGTGGGGCGCTCGCTGCGGGCTCCGCGAACGCACTCAACTGCTACCTCGACCGCGATATCGATGCGCTCATGCACAGGACGGAACGTCGCCCGCTGTCGCGCGGTTCAATCAGCCCGACGGGTGCTCTGGCGTTCGGTCTCACGCTCGGCGTGGTGGCCGTGGCCGGACTCGCGCTCGCGACCAATCTGCTGGCGGCGGGCTTGACGGCAGCCGCCATCGCGTTTTATGTGCTGGTCTATACGGCCCTGCTGAAGAGGCGGACGTCGCAGAACATCGTCTGGGGCGGGGCGGCCGGCTGCATGCCGGTCCTCATCGGCTGGGCGGCCGTAACCGGCTCGCTGGCCTGGACCCCCGTCGTCCTCTTCGGTGTCGTTTTCCTTTGGACGCCGCCGCACTTCTGGGCGCTCGCGTTCCGCTTCCGCAAGGACTACGAGGCTGCGAGCGTGCCCATGCTGCCGGTGGTGGCAAGCGCCCCGGTCGTTGCCAGGCAGATCGTGCTCTACACCTGGGCGATGGTCGCGACATCGCTGCTGCTCTTCCCCGTGGCGCACCTGAGTGTGGCGTTCCTCGCGGTGGCGGTAGCACTCGGCGCGGTATTCATCCGGGAAGCCCACGCGCTGCGAACTCGGGTCGCTGCGGGCAATGACCCCAAACCGTTGCGACTGTTCCACTGGTCGATCACGTACTTGAGCTTGCTCTGTATCGCCGCGTCGCTCGATGTGCTGGTGAGGTCGTGGCTGTGACTCACGTGATTTGCGCGCTCCCGCCGACAGGAGGGTCGAGATGACCAGACCCATGCGCACGACCGCTGTTGGGGTCGTCTTCGCCGTCTTCGTGGCGGGGGTGGCCATGTTGTTCTTGTACTTTCTCCACTACCCGCCCACCGTCGCTGCGGCGGCGACCGGTTCTGCGGGCGAAGAGTCAATCCACCTGCAAACCGTCCCCGCGCTGGGTTACGGGCCACACCCGACGTATGTGTCGTACCTGGCAGACATCAACGGCAAGTGGGTGCACACGACGATGTTCGAGCTGAAGGCGAACACGCTCGTGCACTTCACCATTGATCAGTACGACACCGGCAGCACGCTGCGGAACTCGTTCATGGATCAGGTGCAGGGTACGGTCGGCGGTACCGAAATCCTCAACGGTGGATCGCCGGTGCGGATCATCAACGACAACACCGACAACGGCATCGGCCACACTTTCTCCGTCCCGACGCTCGGTATCTCGGTGCCGATGCCGGGTATTCCGTCGGCAGAAACCAACGTCTGCAGCGTGGCGCCCTGTGATTCGTCGTTCGCTCACAACACGATCCAGTTCACGATCAAGACCCCGGTCGCCGGGATCTACCCGTGGCAGTGCTTCGTGCCCTGCGGCCTCGGCTGGCCCTACGGAAACGGCGGCGGGATGTCCACGCTCGGGTACATGAGCGGCTTCCTGAAGGTCGTGGCCTGATGACGCAGCCGGCAGGATCAGAGCCGAGTCGCGCGCCCCGAGCGGACCGACCGGCAGCACATGCTGCGCATCGGCGTCATCTGGGTCGTGCTCTCGGTGATCGGGATGGTGCTGGTCTACTTCGTGTGGGGCCCGCACATGCCGCCGGGCAAGGATTCGAACGCGGCGCGCGTCCAGCAGTACGACAATCGGATTCTGGGCACTGTCGCGGTTCCGGTCTTCGTCTTCGTCTGGGTCTACCTGGGCTACGTGCTCACGAACTGGCGGGTGAAGTCGAGTACTCCCGTCGATGACGTTGGCGACGGCCCGCCGCTGAAAGGCCACCGCGGTTTCCAGGCGGTGTGGCTCGGCGTCACCTCGGTGACAGTGCTCTCGCTCTTCGTGTTCGGGACTGTTGAACTAGACACCAATGCCGGTGCCGGGACAGGTTCGGGGCAGGTCCCGATCTTCACGCCGACGGGGTACAACACCGACGCGACCAAGACCAAGCTCCTCGTCGTCCAGGTGATCGGGCAACAGTGGCGATGGACGTTCCGCTACCCGCAATACGGCGGCCTCGAAACAGCGCAGATGGTCGTCCCTGCCGGTCAGGAGGTTCAGTACAGCGTGACCTCCCTCGACGTCATTCACTCGTTCTGGGCGGTGAACCTCGGCGTCAAGGCGGACGCGAACCCTGGTGTGAACAACGTGGCGTTTGCGACCGCCGACAAGATCGGCTCGGTCAACATCCGGTGCGACGAACTTGTGCGGTCTCTGGCACGGCGCGATGGTGACCAGCGGGCAGGTGGTGAGTCCGGCCGACTTCAAGACGTGGGTGACGAACGCGCAAGCGACGTACTAAGCAACTGATTCCGTTCCTGCCGCCGTACGCGGACATCTACCTGCCGCAGTCGGACGGCGGCTACTACGACCCAGGCCAGGATCCGCTTCCGAGCGGACCGCCGCCTGGCCCCGCCTCCCCCAGCGCGATTCCGTAGGAGGGCCGCGACTCATGGCAATGGACACGACGGCGCCTCCAGCGGTCGATAGGGCAGGTAATCCGGGCGGGCCACCCGCGGCGCGCGCGACGCGGCCGTGGTGGCTCGGCCCGAACCTGCTGCTACGCGTTCGTCGGTGCAGCTGCCGGCTACGCGATCGGGCACATGGTCGGCAACTGGATCGCGCACACCTATCAGCAGGTGCAGGGCGAGGGTGACAACAATCACGCGCTCGTGCTCGGCTACCTGTTCGCCACGTTCGGCTGGCTCGCCGGCATCGGCGCGCTGAACTACCCCTTCCAGAAACTGTTCGGCTACGCGCCGGCGACCGAAGCCGAAGGCGCACACGAGCGCAAGCCGACCCTGCGGTCGTATTTCAGCTACACCCTCGACCACAAGGTCGTCGGCGTGCAGTACCTGTTCGGGATGCTCATGTACTTCTTCGTCGCCGGCCTGTTCGCGATGGCGATCCGCTCAGAGCTGCTGTCGCCCACGCGCCACATACTCGCGCCGGGGACCTACCTCGAGGTCGTCGGCGAGCACGGCACGATGATGATGATGATGATGACGTCGGTCATCCTCGGCCCGTTCGGCAACTACCTCGTCCCGTTGATGATCGGGTCACGCCGCATGGCGTATCCGCGTCTTGAGGCGCTGTCGTTTTGGATCACTCCCGCCGCGTTCATCGTCTTGCTGTCGGGCATCATCGTCGGCGGCTTCCCGACCGGCTGGACCGGATACGCGCCATTGTCGATCGAAGCAGGTCAGGGCCAAGACGCCTATCTCGTCGCCTTCGGGTTGATGGCGTTCTCGATGATCGTCGGTGGTTTCAACATCATCTGCACCGTCATCAACTACCGAGCGCCGGGCATGACCTGGACCCGCGTGCCGATCTTTGTCTGGTCGATGCTCGTGACGGCGATGCTGATGGTGCTCGCGGCGCCCGTGTTGGTCGCTGGCGACCTACATGTCGTTGATGGATCGGACAGTGCAGACGGCGCTCTTTGACGCGCAGCACGGCGGCAGTTCGTACCTGTGGGAGAACTTGTTCTGGTTCTTCGGGCACCCCGAGGTCTACATCCTCGCGCTTCCCGGCTTCGGCATCGCCTTGGAGTTGCTCACGGTTTTCGCGCGCAAGCCCGCTGTTCGGCTACCGAACTGCGGTCGCCGGCATGGTCGGCGTCGGCACGCTGTCATTCTTCGTCTGGCAGCATCACCTGTTCGACAGCGGCATGAACCCCGACATGCGGCCGGTGGTGATGCTCACCACCGAGCTGATCTCGATCCCGACGGGCATCATCTACCTCGTCGCGATCGGCACGTTGTGGCGTGCGCGATTACGGCTGGCCGTCCCGATTCTGTTCGTGCTTGGGGCGCTCTTCAACTTCTTGATCGGTGGTATCTCCGGCGTGTTCTTGTCCGACGTGCCGACCGACGCCGTTGCGCACGGCAGCTTCTTCGTGATGGCGCACTTCCACTACACGATCATGGGTTCGCTGCTCTTCGCCTTCTTTGGCGGCATCTACTACTGGCTGCCGAAGATGACCGGTCGCCAACTCAATCAAAAGCTCGGCAAGATTCATTTCTGGATGCTGTTCGTCTTCTTCAACTCCACGTTCTTGCCGCTGTTCGCCATCGGCGAGCTGGGCATGCCGCGCCGCGTCTTCGAGTACGAGAAGGCGTTGCAGGGTCTTAACGACTGGGTGTCGATCTCGGCCTACCTCATCGGCCTGTCGATGCTGGTCTTCGTTTACAACTTCGTGAAGACGATGTTCATCGACCCGCGTCCGACCGAGCCGGTCGGCAACCCGTGGGGTTCGCGCGGCCTCGAGTGGATGACCTCCACTCCGCCGGTCGCGTACAACTTCGCGCACGTGCCAACCGTCGTGTCGAGCCCGTACGAATACGGCACCGGCGCCGGACCGATGGCCTATATCGGCGCCGCGCCACCCGGCGTCCCGACTCAGCATGAAGAGGTGAACTGACGTGACGACACTGCCGGAGGTGCGATGGCGCCAGGCGAGGCTGAGGCTCGCGCGCGAGATCTCAGTCTTGAGCGGACGTCGATTCGCGGCGCGTACTGGACAGGCTCGCGGCTGTTCGTGGCGCTGTCAGCGATGCTCTTCGGGTCTGCTGTCTTTGCCTACTTCTACCTGCACTCCCTCGACAACGACGCGTTGTGGCGCGCACCTGGGCAGCGACCGTCGGACTTCATCAGCATCCCGGTGC
Source organism: uncultured Actinomycetes bacterium (assembly GCA_963825425.1). GTDB lineage: Bacteria > Actinomycetota > Actinomycetes > Acidothermales > Acidothermaceae > PALSA-607. The sequence continues at coordinate 184,244 of CAWGTF010000011.1, forward strand.
TCGCGATGGTGCTTGTGGGTGCGGCACTGTTCTGGTTCTACACGTGGTCGTGGCAAGCTGGTCGCGCGCGAACGAACTCCGCCGACTGGCGGGTCGCCTGCGGTGTCGCCACGGCCCTCTTCCTCGCTGCCGGCATCTTGCAGTTCGCGGGCATGACCGGCCTCGGTTGGGCGCCGGGCTCGTCGGGCTACGCGTCGGTGTACGTCGCGACCATGCCACTGTTCGGGATCTACTGCGTCGTCACCGCCTACTGGCTCGAGACGCTGCTGGCCCGATCGCTGCGCGTGAAATGGGTGCTGTCGCCCGAGGGTCCGAACCGTGACGATCGCATCCAGGTTGCGTTCGCCGGCTCGGCTCTTGGTGCGAAGGCGTTCGTCGTCTTCGTCGCGGTGGTCGCTATCGTGCTCTTCATCCTCTTCTCCGTGCTGAACTGAGAGGCCGCGATGCACACCAGCCAGTTCATGACGTGGTTCTTCCCGGTCGCGATGTTCGCTGCCGCGGTGCTGTGGGGCTTCTTCCAGCGCCGCGGGAAAGGTCGCCTAGCCGTCGGTCTGTCAGCCGACCAGCACGCTCGCCCGCACCTGGTCGAGACCGAAGTCGACGGGCGGCGTTACGAGGGTGTCGGCCGCGCGGTTGAACGCCGCTTGTGCGTTCGCGCCCGCCGCACTTATCTGCGCGAGCCGGGCTTTCACGTCAGCCAGCGTCGCCGGGTCGCCGGGCGACGACATCAAGTGCTCGATGTCTTGGGCGACGTCGACCGCGGTCGGGAAGCACCAGATGTACAGCTGCTGCGCAGCTGCGCCGAGGCCGTAATTTGCCAGCGACGAAGGGGGTTGCAGCGTTCCGAGGTCGTCGATGCGGCTGTTTCCCATCGGCGTGCAGTCGAGCGCGGTCTGGCTCGCGATTGCCTTGGCCGTTTGTCGATCGCGCACGACGCCGGCGGTGATCTGGTTGTACGCGCTCAGCGTCTCTTCGACCTCGACGCTGCACGACTGCACGTCGCCTCTGACCTGGGTGGCGTATTGCGCGAAGTCGGACCGCAGCTGGCCGGCGGTCGCCCGGTGCGGCCAGTCGACGAACGGCGACGAGAGCCGAGCACGATGACTACGGCGCCGGCGATGCTGATCTTCCGGTGGCCCAGAATCCAGACCACCCACGGCTGCGCGAGCGTTGGCGTCGACGGCTGCGTCGGCGTTTGCGTCGGAGTCGTGGCGTCCGTCATCGCACGAACACTACAACCAGGGCGCGCTGCGATGCTCGATCATGGTCTAGGGCGACAGCGGATTCACCGTTGGGCGCCGCCGTGCGACGACAAGGCCGACCGTCCCGATCGCTACTCCGACGAGTCCGACGATCAGCGCGACGACGCTGAGGATGTTGTTCTTGCTGCTTCCCGAGGCGGTCGAGCCGCCACTGGCACGGGGTTGTTCGCTCGCCGCGATGGACGACGAGGGTTCGGCTGAGGAGCGCGGTGTCCACCCGCGCCGCCCGTCAGCTGAAGGATCGGCGTCGGATGATCGGGGCTCGGAGTCGCAGTGGTGACTGGGTCGATCCAGCGAACGACGGTGCCGTCGGCATAGGTTTGCAAGCGCTTTGAAGGCCACCTGATCGGTGTCGCTCGGCAGCGTTTGGGCGAGCACGTGGAACTCCATGAAGTGCCCTACAGCGATCGGGCCACCGCTCCACGTCACCTCGCTCACGTAGCTACTGATCGTTCCGTCGTCGGTGGTGACCGGCGGATTCAGCGCTGAGGTCACGATCGTGTCCGTCCAGCCAGGTACGGACTCAGGGTCGATTCCGAGGATCGGGTGATCGCTGGGGAAGAAGATCTGCACCTTTACTGTCCCGGCGGTGGCCTCTTCGTTCGGGACTCGGAAACCGAGTGTGATCTCACCGCCCTTGGGCGCGCTATCGGGGTCAACCGTGACGTGCGCGAATGCGGGCAGGGCGCGTACTCATCAGCATCGTCACGCTGGCGACGACGAGAATGAGTGTCCTACGAAGCAGCATGGGGTGCCTTTCGGGAGCCGGGTCGAGCAGGTAGTCGCTGAACGTGGTGCATTAGTTCCGCGTGACCGGGAACCAGCACGGCTGCGAAGACGACCATCTGGTGACATGAGATTCATCGACCGTCGTCGGCCGACCGGTCGCCTCATCGCGCGCGCGTCTGCAGTTCTTGCGGGCGTCGGGATTCTGCTCGTGGTCGCCGCCCCGGCCGCCAGCGCGCACGCGGTGCTGGAAAGCACCACGCCGACCCAAGCGGCGGTTCTCACCACCGCACCGACCGAGGTTGATCTGCGCTTCGACGAGAGTGTCGAAGTTGCCCTAGGCGCGATACGGGTCCTCGACAGCAATGGCAATCGCGTCGACGTCGGGGCGGCGCATCACCCGAACGGGTCTGGGCGCGACGTCGCAGTCGGCTTGCGCAGCGGACTGACGAACGGCACCTACCTGGTTTCCTGGCGGGTCATCTCTGCCGACTCACACCCAGTCGGGGGCACGTTCACGTTTTCGATCGGGCACGCAGGCGCGGTTGCATCCGTGACGTCGTCGTCAGGCGACCACACCGTCGCCGTGCTCTTCGTAGTCGCCCGATTCCTCGGGTACGCAGGGCTGGTCGTCTTTGTCGGCGGTTGGTTGTTCACCCTTCTTTGCCGACCGCCGCGGACCAGGGCGCTGGTCGGGCTGACCACAATCGGCTGGACGATTGGGCTTGTCGGCGACGTCGGCGCGCTGCTGTCTGCAGGGACCGTACGGTGCGGCACTCCCGCTGCACGACACGTTCAACTGGACCGTTCTGCACGCCGTGTTGGGCACCCGGTTCGGATACGCGCTGCAAGTCCGTCTGATCGCCTGGCTCGTCGCCGGGATCACCGCCGGGGTTGGTGTCCGGCAGATCGGGACACGGCAGCGTGCCTCTGGTCGCGCTGACCGGAGCAGCAGTGCTCGGTATCGTGCTGTCGTTTGCTGCCGCAGGTCATGGCGGCGTTGGAGTGCAATGGCCACTTGCTCTGGCGAGCGACGTCGTGCACCTCCTGTCCGTGTCGACCTGGCTGGGCGGTTTGCTAGCACTAGTCGCGGTGACGCTGCGACGGGCAGGCACCAACGACGTCGCAGCTGTGGTCACCAGATTCTCGCGGCTGGCTGGTTGGCTGGTCTTGGCCATTGTTGTGACGGGGGTTTACGCTTGGTGGCGGCAGGCCGGGATTCTCTCCGACCTCCCGGTGACTGCCTACGGACGCCTGTTGCTGCTGAAGGTGAGCTTCGTCGCCGTCGCGTGGGCGGTCGCCATGTACTCGCGGAGTTGGGTGCGCCGTCCAACCGGCACAAGTACGCGTCGCCTTCGTATCTCGGTGGGTATCGAGGCACTTGCCGGGGTCGCAGTGCTTGTCGTCACAACAGCGCTCGTCGCGGCGCCGTCAGCGCGCGCGTCGTATCGGCCAAGTTTCTACGCGACGGTAGTGACCGGACCGCTCAAGACCGAGCTGTGGGTCGTGCCAGACGGCTCGCGGCTCGTCGACATCCATCTGCTCACGACTCATTTCGACGGAACTCCCGCCCCCGTTCCTGAGGTGGATCTGTCGATGTCGCTTCCGAGCCGGCAGAATCGGTGCGGTCGTGGTCCCGCTCCAGAAGCTCGCCGACAACCACTACGAAGCCGCGCGCTTCGCCGTGCCGCTCGCTGGTCGATGGACGCTCAAGGCTTTGGTACGGACAACAGACATCGACGAATACACCGCGACCACCGTCGTCGTGGTGCGCTGACAACGTGGCGCGCGGGCAGAAGGGCGGGTGGCCGTGCCGGGCATGAGAGGGGTACCGGTGCTGCCGGCCCTGTCGCTGTCGACGCTGCTCCGTAGTTGGCAGCTGCACGCGGGCGTGCTTGGGGTCTTGGTCGGCTTGGCCGTCGGCTACGCGTGGCTCGTCGCGCAGGCCCGCCGTCGTGGCATTGCATGGTCGTTGTGGCGATGCGCGTCTTGGGGGTTTGGTCTGCTGTTGGCGGTCTTGGCGACACAGGGTGGTGTCGCGGTGTATGGCCAGGTGCTGTTTTGGATTCACATGGTCGGCCACCTGACGTTGATCATGGTGGCGCCGAGCTTCCTCGCACTGGGTTCACCGTTGACGCTTCTGACGCGCGTGCATCCGTCAGTGGATCTCGATCGGCGGCTTTCTCGCGCTCCCGCCAGGCTGCTCAGCTCTCCGCTCACTGGCCTCGTCGTGTACAGCGCAACGATTGTGCTGACCCACCTCACGGGCTTTATGAACGAGATGATGCTGAACCCGTGGCTCACCAGCGCCGAAGATCTGCTGTACCTGACGGCTGGGTTGCTGTTCTTCTTGCCACTGCTGGGCTGCGAGCCGATCGGACGTCGAATCGATGCGCCGCAGCGGATATTCCTGTTGTTCCTCGCGATGCCTGTCGATACCTTCACCGGTTTGGTACTCGCACAGACCAACCACTATCCGTGGCCCGCGATGGCCGCGATGAGACAGTCGTGGGCGCCGAGTCTGCTCGCCGATCTTCATGGCGGCGGCGCGGTCATGTGGATCGGCGGTGACGCGATCATGGCACTGGTGATGGGAGGCTGCTTCTTGGTGTGGGCCCGCGCGGGAGCGAGGGCGACAGCTGGCAGCTGGCTTGAGGGTGCGCGACTCCGAACGCTCCAGGGCAGCACGGGATCAGTAGCCTCAGACGCGCCGACGGCCGACACCGACTCACATCTGGCCGCCTATAACGCTTATCTTCGAGCACTGAGCCGCTCAGAACCGCAGGCACCAGATCAGCGTGCGGATGGCTGACTTCGGCCGCCGACAGATCGCGGGAACCATCTGCGCCTGCGCGCCGACTATTTCCCCATGAGTGATCACGTCGTCCAGCCCGAATGCGAGGCGGCGCGCGAGGCTATGTCCGCGTATCTCGACGGCGAGACGAGCCCAGTAGCGCCGTCGTGGCTTACGGGGCACCTGGTCGGTTGCCAACTGTGTCGCGCGTGGTTCGAAAGCGCGACTGAGATCCAGCGCCGCACGCGGCTGACGCTGGTACCGGTGATGCCTGACCTGACTCCGCAGATCATGGCCGTCGCAGGCGGGCCCGCGACTGTCGCGAATCGGGGGGCCAGGGGTCACAACAAGCGCCTCGCGGCGACCTGCCGCGCCCTCCTCGTCGCCGTCGCGCTGGCACAGCTGTGGTTCAGCCTGCCCATCTTGCTGTTCGCCCGCGATCATGACGTCACCACCCACCCTGCCCACGAGCTCGGATCGTTCAACACGGCGCTCGCGCTGGGCTTTCTCATCGTGGCGTGGCACCCAGCGATCGCGCGCGGCATGCGGCCGCTCGTGGGCATGGTCGCGGCTCTCCTCGTCATGACGGCGGTCATCGACGTCGCAGCCCGTTTCACGAGCCTGAGCGACGAAGCGCCGCACTTAGTCGTCGTCGGTGGCTACCTGCTGCTGTCTCTCATCGGGCGGTACCACGACGACCGGGCGATCGGTCGCGTGACGATGACGGTCGAGGCGTCGCAGCTGGAGGTTTCGCAACTGGCTGCGCAAGTGCAGTCCGACGTACGATTTCCTGCTCAGACCGACCCTGATCACCGGCACGGACGCGCGACCGCATGAGTCGCCGATAACGACTGGCACGCGACGGTTACCGAGCGGTCAGTGCTGGCTACGATGTACGGATGCGAGCGCGCGGGTCGTTGGACGGTCGTCCGGAATTCGTTGCAGTTGTTCGCGACCTCAAGGACGACGTCTGGCTTGTTTGCTGCCGTTTGGTAGATCGTCAAAGCGCGGACGATCTAACTCAAGAGACATTCCTACGCGTGTACAAGGGATTGCCCTCCTTTCGGGGCGAGGCGAGCCTTCGCACGTGGGTGTTTTCCATCGCTCGTCGCGTGTGTGCTGACGAAATTCGTGACCTTCGCCGCGAACGTCGCCGGCAGGTGCGAGCGCAGGACCATGCGGCGACCGACGACGTGGTTCCCGACATTGGCGACAGCGTGAGCTTGTGGGCGTCGGTTGCGACACTCGATTTCGACCGCCGCGCCGCGTTTGTCCTCACCCAGGTGTTCGGACTGACCTACGAAGAAGCCGCGACCGCATGTGACTGCCCGATCGGAACTATCCGGTCTCGCGTGGCGAGAGCACGCAGCGGATCTCATCGGGCGCAAGGACTACCTATGCCGAAGCCACGCACAGCTGAAACGGGCGGCCGGTACCTCCCCGCCTAGGCGGATTGTGATTTTGCGCCGCGAAACAAGGTAGGAAGGAGCGCGACGGTGGCCGTCTTCCAGCACTGGTCCTACGACCCGTTCATTCTGGTGATCGCGGTCGTTGTCGCCGTGCACGGTCGTGGCTTGCGCAAGCACCTGAAGGCGATCGCCAAGTCGGGCCGACCAACCCGCCCGTGGATCGGGCAGGCGTTCATCTTCTGGGCCGGCCTCGTCGTGCTGCTGCTGGCGGTCGTCTCGCCCGTCGACTACTGGTCGGACAGCTACCTGAGCGCGCACGTCGTGCAGCACATTCTGCTCGCCTTCGTCGCGCCGCCGCTGATCGTGATTGGTGCACCGTGGGTTCCGCTGTTGCGTGGGCTACCGCGGCCGGTCGCGCGCGTGTATGGCCGGCTGCTGCGGTACACGCGCGCTCGAGCGACCGGTTGCGCGTCGGCCGGTCTGGCGGCGCAGCAGCAGCGGTGCGCAGGTTCGCGGCACAGCCCGTACATACCCGGTGGTGGCGTTCAACGTCGACATGCTGTTCTGGCACCTGCCAGGTCCGTTCGACCTCGCCGCGCGGAACTACCAGACCGTTCACATCTGGCTCGAGCATGGCTCGTTCTTCGGGCTCGGCGTGTGCCTGTGGCTGCAGATCTTCGGCTCCTACCCGTTCCGCCCCGCACTCGCGCCCGTCGGTCGGGTCGCCGCGCTTGATCGCGTCGAACGTGACGATGGTGATCATCGCGATGACGATGGTGATGTTCACTCACGATCTCTACCCCTGGTACGCCAGTCGCGGCCCGTCGGCCCAGGCGAGCGATCAGCAGATCGCCGGTGCGATCTTGTGGGTATGCGGCGAGGTCACCTTCCTCCCGTCGATTCTCTACACGGTCACGAAGTGGCTCGACGACGACCCCAAGCGCGAGCCGACGCGCGCACTCGCCGTCCGGCTCGGCTGAGGGCTCAGCCGGAAGAGCCGTACGGAATCGCCACTTGAACGGTCTGCGCTTTGACCCATCGCCCGTCGGTCAGCTGGTAGTCGATGAACGTGTCGGAGTCCACGACGAGGGCGTCGCTGCGATCGCCCGCGAACCGAGATGCGTCGCGGTGCCTGCGGGTGGAGTGGCTAGCTGAGTCCAGTTGCTCCCCGGTCCGGCAGCGACCGCTGCCGTGAGTGCACCGGAGCTGTCTTTGGTGAGCACCGCGAAGCCGGCGCCCGACGCCACCGCAGTGGAGATCAGGGCACCGGCGATCGTCTGAGGAGCCGACAGGCTCCACGCCGCATCACCGGGGGTGGACTCCGAGGTGGCGACACCGGGGGCGGAGTTCCAGGCGGCGACGTAACTCGTCGCAGAACCATTGCGGACGCCGAGCAGCGCCGCGATCCCTTGCTTGTACGGCGCGATGCGCAGCACGTCGACGAAAGCCTTCGAGTCAGCAGCTGGCAATTGCACGCCCGTCGATACGAACTGCGACCCAGCCTGCTGGAACAGCCCGACGACGCCGGGCACCGAGCACGCCGCACCCACGAACAGGCCACCTTCGGTCGTTCCGACAGCTGTCAGTTGTTGGACGCCGCACGCTTGGCCGACCGGCGATGCCTTCATCGCAGCTAACAGTCGTGACTGGCTGCCATGCCGACAGCGTCGCGGCACTGCTCAACACCTGCGTGGTCGTCAACGCGGCCGCGCGGCCGCTTGGAGAAACGCTGAGCGCATCGGGCACGTCGGCCAGGCCACCGGACAGCAGTCCTGCCGTATAGGTTGCGCCGCCGTCCGTTGTCGATGCCAGCGGCGAGAAGCTGAGTAGGTTGCTGGGACGGAACCCAATGACAGCCCCCGCACTCGTCGGGGCGATGACGAGTCCACCGTTGTCGGCGACGTCGGGCGGCGTGTGTTCGGCCCAGCGTTGGCCACCGCTGGGCAGCGTGAACACCTCCCAGAACGTGTTGGTGGGGTCGTCGAGGTGCCCCATCGGAAACGTTGCCCAGGTGCCAGTCGAAGTAATAACAGCGGTCGTGAGCGGGACGCCGATTGAACGGTCGGTGGCGGTAGCCGAAGAACTGGCGCCCGAGTGAGAACTGCAGCCCACCGAGATCGTCAGGATCGCGCCCAGAAGCCAGTACGTGCCTTTCGACGTTCTCATGCGGCTGCGACCGCGCGCATTTCTTTGTTCAGCAACGCCGCAAATGATGCGGAGTCAGTCGCCGAACTGCCGGGATTCGCGCCGAGGATGGTGCGCAGGTGGCCGGCGCCGTCGATGACGTAGGTGGTATCGCTGTGCGCGGCCATCCCGCCGCTGCCGATTGTCTGCACCTGAATGCCGTAGGCGTTCCACACCGCGGTCAGCTGGGCGAGCGACCCGGTCAGGAAGTACCAGTTCGGCATGTTCATGTTCTCTTGGGCGTCGAAGGCCTGCACGAACTGCACGCCGAGGTAGGTCGGGTTCGCAACAACCGCGACGAACGCCGTGTTCTTCGCGGCCGCTGCCCCGAGGGACTCGTCGACCTGGCGGAACTGCTGGGCGATCAACGGGCAGTCGGTCGTGCAGACCGGATCAAGAAAAGTGAGTGCAATGGTCCGGCCCTTCAATGTTGCAAGGCTGACGGGCGCACCGTTCTGGTCAGTCAGCTCGAACGGTGCGGCCGGCGTATCGGTCGGCTCCGGTTGGCCGTTGATTGCCTCGGTGACGATCGTGTCGGTGTGCGTGTTCACCGATGCGAAGGCCATCGGCACAGCGCCGACCAACACGATGCCGAACGAAGCCACCGCCGCGGTTACCCCCAACGCAGCCGGGGAGCTCAGGGCAGTACGCAAGCTCGTCGGTCTCGAGACCTCGGGCCGAAGTACCGCTGGCGAGGCTTGCCGGCGTCAATGCTAGGTAACCAGCGCCGATAAGCAAGACCGTCGGGATCATGCTGTTCGGGTCGGTGCCAACGCCGCCGAGGAAGCCAAGGTCTTGCACGAGAACCCACACCGCGATGCACAGGACGCTGCTGCCCACCAACGCGAAGAACGTCACGTGTTCGCGACCCGTCAGAAGCGCGACTCCGAGAGCTGCCAGCGCGAGAACGATGAAGAGGTTCACGACCCATCCGTGTTGCGCGTCAAACGTCGCAAACGAGCTGACGACCGACGACAGTGCATGCGGCTGCGGGGTCTTCGACATGGTCTGCACCATCGACGTCAGGGCGCCCGCCGCCCCGTGCGGATCGCGCTGTCCCTGCCAGAATCCGCGCCCGGGCCAGGCCTGTAGGACCGCCATCGCAACAAAGAACACACCGAGGACGCCGAGCAGCGCGCGCCCGACGCGGTGCCCGACCCAGGCGCGTTCAGGTAGGGCGATCAGCACGCCAGCCACGACATAGAACAGCACTGCACCCGGGGCACCGAACAACCAGCTGAGACCGGAGCCGAAGATGCCGCCGAAAGCCTCACCGAATACCCAGACGACAAGACCCCAGCCGATGCTTACGGCGCCGGCCAGTTGTGAGAGCCGGCCGCGCCTCGCCACGAGCAGCAAGACTCCGACGCCGACTTGGATCCACACCGCCGATGCCGCAGCCGAAATCGGGTGTCGTAACCAGATCAGCGAGCCGTTGCTGACCAGATGCTGAACCCAGCCCGGCGAACTTTCGGCGGCGGGCTGCACGACTTGCGTGGGCAGTCCGACAGGCATTGCCTGCTGGAGCTGCAGCAGGCCATCGAAGATCCAGAGCAAGCCGAAGCTGACGCGCAGAAGCTTGCGCGCCGGATGTTCGCCGAGCTCGGTAGCGGGTTGGGCGGCTTCGAGCGCAGCAGGCTCATCCGTTGCGTCTGCCGGCCCGACGTCCGGCCTGGGCCGTGGAGCGGTGTAGGGCCAGACCCACGCAGTTGCCGCGATGATCAAGAGGATGAGCACGACGAGCGCCTGATGGCGCAGTGCAGACTCAAATGCGGCGACGATCAGCGGGTTGCTACCGGAGAGTGTGCCGCCCATCCCTTGCATGGCAGCGACATCTCCTCACCGTGTTTGTTGCCGCGCCTCACGCCTGACTTTGGAGGTTGTTGAGCCACCTTATGGGAGCGCTGGCGGCGTCGCGATGCTTGCGGTGACAACCTGCCAGCGGCGGGCCGCGTTTACCGGCGTGAAGGGATGGGGACTGCCCTCCCACCGGACGGCACCTCGCCCGGCAGTGGTCGGCGGCGCCGCGCCCTCGCCCTGAGTAGTGATCGGAGTTGTGATGCGTCGTTTGCTCATAGCAGCGTGCACGGTCGTCGCGTTGGCCGGCGGGTCGCTGGCCACGGTCGTCGCACCTGCTGCGCAGGCCGCGGGTGCGGCGGCGACGTGGACAAGTGTGACGCCGTCCCCGATGCCGCCGCCTGGGGTGAGTTCGTCGTTAGTCTTTGATCCGGCGACAGGGCAGCTACTGGCGTATGACAGTTACAACGATTCGGACTGCACGCTGCCGCAGACGCAAGTTTGGACCTGGGATGGCGCGGCGTGGACCGACCACCAACAGGTCGTGCCACCGCTGGGGCGCGACAGCGCGGCGTTCGGCTACGACCCGGCGTCCCGCCAGGTTGTCATGTTCGGCGGTTCCGCCAGTGGCACCTGCACAGGAAGCGGTTTCAGCGGGTTCGAGGACGAGACCTGGACCTGGAACGGCTCGATCTGGGTGCAGCAGCACCCGGCGGTGTCGCCCGCGGCTCGCTACACGGCGTGCGCTGCAGCCGACAACGCGACCGGACAGTTCCTGATGTACGGCGGCATGGGCGACGGGCCAGTCGACCTCAGCGACACGTGGAACTGGACCGGCACGACCTGGCAACAGCTCACCCCGGCAACATCGCCGCCGGGTGGCCAATGCGAGATGACTTACGACGCGGCCCGCAAGGTCGTGGTGATGCTGGTCAATGCACCACCCACGGCGTCGGACGCGGGTGCCACCCAAACGTGGATCTGGAACGGCAGCACCTGGACGCAGGCACCCGACGTGCCCGTAGCGGCAGCCGGCTCGGGCGGCCCGGTGCCGGTCAACTTCGACTCCGACACCGGCACCGATCTCGCCTACGTCGGGCAGACCACCTGTATGCAGTTGGGTGGTTCCCACAGTTCGCAGTGTGTGCAGGTCGACCAACTGTGGAGCTTCGACGGCTCGGCCTGGACCCAGGCGCCGGCGGCGAACAACCCGCAGACCGGGGCCGGGTTTGCGGCAGCCTTCGACGCGGCTACCCATCAGTTCGTCATCATCGGCGGGGCCATCAACTACACAGACGGCGTCAACTCCGCCACCTTGCTGTACTCCGCGGCTGGGTCGGCGACCGTGACACCTTCTCGGCTGGCCGGATCGAACCGGCAAGCGACAGCGGTCGCGGTCTCGCAGTCGCAATTTCACACCGCAGGCTCGGCGCAGGCCGTGGTATTGGCTCGCGCTGACGTGTTCGCTGACGCGCTGGCGGGCGGCGCAATGGCTGCAGCCAAACACGCCCCGCTGCTGCTCACGTCGTCCGGCTCACTCGACGCAGTCACCAAGGCCGAGATCACCCGCGTGCTACCCGCCGGCGGCACCGTCTACGTTTTGGGCGGCACGAGCGCATTGTCGGACGCCGTAACCTCCGCGATCGGCGGGCTCGGTGACGTCGCGCAACGCATCGCCGGCGCGGACCGGTTCGCTACCGCGGTCGCGATCGCCGACGCGATGGGCGACCCGAGCACTGTGTTCGAGGCAAGCGGCACGAACTTTCCCGACGCGCTGTCCGCGGTGCCGGCCGCGATCGCCACCCACGGCGCGATTGTGCTGACCAACGGCTCGGCTCAGTCGAGCGCGACCTTGGGCTACCTGGGTGCACACGCCACCATCCGTTACGCGGTCGGCGGACCCGCGGCCTGGGCGGACCCGTCCGCTGTTGCGTTGGCCGGTGCGACCCGGTACGCGACATCCCAAGCAGTCGCGCTCGCGTTCTTCCCCAACGCCACCAGCATTTCGGTGGCCTCCGGTGTCACCTTCCCCGACGCCCTCGCCGGCGGCGTACTGGCCGGAACCACCAACCAACCGATGCTGCTGGTGCCCCCGACGGGTCCACTCCCGGAGTCGGCCGCTGCCTACCTGAACACCCGACACGGAATGGTCAGCAGTGCCCTCGCGTACGGCGGCACCGCAGCGATTTCCAACGCGACCCTGATCGCTATCAGCAACACCCTCAAATGAGCCTGCACGACTCCGTGAGCGTCAGGAATTTGTCAGGTGCCCGCCTCTATGGTCGAGCTCTTTGGCCGCAACGGGGGGGCGACGAGCGTGCACTTGACTCGGCGCATCGGTGTGAAGGTTCCACAGGTGACGGTCGGGTTTTGGGTGGTCAAGGTCCTCACTACCGCGATGGGCGAAGCCACCTCCGACTACAGCGTTCATCGGGTTGATCCGGTCGTCGCAGTGGCGTTCGGTTTCACCGCGTTCGCCATTGCAATCGCGTTGCAGCTCAGGTTGCGCCACTACGTCGTCTGGGCCTATTGGCTGGCGGTCGTGATGGTGGCCGTATTCGGGACCATGGCGGCCGACGTCATCCATGTGCGATTCCACGTGCCGTATGCAGTGTCGACGGTCGGCTTTGCGTTTGCCCTGGCGACAGTCTTCATTGCCTGGTACAAGGTCGAGGGAACACTGTCGATCCACAGCGTCAACACGACGCGCCGCGAGTTGTTCTACTGGGCGACGGTGCTCGCGACCTTCGCGCTCGGCACAGCCGCCGGCGACATGACGGCGTACACGTTCCATCTTGGCTTCTTCTCATCAGCCTTGCTGTTCGCGGCAGCGATCAGCGTTCCGGCGCTGGCCTATCGCTTCGTCGACCTCAACGTGATCGCGGCGTTCTGGTTCGCCTACGTGCTCACCCGTCCGCTGGGCGCTTCGCTCGCCGACTGGATGGGCACTCCGCATAAGCTCGGCGGCCTTAACTGGGGGAGAGGAAACGTGAGTATTGGACTCACGCTCCTGATCGCCGTAGGCGTTGCGTTGCTTGCGCGCACGCGCACGCGCCAGACCCTCGTGAGCGCCTAGATCCAGAGTGCGTCGAGTTGCCCTGCCACGAGGTCGGCGGCGGGGACAACTGCAGTCAGATTCGCTGTCGGCAGCGCCAGCTCAGCGTTCTCGATCCAGTGCTCGTCGAAGTGATCTGTGACGTCGCCAGCAAGGAAGCGAGACGGCTGCGACCACGAGTGCGCGTCGTCGTGTGCGCGGGGATGGTGGTGATACCGGAGAGGTACGTAGACGTGCAGGGCGCGGCGCGGTCGGGTCATCGCTACGTAGAAGAGCCGCCGCTCTTCCTCGAGACCCTTGGGGGTCGATAGCGCCATGTCGGAGGGAAAGTTGCCATCAGCCGCGTGCAGCAGATGTACGACGTCCCACTCGAGACCCTTCGCCGAGTGCACGGTCGAGAGGATCAGCCAGTCTTCGTCGACCAGCGGCGCACCTGCGAGATCGCCGGTCGAGCGCGGCGGCTCGAGTGCGTAGTCGGCCGCGACATCGGCCAGTCGCGCGCACGACGCAGCCGCACTCACCAGCACATCGAGATCGGCAATCCGTGACGTCGCGTCCGGATAGGCAGCCTCGATCAGCGGAGCGATCGCGACGCGCAACCGCTCGGCATGGACGCCGATTGCTTCGCCAGGACGCGACGCGAGCGTTGAGACTGCGGCGTCGGCGGCGAGTCGGATCCGTGCGGGCAGGAGTGCCGACGCATCGGGCCACCGCGCCAGCACATCGGCGTCCGCCTCGGTCTTGGTTTCGGACAGGGCCAACGCATCGATGACGCGACGCGCTGTCGATGGACCTACACCGTCGAGAAGTTGGAGGAGCCGGAACCACGACACCTCGTCGCGCTGATTGTCGGCGAGCCTGAACGCGGCGAGCAGGTCCTTGACGTGTGCGGCCTCGAGATAGCGCAGGCCGCCGTACTTCACGTACGGGATTGCGCGCCGACTCAGCTCGAGTTCGAGATGTTCGGAGTGCTGCGCGGCTCTGAACAAGACTGCTTGGTCGCGCAGCCGGAATCCGGCCTCGCGGTGTTCGAGCACTCGCTCGCAGACGGCATTGCTCTGCGCATCTTCGTCGGCGCAGCGAAGCAGTTGCGGACGGTTGCCGTCGGAACGCTGTGGCTCGGCGGCCCGCAAGATGGCTCGAAAGCCCGCTGGCGCCTGGGCACCGACGGCGTTTGCCGTGAGCAGAATTTGTGGCGACGAACGGTAATTCGTCTCCAGCGTGATCGTCGTCGCGTCTGGGAAGGCGAGCTCGAACTCGAGCAGGTGGGCAGGATCGGCCGCTCGGAACCCGTAGATCGCCTGGGCATCGTCACCCACGACGGTGAGGCGACGATCAGATTTGCGCAGCGCCGCCACCACGTCGACCTGCAACGCGTTCACGTCCTGGTACTCGTCGACGAGGATGTGATCGAACTCAGCCGCTAGTTGCGGGCCGACGATCGGGTCGAGCGCGGAAGCCCGCCAGTAGAGCAGCAAATCGTCGAAGTCCAGGAGTCCTAACGCGCGCTTTCGCACGACGTACTCCTTACAAATGGCGGCGATCGGTTCGGTCAACTCTGCGCACCACGGCGCGATCACCGAGATCACGTCGGTCAGCGGCTGACCGGTGTTCACGGCTCGCGAATAGAGGTCGAGCAGTAGCGCTTTGCGCGGCAGCCGGCGGCGCGCGGTCGACGTGCCCAAGTTCTGATCGCGAACGAGATCGAACAGGTCAGCAGCGTCGGAGGTGTCGAGAACCGAGAACCCGTCCGGCAGGCCGAGCCGGGGTGCGTGGTGGCGCAAGGTGCGGTGGGCCACCGAGTGGAAGGTGCCGCCTTGCACGCGACCAGTGCCTCGGGCAGGGACCGGGACCTTGGCGAGCATCGTCTCGGTGCGAGCCAGCAACTGCCGGGCGGCCCGTCGGGTGAAGGTCAAGAGCAGGACGCGCTCAGGTGGCGTGCCCGAGGCGAGCAGCCACGCCACCCTGCTGGCTAACGCCGTCGTCTTGCCGGTGCCCGCTCCAGCTACGATCCGCAGCGGCACCGGCACCTCGAACGTGGCCGCCGCGCG
Organism: uncultured Actinomycetes bacterium; assembly: GCA_963825425.1. Taxonomy (GTDB): domain Bacteria; phylum Actinomycetota; class Actinomycetes; order Acidothermales; family Acidothermaceae; genus PALSA-607. Next base: position 199,522 of record CAWGTF010000011.1, read on the forward strand.
CTGTTCGGGATTCAGGTCAGCCAGGAAATCGAACACATGTTCGACTGTAGCCCATGAGGAGCTACGCACGCCGCCGAGCCGCTGATCGGGCTAGAGCTTTGAGGCGACCTTCTGGGCGAGCGTCATAGCTGCGCCAGCCACTCCATGGGAGGTGTGCACCTGGATCAGCTGTTGGCCCTTGGTGAAGGTGATGACGTCGTCTGCCCCAGCCGTCGTGGTGAGCTCGTAGCCGCCGTCTCCGACCGACACGTCCTTGATGGCCTGGGAATTTGGCGACAGGCTGTTGAGGTTGTTCGCCGTGTCGGTGTCCCTCGACTTCTGCGTGGCGAGCTGGGCTGACGCCGATGCGTAGGTTCCGTACTCAATGTCGACGGCCGCACCGGTGCCGGAGGCGTCCTTGGTCCAGGTGCAACTGTGGTAGTTGGTTGCCCCTTGCGGCCCACCGCTGATGTCTCCGGTGATGTTGCCCAACCGCATGCCTACGGCGGCTTGGATGTCGGCGGCCGTCACAATCTGGCAGGCCGGACCGTTGGCGAGCAGCGTGTTGTCCCCGGCAGCTGCCGACGCTGCACCGGCGCCTCCAGCAGCCGAAGCGCCAGCCCCGCCGCCGGCGGCGCTACCGCCCCCACCGTTGCCTTGCGCTACCTGGGAGGGTGCCGTGACGTTCGGTTTGGTGGTCTTAGAAGTGCTCGACTTCGAGCATGCCGTCAAGCTGAAGCCAGCGATCGCAACGACCGCAATCGCGGCGAAATAGCGAGTTTGGGCTCCCGCCATGGTGTCCTCCCCAACGGCCAACGGTCCTACGGCGATCGTAGGGCCGGCGAAGAGGGGCCGGTATCAGCAGTTAATTGCGTAGGCCGGATGAGTCAGGCGCGCAACAACGAGTGGTAGACGGCCTGCAGAGGTGCGCTCGGCGATACCCCGAGTTCGTCACGTAGCACGTCGCAGAGGTCGGCGTAGACCCGAAGCGCCGCCGCACTGGTGCCCTGGCTGATGAGCGCGCGCATCAAGATGTGGTAGCCGCTCTCGCCGAGCGGATCCAGCCGGACCAGCTGGCGTCCCGCCCGCACCGCCGCCGGCAACTCAGTCGCGATTGGCGCTCGTGCGTGCACCGCATGGTTCGTGTTGACCCACCTGCTCGGCCGCCAGGGCGTTCGCGTGTACGACGGTTCGTGGACGGAGTGGGGTCGAATGCCGACAACGGCGGTGGCCCAGCCCGCGCCTGCGTAGCCGTCGTTGACACTGATGCGCGGGAGCTAGGCGGTCTCGGTGATCGCGCGTGCTGATCCGAACGCCGGCGCCCGGGCCGCGCTCTCGAGTGTCACCATCGCGATCCCGGTGAGCAGCGCGACGGAGGCGCCGATCCCCACGGGTAGGTCAGACGTCGCGAGGCCGTAGGTGAGCCAGCACACCTGAGACGCAATCCGGAGGCCCCAGGTGCTCAGCGATACGCCGGAATTGACGTGCGCCCGCCAGTTGCCGACCGAGTCATACAACTGCGGCCAGGTAGAGACGGTGCCGATTCCGAACGCGAGATAGCCGATGCCCTGGGTCGGGATCACCGACGCCGTCGCTTCCAGCAGGCCGGCGCCGAGCGCGAGCAGCACCGCGCGGCGTACCCGCGAGGTCGGGGACTTCATCAGCAGCACCACCGCAGTCGCACCGCCGATGAGCAGCACGTTTCCGGGGATCTGTGGGAGGGCACCACTTCGTAGCCCGTAGGTGAACCAGAGCAGACAACCAAAGACGGTGAGCGCCCACGAAATCGGCGACACTCCCGGCAGCGACGGATGCCGCACGATGCGCACGATCTGGGGGACCACCATCGCGACTCCCAGTGTGGCTCCCAGGTAGCCGAAACCGAACGCGATCTCGTGCGTAGTCATGGCCTAACACCCACCGTGCATACTCCTCAGACGGGACGGCGATCACTGGCGGTCGTTCGCAGCTACCGGGTACCTCGGCAGATCGACGCGTCTTCTGTAACGATACAGGACCGGAGAAAGGAGAGCCTGAGTGACTCCCGGACGCCCAACCCTTGAGACGGTCGCCCAAGCCGCCGGCGTCTCCGCGATGACGGTGTCGAACGCGTACAACCGGCCGGACCAGTTGTCGGAGGAGACTCGCGCGAGGGTTCTCGCGGTTGCCAAGGAACTCGGGTACGCGGGTCCCGACCCGGCTGGCCGGTCACTGCGTACGCGGCGAGCCAACACCATAGGTGTCTTGCTCACGGAGCAATTGCCCTACGCATTCGCCGACCCAGGCATGGTGTCGTTCTTGCACGGGTTGGCCACCGGCCTCGCCGACGTCGGCCAGGCGCTCTTGCTCGTGCCGACTGAGGGAAACGCTGAGCACGCGCACGTGCGCAACGCACTCGTCGACGGGTTCGTACTCACGTCGCTGGTGGCCGGGCATCCGGCGGTGGCCGATGTCTTGGGCCGCAGACTGCCCGTCGTGTCCTGGGGACACCCAAAGATTCCGGGCGTGCCGCGGATCGGTGTTGACAATGCGCGGGCGGCCGCCAAGGCAGCGCGCCACCTGCTCGAGCTCGGCCACACCAGTTTCGGTGTCGTCACCTTCGGCGACGGTCAGGCTGTTGATGAGCAGACGCTGGTGCCCGGCGTCCAACTCGCCATGCGTGCTCGGGTGTCCGGATTCGTCCGGGCTTTGCACGCGAACGGCATCGACCCAGCTTCGGTGGCGATCGCCGCGGGGGGACGTAACTCCCGAGCGGCGGGCCGGGACGCTGCTGCGCGGCTGCTCACGGATCGGCGTCCGACTGCGATCTTCGGGGTCACCGACGTGCTGGCACTTGGCGTCCTCGACGCCGCTGCGAGCCGGGGCGTCGATGTCCCGCGGCAGCTGTCGGTCGTGGGTTTCGACGACGTCGCGGCCGCTGCTGCCAGCGTGCCGCCGCTGACGACGGTGGCGCAATCGCTGTTCGATCAGGGTCGGCTGGCTGCCAGCGTGGTGCTCGACCAGGTCGCCGGTCGCCCGGTACGAATCCCGCCGATCCGCACCGAAGTCGTCGTGCGTGGCAGTACCGCGCCGCCGCGCGGCGCCTAGGCAATACCGCGCCGCCGCGCGGCGCCTAGGCAATACCGCGCCGCCGCGCGGCGCCTAGGCAGTCTGCGCTTCGCAGGACGACGGTCGGCTAGCCGCGTCTAGCAAACGGGTGCACCGAGTTCCCTCGGGTGGCCGATGGGTCGGGAAACGCCTGCTGCCGATCACTCTTCAATCAGGGTGCCTGCCGTGGAACTGCCGCGGCGCCTGGCTCGCCGTGGGGAGGTTGATATGTCGCGTTCACGTTTGTTCGGTCGTGTCCTGGGGTCCGCTACCGGTCTGGTAGCCCTCGTTGCCGTCGTCGGTGCTGGCTGGAAGTGGTAGTTCGCTGCAGTTGGGCTTACACAATCGCAGCCACTTACGGAGAGGAGCCTTTGTCGTGAAGGCAGAAAGCAGCACGCCCGTCGTCGACGCCGATGGAACCCCCAGGGGTGTCCTCGTCGCCGGCCACAAATGGCGCTAGATCGCTTCGCCAGGCACGGATAGACGACGTACGAGAGGAGGGCAGCACCGGATGACGATTCGTCGCAAACTCGACACCTACATAGGCGTCGCAGTTACCGTTGCTGCCCTCCTCGTCGCATTTTCAGTTCTCCACGCTGTGCGGCACGGTCTGACCATCGCAGTGGTCCCCGTGCTGGTGCTGGCGTCGGTCTTGGTCATCGGCGAGCTTCGCCCGATCCGGATTTCACACGGTGACGGCAGCGTCGACGAGGTCACCATTTCCAGCTCGTTCAGCTTGGCCCTCATCTTGACCGGCCCACTCGTCGCTGCGCTCGGCGCGCAGTCGATTGCGACCCTGCTCGACGATCTGCGCCAGCGCAAGGATGTGCGCAGGATTGTCTTCAACCAGGCGCAGTACATCATCACCTTGACCGCGTCGCGCCTCGCGTACGCGGCTGTGACGAGTCGCGGCTTCTTCGAGGATTCTCGCGACCTGCGGCCGCGGGATGTCGTTGGTGCCCTCGCGGCGGCAATCGTGTTCTTCGTCGTCAACCACGTGATCACGACAATCGTCATCGCGCTGTCGTTGGGTGAGAACCCCATTCAGCGGATGCCGATGGACTTGCGCTACCACCTGTCGACGTCCGGCGTGTTGCTTGCATTGGCGCCCGTCCTGGTCATCGCGGTGGACTTCTCCGCCCTGGCGCTGCCGCTTCTGGTACTGCCGATCGCCGCCGTGCACAAGAGCGCCAAACTGGCGATCCAGCGCGAGGAGGAGTCTCTGCACGACTCCTTGACCGGCCTGCCCAACCGGATGTTGTTCCACCGAACGGCAAGCAGCATGTTGGCCCGAGCATCGGTTACTGGCTCGTCGACGGCCCTGATGATCGTCGACCTTGACCACTTCAAGGAGATCAACGACACGCTTGGCCACCACATCGGCGACCAAGTGATCGAGGCGGCCGCGGATCGGCTCTCAGCGGCGCTCGGCGCCAATGCGATGGTGTGCCGTCTCGGTGGTGACGAGTTCGCGGTGCTGGTGCCCGACATCGAGCCCACCGCAGTCCTGATCGTTGCGCACATCGCATTGCGGACACTGGCCGCACCGCTGACGGCCGAGGGCGTCCGCATCGACGTGGGAGCGAGTATCGGAGTGGCGGTCGCACCCGAGCACGGGATCGATGTGTCCACCCTGTTGCGCCGCGCCGACGTCGCGCTCTACACCGCAAAGGAAGAGCGCAATGCGGTTCGCCTGTATTCGCTGGACGACGACCGCAACACCGTCGAGCGGCTGGAACTCCTCGGAGATCTGCGTGGCGCGATCGAGCACGGCGAGGTCGTCGTGCACTACCAGCCAAAGATCTCGGCGCTGACCGGCAACGTCGTCGGTGTCGAGGCACTCGCCCGATGGCAGCATCCCGAGCGCGGCCTCATCATGCCGGACGACTTCATCAACCTCGCAGAGCACACCGGGCTGCTCTCGCTCCTGACGGCAGCTGTCCTCGCGACTGCGCTCGCGGACCTGCGGCGGTGGCGAACAATCGAGCCGACGTTGACTGTCGCGGTCAACGTGGCGCCTGCTCAACTGAACGACCGCGAGTTTCCCGAGTCCGTGTGGGTTGCTCTCCACCGAGCCGGAGTACCCGCCGCAGCGCTCACTCTCGAGGTGACCGAAAACGGCGTCATGGCTTCTAGTGGGAGAGTGCGTCAGGTACTCGACGACCTGCGGCGAATGGGTGTGCGGCTATCGATCGACGACTTCGGAAGCGGCGCCACATCGCTCTCGTATCTCGGTCGCCTACCGCTTAACGAGCTGAAGATCGACAAGTCATTCGTGATCGGCCTTGCCGATCCGATCAACCACGCGATCGTGCGATCGACCATCGAGCTCGGGCACAACCTCGGGATGCAGGTCGTGGCCGAGGGCGTTGAGACCGTCGATGTGTGGCACGAACTCCAGGTGCTCGGATGTGACGTTCTCCAGGGCTACGTGATCGCGCCGCCCCTGACTGACATCGCGATGACGTCGGCACTCGCGAGCCCTTCGGCACTCGCGAGCCCTTCGGCGGTTGCGCCGTTCGGATATCGCGCCCGTCTTGCCGACGTGTCGGAGGTCGCTCTTGGCCGCCTGTCGGCCCACCCTGCTGCGCAGCACTGATCAGGGAGGCGCACCGTGCTGATGGCCTTGCTGGCCGGCATCCTGGTCGCGACCGTGCCGGTGTTTGGCGGTCGGCTGCGGGCTTTGGCGCACGTGCGCATCCAGTCGTTGTGGTTGATCGGCGGCGCGCTTGCCCTGCAGGTGATCGCGATCAGCGTGGTGCCAACCTGGCCCCACACGGTACTCGTAAGCGCCCATCTGGTCAGTTACGTCATGGCGGGCTGGTTTGTCTGGCTCAACCGTCGTATCAGTGGGCTGTCCGTCGTCGCGCTGGGCGGGGCCTTGAATGCAGTGACGATTGCTGTCAACGGCGGGACCTTGCCCGCTTCACGGTCAGCGCTTGCGACGGCGGGCATCCACCCAGTCGCGGGCGACTTCAACAACTCCGGCGTGCTCGCCCACCCGCACCTCGCGTGGCTCGGCGACGTCATCCCAGTGCCTGCGAGTGTGCCGATGGCCAACGTGTTCAGCATCGGCGACCTGCTGATTTTGGTCGGGCTCGCGTACGGGCTGCATCACCTGTGCGGGAGCCGGCTGGTGCGGACGTCTCGCCGCACCGAACTCACGGGGGGCGCGGTGGTTGGTTCGGCGGCGGGTAGTTCGGCGGCTGAAAGCCGGGTGGCGGGTAGCCCGGGTATCCATAGGGCGGATAGGGCGGCGGTTTAGGCGGTCCGCTCCAGAAGGGTCGACCAGCTTGCGGGCCGCCACGACGCAGCGGTGCTTTGCCGCCGGAGAACCAGCTAATCCCCGCGATGAGCGGTCCGAACGGGACGAAGAATGCCACCGCCGTGCCGACGATCCATGTTTGCTTAGTGTTGTCCCACCATGGCCCGAATGCCTCTGTGGGTTGTCGGGCGATGCTGATCAGGGCAGCAATACCGACCACGTACATAGCGCCGAACACGAGCCACATTGCACCGAAGAGAAAGAAGAAGACGACCGGGAACGCCGTGCTGGTGGAACCGTCGGTGGTCACTGCGCAAGCGTAGTGGCGCGTTCAGTTCGCGAGGGCGCGCCGCACTTCTGCGATTGCCTCATCGAGGTCTTGGTGGAAGGAAACGGTCGACGGGTCGTGCATGCCGGGCGCCGTGGTGACTCGGCGCTGCTGCATCGCGGTGATGGCGCTGGTCGAGACCATCGCGATCCGCACAACCTTGGCCGCGACGACGAACCTGATGAGGCGCTGGATCACTTCCTGGACTTCCTCGGACTGCGCGGCGGCGCCCCGTGTATCGACAACCGCGCCCCACGGACTCGGGGCTTTCGATATCTCGCGCCTGACAGCGGCGTCGTACTGCTCCGCTTGCTGTACGGTCAGCGTGCCCGTGCGGGTCTGCAGCAGCACCCCGCCAGGTAGCCACTCAACCTTGAAGGATCCGGTCATGTCTGAGCCCTTTCTCGCAGCACGCGGCGCAGCACCTTGCCTGATGCCGACCTAGGGATCGAGTCGACAAATTCTACGGCGCGCGGCCGCTTGTACGGAGCAACCCGGGCCGCACACCACGCAATGAGTTCGGCGTCGGTCAGGTCGATCTGTCTGCGCACAACGAAAGCCTTCGGGATCTCGCCGGCTGTCGTGTCGGGAACCCCGATGACAGCGACGTCGGCGACCAACGGATGCTCAAGCAACAGAGCCTCGAGTTCGGCGGGGGCGATCTGGTAGCCCTTGTACTTGATGATTTCTTTAAGCCGATCGACGACCCACACGACTCCCGATTCATCGATACGGACGGCGTCGCCCGTGCGCAGCCAGCCGTCCTCGACAATCGCGTTCTCAGTTGCCTCAGGAGCTTCGAGATAGCCGAGCATCACCTGAGGTCCGCGAATCCACAGCTCACCTGATTCGGTCGCATCAGCATGCGTCGCCGGGTCGACGACTCGGGCCTGGGTGCCGGGCAACAGATGCCCGACGGAACCTGCCGGAGTTCCCGCTCCGATATCGGGGACCCAGGTGACGCCTGGACTCGCTTCGGTCATGCCGTACCCCTGACCGACCGGACACTTCAGCCGAAGCTCGAGCCGTACCACGGTCGCCGTGTCGAGCGGCGCCGCACCTGACATCGCGTGGCGAACGGAGCTCAGATCGAACCGTGGATCAGCGGCTGCCACGACGGCGGCCAATGGTGGCGCGAGGTGCAGCCGCGTGACTCGTCGCTCGCCGATGAGCGCCAAGAACCGGTTGGCGTCAAAGCGCGCCATCGTGACAATGGTTGCGCCGTGGCGCAGCCCGTAACCCAAGATGATCGACAGCCCGTAGATGTGGAAGAACGGCAGAGCGGCCAGAAAGACGTCGCGGGAGTCGACGTGATAGACGGCTTCGTGCTGGCACAGACACGCAACGAGATTTCGGTGGGTGAGCAGCACGCCTTTCGGCAGGCCGGTGGTGCCGCCCGAGTACGCCAGCACAGCGACGTCCGACTCAGGATTGGACGGTCCGTGTTGGTAGCCGCCAGTGGCGGCCGCCGTTTCGCAAAGCGTCGTGAGGTCGAGGACGGGGATCCCTGCGCCAGCCGCCTGGGCGACCTCGGTCACGCTGGCATCAGCGATCAACGCGACAGCACGCGACTCGCGCAGTTGACGGGTGACCTCTCGCGGCGTGAGCTGCGGATTCAAGGCGGTGATCGTGGCGCCGGCCGCTAGCGTGCCGTAAAAGGCTGCGGCCCATGCCGGTCGGTTCGGACTCATGAGCGCCACGACGTCGCCTGAACGGACGGGTACGGCCGCGAGAGATTGCGCAATCGCCGGGACCAGTCGCAAAAGATCGCCGTACGTCAGCGTCTCGCCTGAATCTCCGTCAACTAGCGCGGGATGCGTTGGCTGGCTCGCGGCGGCTGCCAAGACGTAGTCGGGAAGGCTGCTGCGCGGGATAACGGGATCCGGGTACAGGCTTCGATAGATCATGCCTGGGATTCCTGGGCCGATCAGGCCCGGTCGTAGGAGTCGAGGCCCGGCCGCAGCGTCTTCTCATCGAGAAACTGAGCGAGGCCCTGCTGTTTGCCGGCTTCTGGGTCGCCGAGAACTGCTTGGTCGAGCTTCGCGTACAGGTAGTCCTCCGCTTCGTCCCATGACATCAGTCGCGCCTTCTTGAACCCGACCTTCGCGGCTCGCAGCACGGCCAGGTTCATGCCAGCAAGCTTCTGTGCTACCTCAATGGTGCGCTCGCGCAGTTGGGCCAGTGGCACCGACTCGTTGACGAGCCGCATCTGAGCTGCCCGGACACCGTCAAATGTTTCGCCGGTCATGATGAACCACAGCGCGTCGCGGCTAGAGATGGTCTCAGCGAGCGCGCGGCTCACCAAACCGCCGGGGGGAATGCCCCAGTTCACTTCTGACAGACCGAAGATCGCTTCGTTAGCGGCAATCGCGAGATCGCAGCACACGAGTGGGGTGAACGCCCCGCCGAAACACCAGCCGTTCACCATGGCGATCGTTGGCTTGGGATAGTGGATCAGGCGACGCCACTGCCATTCAGCACTGTCGCGTCTCGCCTGGGTTTGCACATGCGGCGGGCCGGCCTCAACTTCTCGGAAGTACTCCTTCAGATCCATGCCGGCCGACCACGCATCGCCCGTGCCGGTGAGCACGACGACTCGCACTCGATCGTCACCCTCCAACTCCTGCAGGACGGCGATCATCTCGCGATTCAGTGTCGGACTCATCGCATTGCGCTTTTCGGGGCGGTTCAGCGAAACCCAACCGATGCCGTCCTCGATCGCTACCGCGACTGTCGGCTGATCAGTGGACACTCATGCCTCCCAGTATCAGGTACCCTGATATGACAGTGTCCTCTGTCAGGCTGCACACCGCAATCCCCGGAGCACGGTCTTTCGTTGCTACCGTGTCGGTATGAGGACCGCGGGCGGACGCATCGGCGCGACCCGCGCAGTCGGCCGAGCTCCTGCCCCACGGCTGACCTATTTGGTGAAACAGGCCGAGCTCGCGATCAGAGCGCAGCTCGACCGGATCGTCGGCAGGCACGGCCTGACGACCCAGCAATACACCGCGTTGAGCGTGCTAGAACGCAACCCGGGGATCTCATCTGCGCAGCTGTCACGGCGATCATTCGTGACCGCACAAGCCGGAAACGAGATGGTCGCCATCTTGGAGCGTAAGGGGCTCATCGAGAGACAACCGAGCCCTACCCACCAACGCATTCGGCTCGTCTACCTCACCGCGGTCGGTGCCGCGCTGCTGGATTCGTGCGACGCGGAGGTCGACGCGCTTGAGGCGAGAATGCTGCGCGGAGTCGACGCTGCGGCTCGGCGGCAGCTGCGGGCCCGGCTTGAGTCGTGCACCGCGAATCTTCACGACGGCGCCGCGGCTTCCGTCGTCCCGCGTCGTTAGCTCACCTGCGATTCGAGCTGTTTCGCCAGGACGTCGAGTACCCGATAGCAGTCGAGCACGCCGGCAACACTGGAGTTCGGCTCGCGGCCCTCGTTGATCGCTGCAACGAACTCGCGATCCTGCAGCTCGATGCCGTTCATCGACACCGCGACTTTGGACACGTCCACAGGTTCGTCCTTGCCGGTGAGCAGATCGTCATAGCGCGCCAGGTACGTGCCGTTATCGCAGATGTAGCGAAAGAAAGTTCCGAGCGGGCCATCGTTGTTGAAACTCAGTGACAGCGTGCACACCTTGCCGCCCGATGTCCGCAGTTGAATCGACATGTCCATGGCGATCCCGAGAACCGGATGGATCGGGCCCTGCACTGCGTTCGCGATGACGACGTCCTCGCCAGTCTGATACTGGAAGAGATCGACCGTGTGCGCCGCGTGGTGCCACAGCAGATGATCCGTCCAGCTCCTCGGCTGCCCGAGGGCGTTCATGTTGGAGCGGCGGAAGAAGTACGTCTGCACGTCCATCTGCTGGATCGACAGTTCGCCCGCCACGATCTTGTTGTGCACCCACTGATGCGAGGGGTTGAACCTGCGCGTGTGACCGACCATCGCCACCAACCCGGTCTCGCGCTGCGCTGCGTCGACGGCCAGCGCGTCAGCTAGCGCATCAGCCAGCGGAATCTCGACCTGCACGTGCTTGCCGGCACGCAACGTCTGCAATTGACTGCGCCGCGTGCAGTTGGGTCGGCGTGCAGAGGATCACCGCGTCGACGTCGTCTCGAGCGAGTGTCTCATCGAGATCGGTGGTCGCGTGGCCGGCGCCGTACTTCTGCGCGACCTCGCGCGCCTGTTCGATTCGACGGCTGACGATCGAGGTGATCTCGACGCCGTCGATGTTGCTGCAGGCCGTCGAGATGTTTGATGCCGAACGCGCCGGCACCGGCGACTGCGATACGCATAGTTTCCTTACTGCACTGGCCGGACGACGATGTGTCCGACTGCTGTATTGGACGCTGGTACGTGGTAGAAGCGGTAGAGCTCCTCGATGGTTGGCCCCATGGCCCCGCGCATGATCAGCCACATCACCATCTCGACGCCCTCGGAGCCAGATTCGCGCAGGTACTCGATATGCGGCATCTTGCGCAGCAGTTCAGGATCGGCCGTCAGGTTGTCGAGGAAGGCGGTGTCGAACTCCCTGTTGATCAGGCCGGCGCGTGGCCCCTGCAGCTGGTGACTCATGCCGCCGGTGCCCCACACCTGGACGTTCAAATCCTCGGGGTAGCTCTCGATTGCCCGCCGTAGCGACTGTCCGAACATGAAGCACCGGTTGCCGGTCGGCGGCGGGTATTGCACGACGTTTACTGCGAGTGGAATGACCTTCACCGGCCACGCGTCGGGCTGGCCGAACACGAGTGACAACGGCACTGTCAGCCCGTGGTCGACTTCGAGTTTGTTCATGATCGTCAGGTCGAACTCATCGAGAATCATCTCCTGAGCGATGTGCCAAGCCAGGTCAGCATGACCCTCGACGACGGGCACCGGGCGCGGTCCGTACCCCTCGTCAGCGGGTTCGAAGCTGTCGGCGCAGCCAATGGCGAACGTCGGGATCATCTCGAGAGAGAACGCGGACGCGTGGTCGTTGTAGACAAGGAAGATGACGTCCGGCGCTGCTTCCTTGATCCATTGCTTGGTCCACGTGTAGCCCTCGAACAGCGGACGCCAGTAGTCGGTCCCGGTCTTGCCGAGGTCGATCGCGGCGCCAATCGCGGGCACGTGACTCGTCGTCAACCCTGCGGTGATCCTGGCCATGTCAGCGGTGCTCCTTGATCGAACGGTTTCCCTCGATGGACCGCCCGCCGGCCAGCATCATCGCGGCGTACTCCTCGACGGTCATGTCAGTCATGGTGCTGACGGCCTGCTGGAAGCTCAGACCGTCGGTCGAGAAGATCTTGGCGAGGAAGTAGATGTTGCCGCCTTCTCGAATCGCGGCGTTGTAGTCGCGGTTGAGCACCGCCTGCTTCTGCGCTTCGGTCATCGGCCACTCGTCGACGTACGCGCGTTCGTCCGCTTTGAACCGCACCCGATTCTCGGGCTTCATGAGGCTCATGCAGAACTGATTGAGGTGGTATCCCTTGCGTGACCGCTGGGCGGTGAACACGGTGGTGCCGGGGATGTCGTCGAATTCGGAGACGTCCATGCCTACTCTCCTTCCCAGTAAAGCCGCATCGGATTCTCGATGAGGAGTCGGTGCTGAAGTTCGGCTGTGGGTGCCACCCGCGGTATGAGATCGACAAGTGCACCGTCGTCCGGCATGTGACTCTTCAGGTTCGGATGCGGCCAGTCGGTACCCCACAGAACTCGATCGGGAAAGGACTCGACGACGTGACGCGCAAAGGGCACGAAGTCGTCGTACGTCGGTGGCCCGCTGACCGATAGCCGTTCGGGGCCGCTCACCTTCGACCACACATTGCGATGCTCGGCCATCAGTTTGATGAAGAGGCCGAACTCGGGACCGTCGAGTGACTTTGTCACGTCGGGGCGTCCCATGTGATCGACGACGACCGTCGTAGGCAATGAAGTGAAGAAGCCCCAGCGCTCGGCGAGATCGGCCGCCTCAAAATAGACGACGACGTGCCAGCCGAGAGGAGCGATCCGATCGACGAGGCTCATGTAGTACGCGTCAGGTTTGGGATCGACCAGCCGCTTGACGAAGTTGAATCGAACGCCGCGAACACCGGCCTCGTCGAGCGCTTTGAGTTCGTCATCTGAAATGCCTGGCGTGATGGTCGCGACTCCACGAGCGAGCCCGTTCGCTGCATGTAGCGCATCGACCATTGCCCGATTGTCTGCACCGTGGCAGGTGGCCTGGACGACGACGTTTCGAGACAGTCCGAGAAAGTCCCGGGTCGCGAAGAGGAGATCCTTGCCCGCGTCACACGGCGTGTATTTCCGCTCCGGCGCGTACGGAAATTCGTCGCCCGGACCGAACACGTGACAGTGCGCATCGACCGCGCCTGGCGGCGGCACGTAGGTCGGCTTCGACGGGTTCGGATCAAACGGCAACCAATCGGCGTCCATCTGAAAGGCTTGGCCCATCACAAACCTCGCTTCGCGAGGATGGCGTCGAGTCGCGGATAGACCCGGCGGGCATTGCCGGAGAAGACGGCTTCCTTCACAGCAGGCGCAACGTCCAGCGCGTCGATGTACCGCTTGGTGTCGTCGAAATAGTGGCCGGTCTCGGGATCGATGCCGCGAACAGCTCCGACCATCTCCGAGCCGAACAAGATGTTCTTGGGATCGATCACCTCGAACAACAGGTCAATGCCGGGCTGATGGTAGACGCAGGTGTCGAAATAGACGTTCTTCATGATGTGCTCGGAGAGCGGAGGTTTGCCGAGCATGTCGGCGAGGCCGCGATACCGGCCCCAGTGGTACGGAACGGCCCCCCCGCCGTGCGGAATCACGAAGCGCAGCGTTGGAAAGTCGGAGAAGAGATCGCCCTGCAGAAACTGCATGAACGCCGTCGTGTCAGCGTTCATGTAGTGGGCGCCAGTGGCATGGAAGTTCGGATTGCAGCTTCCCGACACGTGCACCATTGCTGGTACGTCAAGTTCGATCATCTTCTCGTAGAACGGATACCACGACTTGTCGATGAGGGGCGCAGAGTTCCACAGCCCACCGCTCGGGTCGGGATTGAGATTGCAGCCGACAAAGCCCAAGTCGGTGACGCAACGCTCGAGTTCGGCGATCGAGTGGTCGATCGGCACACCCGGCGATTGCGGGAGCTGACACACACCGACGAACGTATGGGGATAGAGATCGACGACTCGTTTGATGAGGTCGTTGCACGCGATGGTCCAGGCCATGCTGACTGCTTCGTCGCCGATGTGGTGCGCCATGGTCGATGCGCGCGGGGAGAAGATCGTCATGTCCGCCCCACGTTCGGTGAGCAGGCGGAGCTGATTCTTTTCGATCGTGTCTTGGATCTGCGCGTCCGAGATGCTCGGGTACAGGGGAGCAGGACTACCTGCCTCGTATGCAGCGACCTGAGCATCGCGCCATGCACTGTGGGCGTCGGGCGCCGTCGTGTAGTGGCCGTGACAGTCGATGATCATGTTCGGTCCACCAGAATTGCGTCGAGCAGGCTACCCAGATCTTCGGCCTTCAGGGCAGCGCGATGGTTGTCGGCCCATGCTTGACGTCGCGCCGTGGCGGTTGCCATAAGGGGATCGACGTTGGCGTCGTTGACGGTCGACGCAGCCTCCACCATCTCTTCGCGAGCGACGCTCGCCGTGTTCGATCGAGCGCCGGATCATGTACTCGGCGAGCTCGGTCCAGTCTGCGCCGGGTAGCAGGTTCGACAGGGAATCGAGCACCTGCTTCTCCACTCCCCACGTGCGTGCGGTGAGCATCGACTCCATCAGCAATGCCTCAAGACCCTTCACCACAACCGACCGGCAGAGCTTGGTCGCCGCCGCGGGACCGACGGAGGGCGCATAGAACTGCGCGCCGGAGAATCCCAGGCCGCGGGCTGCGTCGACGAAATCACTCGCGTGCGGCCCGCCGAGCAGGATCGGCGAGCCGGTCCGCAACGGGAAAATCGGCGACATGACTGCCGCTTCGACATACCGCCCACCCGCAGCGTCGATCAATGCTGCCGCTTCCTGCTTTTGGGTAGGTGATGCCGAGTTCAGGTCGACGAACCACGCATCGCGCACGATGCCCGTTGCGACGTCGCCCGCGGCGGACAGGTCATTCGCTGCTGTCACGGCGCTGAACACCAGCTCGGCCGATTGCACTGCATCGGCTGCGCCGGTGGCGACCCGAACCGGCAATTCGCGCGCGTTGCGCGCGGCTCGACTGTCGGACGTGGCGAACGCGGTATCCCAGGCGGACAGCGTGCAGCCATCGGCAAGGTCCTCGGCCAGGACGCGGCCGACTTCCCCGAGCCCGATGAGCGCAACGTTCATCGGCCCGCCCACACCGAACGTGGCACGAAGACGTCACCGCGCATCAAGAGCCGCGCCGTACGCAACAAGGCGGCCTGCTTCACAACGACGGCGCCGTCGACGATCTCGACGTCCATAGCGACAGTGAAGAAGCCGGTGGGATGTTCGATCTCGATCTCGGCCGGGTCGTTGATCTTGGCGACCTCGCTGGCTACCGACCCCGGCACGAGGCACGCGGTCGCCACCGAGACCGCGCCGAAGACGCCGATCGCATCGTGCACGCGGTGCGGGATCAGAGTGCGGGTGTTCACCGCGCCGCCGTGCTGAGGGGCTGAGACCAGCGTCATCTTCGGCACCGTCTTGTCGGTGACGTCGCCGAGATTCATCATCGATCCGACCGCGAGTCGGATGTCTTCGATACGCCGTTTGACTTCGATGTTCGCTTCGATGTCGGTCGGGCTCTCGTGGCCGCGGAGCCCTAGGTCGTCGGCCTTGATGCAGACGACCGGCATCCCGTTGTCGATGCAGGTGACTCTGATGCCGTTGACCTCGTCGACCGCGTTGCCGGACGGGAGCAGTGCTCCACAGGTCGAGCCGGCGACGTCGAGAAAGTCGATCGGAATGGGTGCGTGCGTTCCCGGCACTCCGTCGATCGCCGCCGTCCCGTCGTAGCGCACCTTGCCTGCGGGAGTCTGCACGTGGGCGACTGCCAACGTCTGGGTGTTCTCCATCCAGATCCGCACCGGTGTCACGTCGCCAGTGGGTGCAATCAGCCCTTCCTCGAGGGCGAACGGGCCGACACCCGCAAGGAGGTTTCCGCAATTCTGATTGTCGGAGACCTCGCCGCGTTCGGGCCACACTTGCAAGAACAGGTAGTCGACGTCGGCGTTCTCGCGTGCGGACTTCGCCACGACCGCAACCTTCGAAGTCAGCGGGTGCGCGCCGCCCATGCCGTCGATCTCACGTGGGTCGGGGGAGCCCATCGCGGCGAGGAGAACCGCGTCGCGAGTCACGCGGTCGGCGGGCAGATCGGCGACGTGGAAGTACAGGCCCTTGGAGGTCCCCCCGCGAATCACCGAGCACCTGATCGCCGTCTGACTCATGAGTCGTCGCCGTCCACGGTTTCCCCGTCCACGTAGCGCAGACCACGCTCCGCGAGACGTTCGCGCATGTCATAGATGTCGAGTCCGAGCTCACCGGCTTGCAGTCGAGACCGCTTGGTGACCTCGTTCGCCTCGCGGGCGCGGGCTTTGTCCAGCACCGCCGCCGCGTCCGCGCGTTTGACCACCACCACTCCGTCGTCGTCGGCGACGATCACGTCACCGGGACGAATGTGCGCCCCCGCGCAGACGATCGGCGTTTGGACGTTCGCCGGTGTTTCCTTCACGGTGCCCTGTGCCGAGATTGTCTTCGACCACACCGGAAAGCCGATTCGGGTCAGGAACGCGACGTCGCGAACACCGGCGTCGATGACTAACCCCCGGACGCCGTGCGCGATCAGGCTGGTGGCGAGCAGATCTCCGAAGTAGCCGTCGTCGCACGGGCTCGTGGGGGTTACCACCAGTAGGTCTCCGGGCCTCGCTTGTTCAACTGCCACGTGGATAGCCCAATTGTCGCCGGGGGCGACCTCGCAGGTCAGTGCGTTACCGGCAGCCTTGATGGGCCGATAGATCGGTCGTAGCCGCGACGCGAGCAGGCCAACCCGACCCTGTGCCTCGTGGATTGTTGCCACGCCGAGTTCCCCGAGGCCGTCGACGATCGCGATGTCGGTGCGCGGCGTATTGCGGACGACGATTGGCATGAGGTCACATCCTTCCGCATGGCGCGCTCATCGGTAGTACCAGTCGTGCTCGTAGGGAAGCCCGGTGTAATTCTCCGCCAGCGCCGTTGCCATGGCACGTGATGTGACGACGTAGTTGAGTTGCGCCAAGGCAAGCGCTTCGTCGAACGGATCGTCGTCTGGTGACTTGTGCAGGTTCGTGGTCATCCACCAGGAGAAGTGGGTCGACCGCCAAACCCGGCGGCTCGCGGTGTCGGAGTACGCCGCAAGGAGATCTTCGCGGCCGGCGGCGTAGTACCCGCCGAGAGCCCGGGCGAGCAGCCGGACGTCGGCGACTGCGAGGTTCATTCCCTTCGCGCCGGTTGGCGGGACGATGTGTGCCGCGTCGCCCGCAAGGTACAGACGGCCATGGCGCATCGGGGTCGCGACGAAGCTGCGCATCGGCGTGATGCCTTTGCTCAGGAGCGGACCCTCCGTGAGGACAAAGCCGGAGTCGTCGGCCAGCCGGGTGTGCAGCTCGGCCCAGATCCGCTCGTCCGGCCACTCGTCGAGAGATTCATCCGGGGCGACCTGCAAGTACATCCGGGTGATTGTTGGGGAGCGCATGCTGTGCAGCGCAAACCCGTTCGCGTGCCGCGCATAGATCAGTTCAGCAGCGGACGGCGGTGCTTCCGCAAGGATGCCGAGCCAGGCGAACGGGTAGTTTCGCTCGTACGCGGTGAGGTCTGGAACGTAGCCCCTGCTGATGCCGTGGAACCCGTCGGCGCCGATGACGAAATCGCACTCCACGCTCTCGCGAGTGCCGTCGCGGGAGTAGGTGATCACCGGCTGCTCGGAGTCGAGACCCTCGAAGGCGACGTCACTGACCTCGAATCGCAACTCACCGCCCGTGGCCACCCGCGCCGCGATGAGGTCTTTCACGACCTCTTGCTGTCCGTACACCATGACATTCCGGCCGGTCAGCTCGGCGAAGTCGATTCGGTGGGTCTGCAGTCCGAAACGAAGGTTGGTCCCATCGTGGGTAAGTCCTTCGGCGTCCATCCGTGCTCCGACGCCGGCTTCGCGCAGCGTCTCGGCACAGCCGTGCTCGAGCACGCCGGCGCGGACGCGGTGCTCGACGTAGTGACGATCGCGTGCTTCAAGCACGACCGACTCAATACCCTGCGCCTCCAGCAGTCTCGCCAGCAAGAGACCGGCCGGCCCGGCACCAACAATGCCAACCTGCGTACGCACGTGAGCCGACTCCAATGAGTGAGATGTTGCTCAGAACGGGAATGCTCTGGGCTCGCTTCGCGACGTTATCCATTGCAGGTCGCAGAATTCTTCCACGGCGAACCCGACTCCGAACCGGCCCCAGCCGCTGTCCTTCATGCCGCCGAACGGCATCTGCGGTTCGTCGTTCACGGTCTGATCATTGACGTGGATGATGCCCGCGTCGAGGGCACGCGCGACGAGCATGCCGTCCTCGACAGTGGCGGCGAGCACGGCCGCGCACAGGCCGAACCGCGACTCGTTGGTTCGCCGAATCGCATCGGCCGCGTCATCGACTACATCGATGATGACGACTGGGCCGAAGGTCTCGTCCAACGAGAGTTCCGCATCCGGTGGCACGTCGGCAAGGATCGTCGGTGGATAGCACGGTGGGCTCGCTACCCCACCGGCAAGCACCCGGGCTCCGAGAGCGACGGCTTCCTCGACCCGGCGGGTAACGAGCGACAAGGCCCATCTGCTGATCAGCGGTCCGATGACCGTCTTTGGATCGCGCGGATCGCCCACCGGCAGCTGCGCGACGCGAGCCACGAGGCGCGCAGTGAACTCTTTGGCGATGGATCGCTCCACCAGTATTCGACGCACGCACATGCATACTTGGCCCTGGTGGACGAAGGCACCGTACGCGGCGGCTTCGACGGCGTACTGCAGGTCGGCTCCGGCGAGCACGATCAGCGGGTTCTGCCCACTGAGCTGAAGCACCACGCGTTTGAGGTTGCGTCCAGCGGCTTCCGCGAGCCGGCGACCGGTTGCGGTCGATCCGGTGAAGTTGATTCTGCGAACGAGCGGGTTGGTGATGAGTTCATCGCCGATCCCGCCTGCTTCGCCTGGCGCGTGGGTAACGACGTTGAGAACACCCGCGGGCAACCCGGCGTCCTCGAAGAGTTGGGCCCAGAAGGTGCCACCCGTCGAGGGAGACTCCTCGGACGGCTTCAGAACCACGGTGTTACCGAGGGCAAGCGGGCCGGCGATCGCGCGGCCGGCGAGCGTCAGCGAGGCGTTCCACGGAGCGATAGCACCGACCACACCGACCGGCCGACGCGTGGCGATCGCATGCGTCCCGGGTACGTCGGAGGGCAAGATCTGGCCGGACGGCGAGTGCGCCAAGGTCGCGACCTGCCCCAACAGCGACACCGCAAAGTCGACCTGAATATTGGCAAAATGCCGACCACATCCGGTCTCGACTGCGAGATCGGACACGACCTCGGATCGGCGCCTCGCGAGGTCGTCGGCCGCGCGCAGGAATACCAGCTTTCGATCCTCGGGTGTGGTGGCCGCCCAGCCCGGGAAAGCGTTGTGCGCGGCATCGATGGCCCGCCTCGCGTCGTCCGCATTTCCGGCGCTAGCGGTGGCGATCACCGCACCGTCCCACGGGCTCAGGCTTTCGTACTCACGGCCACTGAGGGAGTCGCACCATTGACCGCCTATGTAGTGACGAAGACGCCGCGGCAGGTGCGACGGACGCGCCGGAACTTCAGAGCTAACCGTGCTCGCTGACAACGCCGCCTCCCTCGTTCGCGGTGGACGGTAGCTTCTCAGGTCGCGTGAGCCGATATCCGACTGGCAGCAGTTGGAAGTGCAACCGATCGGTCAACAGGCTCCACAGTCCTCTAGGCAGGAACAAGGCGAAGCCCACCGCCACCACACCGAGTCCGATGAGATACCAGGCACCCTGGTCGGCGAAGTTGTATTGAATGACGAAGAAGACGATGGCGCCGATGATGGGCCCCTCGAAGGTGCCGAGCCCGCCGACGAGCACCATGAAGATCATGTACGCGGTGTATTGAACGCCGAAAATCGAGTTGGGTTGAATGAACAAGGTGTTCGCCAGAATGAGCGCACCAGCGGCCCCGCAACCGAAGCCGGCGAGTACGAAGAGCCAGAATCGGAGCGGCCGCACGCGGACACCGACTGACGCCGCAGCCTCCTCGTCGTCGCGAATCGCTTGCAGCGCAGCGCCGGTTCGTCTACGCAGCAGCAGGAAGACCGAACCGAGGAGCAAAACGGTGAATGCCAGTGAAAGCCAATAGGTGTAATCGCGGCGCTGGGTGATCGAGTACCGGTTCAGGCCGTGTAGCGAGATGCCCGAGCCGCCGCCCATACTGTGGTCGAGCGTGATGAGCAGCGCGAGCGCTTCCGCAACGACCCACGTCCCGACGGCGAACTGCCCTCCTCTCAAGGACAAGACGAGGAGCGACTCGACGGCTGCCAGTACCGCAGAAGCGAGCGCCGCAATCACGACCGCCAAGTAAGGCGTCACGCCGTGCTGGGTCAAGAAGATCGTGGTGTACGCGCCGAAGCCGATGAATGCTTGCTGGCCCACGGAGACCATTCCGCCGTAGCCGGCAAGGGCGTTCCACATCACCGCGAGGATCAGAAACGTGAACAAGCTGGTGAGTTGCTGAACGGCGTTCGCGCCCATCAGTTCAGGTACTGCAAACAGCGCAGCCACCGCAGCTAGGGCTACGACGGATGCGATGCGCGAAGCGCGCGTCGACCGACGGATCAGCCACCCGTCGTTGCCGCGCACCGCAGTACCGCTGGCAGCCGTCATGTTGTGCTCCGGCTGGCGAAGATTCGTCCCCGGGGACTCGCGAGAACGGCCAGGAAGACCAGGTGGCCAGCCAGGATCGAGTAGCGCGGGTCGATGTTGGCTCCGATCGTTTGCGCGATGCCCAGGACGATGCCGCCACCGAGGGTTCCCCAGAGCGAGCCAAGCCCCCCGATTACTACCGCTTCGAATGCGAAGATCAGCTGTGTCGGGCCGCTGGAGGGTTGGAACGTCGACCTGATGGCCAGAAATGCACCCGCCAACGTGGCGGTCGCCAGCGCGATCGCGGTCGCCTTGGCGTACACAGACCAAGCGGGGATGCCGACGAGCGCGGCCGTGTCGGGGTCGAGCGCGGTTGCGCGCATCTCGCGCCCGAACGGCGTGCGTCGCAGCGTGAGTTGGAGGCCGCCGAGTACGACGATGGCCAGCCCAAGCACCAGCAGGCCGATGTAGGGCACCGCAAGTCGGGAGTTGATGACCCAGCTCTTCGTCGAGATCGTGCCGGCCCTTGCACCGAGCGATCGAACGTCCGGCGAATAGGTCTGCAGCAAGCCGTTCTGGATAACGATCGACAAACCGAAGGTCGTCAGCAACGGGATCAACGGCCCGCCGCGCAGGCTGCGTGCAAGAACGGTGCGCTGCAGGATGTAGCCGAACACGGCCATGATCGGCAGCACGGGTAGCAGGGCGACGAACGGCGACACGTGGTAGGTGAAAGAAACCTCCCACACGAGGAAGGCGCCCAGCACCGCAATGTCGCCGTGGGCGAGGTTGATGATCCGCATGACGCCGAACATGAGCGACAAGCCGCAAGCGAACAGTGCGTACAGGCCGCCGAGTAGAAGGCCCTGAACGACCGCGTTGACCCAACTCATGTCGACCCCTGCGCGCGAAGCCCAAAGTATGCCTCGGTGATGAGTTCGCGACTGACCGACGCGGTAGCGGCCTCCAGCGCGATCTTGCCTTCCAGCAGGCAGATCACCCGGTCCGCGACTGACATCGCACGGCGCAGATCCTGTTCGACGAGTACGACGGTCGAGCCCGCCTGGATGAGCGACGACAGCGACTCGTAGACCGCATCGACCGCGATCGGCGCCAGACCAAGGGACACCTCATCGACCATCAGCAGGCGCGGATTGGTCATGAGTGCTCGACCGATCGAGGTTGCCTGTTGCTCCCCACCCGACAGTTGTGACGCCTTCTTGTTACGGAGCCGGTTGAGCATCGGGAAAGCGGCCACGACGGTGTCGACTGTCCACGGTCCCGGCCGCGACCGCCGGCCGGCGACGAGCAGGTTCTCCTCGACCGTGAGATCCGCGAACAACCTGCGCCCCTCCGGCACGAGGGCGATTCCGAGCCCAACGCGCCGATGAGCGGGCACGCTCGTGATGTCCGCGTCGTCGAATCGAATCGACCCTCCGGAAGCCGGGTGGGCGCCCGCCAGGGTCCGGAGCATGGTCGACTTCCCTGCGCCGTTCGCACCGACGAGCGCAAGCGTTTCGCCCTGGGTGACGGTGAAGCTGACTCCGCGCACGGCCTGCAAGAGTCCGTGGCGAGCTTGCAGGTCATGGACTTCCAGCAGGGTCACGGGCCTGCCTTCCCCAGGTACGCATCGACAACGGCGGCGTCGCGAAGTACGACGTCTGGCTTGCCGCTCGCGATCACCCGCCCGGCGTCCATCGCTACCAGCCGGTCGATGACCTGCAGCAGCAGGTGCACGATGTGCTCGATCCACACGATGCTGATCCCACGCGCTCTGACTCGTCGGATCGTATCGACCAACTGGGCTGCCTCTGCGTCGGTGAGGCCGCCGCCGATTTCATCGAGCAATAGGACGTGTGGGTCCGTCGCGAGTGACCTCGCCAGCTCCAGCCGCTTGCGGTGCAACAAACCGAGGCTCTCTGCACGCCGGTTGGCGAGCTCGATCAGCCCGCACAGTTCCAACACCTCGACTGACTTGTCGTAAGCGGCGGACCTGCTGAGGCCGGCGCCGTATGACGCACCCACGAGAACGTTCTCGAGCACCGTCATCGCGCCGAACGGACGAGGGATCTGAAACGCCCGGCCCACGCCGCGACGGCACCGCTGTTCGGCCCGCATGTGGGTGATGTCTTCCGCACCTAGGTGCACGGTGCCCGCGCTGGCAGCGAGCGAGCCAGACAGCACGTTCAGCAACGTGGTCTTGCCGGCTCCGTTGGGGCCGACGATGCCGACGGCTTCGGCCTCGCCGACCTCGAAATCGACGTTGTCGAGCACTTGCAAAGAGCCGAACCGCTTGGACAAGCCCACCCCGACCAGCCGAGGCTGATCGGGGTGGGCTGTCCCGGTGTATGAACCGGCCGGTGCTTCGCTCACGCGCCGTAGGGCTGCAACGTGCCTGCGATGGGGACGTTCGTGTCGGAGGAGTGCTCGCAGATAACGAATGCGAGCTTGTACGGGCCAGACGGCGCCTTGACCCACTGGCCGCCGATGATCGGCGTCACGACGACGTTGGCGTTCGGCCCCTTGCCCCACTGCAGTTGGCCCGACCGGGGTCATCACGCTCAGTGATGCCGATCGCGGCCGATACACCCGTCTTGTCGTGTGGATCCGACGACGCCTTGAGCGCTCCGGCTGCCACGTCGAAGAGCGCAAGGCTGGCGCCCAGTTGCTGGTTCCACTGCTTGCCTGAGGCGGTTTGATAGCCGGTCGCCAGGTCCGCGGAGCTGACCCCCGTCAGCGAGGACGTGTAGGGCCAGGTCTCACCCCAGTAGATGCCGCTTGCGACCCCGACGCCGATCGCGCCCAACGCCTCGACCTGGGAGGGGAAGAGTCCGGTCTTGGCGATCTGCGCGATCTTCGGCTTGTAGCCCTGCTGAGCAGCTTGCTGCCAGAACGTCGCAAAGTCGGGAGGGATCGGGAACGTGTTGAAGATCTCGCAGTTTGCTGACTTGAACTTGTTGATTTGCGACGAGTAGTCGTTGGTGCCGTCGGTGTAGGCACCGGGGTCGACGATGGTGTACCCGGCCTTGGCCAGCAGCGGGCCCAAGTTGGATCTGATGGCGTTCCCATCGGCATCGTTGGGCCACATGACGCCGACCTTCTTATTGGTCGTTACCTGTGGCCACATCGTGGTGTAGGCGTTGTCAAACTGCGCGGTGCCGAAGCAGAAGTGGTAGGTGAACTTGTACGCGGCGTTGTTCCCCGGCTTCGCGCCCCGACCGTAGTACCAGGCCTCCCAAGGCACAACGGTCGACACGCACGGCACTCCCGCCGCTTCGCAAGCGTCGGAGACCGGGTTGACCTGTTCCGGGGTCGACGTCGCGAGCATCAGGTCGACCTTCGAACCGTTGATCAGGTCGTTTGCCACCTGAGCAGCGCGCGCGGGGTCGGACTGGCCGTCCTTGTCGATGATCTGGACGTCCCACTTCTTGCCGCCGATGACGATTCCGCTGGCGAACGCCTTGCGCGCGAGGCTCAGCACGTAGCCGTCGGGCTCGCCGAAGCCGGCCGCAGGGCCGGTGATCGGGCTGACGTAGCCGATCTTGATCGTGCCCGCACTCGGTCCGCCGGAGGCCGCAGCCGTGGCAGGCGTGCTCGCGGCTGCTGACGTTGCGGCCGCGCTGGATGCGGACGGAGCGGCTGCGGTCGTGGACGCAGCGCTCGACGGCGCCGCCGGTGTCTTCTTACTGCTCGAGCAAGCCGCGAGCAACGGGCTCGTGAACGCGAGCGTCGTCGCGCCCAAGCCGGCCGCGCGCAGGAAATTCCGTCGGCTGATGGCCGCCTGGACGACCTCGGGCTGGGAAGAAGGGTCCACCATGACCTCCACGATTCGGGGTGAGTTGGCCGAAACGTAGGAGGCGGCGTGCTGGCCGTCAATGTTGCGTTCCACTAGGTGAAACACTTTGGGTTACGATTCGAACATGGTTGCCGACGGCGTGAGTAGGCAGGTGACTAGGCACGCGAGTAGGCAGGAGCCGGCCGCCACCAGCGCCACCGCGGGATTTTCGCAGTCGCTGGAGCGTGGACTGCAGATCCTGGCGGTGTTCAACGAGGCGCGCCCGGTGCTCGGAATCGCCGACATCGCGCGCGCCGTCGAGCTTGAACAAGAGCACGACCTACCGCTACGTGGCGACGCTGGCCCGCTTGGACTACCTCCAGCAAGACCCCGAGACGAAGAAGTACTCCCTGGGACCGCGGGTGGCCGACCTCGGCTTCGCCGCGATCAACTCGATGGAGATCACCCGGGTAGCGGCGCGGCCTTTGCAGGCGCTCGCCGACGAGACCGGGCACACCGTCAGCATGGCCGTGCTCGACGGTTCGGACGTCGTCTACGTCGACCGTCGCCGCAGCGCTCGCGGCGTCCATCTCGGCATGGAGCTGAACCTGCACGTCGGCTCGCGGTTGCCGGCGTACTGCACGGCACTGGGCAAAGTCCTGCTGGCCTACCGCGATCCGGCCACCCTGCGGGTGCTGCTGGATCGGACGGATCTGGCCCGCCGGGCGCCGAAGACCATCACCGCGCGCGAGCAGCTGATGTTCGCCCTCGGTCGGATCCGCGAGCTCGGCATCGGAGTGAATGACGAGGAGTTGGCCCCCGGGCTGCGCGCGATCGCCGCACCCGTGCGCGCTCGATCCGGCGAGGTCATCGCCGCGGTCAACGTCGTTGTGCTACCTGAGCATCGCCACCGCTCCGATGGAGCAGCTGAGCGCGCGACTCGAAGGACCACTGCGACGGACCACCAACGAGATATCGACTCGGCTCGGGCTATCGCAGTGAATCGTCCTAGCTAGTGAAACGTTGCGTTTTAGCTATCAGAACACTTGGTTGATTATTCAGCCAGTCCCGTCTACGGTCTGGGCCTGCGTCCATTCCGGGGCCGCCTATTCAGAGGCTCGGCCCCGTGTGCATGGCGACGAGGAGGCAACTGGTGTTCCTGGACGACGCGAGGTGGAAGGGCCAGATCTTCGTCGGCGGGGCCTGGGTGCCCGGTGCCGGCGGTGATGCCGATGTGATCGAGCCGGCGACGGGAGCCTCGCTGGGGCGCACCGGTCGCGCGGGAGCCGCGGATGTCGCGACGGCCGCGATCAGCGCCAGCGAGGCGCAGCGCGAGTGGGCGGCGTTGCCGCATCCGGCGCGAGCGGCCGTGTTGCGAAAGGCCGGCGCGCTGTGGGCCGAGCACGCTGAGGAGATCATCTGGTGGAACATCCGGGAGGTCGGCGCCATCGAGGGGATGGCCGGCTTCTCGGTGCATGTCGCGGAGCAGGAGTGCTACGAAGCGGCTACGCTCCCGAGTCGACCGGCCGGGGAGATCCTGTCGAGTGAAAGCCCGCGCCTGTCGCTGGCTCGTCGACTGCCCGTGGGCGTCGTCGGCGTGATCTCGCCGTTCAATGTCCCGATCATTCTTGGCATCAGATCGGTGGCGCCCGCGTTGGCGCTCGGCAACGCGGTCATTTTGAAGCCCGATCCCCGCACGGCAGTTACCGGCGGCGTCACCATCGCCAGAATCTTCGAGGAGGCGGGGCTGCCTCCCGGTGTCCTTCAGATGCTTCCGGGTGGTGTCGACGTCGGCGAGGCGTTGGTGACGCATCCGCTGGTGAGCGTCATCTCGTTCACCGGTTCAACAGCGGCTGGACGTCGGGTGGGCGAACTCGCGGGCAAGCACCTGAAGCGAGCGCATCTCGAACTGGGTGGCAACTCGGCGCTCATCGTCCTTGACGATGCGGACGTCGACGCGGCGGTCAACCTGGCGGCGTGGGGGTCGTTCTTCCACCAGGGTGAGATCTGCATGACGACCGGACGCCACATCGTGCACACGGCGCTGCACGACGAGTTCGTGGAGAAGCTCTCGGCGAAGGCGCTTCACCTGCCGGTCGGCGATCCCGCTTCAGGCCAGGTTGCTCTAGGTCCTCTGATCGACGCCGGGCAGCGCGACAAAGTGCATCACCTCGTAACGTCCAGCGTGGCGGCCGGCGCCCGCGTTGCAGCTGGTGGTACCTACGAAGACCTGTTCTACAAGCCGACCGTTATCACCGACGTCTCGATGACCACTCCTGCTTTCGCGCAGGAGATATTCGGACCGGTAGCGCCGGTGATTCGGTTCGCCAATGCCGACGAAGCCGCGGCAATCGCGACGTCCACCGAGTACGGCTTATC
This sequence comes from uncultured Actinomycetes bacterium, assembly GCA_963825425.1. Taxonomy (GTDB): domain Bacteria; phylum Actinomycetota; class Actinomycetes; order Acidothermales; family Acidothermaceae; genus PALSA-607. Next base: position 226,209 of record CAWGTF010000011.1, read on the forward strand.
TCTCGGCATCGTGACGCGTGATGTCATGAAGGGTCTCGATCTGGCCGCCCGAATTCCGAGCGGCATCGTGCACATCAATGACCAGACCGTCAACGATGAGGCGAACACTCCGTTCGGCGGTGTTGGGGCATCGGGTACCGGATCGCGATTCGGCGGCGCCGCAGCCAACATCGAAGCCTTCACCGAGACCCAATGGGTGACGATTCGCAGCGAGCCGCCGACGTATCCCTTCTGACTCGCGGGTTGCCTTACGATCATTACCTGATGCAGTCTCGCCAGCTCGTTCTTGCCTCTGCGTCTCCCGCGCGGCTACGACTCCTGTGGGACGCCGGGTTTGATCCGATCGTGATGGTCAGCGGCGTCGACGAGGACGCGGTGGAACACACCGACATCGCCGACCTCGTCGAGACCCTTGCCGTGCGTAAGGCAGCCGCCGTCGCCAAACACGTGCCGAGTAGCTCCGTGGTAATCGGGTGCGACTCGATGTTGAGCATCGACGGCGACGTCATGGGTAAGCCGCCGACACCAGAAGTCGCGCGCCACTATTGGCAGCGCATGCGGGGTCGCGACGGCGTCCTCGTCACCGGTCATTGCGTTATCGACGTAGGGTCGGGCCGTGAGGCATCGGCGGTGGCCAGCACGATCGTGCATTTCGGGACGCCGACCGATGACGAACTCGATGCCTACATCGGTACCAGCGAACCGATGAAGGTGGCCGGTGCATTCACCCTCGACGGGTTCGCCGGACCTTTCGTCGATGGAATCGACGGTGACCACGGGAATGTGATCGGTCTTTCATTGCCCTTGTTGCGGCGGCTACTTGCCGACATCGAGATCGCAATCGTGGATCTATGGCGCTGAAGATCGGGCCGATCGAAGTCGACCCACCGATCGTGCTCGCGCCGATGGCGGGAGTGACCAACGTGCCGTTCCGCCAGCTGTGCCGAAGCTATGGCGCCGCACTGTACGTGAGCGAGATGGTGTCTGCGCGAGCTGTCATCGAACGGAATCCGAATACTGACGCGATGGTTCGGTTCGGTGCAGACGAGTCCGTGCGCAGCCTGCAGCTGTACGGCGTCGACCCGGACGTGATGTATGCGGCCGTGCGCCATGCCGTCGGCGAGATCGGAGTCGACCATATCGATCTCAACTTTGGTTGCCCGGCGCAGAAGGTCAACCGGGTCGGCGGTGGGGCCGCGCTGCCGCTTCGCCGCGCGTTGTTCCGTGCGGTCGTCGCCGCCGCCGTGAGGGCGGCAGGCACCGTGCCCGTAACGGTGAAGATGCGCAAGGGAATCGACGACGCGACGCTGACCTACCTCGATGCTGCGCGCGCCGCCGAGGACGTCGGAGTCGCAGCGATCGCGCTACACGCCAGAACCGCCGAGCAGTTGTATTCGGGTGCGGCCGATTGGTCGGCGATCACCCGGCTGCGCGAAGCGGTTACCTCGGTGCCGGTGTTGGGCAACGGTGACATCTGGGCCGCCGGCGATGCGGTGCGCATGATGCGCGAGACCGGATGTGCGGGTGTTGTCGTCGGTCGCGGTTGTCTCGGCAAGCCGTGGCTGTTCCGCGAGCTCTCGCAGGCTTCGCCGGGCTGCCCATCGGCCCGGCCCCGGCATTGGGTGAGGTCGTCGCCGTGATGCGCCGCCACATCGACCTGCTCGTCGCACACAAGCGCACGCCGCAGCTCGGAGTGCGGGCATTCCGCAAGCACGCCAGCTGGTACCTCACCGGGTTTCCGGTCGGCGCACACGTACGACGGGCATTGATGGACGCCGAGACTGTCGCGGAGCTCGACGCGCTTCTCGACACCGTCGATCCGCACATGCCATTGCCGACGGCCGCTCGTGACCTCCCGCGCGGGCACTTGCACGGACCACGACCGGTCCAGCTGCCCGCGCACTGGCGGGAGCAGGCGGACGATCTGGCGCCTTTGGTAGGCGCCGACGAGGCGTACTCCGGCGGCTAGCGCACCAATCGCAGATACCCGCCGATCGGCCGGTATCTACCGTTTCCTGCCCTTTACACGACCGATTTGTGCCGCATAGTGTCGCGAACGGAAGCGGTCCCGTGTACGACCGCGGGAGCGAGGAGCGGGGCGAGGTAGCGAGGAAATCCTGGGGAAGTCGCGAGGAGAGGGGTGCCACGTGTCCGGATCCGTGCGCAGGTCGATCGTGGTCCTTGCCGTCAGCGCGTTGGGGGTCGCCGGCCTCCAAGCAGCTGCCGGGGCGGCGCACCCCCGGTCACCCAAGCGCCGGGTACCCCTGGCGTACTGAGTCACTTCGACCAGGCGCGCAAGGACTGTCTCGGCACCGCGCGCAACACGACGTCCAAGATCTGGTACACCGTCGCGAACGGCGTGCTCTCCGATGTGTACGCACCGACCGTCGACACCACGAACGTCGAGACGATGCAGTTCCTCGTCAGTGACGGTTCGACATTCACCGACCTTCAAAGCCGCGACACGACGTACACCGCGTCGGCCGATCGCACCGGCATGGCATGCACGATCGTGTCGACGTCGAACAGCCACGGCTATCAGCTGCGCGCCACCTACTCGACCGACCCAGCGCGCGACAGCGTCATCGTGCACACGCAGTACCTGCCGTTGACCGCGGCCGCACGGCATTACCAGCTCTACGTGCGGCTCGACGCAACTGCCGGCGGCAACGGCGGTGGCGGTTCAGGCAACGGCGGGGCCGACTCGGCGACCGTCGACACGACGACCGGCCAGCCGGTGCCAGTGTCGTTCGACACCGTGACAGCGACCAATGCGGTGAACCGCGACTACGCGGTGCCGACGTACCTCGCGCTGCACGCCGACCGGCCGTTCGCGGCAGTCAGCAGCGGCTTCGTGGGCACGCCGAGCGACGGCCTCGCCGAGCTTGATTCGACGCACGCGTTGTCGCCTACCTACACCGACGCGACGAACGGCAACGTCGAGCAAACGGCGCAAGTGAACCTCGACCTGTTCGGGACAACGACGCTTGCGCTCGGGTTCGGAACCACCCAAAGCGCGGCAGTGCACACCGCAGCGGTGTCGTCGATGCAGAACTACCCCAGCGCACTGGCGAGGTACGAGTTGCAGTGGCGGCAGTACGACAACGGCTTGCGCCCACCCGCCATGCACCTTGCTGGCCTCACGAACGCCCAGGCACGGCAAACGGCCGCTGCGTACTACGTGTCGGCAAATGTGGTGAAGGCGAGTGAAGACAAGACCTTCCCCGGCGCCATCGCCGCTTCGCTCACCAGCCCGTGGGGTCAGGCCGTTTCCGCAGGCGACCCCGCCAACACCTACTTCGGCTCGTACCGCGAGGTCTTCTCACGCGACCTCTACGAGGCGTGGACCGCGCTGCTCACCGACGGCGACATTTCCACCGCACGCGACGCCGTTCGGTTCTTGTTCTTGCGGCAGCAACTGCCCGACGGGTCGATGCCAAGGAACTCACTGGTGAACGGCAAAGTCGCACCAGACTCGTTCAACACCCAACTCGACGAAGCGGCCTATCCGATCCTGATGGCGCAGCAGTCCGGGCTCGGCAACGACGCCACGTTGTGGCCGCACGTCAAGGCGGCAGCGAACTTCCTCGTTGCCCACGGCCCGGCGTTCGGTGTCGAGCGGTGGGAGGAGCAGAACGGGTACTCACCGTCGACCATCGCGGCTGAGATCGCCGGTCTTGTCGCCGCGGGCACCATGGCCCAGCAACACGGTGACTCAGCCGATGCGCAGGTCTTCCTCGCCACCGCCGACCTCTACCAGCGCAGCATCAAGAACTGGGACGTCACGACGAACGGTCCGCTGTCGACCCAGCCGTACTTCATCAGGTTGTCGAAGACGGGCGATCCCAATGCGGCGATCAGCTACAACGTCGGCAACGGCGGTCCGACGCTCGACCAGCGTTCCGTCATCGACGCCGGATTCCTCGAGCTGGTCAGGCTCGGCGAGCTCTCGCCGTCCGACCCGGTCGTGGCGAATTCACTCAGTGTCGTCGACGCGACGATCGAGCGGACGACGCCGAATGGCTCGGGTTGGCTGCGGTACAACGGCGACGGCTACGGCGACTGCTACGCACCCGACCCGCTCACGAGTTGCGGCACGACAGGTTCGCCGTGGGCACCGAGCGGCCAAGGTACCGGGCACATCTGGCCGGTGCTGTCCGGCGAGCGCGGTGAACAAGATCTCGCAAGCGGGCAGGCTGCGACCGCCGCCGATCTCTTGCTGAGCATCGGTCAGCTGGCCGGCGGGGTAGGGCTGGTGCCTGAGCAGGATTGGGACTTCGCAGGCGTCGCGGCGTCCCCCTTCGGCACCGACCCGACGGTGGCGTCGATCGGCTACACCGACGGGCAACCCGACGGTTCTGCAGCGCCGCTCACGTGGGGTGCTGCAGCGCAGGTCCGGCTGACGGCTGATCTCGCGGCCGGGCGGGTCGTCGAGAAGCCTGCGTCGACCACCTCGCGATACGTCACGCACACCCAGGCGGCAACGACGCTGACGGTGACATCGCCAGGAAACGACACGGCGGCGACCGGCACGATCCCGGTGATCGGCACGACGGCACCGCACGCGAAGGTGGTCATCGCCGACGTCGCGACCGACAACAACGACGCGACGACGCTCTTCAGTGCGATTGCCTTGGGCGACGGTAGCTTCAACATCCCGGTGACTGTTGCTGCCGGCACCAACGTGCTCGTCGTCACCGCGATGACGGCGTCGGGTGCAACAGCGCAGACCACGGTCACGCTCGTCAACGACGTCGTTAACGGCACGTTGCTTTTCACCGCAACTGACCCGGTCAATGACGACAACGGTCCGGGCAACTACGCCTACCCGACAGCGAGCGATTTCCACGCCGGCGCGTTCGACCTCGATCAGTTCCAGGTCTACGACACCGGAACGACAGTCACCTTCCGCGTGCGGACGCGCGACTTGACGCCGACGTTCGGCTCCACGAACGGTGCGCAACTGGTCGACGTCTACGTGCACAACCCGTCGGCTGCGACGACGTCGACAGCGGCCGCGTTCGCGTCGCGGAACTACTCCATCGCGGCCGCCGACGGGTGGTCGAGACTGATCGAGGTGCAGGGCTTCGGGCAGCGGTTCGTCGACCCCAACGGCGCCAGCCAAGGCACGATCACGATCAGCGCCAACTCGATCTCGCGCTACACGACGTTCAGTGTCGACAAGACGGCGCTGGGCGGAACGCCGACGTCGGGCTGGGCCTTCACGGTGACCCTGACCGGCCAAGACGGATTCAGTGACGGGAATGCACGCACCTGGGCCGCCACGCCGCAGCCGTACAACTTCGGGGTGTGTGCGAGTGCATCGGCCGATCCGCACTGCACGGCAGATCCGAACACGGTGCCGAAGGTGATGGACACGATCACGCCGGCTGGTGTGCTGCAGCCGACCGAACTCGACTACACGCTCGGCGCGGTGGTGCTCCAGGGCGTTGACGATCTCCTAGAGCGTTCCTGCGGTACCTACTGCTGGTAGTGCTCGACCTCGGGGATCGGTCGTGCGTGCGCGGTGTCCGGGTCGTCGCCGAACTCGCGCTTGGCCTGACGCTGTCGAAGAAGGTCCCAGCACTGGTCAAGTTGGGCTTCGACCTGTTGACGGCGATCGGCGGCGTCCTGCGTGCTCGGTGAGGTGGTGTTCTTCAGCGACGAGTTCGGAGATGCGCGTGAATATGTCGTCGTCGGCCATGTGCTGCCTCCTGGAGGGTCGTGCGAGTGCTGTCCTGGCTGGGTCGACGCCACCCTACGGCCGGCGGTGCAGCACCAGCGGATAGACCGCCGTCGCACCTGCCTCGCCGAGCAGTGCCGCGGCGACTGTCATGGTCCAGCCCGAGGTGTAGACGTCGTCGACGAGCAAGATTGGCCCGGCCGGTACAGCGACGTCTGGGCAGCTGCGCAGGCCCGACATGACCGCCGCGACTCGCTGCGCCGACGCTACCTGCGCCACCGGCCGGGGACCGTCGATCTCGAACGGCGCGAGCAGTTCGAGGTGGCCGATCTCGGCGATGTGACGCGCGAGCGAGGTGACAAGCAACGAGTGGGTGCGCGACGGGATCGCCGCGACGGCGGTCGGTCGGGCCGGCCACTGGCGGGCCCATCGCGCGAGCAACTCGACGACACCGGCGGCGACCTCTGGCGGCAACTCGCTGTCAGGCGCGCCGTCGCGAGTCAGCCGGACGACGAGGTCTGCCCACCCGGGATCGTCGGCGAACGCAAGCGCTCGACCCTCACCAAGGACGGCGCCGATCCGGCCCAAACGACTCGACGCCACCGGGCCAGAGCTTGCGCGGCTCGATCACCACATCGACACCACGTGCGAAAACGCGCGCGGCATCGACGTCCGCCGTGGTTGGCGTTGGTGAAAGACCTGCAGGCAACGCGCCGGTGCACACCGAACAGCTGCCGCACGGCTCGCCGGCATGGGGATCGTCGAGCGAGAGCCGAAGAAACGACATCAGGCAGCCGCTGCCGGCTGCGTAGCTGCGCATGATGTCGGCCTCAGTGGCGCGGGCGGCGGCCAACGCGGCGTATCGCTGCTCATCGAAGATCCAGGGCTCGCCAGTCGCCTGCCACCCGGCACCGACCCGCCGGACGGCACCGTCGACGGCCAGGATCTTGAGCAGGGCCTCGAGACGGCCGCGCCTGCGAACCGGTGGCGTCTTCGAGCTTGGGCAGCGAGAGCGGCTGCGACGCTGCCGCCAACGCCGTGAGCACCGAGGCGGCGAGTGCCGGATCTGGCGTCGACGCGTCGGCGAAGTAGGCCCAGACCCGGTCGTCGGTCTCGGCGGGGAGCAACACCGCCACCGCGGTATCGAGCGCGCGACCTGCTCGCCCCACCTGCTGGTAGTACGCGACCGGCGACGCGGGCGACCCGACGTGCAGGCAGAACGCGAGGTCGGGCTTGTCGTACCCCATGCCCAACGCCGAGGTCGAGACGACTGCCTTGATCTCGTTTCGTTGCAGCTGATCCTCAATCCGTTCACGTTCGTCGGCGTCCAGCTGGCCCGAATATGCCGCGACGGCATGGCCGCGAGTCGTCAGGAAGTCGGCAAGGCGGACCGTGTCTGCGACGGTGAGCACGTAGACGATTCCGGACCCGTCGAGCTGGTCGAGCGCGGCGGCCACCCACGCGTACCGTTGCAAAGCAGAAAGCCCGGGGACGACCCCGAGCTGCAGAGAGCTGCGAGCCAAGGTTCCGCGCAACACCAACGGCTCCAGCGTGCTGCCCGCCGCGAGTTGGTGGGCAACGTCGCGGGTCACCCGGTCGTTCGCGGTTGCCGTCGTTGCCAGCACGGGCAGGTCGGGGCGGGTGCTCGTGAGCAGCCGGGTCAGCCGCTGATAGTCGGGGCGAAAGTCGAAACCCCAGTCCGACACGCAGTGCGCTTCGTCGATGACCAGCATGCCGAGGCGCTCCAGCAGGTTCGGCAGTACCGACTCGGCAAAGCGCGCCGACGCTAGGCGCTCAGGAGAGGTGAGCAGGACGTCGACCTCGTCGTCGGCCAGCTGACTTCTCGATGGCCGCCCAGTCGTCGACGTTGGCCGAGTTGAGGGTGACCGCCTGCAGGCCGGCCCGCTTCGCAGCCGCTGACTTGATCGCGCATCAGCGCCAGTAAGGGGGAGATGACCAGGACGGGACCCGATCCAGCAGCCCGCAGCGCGGCCGCGGCGATCCAGTAGACCGCGGACTTGCCCCAACCGGTCGCCTGGACGCACAAGACCCGGCGGCCCTCGCAGACCAGGGCCTGCGCTGCGACCAGCTGGTCGGGCCGAAGGGTCGCCGCCGGCCCGGCCAGCTCGTGCAGCACCGCGGTGGCGACGGCCAGCAGCTGGTCGGGTTCGACTCGAGTTTGCGGCACTGTCTGAGCATGGCCTAACTCGCGGACAGTCCGTTGCTGCCTCCAATTGGCCTTTAGGCACGGCTGGGCCTACCGATACCTCAATTAAGGCTTGTAGTCATCCACGGCGAAGCTGTCGAGGCGAGACATCGGTGACCGGGAAAGAGGTTGTGCGTGGCGTCCCCGGCGGAGGAAACGCCTAGTCGCGGCTGGACTGCGTGGTGGGCCTACCTGACGCTGATCTTCGTCGGCTCCGGCGTGCTCATCGCCTTCAGCGTGCGGGCGCTGACCAACGACCACTTGAACGGGTCCGCGAGCGCCTTCGTCCTGGTCGCCGCGCTCCTGGTGCTGGGCGAGCTGCGCCCGGTGGTGGCCAGCGGGTCCTATGACCCGGACGGCGTTAGCCTAAGCACCGCGTTCGTCTTCGCCATTTTGCTTATCTGGGGCCCGGCCCCGGCCATCATCTTGCAGTTCGCCGGCATTTCGATGCGCGAGTTGCTGATGCGCAAGTCCTGGTGGCGGGTGATCTTCAACGCCGGCCAATACGCGATCTGCCTTGCGACCGCCTATCTGGTGCTGCGGCTGTTCGGGATATCGCCGTCGCTGGCTCATCCGCGCGAAGTGACCGGCGGAACATTGGTGGGGCTGGTCGTTGCGGCCGTCGTCTACCACCTGATGAACCTGTTGCTCGTCGGCATCATCCTCTCGATTCGCCGCGGCACCAGATTGTGGCCGGAGATCATCGACGAGTTCTGGTACTACACCTCGACGACGATGGCGGTCATTGCCTTGTCGCCGGTGATCGCCGTGGTCGCCGTGCATGCGTGGCAGTTGATCCCGCTGCTGGTCCTGCCGCTCTTCCTCGTGTACAAGACCGCGTCGATCTCGCTCGAGCGCGAGCAGCAGTCACTGCACGACGCGCTGACCGGTCTGGCTAACCGCAAGTTGCTGATGGCTCGCACTGGTGAGCTTCTCGACGAGCTCCAGCAGAGCGACGGCCGGGTCGCGTTGGTCTTGTTGGACCTCGACCGGTTCAAGGACATCAATGACACGCTGGGACACCCAGTCGGCGACCGCGTGTTGCAGGTCGTCGCGGCCCGCGTACAAGACGCCGTCCGGCCCGAGGATCTGGTTGCCAGGCTGGGCGGCGATGAGTTCGCGATCCTGCTGCATCACCTGGGCGATGAGGCAATGGTTCTCGAGGTCGCCGAGCGCATTCGTGCAACGCTGCACGAACCCATCTCTTTCGACGGCACCATGGTCGATCTCGACGCGAGTCTCGGGATCGCACTGTTCCCCGATCACGGTGACGATTTCGACCAACTGCATCGACGCGCTGACGTGGCGATGTACGTGGCGAAGTCGTCGGGTGGCGGAGTTGCGATCTACGACGTCGAGAAGGACACCAACTCACTTGCCAGGTTGAGCCTTCTCGGTGAGTTGCGGCACGCAGTCGAGGTCGGCCAGCTCGAGCTTTGGTACCAGCCAAAGGTTTCGTTGACGACCGGCGAGGTCGCTAGGTGTCGAGGCGCTGGTTCGATGGCACCACCCGTCGCTGGGCCTGGTGCATGCCCGACCAGTTCATTCCGCTGGCCGAACAGTCCGGGCTCATGCCGTCGCTCACCGACCTGTTGATCGACCAGGCACTGGGCATGCGAGCACAGTTGGACGCCGGTGGGTCGGGGCTCGTTATGGCCGTCAACATCAGCGTGCGTGACCTGCTCGATTTCGGTTTCGCCGACCGGGTTGCCGCCGCGCTTCGCCGGCACCGGGTCGTCCCCGAAACGCTGATGCTCGAGATCACCGAGCGCAGGCTGCTCGCTGACTACGACCGGGGCGCGAAGGTCCTCAGCGAACTGGTCGCGACCGGTGTGCACATCAGCCTCGACGACTTCGGCACCGGATACTCATCCCTGACCTTGCTGAAGCGGCTGCCGGTCTGCGAGTTGAAGATCGACCAGTCCTTCGTGTCGAGAATCGGCGACTCGGAGGCAGACGCGACCATCGTCGGGTCGATCGTCGAACTTGCTCATGCCCTCAACCTCACAGTGGTCGCCGAGGGTGTGGAGACCATCGATGTGCTCGAACGCCTGACGGCCCTCGGTTGCGACCAGGCGCAGGGCTGGTTGGTCGGTCTTCCCGATGGACGCCGCGACGGCCGGCGCGTGGATTGCGCGACATCGGCGCGACAGGCAGGGCGTGGGCGCGCCGCTGCGAGCCCTCTCCTGACCGGCTGGGCACCCGAATTCTAACCAGCCACAAAGGGCTATCCGTAGTCAATCTCGGGCCTTCCCGCGACAAGGGACCGGTCCAGGACGGATACTGAGGGGAATGAACAGGACCACGCCGTGATCCGGCGCCCGCTGCCCGGTAGCCCCTTCAACGTGATCACGGTCGCCCGACCGGTCGAGGTGTTCGCGGTCAACGATCGGGTGAGCCACGACAGGTACGGCCTCGGCTGCGTGATCGGCGTCGAACCTGACGTCGCTGTGCTGGTCGACTTCGGTCCGCGGCAGGAGCGCTTGGTCGCTCCGTACCCCCGGCTCACCAAGCTGTAGTGCGGCCCTCTCCGCCGACGGTTTGCGGGTAACTTCCAGCAGTCAAGTCCAACGGGAGGCCACCTCATGGCGATCGCAACCACGAACCCGGCGACCGGCGAGGTCATCAAGGCGTTCGACCCGATGACGCACGACGAAATCGAAGTTCGCCTCGAGCGGGCCCATCGCGGGTACGAGGTGCTGCGTCGCACATCGTTTGCGCAGCGGGCGGCGTGGATGCGAGCCGCCGCCGACATCCTCGATGCCGAGGTCGACGACGTTGCGCGCACGATGACTATCGAGATGGGCAAGACGTTCGCGAGCGCGAAGGGCGAGGTCGCGAAGTGTGCCAAGGGCTGCCGTTTCTACGCTGACCATGCCGAAGGAATTTCTCGCCGACGAGCTGGTCGATCCCGCATCGGTTGGCGCCACGGGCGCGCTGGTGCGCTACCAGCCGATCGGCCCAGTGCTCGCGGTCATGCCGTGGAATTTCCCGTTGTGGCAGGCGATGCGGTTCGCTGCGCCGGCGTTGATGGCGGGCAATGTCGGGCTGCTCAAGCACGCGAGCAACGTGCCGCAGTCCGCGCTGTTCCTCGAAGACCTGTTCCGGCGCGCCGGATTCCCCGAAGGCTCGTTCCAGACCTTGCTCATCGGCGCAGCTGAGGTCGAGGGGATCATCTCCGACCCCAGGGTGCGAGCTGTCACCCTGACCGGCAGCGAGGCAGCCGGCCGCGCAGTCGCCGCGGTCGCTGGGCGCGAACTGAAGAAGACGGTGCTCGAGCTCGGTGGCAGCGACCCCTTCGTCGTGATGCCGTCGGCCAACATCGCCGACGGCGGCCGCGATCGCCACGACCGCTCGGTGCCAGAACAACGGCCAGTCGTGCATCGCGGCGAAGCGATTCATCGTGCACACCGACGTCTACGACGCGTTTGCCGAGGCGTTCGTCGCGAAGATGTCGTCGTTGCGCGTCGGCGACCCGATGGTCGCCGGCACCGACGTCGGCCCGCTGGCGACCGAGCAGGGCCGAGCCGACATCGAGGAGCAGGTGCGCGACGCAGTCGCCAAGGGCGCTTCGGTCCTGTGCGGTGGCGCCCGACTCGACCAGCCGGGCTGGTGGTATCAGCCGACAGTGGTCGCTGACCTGACTCCAGACATGGCGATGTATGCGCGAGGAGGTGTTCGGCCCAGTTGCTGGGCTCTACCGGGTGAACTCACTCGAGGAGGCGCTCGACCTCGCCAACGGCACCGAGTTCGGTCTTGGGTCGAATGCCTGGACCAACGACGCCTGCCGAGCGGGAGTTCTTCATCGACGGTCTTGATGCCGGTGCCGTGTTCATCAACGGCATGACGACGTCGTACGCCGAGCTACCGTTCGGTGGAGTCCGTAACTCCGGCTACGGTCGTGAGCTGTCGAGCCACGGCATCAAGGAGTTCTGCAACGCCAAGACGGTGTGGATCGGGAGCGCCACGGCGAGCGACCAGCACGCCGACCGCAGGCGACCACAGCGAATAGCAGCGCACCGCCAACAACGGAGCTACCGGGCGGACGCCGGCGGCCTGCACCTGTAGGTGCCCGAGCAGATGCTCGGTCGCTGCGGCGATCTCAGCAACCGCTTCGTCGAACGCTTGCTGGTTGGCCGCCGACGGCTTGCGCATGCCGGCGATCTTTCGCACGTACTGCAGTGCGGCGGCAGCGACGTCTTCCGAGGTCGCCTCGTCGACGTAGGGTGGGCGCAGGGTCTTGATGCTTCGGCACATGCCGCTCAGCGTACGACGCGACGCCAGCCCGTCGGCGTCCGGACTAGATACTGACGCCGACGTCGTGCAAGTGGCCCATGGCCAGCCGGTAGGAGCGGTACAGCGACGCCTCGGCGTAGGGCAGGCCGTGGGTCTCGCAGAACTCCCGCACGATCGGCACCGCGCGCCGCAAGTTCGGCCGTGGCATCGAGGGGAACAGGTGGTGCTCGATCTGCCAGTTCAGGCCACCCAGCAACATGCCGACGGGCACCCCGCCGGTGACGTTGCGCGAGGTCAGGACCTGCCGGCGAAGGAAGTCCAACTCCTCGTCCTTGGTCAGCATCTTCATGCCCTTGTGGTTCGGCGCGAACGAGCAGCCGAGATAAATACCGAACAAGGCCTGGTGGACGCCGAGGAAGGCCAGCGCCTGCAGTGGCGACATCGTCAGCAGCAACAACGTGATGTACCCGGCGACGTGGACGAACAGCAAGGCCGCTTCGACGCCGCGGTTGCGTGCGCCCGTCTTGGCCACCGCTCGAATGCTGGCAACCTTGAGGTTCAGCGCTTCGAGGGTGAGCAGCGGGAAGAAGTAGTAGCGACTGCCAGCGGGCAGCGAACCTGCCGATCCGGCCGCGCTTCGCGGCCGCTTCGCGGCTGAACGCGAAGGCGCCGGTGCCGACGTCAGGATCGAGTTCGGCTTGGTTCGGATTGCGGTGGTGCCGGTTGTGCTTGTCGACCCACCAGTCGTAGCTCAGGCCGATCATCAAGTTGCCGTGCAGGTAACCGGCCAACTCGTTTGCCTGGCGGCTGCGAAACATCTGTCGATGGCCGGCTTCGTGACCGGTGAAGGCGAGCTGGGTCGACACGATGGCGAACAACACCGCGACGAGCACCACCCACCAGGTGTGGTTGGCCAGGTAGAGGGCGAAACCGGCCGCGGCCACCATCGCGATATTGAGCGCGATCCGCAACCAGTAATACAGCTTCCGACGTTCCAGGAGGCCGGCGTCCTTGACGATTCGCGACAGCATGGCGTACTCGCTGCCCCGTCGGGTGGGGACGTCAACGGACTGGGTAGTCACGGCGATTCCATTTCCAGGCGTGCGGCCGACGTGTTCGCCACGGGGTCTGGATGGCGGGGTGGTGGTTGAGGAGCCACTGCTCCGCATCAGGAGTGTCTCACGCGGGGGGCCGCCTCCGTCCAGAGTCGATCGGTCATGTGCGCCGCGAGTGCATAGAATGCTCGCCCCGTGGGCAGGAGGCCAGTGTGCGGATCCGAAGCCTATTCAACCTTCGGCGTGACCTCGTTATCGCGATCGCCGTGCCGGTTGCCGGCAAGGTGATGTCGGTCGCTGCGCACCAGCTCAGGGAGCGCCGCGGACCCAACCAGGTCGCCGATCGCCTCGACCAGGGCGCCGCGCTGATCCGACGGGTCAGCCGGCTGGTCTGAGCCATCCCGTGATCCCAGGCCCGTGATCCCAGGCCCGTGATAGGGTCACCATAGGTTGCAGTTGCAGTACTCCTCGAACGTTCATGACGCCCGCGGATTCTCGCAGCGGGCGTCTTTTGTTTGAGTTGAGTCGGTAGCACTCGCGTTCGCGCGTATTGCGCCTGGGCAACTCCAAGCATTCCTGACGTGGCAGCCCGAGCCGCCGACGTGGCGTCTCGTAGCACACCTAATGAGGAGTACCCCAGATGGCGCAAGGCACCGTGAAGTGGTTCAACGCGGAAAAGGGCTTCGGTTTCATCAGCCCGGACGGCGGCGACGCCGACGTGTTCGTTCACCACTCGCAGATCCAGACGAACGGCTACCGCAGCCTCGACGAGAACCAGCGTGTCGAGTTTGAGGTCACGCAGGGCCCGAAGGGCCCCCAGGCTGAGCAGGTTCGCCCGGTCTAAGCCTTTACAAGAGCGGCTGTTGTCCGGCGGAAACGCCGGACGACAGCCGCTTCCTGTTTACCGATGTCGGGCCTTCTTAGATGTCGGGGACGCCGTGGGGGTGGCTGAACAGTGCCGCCGCCGACGATTCGCCGAACTCCTCACGCGCCACCCCGGCTTCGACCATTTCGCGGCGCAGACCGGGCGAGGGCGGCTCGAGGCGGCAATCCAGCTTCAGTGCGAGTTCCTGCGCCTCGTTCCACGAGGCAACCGTGCCGGTGTCGGCAGGGTCGCCAGTGCCCCGGTCCGGGCCTTGACCGGAACCGTCCCCGATGGTGTGGCCGTCGACTTGCACGCTCCACACGTCGCCGCGTTGTCCTGACCGATGGTTCTCCTGGACATGCATAACGTGCGTCAACTCAGGCATGTGACGTCCCTCTCATCTCGCCTTTGGCGAGGATCACACGGTTGCCGTTCAACGACGTCCCGTATGAGTCACGCTAGCCCCCTGCGCAGGCGGATGCGAACCGCGCGGGGATGGCAGGCTGACCATCATGGCTCAGAGGGTCACCTATGGCTCGCGCGCGGGTCGCTGGGTGCTGCTCGCCACGATCTTGGCAAGTGGGATCGCCCAACTGGACGCGACGGTCGTCAATGTCGCGTTGCCAAGGATCGGCCGCAACCTGCACATCGGTCTCACGAGCCTGCAATGGACGGTCAACGCCTACGCCCTGACGCTGTCTGGTCTCCTGCTGCTGGGCGGCTCGCTTGGCGACCGATTCGGCCGCCGCCGGATCTTCGTCCTCGGCGTGATCTGGTTCACCGCCGCGTCGCTCGGGTGCGCGCTGGCTCCCTCGGGCGCCGTCCTGATCGCGATGCGGGCGGTCCAAGGCGTCGGAGGCGCGATGCTGACGCCCGGCTCGCTCGCGATCCTGGAGGCCGTGTTCGAGCCGGACGATCGGGCACCAGCGGTCGGTGCCTGGTCGGGTCTGACCGGTGTCGCGTCCGCGCTCGGCCCGGTCGTCGGCGGGTTGCTGGTCGCCGTCGCGCCTTGGGGATGGCGGCTGGTCTTCCTGATCAACCTGCCGCTCGCTGCCGCCGTCGTCTTTGCGGCGCGACACATCCCTGAGACGCGTGACGAGTCCGCGGAGGGGCGGATCGACGTCGTCGGCGCGGCGCTGGCAGCGATCGGGTTGGCCGCGGTGATCTACGGGCTCACCGAGGGTTCGACGTTCGGCTGGGGTGCCCGACAACTCGGGGCCACGATCGCCGGGGTGGTCCTGTTGGCGATCTTCGCGATGGTCGAACTCCGCGAGCGGACGCCGATGCTGCCGATGCGGTTGTTCCGATCGCAACAGTTCAGCGCGGCCAACGCGGTGACGATCGTGGTGTACGGCTCGCTCGGCGGCGTGTTCTTCTTGCTGCCGGTGGAGTTGCAACAGGGCGCCGGCTTTTCCGCGCTAGGCAGCCGGCGCTTCACTGCTGCCGGTCACGGCCATGCTCCTGCTCTTGTCGGCGCGCATGGGCCGGTACGCAGCTCGGCGCGGACCACGGCTGCAGATGACGGTCGGCCCGATCGTCGCGGCCGTCGGGGTCACCTTGCTCGCGAGAGTGCATCCGGGAGCGAGCTACCTGTCAGCGGTGCTGCCGGGCATTCTCGTATTCGGGTTGGGCATGGCAACCACCGTTGCGCCGCTGACCGCCACGGTGATGGCGGCGGCTCCGTCGCGAGACGTCGGGGTCGCGTCGGCGGTGAACAACGACGTTGCCCGGACCGCAGCGCTGTTTGCGGTGGCGGTGTTGCCGGCACTGTCCGGTATCACGGCGACCGCATACAAGTCGCCGGTCGCACTCTCGAACGGCTTCCATCACGCGGTCTGGATCGCTGCCACGCTGTGCGCGCTCGGCGGCGTGCTCGCTGGACTGCTCATTCGCAACGACGTATTGAAGAGTGGGACGTCGAGGGGCGAGGTCAGTGATCAGGTCGGCGTCGCGTCGACCCCAGGGTCGCCGGAGGGTTCAGGTTCGTGACCTGCGTCGAGCGTTGATGCAGCCGCGTCGCGCTCACGCGCCGCTTTCGCGTCGGCGTGCTGCGCCTGGATGCCGGACATCGTGCGCAGCGGCAGTTCTTCGACCAGCAGCAACAAGACGAAACCGATGAGCATCACCACGGCTGCGAGCAAGAAGATGAGGTCCATCGAGTTCGAGAATCCGACGAAGAACGGGTGCGCGAGGCGCTTGTCGGCGTGTTTGAGGAAGGACGTGTCGTTCAGGCTTGACGTCGGCAGCTTCTTGCCGTTCAGGATCGTGAGCAGCGGTTTGTTGCCGGGGTCGCTGGTGACGGCAGGTCGACGACGCGACGGCTTGGAAGGCGGCGGTCTTGCCGACCTTCGCGTACTGCGTCCCAATGTTGTGGCCGACCGTGCTGAACAAGACCGACAGGAACACCGCGACGCCGAGCGTGCCGCCCATCTGGCGGAAGAAGGTCGCCGAGGAAGTGGCGACGCCGATGTCGCGTGCGGGCATCGCATTCTGCGTGGCGAGCGTGATCGGCTGCATGATGTTGCCGATGCCGAGTCCGAAAAGACCGCCGTAGATGTCGGTCTGCCACAAGCGGCGTGTCGGCACCGATGAACGACATCAACACCAGGGCGATCACGCACAGCAACGAGCCGACGACCGGGAAGATCTTGTACTTGCCGGTGCGCGAGATGAGCTGGCCGGAGATGATCGCGCCGACCATGAGGCCGGCAGTCAGCGGGCAGCAGCAAGCAGGCCCGACTCGCGTCGGCGACACGCCGCGCACGATCTGCAGATACAGCGGCAGCACCGAGATGCCGCCGAACAAGCCCATGCCGACGAGGACCCCGACGATCGATGTGAGGCTGAACACCCGGTTCTGGAAGAACCGCAACGGGATCAGCGCGTCGTCGCCCATGCGGTGCTCGGCAAGGATGAACAAGCACGAGGCCGGCGATGCCGAGGGCGTAGCACAGCAGCGACGGTCCCCGAGCCCCAGCCCCACTTCTGCCCCTGCTCGGCGACCACGAGCAGCGGTACCAGGCAGACGAACAGCGCACGCGACGCCCACCCAGTCGATCTGGGCTGGCCGGTGCGTGTTGGGCAGGTTCAACGTTCGCCACACGACGTACAGCGCGACGATGCCGATCGGCACGTTGACGAGGAACACCCAGCGCCAGCCGGTGATCGTCAGGATCGAGCTCGATCCGGCGAAGAAGCCGCCGAGCACCGGACCCAGCACGCTCGCGGTACCGAACACGGCGAGGAAGTAGCCCTGGTACTTCGCCCGATCGCGCGGCGACACGATGTCGCCGATGATGGCCAGCGCGAGTGAGAACAGGCCGCCGGCGCCGAGGCCCTGGTACGCGCGGAATGCGGCCAGCATGTACATCGACGTCGAGAACGCGCAGGCGGCCGAGCCGGTGATGAAGATGGTGATCGCGATCAGGAAGAACGGCTTGCGACCGTAGAGGTCGGACAGCTTGCCGTAGAGCGGCGTCGACACCGTCGACGTGATCAGGTACGCGGTGGTGACCCAGGCCTGTACCGACAGGCCGTGCAGGTCGTCGCCGATCGTGCGGATCGCGGTCGCGACGATGTTCTGGTCGAGGGCGGCCAGGAACATGCCGAGCATCAGGCCGGTGAGGATCGTCAGGATCTGCCGGTGCGTGAACGCCACCTCACACCCGGGGCCGCTGCTGCCTCGCTTGGCACCGACGTGGACGTAGCTCCGCTCATCCGGTCTCCTTGTGTGTGCGGTCTGCCTCGCGATCGGAGGCAGCCTCCACAATTACGCTACTAGGCCGGTGAACTCGCCTGCGAGGCGGTTTCGCCCATGTCGTCCGGGCAGTAACCGTGAGCTACCACGAAATGGCGGAGCGCGGGCTCGTAGCCGGCCACCGCCAGGGCGCTGGCCGGGTCAGTCGGGTCGACGAGGTGGCCGAGTTGCCGCTGCTGGTCGATGAAGCTCCACGCGGTCGCCGCGTCGCCCACCACGCATTCATCGGCGAGGTAGCCGGCGAGCGATCCGAGCTTCTCCGGCTGGCTCGGGTCGTTGTACGAGGCGAGGTAGTTCTGCGCGTCGTCGGCCACCAGGTCGAGGTGCTGGCGGGTGACGTCGGTGAACGCGGTCCCGCTCCAGGTGAACAGCTGAACAGGCGGACCGGAGCCGGCGAACGACGTGAACTGGTAGGCGAAGGCGTTGTCGGCGCTCACGAGGAGCGGCCCAGCTCTGCGGTCTGGCGCAACCACGGGCCGTAGTTGCCGAAGTCACGATCGACCGCGCTGCCGCCGTCCGACGGAACGGCACGCACCGTGACGCAGCAGTGCGCACCACCCGTGGTGAGCGCGAGCAGCGCGACCGGCGCCGCGCCGTCGCTGAACCGGCCCAGGCACAGCGAGCCAGCAGCTTCTCGGGCGTCGACGCTGGACTGCTCCACCTGCGTGTCGAGGATGAACAGGTCGACGACGGGCGATCGCTGCGGGCGCGGCGTGACCGGGCAGGGTGACCGTGGTGTGGCCGGCCCGGGTGATCGTCAGGACGCCGTCGCGCAGCGCGGTGGGCTCGACGCCGTCACTGGCGCTCGTGCCGGTCAGGACGGCGGTGGTGTCACCGAGGGTGACCTGCTGCCGGACCGGCACACCGACCGGCTGGGTGAAGAGGTCCGCTGAGCTACAGGCGTACCCGGCGGGGCGGCGCGAGGCGAGGCGACGGCGGGCTGAGCTTGGCCGCGACCTGCGTCGCGAGGTCGGGCGCGACGCGCAGCCCGCGATCAAGAGGCAGGCAGCAGCGAGTGCGGGCAGCAGGAATCGAACGGGCGGCACGGTTGATAGACGCGCCGAAGCGGTCGCCGGTTGCCTGTCGATGCGGTTTCTGGGCATCGCATCCAAAGCTACGACCACAGGCCGGTGATCTCTGACAGGTCAGCCAGCTGAAACGCGAGCCATTTGGCGACGTCGTTCGCGCGCACGATGTCGGCCGCTGCTTCGCGCAGCTCCCGACGCTGGGTGGCCGGCATCGATCAATGCCTCGTACAGACCGTCGGCCTGCTGCTGAATGTCGAACGGGTAGAGGGTCACGGCGAACGCGCCGAGCTCTTCGTGGGCGCCGGTGTTCTCCGAGAGCGCGAGGACCGCATTGCGTCGCGATACCGAGACCGCCTCCTTGGCGACCAGGTTCATGCCGTCGGCGATCGAGTTGACCATGACGACGTCGCAGATCGTGTAGGCGGCGACCGCGGTCGGGAAGTCTTCGTGCAACCGCAGATCGATCGGCGCCTCCCCGCGCCTGGTGTACCGGGCGTTGATCCGGGCGACGACCGAGCCGATGTCCGCGACGTACTGGGCGTACTCGGGAACCTCGAGCCGGCTTGGTTGCAGGAAGGCGAGAAACCGCACCTTGCCGACGAGCTCGGGGTGATCATCGAGCAGCTTCTCGAAGGCAAGAAAGCCGCGGATGATGTTCTTCGATGGATCGGTGCGGTCGACCCGCACGATCAGCTTCGCGTCGTCGGTGACCAGCCATTGCTCGAGGTCGTCGAGGCGGTTTCGCACCGCCTTGCTCGCGGCCGTTTCGACCAGCGCGGCGACGTCGATGGAGATCGGATAGGTCCGAGCTGTCACGGTGCGTGGTCCGATCTCGACCGTCATCCTGTCGAGATTGATGGTGAGACCGAGCAACTCCTGTGCGCAGAGCAGGAAGTTGCGTGCGAAGCGTTCGGTGTGGAACGCCACGACGTCGTTGCCGAGCAGGCCGTAGAGCAGCCGCTCGCGGATGTCGGGCGGCAACACCCGCCAGGCATCGGGTCCGGGCCACGGAATGTGCACGAAATGCGAGAGGACGACGTCGGGGCAGCGCTGCCGGACCATATCGGCGACCAGGTAGAAGTGATAGTCGTGCAGCATCACGAGCGCGCGGCCGCCGCGCTGCTCGACCTCGCGGGCGACGGCATCGGCGAATGTCTGGTTCACGCTGACGTAGCCGTCCTCGAACGCGTCACGCTCGCGCTGGCCGATGTTGGGCGCGTAGCTGAGTTCGTACAAGCCGTGCTGGACGAACCACAGCAGGGGATTGGAGATCACGCTGTAGAAGTCCTCGTGCGCGATCGGGTCGGTCTCGACGAATCGGATCTGCAGGCTGCCCTCGGCGTCGGGTGACGCGATGGTGGGCCGCGCGCCCATCGACACGTGCAGGCTCGACGTCCTTGTATTCGCGGGCGACGACGACGTCTTCGTCGGTGCTGGCCGCGCAGACCCACACCGCGTCGTTGAGCTGACCGGCCAGGCCGACCAGCGCCGTGACCAGCCCGCCAGCGCCGCGACGGGCCAGGCCGTGCACCGCCCTCCTCGTAGAAGGCGAGGGGCGCGCGGTGCGATAGGACGACGACCGGGACGTCGAGCTCCCTCGGATCGATGGGATGGCGCTCGCGCTGGCCGGGACTGCGGGAGCTTGTTCGGGCCGATAGATGTCACAGCCGGATCCCTACCCATGGCAGGCTCCTCACATGCCCCAAGGTGCGCACGGCCGACGGCCCAGTCGTCCCTGTCTACCTCGAGCTCGGCAACACGCGGGTCTTCGCCTGCTCGCTCGACTGGCCGGGCTGGTGTCGCAGGGCGAAGACCGACGAGGAGGCGCTCGACGCCCTCGCCGCCTACGCACCGCGCTACGCGGTGGTCGCGAAGCGCGCCGGGCTACGCTTTCCCGACAGTCAGCACCCACGTTCGAGGTGGTCGAGCGCATCGCGTGGCGGGGCGGCAAGGCGTTCTCGCACGTCGACTTCGGTGCGCTCGGGACGTGCGGCGCAACGCGACAGCGAGCCTCTGACTGCTGCGCAGGCCAAGCGGCTGGCTGCACTGGTCGTGGCGGCATGGGGAGTGCTCGACGATGTTGTCGCGGCTGCCCCGGCGGAGTTGCGGAAGGGTCCCCGTGGCGGCGGTCGCGATCGCGACGGCGTCTTCGCCCATGTGGTCGCCGCGGAGACGGCCTACGCGCGCAAACTTGGCGTCCGGCACCCCGGCGTCCGACGAAAGAGCCGCAGGATCGCGACGAGATCGAGGCGGTGCGAGCCGACATCCTGGCGGCCATCTCGGGAGCCCGCGCGGGCGCGCCTCCGACCGAGAAGGGCTGGCTGCCCCGGTACGCGGCCCGCCGGATCGCGTGGCACGTGCTCGACCACGCCTGGGAGATCGAAGACCGCAGCTGAGCACAGCTTGCCCAGTTAGGGTGGCGCCATGACGCAGGTCGAGGGGTTCGAGGCATTCGCGGCCGCAGCGGTCGAGGACATTTTGGTCAGGCAGCCGGTGCTCGCGAGTTCGCTTGGCGACCACCGCTTCGACGGTCGCCTCGACGACCTGCGCCCAGCGGCGCTCGACGAGGAGCGCGCGGTCATCACCGCTCGCCTTGCCGCGCTGCACGAGTGGGACGACGTCGAGTTGCCGATCGGTCATCGGGTCGACGCCGAGGTGCTCAGCGTGCGATTGCGCGACCGACTCTTCGACATCGAGGAAGGCGGCGAGTACACCTGGAATCCGCTCGTCGCGAATCCGGGTACCGCGCTCTACCTGCTGCTCGCCCGCGACTACGCGCCGCTGCCCGATCGGCTGCGAAGCGCAGGATCGCGATTGCGCGAGATCCCCGAGCAACTCGAGGTTGCGCGCGCAACCCTGCACAACATGCCGCGGGTGCATGTCGAGACCGCGATCGGCCAGTTCGCCGGCACGCTGGGGCTGCTCGACGACATCGCTCGGGAGCTCGCCGAGCTGCCGGACCTTCGACCCGACGTCGAGCCGGCGCTGGACGCGGCCCGCTCTGCACTGAGCGACCACGTCGAGTGGCTGCGCGGCGAGCTCGAGGGTGCGGCCGGCGACCCGCGCCTTGGTCGGGACACGTTCGCCGAGAAGCTGCGCCTGGTGCTCGACGTCGACCTGTCTCCAGAGCAGGTCTTGCAGGCTGCCCTCGACGAGATCGTGCGGCTCGAGGACCAGATGTCAGAGGTGGCAGCAAAGCTCGGCGGAACACCGCGCGAGGTGCTGGATCGGCTAGCGCGTGACGTGCCGACCAACGACACCATCGTCGCGGAGGCGAGGGACGCGCTCGCCGAGACGACCGCCTTTGTCGCCGAGCGCGACCTGATCACGATGTATGACGATCCGGTCGAGATCATCGTGATGCCAGAGATCCACCGCGGGGTCGCGGTCGCCTACTGCGATCCACCTGGCCCACTCGATCCGCCCGGCACCACGACGTTCTTCGCGATTTCGCCGACGCCGGCCGATTGGCCACCCGAGCGCGTCGCGTCGTTCTATCGCGAATGCAACCTGCACAACTTGCGCAACCTGGTGATCCACGAGGCGATGCCCGGGCATGTGTTGCAGCTCGCGCACAGCAGGCGTGGGCCGGTGCCAACACGCGTGCATCAGACCTACTGGAGCGGTCCCTTCGTCGAGGGTTGGGCGATGTACGCCGAAGCGGAGATGGTGCGACAGGGGTTCGGCGGCCTGGCCGTCGCCATGCAACAGCTGAAGATGCGACTGCGGGCGACGATCAACGCTGTCCTCGATGTTCGGGTGCACTGCGACGGACTCACCGAGGCGGACGCGATGGCGCTGATGACCGGGCGCGGACACCAGGAGGACGGCGAGGCCGCCGGAAAGTGGCGGCGGGCACAGCTCACCAGTGCCCAGCTGTCGACGTATTTCGTCGGCGGGCGGCAGGTTGACGATGTCGTGGCGCGGCTGCGGGCGGCGCACCCGGGCTGGTCTGATCGCCAGGTCCACGACACGATCCTGGGCCGCGGCAATCCGCCACCCAGGCATCTGCCAGCCCTTTTGGGGCTCTCGGAATGATTGCGTTCGCAACAATGTTCATCAGCGAGACGGCAGTCCAGACGGGCCGCCGAACGAGGAGGACCAGATGCCTGCCGTAACCGTCGAGAACCCGCTGGCGCTGCCGCGCGTGCCGTTGACCGACCCCCAAGTCGACCGTGACCGCCCGGTCGTGTCGATCACCACCGCGCCGTCCGGCCTCGAGGGTGAAGGCTTCCCGGTGCGACGCGCTTTCCACGGCGTCGACCTGCGTGCGCTCGACCCGTTCATTCACATGGACCAGATGGGTGAGGTCGAGTACGCGCCGGGGGAGCCCAAGGGAACGTCGTGGCATCCGCATCGCGGCTTCGAGACCGTCACCTACATGATCGACGGGCTGTTCGAGCACCACGACTCCAACGGCGGCGGTGGCCTGATCACAAACGGCGACACGCAGTGGATGACCGCGGGCGCCGGGATCCTGCACATCGAGACACCACCTGAGCACCTCGTTGCAAGTGGCGGTCTGTTCCATGGCTTTCAGCTGTGGGTCAACCTGCCGAAGACCCTGAAGTTCGCTGCGCCGCGCTACCAGGACATCCGCGCGAGCGAAGTGTCGTTACTTGCTTCGCCGGACGGCGGGGTGTTGCTGCGAGTGATTGCCGGAAACGTCGCGGGTCATCCCGGTCCCGGTGTCACGCACACGCCGATTGCGTTGGTGCACGCGACTTTGTCGCCCGGTGCGTCGGTGACGCTGCCCTGGCAGCCCGAGTACAACGCGCTGGTCTACACGTTGGCCGGCCGTGGGTCGGTCGGAACCAACCGGCGTCCGATCTCGATGGGTCAGCTCGCGGTTTTCGGCGAGGGCGACACCGTCACCATCACCGCGGACCAAACGCAGGAGACCCGAAGCCCGACGATGGACGTCTTGATCCTCGGTGGCCAGCCGATCAGGGAGCCGGTCGCGATGTACGGCCCCTTCGTGATGAACACCAAGGCTGAGGTCATGCAGGCGTTCGAGGACTACCAGGCCGGCCGGCTCGGCAGCATTCCGGCCGCACACGCGGGTGTTCACGGCTCGACGGAAAATGAGGCCTGAAGTTCGCTCGATAGGTCGATCACCACTCCGGGCGTCGGCGACGCAACGCGCACGCAATCACGCCCGGCTGCCTTCGCGGCGTACAGCGCGGTGTCGGCTGCATCGAGGAGCCGGTGCAGATCGCCGCCGGTGACCGAAAGCTCACTCACGCCGACCGACACCGTGACGCTGATCCAGTCGCCGCTGTCTGCCCGTACCCGGATGTCGCGCACCTGGATCCGCAGGCGCTCGGCAGCTCCTTCGGCATCGAGCAGGTTCAGCCCGCTCAAGACAGCGCCGAATTCCTCGCCTCCCAAGCGGCCGACGAGGTCGCGGGGTCGCAGGGCCTGCGCGATGGTGCGGGCGACGGCGGCCAGCACCTCATCGCCCGCGAGGTGGCCGTAACTGTCGTTGACAGACTTGAAGTGGTCGACGTCGATCATGAGAATCGCCAGGTGATCATCGCTGGCCGCTGCCCGCTCGACTTCGCGGCCCGCGACCTCCCGCCAGTACTGGGGGTTCGCGACGTCGGTCAGCAGATCGGTGCGCACGGCCTGCCGTAGGCCGCTGAAGAGTTGGTGCTCGAGCAGCAGGACGGGCGGCAGCAACAGCACCGCCATCATCGGTTCGGATGCCCACAGGACGGCAGCTAACGTCCCCAGGCACGCTGCGACGATGTCGACGACGAGACCTTCGCGATCCTTGAGGAAGCTGCGCAACGCGTCCGTGCCCGCGGTCATGACGACGACAGCGCTGATCAGCAGCGCGTTCACGATCCAGTACGTCGCAACGGCAAGGATCAGCGAAATCGCGGCGACGCCGCCCCTGGTGAACTGGCTCGCGGTGACGTTGGTGTCCGTGGTCGCGTGCAGAACGAGCCGGTGCACTAGCGAGGCGCCGCCATACGCAAGCCCGAGAGCAGCTGCGGTGTACACGTTCTTGAGCAGCTGCGCGCGCCAGACCCGCGCGTAGAGATACCCGCGCAGGACGACCACGGTGACCATCACGTAGGCCGGCGGCAGGAGCAACGCGATCGGCAACAGCCAGACCGCCATAAGGTCCCTCGACACGCGGTCCTGCCGAGCGCGCGGCCAGGCGAACCGCATCGAGATCTCAGCGCTGGCGACCGCCGCGACCGCGAACGTACCCGCGACGGCGAGCTGGTGATAGGCGAGAGCCTGCAGCGAGGCGCCCTTGAGCAGGTCCTGGACAGCCGTCGCGAGCGCCCCGAGGTAGCCGGCAACGCCAGTCAGCACCATGACTCGGGCTGGCAGCGGCAGTTGCCACACGCTCCATCCAGCCCAGCGCCAGTTGCGCGTCACCTACACGGGTCTCCTCACATCACGCCCAGCACGCCAGGAATCGGACGCACTGCGCTGCGGACTTTACGGGGTCTGCTCCGTCGTGTCACCGCTGTCCGAGTTAAGAATCGGGACAGAATACGACTGATCACTCACAAGTGATCTTGTTTGGCGGATCAAGGCTGATCAACGGCCGTAGGGGCCGATTCGGCCGGCGGGTCGACCAGTACCTGCCCAGCACCTGCCCAGCGCTCACCCAGCACTTGCCCAGCACGTGCAAGGGAGGTGACGAATCATGCGCGATTGGTCCTGGACGTAGTCGAGCTGTACTCGACCGAGAAGTACTCAACCAACCACTAGTGAACGAGCTGGTGAGAGTCTCGGGTGGCTGGACGGGTTGTCGCCGTCCTGCCACCCGAGAACTCGCGGCACACTGTCCCCATGACGCAGACGCCCGTCCCCATGACGCACCCGCGCGGCGTAACCGTCCCGATAGGTGCTGCGGTCGGAGCGCAGCCGCTGGAGCCGGCTCAGGTCGTCGCGGTCGCTCGCGATGGTGCCCGGGTCAAGGTCAACAGCGACGCGCTTGCTCGCGTCGCTGCGTCACGAGCGCACATCGAGGCGCTGGCGGAGTCCGGCGAACCCGTCTATGGCGTCTCGACCGGTTTCGGCGCGCTGGCCACCCGGCACATCGCGCCGCAACTGCGTGCGCAGTTGCAGCGTTCCCTCGTGCGATCGCACGCGGCGGGCAGCGGCGCTGAGGTCGAGCGCGAGGTCGTTCGCGCGATGATGCTGCTGCGGCTAGCGACGTTGGCAACCGGTCGCACCGGCGTCCGGCCGTTGATTGTCGAGGGCTACGCCGCGATGCTGAACGCCGGCGTGACGCCGGTGGTCAGGGAGTTCGGTTCGCTGGGCTGCTCTGGTGACCTCGCGCCGCTGGCGCACTGCGCGTTGGCGTTGATGGGCGAGGGCGAGGTGCGCGACGCCGCAGGCACGCTGATGCCGGCAGCTGAGCGCGTTGCAGGCGGCCGGTATCGAACCTGTCGTGCTGAGCGCGAAGGAAGGTCTCGCGCTCATCAACGGCACCGACGGGATGCTCGGCATGCTGCTCCTCGCGTGTCACGACCTGTCCATGCTGGCGAAGAACGCTGACATCGCGGCGGCGATGAGCGTCGAGGCGATCCTCGGCACCGATGCCGTGTTCGCGGCCGATCTGCAGGCACTGCGGCCACACCCCGGCCAGGCCGCGTCGGCAGCGAACTTGCGCGCACTGCTGGCCGGCTCGCCGATCGTCGAGTCGCATCGCGTCGACTGCACCTTGGTTCAGGACGCCTACTCGCTGCGTTGCGCGCCGCAGGTGGCTGGCGCGTTTCGCGACACGCTCGCGCACGCGCTGGCCGTCGCTGGTCGCGAGCTGGCGAGCGCGATCGACAACCCGGTGGTGTTGGCCGACGGTCGGGTCGAGTCGAACGGGAACTTCCACGGCGCGCCGCTCGGCTACGTGCTCGACTTTCTGGCGATCGCGGCCGCCGACCTCGCGTCGATGTCCGAGCGGCGCAGCGACCGGCTGCTCGACGTTGCGCGCTCGCATGGATTGCCTGCGTTCCTCGCCGTCGACCCGGGCGTTGACTCCGGGCACATGATTGCGCAGTACACCCAGGCGGCGATCGTCAGCGAGTTGAAGCGACTCGCGGTGCCGGCGAGCGTCGACTCGATCCCGTCGTCGGCGATGCAGGAGGATCACGTCTCGATGGGCTGGTCGGCCGGCCGCAAGTTGCTGCGTTCCGTCGACGGTCTGACCAGGGTTCTGGCGATCGAGATTCTCACCGCAGCCAGGGCTCTTGACTTGCGCGCACCGCTGCTGCCCGCGCCGGGTACCGCGGCCGTCGTTGCCGCCTTGCGTACCCGCGTTGCAGGGCCGGACGTCGACCGGTGGCTGTCGCCGGAGATCGAAGCCGCCGTCGAGCTGACCCGTGCAGGAGTCTTCGTGCACGCTGCCGAATCAGTGATCGGAGCTCTGTCGTGATCGGAGCACTCTCATGAGCGGCCCTCGCCCGGTGCGGGCGCCACGCGGCACCACCTTGTCGTGCCTGGGCTGGCCGCAGGAAGCCGCGATGCGGATGTTGATGAACAACCTCGATCCGGCCGTTGCGGAGCGGCCCGACGACCTCGTCGTGTACGGAGGCACCGGAAAGGCTGCGCGCGACTGGAATTCATTCGACGCGATCGTGCGCACGCTGCAGACCTTGAAGGACGACGAGACGATGCTCGTGCAGTCGGGTCGACCGGTCGGTGTGCTGCGCACCCACGAATGGGCGCCGCGAGTACTGATCGCCAACTCCAACCTGGTCGGTGATTGGGCGACGTGGCCGGAGTTTCGCCGGCTCGAGCACCTCGGCCTGACGATGTACGGGCAGATGACCGCCGGATCGTGGATCTACATCGGCACGCAGGGGATCCTCCAAGGCACCTACGAGACCTTCGCTGCCGTTGCGGCGAAAAGGTTCGGCGGCACGCTCGCCGGGACGCTGACCTTGACCGGGGGGTGCGGCGGCATGGGCGGCGCGCAACCGCTCGCGGTCACGATGAACGGCGGCGCGGTGATTGTCGTCGACGTCGACCCTGCGCGGCTGCAGCGGCGGGTCGAGCAGCGCTACCTCGACGAATGGACAGCCGATCTCGAGGTCGCCCTCTCGCGAGCGCTGGAGGCAAAGCGTGAGGGGCGGGCGCTGTCGGTCGGCCTTGTCGGAAACTGCGCGACCGTATTTCCAGAGCTGCTGCGGCGCGGGACGCCGATCGACATCGTGACCGATCAGACGTCGGCGCACGACCCGCTGTCGTACCTGCCCGAAGGCATCGACCTCGCCGACTGGCACGACTACGCGGAAGCCAAGCCGGAAGAGTTCACCGATCGCGCCCGCACGTCGATGGCGCACCAGGTCGAGGCGATGGTCGGTTTCATGGACGCCGGCGCGGAGGTCTTCGACTACGGCAACTCGATTCGCGGCGAGGCACAGCTCGCCGGGTACGACCGCGCGTTCGCTTTTCCTGGATTCGTGCCGGCCTACATCAGGCCGCTCTTCTGCGAAGGCAAGGGACCCTTCCGGTGGGCTGCGCTGTCGGGCGACCCGGCCGACATTGCGGCCACCGATGCGCGCAGTGCTTGACCTGTTCCCCGACAACGAGCCGCTCGAGCGCTGGATTCGATCGGCGCAGGAGAAGGTTGCGTTTCAGGGCTTACCCGCGCGCATTTGCTGGCTCGGTTACGGCGAGCGGCACCTCGCCGGCTTGCGCTTCAACGAGCTCGTGTCCCGCGGCGAGATCAGCGCGCCGATCGTGATCGGGCGCGATCATCTCGACTGCTGGATCGGTTGCGTCGCCCTACCGCGAGACCGAGGCGATGGCGGACGGATCCGACGCGATCGCCGACTGGCCGCTGCTGAACGCGCTCGTCAACACGGCGTCGGGCGCGTCATGGGTGTCGATCCATCATGGCGGCGGTGTCGGCATCGGTCGCTCGATCCACGCGGGACAGGTCAGTGTCGCCGACGGGACGCCGCTAGCCGCCCAGAAGCTCGAGCGGGTGCTGACGAACGATCCGGGCATGGGCGTGATCCGGCACGTCGACGCCGGGTATGAGTTGGCGAGCGAGGTTGCGGTGCAACGCGGCGTCCGGATTCCCATGCACGAAGTCCGCTCCGCAGTGAAGGGAGTCGACATCGGTAGCACGTTCGACGCACTCTGGTCGGAGTTGTTGCCGATCGGCGTGACATCCGTGCGCGGCGGGTATCGCAGGTTCGCATGGAGTGCCGCCGACCTCGAGGCGCGCGCGTGGTTCGTCGCGGCGGGTCGTGCGCGGGGCCTTGATGTCCAGACCGACCGCAACGGCAACCTGTGGGCGTGGTGGTTGCCGGCCGGTTGGTCGGGCGAGCCGCGCGAGGCGTTCGTCAGCGGGTCACACCTTGACTCGGTACCGGACGGCGGCGCGTTCGACGGTCCGCTTGGCGTCGTCTCTGCGTTGTGCGCGATCGACGTCCTTCGCAGCCGCGGGGTGCGAGCCTTTGAGGCCGGTCGCTGTCGCCGTGTTCGCTGACGAGGAGGGTGCTCGCTTCGGAGTCGCATGCGCCGGTTCGCGACTAGCAACGGGCGCGCTCTCACCTGAAGCCGCGCGTGGGCTCGTCGATCTCGACGGTGTGAGCCTCGATCAGGCGATGCGCCGAGCTGGCATCGACACCTCGCAACTTGGCCGCGATGACGAAACTCTGCGCAGGGTCGGCGTGTTCGTCGAGCTGCACATTGAGCAGGGTCGTGCACTCGTGGACCTCGATGCACCGGTGGGCATCGGCAGCAGTATCAGGCCGCACGGGCGGTGGCGGTTTTCCTTTGAGGGCCAAGCGAACCACGCGGGAACCACCCGGTTGGAGGATCGGCACGATCCGATGCTGCCGTTCGCTGCCGCGGTACTACGCGCCCGCGAGCTGGCCGCTGAGCGTGGCGGGGTCGCAACTTTCGGTCGGGTTCAGGTCGAGCCCAACGCTACGAACGCCGTCCCTTCGACCGTCACGGCATGGCTAGACGCGCGGGGTCCAGGACGAAGAGATCGTCGATGAAATCGTCGAGGGCGTCTTGAAGGTCGCGGATCGTGCGAGCACGTGATGAGCAGATGACCGCTGACCGTGACCGCAGAGTCGGTGTCGACGGTTGTCACGTTCTCCGCAGCGGTGCAGGGGCGCCTGCACGGTTGCTCGACTCAGTCGGTGGCGTAGCCGTCGGGCTCGGTCTAGATGCGGTGCCGGACCTCGGCACCGGTGCCGGCCACGACGCCGGAGTGCTGTCGTCCGCGGTGCCGACGGCGATGCTGTTCGTGCGCAATCCGACCGGCGTCTCGCACTCACCGGAGGAGTTCGCTGACGCGCGCCGACTGCCTTGCCGGTATCGAGGCGCTCGCCGCTGTGATGACCGACTGGGTGCGCACTCCTGCGTCGGCCGAGGCGAGCTGACGATGACGTCATGGTGGTGCGAGAACGCGTGGCTGCCGCCTGGTCGAGTCGCGTCCCGGGTGTTGATCACGGTCGCCGACGGTCGCATCACTGGCGTCGACGCCGATGTCGACCCGCCGTCAACCGCGCAGCGGTTGGCAGGACTGGTGATTCCTGGTCTCGCGAACACGCATTCCCATGCATTCCATCGAGCGCTGCGTGGCCGCGCGCAGGTCGGGCGCGGCGACTTCTGGACGTGGCGCAACCAGATGTACTCGGTAGCGGATCGGCTTGATCCGGAGACGTACTTGGCGCTGGCGCGAGCGACGTACGTGGAGATGGCGCTGGCCGGCATCACCTGCGTCGGTGAGTTCCACTACGTGCATCATCAGGCCGGTGGCGTGCCCTACTCCGATCTCGAATGCCATGGGCGCTGCGCTGATCGAGGCGGCGGCACAGGTCGGCGTCCGGTTGACGTTGCTTGATACCTGCTACTTGGCAGGCGGAATAGGCGAACCGCTCTCGCCTGTGCAGCAACGTTTCAGCGATGGCGACGCGGCACGGTGGGCCGCGCGCGTCGCCGAACTTGACGGCGTGCGCAGGTGCGCATCGGGGCCGCGATTCATTCGGTGCGTGCGGTGCCGGCAGATCAACTCGGTGAGGTTGCCGACTGTGGCCCGCACTCGCGCCGTCCCGTTGCATTTTCATCTGTCCGAACAGCGCGCAGAGAACGATGCCTGCGTCGGGCGCTACGGCGTTACTCCGACGCGGCTGCTTGCCGACTCCGGTGCGTTGGGTGCGGACGCGGTGGCCGTGCATGCAACGCATCTGACCGCCGACGACATCGCGTTACTTGCGTCGACCTCGACCGGGGTATGTCTGTGCCCGACAACCGAACGCGATCTCGCCGATGGTATCGGTCCGGCGGGCGCGCTGGCAGCTGCCGGCGTCGCGCTGTCGGTTGGCTCCGATGGCCAGTCGGTTATCGACCTGTTCGAGGAGGCGCGGGGGATCGAGCTCGATGAGCGGTTGGCGTCTGGCGTGCGCGGGACTTTCGCGGCGTCCGCGCTGCTCGATGCAGCGACGGTCGCCGGGCATCGCGCATTGGGCTGGCCTGATGCGGGTCAGCTCGCAGTGGGAATGCGTGCTGATCTGGTTGCCGTTGATCTCGCGTCGCGCCGTACTGCGGGCGGTGGGGCTACTGGAGGAGACGGTCATCTTCGCTGCCTCGGCGTCGGATGTGACCGACGTAATCGTCGACGGAACTGTCGTGGTCAAAGGATCGTCAGCATGTTCGGCTGGGCGACGTCGGTGTCGCGCTGGCTGCGGCGATCGATGCGGTGACTGGTTCATGACGACGACGCTGATCGACAACATCGGGTTGCTCGTCACGAACGATCCAAGTGGCGGTGACGGATCGGCCCTTGGCATCGTGCGCGATGCCGCGATGGTCATCGAGGCCGATCGGGTGATGTGGGTCGGGCGACGCGCACGTGCACCGGAGGCTGATGCACGGGTCGACCTCGATCGGCAGACGGTGGTGCCGGGTTTCGTCGACAGTCACAGCCATCTGATCTTCGCGGCCGATCGCGCGGAGGAGTTCGTTTCGCGGATGGCCGGAACCCCTTACACCGCAGGCGGTATCGCGGCGACTCTCATCGCGACGCGCGAGGCGAGCGATGACACACTTCGCTTGAACGCCTCGCGATTGGTTGCCGAGATGACGTCGTCGGGTACGACGACTGTCGAAATCAAGAGCGGGTACGGACTCACGACGGACGACGAGGTGCGCGGCCTTGCGATCGCGCATTCGTTGACCTCGGAATCGACGTTCCTCGGCGCACACGTCGTCCCGATCGAGTTTCAGGGTCGCCGCGACGACTACGTCTCGCTTGTCGCCGGCTCGATGCTCGACGCGTGCGCTCCTGCGGCTCGGTGGATCGACGTGTTCTGCGATCGCGGCGCGTTCGATGTCGACGAGGCGCGGGTGATTCTGCAGGCAGGTGTCGCTCGGGGCCTGTTGCCTCGCCTGCATGCGCACCAGCTGGAGCGAACCGGGGCGGTGCAACTCGGCGTCCAGCTTGATGCGGCGTCGGTCGACCACTGCAACCACATGAACGATGCGGACGTCGATGCGCTCGCCGGGTCTGCGACTGTCGCGACCGTGTTGCCGGGCGCCGACTTTTCGACCCGCAGCGGGTACGCAGATGCACGGCGGATGATCGACGCGGGTGTGGTTGTCGCGTTGGCTACGGACTGCAACCCCGGATCGTCGTACACGACGAGCATGCCGTTCTGCATCGCTGTCGCGGTTCGTGACATGCATCTGACGCCGGCCGAGGCGTTGTGGTCGGCAACTGCTGGTGGTGCGCGCGCGTTGCGGCGCGACGACATCGGCGTTCTGGCGGTCGGTAAGAGGGCCGACTTCGCAGTCGATCGCTGCACCGTCTTACGTGCATCTCGCCTATCGACCCGGAGTAGCGCTCGTCAGTGCGACCTGGAAGTCCGCTCGGTAGCTGCGCGACACCGCACGCGCGGCCACCTACGCGACTTGCAGTTGTGCACATGCCGGTAGTTCGTGCACAGCTTTCGAGGTGCGAACGTTCGGTCGGAAAGTGTCGGTGGGGGTGGATAGCTTGCTTGCATGTTGGTCGCCGAGGTTGATGTCGCCGGGGATGTGTTGCCGGACGTCGATGGCTGGGCGTCGTTGGAGGATCTGCTGGAGTTCGAGCCTGGTCCGTCGATGATCGGGTACTTGTCGCGCCTGGACGTCGCAGCCTCGATGAGCGGTCGGCGTCGGTGGTGTTGGAGTTGCTGGGAGCGCCAGCAGGCGTGGCTCGCGGAGCTTGCGGTGCGGGTGACGGCTCGGTTGGCGGGTCCGACGCCGCCACCGGATCCGGAGAGTAAGGATCCGTTGGGCCGCGACAGCATCGACTCGGGCGCCAACCTGGTGGCCGCCACGTTGGGGATGACCACCGGTGGGGCGCAGACCCGGGTTGATGTGGCGCGGGTGATCACCGAATCGCTGCCCGCGTGCCGGTTGGCGATGGCGGCCGGGTTCATGAGCTACCGGCAAGCGTGGATCGTGGCGGAGGCGGTCACGCTCGCCGGGCTTGGTCAGCTCGGGGTCGCCGCGGTCGATGCGCGGGTCGCCTCGGTGGTCAAGGGTCAAAGTTGGGCCGGGTTTCGGCGCACCCTGCGCCGCGCGGTGCTGGCCGCGAATCCGGATCTGGTGCTCGCCGAACACGCGCGGGCGGTGAAGTTCCGCTCGGTGGACAAGGTCGACTTCCCCGACGCGGTGATGAGCCAACTACAGATCACCATGTCCGCGATCGACGCCCAAACGGTGTGGCTCGGCCTGGACGCGACCGCGACCCAGTTACAGGCCGCGGCCAGGGCGGCCGGGCTGGCTCGATGAGGGCATCGACGCCTACCGCGCTGAAGCGCTGCTCGCCTGGGCGAACAATGCGCTGGCCGACCCGAAGGCACCCCGGCGGCACGGGCGCCGCCAGCAGGTCCAGTTCATCACCGACCTCCCGAGCCTGCTCGGGCTGGCCGACAACCCCGCCGAGCTGCTCGGCTACGGCCCGATCCCGGCCGCCCTGGTCCGCGACCGGGCCGCCCAAGCGGACTGGCTGCGGCTCGTCGTCGACCCGGTCACCGGCTACCTACTCGACTACGGCACCGTCATCTACCGACCACCCGCCGAACTCGCCGACTTCGTGATGGCCCGCGACCGGCGCTGCCGGTTCCCCGGCTGCAACACCCGCGCCACGTACTGCGACATCGACCACAACATCCCCGCCCCCCGCGGCGACACCTCAGCGGCCAACTGCTGCTGTCTCTGCCGGCGCCATCACCGGCTGAAAACCTTCGGCGACTGGACCGTCAAACTCCAACCCGACGGCTCCTGTTTGTGGACCTCACCTTGCGGCCGCCAATTCGTCTCCGACCCACCACCCCAACTCGACTGAAGTCGCGAGCTAACGGGTTGGGCTCGACAGTTCGAGCTGCCATTCGCGCCAGCGCTCGACGGCCCGAAATCCGATGGCCTCGTTGATCGCCACCATGTGGTCGTTGATCGCTGCGTTCCATGTGTTCAGCATCTGCACGGCTGGTCGCCGGGTTCGCAAGAACTCGAGGTTGGCGAGCTTCACCAACATGCCCAATCGGTGTCCGCGATGAGACGGCAACACGATGGTCGCCCACTGATAGGCAATGTCGGGCTGCGCGGATGCCACGCCAATGTCGGTCAGTGCCACGATCTGTCCCGACGGCTCGTGCCGCGCGGCGGTACATAGAACCACTTGTCCGCTGGCGGCGACTCGCTGCTCCCGCTCGCGATAGCGGTCTGGGGTCCATAGTTCGGGTTCCCAGTCGAGCTCCTCAAGCGGGGCGTCGATCGTCATGCGGGAGTTCAACACGACGAGGTCGTCGATGAACTCCGCGGGCGCCGGACCTTCCCACTGGATCAGTGAGTAGTCCGTTGAGTGCGCTGCCGCATCTTCCTTCAGCCGCGACAGCTGGGCGTCGTCGCGTTCCTCGATTCGCAGCAATCGGCGAACCTCAGACGTGACCGGCCGGGCGCCGGCGCGGGTCGCGAAGAGTACGCCGGCTGGCTGGTTGGACAGAGACGCGGGAGCACCGAGCGGCAGTGGTTCGCAAATGTCGCCGATCAAGCGGGTTCGGCTGTGCATTCGCGCGCGTGTGGTGACGTGCCGCAGCATCGCCGTGCCGTGGCCGCACCGCCGAAACGCGGGGCGAGTGCACACGTTGACCACCGCGTTGTCAACGTTGTCGAGCAGCGGCAGGCGCAGGTCACCGAGGACGACGGGTGTGTTCAAGCCCGACTCGGTTCCGAGGTACCCGAGCCACAACTCGTGGTGTTCGTCGCTTCGAGTTGACTCGATCCGCTCGTAGACCTCCTGAACAGGATCTGCCGGCATCTCGTAGTAGTCCGCTTCGGAGCAATCCTGCGCGATCTGGTGCCATCGGTCAGCCGCCTCGCGGGTGGTCACCCGCTCGATGACAGTTCTCATGCCCCGTCTCTAGCAGGTGGCTGCGGGCGGGGCGACCGAGTTTTCGAGGTGGGAACGGATCCGTTGGCAATCTGGCAGCTCTGCGCCGAAATTCGGCGCCCAGAGTCCACACGCGCAACTGATTCCGCGCTATCGTGCGTCCCTGGTCGCACTGCGAACGCGGAGGATCTTGCGAGGTGGCGATGGCTGCGGTGTCGCCCGGGACCGAGGTCGAACACGGACGCCCGGCCGTTCGCCTGCGTGGGCTCCGCAAGACCTTCGGCTCGGTGGTGGCCGTCGATCACGTCGACCTCGACGTCTACGACGGCGAGTTCCTGACGCTGCTCGGACCTTCGGGATCTGGGAAGACCACCGTGCTGCGAATGATCGCCGGCTTCGAGCTGCCGACAGACGGCCGCGTCGAGCTCGGCGGCGTCGACGTCACCACCCGGCCGCCGTTCGACCGTGATGTCAACACCGTCTTCCAGGACTACGCGCTCTTCCCGCACATGTCGGTGCAAGAAAACGTCGAGTACGGGCTGCGGGTTCGCAAGGTGGATCGCCGGGAGCGTCGCAATCGGGCCGACCTGGCACTGGAGAGCGTCCGGCTCGGTGGCTACGGCAAGCGCCAGCCCGGCGAGCTGTCGGGCGGCCAGCGGCAACGCGTCGCCCTGGCGCGAGCCCTGGTCAACAGCCCCAAGGTGCTGCTGCTCGACGAGCCGCTCGGGGCGCTCGACCTGAAGCTGCGTGAACAGATGCAGGTCGAGCTGAAGGGCATCCAGCGCGAGGTTGGCATCACCTTCATCTTCGTGACGCACGACCAACAGGAAGCGCTCACGATGTCTGACCGCATCGCCGTCTTCCACCTCGGTCGGATCGAGCAGGTCGGTCCGCCCGCTGAGGTCTACGAGCGACCGCAAACGGAGTTCGTCGCCAGTTTCGTCGGCACCTCCAATCTGCTGCGTGGCGAGGTTGCCCGGAGGATCCTCGGGCGCGACGGCGTCTGGAGCGTGCGGCCGGAGAAGATTTGGGTCCTTGACCCAGAGGCAGTCGCCAGACCAGGTGATCGATCGGCGTCCGGTGTTGTGCGGGAGGTCGTCTACGTCGGCGATGTCACGAGATTCGTCGTCGCGCTCGACGCCGGCGGCGAACTCGTAGCGCTGCAGCAAAACCTCGAGACCTCGTCGTCCGATGTGCTGGCTTTCCGCGGACGGCGGGTGGCTCTGGCATGGCGGCCTGATCACGAGTTCTCGGTAGTGAATTCCGCGGGCAGCCCGCCCGCGGGCGGCGTTTGAGTCACGAGGGAGTACCCATGCGGCACCCGAAGGTGTTCGGCCTCACCGCGATCGCGGCGAGCGTCGTGTTGCTCATCAGCTCATGCAGTTCGTCGAAGTCGAGCTCGGCTGCGGGCGCCAGTGGCTCGCGGGCGGCGCCGCCCAAGGAGTCGATGCTGCAACGCGCTCGGCAAGGGTGAGGGCGCGCTGAACATCATCGTGTGGGCTGGGTACGCCGAAGACGGTTCTGATGACAAGACCGTCGACTGGGTGCATCCGTTCGAAAAGGCGACCAGCTGCAAGGTGAACGCGAAGGTCGGCAACACCTCCGACGAGATGGTCACCTTGATGAAGACCGGGCAGTACGACGGGGTCTCCGCATCGGGTGACGCAACACTGCGACTCATCTACGGCGGAGACGTCGCGCCGGTGAACACTTCGCTGGTGCCGAACTACGCGACGATCTCGACGTTCCTGAAGGACCCAGCCGTGGAACTCGGTCAACGGCCAGATGTACGGCATCCCCCACGGGTGGGGCGCGAACGTGTTGATGTGGAACCCGAAGGTCGTGACGACGGCCCCGACGTCGTGGAGTTCGGTCTTTGACCCGAGCTCGCCGTACAAGGGCAAGATCACGGCGTACGACTCACCGATCTACATCGCCGACGCTGCCCTCTACCTGGAGAAGACACAGCCAAGCCTGAAGATCACCAACCCGTACGCGCTCGACCAGACCCAGTTCAATGCAGCGGTCTCGTTGCTGAAGACGATGAAGGCGAACTGGAGCCGTCCGTGGGCGGCGTACACCGACGAGGTCCAGGACTTCGAGAGTGGCGCAACGGCGATCGGCACGGCGTGGCAGATCAACGCCAACTTGATCAACGGTGACAAGAAGGTGACGGTCGACACGACGGTGCCGGCCGAGGGCGCGACCGGGTGGTCCGACACCTGGATGGTCTCGTCGAAGGCAGCGCACCCGAACTGCATGTACGAGTGGATGAACTGGATCACCTCGCCCGAGACCAACGCAGCCGTTGCTCAGTGGTTCGGTGAAGCACCGGCACAGACGAAGGCGTGTGCAATCGCGGCGGCCGGCTTCTGTGACCAGTTCCACGCACTCGACGCCGCGTACGCGTCGAAGATCTCGTACTGGACCACGCCGACGACGCAATGCCTCGACGGTCGCGGCAACATCTGCGTCGACTATTCGCAGTGGACGCAGGCCTGGACGACGATCAAGGGGTGACCGCTCCTTCGACAAGGACGGCGGGGACGCCGACAGCCAGACGGCTGTCGGCGTTCCTCTACCGTCATGAACGGCTGCGATTAGCGGGCCTGCTCACTCCGCCGGTGCTGTGGCTCGTCGTCCTCTATCTCGGATCTCTCGGCGTCATGCTCGTGAGCTCGCTGTGGAGCGTCGACAGTTTCACCGGCGACCTGGTGAAGAAGACGTCGTTCGCGAACTACCACATCCTGTTCACGCAAAGCGTGTACCGCACGGTCGCGTTGCGCACCGTCGGCATCGCACTTGGGGTCACCGTCATCGACCTCCTGCTTGCGTTGCCACTGGCGCTCTTCATCTCCAAGGTCGTGCGAAGCCGGCGCGTGCGGTACGCGTTGCTGATCATGGTGACGATGCCGCTGTGGGCTTCGTACCTGGTGAAGGGCTACGCCTGGCGCATCATGTTCGACAAGGGCGGTGTCATCGACTGGACGCTGTCGCCGCTCGGGCTGCACGGGCCCGGGTCTCGGCATCACGGCGACAGTGGTGGCACTTGCCTATTTGTGGCTGCCCTACATGGTGTTGCCCGTCTACGCCGGCCTTGAGCGATTGCCGGCTTCGCTGCTCGAGGCATCCGCCGACCTTGGCGCAACCACGCCGCGAACGTTGCGATCCGTGGTGCTTCCGCTGCTTATCCCGTCGATCGCCGCCGGTTCCATCTTCACGTTCTCACTGACGCTCGGCGACTACATCATGGTGAAGATCGTCGGCGGCACCACGCAGATGTTTGCCAACATCGTCTACGACAACGTGGGCGTCGCGGGCAACCTGCCGTTCGCCGCAGCGGCCGCGGTCTTCCCGATCGTCGTGGTCGTGGCCTACCTCTTCGCGGTCCGCCGCACCGGCGCGCTCGAGAACCTTTAGGCGGTGCGACGATGACCTTCAGCAGGCGAGCCAGGGTGATGTTCGCGTGCGTCGCCGCAATCGCGTTGGCCTTCATCTATGCGCCGCTGATCGTCGTCCTCGTCAATTCCTTCAATGTCTCGAAGGTGTTTTCGTGGCCACCGCGCGGATTCACGCTCTCGTGGTGGGACAAGGCTCTGGTGAACCACGGTGTGCGCGAGGCGGTCCTGACCAGTGTCAAGGCGGGCCTCGGCGCGACCGCGATCGCCCTTGTGCTGGGTTCGACGTTCGCCGCCGCTGTCGTGCGCTACCACTGGTTCGGTCGCGACGCGTTGAGCCTCGTCGTGATTCTGCCGATCGCCCTGCCCGGAATCGTGACCGGCATCGCGCTCAACTCCGCCTTTCGCACCGTGCTCGTACCGCTCGGCATTTCGTTTGGACTGTTCACCGTCGTCCTCGGGCACGCCACGTTTTGCATCGTCGTGGTGTTCAACAACATTGCGGCTCGACTGCGACGAACCGGCAGTTCGCTGCAAGAGGCTTCGATGGATCTCGGCGCATCGAGCTGGCAGACGTTTCGCTTCGTGACCCTTCCCGGCGGTGCGTTCGGCGCTCGTCGCGGGCGCACTGCTGGCGTTTGCGCTGTCATTCGACGAGATTGTCGTCACCTCCTTCACCGCGGGTCCCGGCATACAGACGCTGCCGCAGTGGATCTTCAACAATCTGTTCCGGCCTAACCAGGCGCCGATCGTCAACGCGGTCGCGGCCGCACTCGTCGTCCTGTTCGTCATCCCGGTCTACCTCGCCCAGCGGCTCTCTGAGGGCGGCTCCGGCGGTCGCATCTGAGGTAGCCGCCCTTACCGCGGAGTGTCGTCGCGATGATCGGAATGCCGGAGTGTTCGATACGTTGAGGATGGGCAGGTGTTCGAACGCAGGCTCGCGCCACATCGAACGAGACGGGATTTCCTCCAGATGCGCTACCGCAAGGTCGGGCGAGGCGTCGATACGTTCACGGTGAGTGCGATCGGTCTGGGTGAGATGCCGTTGTCGGTCGCCGGCCGACCGGATCGCGCCCAGGCGGTTCGAACCATCCACGCTGCACTCGACGCGGGCATGACCTTCATCGATACCGCCGACTCCTACTGCCTCAACGCCAGCGAGGTTGGTCATGGCGAGCGGCTGGTTTCCGCCGCGTTGGCCTCCTACGGGTCTGACACGACCGGCATCTTGGTGGCGACCAAGGGCGGCCACACGCGGGGTCTCGACGGCTCGTGGAGCGTCGATGGGCGGCCGGAGTACCTGAAGCGAGCGGCCGAGCACTCGCTCAAGGCACTCGGCGTCCCGGCCATCGGTCTGTATCAGTTCCACCGTCCTGACCCGCGGGTGCCGTACGCCGACAGCATCGGCGGCATCAAGGAGTTGCTCGACGAAGGCAAGATCCTGCTCGCCGGCATTTCGAACGCGAACGTCACCCAGATTGCGCTGGCGGACCGCATTCTCGATGAGCGGCTTGCGGTTGTGCAGAACCAGTTCGCGCCGAACTTCCGCTCGTCCGAGGGTGAGTTGAACTACTGCCGCGAGAACGGGATCGCGTTCCTGCCGTGGAGTCCGCTCGGCGGCATCGGTAACGCCAGCGGCATCGAGCGGCGGTACCCGGCGTTCGTCAAGGTCGCTGCGGCTCGTGGCATCACCGCTCAGCAGGCCACGCTTGCGTGGATGCTGGCGAAGGGCGCAAAACGTGATTCCGATCCCCGGCTCGAGCCGACCGGAGACGGCGGTCGCGTCCGCCGCCGCCGTTGACATCGAGTTGACTGTCGAGGAAGTCGCCTTGCTGGACGCGACATGATCGTGCGTGCCGCCCGACTGGTCGAGCATGGCTTGCCACTCGAGTTACAAGAGATAGAGCTTCCAAGACCGGCGGACGACGAGGTGTTGGTCGAGCTGGCATACGCGGGCGTGAATCCGGTCGACGGCTACAACGCGGCCGGGAAGGTTGCGGCGGACGGTCCGCTCCCACGCACCTTGGGTGCCGAGGCAGCGGGCTTCGTCGACGGCGTGCCGGTCGTCGTGGCGGGTCGTGGCCTCGGTTCGATCCGTGACGGCGTCTTTGCCGAAGCGGCGGTGGTACCCCGCGATGCCCTCGTGGAGATACCGAGCGGTATCGCGATGAGCGAGGCTGCCGCGGTCGGAATCGTCGGCCTGACTGCGTACCGCGTTGTCGAGATCGCCGAGATCGGGCCCGCCGATCGGGTCCTGGTGCTGGCCGGCAGCGGTTCGGTCGGGCTCGCGGCGATCTC
Source organism: uncultured Actinomycetes bacterium (assembly GCA_963825425.1). Lineage (GTDB taxonomy): Bacteria > Actinomycetota > Actinomycetes > Acidothermales > Acidothermaceae > PALSA-607. Next base: position 267,107 of record CAWGTF010000011.1, read on the forward strand.
GTACGCGGTGTCGAAGGGCGCGCAAGTGTGGGGGCAGACGGGTAACGAGGCCAAAGCCGACGCGATCACCACGATGGGTGCGCTACACGCTGTCGTGTCCGACGCGGCCGGCCTGACCGCCGCAGCCGAGGCATTCGAGCCGACCGCCGTCTTCGATTCTCTCGGCGGGGAGTTCACGGCTGCTGCATTGGCGGCGCTCGTTCCGCGCGGTCGACTGGTGCTCTTCGGTGCGAGCGCAGGCGCGGAGGGCAAGATTTCGTTGCTGCAGCTGTACCGCAAACAGCATCGGGTGCTCACCTACGGCGGGCTGATCGCGACCACGCCCGAGCGGCGCGACGGCATCGCCGGTGCCCTCGCGGCGATCAGCGCCGGGAAGCTGCGGATTCACATCGGTGCGCAGCTACCCCTCGACGAGGTCGGGGACGCGCTCGCGCTGGTCGCGGACCGCAAGGTGACCGGCAAGGTGATCCTGAAGCTGCGGTGACCTGCGAGCGCACGGGCGTGAACGGGTGCGCCATGATGTCCCGTGCCCAATGTCATGTTGAGTTGGCAGGCCGCCGCGCTGATCGGGGCCGCGTGCTTCGCGGTCGCGACCTCGGTGGGCCGCTTCGCGCCTGGCCGTCGTTCGGTGATCTTCACGATCGCGCCATTTGGCCGCGAGGTCGGCATCATCCTCGGCCTCTACGCGCTTTGGCAGATCGCCGGCGGCGTGTCGCTCGGGCACACCGGCGAGGCAGTTAAGCGCGGACAGTTGGGTTTGGGACCACGAGCGCGCGTGGCATTTCCCGAGCGAGGTTGCGCTGCAGCGGCCAATCCTTGGGCACTCGCTGTTCGTGCAGATATGCAACATCTACTACGCCACGATGCACTTCGGGATGCTGCTCGCCGTCCTGTTGTGGCTCTACATCCGGCATCGCGATGCGTATCGCGCGCACCCGCACGTTGATTGTGTTGACCACGACGGCGTGCCTGCTCGTTGCACTGGTGCCGGTCGCGCCGCCACGTCTCATTCACGTCGGCATGGTCGACACCGCGGCGTCGTACGGGCAATCGGTGTACGCGGTGACCGGCCAGCTGGGTGCCGATCAGTATTCGGCAATGCCGTCCGTGCACGTCGCTTGGGCGTTTCTGGTCGCCGTCGCGGTGATCGGTGCGACTCGCAGCCAGTGGCGCTGGCTCATTCTGTTCCACACCGCGGCCACCCTTTATGTCGTCGTCGTGACCGCGAACCACTTCTGGCTCGACGGGGTGGTCGCGGTCGCACTACTCGGGATTTCCCTTGCCATCCAGGTGGTTTCGCGACGGATAGTCATGCGACGACGCCAGCTCACCCGGCGTCCAATCGATGACCAGCCGGACGCCGAGTTGCTGTCGCGTCGACGCGAACTGACGCTGTCAGCCGCCGGTCGACGAGAAGTGCTGGTAGTCGGGGCGCTGACCAGCGACCGCCCCATTGCCAGCCGACTGCCGCGAACGCGTTGACGAGTTGTCCGCCCGGCACGGCCATGCCGGGGCGGTACGGCGTCCTGACTTTGTAGGCCGCAGCTTGCGGCGATGGCAACACCTGGCCGTTGAAGACGTACGGATTCTCGACGGTGTTGATGTCGATGGCCTCGCCGTATGCGTGGGCCGACCATTGCGGCGGTCCGTTCGCGACCGCGTACCTGCAGTTGAAACCAGCGGTGTTGTCGGCCGCTGTCGACGCCGGGTCGCTCGCGCCGAACGCGGAGATCGGGATGATCGTGCGGATCGGAAAGTGGTCCGCGAACAACGTACGGAACACCTGCGTGACTGCCGAAACGACCGACTGCGTTGACGACTAGCGTGCCCTGTGTGCGGTTTCGCATCGAAACCCCAGTAGGTCATCGTGAGGTTGCGCAGCTGCGCCGGACCGACGGGGCACCCGGCGTGCCAGCTCTTGCCAAGCTGCGCGGCGGTGGCCGTCGTGACCGTGGCAACCCACACATCGGGGACGACGGCGGCTTGGCTGGTAGGAGACGGCGCCGCTGGAGTCGGCGTCGCTGGAGTCGGCGTCGCTGGAGGTCGGTGCCGGTGGAGTCGGTGCCGGTGGAGACGGCGTCGGCCGCCCCGATGGGGTTGGCCGTACGGACGGGCTGGTGCTCGCGGGCGGGCTGGTGCTCGTGGGCGGGACTGGACTTCTGGCGGGGAGGGGACTGGACGACGCGATCGCCGGGGCAGGTGCGGAAAGTGACGCTGTCGAGGGTTGTGACCCGACCGCGCCGCCGGTCTGGTGACTGCTCGTGCATGCGGTGCCAAGCAGGCCGACGAGCACGCTTACCGTGAGTAGCGCCGTCCGCCTGCGCGGGGCTGCACGCTCGGGGGCTACCACGGGTTCAGGCTAACCGGCGCCTTACGCACCGGTGCGGAAAGTGCGACACAATCGATGGGTGAACCACGAGCACGACCTCATCGACACGATCGAGATGTACCTGCGGACGATCTTCGAGCTCGAGGAAGAGGGCGTGGTCCCGTTGCGCGCGCGGATCGCGGAACGGCTCTTGCAGAGTGTCCCGACGGTGTCTCAGACGGTCGCCCGGATGGAACGTGACGGCCTCGTCACCATGGACGGTGACCGCCGTCTCGAGCTCACCGCCGCTGGCCGGTCCCTAGCGACCCGGGTCATGCGCAAGCACCGCCTCGCCGAGTGCCTGCTTGTCGACGTGATCGGCCTCGAATGGGAACTCGTGCACGAAGAGGCCTGCCGCTGGGAGCACGTCATGAGCGAGGCGGTTGAGCGCCGCCTACTCGACGTGCTCGGTCATCCGCAGGAATCCCCTTACGGCAACCCGATTCCCGGTCTGGCCGAGCTCGGTGAAGGTACCGATGACGTCGAGTTCCGCGAGGGTCTGGTGGCGCTGAGTGCGGTACCGGAAAGCACGCACAACGTGATCGTGCGCCGCATCGGCGAGCCGCTGCAGTCCGACACTGCATTGCTGGTCCGCCTGCGTCGTGCGGGTATCCGCCCCAACATGCCGGTGCGCATTGCACGTGTCGGCGGTGAACTGTTCGTCGGTCGCGAGGGCGACGCGGTCGCTTTCGATGATGCAGTCACGTCGCACGTATTTGTGTCTACCGCGCCGTCGGTCGCCACTGCATCCTGAGCGAGTCCTGAGCTATTCGAGCGGGCCGTTCCATGGGGTCGGCGGCAGGCCATCGATCTGGCGCCGGAACTCGTTGTTGTACCAGTGGCCGAAGGCCACCACGCTGCGATCGCGCGGCAACGTCAGCAAGTGCTCCATGCGGCAGAAATCATCCGCGTCGTCCAGTAGTTGGGTCAGCATCTGGAGGTCGACGGCCAGACTGGCGGGTACGTGATAGGTGAGGTCGACGGTGGCGTCACCGCGCTCGATTGCCGCGTCTCGTTCCATGTCGGCGCGTGATGCGCTTGCGCCGAACCGGCGACCGAGAATGTCGACGAGCTCACGAAGCCGAGGTGGCAGTGCCGGGCGCCCGTTCGACCGAATCGCCATGAGGGTGAACTCGCGAATCAGCTCGTCATGATGCTCTCTGGCTCGCAGGAACAACGCGATGGGCAGCCGCAGCAATCGGACCGTGCGCAGATCCGTGTCGTCGGAGTGAGTCTCGTCCGAGTGATGTGTATACCGGCCCAGGATCGGACCACCGGCGGCTGGCGATGTCATGGCTGTTCGGTCATGGCTGTTCGGTCATGGCGTCGGTCATGGTGGCGGTCATTGGCGCGCGGCTCGCATGAATCCCATTTCACCACCGTCATGACACTGTCGCCGCAGATTGGAGCCCGACATGCGGGACGGCCAGCCAGGCTGGCTCTCCCGCATGTCGGGTTCGGTTACTTGAAGGCGTCCTTCACCTTTTCGCCCGCTTGCTTCAAGTTGCCAGCGGCCTTGTCCACCTTGCCTTCAGCTTCCAGGTCACGGTTGTTCGTTGCCCGCCCGGCCACTTCCTTGACGTTGCCCTTCGCGGACTGTGCAGCGTTCTTCACCTTGTCGGTGGCACCCATTGGTACCTCCCTCCTGTGGTGTCCCTTTCCAGGTCGCGAGCGTCGTACCCACGGCCGGGCGCTTTATGCAGACGTGGCGATGGCGACACGATCTTGGACGGTCGGCTCGCGTCCCCCCACCACCGCCAGGGTCGCGGCACGATCGGCGGAGCGGCCGCTCCGCGCCCTGCGGCGGCCGTCTCCAGGCGCCGTCAAAGGGCGGTGGCCGTGACGACGGGATCGCTATGAGCCTCGTGTCAGCCGAAGTTGGAGCCCCTCTCCCGGCCGATCTCCCAGCGGACGTTCAGGCGCAGGCGCAGGATCCCGATGAGGTGTCATCGGACACCGCCGCACCGGGCCGCGTCGCGGCGCATCCTCGTATGACGGCGCGTTCCGGCACAGGGGAGGTCATCATCGCCAAGATCGTCGTCCTGGACACGTCGGCATTGATGTCGGACCCCGAAGGAATTTTCGACGCGTTCCCCGGTGCTGACATGGTCATCCCGCTCACGGTGGTCCAGGAGCTTGACGGGCTGAAGAAGCGCCTCGACCCGGCCGGCGGGGCCGCCCGCGACGTCCTGCGTCGTATCGAAGGGCTGCGGCTCGAGGCCGGCGGCGACCTTCGCAAGCCACTGGAGCGCCCCTTCGGTGGCACGGTCCGGATGCAGGTCAACGGCATCCAGACGGCGCTGCTGCGCGAGCAGGGTCTGGCCGTTGACACCCCCGACAACAAGATCGTTGGCACCGCGCTCGGTCTTGCGATGGCGTCGCCGGACGGCGGGCCGGTACTGGTGGTCTCCAACGACACCGCGTTGCGGCTGACCGCCGCAGCAGTTGGGCTTGCCGCGGTCGAGCACAATCCGCTCGATCTGGCGCCGGCACTTGCGCGTCCCGACGGGTGGATCGCGCTCGATGCGCAGGTCGCGGTCGTCGACGCGCTGTTCGACTCGCATCAGGTGCCCGTCGACACCGTCGCCGGCGCAAGTGACCTTGCTGAGAACACGTTCGCGGTCTTGCGCTCGGGTACCAGCTCGGCGCTCGCACGGGTACGAGCCGGGCAGCTGCATCTGTTGGAGAGCCTCGCGCCCGTGTGGGGCCTCAAGGCAGCAAACAAGGAACAGCGATTCGCCCTCGACTTGCTCTTGGACGACGAGGTCAAGGTCATCGTGCTCGACGGTCCGGCGGGCACTGGCAAGACGTTGTGTGCAGTCGCCGCTGCGTTGCACATGGTGGTCGAGCAGCACAGGTTCGAGCGGCTGTCGGTGTACCGGCCGGTTATCCCGGTCGGTCACGCGGATCTTGGCTACTTGCCGGGCACGCTGGACGAAAAGATCGATCCGTGGATGGCCGCGATCACCGATGCCGTTGCTGCGTTGTCGGGTGATGGTGCGGCCGCCAGCCGTCGTCGGCAAGACGGTGGCCGCGGAAAGGTTGCGCAGGATTCGCTCGACTACATCAAGGCGCAAGGGCTGCTCACGATGGAGTCTGTTACCCACCTTCGCGGCCGCACGCTGCACTCGACATTTGTGCTCGTCGACGAGGCGATGAACCTTTCTCCGCAGGTCGGCAAGACACTGCTGACGCGCATCGGCGCCGACTCCAAGATCGTGCTCACTGGCGACACCTCGCAGATCGACGCGCCATTCCTGTCGGAGCAGACGAACGCGCTCACTGCGGTGGTGTCGGCATTTAGCGGGCAAGCCTGCTTCGGCCACATCCGGTTGACCAGGGGCGAGCGCTCGCCCGTCGCGGAGTTGGCCGCTCGACTGATGTAGCGGGGCAATACGGCGAATGCGCTCAGGTTGCTGCGCCAAATGGCCGATTCACCTCATGCGGTGTGACGAGAGTTGCCAACCGGCGCTCGAGTGAAATTACAACCGTGTAATTCAGCGTGAAGTATTTCGTGCGCGCCAAATGTCTCTTGTTACGCCTGTTACTGGTGGGACTACGAAAGCTATGGTCGGCCAGGAGTAGGGCCCATTTCCGAGTTGTCGCGAGCTGTGGAGGTTAGGTGCACCGCCTCCAGTTTCGGGCGACCGGGTACCTGCGCCGGGTCGCGCTGGCGACCACAACGCTCGCGATCGTTGCCGGTGCGATTGGCAGTACCGCGATGCCAGCAGCGGCGGCAAAGAAGCCGGTGATCCCGAGCCAGTCGCAGGTCGACCAGGCGAACGCAGCCGCGCAGGCGAAGGCCCAGCAGATCGGCCAGACCGAAGCGCAGCTTGCTGCCGCAAACGCCAGTCTGAACACGCTGAACAATCAGGTCGAAGCGGTTGTCGAGGCCTACGACGGTGCAACGGCGAAGGTGGACGCCGCGCAGCAGCGGCTGGCGAAGGCGCAGCGTGCCCTTACGGCGGCAAACAAGGCGCGCGCCGATGCGCAGATCCAGATGAACCAGTTCGCCGCTGCGAGCTATCGCGGCGGCGGGAGCCTTGATCGGCTCAGCGCTCTCATGACCTCGGATTCACCCGGCAGCTTTCTCACTCGCGCGTCGACGCTGTCAGCGTTGGCTCGCCACGAACAGTCGGTCATCTCGCAGATGACGTCGGCACAGGATGCCCAAGCAGCTGCGCAGGACGCGGCGAACGCGGCGCTGGCGGATCAACAGGTGCAGTTGCAGGTTGCCGCGAAGGCCAAGGACGCCGCGATCGCCGCGGTCAACGCGCAAGCGGGGCAGATCGCCGCGATCAACACCAACCAGTTGAACCTCCAGGCCCAGCTGGCGGTCCTGCGAGGGACCGCAAAGGATCTCGCAACGGCGCGGGCGGCTGGCCTCAAACGGCAGGCCGAGGAACGCGCCGCAGCTGCAGCGGCCGCGAAGGCCGCAGCGGCGCGGGCCGCCGCAGCCAGAGCCGCGGCAGCGGCAGCCGCACTGGCCGCCCAGAGGCGGGCGGCGGCGTTGGCCCTGCAGCAGGCGGCCGCATCCCACCAGAACAACGGCGGCAACAACGGCGGCAACAACGGCGGGGACCAGCAACAGCGGGAGTGACGGCGGCATCGTTCCGCCGGGTGGCACATCGATTTCGACGTCAGCCCAGCGGCAGGGCGCGATCGCGTTCGCCGAGTCGCAGATCGGCGTCTGGTACCGCTGGGCTGGCGCCGGCGAAGTTGGCCCCACCGTGACAGCTAACGGCGTTCAGAACGTGCCTGCCTACGACTGTTCCGGGCTGACGATGCGGGCCTATCAAGCAGTCGGTATCTCACTCGCGCACTACACCGGCGCGCAGTGGGACGCCGGTCTGCACGTGTCGCAAGCTCAGCTGCAGCCCGGCGACCTCGTCTTCTTCGCAACCAACACCAACGACCCGAGCACGATTCATCACGTGGGCATCTACATCGGCAACGGTCAGATGATCGACGCACCGGCAACGGGTGAGCAGATCGGCATCCACAACGCGTTCCGCCCCGACTACATCGGCGCCGTGCAGTTGTAGCAGGCGCTGCAGCTGTAGCAGTCAGTGCTGAAGGTTCTTCCAACGCGCACGCGAAGCCAGGATCTCTACCTCTGCTTCCGCCCGGCCGGTCCACGTCGCACCCTCGACCGACTTTCCTGGTTCGAGGTCTTTGTAGACCTCGAAAAAGTGCTGTATTTCCAGCCGGTCGAATGGCGGGACGTCGTTGATGTCGCGTAGGTGTCCGTGTCGCGGGTCGGTTGCGGGCACGCAGAGGACCTTGTCGTCGCCGCCCTTCTCGTCGGTCATCCGGAACATGCCGATCGCGCGACATTTGATGAGGCAACCCGGAAAGGTCGGTTCGTCGACCAGTACGAGCGCGTCGAGCGGGTCGCCGTCGTTGCCGAGAGTGTCGTCGATGAATCCGTAGTCGGACGGGTAGCGAGTAGCCGTGAACAGCATCCGGTCGAGACGGATCCGCCCGGTCTCGTGATCGAACTCGTACTTGTTGCGATGGCCCTTGGGGATCTCGATCGTGACGTCGAACTCCATCGCGCTCCCCGGTGGTGGCGAGTATCGCCGCCGTGTCGTGATCGATCTGATGCGTTCGTTAGTGTCGCGCATATGACGGGCGGACGCAGGCACCGCGCGCTGCACATCGTCCTGGTCGCCGTGTTGCTCGTCGTGGCGGCTGCGGTCGGTGGAGTCGGCCTGTACACATCGACGTCCAACGACTCGGGCGGGACGACGGCGGCGGGCGGCGAAGCGACTCAGCCGGCGGGCACGCCCACTGGTGCCGCCTCAGCCGGTTCGAGCAGCTCTCCGTCGAGCCCGCCTGCGGCGTTGGCTCCGCCGGCTGTGCCTGCGCTCTGGGAGCACGCACCCTCGCCGGCGACTTCGGTGCTGTCGCCGTTGTCTTTGGCCGCCGCCTCGGATCCGACTACGGCGGGGCTCACGGCCGTGCTTGCTCCGCTGCTCGCCGATCCTGCCTTCACCGGCGACGAGGTCGCGATGATGGTTGCCGATGCCGCGACTGGCCGGGTGCTCTTCGACCACGACACCGCAGACCTCGTCCCGCCCGCCTCGACCGCGAAGCTCGCCGTTGCGGTGGCGGCGTTGCAGGTCCTCGGGCCGCAGGCTCGACTGACGACACGGGTGGTGCAGGGCAGCGGGCCCCAGCCAGGTCGTCCTCGTTGGCGGTGGGGATCCGACACTGTCCGGCCCGGCTGCCGTCGGACCACTGAGTCCTGGCTACCCGGCACCGGCGAGCCTCACCACTCTGGCGGCGCAGACGGCCGCGCAGCTGCACGCGCGCGGGATCGCAGCCGTCAGCGTTGGCTACGACAGCTCCCTATTCGTCGGGGCGACGCTCGCGCCCGGCTGGAAGCCCGATCTACCAAACCGAGGGTGACGTCGCTCCGGTGTCGGCGCTCGAAGTCGACGAGGGACATCCCGATCCGGGCCGGACGGCGACCGCCGCCGACCCCGCGGCGGCCGCGGCCGGCGAGTTCGCCGCGTTGCTGACCAGCGACGGCGTCACGGTCACTGGCGTGCCGACCGTGGTGCACGCCACCGTCGCGGAACCTTCACTCGCCAGCGTTGCGTCGCCACCGATGTCGCAACTCGTGCAGCGAATGTTGGGACGCAGCGACAACGACCTCGCTGAGGCACTGTCGCGTCGGGTCGCGATCGCGACTGGGCACCCGGCCACCTTTGCCGGTGGCGTCGCCGCGGTGAAGGCCACTATCGCCAGCCTTGGCGTTGGACCCGTCGGGACTTGCGACCGTCGATGCCAGTGGACTGTCGCCGCTCGACCGGGTCAAGCCAGCCGCGCTGCTCGGGCTGCTGCGGCTAGCCATCGATCCAGGTCATCCGCAGCTCACCTCGATCTTGACCGGGCTGCCGGTGGCCGCTTTCTCCGGCACTCTGAGCGGTCGCTTCGGTGGGCTGGCGGCCGCCGGGGCCGGGCTGATCAGAGCAAAGACCGGCACCCTGGACGGCGTGGTCGCACTTGCCGGATACCTGCAGGACAGCAGCGGCGCCACGTTGGTGTTCGCGACCATCGTCACCGGTGTCGCGAAGACGGCGAGTGCCCGTGCCGAGGCCGCAGTCGACCGACTGACGGCGAGCCTCGTACCGTAGGGCCATGACCGACACCCTGCGGCTGGTCGACTGGGACCTCGCCACCGCGACGGCTAGCAGGTTCGCACCGCGTGGTCCGAGCGTGACAAGGCCGGAGGCTTTCGACGCGGTTGCGGCAACTTCGGTTGCTCGCGGTCGAGGCCGCAGGATCACGTGGCCGCATTCACCGGGCTGTCGTCGCCGCATCCGCACGCGCCCGCCTTCGTCGCCGACCGCACCGCCTGGATCGAAGGCAACGTCGGCGGGTTCCAGGTCGTCATGCAGCCCTTGCTCGACAAGATGGCCGCGAAGCAGGCGGGCAAAGTCGGGGCGCCCGTGGTGAGCGCGGTCGGTTCTCGGGTGACGGGGATGCAGGTCGGCCTCTTGCTCGCCTATCTCTCTGGCAAGGTGCTCGGCCAGTACGAGCTGTTCCTGCCACCCAAAGACGGGCTGTCGCGCGACGGTCGGCTGACACTCGTCGCGCCGAACATCGTGAGTGCCGAACGCCAGCTCGACGTTGACCCCCGCGATTTCCGGCTGTGGGTCTGCGTGCACGAGGTGACGCATCGCACCCAGTTCACCGCGGTGCCGTTGGTTGCGCGCGCATCTGCACGACGAGATCAGCACGTTCCTGCTGGCGAGCGACCTCGATCCGGCCGCGATGCTCGCCCGGCTGCGCGACGTCGGCGAGGCGGTGCGCGACAACATGCGACGACGCGGGTCGGCCACAGATGTCGACGACACCGACGGCTTGAGCTTCCTCGAAGCGGTACAAAATCCTGAGCAGCGCGCGATTCTGAACCGGCTGACTGCAGTCATGACCTTGCTCGAGGGGCACGGCGAGTACGTCATGAACGGCGTTGGGCCGTCGGTGATCCCGAGCGTCGAGGAGATCGGCGCGAAGTTCGCCGAGCGCAGGCGCGGGCAAGGGCGCGCCGATCGCATCGCGCGAAAGCTGTTCGGACTCGACATGAAGGCCAAGCAGTACGCCGAAGGTGCCGCGTTCGTTCGGGCCGTCGTCGAACGGGCCGGGATGCCCGCTTTCAACCGGGTCTGGACGTCGCCGAACACGCTGCCGACCAAAGCGGAAATCGCCAAGCCCGAGTTGTGGATGACCCGGGTGCTGCGCGCCACTGTTGGCGACACTGGCGTCGGAGACTGAGAATCGGACGCCGACCGGCCGGCCCGACGGCCGCGGTTGCCGCCGTCCGATGCGCGGTCCGGGACTCCCTGGCCGGGCTCGACGCTGCTGCGCTGGTGCTGGTCGCCTGCAGTGGCGGTGCCGATTCGGTTGCACTCGCCGCCGCGGCGGCTTTCGAGGGGCCGCGGCTGGGCCTTCGGGTCGGCGGCGTCACCGTCGACCACGGGCTGCAGAAGGGCTCGGCGTCACGGGCGACGGCCGTTGCCGCGTTGCTGACCGGGCTCGGGCTCGAGCCGGTCGAGGTGGAAACCGTCGATGTTTCTGCCCATCACGGCGGTCCCGAGGCGGCCGCCCGGGCCGCTCGCTATGGCGCACTTGACGGGGTCGCGGAGCGGCTCGGGCGCCGCCGCCGTGCTGGTCGGCCACACCCTCGACGACCAGGCAGAGACGGTGTTGCTCGGCCTCGCCCGTGGCTCGGGAACGCGGTCGTTGGCCGGCATGTCGGCCGTCAGCGGCAGCCCAGCCAGCGCGAAATGCTGGGCCGGCAGCTATCGCCGTCCCCTCTTGGCTGTTGAACGGGCCGTCACGAGAGCGGCCTGCGCTGACCTTGGTCTCCCGGTGTGGGATGACCCACAAAATGGCGATCCGGCCTTTGCCCGAGTTCGGGTGCGCACGGACGTCTTGCCGGTGCTGGAGGCTGCGCTCGGGCCGGGGATGGCGGCCGCCCTTGCCCGCACCGCCGAGCTAGCCCGCGACGACGCCGACGCCCTCGACCAATGGGCTGCGACCAGTTACGCCGAAGTGGCGGACGCCGACGGGTCGCTCGATGTTGGCGCGCTCGAGCAGCTCGCACCGGCCATTCGCCGGCGGGTGCTGCGGCTCGCCTCGCTGCGGGCCGGGATCGCGGCGGGCAGCTTGGCCGCCGTCCATCTGATCGCCATCGAGGCGCTCGTCACGGACTGGCACGGGCAAGGCCCGGTCAGCCTGCCGGGCGGCCACCGCGCCAGCCGACGGTATGGGAAGCTCTACGTCGGTACGGACCTGCACTCAGTGACGGCTCGTCGAGGGGCGCACCCGGGTGGATCAGTTTGACGTTAGCGACGACCTGTCCGGGATTTTGCTGAGCGAGAAGGAAATTCAGGCCAAGGTCATCGAGATGGCGGCCTGCATCGACGCCGACTACGCAGGGAAAGAGCTGCTGCTCGTCGGTGTCCTGAAGGGTGCCGTCATGGTCATGGCCGACCTCGCCCGGGCGGTGCACCTGCCCATCACGGTCGACTTCATGGCGGTGTCCTCGTACGGCTCCGGCGGCTCGTCTTCTGGCGTGGTCCGGATCCTGAAGGACCTCGACCACGGCATCGACGGCAAGCACGTCGTCGTCGTCGAGGACATCGTCGACTCGGGGCTCACGCTCTCGTGGCTGGTGGCCAACCTGCGCTCGCGCGGTCCCGCCTCCGTCGAGGTGTGCGCTCTCATGCGCAAGCCGGATGCGATCAAGCAGGACGTCGACGTGCGCTACCTCGGCTTCGACATTCCGCGCGACTTCGTTGTTGGGTACGGGCTCGACTATGCCGAGAAGTACCGCAACCTGCCGTTCGTCGCCACCCTCAAGCGTTCGGTCTACGACCCTCAGTAGCCGCTGACCGAGTTGGCTCCGGGAACGAGACGGGCCCGCTGTCGGTTATGCAGTCGGTGGCGGGCAACGTTTTGGGTGAACGCTTCGCCTGCGGTGTACCGTCGAGGGTGGTACGAGATGTCGGTAGCGCGTCGATTCGGTAGGAGGGACGGAGCTTTCGCTCCGCATCCATGAACGTGAAACGGTATGCCCGTGGCCCGTTGTTCTGGGTCCTCCTCATTGTCGTGTTCCTCGTCCTGCTGAACGGGCTGTGGTCGAGCGGCAGCTCCTTCAAGTCGGTGTCGACGTCACAGGTCGTGGCGAACATCCAGTCCGGCAACGTTGTCCAGGCGGTGTTCCACGACAAGGAACAGACCGTCCAACTCACGCTGAAGACGCCAACTGCCGGGAAGAACCCGACCACGAAGATCCAGGCGTCGATCGCGCCTAACCAGGAACTCCAGCTCGAGAACCAACTCGACACCGTCGCCGCTCAACAGAAGCTCGACCCTACGAAGCTCTACACGGTGAAGGTCAGCCACACCAGCCTGCTGCTCGAGATCTTGCTGAACGCGCTCCCGATCCTGCTGCTCGTCGGCCTGATGATCTTCATGCTGACCCAGATGCAAGGCGGCGGCTCGCGGGTCATGAACTTCGGCAAGTCGAAGGCCAAGCTCATCAGCAAGGACACGCCGAAGACCACCTTCGCCGACGTCGCTGGAGCTGACGAGGCGATCGAAGAGCTGGTCGAGATCAAGGAGTTCCTGGAGAATCCGGCGAAGTTCCAGGCGATCGGCGCGAAGATCCCCAAGGGCGTGTTGCTGTACGGGCCTCCCGGCACCGGCAAGACGTTGCTGGCGCGGGCGGTGGCCGGTGAGGCCGGCGTCCCGTTCTATTCGATTTCCGGCTCGGACTTCGTCGAGATGTTCGTCGGTGTGGGCGCGTCGCGGGTGCGTGACCTGTTCACCCAGGCCAAGGAGAACGCCCCGGCGATCATCTTCATCGACGAGATCGACGCCGTCGGCCGGCACCGCGGCGCCGGACTTGGCGGCGGCCACGACGAGCGCGAGCAGACTCTGAACCAGCTGCTGGTCGAGATGGACGGTTTCGACGTGAAGGGCGGCGTGATTTTGATCGCTGCTACCAACCGTCCCGACATCCTCGACCCGGCGTTGTTGCGCCCCGGCCGCTTCGACCGGCAGATCGTCGTCGACCGGCCCGACATGGAGGGCCGCAAGGGCATCCTGCGGGTGCACGCCAAGGGCAAGCCGTTCGAGGGCGACGTCGATCTCGACGTCATCGCGCGCCGCACCCCGGGATTCACCGGCGCCGACCTCGCGAACGTCATCAACGAGGCAGCGCTGCTCACCGCCCGCCACGACCGCAAGCAAATCGACATGCTCACCCTCGAAGAGGCCATCGACCGTGTCATGGCGGGGCCTGAACGCAAGAGCCGGATCATGGGTGACAAAGAGAAGAAGATCATCGCCTACCACGAGGGTGGCCACGCACTCGTCGGTCACGCGTTGCCGAACGCCGACCCGGTCCACAAGGTGACGATCCTGCCCCGCGGACGCGCGCTTGGTTACACCCTGTCGCTGCCGACCGAAGACAAGTTCCTGGTGACCCGGGCCGAGATGATGGACCAGCTCGCGATGCTGCTCGGCGGCCGTACCGCCGAAGAACTCGTTTTCCACGAGCCGACCACCGGCGCAGCGAACGACATCGAGAAGGCCACCTCGATCGCGCGCAACATGATCACGCAGTACGGCATGAGCGAGAAGCTCGGTGCGCGCAAGTTCGGCCAGGAGAACGGAGAGGTCTTCCTCGGTCGCGACATGGGACACCAGCGTGACTACTCCGAGGAGATCGCCTCCACGATTGACGACGAGGTGCGCCGGCTCATCGAGAGCTCGCATGACGAGGCGTGGGAAATCCTCGTCGAGTATCGCGACGTGCTCGATGACTTGGTGCTCGAGTTGATGGAGAAGGAGACGCTGCAAAAGGACGAGGTGCTGCGGATTTTCGCTCGCGTCCAGAAGCGGCCGCACCGCGGCTCCTACACCGGGTACGGCAAGCGCCAGCCATCGGAAAAGGCGCCGGTCATGACTCCCCGCGAAGTCGCCGTGCTGGCCTCCGGCGGCCCGGACGCCGCGCACGCCAATGGCGGGTCTTCCAACGGTGGCTCCGGCACCTCCATCCACTCCGACTCGGATCCCGTCATCGAAGGCTCCAACTTTGACGGTCCTCCCCACTCGGAATGACGGTCGACCTAGAGAAGATCGAGGCTGCTGTCCGCGAGATCCTTGTCGCGATCGGTGAGGATCCGACGCGCGATGGGCTGGTCGACACACCTGGTCGGGTTGCCCAAACGATGGCGGAACAGTTCGCCGGCCTGGGGGAGCGCGCAGCGGACGTGCTGACGACCGTGTTCGATGCCGACCACGACGAGATGATCATCGTGAAAGACCTCGAGGTCTACAGCACCTGCGAGCACCACCTCCTTCCGTTCCACGGGGTCGCTTCTGTCGGCTACATCCCCAACCTCAAGGGCGAGATCACCGGGCTCTCGAAGATCGCCCGGCTGGTCGATCTGTTCGCGAAGCGCCCTCAGGTGCAGGAGCGGTTGACGTCGCAGATCGCCGACGCGATGGAGGACATTCTCCAGCCGCGCGGGGTCATCGTGGTGGTCGAGTGCGAGCACCTATGCATGTCGATGCGAGGGGTACGCAAGCCCGGTGCTCGGACAGTGACTTCGGCGGTCAGGGGCGCGTTTCGGGAGTCTGACCGGACGAGGGCGGAGGCGCTGCGCCTCATCGCGGGTCACTGACCCGGCTGGCTGAGCAGGGAGCCCGACCCCGCCTACTCTTGAGTTGTGACTGGAGACCCGCCCCCCGTGCACGTCAAGACCGCCGAGAGGACGCCGACGCCCCCGTGGCGACCCGCTCACTCGGTGGGCAACGAGCGCCGGTCACATCGGCGCTGGGTACCTCTTGTCGCCGGTGTCTTGACGTTCCTGCTCGGCGTACGAGATATCGCGATGGTGGTTCGGCCACACCTATGGGAGCGCGTCAAGGTCATCAACCACGTGCTGCCGGGCAAGGTCAACCCAGCGGTCGTGCACGGCGCTGTCGGCGCGGCGCTGGTGGTCGCCGGCGCATTACTCATCCTGCTCTCGCACGCGCTTCGGCGGCGCAAGCGCCGAGCGTGGCGAGCCGTGGTCGCCGTCCTGCTCGTCACCGCGACGCTGCACCTTGTGCACGGACCCTTCTCGTGGCACGAAACCGTCGATTGGCTGCCGCTCGACGCCGTGTTTGTGATCGCGCTCGTGCTGTACCGCAACGAGTTCTTTGCGGTCGGGGATCCGCGCACCCGGTGGCTGGCGTTGTGGGCATTCCTCGGGCTGACCGCCGGCAGCTTCGTTCTCGGATCCTTGCTTATCGAGGTGCGGCCGAACGAGGTCGTTGGCGCCGCCGGGTTCTTCACCGTCGCGCAGCACGTGCTGTACGGGTTGGTGGGGGTCTCGGGGCCGATCCACTTCCGCGGCGACAGAACCGGCGACCTCATCACGCTGACCCTCGGCACGATGGGCGGCGTTCACCGCGCTGACGACGGTCTATCTGCTGTTCCGGCCCGCCGAGCCACGGGCCAGCCTAGGCGCCGACGACGAACTGCGGATGCGCGACCTGCTGGCCAAGAACGGTGCGCAGGATTCCCTCGGCTACTTCGCCTTGCGTCGCGACAAGAGCGTCATCTGGTCAGCGACCGGCAAGTCGTGCATCGCCTATCGGGTGCTGTCTGGAGTGATGCTCGCGACGGGGGACCCGGTGGGTGACTCCGAGGCGTGGCCGGGGGCCATCAAAGAGTTCATGGTCGAGGCCGAACGGCACGCTTGGGTACCAGCGGTACTCGCCTGCAGCGAGCTCGGTGGTGACATCTGGACTCGCGAAACGGAGATGTCAGCGCTGGAACTCGGCGACGAGGCGATTGTCGAGGTCGGCGAGTTCAGTCTCGACGGTCGCACGATGCGCAACGTGCGGCAGATGGTGAATCGCGTCGAGCGGGCGGGCTATACGGCAGAGATTCATCGGGTGCGGGACCTCACTCCTGACATGTTGGCGATGTTCCAGCAGCAGGCCGCGTCGTGGCGCGGTGCAGAGACAGAACGCGGTTATTCGATGGCCCTCGGTCGCCTCGGCGATCCGGCGGACGGCGACTGTGTTGCGGTCGCTGCCATGCAGGAGGGCTCGTTGCGCGCCTTCCTGCATTTCGTGCCGTGGGGTACCGACGGTCTCTCACTGGACCTGATGCGCCGCGACCGGGCTGCGGATCCGGGGCTCAACGAGTACCTGATCACTGCGGCGCTGCGGGCTTGTCCCAGCCTCGGCGTGACCCGAGTGTCGTTGAACTTCGCGGTGTTCCGGTCTGCACTGGAGCGCGGTGGCCGACTCGGCGCCGGACCGGTCACTAGGGCGTGGCGAGGGATTCTCGTGTTCGCATCACGATGGTTCCAGATCGAGTCGTTGTACCGGTTCAACGCAAAGTTCCAACCGGAGTGGCAGCCCCGCTACGTCGTCTTCCCTGGCGCCAGCGACCTGCCGCGCATCGCGATCGCTGCACTCGAGGCCGAGGCATTCATCGTGTGGCCGCATCCGCGCATTCGCCAGTTGCGCCATCTCATGCGTCTAGGTCCGGCAGCGTGAGCCGGTTGGTTGGCTTTCCGCCGCTGGCTCGCTGTCGGGTTATGGGCGTCGTGAACGTCACGCCCGATTCGTTCTCGGACGGTGGGCACTGGTTCGACGCCGCCGCCGCGATCGAGCACGGTCTGGAATTGGTGGCCGCCGGCGCGGACATCGTCGATGTGGGCGGTGAATCCACCCGACCCGGCGCCGCACGGGTCGATGTCGAGGAGGAACTGCGCCGGGTGCTCCCGGTCATCGACGCAGCTCGCAGCGTCCGGTGCTGTTGTCAGTGTCGACACGATGCACGCCGATGTTGCGCGCCAGGCGGTCGACGCCGGTGCGGTCCTCGTCAACGACGTCAGCGGTGGGCTCGCCGATCCGGCGATGGTGCCGTTCATCGCGACGTCCGGCCTGCCGTTTGTGGTGATGCATTGGCGCGGACACAGCGCCGACATGCAGACGCGCGCCACGTATGACGACGTGGTCGACGACGTCCGGGCTGAACTCGCCGCGCGGATTGAAGCCATCGTCGAGGCCGGGGTGAGTGTCGATCAGCTCATTCTCGACCCGGGTCTCGGATTCGCGAAGGACCCCGACGGCGATGACAACTGGGCGCTGCTCAGGCGTCTCGATGCGTTGATGGGCCTGCAACGCCCGGTGCTGATCGGTGCCTCACGCAAGACCTTCCTTGGCCGGTTGCTCGCGGTCGACGGCGTGCCCCGACCGCCGGTGCAGCGCGACCATGCCAGCTCGGCGGTCACCGCGTTGGCGGCCGCCGCGGGGGCGTGGGCGGTGCGGGTGCACGACGTCGTCGCGGACGTCGACGCCGTACGCGTGGCGGCGCGATGGAGTGCCCAGACATGAGCGATCGCATCGAGTTGCGCGGGCTGCTGGTTCGCGGGCACCACGGCGTGTTCGAGTACGAGCGCGCAGAGGGCCAGGACTTCGTCGTCGACGTGGCGCTCGACGTTGAGACCTCGGCGGCTGCGCGCTCCGACGATCTCGCCGACACCACCGACTATGGCGCGCTGGCACTGACGATCGCTGGCATCGTGTCAGGCGAGCCGGTCAATCTGCTCGAGACACTGGCCGAGCGGATCGCTACCGCCTGCCTTGCAGATCCGCGAGTGACGTCGGTCGAGGTCAGCGTGCACAAGCCGGCGGCACCGATTCCGCTGACGTTCGACGATGTGGTGGTCACTATCGTGCGCACGAGGAGCAGCACGTGAGAGCGGTGCTTGGGTTCGGGTCGAATATCGGCGATCGCGCTGCGACGTTGCAAGCGGCGCTCGACGGACTCGGACGCAGCACTCGTGTCGTTGCGGTGTCCGGCAATCTTCGAGACCGCACCGGTGGGCGGCCCCCCGCAACCCGACTTCTACAACGCAGTGGTGCTCGTCGACACGACTCTCGGCGCAGCACGAGTTGCTCGCACTCGCCCACTCTCTTGAGGTAGCAGCCGGTCGGGTGCGCCTCGAGCATTGGGGCCCTCGAACGCTGGACGTCGATGTGCTGGCGTACGGCGACCAGCGCAGCGACGACCCTGCGTTGACGCTGCCGCATCCACGCGCGCACGAGCGTGCCTTCGTCGTGTTGCCGTGGCTGGAGATCGAACCCGACGGGGCGATCGATGGCCACGGAACACTCGCTGACCTGGCCGCTGCGCTCGGCACGACCGGTGTGCGACGACTCGAGACGCCCGTGCTCTTGTCACCTGGTGTCGTCGCGTGACGCCGACTCGCTCGTCGATACTTGCTGCGCTCGCAGTTGCTGTTGGCATTGTCAGCTGGCTCCTCGTGCGGTCCTACTACAGTTCGCTACCCGCGCTGCCGATCGTCGGGCCGATCTCGCTCGTTCTGCTCGCCGGCTTCGAAATGATGTACGGGTTCTCCGTGCGCTCTAGGCTGCGCAATCCTGGCAACCGCCCGATCGAGCCATTGTTCGTCGCCAAACTCGCAGTGCTCGCGAAGGCAAGCAGTCATGCGGCCGCGATTGTCGCGGGCCTTTACGGCGGATTCCTCGTGTATACCCTGACCAAGCTGGGGAATCCGCGAATCAATGCTGACAGCCGCGCGAGCGGACTCAGCGTGGTCGCCTCGCTCGGGTTGATCGGTGCCGCGCTCTTCCTCGAATACTGTTGCCGCGTGCCACGGGAGCCCGATGATCGCGGCCTCTAGCCCGACCTGCGCGGCGCTACTGTGAATGGCATGCAGGACGCATTCGCGTCGCCGGTAGGGGACTGGATGCGCGTCTCTGTCCGGCTACGCGCCATGCGACGTGCCGTGCTCGGTGTGGTTGGTGTTGTTGTTGCAGTGCTCGCCGCCGTGGGGTTGACCATTGCCGGTTCGGTGTTGGCCGCGGTCGTGACCGTTGTCGTCGTGGTCGCGATCTGTGCTGCGCTGTTTGTCGTCATCGGTCGCAACTACGACTCGTGGGGATATGCCGAACGTGGCGCTGATCTGCTCGTGACGCACGGTGTCATGTGGCGCCGGCTGGTCGTCGTCCCGTATGGCCGCATGCAGCTCGTCGATGTCACGGCAGGTCCGGTTGAACGCAAGTTCGGCATCTCGACCTTGCGCTTGCACACCGCCTCAGCCGGCACCGATGCGCGGATACACGGCCTCACCGCGGCCGAGGCCACCCGGTTGCGCGACCGGTTGGCGGCGCTTGGGGAATCCCAGTCGGCCGGCTTGTGAGCACACCGGACGATCGACGCGGTGGTCGGCTGCATCCGTTGACGCCCGTTGTTCGGGCCGGGCGGGTCCTGGTGTCGCTGGCCGCGCTCGCGACGTACAACCTCGAAAACATCCGCCATGCCGGCTGGTGGTTGCCCGCGATCGCGGTTGTCGCGCTGATCATCGGGCTCATCGCAAGTGCGATGTCGTGGGCCTTCACCAGGTTCGCCGTCGACGGTGGTGAGGTGCACATCGATTCCGGTGTGCTCTTCCGGCGATCGCGACAGGTACGTATCGATCGGTTGCAGGCCATCGACATCGTGCAGCCCTTGCTTGCGCGCGCGTTCGGACTCGCTGAGCTGAAGCTCGACATGGCAGGCGGCGCAGAAGGTCGAGTGCGGCTGGGTTATCTGCGACTCGACGAGGCACAGGCGTTGCGCGCAGCCCTCCTCGCGATGGCCGCGGGCCTCGACCATCGCACCCCCGAAGCGCCGCAGCGGCCATTGGTGCACTGCTCGGGTGGTGCGATCGTCGGCGGCGCGTTGCTCTCGACGCAGGCCTTGATCGGCTTCATCTGGGTTGTGGCGTTCCTTGCCGGGGCAATTGCGTCTCGTCATCCTGGCGTCTTCACCGGGGCGTTGCCTGGCGTCGTCAGCGTGTTCGGTGCAGTGTGGCAGACGATCCAGCAGCATTTCGGATTCACCGTCGCCGATTCGCCTGACGGACTCCGGCTGCGGCACGGTCTCTTCGAGACCCGGGCACAGACCGTCCCACCGGGCCGGGTGCAGGCCGTGCGCATCGTGCAGCCGTTGTTGTGGCGGATGTTCGGGTGGGTGCGAGTCGATGCGAACATCGCCGGCTACGCCGGACATCGAGCCGAGGACGGTCGGCAGCACAATTCGGTTTTGCTGCCGGTCGGAACGCGCGCGCAGGCGCTGCTGGTGGTCGGCCGGGCGCTGCCCGGTGTCGACATCGACGCTGTTCGTGATGACGCGGGTTCCGGCGCGCGCGAAGTGGCGCTCGCCGTTGCTCTGGTGGACCTATCGTGCTGGTGCCGACGAGGCGATCGTCAGCGTGCGCAGCGGGTTGCTGACGAAGGTGCATGCGGTCATGCGGCACGAGAAGATCCAGAGCGTTCGATTGTCGGCAGGGCCATGGCAACGCGCCCTTCGGCTCGCAACGGTGCACGTGGATTCAACCAAAGGTCCGGTCGATGTGGTGCTGCACCATCGAGACCTCGGTGAGGGTCGCCGCATCGTCGATGCCGAGGTGCTGCGGGCCGAGCGCGGCCGGGCGTTGCGAATGCCCGATCGCTGGATGACGACCACCCCCGGCCCGTCAGCGCTTGGGTAGGCTCGGCGACGTCCGGTACCCCCCGTGGACTGGAACTGCTGAGGACTGGAACCACATGAACCGGAACCCCCGATCGTGAATTCATCCGTACCGCAATCCCGGCCTGGCCGGCTAGCGGTCGGTGTCATCTCTGCCGGCCGTGTCGGCGCGGTGCTCGGTGCTGCGCTTGCGCAGGGCTGGCCACCGGGTCGTCGCCGTGTCGGCGGTGTCGTCGGCGTCACGTCGCCGTGCCGCCGCGCTGTTGCCCGACGTCGACGTCCGTACGGCGGACGAGATCGGGCCGGACGTCGACCTGTTGCTGCTCGCGGTGCCCGACGACGCGCTGCCAGCGCTGGTCGAAGGCCTGGTCAATGCCGACGCGTTGCACGCCGGCCAGTTCGTGGTGCACACGTCTGGTCGCTACGGCATCGACGTGTTGTCTCCAGCGATGGCGATCGGCGCCCTGCCCCTCGCGTTGCATCCGGTCATGACGTTTACCGGGACCAGCATCGATCTCGACCGGCTCACGGGGGTGTGCTTCGGCGTGACGTCGATACCTGTTCTGCGACCCGTCGCAGAAGCACTCGTGCTCGAGATGGGTGGTGAGCCGGTCTGGATCGACGAGGCGGATCGGGTGCTCTACCACGCGGCGCTCGCGCATGGCGCGAACCATCTCGTCACCCTGGTCTCCTCGTCGATGGATCTGCTTCGCGCAGCGGGGGTTGAGAACCCGCAGCGGCTGCTCGGACCGCTGCTGTCGGCGGCACTCGACAACGCGCTGCGCCACGGCGACGCCGGGTTGACCGGGCCGGTTGTCCGCGGCGACGCGGGTACCGTTGCTGCCCACGTCGACGCGCTCACGAGGGTCAGCCCGGAAACGGCAGCCGCCTACATCGCGATGGCCAGGCTGACTGCCGACCGGGCTCTTGCCGCCGGTCTGCTGCCGGCGGGCGATGCGGCGGCACTGCTCGGCGTCCTTGCGCGAGGGTCGAGCTCATGACCGCCGTCGCTCGCACTCGGACGGAGCTTGCCGTCGCACGCGCGATGTTGGGGCGGACCGTTGCTCTGGTGCCGACGATGGGGGCGTTACACGATGGACATCGGTCGCTGTTGCGTCGAGCTCGAGAAGTTGCCGACGAGACAGTGGTGAGCATCTTCGTGAATCCATTGCAGTTCGCAGCCGGCGAAGACCTCGATCGTTATCCGCGCGCCCTTGAGGCGGATCTCGCGATGTGTGCCGAAGAGGGCGTCGCGTTGGCGTTCGTGCCGAGTCGCACGCAGATGTACCCGCGCGAGCCCGTGGTGCGAGTGGTTGCCGGCGCGATGGGTCAGCGATTCGAGGGCGCGAGCCGAGCCGGTCACTTCGACGGTGTGCTGACGGTGGTGGCGAAACTGTTCGGCCTCGTGCGTCCTGACGTCGCGGTGTTCGGTCGCAAGGACGCCCAGCAGCTCGCGCTCGTACGGGCCATGGTGGCCGATCTCGACCTGCCGGTACGCATCGAGGGTGCGCCACTGATCCGGGACGCCGACGGGCTGGCGTTGTCGAGCCGCAACGCGTACTTGACGGCGTCGCAGCGGGTTTCCGCGCTCGCGCTGCGGCGAGCGCTGCTCGCGGGCGCGGCGGCTGCGGGCAGCGGTCAGGCGCCATCGGCGATTGTCGCGGCAGCCCAGGCGGTGCTGGATCGGCGAGGGTGGTGTCGAGACCGACTACGTTGCGCTCGTTGACCCTGACACGTTCGAGGCTCTCGACGACCGCGCTCATGCCGCGCGCCAGGCCGTGCTCGCGGTGGCCGCCCGCGTGGGGTCGACCCGGCTGATCGACAATGAGTCCGTGAACATCGACGAGACGGTGATCGGATGAGCTTGAGCCGGCGGCTGGCCGCCCCAGAACCTGGGTGGACGGCGCGTGCCGACATCGTGGTCGTCGGCAGCGGTATCGCGGGCTTGACCACGGCCTTGAAGGCCCGACGCGCCGGCACTGTGCTGCTCGTCACGAAGACCGAACTCGACGCAGGCTCGACCCGCTGGGCGCAGGGTGGGATTGCCGCCGCGCTCGGGCCGGGGGACACCCCCGCCGACCACTTGACCGACACGCTGGTCGCTGGTGCGGGTCTGTGCGACGAAGACGCCGTGCGGGTTCTGGTCACCGAAGGGCCTGACCTCGTGCGCGAACTCGTCGAGCTCGGCACCCGGTTCGATCTCGACCACGCCGGCGACCTCGCACTGACGCGGGAAGGCGGCCATCTACGACGCCGGATCGCGCACGCCGGTGGTGATGCGACGGGTGCGGAGATCGAGCGCGCACTGATCGCCGCAGTGAAGGCGACCGAAGGCATCGAGATCATCGAGCACGCGCTCGTCATCGACCTGCTGAAGACCATCGACGGCCGGGCTTGCGGTGTCACCCTGCACGTCATCGGGGCCGGTCGGCGCGACGGTGTCGGTGCCGCTCGCGGACGCGCCGTCGTCCTGGCGACCGGCGGTATCGGGCAGGTGTTCGCATCGACGACCAACCCGCCGGTGGCGACCGGCGACGGCGTCGCGCTCGCGTTGCGCGCCGGCGCGGACGTGACCGACATGGAGTTCGTCCAGTTTCATCCGACCGTGTTGTGGCTCGGGCCCGGCGCGGCCGGCCAGCAGCCGCTGATCTCCGAGGCACTGCGTGGCGAAGGTGCGGTGCTCATCGATGTACTCGGCCGCCGCTTCATGGTCGGCCAGCACCCGATGGCCGAGCTCGCGCCGCGCTACGTCGTCGCGCAGGCGATCGTGCGCCAACTGCGCGAGACGGGCGCCGACCACGTGCTGCTCGATGCCCGCGCGGTGCCTGATCTCGCGGAGCGCTTTCCCACCATCACTGCGTCGTGCCGCGCGAACGGCATCGACCCGGTGACAACACCGATTCCGGTAGTGCCCGGTGCGCATCACGCGAGCGGCGGCGTGCGGACCGATCTGTTCGGCCGCACGTAGCGTGCCTGGCTTGTATGCGTGCGGCGAGGTCGCCTGCACGGGTGTGCACGGCGCGAACCGGCTGGCCTCGAACAGCCTTCTCGAGGGGTTGGTGTTCGCGGCCCGGATCGCGGACGATCTGGCGCGGTCGTTGCCGCCGGACGGCGAACCTGCACTCGACCAGCGGGACGCCGGGTTGCTGCCGCCATCGGCATTGGTCGGCGTCCAGGCTGCAATGACCGCCGGTGCCGGTGTGCTGCGCAGCGCTGACAGCCTCGCGACGGCCGCAGCGGCGCTGGTCCGGATCGGCGCGCAGGTCAGCGCCGATGCGGACCGATCAGTTCGTCGAGCCGTGTGTCGAGGCGTGGGAAGCGACGAACCTGCACACGGTCGCGAACGCGCTCGTCGCGGGCGCGCGGATGCGTGCAGAGACCCGCGGCTGCCACTGGCGGGAGGACTATCCCGAGACGTCGCCCGCCTGGCGGGGGCATCTGGTCACTTCTCTTCTCGACGACGGCGCGCTCGAGACGGTGTTCGAGCCCGCACCCGTCGTCGCTACCGCACGCGCTAGCGCCTTCGGCGCCCTGACATGACCGCCCGACATGAGTCTGCCCGTCGTGCTTGAGCGGCGTCTTGCCGAGGCTGGGTCTGGACGCCGCGGCTGTCGAGGCGTTGGTCGCTGGGGCGCTGGCGGAGGATCTGGCGGGCGGCGTCGACGTGACAAGCGTGGCGGTCATTGCGCCTGACGACGTCGCGGTGGCCGATTTCGTCTCACGTGCGCGCGGCGTCGTCGCTGGTCTACCGATCGTCTCGGCAGTGTTGTGGATCGCGACCGGCGGCTCCGTCGAGATCGACGAAAGGGTCGTCGACGGCATGCGAGTGGAGCCGGCAACGACCGTGTTGTCGGCAACGGGCGCGACGCGCTCGCTGCTCACCGCCGAACGCACCGCGCTGAATCTGCTCGGGCATCTGTCGGGCATCGCCACCCTCACCCGTCAGTGGGTCGATGCCATCGCGGGCAGCGGCGCCGCGATCCGCGACACTCGAAAGACCACGCCGGGCCTGCGGACGCTGGAGAAGTACGCGGTCCGGTGCGGGGGCGGCGTGAACCACCGGATGTCGCTATCCGATGCGGCGCTTGATCAAGGACAACCACGTGGTCGCGGCCGGTGGGGTTGCGGCCGCTTTCCGTGCGGTGCGCGCGGCGTTTCCGCAGCTTCCCGTCGAAGTCGAGTGCGACACGATCGAGCAGGTTGATGAGGCATTGGAGGCAGGCGCCGATCTCATCTTGCTCGACAACATGTCACTGGAATCCATGCGGGCGGCGGTGGCGTTGGTCCGCGAACGGGGCAGCTCATGTCGACTCGAGGCAAGCGGTGGGCTGACGTTGGCGAATGCCGCGGCGGTGGCCGCGACGGGCGTCGACTACCTCTCGGTCGGAGCTCTGACACACTCTGCGCCGGTGTTCGACATCGGCGTCGACCTGCGGGCCGTTGATCCGGGAGCAAGGAGTACCGATGCTGCTGACGATTGACGTCGGCAATACCCAGACCGTGCTCGGACTCTTCGAGGGCGAGCGCATCGTCGAGCACTGGCGACTGGCAACCGATCCGCGCCGCTCGGCAGACGAGCTCGGGTTGCTGGTCACCGGCCTCCTCGCTGCCTCTGAGACCGCGCGTCGGACACCGGTGATGGAACGGTCGACGGAATCGCGTGCTGCTCGACCGTGCCGTCGGCGTTGCGCGAGGTGCGGACGATGTGCGATCGCTGGTTCGACGCGGTGCCTCTCGTCGTCGTCGAGCCTGGGATCCGCACCGGGGTGCCGGTGCTCTACGACAACCCGAAGGAGGTCGGCGCCGATCGCATCGTGAACACGCTCGCCGCGTTCACCCTGCACGGCGGGCCGGCCATCGTCGTTGACTTCGGCACGTCGACCAACTTCGACGTGGTCTCCGCAAAGGGTGAGTTCCTTGGCGGCGTTCTCGCGCCGGGCATCGAGATCTCGGTCGATGCCTTGGCCTCGCGCGCGGCTCAGCTGATGAAGGTGCAGTTGGTGCGGCCGCGATCGGTCATCGGCAAGAACACCGTCGAATCGCTTGCAGTCGGGAATCATCTACGGGTTCGCCTCGCAGGTCGACGGGATCACCGAGCGGATCATCGCCGAACTCGGGACACCGGCCACGGTGATTGCCACCGGCGGCCTCGCGACTGTGGTGCTCGAGGAATGCCGGCTCATCGACGTCCACGAGCCGTGGCTGACCCTGATCGGGTTGCGGTTGATGTTCGAACGCAATATCGCATGAGGTCGCCCGCCTGCCAGATAGCCTTCCGCCCGTGAGTGACGAGCTGCCCGAGCAGATGCAAGTGCGGCGCGAAAAGGTCGAGTGGCTGCGGGCACAGGGCATCGAGCCGTATCCGGCCGGCTTCCCCCGGACCGCGACGATCGCCGAGGTTCGCGCGGCGCACGTCGATCTGCCGCCCGATACCGCCACCGGTCATCAGGTCGGCGTCGTCGGTCGCGTGGTGCTCGCGCGCAACTCCGGCAAGCTCTGTTTCGCCACGATCCGCGACGGCTCCGGTGAGCTTCAGGTGATGATCTCGCTCGACCGGCTCGGTGCCGAGTCGCTGGCCCTGTGGAAGTCCGCGATCGATCTTGGCGATCACGTCGGTGTCGAGGGTGAGGTCATCACGTCGCGCAGTGGTGAGCTTTCGGTGCTCGCCGATTCGTGGGCACTGACCGCCAAGTGCTTGCGGCCGCTGCCGGACAAGCACCGGGGACTCACCGACCCCGAGTCGCGGGTGCGGCAGCGCTACGTCGATCTGATTGCGAACTCCGACGCTCGCGACATGGTCAGGATCAAGGCGACCGTTGTCGGGTCGGTGCGTGACACGCTCGCCCGCCACGGCTATCTCGAGGTCGAAACCCCGACGCTTCAGCTGCTGCACGGCGGGGCGGCGGCGCGACCGTTTCAGACCCACCTGAACGCGTTCGACATCCCGATGTACCTGCGCATCGCGCTGGAGCTCTATCTCAAGCGGATCGTGGTCGGCGGGATCGAGCGGGTCTACGAGATCGGCCGGATCTTTCGCAACGAGGGCGTCGACTCGACCCATAGCCCCGAGTTCACGATGCTCGAGGCATACGAGGCCTACGGCGACTACAACACGATGGCTGACCTGACCCGCGAGATCGTGCTCGACGCTGCGCTGGCTGTCGGCTCGCCCGTGGTGCCCGACGGTCGCGGCGGGTCGATCGATCTTGCCGCGCCGTGGCGGACTGTGACGATCCATCAGGCGGTGTCGCAGGCGGTCGGTGCGGAACTCTCGATCGATACCGACGTCGCACAACTGCGCGCGATAGCTGTGCGGCACGACGTGGCCCTGCCGCCCGGGCAGTCCGGCCACGATCACGGGCACATCGTGCTCGAACTGTTCGAAAAGCTCGTCGAACACACCCTCGTCGAGCCGACCTTCGTGCGGGATTACCCGGTGTCTGTCCGGCCGCTTGCGCGACCACACCGCGACGATCCGCGATTGGTCGAGGCCTGGGATCTGGTGGTGAATGGCGTCGAACTCGCCCCGGCATACTCCGAATTGGTCGACCCAATCGAGCAACGTCGGAGATTGACAGAACAGTCGCTATTGGCCGCCGGTGGTGATCCCGAGGCTATGCAACTCGACGAAGATTTCTTGCGCGCCCTGGAATATGGCGCACCGCCCAATGGGCGGTCTCGGTCTCGGTATCGATCGGTTGGTCATGCTGCTGACGGGGGCGAGCATTCGCGAGACGATCCTTTTCCCGTTGGTCAGGCCCGAGTAACCGATGAGCTCACCACCTGCCAACATCGTCATTCGTCGCGCCCGGACGGCGGACGTGAAAGCAATTAGGGGATTCGTCGACGCGTACGCCCCAGAGCGCAAACTACTGAACAAACCGACCGTGACCTTGTACGAGGACGTGCAGGAATTCTGGGTCGCCGAGCGGTCGGCGGGCGACGAGGCGGCATCGGTGGTTGGCTGTGGCGCCCTGCACGTCATGTGGGAAGACCTGGCCGAGGTGCGAACCCTTGCCGTCGACCCCTCGGTGCGCGCCACGGGCATTGGCCATCTGCTGCTTGGAGCAATTGCTACGCACGGCACGCGAGCTCGGCGTCCGTCGGCTGTTTTGTTTGACTTTTGAAGTCAATTTCTTCGCCGCGCACGGATTCTCAGAGCTGGAAGGTGAACCGGTTGCGCCGGGGGTGTTCGAGGAGCTGTTGCGGTCATATGATGAAGGCATTGCCGAGTTTCTTGACCTCGAACGAGTGAAGCCGAACACGCTCGGGAACACCCGCATGATCAAGTATCTGTAGCGTTCGACTTCGGTATTTGCATTCAACGCCGAGTTCCTGTTTGCTTTCGGCAATCGTACGAAAGGACAAACCCGTGGCACAGAAGGTCCAGGTAACGCTTGTCGACGACCTCGACGGGAGTTCGGCTGACGAGACACTGACGTTCGGTCTGGACGGCGTGACCTACGAGATCGATCTCAGTAAGAGCAATGCCAAGAAGTTTCGCGATTCGCTGAACGCATATGTCGGCGCCGCGCGCCGATCCGGCCGAGCCGCACGGGCGGGTCGTCCGCGTGGTCGCACCGCCCGCCGTGCCGCAGCCGGCAGCCAGGCACCGACGTCTGACATCCGGGCGTGGGCGCGGAGCAAGGGCATCAAGGTCAACGAGCGTGGCCGCATCTCGGCCGACATCGTCGCCAAGTACGAGGCGGCGCACTAGCTGTTCGCTCGGAGCGCAACGAGGCGTTCGGGCTAGTCGGAACACCCGCGCACAGGTCACAGTTGGGCTTCAGTGTGGGCACGAACGCCCATTTCGCGACCTTTGACCCCGTCAAACGGAGTAGTGCACCCGCCCGAGGACCGAAAATTGGGTCCAAGAACGCAAGTCTCGCTGCCGTTTTGGCGAGAACTGTGTTGAGCCAGGCACTGTCGCACGGCAAGGCCTGTCCCTGGCGCCGGGATAGCATGAAAAAGAAGGCAGGCGCCGCCACTGAGGAGCGAGCGACATGTTCGAGAGATTTACCGACCGAGCCCGCCGTGTTGTCGTGCTGGCGCAAGAAGAAGCCCGCATGCTCAACCACAACTACATCGGCACCGAGCACATCCTGCTCGGGCTCATCCACGAGGGCGAAGGCGTCGCCGCGAAGGCTCTCGAGAGCCTCGGAATCTCGCTCGAAGGCGTCCGCCAGCAGGTCGAAGAGATCATCGGGCAGGGCCAGCAGGCGCCGTCCGGCCACATTCCTTTCACGCCGCGCGCCAAGAAGGTGCTGGAGCTCTCGCTGCGCGAAGCGCTTCAGCTCGGCCACAACTACATCGGCACCGAGCACATCCTGCTCGGCCTGATCCGCGAAGGCGAAGGCGTCGCGGCCCAGGTGCTGGTGAAGCTCGGCGCCGACCTGAACCGGGTGCGGCAACAGGTCATCCAGTTGCTGTCCGGCTACCAGGGCAAGCAAGAGGCGACCGCGGGCGGTCCCGCAGAGGGCACCCAGTCGACGTCCCTCGTCTTGGATCAGTTCGGCCGCAACCTGACGCAGGCCGCGCGCGAAGGCAAGCTCGACCCGGTCATCGGCCGTGAGAAGGAAATCGAGCGCGTCATGCAGGTGCTGTCGCGACGCACCAAGAACAACCCGGTGCTGATTGGCGAGCCCGGCGTGGGCAAGACCGCGATCGTCGAAGGTCTGGCGCAGGCCATCGTCAAGGGCGAAGTGCCCGAGACGCTGAAGGACAAGCAGCTGTACACCCTCGACCTCGGCGCGCTCGTTGCCGGTAGCCGCTATCGCGGTGACTTCGAAGAGCGGCTGAAGAAGGTCCTCAAGGAGATCCGCACTCGCGGCGACATCATCTTGTTCATCGACGAGCTGCACACCTTGGTCGGCGCCGGCGCCGCCGAGGGTGCCATCGACGCGGCGTCCATCTTGAAGCCGATGCTGGCCAGAGGCGAGCTGCAGACCATCGGTGCGACGACGCTCGACGAGTACCGCAAGCACCTGGAGAAGGATGCCGCGCTCGAGCGGCGCTTCCAGCCGATCCAGGTTGCCGAGCCGTCGCTTGCGCACACCATCGAGATCCTCAAGGGCCTGCGCGATCGCTACGAGTCGCACCACCGCGTCTCGATCACCGACGGCGCACTGGTTGCGGCAGCGCAGCTGGCCGACCGCTACATCAGCGATCGCTTCCTGCCAGACAAGGCCATCGACTTGATCGACGAGGCCGGCTCGCGCATGCGCATTCGGCGCATGACCGCACCGCCGGATCTCCGCGAGTTCGACGAGAAGATTGCTGGCGTCCGCCGTGAGAAGGAAAGCGCGATCGACGCTCAAGACTTCGAGAAGGCGGCGTCCCTTCGCGATCGCGAGAAGCAACTGCTCGCGGCGAAGTCGCAGCGCGAGCGGGAGTGGAAGGCCGGCGACATGGACGTCGTCGCCGAGGTCGACGAAGAGCTGATCGCTGAGGTGCTCGCGACCGCTACGGGCATTCCGGTGTTCAAGCTGACCGAGGAAGAGACGTCGCGGCTGCTGCGCATGGAAGACGAGCTGCACAAGCGGGTCATCGGCCAGGAGCCGGCGATCAAGGCTCTGTCGCAGACGATTCGGCGTACCCGCGCCGGTCTGAAGGACCCGAAGCGGCCCGGCGGCTCGTTCATCTTCGCCGGCCCTTCAGGTGTCGGTAAGACCGAGCTGTCGAAGACGCTCGCCGAGTTCCTTTTCGGTGACGAGGACTCCCTGATCCAGCTCGACATGAGCGAGTTCATGGAGAAGCACACGGTGTCGCGACTGTTCGGTTCGCCGCCTGGCTACGTCGGTTACGACGAAGGTGGTCAGCTGACCGAGAAGGTGCGTCGCAAGCCGTTCTCGGTCGTGTTGTTCGACGAGGTCGAAAAGGCGCACCCCGACATCTTCAACTCGTTGCTGCAGATCCTTGAGGACGGTCGGTTGACCGACGCTCAGGGCCGAGTGGTCGACTTCAAGAACACCGTCATCATCATGACGACGAACCTCGGCACGCGTGACATCTCCAAGGGCTTCAACATGGGCTTCTCCAAGGAGCATGACGCGCAGGGCAACTACGAGCGGATGAAGGCGAAGGTCAACGAGGAGCTGAAGCAGCACTTCAGGCCAGAGTTCTTGAACCGGGTCGATGACACGATCGTGTTCCACCAGCTGACCGAGGACGAGATCGTGACGATCGTCGACCTGATGATTGCCAAGGTCGACCTTCGGCTGCGTGACCGCGACATGGGTCTCGAGCTCACGCCGGACGCCAAGAAGGTGCTCGCCAAGAAGGGCTACGACCCGGTGCTTGGTGCGCGTCCGTTGCGGCGCACGATCCAGCGCGAGATCGAGGACGTCTTGTCGGAGAAGATTCTGTTCGGCGAGCTCAAGGCCGGCCAGATCGTCGTCGTCGACGCCGAGGGGGTCGACACCCCCGAAGCCGCATTCACGTTCCGTGGCGAGGCGAAGCCGGCACTGGTGCCTGATCTGCCTCCGCTGGCAGAAGCGGCACCAGCCGCCGATCCGGCGCGCGCGGGCCGCCAGCCGCGAGCGTGGCGCCAGCCGCGGAGTAGCGCCCTACGGTCGGGAGGCGGAAGCGGCCGCGGGCTAGTGGCTCGACCAGGCCGTCAGCCACCAGGCCGTCGAGGGCACGATCCAGTTGGACGGCGTCGGTCCAGGCTGCGCGTAGCTGGCGGCGCGGCGCCGGCCCCGGGTTGCGCCCGCAACACCGCCAGCACCGCGCCGCGCGCCTGCCGGTCGGTGCCTTCGTAGCCTTGCGTCGCGGCGCGCAGGTAAGGCGGACGGCGGGTAGCCGGCCCGGCGCCATGCGCAGCGATCGGCGATCGGGCACCGATCGCACTGCGGCGCGCGAGCGCGGCAGATCAAGGCGCCGAGTTCCATCAACGCGACGCTGAACGTCGCCGCCCGCTCACCGTCGTCCGGTAAGAGTTCTGCTGCGACGACGACGCTCCGCGACCGTCGGTGCGGCCGACGGCACTGCGATCCCGGATACCGCCCGGGCGAGCACCCGGCGCACGTTCGTGTCGAGGACGACGTGGCGTTGCCGGTAGGCGAACGCGGCGACGGCGGCCGCGGTGTAGTCACCGATCCCGGGCAGGGCGCAGCAGCTGTGCGTAGTCGGCGGGCACCTGCCCACCGTGGCGCGCGACGATGGTCGTTGCCGCCGCGTGCAGGCGCAACGCCCGCCGCGGGTAGCCAAGCCGGTCCCACGCGCGGACGGCGTCACCGGGCGTGGCTGCCGCGAGCGCGGCCGGCGTCGGCCACCGGGCGATCCACTGCTCGTAGGCAGGCAATACCCGGGTCACCGGGGTCTGCTGCAGCATCGTCTCGCTGACCAGCACCGCCCACGGGCTCGCCGCCGGGTCGCGCCACGGAAGCTGCCGGGCAGCCTGGCCGTACCAGGCGAGGAGCTCGCTGACGATCGGCGGCTCGAGGGCCCCACACTCGGCGTTGGCACGCTCGTTGGCGCGCTCAGGTTGTCTTAAGAAAGTCGCCACATCAGACGACAGGTTAAGGAGTCATTGGGGAGGAGCCCACGCCGGGCTTCCGGACCGAGGAGCGCTTAGGTGTCGGTTGCGCGTGAGGCGCCAACCCCGGCCAGCGCCAGTGCCGTCTCGGCGTCGCAGCCGGACGCCCAGGAGCAGTCGGCCGTGACGGTCGTGCTGGTCGAGGACTCAGTGATCGAGCGGCGCTTCCTTCGGGCGGCCATCACGGCCGACCCGGGCCTGCGCGTGGTCGGCGAGGCGCGGACCGGACGCGACGCCATCGCGTTGATCGAGCGGCTACGGCCGTCGGCTGTGGTCCTCGACCTCGAGTTACCCGGTACCGCCGCAATCGAGATCATCGAACGGATCATGGCGAGCGTCCCGACGCCCATCCTGGTGTGCTCAACCGAAGGCGACGCCGCGCGAGCCGCCGCAGCGCTGGCCGCCGGCGCTATCGACGTCGTGGCCAGACCGACCGCGCGAGACGCCGACCGGGCGTCGTACGCAGCGGCGCTGCGCCGTGGCGTGCGAGTCGCGTCGAGAGTGCGCGTCATCACCCACCCGCGAGGACGCCTGAAGGCCAGGGGCGATGCGCAGTCCGCGGCCGGGGCGTCGGCCGCCTTGTCGGCGCGAGCTCGAGCAGAAGACACCGTCGACTTGGTGGCGATCGGTGCATCGACCGGTGGACCGCAAGCCCTGGCGCACCTGCTCGGCGCCTTACCCAGCGACTTCACGCCGGCCGTCGTTGTCGTGCAGCACATGGCGGACGGATTCATCGAGGGTCTTGCGACCTGGCTCGACGGACTGTGCGCATTGCCCGTCGGAGTCGCGACGTCGGGTGTTCGCCTGCACCCAGGCACCGTCACCATCGCGCCGAGCGCGCGCAACCTCGTCGTCAACGATCATCTGCGCGTCAGCATCGAGCAACCGCCGCCGACCCAGTTCAACGTGCCGGGCGTCGACGCAACGTTCGAGAGCGTGGCTCGCAGCGTCGGCCCGCGGGCGATCGGGGTCCTGCTCACCGGCATGGGTCGCGACGGCGCCGTGGGGCTCAAGGCGATGCGCGACGCCGGTGCGATCACGATCGGACAGGACGAAGAATCGAGCGCAGTGTGGGGCATGCCGGCCGCGGCCGCCGCGTGCGGTGCAGTGCAACGCCAGCTGCCACTCACCGAGATCGCTGGTGCGCTTGTCGCGATCCTGACCGGTGACTCGTTCGGTGGTGAGCGATGAGGTTCGCGCTGACCGACGAGGAGTTCGACACCCTGCGCAAGGTTCTCGAGAAGAGCGCCGGCCTGGTCCATGACGAGAGTCGCCGTGACTCCCTGACCTTCGCGGTCGCGGGCCGGATGGAGGCGATTGGGGCCAGTTCGCCGGCCGAGTATCTCGCGATGCTCAGCGGTCCCGGTGGTGCGCCAGAGCGCCAGCAGCTCATCGATGTCGTGACGATTCAGGAGACGCACTTCTTCCGGAATCCGCCGCAGATCCGCGCGCTTCGCCAGCACGTCCTGCCCGAGTTGATCCGCCGGTCGACGAGCCTGAACCGCCCACTGACGATCTGGAGTGCCGGCTGCTCGACGGGTGAAGAGCCCTACAGCCTGGCCATGCTGGTCCGCGAGTTGATGCCGATGGCTACCCGTGAGCACGTCAGGATTGTCGGGTCAGACGTCTCGGCGACCGCGCTCGCTTTCGCGGACGCCGGCCGCTACGGCGCTCGAGCCGTGCAGATGGCAGATCCGATCGATCTGCGCCGTTGGTTCGACGTTGATCACGGGTCGTACTCAGTGAAGGACGACGTGCGTGAGCTCGTCGATCTCCAGTTGCACAACCTCATCACCGAAGCCCCACCTTTTGACAGCGGTGAGGTCGACCTGCTGCTGTGCCGCAACGTCACGATCTACTTCAACCGGACGACGACGAAAGCGCTGATGTCGCGGTTCCACACCGCTCTTGGCGACGGCGGCTACTTGTTCCTCGGTCACTCGGAGACGCTGTGGCAGATGAGCGAGGCGTTCACGTTGGTTCCGCTCGGCGATGCGTTCGTGTATCGCAGGGACGACGGCCCGCAAGGCCGGGTCACGCTGCCTGACCGCCGTACAGAGGCGGGTGATGCGCCGATCCTGCTCCCGGAGCGACGCGGTCGGACCGAGCGTCGACGCGATCTTCCGGAGCCGAAGTCGGTGCCGCCGCAACGCATACCCCGGCAGTCCGCGCCGGCGTCCGCCCCGTGCAACCAGGGCCTAGTGCGCAACAGCTGGTGGCCACCGCTCGCGAGGCACTGGCAGGTGGGCGCTATGCCGACGCCGTAGCCGCCGCCGGTCGCGCAGCCAAGGCCGACCCGATGCTGGTCGAGCCGCACCTGATCGGCGGTGAGGCATTGGTCAATCTGGGTCGCGACGCCGATGCGATCAGGGAGCTGCGACAGGCCGTCTATCTGCAGCCCGATTCGGCGTCGGCCCTCTTGCTACTCGCCGGCGCGCTCGACCGGCAAGGCGAACCAGCCGCGGCGGGCCGGGCGTACCGCAGCGCTGCGGCAACCGTCGGAGATTTGCCGCCGGAAGAGGTGTCCGCGTTCTTCGGCGGACGCAGTGCCGCTGAGCTGGTGGCCCTGTGCCTGCGGCTCGCAACCCAAGCCGAACGGACCGCAAGGGCCAGCGAAATCCGCCAGGTTCAGGACACGGGAGACACCATGATCGGTTTCGTCACGTTCCGGCTCGGCGACCGGCAGTTCGCCTGCAGGCTCGACGAGGTTCGCGAGGTGGTCCGCCTCGAAGGGCTCGATGTCCTGCCTGGCATGACGCCCCCGATCAGCGGGCTGCTGGAGTTGCGTGGCACGCCGCTCCCGGTCGTTGATCTGCGAGTGGGCGACGTCAGAGCCGGGCCGCTCGAGGTGACGTGTTGGTCACGGCGTCTGGTATCGACGCGGTTGGTGCGATCGTGGATCAGGTCAACGCCGTTCACGACGAGGACGAACTGGTCTCGTCGGGCGAGCGACCGTCGGGGTTGCCGGACTACGTCATCGACGTGCTCCGCCACACGGGGGTGAGCACCGGACGTGCCGGGCCGGTGCTGCTGGTCGACCTGCAGGCGCTGCTGACGGTCACGGTCTGAGCGATCAGACGTATGGTCCCGGTCTGAGCGATCAGACGTAGCGCTCGAGGATCGACGACTCCGCTAACCGCGACAGACCCTCACGCACGCTGCGCGCCCGGTTCTCGCCCACTCCCTCGACCGCTTGCAGATCGTCGATGCCCGCAGCTAGCAGCTTCTGCAAGCCACCGAAGTGCTCAACGAGGCGATCGACAACCAGGTTCGGCAGCCGCGGAACCTTGGCAAGCAGCCGATAGCCGCGCGGGCTCACCGGCGCGTCAAGTGCGTCGGCTCCGGCTGCGTAGCCCATCACTCGGGCGATCGTGCTGAGGTCGAGCAGCTCCGACGCAGACAGCGTGTCGAAGTCACGCAGTACGTCGTCGGGCGTGCGCGACTTCTTGCTGGTTGTCGAGGGAAGGTAGTCGCGCACGACGAGTTCACGCTCGGGCTCGACGCCGGCAAGTAGCTCGTCGAGTTGCAGGCTGAGCAACCGGCCGTCGGTGCCGAGTTCGACGACGTAGCCCTCGATCTCACTCGCAATCCGGCGAACCATCTCGAGGCGCTGCGCGACCGCGGCCGCATCGCGGACCGTGACGAGGTCCTCGATTTCCAGCGCCGACAGGGTTCCGCTCACTTCGTCGAGCCGCAGCTTGTAGCGCTCGAGGGTGGCAAGCGCCTGGTTCGCCCGCGACAGGATCGCACCGGAATCGTCGAGGACGTAACGCTTGCCCCCGACGTAGAGCGCGATGATGCGCATCGACTGGCTGACGGAGATCACCGGATAACCCGTTTGCTTCGCGGTGCGTTCGGCGCTGCGGTGCCGGGTGCCGGACTCGCTCGTCGGGATCGACGGATCCGGCTGCAGGTGCACGTTGGCTTTGAGGATCCGGGTGCCGGTGGTGTCGAGCACGATCGCGCCGTCCATCTTGCAGATCTCGCGCATCAGGGGCGCTGATGTCTCGATGTCGAGATTGAAGCCGCCCGTGCACAGTGACTCGACGGTCTTGTCGTAACCGAGAACGATGAGGCCGCCGGTGTTGCCGCGCAGGATACGTTCGAGCGCATCGCGAAGGTCCGTACCAGGCGCGATCGTTGCGAGAGTCGCCCGCAATTTCTCGTCGACGGTCCGGTCGAACCGATCGTTGGCTGCCACCGGGCTCCCCTGTTTGTACGCCGTTACGGCGATTCTAGCCGTTGGCTCACGAGCGCGTACTCGATCGCTTGTGCGAGGTCGCAAACCTCAATCGAACGGACGCCGGGTGGTAGCGGTCCTGAGTCCGGTGGCACCAGTGCGAGCGTGAACCCGAGCCGGGCTGCTTCGGTGAGCCGGCGGCCGACTCCCTCGACGCGACGCACCTCGCCGGCCAGGCCGACCTCACCGACGGCGACGAGGCCCGGTAGCAGGGTCTTGTCTTTCGCGGCGCTCACGACGGCGAGCGCGACAGCCAGGTCGCTGGCCGGCTCGGTCAGTTTCACGCCGCCGACAGTGGCGGTGAAGACGTCCGAGCCGGCCAGCATGATCTTTGCTCGCCGCTCGGTTACCGCCAGCACCATGGACACCCGTGCGGCGTCGAGACCCGACGTGGTGCGCCGCGGTATCGACAGGTTCGACTGCGCCACCAACGCTTGCACTTCAGCGACCAGCGGGCGACGGCCCTCCAACGCGACGGTGACGCAGGTGCCTGACACCGGAGCGCTGCGCCGCGACAGGAAAAGGCCGCTGGGATCCGCCAGCCCGACGATGCCCTCTTCGGTCAGGTCGAAGCAACCCACCTCGTCGCACGCGCCGTAGCGGTTCTTCATCGCCCGAACCAACCGGAGACGTGAATGGCGTTCGCCCTCGAACTGCAGCACGACGTCGACGAGATGTTCGAGCACGCGCGGGCCGGCGATCGACCCGTCTTTGGTGACGTGGCCGACCAGAACCGTCGCGATGCCGCGCTCCTTGGCGACGGCGATCAGGGCCGCCGCGACCTGGCGTACCTGCGTCACTCCACCTGCCGAACCATCGACGTCCGCGATGGCCATGGTTTGCACCGAGTCGACGATCAGCAGGCTCGGGTTGACGTCGTCGAGGTGCTTGAGGACTGCGCCGACGTCCGTTTCGGCGGCCAGGAAGAGGTCTGGCGACAGTGCTTTGATGCGACCCGCGCGCAGCCGCACCTGTGCGGTCGACTCCTCGCCCGTGATGTAGAGCGTGCGGGTGCCGGGCGCCGCGAACTTGGACGCAACGTCGAGCACCAGAGTCGACTTGCCCACGCCCGGCTCACCCGCCAACAGCACGACGACGCCGGGAACCAGACCACCGCCCAGCACCCGGTCAAGCTCGTCGACGCCGGTCGGCACGCTGCGGGCAGATTCGGCATCGATCTCACCGATCGGACGCGCAGCGGCGGTGACTGAGGTTGCCGCCACGCTGCGAAGCCGAAGCAGGCCCGGTTGCTCGATAGTGCCCCAGGCCTGGCACTCACCGCAGCGGCCGACCCACTTCAACGACTCCCAACCGCACTCACCGCAGCGGAAGGCCTGCTTGGAAGGTCGGGCATTGCCGGGTCTACTGCTGCCGGGCGTGCTGCTCTTGGGCATGCCAGCAGGCTAGTGCCGCGTCACGACATTCCGGGTCGCAGCGCAGCGACCTGTGGCTACTGCTGCGTGGGATCAGCCGCGTGTGGTGCGACGGGCGTCTTCGAGGCGATTCGCCGTTCGCAGTGCGCGACCAGCTGTGCGTAGCCCTGAGCACCCATCAACTCGGTCAACTCAGGACCGTAGGAGACGTAGACCCGATCACGCGCGCCGTGCGCTTCGGGGGAGCTGGTGCACCACCACGTGAGGTCGTGCCCGCCCGACCCCCAGCCCCTTCTGTCGTATTCACCGATCGTGACGATCAGCACCTTGGTGTCGTCAGGTCGATCGACCCATTCGAAGGTGCGGCGGATCGGTAGTTGCCAGCACACATCGGGTTTGGTCTCCAGCGGGTGCCGGTCGATCGTCAATGCGAGGCTGTGCAACGAGCACCCTGAGCCGCCCTCGAAACCCGGACGGTTCAAGAAGATGCAGGCACCGTCGACCCTGCGGGTGCGGCGCTTTCCGTCCTCGAGTTCGGTGAAGCCCTTCTGGCCCTTCTTGTAGTACTGCCAGGTCTCCGGCGTGAGTTGCTCGGCGAACTTGCGGACCCGCTTCTCATCAGCCCGACCGGAGTAGAACGCGCCGTGGCTGCAGCAGCCGTCCGCAGAACGACCTGGCACGATGCCGTGGCACCCGTTGCCGAAGATGCATCCCCAACTCGAGGTGAGCCAGGTCAGGTCGCAGCGAAAGATCTGCTCGGCGTCGGCGGGATCGACGAACTCGACCCATTCGCGCGCGAAGTCGAGACCCGTCTCCGGAACCGGTGTGCGCTCGCCGGCGGCCGCGCCACCTTGAGTGGGGATCGTCGGGTGGGCGGGCTCGGCTCGACCCGATGGCGACGACTTCGACGGTGCGCGCTGCGATGGCTTGCTTGGC
This sequence comes from uncultured Actinomycetes bacterium, assembly GCA_963825425.1. Taxonomy (GTDB): domain Bacteria; phylum Actinomycetota; class Actinomycetes; order Acidothermales; family Acidothermaceae; genus PALSA-607. The sequence goes on from CAWGTF010000011.1 coordinate 306,128, forward strand.
ATGCGCAAAGACTAGGCCCCAAGACATCAGGGCCGGACGCCGATCCACGTTGTCGGTGTGTCGGCGTGCGTCGTCGTAGGCTCGGGGAATGGGCAGCGCATCGGAACGGGCGGCGGTGGAACGGGTAAGAGCTAACCCGACGGTGGCGCTGTCGACGTCGTCCGTCTGGCCCGAATCGACTGCTGTCGCTTTCGAGGTCGCGGCCCGACTTGGCTATGACGGCGTCGAATTGATGGTCTCGGGTGATCCCGTCAGTCAAGATCTCGACACCGTGCGGCGGCTCATCGACTATCACCAGATGCCGGTCGTGTCCGTACATTCGCCTTGCCTGCTGATCAGCCAGCGGGTGTGGGGAACGGAGCCATGGGCGAAGTTGATGCGTTCGCAGATCGCCGCAGAGCGACTCGGCGCGAAGGTCGTGGTGACCCATCCGCCATTTCGTTGGCAACGTGCTTATGCCAAGGCGTTCACCAGCGGCATCCTGGCTATGCACGAGGAGACTGACATCGTGTTCGCGGTGGAGAACATGTTTCCGCAGCGCGGTCCGAGCGGGCTTGAGGTCGGTGTCTACTCGCCGTCCTGGTCGTTGCTCGATGCCGACTACCCGCACATCACGCTCGACGTCTCGCACGCGGCCGTGTCACGCGCCGATCCGCTCGTGCTGCTCGAGGGTTTCGGCGAACGGCTCGCGCACGTCCATCTGGCTGACGGCACCGGCTCGCGAAACGACGAGCACCTCGTGCCAGGTCGGGGCACCCAGCCGTGCTTGCAGCTGCTGCAGCGATTGGCAGCGCAGCGCTATGGCGGCGTGGTCGTCCTCGAGGTGAACACCAGAAGGGCCGCGTCACATGAGGAGCGAGTGGCGGACCTCGCCGAATCGCTCGCGTTCACGCGCAGCGCACTTGCTACCGACGGCTGCATGAGTCGGTCACGTTTCGACAGTGTGGCGCGGGCGTATGACGCCGGGCGCCCCGGGTATCCGGACGCCTTGTTCGATGCGATCGAGGAGATGTCGGGCAGCTTTCTCGCGGGGGCGGTGCTGGCCGATGTAGGGGCAGGCACCGGTATCTCCACTCGCAGCCTGCTCGAGCGCGGCGCTCGAGTCGTGGCGGTCGATCACGGACCAGCGATGCTCGACACCTTGCGCAGCCGCACTCCTGGCACACCGGTCGTGCTCGCCGACGCGAACCAGCTGCCGTTCGCGAACGGATCACTCGACCTGGTGACGTTCGCCCAGTCGTGGCATTGGGTCGATCTTGGCCGCGCGCCCAGTGAGGTGCTGCGGGTCTTGCGCCCAGGTGGTGCGCTTGCCGTCTGGTGGAACATCCCTGACGAGGGTGGTGAGCAGTGGCTGGCCGAACACCGGGCGCGGTTGCGCGTCGCCGGCCAGCATGTCGTCGGTGCCTATTTCGAAGCCGCCTGGCGATCGATCCCGTCAGCGTTTGAGAACCTCGACGTCGAGACGGCACACATCAGCTGGGATCGGACGGTGCCGATGGAAGTGATCCTCGACGAGGTGCGGTCGAAGTCCTACATCGAGGAACTCGGATCCGATGACGCCGCAGCGTTCGTCGAGCGCGAACGCGCAACTGCTGCCGGCCGGACATCTGCGCGAGCCTTTCGTGACGCAGCTCGCCGTCGTCCGCATGCCGGCCTGAGGGGGCGCTGGTGTCGCCCGCTGGTCGCCGTCCCGGCAAGATCGATACCCGCACGCTGATCCTGGACGCCGCCCGTGACTGCTTTGCGGAGTCGGGCTATGACGCGACGACGATGAGAGCGATCGCCGGTCGGGCGGGCGTCGACCCGGCGCTCGTGCACCACTACTTCGGCTCCAAGAGCGAGTTGTTCGCCGCAGCCGTCGACTTCCCGTTCTCGCCAAGCGCACTGCTGCCGCCGCTGCTCGAGGACAGCGATGCCGGCGCGCGGATCGTGGCGATGTTCCTCTCCCTTTGGGACGACGAAGCGACTCGAGGACGGATGCTGGCCGTCGTCCGATCGGCTATGCAGCACGAAGCCGCGGCCGTCATGCTCCGAACGTTCCTTCGCCGCGAAGTCGTCGGCACGTTCGTCAACACACTGCCCAGCGAGGACGCCGAATTGCGGGCGACGCTCGTCGGCTCGCAACTGATCGGGATGGCGATCGCCCGCTACGTCATCGCGCTGCCGCCGCTCTCGACCGCGTCGACGGCCGAGCTGGTCGCTGCATACGGCCCAACCATTCAGCGATATCTGACGGGAAAGGTGGGGATTGTCTGATTTTCGGCGGGTACCGTCGCACTCAAGCCGACCTCGGCGATGTCGATACGTGAGCAGGCAAGACTGGTCGATCGTGGAGGCGTGATGGCGTGGCTCGCAGTGTTGGCGTCGGGCGCGCTGCTTGCTGCTCTGATCGGGTGGGCGCGCACGATAACCGACCGAAATCGCGGACAGCAGGCCGTCATCGCCGCGTTCGACGCCATCGCGCAGGGTGACCTCGCGCGTCCGGTCGTCTTGCCCAAGGGCAGTGCGTGGCGCCCACTTGGTGCATCGATTGCTGAGGTGACCGGCGCACTGTCTCTCGCCCTCACCCGGATCGAGGTTGCGAAGACCGAACTGAACGTCGGGTGGCATGACGTCGACAACATGGCGTGGAAGTCGTTGGAGACGACCGAGACAACCGCAGCACAGGCCACCGCCGCTGCGCGGGCGGCCGAGGGGATCTCCCAAAGCCTCCAACTGATCGCGGCAGCTACCGACGAGTTCGCCTCGACGATTCAAGAAGTTGCTCGGCACGCTTCTGAGGCATCGTCTGTCGCCTCAGCGGCAACCGACGAAGTCAATGCGGCGAACGCGACCGTGGCCGATCTCGCCGTCGCCTCGCATCACATCGAGGAAGTCCTGCGGTTCATCGGGAACATCGCTACGCAGACCCACCTGCTGTCCCTGAACGCCACGATCGAGGCAGCGAGGGCCGGCGAGGCGGGCCGCGGATTCGCTGTTGTCGCAGGCGAGGTCAAGCAGCTTGTCTCAGCAGACGGGTGCGGCGACCGCAAACGTCGGTGCGTCCGTCAGTTCGATCCAGGACGGTTCGGCGCAGGCCGCGGCGGCGATGGTCCGGGTTACCGACACGATGGTCAGGGTCAACGACAACCAGCATGGAATCGCATCCGCCGTTGATCAGCAGACTGCGACGACTGCCGAGATCGGCCGCAATACCGCGAGTGCGGCGATGGGGTCGGCCGAACTTGCTGAGAACGTGGCGGCTCTCGTCGGCCACATCCGGCTGACCGCTTACGCGGGCGCCCATGCGCGCAGTGTCGCGGCAGAGCTTGCCCGGATCGAGGAGTCGCTAACGCAGGTGCTGGCCCCTTACCGGTTCACCCCGGTTGCGCTCGATATCGAGGCCGAGGTCGACCTTCGCGGTACTGGCGTGCAGACCGCGGGCAACACCACGACCGTCTATCACTACGTGTTCGGCACGGGCATCAATGAGATCGACTACTCCCCCGATTGGCGGCATTCAAAGGCCAACCTGGAGAGCAGTGGCAGTGACTCCTACTGCGGAATGGCGAACGGGGTCGCCACCGCCCGGTTCGTCGGCACCGGCGTTCGCTACTACGGCTTCGCGGAAGCGAACCACGGGATGATTGCGCTGTCGATCGATGACGGCCCGGAGACGATCGTCGATCAGTACGGCGACTACCCGCGAGAGCCGGATGTTCTGGCAATCTCCGGTGCTGCCGCGTGGGACTCATGTCTTGCGCGCCCGCGCGACCGGCGATCAGAATCCGGCGTCCCGCTACATCTGGGTGACCCTCGAGCGGATCGAGATCGACGGCTAGCTAGTCGCCGACCGGCCGTGGGGTCAGCTGACGCAGTCGTTCCTGCACTGTGTGCTGCACCAGCACCGGAATGTACTGAGTGACTCGCGCGCCCTGGTATCTGCTGGCCTCGCGGAAGACCGCGTCGTGCACCTCGACCTGGTCGGTGCGGTCGGCATATTTCCTCGTCAGTTGGTCGGCGACCCGGCCAAGTTGCTGCTCGAGTACGTCACCACGAACTTCCTGATCCACCGACATGCGACGCGCTCCTTATGTTTCGCCCGCTGCTTCCGGTTCGCTTTGATCGTTACCTTCCTTACCGGCTGTGTGGAGGGTCGCTGCCTTAAGTTCACCTGAACTTCATACGGAGGTCCGGCAAATGCTGATAAACCACCACACCGGTTGACAGCCGCAGCTGTTGCAGACATATTCAACACGTCGATGAAATAGACTGATGACCGGACCAGACGCCGTGCGCCTGCACGGGCTTCGCGTTGTCCGCGGGGGCCGCGAAATCCTGCACAGCATCGACGTCAGCGTCGCCGCCGGCACGATCACCGGCTTGCTCGGGCCGAGCGGCTCGGGCAAGACCACGCTGTTGCGCTGCCTCGTCGGCGTCCAGGTGATCGCGAGCGGCACGGTCGAGGTGCTCGGCACGCCGGCCGGCGACCCGACACTTCGGCGCCGAGTCGGTTACGTGACGCAAGCGCCTTCGGTCTATCTCGATCTCAGCGTTCGCGAGAACCTGCAATATTTCGCCGCCGTGCTTGGCGCACCAGCAGCTGACATCGACACCGTGATTGCCGAGGTCGGGCTCGGACCCTCACGCAAGCGACGTGGTCAATCGCTTGTCCGGTGGTCAGCAGGCGCGGGTGTCGCTCGCGACAGCGCTGCTCGGGGCGCCCGAGCTGCTGGTGCTCGACGAGCCGACGGTCGGCCTCGATCCGGTGTTGCGGCGCGATCTTTGGGCCCTGTTCGGGCAGCTCGCGGCTCGCGGCGTGACGTTGATCATCTCGAGTCACGTGATGGAGGAAGCAGGTCACTGCCAGCAGTTGGTGTTGCTCCGCGACGGCGCCATCCTCGCGTGCGATACGCCGGCAGAACTGCGCCGGCAAACCGGGGTCGACGATATGGACGAGGTCTTCCTGCGACTGATCGAGGCGTCATGATCAGCGGCGTCATGAGCACGACATGAGCAGGGCAATCACCCTCGCGACCGCGCGCCGTGTCCTCAACCAGCTTGCGGCGCGACCCGCGCACGATCGCGTTGCTTCTCGTCGTCCCGGCATTGTTGTTGTCTTTACTGCGCTGGCTGTTGACGAACCAGCGGGCGAACTTCGATCACATCGGCGCGCCGGTGTCTGGCGATCTTCCCGTTCGTCGTCATGTTCGTCGTCACGTCGGTCGCAACGTTGCGCGAGCGCACGACCGGCACTCTCGAGCGGTTGCTCACGATGCCGCTGAACAAGCTCGACCTGCTGTTCGGGTACTCGCTCGCTTTTGGTGCTGTCGCGGTGGTGCAGGTCGGTGTTTGCGCCGCGCTTGCACTTGGTCCCCTCGGCTTGCAGATCGCCGGCGCTGGATGGCTGCTGTTCGTCGTCGGTGTGCTCGACGCGTTGCTGGGCATGGCACTTGGCCTCTTCCTGTCGGCCTTCGCCCGCACCGAGTTTCAAGCCGTCCAGTTCATGCCGGCGGTCGTGTTCCCCCAACTCTTGCTCTGCGGTCTGCTCACGCCGCGCTCTTCGATGGACACCGCGTTGCGCGCGGTTTCCGATGTGCTCCCGCTGACGTACGCGATCGACGCCATGCAGCGGGTGACCAGGTCGAGCGGGTTCAACCAGCAGATCGGCGTCGACCTGCTGGTCGTCTGCGCGACCGCGGTGGCCGCCTTGATCCTGGGCGCGATCACGCTGCGCCGTCGAACTGCCTGAGCCAACCCGCGATAGCCTTGAGGCGCACCCCGACGACATCGATATCGGCGGTGGCGACGAGAAACTCGGAGGACGACGACGTGCTGCGCCGCGTGTTGCTGTCGGTCGCGGCCAGCCCGCGCGTCAAGCGAGGGATCGAGGTTGTCCCGCTAACCCGACACGTGGTCGACCGCTTCGTGGCCGGCGATGACGTCGGCGATGCCCTCGCCGCGAGCCGGAAGCTGGTCGCAGCCGGGCTGCTCGCCAGCATCGACCGGCTGGGCGAGGCGACGACCGATCCGACACAGGCGCAGGCAACGGCGTCCGCTTACGTGTGGTTGCTGAAGGAGCTTGCCGATGCCGGGCTTGCCGACTTCTGCGAGGTCTCGCTGAAGTTGTCGTCGCTCGGACAGGCGCTCGAGAAGGACGGCGAGCAGATCGCCCTCGAGCACGCACGGACCGTGTGTGCCGCTGCGCGCGAGGCCGGCACGACGGTGACCGTCGACATGGAGGACCACACCACGACCGACGCGACACTGGCGGCGGTGCGAGAGCTGCGCACGGACTTTCCGAGTGTCGCTGCGGTGCTCCAGGCCGCGCTGCTCAGGACAGAGGCCGATTGCGCCGACCTTGCCGGCGAGGGGAGCCGGGTACGGCTGTGCAAGGGCGCCTACAACGAGCCGGCGTCGGTCGCCCATCAGGATCGAAGCGCCGTCGACCTCTCGTACGTGCGGTGCCTGCGGATTCTCATGCGGGGCAAGGGTTATCCGATGGTCGCGACGCACGATCCGCGTCTGATCGCCGTCAGTGGCGTGATGGCTGTCCAGGCGGGGCGCTCGAAGGGTCAGTACGAGTATCAGATGTTGTTCGGGGTCAGACCCGATGAACAGCGTCGGCTGGCCTGCCGTGGTGAGAAGATTCGCGTGTACCTGCCCTACGGCACGCAGTCGTATCCGTATCTGATGCGCAGGCTGGCCGAACGGCCGGCCAACCTTGCGTTCTTCCTTCGAGCGCTGACAAGCAGAGGGATGAGTGAGCAGATGATCGCGGTGATCGGTGCGGGCAAGATGGGGGAGGCGTTGGTCTCCGGTCTGCTGAAGGCTGGCACCAGTCCCGACGACCTGATCATCACCGAGCGCTACGAAGAGCGGGCGAACGAACTCTCGCAACGCTATGGCGTGAAGTCGGTGAGCAATGCCGACGCCGCCCATCAAGCCGAGACGATCGTGCTCGCGGTCAAGCCGCAGGACATGGACGCGCTGCTGGCGGAGCTTGCGCCTGTGGTCACACCTGACCGCCTGATCGTGACGATCGCGGCCGGCATCACGACGGCCGCGATCGAACGGCGCCTTGTCGCCGGCGTCCCCGTGGTGCGGGTCATGCCGAACACCCCGGCACTGGTGGGCGAGGCCATGAGCGCGGTGGCTGCCGGGCGCGCACGCGTCGCCGGAACACCTTGACCGGGCGGAGGCGCTCTTTCGGCCGGTCGGCAGGGTCGTGCGCCTTCCCGAGTCGCAGCTCGACGCTGTCACCGCGCTGTCGGGCAGTGGCCCCGCTTACGTCTTCTACCTAGTCGAGGCGATGACGGACGCGGGCATTCTGCTCGGACTGCCGCGCGCGGTCGCACACGAGCTCATCGTGCAGACCGTCTACGGTGCAGCCGTGATGCTGCGCGAGACCGGCGAACACCCGGTGGCGTTGCGTGAGGCGGTCACGTCGCCGGCCGGCACCACCATCTCGGCGATTCGCGAGCTCGAGAACCATGGTGTGCGGGCCGCGTTTCTGGCGGCACTCGAGGCGGCGCGTGACAGGTCGCGCGAGCTCGCCGGCGAGTAGCGCGCCGTTACTACTTGCTATGCATCCGCTGACCGTCGTGTGGTCCGATGAACTTGCGGCGTATGACTTCGGCCCGCATCATCCGCTCAACCCGGTGCGGGTGGTGCTGACGATCGAACTCGCGCGCGCACTCGGGGTTCTCGACGCCGCGAATGTGACGATGGCACCGCCGGATGTCGTGCGACGACTCGATGCTCGAGCTCGTGCACACGAAGGAGTTTCTCGCCGCGGTCAAAGCGGGGGTCGGTAACGCGCACTTCGGCCTCGGTACGCCCGACGTTCCGGTGTTCGACGGTATGCACGAGGCCTCGGCCCGCGTTGTGGGCGCGACGGTGGCTGCCGCTCGCGCTGTCTACGAAGGCCGCGCGCTGCACGCCGTCAACGTGGCAGGTGGCTTGCATCACGCGATGCCTGCTGCTGCGTCTGGATTTTGCGTGTACAACGATCCCGCGGTGGCGATTGCTTGGCTGCTCGCGCAGGGTCTGCAGCGGGTCGCCTACGTCGACATCGATGTTCATCACGGCGACGGTGTCGAGGCCGCCTTCTACGACGATCCGCGGGTGCTCACGATCTCCGTGCATCAAAGCGGGCGGACGCTCTTTCCGGGCACTGGCTTTCCTCATGAGGCGGGCGGTCCGAGTGCGGACGGTCATGCCGTGAACGTGGCCTTGCCGGCCGGAACTGGCGACGCTGGCTGGCTGCGGGCATTCCACGCCGTCGTCCCGCCCCTATTGCGCAGCTTCGAGCCGGAGATTTTGGTCAGTCAGCACGGCTGCGACAGCCATCGGCTCGACCCGCTCGCCGAGCTTGAGCTGACCGTCGACGGGCAACGCGCAGCGCACGCAGCCCTGCACGACCTTGCTCACGAGATCACCGGCGGCCGCTGGGTGGCGGTCGGTGGCGGGGGTTATGCGCTGGCGCAGGTGGTCCCCCGCACCTGGACCCACCTGCTCGCGATCGCCGCGGGTGCGCCGATCGATCCGGCGACCCTGACGCCGTCATCGTGGCAGGCGCAGGCGCGCACGCTTACCGGCGGCCCTGCGCCGCAGACCATGACGGACGGCGGGTCTGGCGACTTTCGAAGCTTCGAGAGTGGCCACAATCCGGCCGATCCCGTCGACCGGGCGATCATGGCCACCATGAACGCGACGTTTCCCGCGCACGGACTTTTCGTCGGAGGGTGGGGGTGACTTCGGGGATCGCGGTGCCGACCGCGCCATCGCGCGTCGAACTGCTCGAGTATCTGTCGGTGTCACGGATCGCTGGCCCGGTGGCAACGCCGCGAGAGGCGAATCTGGCGAACTTCCGGCTGATGGCCGGCCGCGATCCCGACTACCTCTTCGGTCTCGAGCCACGCGGTGCCTGGACGTTCGACGACGTCTTGGCCCTGATGGCGCAGCGGTGCGGAGTTTCACCGGATCCGCTGCATGACTCGGGCGCGGACACCATCGACGCGGCGTTGACCGTCGAACGCCTTGAGGCGATGGCTGGCCATCTGCGCACCGCGGCGGCGACGAAGTCGCGTGTTCTCGTCGCTACCGGCCACCCGACCGGCGTCCTCGTCGTCCATCTCGAGATCGCCAGGGCGCTCGCGGCTGCCGGCGCCACTTTGCTGACCCCGCCTGCACGTTGGGAGCACGTCGACTCTGCGGGTCGGATGCACGAGCGCCACGTGCGGTCGGTGCTGGGGGTCAGCGTGGCCAGTCAGGGAGCCAATCTGCTGCATACCCATTCGCCGGTTCCGATGGAACTGATGCTGCAGGCTCTTGCCGACCAGGGCGACGAAGCGCCGGATCTCGGTCGTGGCGGATCACGGCTTCGCCGGGGCCGCTGGCCGGGCCGGCGTAACCTGCGTCGGCTTCGCCGACTCCAACGATCCGGCGCTGTTCGTTGGCGAAGCCGAAGGCGACGTCGCGGTGTGCGTCCCGCTCGACGACAACGTCATGCCAGACCTGTACGAGCCACTCACCAACTTCTTGGTGGCGGCCGCGTTCGGGTAGCGGTCGTCCAACCTCGAAGCGGTTGGTCGGGCTGGCGGCTAAATCTCGACCGCAGCCTGAGGTTTCGGGTTTCCGTCACCGAGCGTTGCCGAATCATGCCGCGGCCGCTCCGCAGGCGGCCGGTGCCTCGTCTACAACCGCCTCGGGGGACCAGCCCTTCCCCACTGGCCCCAACATCGCTACCCTCGGTCACGCACGTGCGTGATCGTCTGCCGGTGGGGAAGCCGGCACCCGTCGCGTGCTGAGAGTTCGGTGCGTCATGGGTGCAGTTGAACGGCCGCGCGACAAGGCGTTGGCCGAAGTGCGGTTCCTCACCGTCGCGGAGGTCGCCGCGCTCATGCGCGTGTCGAAGATGACCGTGTATCGGTTGGTGCATTCGGGTGAGCTGCCCGCGGTTCGCGTCGGGCGGTCGTTCCGAGTCCCCGAGCAGGCAGTCCACGACTACCTGCGCGACGCGTTCATCGAGGCTGGCTGACCGACCGCGCCTTACGACGTTCGCGCCCTACGTGGGCGGGCCGGGCGTGCGGGCGGGTCGGGCGTGGGCGGGTCGGGTTACGCTTCGGAGCAGGCGATGGGCGCAGTTTGGTACTGGGCCGCCCGGAACAAGTCGAACGTGGGCGCAGGCCCCGAAGGAAGTGGGTTCGGTCGTGGGTTCGGTCATCAAGAAGCGCCGCAAGCGGATGGCGAAGAAGAAGCACCGCAAGCTGCTGAAGCGCACTCGCGTTCAGCGCCGCAACAAGAAGTAGCGGGCTAGCCCGGCAGTTACAGCTAGCGCGGCAGTTGCGACAGGACAGTCGCGAAGTTCAGCATCCGACCCACCGGGTCGCCGGTGGAGGCTGGGCTGGCCGACGCCGCAAGCTGTGACCGCAGGGCGTTCGCCGATGGGACGACCGTGGCGACAGCCTGCGCCACGACCGTCGAGTGCGGCGCGACCGCGGTGGCGTTCGACGTGACTGCGGCCGGCTTGACCGTCACTGGCTTGACCGTCGCTGGCTTCACGGTGGTTGGCTTCACGGTGGTTGGCTTCACGGTCACGATCTTGACTGGTGGCTTCGGGGCAACCGGGTTGGTCGCGGCCGATGCCGTCGCGGGCCGACGGAAGTCGACGACGACCCAGAGGACCGGGCACCCGCACGACGGATAGATCGACGTCGCGGAACCCACGCCCATCTGCGTGTAGCGAGGGTCGAGGATGTTGGCCTTGTGATGAGGGCTGGCCATGAATGCGGCCTGCACCGTGGGGACGTCGCCGGCCATGCCGACGTTCTCCCCAAGAACGGTCCAGTTGCTGATCTGCGCCTGCAAGGCGGGATTGTGGGAGAGCACGTTCGCGGCGGCGAGCTTGGTCGCCCACGCCTGGGCGACCGCGCTGAGTTGCGCGTTCACGGTCAGCGGGGCGAGACCCGCGGCGGCGCGCGCGGTGTTCGTGGCGGTAGCCAGATCGCCGGCCGGGCTGGCGGACGCGGCGCCGGCGAAAGCGGCCGAGCCTGCGAGCGCTGTCACTATCAGTGACAGGGCGGCGACCCATCTAGCCGTACGCCGAACACGGAGAGTGGCCATGATCTATTGGTCGGCGGCCCCCGCGAAGCGCTTGAACGACAAATGCCATAAATCGGACATGCCACAGCAACATCACCCTGTCGGCCTACTGGCCGAGGCGGCCTAACCTGACAGGTGTGTCGAAGATCGAGTCTTTGACCGCGTCCGAGCGCGCACCGGGCGCTCGAGTCGTGCTGTACAGCCGACCCGGGTGCCATCTGTGCGACGCCGCGAGAGCGGTTGTCGAGAAGGTCACGGTCGAACTCGGTGAGCGCTACGCCGAGCGCGACATCACGCTGGATCCGCGGGACCTGAGCGAGTACGGCGACTCGATCCCGGTCGTCGTTGTCGACGGGGTCCAGGTCGACTTCTGGCGGATCTCAGAAGATCGGCTTCGGGCCGCCTTGCGCGGTGACATCAGGCCGCTCCGCGGCGGTGATCGGCGCTTTTGTGCGCGTGTTCACAAACACGTACCCTGGGCACGACCCGGAGGAAGTCGGAGCCCGCGTGTCTGGAAGCACCATGTCTGGCAGTGCGGCAGCTGCCAATCGCGAGCCTGCAAGCAGTCTGCCTGGACGCACCGCGCCCGGAAGTGGCGCCAGTGCCTCGCCAGGCTCGCGGCATCCCAGAAGCCTCGATTGCCCGGCTCCCCTTATACCTGCGTGCACTGCAGTCCATGGCTGACCGAGGGGTGACCACCGTGTCCTCGCAGCAGCTGGCCGTCGCCTCGGGGGTCAACTCGGCCAAGCTGCGCAAGGACCTGTCACACCTTGGCTCGTACGGCACGCGGGGCGTCGGCTACGAGGTCGCTTACCTCGTGTACCAGATCTCACGTGAGCTAGGGCTGACGCAGGACTGGGCGGTCGCGATCGTCGGGGTCGGAAACCTCGGACGAGCTCTCGCGAACTACGGCGGATTCGCCAGCCGCGGCTTTCGCGCCGCGTGCCTTGTGGACGCCGATCCGGCGCAAGTGGGGCAGCGCGTCGGCGGCCTGGTTGTGCACCATCTCGACCAGCTGGAACGGTTGATTGTCGAGCACCGAATCGCGATCGGAGTCATCACCACTCCCGCAAGCGCTGCACAAAGGGTGGCTGATCGCTTGGTAGCGGCCGGAGTTCGAAGCGTCCTGAACTTTGCGCCGACGGTGTTGACCGTTCCGTCCGATGTCGAACTGCGAAAGGTCGACCTCTCCACCGAGTTGCAGATCCTCGCATTCCACGAACAGCGTCGCGTGACGTGCGCCGCTGATACGGCGGTGTCGTTATGAGCCTGCTTGTCGTCGGCCTCTCGCACCGCAGTGCACCGTTGCCGTTGCTCGAAAGGGCCTCGCTGTCAGTCGAGGCAGCGGGCAAGTTGCTCGATGACGTTGTGGCTGCGCCAGCTGTCGATGAGGCAATGTTGCTGTCGACCTGCAACAGGGTCGAACTGTACGCGTCAGTCGACAAGTTCCACGCGGGTGTTGCGGCGCTCTCCGACTTGCTCTCCCGCCACACCGGGGTCGGGTTCGACGAGCTGTCGCCGCACGTGTACGTGCACTACGAGGAGCGCGCAGCGCAACACCTCTTCGCGGTGACCTCGAGCCTCGACTCGATGCTGGTTGGCGAACACCAGATTGTCGGCCAGGTCAGGGCGGCATTTCGCACGGCGCGAGATCGCGGTGATGCCGGCAGCGCGCTGCACGAGGTTGTCGAGCGGGCTTTGCATGCGGCGAAGCGAGTCCACGCGGAGACTGGCATCGATGCTGTCGGGACCACATTGATAGAGGCCGGGCTACGGCTGATAGCAACGGATGGGTTACCGGGACGTCGGGCCGTCGTGGTCGGGGCCGGCTCGATGGCATCCATCGCGGTGGCCGCGTTGCGCGCGGCCGGTGTCGCCGATCTGGTGGTTGCCAGCCGCACGATGCTCACCGCGGAGATTCTTGCTGCCCGGGCCGGTGGTCGCGCCGTCGCCATGGACGACCTCGAAGAGGTGATCGCCGCTGCCGACGTGGTCCTCACTTGCACCGGTTCCGACAGCCAAGTGCTCTCGGTCGACTTGGTTGAGCGGGCGACGGCGGTGCGTGCCGACCGGCCGCTCTTCATATTGGACGTGGCGGTTCCTCGCGACGTCGACCCACGTGTGGGCGAACTCGCAGGTGTCGTGTTGTTCGATATCGATGCACTGGCGCCGCTCGTCAACAACGCAGCAACTGCAGACGATGTCCTTGAGGCACGGCGCATCGTTGACATGGAGCTCGGTGCGTACGTCAGCGCACGTCGCGCATCCGGCGTCGCACCGACCGTGGTGGCGTTGCGCGACAAGGCCGCCCAGATGGTTTCGGCTGAGTTACACCGCCTCGAGCGCCGCCTGCCGGACCTCGACGACCTCGCTCGGGCTGAGATAGCCGCAACCATGCAACGCGTAGTCGACAAGGTTCTGCACGCGCCCACGGTGCGAGTCCAGGAGCTTGCGGACACCGCCGGACCGACGTCCTACCCCGAGGCGTTGCGCCGGCTCTTCGATCTCGATCCGTCCGGACCCGCGGCTCTCGTCGTCCCGGCTCCCACCGACGAAGATAGTGGGACGGGCGGCCAGCAGTGAGCCCGATCTCCGCACCCGCCGCCAGACCGACCGCCGTTCTTCGACTTGGTACGCGGCGCAGCGTTCTCGCGATGGCTCAGGCGGCCCTAGTTGCCGAAGCGCTTCGAGCAGGCGGGTCCACCGTCGAACTCGTGGGCGTGACGACTGAAGGTGATCGCACGACCGGCCCGCTTACCGAGTCCGGCGGTACCGGAGTCTTTGTCACGCAGCTGCGCGCCCGCCTGCTCGACGGCAGCGTCGATATCGTCGTGCACTCGCTCAAGGATCTCCCGACGCAGGCCGCGGCTGCTCTCGAGGTTGCAGCCGTCCCGCTGCGAGCAGATGCCCGCGATGCCCTCGTGGCCAGGGATGGGCTCACCCTTTCCCACTTGCCGGCTGGCGCATCGGTCGGCACCGGCTCGCCACGCCGTGCCGCGCAACTGCTCGCCGTCCGGCCGGATCTCACGATCGCGCCCTTGCGAGGCAACGTCGACACGCGGGTCAGCCGGGTCGGCCGAGCTGGCCCGGGCGCGCTCGACGCGATTGTGGTCGCCGCCGCTGGCCTTGCTCGGCTTGGTCGCCTTGACGAGGCGACCCAATTGCTCGGCCCCGACGTCATGCTCCCCGCGCCCGGCCAAGGTGCGCTCGCGATCGAATGCAGGGCCGCCGACGCTGAGCCGGGCGGGCGGCTTCGTGCCGTGCTCGCGCCGCTCGACGACCCCTCGAGCCGAGCGGCCGTCGTTGCCGAGCGCGCCGTGCTCGCTGGCCTCGAGGCGGGATGTACCGCCCCTGTCGGGGCATTTGCCGAGGTTGACGGGGCTCTCAATTTGCATCTGGTCGCCGTGGTCGTCAGCGTGGACGGCGTCACCGCGATCCGAGGCTCTGCGCAGGGGGCGGCGAACGACGCGGAAGGGATTGGACGCCGGTTGGCTGCCGATCTCCTCGCGCGCGGCGCCGGCGCACTGATGGGGATCACCTGATGAGCACTCATACCAAATGCACGTCACGCGTACCCGACAGAACAGGACGACGATGAGTCCAACGCCCAAGAACACGGGCACCGCAGCCACGCCGCAGGCCAGTGCTGCCGCACCGAAGCATCAGCGAGCTGCCGCCAGACACCTCGGCACTGTCGCATTCGTCGGCGCTGGCCCAGGTGACCCCGGCCTGCTGACCTTGCGCGCCGTTGACTTGCTCGCGCGCGCTGACGTCGTGATCGCGGACGAGCCGCTGTCAGCTGATCTGACCAGGCACTGTCGCGCCGACGTCGTGATCGTCGATCTGTCGGCCGACGATCGGTCGCAGGCCATCGCGGACCGCACGAAGGCGATCGTCGACGCGACCAAGGGCGGCAAGAGCGTCGTGCGGTTACTCACCGGCGATCCGCTGTTCGACGGTGATGGCGCGGAAGAGGCAGCCGCATGTACGAAGGCCAAGCTTGGCGTCGAAGTTGTTCCCGGCGTGTCCGTGGCAGCAGCGGTACCGACGTACGCCGGTATCGCGCTTGTCGACTCAAAGCACCGCGAGGTGCGCGTCATCGACGCACGCCCGTCGGCGTCCGGTCCTGATTGGGCTGCCGCCGCCATCGGTCAGTCGACGATCGTCGCGCTGCGGGTCGAATCGCCCGCGACCGTGGCGGACGCGCTGATGCGGGGCGGGCGGCCGACCGATACCGCTGTGGCCGCGACCCGAGCCGGCACCACGACTGACCAGCACACCGTCGTCTCGACGTTGGGTGCGCTCGCCGCCGACGTCAAGGCCGCCGGCCTTGCGGGTCCTGTCGTGCTGGTCATCGGCGACGTCGTGAAGAGCCGCAATGCGTTGTCGTGGTTCGAGACGAAGGCGCTCTTCGGTTGGCGCGTCTTGGTCCCGCGCACAAAGGAGCAGGCGGGCGAGCTGTCCGACCGGCTGCGGGTCTACGGCGCGGTGCCGGCAGAGGTGCCGACGATCGCGGTCGAGCCACCGCGCACTCCGCAGCAAATGGAGCGCGCCGTTCGCGGACTGGTGACCGGTCGCTACGAATGGATCGCCTTCACGTCCGTCAACGCTGTCCGTGCAGTGCGGGAGAAGTTCGAGGAGTACGGCCTCGACGCGCGCGCGTTCTCTGGCATCAAGGTCGCAGCGGTCGGCGAGCAGACGGCAGAGGCGCTGCAAGCGTTCGGTGTCAAGCCCGATCTGGTGCCCGCAGGTGAGCAGTCGGCGGCTGGTCTGCTCGAAGATTTCCCGCCGTACGACGACGTTCTCGATCCGATCAACCGGGTGTTCCTCCCGCGTGCCGACATCGCGACCGAGACGCTCGTCGCGGGCCTCGTCGAGCTGGGCTGGGAAGTCGACGACGTCACTGCCTACCGGACGGTCCGGGCAGCGCCGCCGCCGGCGGCTACTCGCGAGGCCATCAAGACCGGCGGATTCGACGCGGTCGTCTTCACGTCGTCGTCGACTGTTCGCAACCTCGTCGGAATCGCCGGCAAGCCGCACGCGACGACGGTGATCGCGTGCATCGGACCGCAGACCGCCAAAACCGCCGAAGAGCACGGGTTGCGAGTGGACGTTCTGGCCGAGAACCCTTCGGTGGAGTGCCTTGCCGATGCGCTCGCTGCCTACGGGCTGGCGCAGCGACTGGCTGCGGAAGCCAGCGGTGAGTGGACGGGCAAGCCCGGACGCCCGCGCGCGAGCTCGCGACGCAAGGCTCGGTAGTAACAGGTGTCGGGTCTGGTGTCGAGGCCGCGCCGGTTGCGTCGCACCCCCGCGTTACGCCGACTCGTCGCGCAGACGCGGCTGTCGGCGTCCGACCTTGTCTTGCCCTTGTTCGTCAAAGAAGACATCAGTGAGCCTGCACCGATCGCGTCGATGCCAGGCGTCGTGCAGCACACCCGCGATTCGTTGCGCAAGGCCGCCGTCGAAGCAGTCGCCGACGGTGTGGGCGGGCTGATCCTGTTCGGTATTCCGGCGCACAAGGACGCTCGTGGTTCGGGTGCCGATGATCCGTCGGGCATCGTGCAACTGGCGCTGCGCGATCTCGTCAGCGAGGTTGGCGACGCGACCGTACTGATGGCCGATCTATGCCTCGACGAGTACACCGACCACGGGCACTGCGGCATCGTGGTCGAGTCAGCAGCCGGGGAGCACACGATCGACAACGATGCGACTCTTGCCCGCTACGCGTCGATCGCCGTCGCGCAGGCGAATGCCGGTGCACATGTCGTCGCACCGAGCGGCATGATGGACGGACAGGTCGCCGCGATCCGCGCGGGCCTCGACGCCGCCGGGTTTGCTCGCGGTCGCGATCCTTGCGTACGCGGCGAAATACGCGTCCGCCTTGTACGGACCGTTCCGAGACGCTGCCGAGTGTGCGCCGCGGTTCGGCGATCGCCGCACCTACCAGCAAGACGTTGCGAACAGCGATGAGGCATTGCGCGAGGTTGCGCTCGATATCGCCGAGGGCGCTGACATGGTCATGGTGAAGCCGGCGATGGCGTATCTCGATGTTGTCCGACGGGTGCGCGACATGGTCGACGTTCCGGTCGCGGCCTACCAGGTCAGCGGCGAGTACGCCATGGTCGAGGCAGCCGCCGCGAATGGTTGGCTCGATCGCGAGAGGGTGATCCTTGAGTCGCTCACGTCGATCCGTCGGGCGGGCGCCGACATCGTGCTGACGTACTGGGCCGCGGAGGTCGCCAGGTTGCTCCGCGATCCGCAGTGAACGCCGAACTGCAGTGAACGCCGAACTGCAGTGAACGCCGAACCGGCATGACGGCTGCGCCGCAAGCGGTCTTGCTCGATGCGGGGGGCGTACTCCTGCTGCCGAACCCCTGGGTGGTGTGCGCGGTGCTGCGCGCAGCCGGCGGCGCCCTGGATCCGGATGCGGTGCCGCGTGCGCATTACGCAGGCGTGGCCGCCATGGACGCACGCAAGACGACCGACTGGAGCTACTACCACCGGGTGTTCGTGCGGTTCGCTGGCGTGCCAGTTGGCCGAATCGATGATGCCATCGCTGGTTTGGCTGCACTCTTTCGGTCGCCCGTGCCCACCACCTGGAACGTGGTGCCGACCGGCGTTGTCGAACAGCTGCGTGACCTCGCAACGACGGGCGTCGCGATTGCCGTGGTGTCGAACGCCGACGGTTTGGTCGAGTCGACCCTGCGGCGCTGCGAGATTCCGTTCGACGTCGTCATTGACTCGACGATTGTCGGGTTCGCGAAGCCGCAGCCTGAGATCTTCGCGCTCGCACTCGAGAAGCTCAATGTGAATGCCTGTGACGCCGTGCATGTCGGTGACATGGCGTCGGCGGACGTCGACGGTGCGCACGCTGCCGGGATCCGCGCGTTGCACCTCGACCCGTTCGGAGATTGCCCATATCCGGTCGATCATCACGAGCACGTGCGAACGCTCGCTGACGTGGTCGCTATCGCGGCTGGTCAGTAGCAACAGCAACGGCGTCCGAGCCTTAGGTTCCCCCCCAGGCTCGAACGCCGTCGACCTCGATGCTTCAGCGCCAGGTTGCCGCTGCTGCCGCTAGGGCTGGAGCGGTCCTGCGCTGAAGCTGCTGAATTTGACGGTGGTTGGTGCGTTGGTGGTGCTGCCGGATAGGTAGGTGGTCAGGCCGACCGCGCCGGCTGCTTGGAGGCCGGCGGTGGAGTCGGTGGTGGAGATGGTCCAGGTGGCAGGTTCTGGTGAGGCTGCTGCCCAGACCTTGACCTTGAGCGTGGTGGGGCTGGTTCCGCTGACTTGGAACCGGACGTTGATCAAGGTGCCGGGGGTGAAGCTGACCCCGGACAAGGTGACCTCGGAGCCGATCGCGGTTGCGGTTGTCGAGCCGGCGTATTTGGTCAGTTCGACGGCGACGCCACCTGTTGGGGTGAGCCGGATTCTGGCGTCGTATTCGTTGTTGGTGCTGACCCGGCGGCCGTCGACGTAGACGTAGACGCCGGCGGTGCCGGTGGACACGTTGGTGTCGGTGAAGGTGGTGTCGGTCTCGGTGGTGGTCTGGGAGACGCTGGCCAGGTAGGCGCTGTCTTGGATGGATGGTGAGGGCATCAGGAACGAGGCCGCGCCGGGTGCCACCGACAGGTTGGCGGCGACGCCGCCGACTCTGGTCCACGCGCCGCCGAGGTCAGCGGTGCCCAGCCCACCGGTCACGGTGCGGTTGAACGTGTCGGTCGCGAACAGCGTGACGACGCCACTGGACGGCGAGATGCTGCGTGCTGGTCGGTGTTGGTGTCGGACTGGTCGTCGGTCACCGTCAACGAGACGGTGTAGGTGCCGCCGCGCGGCGTAGACGTGGGTCGGGCTTTCGACCGTGGACACGGCGGTGCCGTCACCGAAGTTCCAGCTCCAACCGTTGATGGTGCCGCCGGTGTCGGTGGAGGTATCGGTGAACGCGCACGACAGCAGCGTGCAGTTCGTGGTGAACGCGGCCACCGGAGTGCTCGGCGGCGGTGGCCCGGTCGGGCGCCACGGGGTGGCTGATCGTCGCGGTGTCGGTCAGGTTGTCGGTCACCGTGAGCTTCACGGTGTAGCCGCTGCCCGCCGACGCGTACACGTGGGTCGGGTTCTGGACGGTCGAGACCGCGGTGCCGTCACCGAAGTTCCAACTCCAGCCGGTGATCGTGCCACCGGTGTCGGTGGACGCATCGGTGAACGCGCACGACAGCGCGGTGCAGTTCGACGTGAACACAGCCACCGGCGTGCTGGGCGGCGGTGTCCCTACTGGCGACACACTGTGGGTTATGGAATTGCTCGCGAACGTGCTGTCGGTCACCGTCAAGGTGACGGTGTAGGTGCCCCCGGTGGCGTAGACGTGGGTCGGGAGCTGCACCCGTCCCGGTGGTGCCGTCACCGAAGTTCCAGCTGTAGCCCGTGATGGCGACGCCGCCGGCGTCCGTCGATACCGTTCCGTTGAACGCGCAGGACAGGGCGGTGCAGTTCGACGTGAACGCAGCGTGCGGAGTGCCTGTCGAGCCGGGGAACAGGAAGGTGCTGACGGTGCTGACCGACGACGTGTTGTCGGTCACCTTTAGTGACGGCACGTAGAAGCTCGCCGCGGCGTACACGTGGGTTACGGTCGGGCTGGCGCCGGTCACGACCGGGCTGCCGTCACCGAAGTTCCAGCTGTACGTCGTGATCGTGCCACCGGTGTCGGTCGAGGTCGACCCGTCGAACGCGCACGACAAGCCGGTGCAGTTGGCCGTAAAGGCGGCGACCGGATTGCCGGTCCCGAAGTTCGGCGACACGTTGTGATTCACGACGTCGGTCGAGGCCGTGTTGTCGGTGATCGTCAACGTCACGGTGTAGGTGGCCGCAGTCGGGTAGACGTGCGTCGGGGTCGCCGTGCCGGTCACGACCGCGCTGCCGTCACCGAAGTTCCAGCTGTAGCCGGTGATGGTGCCACCGGTGTCGGTCGACGTCGATGCGTCGAACGCGCACGACTCGGCCGTGCAGGTCGACGTGAACCTTCGCGATCGGCGCTGATGCTCCCACCGCACCGCCGTTGTAGTGCGACAGCACGGTGGCTGCCGCCAACGCAGTCGGGTAGACCGCGACATCGGCGATCGATCCGGCCAGGTAGCCGTTCGCCGGTGCTGGACGGCCAACCAGTCGAGAGCGTCGCCGCCCACCCGCCAGTTGCCGTAGTAGCACAGACGTGTCGACCATCGTCGGGTCGCTGGCGACCTGAACGCCGTCGACGTAGAGCGTGGCTCCGCCGGCGCCGAGGGTACCGACGACGTAGTGCCAGCTGCCGTCGTTGTAGGCGGTCGGGCTGGCGATCGTCGATTTCAGACCGGCGTTGGTCGGACCGTTGTTGTAGGCGCCGAAGTCGCAGGTCGCCGTGGTGTCGAAGTACAGCACGCGATCCTCGATCTGGCTGTCGTTCGTCTGCCAGAGCCCGTCACCGGCGATCATGCCGCCCGTGGTCGACGTGGTCTTCACCCATGCCTCGACGCTGTACGTCGCCAGCGGCGGTAGCGGTGGCAAGCGAGCCCGAGGTGCTGGTCGAGTACGTCGGCGGCGACTACGGTCGCTGGCGGAACGAACGTACGCGGGAATGCGTCGGGTCGCCCTGGAAGGAGACCGCGGTGCTGCCCGCGTGCGGGCCGGCGACTCCGAAGGTGCCGTGGGCACCCATCGTGAGGTCTGCGCCACCGGCGTAGTCGTAGGCGAGTGCACTGCCCGCCGGCTCGGACAGCGGCCAGAACGCGACCGGACCGCTCGCGAGGACGCTCGCCGTGTACGGGTCAACCGTCGTCGAACTGATCGTCACGCTGGTTGCCGCGGACAGAACGGTGTTGCCGAACGGATCGGTGACCCGCACCTTGTAGCTGTGGCGTCGAGCCTGGCGTCAGGTTCTTGTCGACGTACGACAGCGCAGGACGGTTGTAGAACGTGGAGTTCACCGTCGTCGTGTAGATCGGTGTCGTGCTGCTGTCGCGCGTGACGGCGTAGGTGAGCGTGGTGTTGTCCTGATCGGACGCCGCCTCCCACCCGATGCGCGCGGTGCCCGACGACTGCGAGACGACGGTGGGCGCCAGCTCAGACCGGTCGGGCCCGACCTTGTTCGACGCGATCGAGGAGATCGCGAACCGCACGAGGCCCTGCTGCTTGGTGCCGTTGACGGTCGGGAACTCGCCACCGTAGGAGATGTACTTGGAGTTGCCGGAGACCGACCATGCCGCTTGGCTACTGCCCGGTGTAGGTGCCTTCAGCAAACGTCGGGTACCAGTTGAGCTGGGTGCCCGAGGGCTGGCCACCAAAGTTGTAGTAGGTCGGTCCGCCAGCCGACGGTGAAGATGGCCGGGTGCAGCGTGCCGGTCGGGTAGGTCGTCTCGGCCTCGCCGAAGTGGTGCAGCGCTGGATCGGCTCCGGAGTGGTCTGCGAGAACGCGCCGATGTCGGAGCACTCGTGCTCGTGGCTGGCGCTGTACAGCACCTGACCGATCGGGAAGGTGGCGTAGCTGTCGCCGTGGCAGCTGTTCATCCAGTTGATGGCGCCGGTGTTGGGATTCACGGCGAACCGGCCCTCGAAGTTGCCGCCGTACGTGTAGTAGTAGCCGGTCGCCGTAGACCTGGGTCGCGTCAGCGGTCAGGCTGGTGACGTTCGACGTGGCGCCGTAGTCGGCGATCGGGTTGCTGGCCGCCCACGGCTCGTCGGCGCCGGTGGTCGCGTCAACTGCGCCAAGACCCGGTGCGTGCGTCGGCGTCGATGTGGTCGAACTGGCCCGCCACGACGACGCGCGAGCCGATCTGGCGCCAGCACCATGGCGGTGACGGTGGCGGTGGCTGTCGAGTTCGTCGGGCTCACGCTCGCGCTGGTCGACGGGTTCCACGACAGCAAGGCGCCGGCGGACGAAAATGCTGCCAAGTGCTGGTGCGAGACGCCGTTGGCGGTGGTGAACGAACCGCCGACGTACACGGTGGAGTTGTTCGCGGTGACCGCCTTCGTGCTGCCGTTCAGGTTCCCGGTGAAGGTGGAGATCAGCGCGCCGGTCGCGGTGGAGAAGGCGGCGATGTGGTTGTGGGTCGCGTTGTCGACCTTGGTGAAGTCACCGACGACGTACACCGTCGAGCCGTTGGGGGACGCGGCGATGGCCAGGCCCTGAGCGTTAAGGCTGTGGTTGAACGACGTGATCAGGTTGCCGGTGGTGATGTCGTAGGCGAGCAGGTTGCTTCGGGTCACCGACCCGGCGCCACCAACCGCGACTCCGGAGGGGCGGGCCTGGCTGAAGCTGCCGGTCACGTAGACGGTGTTACCGACGGTCACCTGCGCCCACGCCACCCCGTTGATCTGCTCGGTGGGTAGGACGTCGGCGCTGACGGTCGCGGGCAGCCCGCCGACCGGCGCCGTGTCGGCGCTCGCGTGGCGCGATACCGCAGACGTCGTGGCAAGTGTCCCCACCGCAAGGATGGAGGCCGCGGTGATCGCGATTCCCCGAAGCGATACGCGCGATGACAGCTGACCCGAAATGTGCTTCCCCACCGAAGATCCCCCTCAACCAGTTGAGCGGCTCTGCGCTCCAAGCGGTTAGCGTGGGCCATTGGCGCGGTCGCTGTATGCCGTTTGCACAAAATTGATCAGCAGGTCCACCCGAATGGCCGACCCCACAATTACAGTCAGTAATCGGACTCACATGTTTGGGTAGCCAAAGGCAGGTTTGGCGCCAGCTCGGGTCGTTGCGCAGGCCGCACTTGGGAGGCTCGCAGGGCTGCCTGGGAGACTCGCCGGTGTGAAAGCTGTCGACGCCACTTCGCAGGCTCTGTTCGACCGTGCGCTCGCGGTGACACCGGGTGGCGTGAACTCGCCGGTGCGGGCGTTTCGCGGCGTCGGGGGTACGCCGCGCTTCATGGCCCGCGGTCACGGCCCGTATCTGGTCGACGTCGACGGCGTCGAGTACGTCGACCTGGTGTGCTCATGGGGGCCCCTGGTGCTCGGGCACGCGCACCCGAGCGTGGTCGACGCAATTGCCTCGGTTGCAAGCAAAGGCACCAGCTTCGGGACGCCGACTGCGGGCGAGGTCGAACTCGCCGAGGAGATCGTGGCTCGGGTAGGGCCGGTCGAGCAGGTGCGGTTGGTCAGCTCAGGGACCGAGGCCACCATGAGCGCGCTGCGGTTGGCGCGCGGCTTCACCGGCCGGTCGAAGGTCGTGAAGTTTGCCGGTTGCTACCACGGCCACGTCGATGCCTTGCTCGCCGCCGCCGGATCGGGAGTCGCCACTTTGGCGCTGCCCGATTCCGCCGGGGTCACCGGAGCGTCGGCCGCCGACACGATCGTGGCGCCCTACAACGACCTCGCGGCGGTCGACGCGGCCTTCGCGTCCTATGGGCAGCAGATTGCGTGCGTGATTACTGAGGCGGCAGCAGCGAACATGGGGGTGGTCGCGCCAGCCGCCGGCTTCAACGCCGGGCTACGCGAGATCGCGCACCGTCACGGGGCATTGCTGATCATCGACGAGGTCATGACCGGCTTCCGGGTATCGGCGACGGGCTGGCACGGCCTCGAAGGCGTCGACGCCGATCTCCTCACCTTCGGCAAGGTCATGGGCGGGGGGCTGCCAGCGGCCGCCTTCGGCGGCCGGGCGGACGTCATGTCGATGCTGGCTCCTGCTGGGCCGGTCTACCAAGCCGGCACGCTGTCCGGAAATCCGCTCGCGACCGCCGCCGGGCTCGCGACGCTGCGCGCGTGCACGCCGCAGGTCTACGCGCATCTCGACGCGACGCGCCGCGCAGGTCGGCGCGCTTGGCGTCCGCGGCGCTCACTGAGGCGGGCGTCGCGCACCGCTTGCAGTACGCGGGCAACCTGTTCTCGTTGTTCTTCACCGATCGCGATGTCGCGAACTTCGACGATGCGCGGAGGCAGGAGTCCTGGCGCTACGCCGCCTTCTTCCATGCGTTGCTCGACCGCGGCGTGTACGCCCCGCCGTCCGCCTTCGAAGCCTGGTTTGTGTCGGCGGCCCATGATGACGCGGCGATCGATCGGATCGCAGACGGCGTTACCGCACGCAGCGCGAGCCGCCGCGAGCAGCGTCCGACCGGAGGTCGGCAGATGAGCGAGCGCACCGTCGTCCATCTGCTTCGGCATGGCGAGGTGAACAACCCCGATCACCTTCTCTACGGTCGCTTGCCCGGTTTTCAGCTGACCGACGCGGGCCAGGCGATGGCGAAGCGCGCTGCGGCCGCGGTCGCGGAGCGCGACATCGTGACCGTGATCTCGTCCCCGCTCGAGCGGGCGATCGAGACCGCGACCCCGGTGGCGGAACAATTCGACCTCGAGATCGCCATCGACGAGCGGCTGATCGAGGCCACCAATGTGTTCGAGGGGCTGACATTCGGCGTCGGCGACGGTTCGCTTCGCCGTCCGGCGCACTGGCGGTATCTGATCAATCCCTTTCGGCCCTCGTGGGGGGAGCCGTATCGCGAGCTCGCCGCGCGGGTGCTGGCCGCCGTTGCGAGTGCACGTGACGCTGCACGCGGTCACGAAGCGATCTGCGTCAGCCACCAGCTGCCGATCTGGACAGCGCGGCAGCAGGTGGCCGGGAAGCACCTGTGGCACGACCCGCGACGCCGGCAGTGCGCGCTTGGCAGTCTCACGAGTTTCACCTTCGACGGCGACCTGATCGTCGGCGTCGAGTACACCGAGCCGTCCGGCCACGCCGGCGCCGGACAGGTCGCGGGAGCTTGACGTGCCGTCGTTGCGCCTGATCGCCGCGCCCATCGCGCTTGCCATGGTGGCTGGGTCTCAGCGGCTGCTCGACGTCGGCCTCGGCCACCAACGATCAGCAAACCAACTACGTCGCGCTGAATGGTGTCGGTGTGCTCAGCGTGTACGCGGACGGCCATCGCAAGCTGGCGCCCACTGTCTCGGGCACCGACCTCAACGGGTCATCCACTGACGCTGGCCCAGTTCGCCGGCAAGGTGATCGTGCTGAACTTCTGGGCGTCGTGGTGCCCGCCGTGTCGCAGCGAGGCGGCCGCCCTTGAGCAGGTGTACACCGACACTCGGGCGTCGGGGGTGCAGTTCGTCGGCGTCGACATCAGGGAGAACGGCGTCTCCGACGGCGTCCACTTCGAGACGACCCACCACATCGACTATCCGAGCTTCTCCGACCAGGCATCGCGTATCGCGCTGGACTTTCGGAGCACCGGCGTTGAGACACCGCCGACGACGATCGTGATCGATCGCCAAGGGCACATCGCCGCTCGCGGGCTCGGCGAGATGACGTATACGCAGTTGCTGTCCGTCGTGAAATCGCTAGCGGCGCAGGCCTCAACGTGACGGTCGCGTCGGTCGGTAGTTCCTTTCAACACACCGTGCTGACAGGCCCGCTACTGCTGGCATTGCCCTTGGCGCTGATCGCTGGTGTGGTCTCGTTCCTGTCTCCCTGCGTCGTTCCGCTCGTGCCCGGCTACCTGTCCTACATCACCGGGCTAAGTGGTGCAGACATCGACGATGCGCGGGGTGGCCGGTCGCGGCCGGGTGCTGGCCGGCGCGCTCTTGTTTGTCCTCGGGTTCTCCGTCGTATTCGTCATCTCCGGAGCTCTCTTCGGGTACGCGGGAGCAACCGTCCGCGCCCACACTGTGCTGATCGATCGAATCCTCGGCATCGTCATCATCGCCCTCGGCTTGGTCTTCATGGGCCTGGTCCCCGGGCTGCAGCGCGAAGCTAGATTTCACCGGGTGCCCGCAGCCGGAATTGCAGGCGCTCCGATCCTGGGGTTCATGTTCGGGGTCGGCTGGACGCCATGCATCGGGCCGACGTTGGGTGCGGTCCAGAGTCTGGCCTTTCAGGGATCCAGCGCTACACAGGGCGCGCTGCTCACGTTTGCGTATTGCCTTGGTCTTGGACTGCCTTTCATCGTCACGGCGCTAGCGTTCCGTCGCGCGATTGGGGTGCTCGGCGTCGTCAAGCGGCACTACGCGTTGGTCACCAGAATCGGCGGCGTGATGCTGATCGTCGTCGGTGTGCTCCTCGTCACCGGCGCGTGGCACACGCTGGTCGGCGACCTGCAGTCAACGATCACCGGCTACGTGCCGGCGGTGTGAGTGAGCGAAATTCCCACGGACGTCGATGATGTCGCAGCCGCGGCGAAGCTCGACACCGCACCGGTTGACCGCGAGGAGCCGGTCGAGCAAGACGAGCTTGGCACCCGTCAACGAGGTGGACGTTCAACCGCGACGTCGGTTCTCGGTTGGTTGCGGTGGGCTTGGTACTCGCTGACGTCGATGCGAACCGCACTCATCCTGCTGTTCCTGCTCGCGCTCGCCGCGGTGCCGGGAAGCGTTCTTCCACAGCATGCGAGCAACCCGCTACGTGTACGCCAGTACTACGTCGACCATCCGACGCTCGCGCCGATCATCAACGCCATCGGCGGGTTCGACGTCTTCGGCTCTCCGTGGTTCGCAGCGGTCTACCTGTTGTTGTTCATTTCGCTCGCCGGGTGCGTCATCCCGCGTAGTCGCCGGCATATTCGCGCGATGCGGGCGCGCCCGCCGGTGGCACCGCGAAACCTTGCACGACTGCCGTATTTCACAAGTTGGACCACAGATGTGCCCCCCGACGCCGTCGTCACTGCGTCGTACGACTTGCTCCGTTCGAAGCGATTTCGGGCGGACGCCGCTTCGACCAGCGTCGCGGCCGAGAAGGGCCATCTGCGTGAGACCGGCAACCTGGTCTTCCACCTGTCGCTACTCGTCGTGCTGGTCGGCATCGCGGTGTCGTCGAACTTCGGCTTCACCGGAACCGTGCTCGTGACCGAGCACACCGGCTTCTCTGACACCGCGATTGCTTATGACGATCTGAAGGTCGGCGCCCTGGTGAGCAGGACCAAGCTGCCGCCGTTCTCCTTCACGCTGGACTCGTTCGACGCGACGTACGAGCGCACGGGCGCGACGCGCGGGGCGGCGAACAGCTTCGACGCGCACATCACCTGGCAGCCGAACCCGAGCGCGCCGGCGCGCCACGACGACATCACCGTGAACCACCCGTTGAGCACTGGTGGCGCAAACGTCTACCTGGTCGGCCACGGCTACGCGCCGCATTTGCGGGTGACGGACGGATCCGGGCAGGTATTCGACCAGGTGACGCCGTTCCTGCCGCAGGGCAGCACCTTCGAGTCGCAGGGTGTCGTGAAACTGCCCGACGCATTGCCGCAGCAACTCGGCATCACCGGCTTCTTCTTGCCGTCTGCAGTCGACGATCCGAGCGGCCGACCGATCTCCGTCTTTCCTGCACCCGATAACCCGGTCGTTGTCATAGGAGTATTCGCCGGGAACCTCGGGCTCGACACCGGCGTCCCGCAGTCGGTGTACACACTCGACACTTCGAAGATGAAGCTGCTGGGGAGCACCCAACTTGCTCCGGGCCAGACGATGGTGCTGCCGGACGGCCAGGGCAGCGTGACGTTCGTCGGCTTCGATCAGTGGGCGACGTTCCAGATCAGCCGCGACCCTGGCAAGGGCGTCGTCTTGGTGTCGGTGGCCTTCATGGTCGCCGGATTGCTGCTGTCGTTGCGGGTGCGCCGCCGCCGCTTCTGGGTGCGGGCGGTGCCTCAAGATCATGAACACGCTGGGCGTACCGTGGTCGAGGTCGGTGGCTTGACCAGAACTGACGCAAGCGGTGGCTTTGACGAGGAGTTCGCCGGCATGGTCGCGGCTCTGCAGGCAGAGTTGCCGCCTCAGCTTCGGGAGGATTAGACCGTGGGCGTCGACGTCGGCCTCGCCACGCTGTCGAACGAACTGATCGCCGGTGGCATCGCGGCCTACTCCCTGGGCTTCCTCGGCTATGCGGTCGACTCCGCCTTCGGCAACCACGCACCGCAGTTGCCCGACGAGAAAGCGGCCCGCCTCGACGTCCGCGTGCCTGCTCTTGTTGGGGCCGCGTCGGCTGCGAACGGCGCTGCCGCGACCGCGACGCCGGCGCAAGTGCCTGGACCACCCGCCGGTGGATCGTTTCTTTCGGCGCATGCCGGTCAGTTCGCGATCGCGGTCACTGCGGTCGGGTGGCTCCTGCACCTCGGCGCCATCGTCAGCCGCGGGCTTTCGGTGCACCGGTTGCCGTGGGGCAACATGTACGAGTTCACGCTGGCGCTGACGTTTACCGCGGTCACGGCGTTCTTGGTGATCATGATGCGGCAACCCGCGCGCTACCTCGGCGTCTTCGTCATGGCGCCGGTCGTACTAGCCCTCGGTATCGCGGTGCTGGTGCTCTACGTCGCGCCGGCGCCGCTGGTGCCCGCCCTGCATTCGTACTGGCTGGCGATCCACGTGACAGCGGCCATCATCGCGTCCGGGGTCTTCACCGTCGCGACCGCGGCCACGACGATGTTCCTGGTCGCCGATCACTACGAGACGGCGACGGCTGCCGGCCGCCGGGTGCGATTCTCCGGACTGGCCAGGATCATGCCGTCGGCGTCCGTTCTCGATCGCACGGCCTACCGCGCCTACGCCTTCGCCTTCCCGGTCTGGACGTTCGCGGTCATCGCCGGCGCGATCTGGGCGGAGTATGCGTGGGGTCACTACTGGCAGTGGGACCCGAAGGAGACCTGGGCGTTCATCACCTGGGTGATCTACGCCGGCTACCTGCACGCGCGGGCGACGGCGGGCTGGCGCGGACGCAATGCCGCCTACATCGCGATGCTCGGGTTCGCCTCGATCATCTTCAACTTCTTCATCGTGAACATCTTCATCAGCGGCATGCACTCCTACGCCGGCGTGTGAGTCGGCCGGGCTGCCGGTGGGCGCCATCCGGGGCGACCCGCGATACTTGATCCCATGAGCTTCGCCGACCTGCCCGAGTTCCTCGAGCGCCTGGAGAAGGACGGCGACCTCGTGCGGGTCAAGGCGCAGGTCGATCCGTATCTGGAGATCACCGAGATCGTCGACCGGGTGGTGCGCGCCGGCGGTCCGGCGCTGCTGTTCGAGAACGTCAAGGGCTCGAAGCTGCCGCTGGCGATGAACGTGTTCGGCACCACCGCCCGGATGGCCAAGGCGCTCGGCGTCGACGACCTCGACGAGATCGGCGCACGCATCGGCGACCTGCTCAAGCCCGAACTGCCGAACGGCTTCGCCGGTCTCAAGGATGCGATGAGCAAGCTCGGCCAGCTGCGCGACGTCCCGCCGAAGAGGGTGCGCAAGGGCGACTGCCAGGACGTCGTGGTGAAGGGCGACAAGGTCGACCTGATGTCCTTGCCCGCGCTGCACACCTGGCCCGACGACGGCGGTTCGTACTTCAACCTCGGACTGACTCACACCAAGCACCCGGAGACCGGCCAGCGCAACCTCGGGCTGTACCGGTTGCAGCGGCACGACGCACGCACGATCGCGATGCACTGGCAGATCCACAAGGACTCCAACGCCCATCACGCCGTCGCCGAGCGCGAGGCGAGCGACTGCCGGTGGCGATCGCGTTCGGCTGCGACCCGGTGGTGACGTACGCGGCGTCCGCGCCGCTGCCCAGCGACATCGACGAGTACCTGTTCGCGGGCTTCTTGCGGCAGGAGCGGGTCGAGATGGTCGACTGCGTGACGGTGCCGCTGCAGGTGCCGGCCGACGCGCAGGTGGTCCTCGAGGGTTGGCTCGAGCCGGGCGAGCGGCGGCCCGAGGGGCCGTTCGGCGACCACACCGGTTTCTACACGCCGGTCGAGCCCTTCCCGGCTCTGACGATCGACTGCATGACGATGCAGAAGAACCCGGTCTTCCAGAGCGATCGTGGTCGGTCGACCGCCGCAGAGGACGGGCCGCTGGGCAAGGCGACCGAGCGGATCTTCCTGCCGCTGGTGAAGTTGCTGATCCCCGACATCGTCGACATGGACATGCCGGTCGAGGGCGTGTTTCACAACTGCGTGATCGTCAGCATCGACAAGCGATTCCCGAAGCACGCACACAAGGTGATGCACGCGATCTGGGGCGCCGGCATGTTGTCGCTCGCGAAGCTGATCGTGGTCGTCGACGCCGACTGCGACGTGCACGACTACTCCGAGGTGGCCTGGCGCGCGTTCGGCAACGTCGACTACAGCCCACGACCTGGTGCAATCCGTCGGCCCGGTCGACCACCTCGATCACGCGAGCTACCAGCAGTTCTGGGGCGGCAAGGTCGGCATCGACGCGACCGCAAAGTTGCCGACCGAGGGCTACACCCGCGGTTGGCCGGAGATGATCACGCAGGATCCCGCGGTCGTCGAGCGAGTGACCGCCCGCTGGAAGGAGTTCGGCATTTCATGAGCGCGACCGCTGCCGTTGACCCCGGCTGCGCGGACGCCCGGCCGGGTCAAGGCGTTCCTCGACCTGGTGCGGTTCGAGCATTCGGTGTTCGCGCTGCCGTTCGCCTACATCGCTGCGCTGACGGCGATGGCTGAGTGTCAACGGCCACGTGCACTGGCGGCAACTTGCACTGGTCACGATCGCGATGGTCGGCGCACGCACCTTCGCGATGGCGGTCAACCGCATCGTCGACCGCCACATCGACGCGCGCAACCCGCGAACGCAAGGGCGCGAACTCGTCACCGGCGTTGTCAGCCTGCGGACGGCGTGGGCGGGCGCGATCGTCGCGCTCGTGGTCCTCATGGTCGCCGCGGCGCCCTCAACCGGGTCTGCTTCGTGCTCGCTCCGGTCGCGGCGATCGTCCTCGCTGCCTACCCGTACGCGAAGCGGTTCACCTGGGCGCCGCACGCGGTGCTCGGCCTCGCCCAGACGATCGGTCCGATCGGCGCGTGGATGGCCGTGACCGGTCGCTGGTCATGGACGGCGGTGGTGCTCGGCCTCGCGGTCGGTTGCTGGATCGGCGGCTTCGACATCATCTACGCCCTGCAGGACTACCGGATCGACCGCGAGATCGGCGTCAAGTCGTTGCCGGCGCGGTTCGGGCCGCAGGTCGCCTTGGCCTTCTCGCGGGTCGCGCACTACGCGACGGTGTTGCTGCTGCTCTGGTTCGGCGTGCTCGCGCATCTCGGCTGGACATGGACGGCGGGGGTCGCCGCCGCAGCCGTCGCGCTGGCCTACGAGCAGCATCTGGTGAAGCCTGACGACCTCTCCAAGGTCAACCGCGCGTTCTTCACCGTCAACGGTTTCGTCGGCATCGGGCTGTTCTGTTTCGCGGTTGCCGACCTGCTGTCGCGCGGGCTCCGGGGATGACTGGGTGGGGATGAGCAGCGCGGGGATGACCGGCGCGGGGCGGGTGCCGTGGATCGTCGGTGTCAGTGGCGCCAGCGGAACCCCTTACGCCGCAGCGGTTCTGCGCGGCCTGCTGGACGCCGGGCTACCCGTCGACCTGGTCGTGTCGCGGGCCGCGCGGCTGACGTTGCTCGATGAAACCGGCATCGCTTGGCACGACGACCCCGACAGCCTCCACGCATGGCTGACGTCACGGCTTGATGCCGATCTGCCTATGGACTTACCTCTCGCGGCGGTGGACGCGATCGATCACGTCCGTTTCTGGTCGCCCGGCGACCTCGCGGCCGGCCCGTCGAGCGGTTCGTATCTCGCGCGGGGCATGGTCGTCGTGCCCGCCAGCACGGCAGCGGTTGCCGGCATCGCGATCGGGCTGTCGAAGGATCTGCTCCAACGGGCCGCAGATGTGTCATTGAAGGAACGGCGCCCGCTGATCGTCGTCCCGCGTGAAATGCCACTCACCGGCGCGACGCTGCGCCATCTGGTCACCCTCGATGCGGCCGGCGCTGTCGTGTTACCTGCGAGTCCGGCGTTCTACAGCAAGCCCAAGACCATGCAGCAGTTGGTCGACTTCGTCGCAGGCAAGATCCTTGACGTTCTGGGCGTCGATCATGATCTGTTCACGCGTTGGGACGGGCGCATCGGCGAGCTAGCCGCACCCGTCCCCGAACGTCAGGTCGTGCCCGAAGGTCAGCCCTCGGATGCTTCCAATGCCAGCGAGCCGATCGAGTCGAGATCGGAGTCGCCGCGCAACAGGGCGCGAACCTCGGATTCCCGGAAGCGCCGATGGCCCCCGGGCGTGCGGATGCTGCCGATCCGGCCGGAAGCTGCCCAGCGTGTCACGGTCTTCGGGTCGACCCGAAACAAGCTGGCAACCTCTCCGGGTGTCAGGAGCCGGTCACGGTTCTCCACTGTGATGTGCCTTTCTGCGGGACGCGGTGCTGCGAATTGCTTTCGCGGGACCCCTCACAGATGTGTACACGCGGATGTGTCGTCTCGTCTGCTTTTGGCGCACGTTAGTTGCGTTGCGGACAAAAAAGTCGGGGTGGTCGTTACGAGACGGTCACTCCTAGTAGCGGAATTGGGGTACAAGAGGCCCGATAGGGGCTAACAGTCGCCACATGATCGCTGTCCGTAACGAATGGTCGTCCGGGCGTGGTGCCGGACCACACGCAGTTGTGCGCCCCGAACGCACCTGATCAAACGCAGGCCGTGCATGCTTGAACCGTGGATACCGGACGCAAGCGCGAACTCGAAGACAAGGTTTTTGCCGGCGCAGCGATTGAGCTACGACGACGGGGTGGCGCTGTACGCGAGCGACGACCTGGCGTGGCTCGGCGAGCTCGCCCACTACGTGCGCACCCAGAAGAACGGTGACCGCACCTACTTCAACGTGAACCGGCATCTGAACCTCACGAACGTGTGCGCCGCGTCGTGCGCTTACTGCAGTTTCCAGCGCAAGCCCGGCGAGACCGACGCCTACACGATGCGCATCGAACAGGCCGTGGCGCTCGCCAAGCAGATGGAGCCCGAGGGCATCACCGAGCTGCACATCGTGAACGGCTTGCACCCGACCTTGCCGTGGCGGTACTACCCGCGCTCGCTGAAAGCGCTGAAGGAAGCGCTGCCGGGTGTCGCGCTGAAGGCGTTCACCGCGACCGAGATCCACTGGTTCGAAGAGATCTCAGGGCTGTCGGCCGACGAGATCCTCGACGAGCTCATCGACGCCGGGCTCGAGTCGCTGACAGGTGGCGGCGCCGAGATCTTCGACTGGGAAGTGCGCGCAGAAGATCGTCGACCACAAGACGCACTGGGAAGACTGGTCGCGGATCCATCGGCTGGCCCATTCGAAGGGCCTGAAGACGCCGTGCACGATGCTCTACGGTCACATCGAAGAGCCCCGGCATCGGGTCGATCACGTGCTACGCCTGCGCGAGCTTCAAGACGAGACCGGTGGCTTCGTGGTGTTCATTCCGCTGCGCTTCCAGCACGACGCGAGCGGCGACCCGCGCAACCGGCTCATGACCCAGCCGATGGCGACCGGCGCCGAGGCGCTGAAGACTTTCGCCGTCTCCCGGCTGCTGTTCGACAACGTGCCGCATGTCAAGGCGTTCTGGGTGATGCACGGCCTCACGACCTCGCAGCTCGCGTTGTCGCATGGCGCCGACGACCTCGACGGATCGGTGGTCGAGTACAAGATCACGCACGACGCCGACCACTTCGGCACACCGAACACGATGCACCGCGACGACCTCCTCGAGCTCATTCGCGACGCCGGCTTCACGCCGGTCGAGCGCGATACGCGCTACAACGTGATCCGCGTTTTCGACGGTCCTGACACGGGCCGACGTGATGTCCCGCAACCCATGCCGGTCTGACGTGCCTGCGAGCATCAACCCCGACAGCGCGGACGCCGATCAGCCCGCGCCGCGCCGTCCGCATGCGATCTTGCGGTACACGACGTTGCGGTTGGCGCTCTTCGTCGTCGCACTCGTCGTGTTGTGGCTGGTCCGGGTCAGAGACGGCGTCTTGTTAGTGGCGATCGCACTCGTGCTCTCGGGTCTCGCGAGCTTCGTGTTGCTGGCCCGGCAGCGCGACGCGATGTCGGCGCAACTCCACGAAGCGGCGCTGCGGCGCCGAACGAAGGCGCAGTTGCGGGCCGCCCGCGAGGACGTCCCCGACACCGTCGACGAAGCTGCGGACGCATGACAATTCCCCGCCCGCGCGTTGGTCACATCCAGTTCCTGAACTGCCTGCCGTTGTATTGGGGTTTGGTCCACTCCGGTGCGTTGCTCGACGTCGACCTTCGCCGCGATACCCCTGATCGGCTCAGTGACCGCCTGGTTGCCGGCGATCTCGACATCGCGCCGATCAGCGTTGTCGAGTACCTGCGGCATGCCGACGAGCTCACTGTGCTGCCTGACTTGGCTGTCGGCTCGGACGGCCCGGTGATGTCATGCGTGCTCGTCAGTCAGTTGCCGCTTGAGCAGCTGGACGGCGAGCTGGTGACGCTGGGATCGACCAGCCGGACGACGATCGAGTTGGCGAAGATGCTGCTCGAGGAGCGGATCGGCGTCCGCCCTCGGTACCTGACGTGTCCGCCGGACCTGCCCGCGATGATGCTCGAAGCTCCAGCGGCGGTGCTCATCGGCGACGCGGCGCTGCGCGCGACGCTGCACGACGGGCCGCGTTTGGGCCTCGACGTTCACGACATGGGTGCGGCCTGGCGCGACTGGACCGGGCTACCGATGGTTTTCGCTGTGTGGGCGGCTCGCCGCCAGTTCGCCACTGACCATCCTGGCCTCGTCAAAGAAGTCCACGATGCCTTTGTGCGTTCGCGCGAGATCTCGCTCGCTCGGGTCGAGGAGGTCGCCGCAGTCGGCCGCCCGATGGGAGGACTTCGAAGCGGCCGCCCTCGTGCGCTACTTCCAGACGCTCGATTTTTCGCTCGGCGACCGGCAGCTCGCGGGCCTCGCCGAGTTCGCGCACCGGGTCGGCCCGCGCATCGGGCTAGCCCGGTTTGAGGAGCCGACGTTCGCTGACGTGTGACCCGTTCGACTACTCGTCGGGTAGTCAGATCGTCCTAAGTGATCAACCTGCGCGTTTCGACGCTGCGCCGCAGGCGATTGCTGTCACCATCGACCGCATGGCTGTGCCCATTCCCGCACCCCGCCCCGCCCCCGGCCCCGCCCCAGGCGTCGAGACGTACAGCGTGATCGTCGCCGACGATGCAGCCGGCATCCGAGAGTTGATGCGCACGCTGTTGTCGCTTGAGCCCGACTTCGAGGTCGTCGGACAGGCCAGCGACGGGTTCGAGGCGGTGGAGCTCGTCACCGAGCTACAGCCCGATCTGGTGGTCATCGACATCTCGATGCCGGTGATGGACGGCCTCGAGGCCATCGAGCGAATCCGGGCGGTCTCACCCGCGACGCGGGTGGCGGTGCTCTCGGCGGAGCGGCGTCCGACGGGCTACGGGGGCCGACACCGAGATCGAGAAGGGGACGCCGAACGAGGTCGTGGTCACCACGCTGCGCACGCTGTGCCAGACCGGCCCGCACGCGGGCGTCCGCTGACCGATCCAGGGGCCGACTAGGCTCTCCTGCGTGGCTGACCTGCGCATGTTGCTCGATCGAGCCGCCGACGGCGGCCGCATCTCGGCGTCCGACGCACTCGAGCTCTATACGGAGGCACCGCTGCACGCGCTCGGCCGCGCGGCCGACGCGGCCCGCCGCCGCCGCTTCGGTGACGACTGCTGGCATCGCGACCTACCTGATCGACCGCAACATCAACTACACCAACGCCTGCGTCACGGCGTGCAAGTTCTGCGCGTTCTACCGAGCGCCAAAGCACGAGGAAGCGTGGACTCATCCGCTCGAGGAGATCCTGCGCCGCTGCGGCGAGGCGGTTGAACTCGGGGCGACGCAGATCATGCTGCAGGGCGGCCACAATCCCGACCTCGGCATCGAGTGGTACGAGCAGACCTTCTCGGCCGTGCGCGCCGCGTACCCATCGCTGGCGCTGCACTCGCTCGGGGGATCCGAGGTCGTGCACATCGCCCGGACGTCCGGGCTGTCCTTCGCCGAAGTCATCACCCGGCTGCACGGCGCCGGGCTCGACTCGTTCGCCGGGGCCGGAGCCGAGATCTTGACCGAGCGGCCGCGGCACGCGATCGCGCCGCTGAAGGAGACCGGCGCGGTGTGGCTCGAGGTGATGGAGACCGCGCACAAGCTCGGGGTGCAGTCGACCGCGACCTTCATGATGGGCACCGGCGAGACGAACGCCGAGCGCATCGAGCACCTGCGGATGATCCGCGACGTGCAGGATCGCACGGGCGGCTTCCGGTCGTTCATCCCGTGGACGTACCAGCCGGAGAACAACCACCTGCGCGGGCGCACGCTGGCGACGCCGCTGGAGTACCTGCGGCTGCTCGCGGTGGCCCGGCTGTTCTTCGACAACATCGCGCACCTGCAGGTGTCGCAGCTGACCCTCGGCAAGGAGGTCGGCCAGCTCGGGTTGCACTACGGCGCCGACGACCTCGGATCGGTGATGCT
Organism: uncultured Actinomycetes bacterium; assembly: GCA_963825425.1. Lineage (GTDB taxonomy): Bacteria > Actinomycetota > Actinomycetes > Acidothermales > Acidothermaceae > PALSA-607. The sequence goes on from CAWGTF010000011.1 coordinate 342,481, forward strand.
CGAGGAGAACGTGGTGTCGTCGGCCGGCGCCCGGCACCGCTGGAACCTGACCGAGCTGATCCACCTGATCCGGTCGGCGGATCGAGTGCCGGCGCAGCGCGACACGCTGTACAACCACCTGCGGGTGCATTGGACGCCGGCCGACGATCCCGAGCCGGACGAGCGGATCGCGTCCCACTTCGCCTCGACCGCTCCCGGCGCGCAGCGCCCAGCGTCGGGCGCGCAGCGGGTGCTCCCCTTAGTCGCCAGCTAGCCGTGGCGGATTATCCGAAGATCGAGCTGCACGTCCACCTCGAGGGGACGGTCCAGCCGCGCACCCTTCTCGACCTTGCGCGACGCAACGACCTGCCGCTGCCGGTCGACAGCGTCGACGAGCTGACCGCGCTGTATGAGTTCACCGATTTCGCGCACTTCATTGAGGTCTGGATCCTGACCACCAACGTGATGCGCACCGCCGACGACTTCCGGCAGATCGTGGTCGACTATGCGGCGCAGGCGGCGAGTTACGGCGCTGTCTACCTCGAAGCCATCTTCTCCCCGATCGAGCGGGTCGCTCGTGGTGTGCGGTGGGACGACCTCTTCGAGGGTTACTGCGACGGCGCCCAGCAGGCGCAGGAAGAGCACGGTGTCGTCGTCCGCCTCACGCCTGACTCCTACCGAGGAGCCGACGTCGAGGCGACCGAGGAACTCGCGCGCCGGGCGGTGGCCTACCGTCACCGCGGCATCGTCGGGCTAGGCCTCGGCGGTCCCGAGGCGGGCTTTGCGCCGCAGCCGTACAAGCGCGCGTTCGAGATCGCCAAGGCAGGAGGGCTCGCGTCGGTTCCGCATGCCGGCGAATCGGCGGGCGCCGAGTCGATCAGGGAGACGATGGAAGCTCTGCAGGCTGACCGCATCAGGCACGGGATCGCGGCGATCGACGACGCCGACCTGACAGCCGAGTTGGCGGCTCGCCAGATCGTGCTCGACGTGTGCCCGACGTCGAATCTGCGCACCCGCAGTGTCAGCGACCTCGGCGTCCATCCGTTGCCGCTTCTCGTCGCCGCTGGCGTCAGCTGCTCACTGGGCACCGACGACCCGGCGATGTTCGGTACCGATCTTGGTCGCGAGCACCAGATCGCCAGCCGGCTCGGCGTCGCGCCGTCGGTTCTCTTCGAGGCGGGTCTGCGTGGCGCGATGTGCGATGACGAGACAAGGGATCGAATCCGGACGGCGGGGGTGGCGGTCGATTGGGCGGCCGTTGACGCAGTGGCAAGCGGCGGGACGTTGTGACGCCCACCCGCGCTGACCTGGGCAAGCAGCCGGCAGAAGTGGCGGCCATGTTCGACGACGTGGCCCCGCGATATGACCTGGTCAACGACGTCCTGTCCCTTGGTCAGGACCGGATCTGGCGCAAGGCAGTCGCCCGTGCGGTCGGAGCAGCCGAAGGCGAGAAGGTGCTCGACGTTGCCGCCGGTACCGGGACCTCGTCGGCGTCGTTCACCACCGCCGGCGCCGACTGCGTCGCCTGCGACTTCTCCCTCGGCATGTTGCGTCAGGGTGCCCGGCAACGCGGCGGGGCGGACGTCGGCGGCGTGTGCTTCGTCGCCGGCGACGCTCTGGCGCTACCGTTCGCCGACGAGTCCTTCGACGCCGTCACGATCTCGTTCGGCCTGCGCAACGTCCACGATGTCGATGCCGCGTTGCGCGACCTGCGACGGGTCACGAAGCCGGGCGGGCGACTGGTGATCTGCGAGTTCAGCTCACCGACCTGGACGCCGTTTCGCCGGCTGTACGACGCCTACCTCGGACGTCGTGCCTTCGGTGGTGAAGAGGGTCAGCTCCAACCCCGACTCCTACGTCTATCTCGCGGAGTCGATCAAGGCCTGGCCAGCCCAGGCGGAGCTGGCCCAGCAGATCCAAGCCGCGGGCTGGAGCAGCGTCGCCTGGCGTAACCTCACCGGCGGGATCGTTGCCGTCCATCGGGCCAAGCGGTCGGCGGCGTAGCGTGCCCGCCGACGGCATATGCTTCTCCAGCCGCTCTCGTGAACCTGTTCACAATGGTCTCTTCGGGGCCGCCTTGGAACGGCGCGCGGCGTACCCGCTTCGGCCTAGGTGGTGAATCCGTGACAGGCAAGGCAGTCGACGGCGGTTACGCGGAGTCGATCCCGGCGTCGACGGCGTCTGCGGTACTCGCTGATTCCGTTCCGGCCGGGACGCCGACCACCGAAGCCGACGTGATCGTGGTGGGTGCCGGGCCTGCCGGGTCCGCGACTGCCGCGCACCTCGCCCAAGCCGGTCTCGCGGTCGCCCTGCTCGAGAAGTCCGCCTTCCCTCGGGAGAAGGTCTGCGGCGACGGCCTCACACCACGGGCGGTCACCCAGCTGGTGAAGCTGGGCATCGACACCAGCCCCGAGGCGGGTTGGCTGCAGAACAAGGGCCTGCGCATCCTGGCCGGCGGTATGCGGGTCGAATTGCCGTGGCCCGAGCTGGCGAGTTTCCCCGACTACGGGCTGGTCCGCACTCGGCTCGACTTCGATCAGATCCTCGCGCGGCGGGCGCAGAAGCTCGGCGTCGCGCTGCACGAGCAGACCCCCGCAACGCAGCCGGTGATCGACGGCGGCTCGGGGCGCGTGGTGGGCGTCATGGCACGCCCGGTCGGCAGCTGAGCGCGACGTCATGTTCAAGGCGCCGGTCATCGTCGCGGCCGATGGCAACTCGAGCCGCTTCTCACTCGCGCTCGGCCTGCATCGCAGAGAGAACCGGCCGATGGGAGTGGCGTATCGCCGCTACTTCGAGTCGCCGCGCCACGACGACGACTGGCTCGAGTCGTGGCTCGAGCTGTGGGACCGCCACGAGGGCAAGGACCGGCTGCTGCCCGGGCTATGGCTGGGTGTTCGGCATGGGCGACGGCACGAGCAACGTCGGTCTGGGCATCTTGAACACCTCCGCCTCCTTCCGCAACGTCGACTACCGGCAACTGCTCAAGCGCTGGACGGCGGGCATGCCCAAGGAGTGGGGATTCGACGAGGAGCACGCGCGCGGGTCCGGTGCGCGGCGCGGCGTTGCCGATGGGCTTCAACCGCAAGCCGCACTACGACCGCGGAGTGCTGCTGGTCGGCGACGCCGGCGGCATGGTGAATCCCTGCAATGGCGAGGGCATCGCGTACGCGATGGAGTCCGGCGAGCTGGCCGCCGAGATCATCGCGCAGGCGTTGGCGCGACCGGCCGGACTCCCTCGCGAGCGTGCCCTGCACGGCTATCCGAAGGCGCTCGACGACCGCTACGGCGGCTACTTCACACTCGGGCGGGTGTTCGTGAATCTGATCGGCAAGCCCGGTGTCATGCGGCTACTCACACGGCACGGGATGTCGCATCCGACGATCATGCGGTTCACCTTGAAGATGCTGGCGAACCTCACCGATCCCAAGGGCGGCGACGCCATGGACCGCGTCATCAACGGACTCACCCGGATCGCCCCAGCCGCCTGACCCGCGCGCAGGACGCGCTTCGCACCCACCTAGACTGACACGGCCCCAGTCGGCAAGCCTGGTATGCAAGGGAGTGAGGAACTGCGGTGAGTACCAACGCCAGCTACCTGCCCGTCCTCGCATTGTTCCTGCTTGCTGCGGGCTTCGCCGTGTTCTCCATTCTCATGGGCAGTCTCAGTGGACCGAAGCGCTACAACCGGGCGAAGTACGACGCGTACGAGTGCGGCATCGAGCCGACTCCGCAACCGGTCGGCGGTGGCAAGTTCCCGGTGAAGTACTACCTGACCGCGATGCTGTTCATCGTCTTCGACATCGAGATCATCTTCTTGTACCCGTGGGCCGTTGCGTTCCAGCACCTCGGGGTATTCGGGCTCGTCGAAATGGTGCTCTTCATCCTTACCGTGTTCGTCGCCTACGTGTACGTGTGGCGACGCGGCGGACTGGAATGGGACTGAGAACCAGACATGGGTCTTGAAGAAAATCTGCCCAGCGGCTTCCTGCTGACCAGCGTCGAGAAGCTCGCCGGCACCGCGCGGAAGAACTCGCTGTGGCCGGCGTCCTTCGGCTTGGCCTGTTGCGCGATCGAGATGATGGCGTCGGGCGCCGGCCGCTACGACCTTGCTCGCTTCGGCATGGAGGTCTTTCGGGCCTCGCCGCGCCAGGCCGACTTGATGATCGTGGCCGGTCGGGTCAGCCAGAAGATGGCACCGGTGCTGCGCCAGATCTATGACCAGATGGTCGAGCCCAAGTGGGTGCTCGCGATGGGCGTCTGTGCATCGTCGGGCGGCATGTTCAACAACTACGCGATCGTGCAGGGCGTCGACCATGTCGTCCCTGTCGACATGTACTTACCAGGCTGCCCGCCGCGACCCGAGATGTTGATGCACGCGATCCTCGAACTGCACGAGCGCATTCAGGTCATGAAGCTTGGCCCGAACGCGAAGAAGCAAGCGCACGAGAGGGAGCTCGAGGCGCTAGAGGCCGTGCCGACCCATGAGATGAAGGGTCTGCTTCGGTGAGCGATCAGCCGGTCGCGCCAGCGCTGTTGCCCTCGACGCCACGTCCTTACGGCGGGTACTTCGACGAGGTCGCCGATGCGCTCGCACAGGCCTATCCGAACGTGGCGCAGGCGATCGAGCGGTCGATCGTCGACCGCGGCGAACTCACGCTGCACGTGCGCCGGGAGAAGCTCCGCGACCTGGCCCAGCCGTTGCGCGACGACCAGGACCTTCGGTTCGAGCTGCTCTCGTCGCTGTCCGGCGTGCACTATCCGATGGACGCCGGCCGCGAGCTGCACGTCGTGTACGAGCTGACGTCGATGACACACAACCGGCGGATCAGGCTCGAGGTCGCCGCGCCGGACGACGATCCGCATGTACCGTCGGTCGTTGCGGTCTGGCCGACCGCGGACTTCCAGGAGCGCGAGACCTGGGACATGTTCGGCATCATCTTCGACGGGCATCCCGCGTTGACGCGCATCATGATGCCCGACGACTGGCCCGGACATCCGCAGCGCAAGGACTACCCGCTCGGCGGCATCCCCGTCGAGTACAAGGGCGCCACGATTCCGCCGCCAGATGAGCGGAGGCAATACGCGTGAGCACCACGACCGATCCATACGCGGGTGTGCGCGAGACCACTGAGGGCCGCGTCTACACGGTGACCGGTGGCGACTGGGACGACGTCGCGGCAGATGTAACGAGCGAACATGCCGAGCGCGTCGTCGTCAACATGGGTCCGCAGCACCCGTCGACGCACGGAGTGCTGCGCCTGATCCTCGAACTCGACGGTGAGACCGTCACGCAGGCCAGGCTCGCTATCGGCTACCTGCACACGGGCATTGAGAAGAACTGCGAGTACCGCAACTTCACGCAGGCCGTCACGTTCCTCACCCGCGCCGACTACCTGTCGCCGCTGTTCACCGAGTCGGCCTACTCGATGGCTGTCGAGAAGCTGCTCGGCATCACCGACGAAGTTCCGGTGCGCGCGCAGGTGATCCGGGTGATGATGATGGAACTGAACCGGATCTCCTCGCACCTGGTCTGGCTCGGCACCGGCGGTCTGGAGGTTGGTGCGCTGTCGGCGATGCTCTACGCGTTTCGCGAGCGCGAACTCATCCTCGACATCTTCGAGATGATCAGCGGCCTGCGCATGAACCACGCGTACGTCCGCCCGGGCGGTGTCATCCAAGATCTGCCTCCTGGCGCGGTCGAGAAGATCCGCGAGTTCGTGCAGCTGATGCCGGGGCGAATCGACGAGTACCACAACCTGCTCACCGGCCAGCCGATCTGGATCGCCCGGCTGCAGGGCGTCGGCTATCTCGACGTCAACGCCTGCGTCGCGCTCGGCGTCACCGGCCCGCTGCTGCGCGCAGCCGGGTTGCCGTGGGACCTGCGCAAGAGCCAGCCCTACAGCGGCTACGAGACCTACGAGTTCGACGTCCCGACCCAACAAGACGGCGACAACTTCGCGCGGTTCCTGGTGCGCATGGACGAGATGCGCGAGTCGGTCAAGATCGTCGAGCAGTGCCTCGATCGGCTGCGCCCAGGCCCGGTGATGGTCGAGGACAAGAAGATCGCGTGGCCGGCACAGCTAGCCCTCGGTGCTGACGGCATGGGCAACTCACTCGATCACATCCGGCACATCATGGCGACCTCGATGGAGTCGCTGATCCACCACTTCAAGCTGGTCACCGAGGGCTTCCATGTGCCGCCCGGCCAGGTCTACGTGCCGATCGAATCACCACGCGGGCAACTCGGCGTCCATCTGGTTAGTGATGGCGGCACCAAGCCGTATCGGGTGCACCTGCGCGAGCCATCGTTCGTGAACCTGCAGGCGGTCCCGGCGGTATGCGAAGGCAGCCTGATCGCCGACGTCATCGCGTCGGTTGCGAGCCTCGACCCGGTGATGGGCGGGTGCGACCGTTGAGTCCACGAAGTCACAGCCATCGTGAGCCGAATGGCTTACCAACCGTCACGCTCGATCCGCGGCTAGGCCCGGGTGCGTCGCTCGCCGATCCGCTGTCGGACGACGCAAAGGCGCGCGTCCGCGAGCTCGGCGCGCAGGTCATCGCGCGATACCCACGGGCGCGGTCGGCGATGATGCCGCTGCTCTACCTCGTGCAGGCCGAACAGGGTTACGTGTCACCCGACGGCATCAAGCTGGTCGCCGAACTGCTCGGCCTCACGACGGCCGAGGTCGCCGCGGTGAGCACGTTCTACACGATGTACAAGCGGCGTAGTTGCGGCGACTATCACGTCGGCGTCTGCACGAACACCCTGTGCGCGATCCTCGGCGGCGACGCCATTTTCGCTGCGCTGAAAGAACATCTCGGCGTCGGCAACGCCGGTACCACGCCAGACAACAAGGTGACCCTCGAGCACATCGAATGCAACGCGGCGTGCGACTACGCCCCTGTCGTGATGGTCAACTGGGAGTTCTTCGACAACCAGACCGTCGAGAGCGCTAAGGAACTCGTCGACAAGTTGCGCGCGGGCGACCTGCCGGTGCCGACGCGTGGCGCATCGCTGATCACACACGTCGAGACCTCGCGCGTGCTTGCTGGCTTCGCCGACGCGTTGGTCAACGAGGGCCCCTCCGCTGGCCCCGAGTCGCTCGTCGGCGTCGAGTTGGCGAAAGAGCGCGGCGACGCTGCTCCTGCAATCGAGAGCAAGGACCCCGCATGACCTTCGCGCTCACGCCAGTCCTGACGGCGAACTGGGGTACGCCGCGTTCCTGGACTCTGGCCTCCTACCGGCGCGGTGGCGGTTACGACTCGCTGCGCGCGGCGCTCGCGATGGAGCCCGACGCGCTGATTGCCATGGTCAAGGACTCCGGGCTGCGGGGTCGCGGCGGTGCCGGCTTTCCGACCGGCATGAAGTGGGGCTTCATTCCGCAAGGTGACGGGAAGCCGCACTACCTGGTCGTGAACGCCGACGAGAGCGAACCGGGCACCTGCAAAGACATTCCGCTGATGATGGCGAGCCCGCACACGCTGCTCGAGGGCGTGCTGATCTCGGCGTACGCGATCCGCGCGAACCAGGCATTCATCTACGTCCGCGGCGAGGTGCTGCACGTCGTACGCCGGTTGCTCAACGCGGTCGAAGAGGCGAAGGCCGCCGGGTTCATCGGGCGGGACGTGCTCGGTTCCGGGTTCAACATCGACGTCGTCGTGCACATCGGCGCGGGTGCTTACATCTGCGGCGAAGAGACCGCGCTGCTCGAATCGCTCGAAGGCTTCCGTGGCCAGCCACGGTTGCGGCCGCCGTTCCCCGCGATCGAAGGCCTCTACGCCTGCCCGACCGTCATCAACAACGTCGAGACGATTTCGAGTGTCCCGGCGATCGTGCGCGGTGGAGCCGCCTGGTTCAAGAAGATGGGCACCGAGAAGTCACCCGGATTCAAGATCTTCTCGCTTTCTGGCCACGTCGCGCGGCCCGGCCAGTACGAAGCGCCGCTCGGTATCACGTTGCGCGAGTTGCTCGACGCGACCGGCGGCATGCGCGAGGGTCACGAACTGAAGTTCTGGACGCCGGGTGGCTCGTCGACTCCGCTGTTCACCGCCGAGCACCTCGACGTCCCGCTCGATTTCGAAGGGCCGGCGGCGAACGGTTCGATGCTGGGAACAACCGCCCTGCAGCTCTTCGACGAAACGACCTGTGTGGTGCGGGCGGTGTTGCGTTGGAGTGAGTTCTACGCGCACGAGTCGTGCGGCAAGTGCACGCCGTGCCGCGAGGGAGTCTTCTGGTACGTCCAGATCCTCGAACGCCTTGAGCGTGGCATGGGCGACGAGCAGGACATCGAGACGCTGCTCGACCTCTCCGAGAACATTCTCGGCCGCGCGTTCTGTGCTCTAGGCGACGGCGCGACCAGCCCGGTGACCTCGTCGATCCAGTACTTCCGCGACGAGTACGTCGCCCACTTCGACGGCAAGGGTTGCCCTTTCGATCCGGTCGCGTCGACCGTCTTTGCCGGAGCGAGTGCCTGATGACCGTGACGACGAACCCGCCAGCCGCTGGGGGCGCGAACCAGCCGGCCCGCTCCGATCTGGTCACGCTCACCGTCGATGGGTTCGAGGTTTCGGTACCCAAGGGCACGCTGGTGATTCGAGCTGCCGAGTTTGTCGGCGTCCAGGTGCCGCGCTTTTGCGAGCACCCGCTGCTCGACCCGGTGGGTGCGTGCCGTCAGTGCCTCGTCGAGGTCGAAGGCCAGAAGAAGCCGATGGCGTCATGCACCACCACGGTCACCGAAGGAATGATCGTCAAGACGCAATACACCTCGGCCGTGGCAGAGAAGGCGCAGAACGGCGTCATCGAATTGCTGCTCGTCAACCACCCGCTCGACTGCCCGGTGTGTGACAAGGGCGGCGAGTGCCCGCTGCAGAACCAGACGATGACGAACGGTTACTCCGAGTCGCGGTTTCGCGACGTGAAGCGCACCTACCCCAAGCCGATCGCGATTTCAGCGCAAGTACTTCTCGACCGCGAGCGCTGCGTGCTGTGCACCAGGTGCACGCGGTTCGCGCAGCAGATCGCCGGCGACCCGTTCATCGAGATGCTCGAGCGCTCCGCGCTCGAACAGGTCGCGGTCTACGAGGACCAGCCGTTCAACTCCTACTTCTCGGGTAACACCGTGCAGATCTGCCCGGTCGGCGCGCTGACCGGAACGCAGTATCGATTCCGGGCCCGACCGTTCGACCTCGTCTCATCGCCGAGCATCTGCGAGCACTGCGCCTCGGGGTGTCAGCAGCGCAACGACCACCGCCGCGGCAAGATGCTACGCCGGTTGGCTGGTGTCGACCCGCAAGTCAACGAAGAGTGGAACTGCGACAAGGGCCGGTGGGCCTTCAGCTACGCCACCGCACCCGATCGGCTCGACACGCCCCTGGTGCGCGACAGCGACGGCGACCTCGTTCCCGCATCGTGGCCCGAGGCGTTGCGGGCTGCTGCTGCCGGCCTTGCGGCGGCACGTAACGGTGCCGGAGCCGGTGTGCTCGTCGGGGGTCGCCTGACGGTCGAAGACGCCTACGCCTACGCGAAGTTCGCCCGGGTCGCTCTCGGCACCAACGACATCGACTGCCGCGCCCGCGTGCACTCCGGCGAAGAACTCGCATTCTTGGGGTCGCGCGTTGCCGGTCGCTTCCTTGACGTGACCTACGACGACCTGGAAGCGGCATCGACGGTGCTGCTTGTCGGGCTCGAGCCCGAGGAAGAATCGCCGATCATCTTCTTGCGGCTGCGCAAGGCCGCATTGAAGAAGCACGCCAAGGTCGTGTCGATCGCGCCGTTTGCGACGCGCGGTCTCGACAAGATGCGCGGTCGGCTGATCGCGACAGTTCCCGGTGGCGAAGCGACCATGCTGCAGGTGCTTGCATCGGGTGAGACGGTCGAGGTTCCGCCCGGCGTCGATGCCAGCGGTTGGCCGGAGCTACTGACCGAGGTAGCAGCTGGCCTCGCGCTTCCGTCGAGCGTGATCCTCGTCGGCGAGCGGCTCGCGGGGGTGGCCGGCGGGCTGTCTGCCGCTGTCGCATTGGCTGATGCCACCGGCGCCAAGCTCGCCTGGGTGCCACGTCGTGCCGGTGAGCGCGGCGCCGTCGAAGCGGGTGCACTGCCGAATCTGTTGCCTGGTGGTCGCGCGGTCAGCCGACATCGACGCGCGCGGTCAGGTCGGGTTGCATTGGGCGACCACGATTTCGGCCAAGCCGGGTCGCGACACTGACGGCATTCTCGACGCCGCGTCGAGTGGCTCGTTGGGTGCACTCGTGGTGGCCGGTGTCGACCCCGACGACCTGCCCGATCCGGCTGCGGCCCGCGCAGCCATTGACGCCGCGGGCTTCGTGGTGAGCCTCGAGTTGCGACGCACCGATGTGACCGACGCCGCCGACGTCGTCTTCCCTGTCGCAGCGGCCGTCGAGAAGGCCGGCACGTTCCTCGACTGGGAGGGCCGCTCGCGTCCCTTCGAGGCGTCGCTCACTGACACCGGGCAGCTGTCCGATCTCGAAGTGCTCGATGCGCTCGCCGATGCACTCGACGTCCATCTTGGGTTGCCCGATCTGCGGACCGCTCGGGCCGAGCTCGAAGCACTGGGCACCCGCCCGGGTGGCGTGGCAGCTCCGTCGATTGAAGCCCGGCCCGCCCGCAAAACTCAGTGCTGGTCGGGCGATCCTCGCGACCTGGCACGAGTTGCTCGACGCCGGCAGCCTGCAAGACTCGACGCCCTACCTCGCAGCCACCGCGAAGCCGTTGCGGGCCCGGCTGTCACCGGCCACCGCGCGGGTGCTGGGCGTCGCCGACGGCGCGCCGCTGACGCATCCGGGCCACGAAGGAGGGTCCGGCGATCACGCTCGACCTGCTCATCACCGCAATGCCGGACGGCGTGGTGTGGGTGCCCACTCGATCGGCCGGCAGCGAGGTGCACCGTACCCTCGGTGTCGGCGCCGGCGCGGTCGTCAGTCTCGAAGGGGGCTCCCGGTGATGCCGCACGCAGCAGCGGCTCAGCTCGTCGCGAGTGTGATCACTGCGCCTGACCACCGCGATATCTGGTGGCTGATCATCGTTAAAACCCTCGTCGTGTTCGGGTTCTTGATGGTCATGACGTTGTTCATGATTTGGGCAGAACGCCGCGTGGTTGCGCGTATGCAGCAACGCCTCGGCCCCAACCGGGTCGGTCCGTTCGGCCTGTTGCAGGGGCTTGCCGACGGCATCAAGCTCGCGCTGAAGGAAGACCTGATCCCCACCGCTGCCGACCGGATCGTCTTCATCCTGGCGCCGATCATTTCGGCGATCCCGGCGTTCCTGGCGTTTGCGGTGATTCCGTTCGGTCCGACGGTCTCGATCTTCGGTGAGCACACCAACCTGCAACTCACCGACCTTCCGATTGCCGTGTTGTTCGTGCTGGCGATGAGTTCGATGGGTATCTACGGCATCGTGCTCGCGGGCTGGTCGAGTGGCTCGACCTACCCGTTGCTCGGTGGGGTGCGCTCGGCGGCCCAGATGATCAGCTACGAAGTAGCGATGGGCCTGTCGTTCGTCGGCGTGTTCATCCAATCCGGATCGTTGTCGACGTCGGAGATCGTCGCTGCCCAACAGCAGCGCTGGTTCTGCCTTACGGCGTTCGGTCTCCTTCTTGATCTATGCGATCGCGATGGTCGGTGAGACCAACCGGGCGCCGTTCGACCTTCCTGAGGCTGAGGGCGAGCTCGTCGGCGGATTCCACACCGAGTACACCTCGTTGAAGTTCGCGCTGTTCTTCCTCGCCGAGTACATCAACATGGTCACGGTCTCTGCGCTGATGACGACGTTGTTCCTGGGTGGTTGGCGGGCACCGTGGGGCGTGGTCTCGGTGTGGCACGCCGCCAACAGCGGCTGGTGGCCGACTGCTCTGGTTCTTCGGCAAGCTCTTCGCCGTCCTATTCGGCTTCATCTGGTTGCGTGGAACGCTGCCGCGGCTGCGCTACGACCAGTTCATGAAGCTCGGCTGGAAGGTGCTGATCCCGGCCAACCTGCTGTGGATCATGGCCGAGGCCTCCATCAAGGTGCTCGACCGCAAGCAACTGATCTACGGGATCGTGATCGTGGCCATCGTGGTCATCGCGGGTTCCTTCGTCTACGACAGCGTCGATCAGAAGAAGCGGCGCGAACGCGAGGCCGAAGAAGAGCTCGCAAGTGCGGCGCCGTTCGATCCTTACGCGGGCGGGTTCCCGGTACCGCCGATGCCAGGCCAGCACCTGCCGTCGCGTCGGCCGGTGCCGATCCCGGCAAGCAGCGTAGGCGGCCCTGACCGTGCCGACGATCCGGATAGCGCATCCGGTCCTGGCGAGGTCATCGATGGCTAGTTTCCTCGGGCCGGTCAAAGGTTTCGGTGTCACCTTCGCCACGATGTTCAAGGCGGTCAACACCGAGCTGTACCCGGAACAGAAGAAGGTCACGATGCCGCGCTTTCACGGGCGGCACGTGCTCAACCGGCATCCCGACGGCTTGGAGAAGTGCGTCGGTTGCGAGCTGTGCGCCTGGGCGTGTCCGGCGGACGCCATCTACGTCGAGGGCGCGGACAACACCGACGAGGAGCGGTTCTCGCCCGGCGAACGCTACGGCCGCGTCTACCAGATCAACTACCTGCGATGCATCCTGTGCGGACTGTGCATCGAGGCGTGCCCGACCCGAGCGCTGACGATGAGCAACGAGTTCGAGATGGCTGACGATAACCGCGGCGACCTCATCTTCACCAAGGAGCAACTGCTCGCGCCGTTGGCTCCCGGCATGGAGTTGCCTCCGCATCCGATGCGCTTGGCTGACGCCAAGGACTACTACCGCGGCACGCCTGCGGCGCACGTCATGATCGGCGATAGCCACACCGAGGAGGTGAAGGACTAGTGCCTGCGGCGATTCTCGCGGCGAACAGCATGCACGGCGGTGGTCCGGAAACCGCAATCTTCTGGATCTTCGCGCCGCTGTCGGTGCTCGCTGCCCTCGGTATGGTCTTCTCGCGCAACACCGTGCACGGCGCGCTGCTGCTCGGCGGTGTCATGTTGTCACTGGCGGTGTTCTACGCGGCGCAAGACGCGCCGTTCCTCGCGTTCGTCCAGGTCATCGTCTACACCGGCGCTGTGATGATGCTGTTCTTGTTCGTTCTCATGCTGATTGGCGTCGATACTCGCGAGAGCTTGGTCGAGACACTGCGCGGCCAGCGGCTCGCGGCCGGAGTCGCCGCCCTGGGCTTCCTGATGCTGTTGTTCGCCGGAATTCGCCAGGCCGCGATCACGAGCAGCGCCGGGCTGTCGGTGGCGAACAACCCTCCGGATTCCGGCGGCAACCCGATCGCTGGCGAGGGCAACATCTTCGAGATCGCCAAGCTGTTGTTCACCCGCTATATCTTTGCTTTCGAAGTGACCAGCGCACTGCTGATTACCGCGGCCCTTGGCGCGATGGTGCTGGCGCATCGCGAACCGCACGAGCCCAAGCGCGGCCAACGCGAGCAGATGCGCGACCGGTTCAAGGTCGGCACGCACCCCACGCCGTTGCCCGGCCCAGGCATATACGCGCGGCACAACGCGGTTGACACTCCCGCGTTGCTGCCCGACGGGAGTCCGTCGGAGTTGAGCGTGCCGCCTGCCGTCGAGGAGTTGCGTCTCGAGCGCGGGCGCAACCCGCAGCCCGCCGAGCTCGGCGGCCCGCCGTCAGGGACGAGGCAGCCATGAGCCCGACGTACTACCTCTACCTGTCCGCGATCCTGTTCACGATCGGGTCACTCGGTGTACTCCTGCGCCGCAACGCCATCGTGGTGTTCATGTGCATTGAGCTCATGCTCAACGCAGGCAACCTCGCACTCGTTACGTTCTCTCGTATCAACGGCGACCTGAACGGCCAGATCATGGCGTTCTTCGTCATGGTCGTAGCGGCCGCCGAGGTGGTCGTCGGACTTGCGATCATCGTGTCCGTGTTCCGCACCCGCCGTTCGGCCTCGGTCGACGATGCCAGCCTCCTGAAGTACTGATGAGGACTCCGTGACTGTCGAGGCAGCTGCGCCGTTCACCGCCGCCAGCGGTGCCTTCTCAGGTACCTGGTTGCTGGTCGCGATCCCGCTTTTCAGCTCGCTCGTGCTGCTTGTCGGGGGTCGGCGCACAAACAAGTGGGGTCACTACCTCGGCGTCGCGGCTCCGCTTGCCTCGTTCGTGCTCGGCGTCATCTTGTTCTTCAGCCTGATCGGGAAGAGCGGTGCTGATCGCCGGATCGACAATCATCTCTTCAGCTGGACGCCGGTAGCGGGCTTCCATGCCAACGCCAACTTCCTCATCGACCCGCTGTCGATCTGTTTCGTCTTGCTGATTACCGGGGTCGGCTCGCTGATTCACATCTACTCGGTCGGCTACATGGCCCACGACCCCGAGCGCCGGCGGTTCTTCGCCTACCTCAACTTCTTCGTTGCAGCCATGCTGTTGCTGGTGCTCGGCGACAACTTCGTGGCGCTCTACGTCGGTTGGGAGGGCGTCGGCGTCGCGTCGTACCTGCTGATCGGCTTCTGGTCCTACAAGCCGGCGGCCGCGACCGCGGCAAAGAAGGCGTTCGTGGTCAACCGGATCGGTGACTTCGGTCTGTCGATCGCGATCATGGTGATGTTCGCGACGTTCGGCAGCTTCAGCTTCGCCGATGTTGCAGCGGGTGCGCCGCACGCGTCGAAGGCGACCATGACGACGATCGGCCTGCTGCTCCTACTCGGAGCGTGTGGCAAGTCTGCCCAGGTGCCGTTGCAGTCGTGGCTCGGTGACGCGATGGAAGGCCCGACTCCGGTCTCTGCCCTGATCCATGCCGCGACGATGGTCACGGCGGGCGTGTACTTGATCGCGCGGTCCAACTTCATCTTCGACTTCTCCGCGAACGCCAGGCTTGGCGTGGCGATCGTCGGTACCGTCACGCTGCTCTTCGGCGCGATCATCGGCTGCGCGAAGGACGACATCAAGAAGGCACTCGCCGCGTCGACGATGAGTCAGATCGGCTACATGATGCTGGCCGTCGGACTCGGGCCAGCCGGGTACGCCTTCGGGATTGCCCACTTGCTCACGCACGGCTTCTTCAAGGCCGGCCTGTTCCTCGGCGCCGGTTCGGTCATGCACGGCATGAACGACGACGTCGATATGCGCCGCTACGGCGGGCTGCGCAAGTACATGCCGTTCACCTTCATTACGTTCGGGCTCGGCTATCTGGCGATCATTGGCTTTCCGGGCCTTGCCGGCTGGTTCACCAAGGACGCCATCATCGAGGCCGCGTTCCACAAGGGCGGCACCTCGGGCGCGATCTTCGGTGCGTGCGCGCTGGCCGCGGCTGGGCTGACCGCGTTCTACATGACGCGCGTGATGTTGATGACGTTCTTCGGTGAGAAGCGGTGGGCGGACGGCGCGCACCCGCATGAGTCGCCCAGCGTCATGGTCGTGCCGATGTGGATTTTGGCCATCGGTTCGGTCGGCGGGGGATATGCGCTGATCCTCAGCGGTCGACTCGCGAAGTTCCTCGCCGTGGTGGTGCCACGGCCTGCTGACATTGCGTTCAAGCCCATCGGGGTCATCGGCCTCGGGACAGCAGGCATCGTCCTTCTCGGCGTGGTGGGAGCCTGGCTGATGTACGGTCGACGTCCGGTTCCTGCGCTGGCACCGGTTGGCGGGCCGCTCACGGTCGCCGCCCGACGTGACCTGCTTGGCGATGCCTTCAACGAGTCGGTCTTCATGCGTCCCGGCCAGTACCTGACAAGGCTTCTGGTGTTCTTCGACAACCGCGGCATCGACGGATTCGTGAACGGCTTCGCGGCATTCGTCGGCGGGACGTCGAGCCGCTTCCGCCGATTCCAGACCGGATTCGTCCGGTCGTACGCGCTGTCGATGTTCGGCGGCGTCGTGATCGTACTTGCCACTCTCCTCCTGGTTAGGGGCTGAGGCGCCATGAGTTTCCCCTGGCTGACGGTGATCGGCATCATCCCGCTCGCCGGCGCGGGCGTCGTCGCGGCGCTACCGGCCACAAACGTGGCGTTGCTGAAGAAGGTCGCGCTCGGCGTCTCGCTGGTGACGCTGGCAATGACAATCGCGATGGCTACCCAGTTCGCGCCGCACGGCGACCGCTTCCAGTTCAACCAGAGCACTAGCTGGATCCCGGCTTTCGGCATCCATTACGCGGTGGGCATCGACGGCATCGCCTAGTGCTCATCTTGATGACTGCTGTCCTGTGGCCGGTCGTGATCCTCGCGTCGTGGCACGAATGCGAGAGCACGAAACGGAGTGTGAAGACGTACCTTGGGTTGCTCGTGTCGATGGAGACGTTGCTGATCGGGGTGTTCGCCGCGACCGACGTCTTCTTGTTCTACGTGTTCTTCGAAGCGATGCTCATCCCGATGTACTTCATCATCGGCGCCGCCGGCACGCCGCGATCGTCCTACGCAGCGCTGAAGTTCTTGCTCTACAGCCTGTTCGGCGGCCTCATGATGTTGGCCGCAGTAATCGGGCTCTATGTTCTCGGTGGTCACACATTCCTGTACTCGTCGCTGCAGCACCTGCACTTGGGTGTCAACGACGAGCGGTGGCTGTTCCTCGGCTTCTTCGTCGCGTTCGCCGTGAAGGCACCGCTATGGCCCTTCCACACCTGGCTTCCTGACGCAGCGGCTGAGTCGCCCGTCGGCGGCACGGTGTTGCTCGTCGGCGTGCTCGACAAGGTCGGCACCTTCGGCTTCCTGCGCTACTGCCTCGACCTCTTCCCGAACGCCTCGCACTGGTTCACCCCGACAGTGCTCACGCTTGCGGTGATCGGGGTTCTGTACGGCGCCTTACAAGCGATCGGCCAGAAGGACATCCTGCGGCTCATGGCCTACGTGTCGGTGTCGCACTTCGGCTTGATCACGCTTGGCATCTTCGCGTTCACCAGTGAAGGGCAGACCGGCGCGACCCTGTACATGGTCAACCACGGGTTCTCCACCGGTGCGCTGCTGTTGGTCGTCGGCTTCATGATTTCGCGCCGCCAGTCGCGTGGTATCAACGACTTCG
This sequence comes from uncultured Actinomycetes bacterium, assembly GCA_963825425.1. GTDB lineage: Bacteria > Actinomycetota > Actinomycetes > Acidothermales > Acidothermaceae > PALSA-607. The sequence continues at coordinate 359,467 of CAWGTF010000011.1, forward strand.
GTGGGATGCAGAAGGTCACGCCGGTCCTTGCGGGCACCTTCCTGGTCGCCTGCCTTTCGGGTCTCGCGCTGCCCGGCCTGAGCACGTTCGTCAGCGAGTTCCTCGTCCTGATCGGCACCTTCACCCGTTACAAGGTCGCCGCCACCTTCGGCACGGTGGGCATCGTGCTGGCTGCGCTGTACATGTTGATCCTGTACCAGCGCACGATGACAGGCCCAGTCTCGCCGGACGTCGAGGGCAGCCGTGATTTGTCGCTTCGGGAGAAGTGGGTCATCGCTCCGGTGGTTGCGGTCATCGTGGTGCTCGGGTTCTACCCGCGGCCGATTCTCGACGTGATCAGCCCGGCGGTTAGCGCGACCTTGCATCAGACCGGTAATACCGACCCGATCCCGAGGGTGCCCGTCGCCACCGCTTCGTCCGCATCGACTTCAGGAGGCGGAGGGTGAGCGCGGCCATGGTGCAGTTCGCGGCCGGGCTCCTTCCCGGAGCCTCGACCCCGGATCCGCTCGCTATCCACTCACCGAGCATCGAGTACCGGGCGATTGCGCCGATGCTGATCGTCTTCGGGGCGGCCACTGTCGGCGTCGTCTTCGAGGCCTTCCTGCCGCGCCGGCAACGGGCCTTCGCCCAGACCACGCTGGCCCTTGTCGGCCTCGTGGCGGCCTTCGTGTTCGTCGTCATGAATGCCGGCATTGCCCACCTGCGGCGGATCGTCGTCGAGGGTGCCGTTGCGATGGACGGCCCCGCGCTCTTCATCCAGGGCACCATTCTTGCGGTCTCGATCGGTGGCCTGCTGCTCATCGCCGACCGCTCGTTCGACGATGACGGCGATTTCGTTGCGCAAGCAGCCGACGTCCCTGGTTCAGCCGACGAGCGAGCCAGCGTGCGCGCCGGATTTACGCACACCGAGGTGTTCCCGCTCGCGATGTTCGCGGTCGCCGGCATGTTGCTGTTCTCGTCGGCCGACGATCTCATCACGATGTTCGTCGCGCTCGAGGTGCTGTCGTTGCCGCTCTATCTGCTCGTCGGTATGGCCCGTCGGCGCCGGCTGCTGTCGCAGGAGGCGGCCGTCAAGTACTTCTTGCTCGGCGCGTTCTCGTCAGCGTTCTTCGTCTACGGGCTGGCGATGGTCTACGGCTTCGCCGACACCGTCCAGTTCTCTGGCATCGCCGACGCGCTCACCTCTTCGAGCAGGGGCGACTCGCTGATCCTGCTGGGTGTCGCGCTGGTCGGAATTGCCTTGCTCTTCAAGCTTTCCGGCGCTCCATTCCACTGGTGGACCCCCGACGTCTATCAAGGCGCGCCGACGTCGATTACCGCGTTCATGGCGGCCGGCACGAAGATCGCCGCGTTCGGCGCACTGCATGCGGGTCTTCTTCGTTGCATTCGGTGGCCTGAGCTGGGACTGGCGTCCAGTCATGTGGGTGATCGCGATCGTCACAATGGCGGTCGGAGCGATCGTCGGTGTCACGCAAACCGACGTGAAGCGGTTGCTCGCCTACTCCTCTATCGCCCACGCCGGTTTCATCCTGACCGCGGTGGCGGCACTTGCGCCCGGGAGCGCGCGCGACAGCGAGTCAGGTGTGATGTTCTACCTGGTGGCGTACGGCTTCATGACAATCGGCTCGTTTGCCATCGTGATGCTGGTGCGCGACGGGGACGGTGAGGCGAACCACCTGTCGCGGTGGGTCGGTCTCGGCCGCCGGTCACCGCTGGTCGCTGGCATCTTCGCGTTCTTCTTGTTGGCCCTGGCCGGGCTGCCGGGCACGAGTGGCTTGTGGGCGAAGGTGGCCGTGTTCAAGGCCGCAGGTGAAGGTGGTGCGTGGCCGCTCGTGGTGGTCGGGGTCGCCGCAAGCGCCGTCACCGCCTACTACTACGTCCGCATCATCGTGCTGATGTTCTTCCAGGAGCCGCTCCCCGACGGCCCGACCGTCGTCCTCCCGCAGTTCTTCACCTCGACTGCCATCGGGCTCGGCCTTGCGGTTACGGTGGTGCTTGGCGTGGTTCCGCAGCCGCTGCTCAACCTCGCCGGCAAGGCTGGGCTGTTTCTTAAGTAGCAGGTAGGAGGTCTTCGGCGTGAGCAGCGAAGGCCCGCTCGGTCTCGTCGTCCCCGATCCCGCGCTGGAGGCGGAGATCCGGGTCGGCATCGATGCGGTCGAAGCGTTGTTGCGCGACGCCGTCAAGAGCGACTACCCGTTCGTCACCGAGACGTCGAGACACCTCGTCGTCGCGGGCGGTAAACGCTTCAGGCCGTTGCTCGTCTTGCTCGCGGCGCAGTTCGGCGATCCTGCGGCGCCGGGTGTCCTGCCTGCGGCCGTCGTCGTTGAGCTGACCCACCTCGCGACGCTGTACCACGACGACGTGATGGACGAAGCGCTCGTCCGGCGGGGCACGATCAGCGCGAACGCGAGATGGTCGAACACGATCGCGATCCTCACCGGCGACTTCCTGTTTTCGCGGGCCTCCGACCTCCTTGCCGATCTCGGTCCCGAAGCCGTCCGGATCCAGGCCCGCACGTTCGAGCGACTGGTACAGGGCCAGATCCGCGAGACGACGGGCCCCAATGACGGCGCCGACCCGCTCGAGTACTACCTCCAGGTGGTTGCTGACAAGACCGGCTCGCTGATCGCGACGTCGGCACGTTTTGGCGCGATGTTCTCCGGAGCTCCCGAGTCGGTCGTCGAGGTGATGATCCGCTACGGCGAGCGGATCGGGGTCGCGTTCCAGCTGTCCGACGACCTGCTCGACGTAACGAGTGACGCAACCGGGTTCGGCAAGACGCCCGGCACCGACCTGCGCGAGGGTGTCGTCACGTTGCCGGTGTTGCATGCGCGGCGGTCGATCGATCCGGCCGATGCGCGCCTTCTCGAGCTGCTCGATGGTGACCTGACGGACGCCGGTCGGCACCGCGAGACCTTGGGCCTGCTTCGTTCCGCACCCGGCGATCGAGGCAGCCCGCGCTGACCTCGACCGGTGGGCCAACGACGCGCGGTCGACGCTGGTGGCGCTGCCGGCCGGCCCGGCGAAGCGTGCTCTTGAGGCACTGTGCGATTTCGTGGTCGCCCGCACTCGCTAGGTCACTCGCGGCCGGGTGGTGGTCGCCGGCCGAATTGGGGTTCCAAATCTTCGCCGCCGCCATGGGGATGACACCGCTTACAAAACGACTATCGTTCCGGTGCACAACCCCGACCCGCCAGTGTCTTCACCGGCCATCACGGAGAGGATCGCCCGCGTGGTCACCGACGGAGCGGCGCTGCTCGGCATCACGATCCGTGACGTAGCCCGTGAGGCAGGCGTGTCCACCGCGACGGTGTCACGAGCGCTGCGGGGGCTGCCGAACGTCGACCCGGTGACGCGTGAGCACGTCCGGCGGGTCGCCGACCGGCTCGACTACGTGATCTCACCTGCCGCGTCGAGGCTGGCTAGCGGCAGGGCAGGCAGTATCGCGGTCATCACGCCCTTCCTTGGTCGGTGGTACTTCTCCAAGGTGCTCAGCGGGGTCGAGCGGGTCCTGCAGCGCTCCGACCTGGATCTCTTGCTGTACAGCACGGGCGACCCGAGCGAGGAGCACCGGGTACCACCGCACCGCCGGCTGCGCCGCCGAGTCGACGGCGTTCTGGTCATCGGGCTGCCTGCCGACAGTCCTGACCTGCAGGAACTGTTCGAACTGGAGATGCCGGTCACGCTCATCGGCGCGCACAGCGTGGGTGTCTCAAGCGTGTCGATCGACGACGTCGAGGGTGGCCGGATGGCCAGCCAGCACCTGATCAACCTCGGGCATGAACGGATCGGGCTGATTTCCGGCCGGCCGTTGCCGACGCCGTTCTTCCCCGAGAACGACCGGCTCGCGGGTTACCGGCAGGCGCTCGAAGCCTCGGGCCTGAGCGTCGATGCGTCGTTGCAGGTGCCCGGGTACTTCACCATCGAGGGTGGCGAGTATGCGATGACCGCCCAACTAGCGCAGCGAACGCCGCCGACGGCTGTGTTCGCCATGTCCGACGAAATGGCCTTCGGTGCCCTTCGGGCGCTGCGCAGGCACGGCATCCGCCCAGGTCACGACATCGCCATCATCGGATTCGATGGACACGAGATGTGCGACATGTTGGACCTCACGACCGTCACGCAGCCGGCGGAGGAGCTCGGCTCGGCCGCCGCGCGCTGCCTGCTCGACCTGCTCGATGACCCGGCCCGCGAGCCGGAGGTACTGCGATTGCCGACGCAGTTATGCGTGCGAGGTTCCACGACGCTGCACCGAACTGTCGTTTAGGTGGTCGCGGCCGCCAGCCCGCTCCGAAATGTTGTCATTTCGAGATGATTAGTCGTAGATGTGTCGATCATCGCTAGATAGGTTGGCAGTGCGTGGTCGGGCTCGATCCGTGCTCGGTTCGTGCTCGCTTCGGGCTCGGGTTCAGGTTCGGGTTCAGGTTCGGGCTCGGGCTGGGTAGTGCCTTGGCGATGGCTTCACCGCGGGCGGTTGGCGCTCGATCGTGGGAACGATGCCAAACCGTAACCGTATACATCGCCTTTTGTGCCCGTCACGCCTTGATCTCGTCGGCCAGGAGGGCCACGATGTCACCGTTTGCAGCCTCGCGGGTTTTCTCCCGCGGGGCCCCTGTCGCAAGAGGAGAAACCATGAGTTTCAGCTTGCCAACCGGCAGGCGCCGTCGCCTTCTGGTCGTTGTCGCTCCGACGGTTGCCGCGGCGCTAGTGCTCGCTGCCTGTTCGAGCAGCAAGAAGGCTGCCACCGCGCCAACCAGCAGCGCCGCGTCCCCAGCTGCTACGACGTCGGCGGCACCGCCCGCCTCGGCGTCCGCAGCTCCTAGCTCCGCAGCCACCGGCAGCGGTGCGGCGCCCGCGCCGCAGGCCAAGACCTGCGCCGACTACGCGCAGTACACGAGTGACGCCACCAAGGGCAAGACCGTGACGATGTTCGGCTCGATCCTGCCGCCGGAGTCCGACTCTCTCAACAAGTCGTGGGCGCAGTTCGAGACTTGCACCGGCATCAAGATCGCCTACGAAGGCTCGAACTCCTTCGAGTCGCAGCTCTCCGTTCGCGTTCAGGGTGGCACAGCACCTAACCTCGCGATCATCCCGCAGCCAGGCCTGTTGCAGCAGATGGTCGCTCTTGGCGCGGTCAAGGCTCCGCCGGCTGGCGTCGTCGCCAACGAAGACAAGTACTTCAACGCCGCGTGGAAGTCGTACGGCTCGGTCAACGGCACGTTCTACGCCGCCCCGCAGAGCGCGAACATGAAGTCGCTGGTGTGGTACTCGCCGTCGGCTATGTCCAAGGCGGGCTACACGATCCCGACGACGTGGGACGATCTCGCGGCCTCTGTCTGACAAGATCGCGGCAACCGGCACCAAGCCGTGGTGTGGCGGTATCGGCTCCGGTACAGCGACGGGGTGGCCGGCCACCGACTGGCTCGAGGAGACGGTGCTCAGCTCACAAGGCGGTCAGGTCTACGACGACTGGGTGAGTCACAAGGTCAAGTTCTCTGACCCGCAGATTCAAACGGCCATGACCGACGTCGCGAACTGGATGCAGAACCCGAAGTGGGTCAACGGCGGATACGGCGACGTGAAGACAATCGCGACCACGACGTTCCAGGACGCCGGCAAGCCGATCCTGACTGGCCAGTGCTGGTTCTTGCAGCAGGCGTCGTTCTACGAGGCACAGTGGCCGAAGGGCACCACGGTCTCCCCGACCGGTCAGGTGTGGGCCTTCTACCTGCCGGGTCGTAGCGCGAGCGTTCCGACCCCGGTCGAGGGTGGCGGCGAGTTCACCACTGCGTTCGCCAACGACGCGGCGACCCAGGCGGTGCAGACGTACCTGTCGTCACCGCAGTGGGCCGACAGCCGGATCCAGGTCGCTCCTGGTTGGGTTTCCGCGAACAGCGGAGTCGACCAGAGCCTGTACTCCGACGGCATCGACAAGTTGTCCGCGCAGTACCTCACCAACCCGAAGGCAACGTTCCGCTTCGACGCATCGGACCTCATGCCGTCCGCCGTCGGATCGGGTGCTGAGTGGACGCAGATGACTGCGTGGTTCGGCACAGGCGCATCACAGGTGTCGGTGGCAAAGGCCATCGACGCAGCGTGGCCAGCCTCGTAGCACCGCTGGAGAGATTGTCCCGCTGAGACGGGGACGCCGTGGCCCGGAAGGAGTAACCTCCGGGCCACGGCTTTCTCCGAGCCCCGCAGCATCAGTGCTACAGCAGCACCGTTCCACAGCAGCACCGTTCCTACAGCAGCACCGTTCCACCACTGCCCGGCGTCTAGATGGGAGTGAGCGTGTCGGCATCACATGCGCTGCTGACGGCGTCGACCTTTTCCGATTCCGTCAGCAAACTGAGCGAGGTCGTCTCGGCCGTCGTCGTATTCTTTGCAGTCCTACTGCTCGATCTTTTTCTTTGCCGGGCGCGCGACCGGGCGTTTCCAGCGTCCACTGACCATCGGGATCTTCGTCGGCCCAGCGATCGTTCTCTTGATCGTCGGCCTTGTGATTCCGTCGTTTCGCACGTTCTATCTGAGCCTGCACGGCGCATCGGCGGCCCATGCCAAATACGTCGGCTTCAGAAATTTCAGGTTCGCGTTCACCGACCCGGCTACCCAAAGCGTGCTGTTGAATACGCTCGCTTGGATAATCGTCGCGCCACTTGTCGCAACTGGGCTCGGGTTGACGATCGCGATCGTGGTCGATCGGATGAAGCGTCAGTCACTGGTGAAGTCACTGATCTTCATGCCGATGGCGATCTCGTTCGTCGGCGCCAGCATCATCTGGAAGTACGTCTACGACTACAAGCAGTCCTCGCAACCGCAGGATGGCCTATTGAGTCAGGTCGTGATCGTGCTTGGCTGGAAACATCCGCCGAACTGGCTCCTGACTCATCCGCTCAACAACTTCTCTGCTGATGGTGATCCTTATCTGGATCGAGGTTGGCTTCGCGATGGTCGTCCTATCGGCAGCGATCAAGGCCGTCCCTGACGAGATCATCGAGGCGGCACGGGTCGACGGAGCCCACGGATTCGGACTTTTCAGCAAGATTCAGATACCGATGATCCGGGCAACGTTGGTGGTGGTGCTGACCACGATCATGATCGCAACGTTGAAGATCTTCGACATCGTGCAGACGTCAACCGGAGGCAACTTCGGTACCAACGTGCTGGCCAACGACATGTATACCAACGCGTTCGTTACGAACAACATTGGTCTTGGTGCCGCGTTGGCCCTGATCCTGTTCGTGGGCGTGCTGCCATTGGTGGGATACAACGTGCTGCAGCTGAAGAGAGAGCGGTCCAACCGATGAGCGTCGAAGCAGTCGATACGAAGCGCGTCCCGAGCACCGGTGCTGCTGCGGCCAAAGACATCCGGACGGCGTTCAGTAGCAAGTGGGCCTCGATCTTCATCATCGCGTTCACTGTGGTCTGGACGGTGCCCACGGTTGGTCTGCTGGTGACATCGCTTCGGCCGGCCAAGTACGTGGCCAATTCGGGCTGGTGGACCGTCGTCGAGCACCCGCATTTCACGCTGTCGAACTACAACACAGTGCTGTTCGGGAAGGGCGCGACAACCGCGATTTTCCCTTACATCATCAACTCGATTGCCATTACGATTCCGGCGACACTTATCACGCTCGCCATCGCGACGATGGCGGCGTACGGGCTTGCCTGGCTCAGGTTCAAGGGCAGCGACACCGTGTTCTTCATCATCTTCGCGTTGCAGGTCGTGCCACTGCAGATGTCGTTGATCCCACTGCTGCGCTTCTACAACTTGGGCGCGCACATCGGAAAGGTGCCGATCTTCCCGGCCCTGCATCTTGGCGGAAAGTACTACCCGGTCTGGATTTCGCACACCATGTTCGGGTTGCCACTGGCAGTTTTCCTGTTGCACAACTTCATTAGCCAGCTACCTGAAGACATGATGGAAGCAGCCCGTGTCGACGGCGCGAACCACTTCCGCATCTTCCGCACGATCGTGTTGCCGCTCTCGACTCCGGCGATCGCGGCCTTTGCGATCTTCCAGTTCTTGTGGGTGTGGAACGATCTGCTCGTCGCGCTGACCTTCGCTGGGGGCACCCCCAAGGTGCTGCCGCTTACTGGTCGATTGGAACAACTGGTCGGCCAGTACGGCGCGAACTGGCAGTTGCTCACGGCAGGAGCGTTCATCGCGCTGATCATTCCCGCTCATCGTGTTCTTCTCGCTGCAGCGTTACTTCGTCCGCGGCCTGCTTGCGGGCTCTGTCAAGGGTTAGTTGCGTACGTAGCACGCACGCGAGGGACAAGCCCGAGGGCTTGTCCCTCGCGCAATTAGGGAGCAGCTAGGGCGGCGGTGTGTGGTGCGCGACCCCGCTGCCTCAACTCGCCGATGCCGAGGATCGCCAGCGCCATCCACACCAGTACGAAGCCAGCCAACTCGAAGGCCGATACCGCCTCGTGCCGGAGGAATATCCCGATCAAGAACTGCAGCACCGGAGTGATGTACTGCAGCATGCCCATGACGCTCAGCGGAACACGGCGCGCCGCCGCTGCGAAGAACAGCAGCGGAATACCGGTCACGACGCCCGACGACATGAGCAGCAGGTCCATGCCAGCCGACACGTGGCCAAACGATCCGTAGCCTCGTGCGTTCACGAAGATCAGATACGCGATCGCTGGCAGTGCCATCACCGACGTCTCGACGCCAAGGCTCTCGAGCGCCGGAGTGTGTGCGACCTTCTTGACCAGGCCATAGCCCCCGAAACTCGCGGCTAGTGAGAGCCCGATCCACGGCACCTGTCCGTAGCCGACCGCGATGACCAGGACGGCCGCGACACCGACACCGACCGCCGCCCACTGCGTTCGTTGCAGGTGCTCCTTGAGAATGAGCACGCCAAGCCCGATGTTGACCAGTGGGGTAATGAAGTAGCCGAGCGACGCTTCGACGACGTGGCCGGCATTGACTGCCCAGATGTAGACGCCCCAGTTGACGCTGATGAGCAGTCCGGCGAGCACGAGCAGACCGGCCCGTTTGAGGTCGTGGCGGAGCTCGGCAACGAACGCCCATCGCCGGCGAGCGGCGAGCAGCGCGCCAATGAATACCAGCGACCACACCATGCGGTGGGCGAGGATCTGTACCGCTGGCGTGGGATCAAGCAATGGCCAGTACAACGGGAACAGGCCCCAGATCGTGTATGCGGCGAGTCCGTATCCAAATCCTCGTCGCGTGTCCCGCATAGCGGTAACCGTAGCTGTACCCGTATCGCGGGCCTACCGAGATTCTTCCGGTCAGTCCTGGACCCCAGCGTTGGGGGGCGAGGACGTGACTGACTGCATGGGGCCGCCACCGGTGCCGGGTTTGCCGCGGCTGGCTTGCGCCAAGTGGATAGCCGACTTAGCGGCGAGCCGCTGCGCCTCGGTCAGGGCGAGTGACCTCGTCAGACCGTAGACATAAATGCCAGAGAAATAGTCGCCGTCAAACTGGTACACGATCGCCTGCCACGGCAGATTCAGCTGGCCAGTCGGGTCGGTGACGTGATAACTCAGGATGATCTGTCGCGCGACAAGCTGGCTATCGGACGGTGCGCGCTGGACGAGGTCGTTGACGTAGCCATCGGTTGTCGACGTCGGCGGGCACTGTCGCGACCGCTTGTTGAACCTCGGCCCACGCTCGTGCCGTTCCGCCCTTCTGGTAGCGCACGAACTCGTTGCCCGCGGGTAGTGTGTCGTTCGCCGGTGTACTCGACCTGTACCCGCGTCATCCGCATTGCCTCACTGGTGTACGTGAAGTTGCACCAATCAAGAGTCGCCTGGTTGGTCGCGTTACGCCCACCATCGATCAAGAACATCATCGAACTCGCGCCGACCTCAGCGGGCGCGAGCAGGTACTGGTCGAGTGGGCCCGACGCGCTGCCGGGTGCAGTACCGCCAGCCGGTGTCGTCGGCTGGCCGGTCGATGGGCCAGCGGGACGCGGCGACGGGGGCAGCGACGATGGGGCTGTTGACTGCGGGGACGCCGAGGGGTGCGGTGTCGATGACCCGGTCGAGGTTGGCGGTGCGCTGCTAGCTGGTGGCGCGGCCACCGCGGCGGACGGCCCCGAGTGGTGACGGGTATCAAGGATGAACGCGCCCACACCCGATGCCGCCAGCAAGCCGACAACGACTATCGCGGAGATCCAGATCAGCGTGCGCGACTTCTGGGGCGCCGGATAGTCGGGGGCCGCGCCAAATGGCGCGCCGCCAGAAGATCCGCCGCCAGGAGCTCCGGGAAACGCCCACGGATTCGCCGGACCACCGTAAGGCCCCCCGTACTGACCGGCACGGGACTCGTCGTCGGTCATGGACTGCCCCGTTTCGCTCGCGTCAGTTCGCGGCAGGCGGCGCGGCGCTGGTTCGTCGTCAGCCTGGCGTCAGCGCACAGCGCTGGTCTCGTCAGCCTCCGGCTGAGCGTCCGTAATCGTCCACGTGTCGCCGCCTGCCAGCAGCGCGGCGAGATCGCCGGCGCCGTTCTTCGCGACCGCCTGATCAAGTTGCGCCGTCATCAGGTCGTCGTAGACCGGCCGCTGCACATCGCGGAATACGCCGATCGGGGTCATCGACAGATTGGGTCGGGTGACACGTGACAACGCGAACGCAAGCGACGGGTCGTCGTCGTGCGAGTCATGGATGAGGACGCCGGGGTCGTTGCCGTCGCAGACTTCGAGCGAGCCGGACGCCGACCTGCGCAGACCGCGCGCGGCGTCGGCGCCGAACGTGATCGGTTGGCCGTGCTCGAGCCGGATCAGGAAGTCGTCACGAGTCTCCGGGGCCTTCAGCACTTCGAACGCGTCGTCGTTGAAGATGTTGCAGTTCTGGTAGATCTCGACGAGTGACGTTCCGCGGTGCTCGGTCGCTGCGCGCAGCACCGCGGTCAGGTGTTTGCGGTCGGAGTCGATCGTGCGAGCGACGAAGGTCGCCTCGGCACCTAGCGCCAACGACACGGGATTGAACGGGAAGTCGAGTGAGCCCATCGGCGTCGACTTGGTGATCTTTCCGATCTCCGAGGTGGGTGAGTACTGGCCCTTGGTCAAGCCATAGATCCGATTGTTGAACAGCAGGATCGTCAGGTTGATGTTGCGTCGCAACGCGTGGATGAGATGGTTGCCACCGATCGACAACGCATCGCCGTCGCCGGTGACGACGAACACCGCGAGATCGGGCCGTGAAACCGCCAGCCCGGTAGCGATGGCAGGTGCCCGGCCGTGGATCGAGTGCATGCCGTAGGTCTGCAGGTAGTAAGGGAATCGCGACGAGCAACCGATGCCGGACACGAAGACGACGTTCTCGCGTCGCAAGCCGAGCTCGGGCAAGAACGCTTGAACCGCAGCCAGAATCGCGTAGTCGCCGCAGCCAGGGCACCACCGCACTTCTTGGTCGGACTTGTATTCCTTGGCGGTCTGCGGCGCGTCGGCGACCGGCACGAGATCGAAACTGTGCCGGTGCCCATTCGACAGCTCAGTGGTCATTTGCCCATCACGCTCGTTGTCGCAGCCTCGGTGATCGTTGCGGCGATGACGTCGGCGAGTTCAGCGGCCTTGAACGGCATGCCATTGACCTTGTCATAGGGCACCGCATCGATCAGGTACTTCGCCCGGATCAGCAGCGCAAGCTGACCGAGGTTCATCTCGGGGATCAGCACGCGGTCGTATGCCCGCAGCACCTCGCCGGTGTTGGCCGGGAACGGATTGAGGTGCCGCAGGTGGGCCTGCGCGATCTTCAGGCCGCGCGCACGCACCCGCCGGCAGGCCGCTCCGATCGGGCCGTAGGTCGAGCCCCAGCCGAGAACCAACACATCGGCGGCACCGGAGGGATCGTCGACCGTGAGCGGCTCAATGTCGCGGGCGATGCCGTCGACCTTGGCCTGCCGCAGCCGCACCATCAGATCGTGGTTCGCCGGATCGTAGGAGATGTCGCCTGAGCCGTCGGCCTTTTCGAGACCGCCGACGCGATGCTCGAGCCCGGCCGTGCCGGGAATTGCCCACGCCCGCGCGAGGGTCTGCTCGTCGCGCTGGTAGGGCCAGAACTCCGGCTCGCCCTTCGCGTCGACGTGGTTGGGTGCCGTCGCGAAGGTCACCCGCAGATCGGGCAACAACTCGACGTCCGGCAATAGCCATGGCTCGGACCCGTTCGCCAAGTACCCGTCGGACAGCAAGAACACCGGCGTCCGGTACTTCGTGGCAATGCGCGCCGCCTCGAGTGCGGTCGGCATAGCAGTCCGACGGCGTGCTCGGCGCAACGATCGGCACCGGGGCTTCACCGTTGCGGCCGAACATCGCCTGCAGCAGGTCGGCCTGCTCGGTCTTGGTCGGTAGCCCGGTCGACGGGCCGCCGCGCTGCACGTCGACGATGATCAGCGGGCAGTTCGAGCATCACCCCGAGCCCGATTGCCTCGCTCTTCAGTGCGACGCCGGGACCAGACGTCGTCGTCACTCCAAGGCCGCCGCCGAACGCCGCACCGAGTGCCGCCGTCACGCCGGCGATCTCGTCCTCAGCCTGGAAGGTCCGCACGCCGAACGCCTTGTGCTTGCTCAACTCGTGCAAGATGTCGGACGCCGGGGTGATGGGGTAGGAGCCGAGGAACAGCGACAGACCGGTCGCCTTCGAGGCCGCGATAAGTCCATACGACAACGCGAGGTTGCCGGAGATGTTGCGGTAGGTGCCGGCCTTCATCGGCGCCGGTTTGATCTCGTAGGAGACCGAGAACGTCTCCGTCGTCTCGCCGAAGTTGTAGCCGGCCCGGAACGCGGTGACGTTCGCCTTCGCGACGGCCGGCGTCTTGGCGAACTTGCGCTCCAGAAACTCCAGCGTCGAGTCCGTCGGCCGGTTGTACATCCACGACAGCAGCCCGAGCGCGAACATGTTCTTCGCCCGTTCTGCTTCCTTCTTCGAGATGTCGATGTCCTTGAGCGCCTCGACTGTCATCGACGTCAGCGGCACCGCCGAGACGCCGGTATTCGCGCAGCGTGCCGTCCTCGAGCGGGTTACCGGCGTAACCGATGCGCTGGCAGGCACGAAGCGTGAACTCATCGGCGTTCGCGATGATGTCGGCACCAGGCGGCAGGTCGGCGACGTTCGCCTTCAACGCCGCTGGGTTCATCGCAACCAAAACGTTCGGTGCGTCGCCCGGCGTCATGATGTCGTGATCGGCGAAGTGCAACTGGAACGACGACACGCCTGGCAAGGTGCCGGCTGGGGCGCGGATCTCCGCAGGGAAGTTGGGCAGCGTCGACAGGTCGTTGCCGAAGGCCGCCGTCTCGGAGGTGAATCGATCACCGGTCAGCTGCATGCCGTCGCCGGAGTCACCGGCGAGCCGGATGATCACCCGGTCGACTTGCTGAACCTGCTTGCGAGAGGCTGGTCGAGACGCCGAAGCGGATGCTGATCGTGCGGGTGACACCGGGTGTCGGACCTCCTCGTGGGGCGTCGAGTCACTGTGGAACACTGCCGAAGTAGTGTGGGAACGCTTTCGACGCGCGGGTTTACATGGTACGTCTGTTCGCCGCTGCCCTAATGGTCAGGCACCGCGGCGCGCGGGGCGATCTGGGCGATCAGGGCCGCGTCGGGATCATCGTTGAGTGCCAGGAACAGCGCGCTGGCCAGCGTGACGACAAATCCAAGAGCCGAGGGGACGACGAAGCCGGCCCTGGTCGAGTCACCGAGCACGAGCAACCCGACGGCCGACGCGGCGAGGGTTTCGACGCCGAACAACGCCGCGGTGGCGATGGTGACAGGGGAGCGTTGGAGGGCGGCGGCGAAGAACGCCATGCCCGCCACTCCGAAGATCGCGAGCGCGTACGCGGCAGGCGCTGTCAGGACGGCTCGCACCGAATGGGCGTCCGAGAGGATCCGCGATGCGACCCCGGTGCCCGCGAAACTGACTCCCGAGATTGCGGCGAGGATGCCACCCGCGCGGCCGGTGCCGTCGCTGACGGCCGCCCAGCGCAACACGATCACGCCGGCCACGATCACCGGCGCGGAAGCGATCACCAACCACCATTGCGCCGACCGTGCGACGGCGGTCGCCGCCTCGGCTTTCGCACCGGACGCGAGCAGGATGAGGCCGACGCCCAGCCCACACAGCGCCATGAGACTCGCGTCGGCCGAGCACGGTGCCAAGCACTCGGCGTCCGACCAATGCGGTGACGCCCACACTCGACGCGGCGGCACATTGAACCAAGAACAGCGGCAGCCAGTGCAAGGCCACGACCATGCAGGCGAAGCCGAGCCCATCGAGCGCGACCCCCGCCAGGTAGAGCGGCGAGACGACGAGCCTGACGGATCGACTCGCCCGGCGACGAATCCGACTGGCGATTCGGCCGCCCGGCGGGCGGCCAGCCCTTGGAGTACCGACGCGACGCCCGTCGTCAGTGCGGCGCCAAGGGCCAGGAGCAGCCCGACGATCACAGTGGTTCGATGATCATGGTGCGCGACGGGTGAAGGTGAGGCGCACGAACGTGAAGCGCAGCCCGACTCGCTTCCAGTGCACCGGCCGCTGCGGGTGGTCCGGGGAGAACGAGCCGTCGAGGTCGAGCCCCGCCTTATCGGCGTGCTTGATCAGCTCCTCGATCTCGGCGGGGGAGAAGATGTGCACGGGCGCGCCGTACGCCGTGTGGCCGGTCGTGTCGGGTGGATTCGCGTCGTAGTCGGTCGAGACCACCAACACCCCGCCCGGCCGCAACAGCCGGGCGGCCTCGGCGAGGAATTCGGGGATGGGCACGCCGTGCTCGATCACCGACAGGCAGGTCACCGCATCAAAGGACCCGGCGTCGAACCTGGTCGCTGTCGCGTCGCCGGGTTCGAACGCCACGCAACCGTCATGGCCGTGATGAACGGGACGCCGAAACTCCAGGTTGATGCCGACGAGATCGCGCAGGCCGTACAGGTAGAGCCAGATCAGCAGGGTGGAGTACCGGGCCGCCCCGGCGTCGAGCACCCGACCGGTCGGCCCGACCCGGGAGAGCACCGTCGAGGCCGCGCCGACGGTGTCCCAGTTCTTGGGCAGATCGCGATGCAGTGGCAGCCCGCGCTTGCGAGCTTCATCGACGGCGTCGCGCCAGTCGGCGTCGTCTTGCAGGACCGCGGTCGGTTCGACCTTGGGCAGCGCCGACGGGACGGCTGGCGTCGACAGCACGCGGGAGTTGCGGCGAACTGTCAGCGCGGCGCGCGCCCACAGCACGTGTTCGAGGCCGAGCTTGGCGACAGTGCGGAGCACCGATGTGGCGCTGCGCAGCGGATCGGTGCCGGCGCGAACAGCTGACGCAACGCCCATCAGTCAGCGGTAGTTCGTGAATTGCAGCGCAACGGTGAGCTCCTTGCCCTTCAGCAGCGCGATCACCTCTTGGAGGTCGTCGCGCTTCTTGCTGGTCACCCGCAGCTGGTCGCCCTGGATCTGGGCCTGCACACCCTTGGGTCCCTCTTCGCGGATGATCTTCGAGATCTTCTTCGCGTCCTCTTGGGCGATGCCCTCTTTGATCGTCCCGGCGAGCCGGAACTCCTTGCCGGACGCCTTGGGCTCGCCGGCCTCGAGCGACTTCAGCGAGATGCCGCGCTTGATCAGCTTCTCCTGGAACACGTCGAGGACCGCCTTCGCGCGCTCCTCGCTGTTCGCCTTGATCTCGATCCCGTTCTCACCGGACCACGCGATCGAGGCGCCGACGTCCTTGAAGTCGTAGCGCTGCCCGATCTCCTTGACGGACTGGTTGAGGGCGTTGTCGACCTCCTGCCGGTCGACCTTGCTCACGATGTCGAAGGATGAGTCGGCCATCACTACCTCCTGGGCTATCCTGTGATCCGCCGTCCTGCGGGACGGTATAGCACGTCGTCACGGCAGGTTGCCCGAGTGGCCAAAGGGAGCGGTCTGTAAAACCGCCGGCTCAGCCTACGATGGTTCGAACCCATCACCTGCCACACCACCACACCGCAACTCGTCGCGGACGCCGGGCGGCGTCCGTGTAGAGTTGCGGCTCGCGTCACCCTCACAGCTGGCTTCCAGCTGCCCCCTTAGCTCAGTCGGCAGAGCGTCTCCATGGTAAGGAGAAGGTCTACGGTTCGATTCCGTAAGGGGGCTCGACTCGGCATGCCGGCACCGAGCCGGTGTGCAGAGCCCGGTGATGGCGGGGTAGCTCAGCCTGGCAGAGCAAGCGGCTCATAATCGCTGTGTCACGGGTTCAAATCCCGTCTCCGCTACTCCGGCGTCATCGCTCCGAGGCTTCGGCGGTTCGCCGCGAGGCGCCGGGTCGGTTATTCTGCATGCGTCCCCCGATTTGCAAGAGAGGCACTCACCATGGCCGCCAAGAGCGACGTCCGCCCCAAGATCACTCTGGCCTGCCAGGAGTGCAAGCACCGCAACTACATCACCAAGAAGAACCGGCGCAACGACCCCGACCGGCTCGAGATGAAGAAGTACTGCCCGCACTGCAACCTGCACCCGGTGCACCGCGAGACCCGCTAGCTCTCGGGCGAGGTCCGCGCCGATGCCGCTCGATCCGTCGTTCGTCGGCCGCAGCTACCCGCCGACCGCGCCGTACCAGGTCGGCCGCGAGAAGATCCGCGAGTTCGCCGCCGCGATCGGTGACGCCAACCCCGCCTACACCGACGTCGAGGCTGCCCGCGCGCTCGGCCACCCCGACCTCGTCGCCCCGCCGACGTTCGCGATCGTGCTGTCGATGCGGCGCGCTCGCACCAGGTCGTCAAGGACCCCGCGCTCGGCCTCGACTACACCCGGGTCGTCCACGGCGAGCAGCGGTTCAGCTACACCCGCCCGATCGTCGCCGGCGACGAACTGTCGGTCATCGTCACCGTCGAGAAGATTCGCTCGATGGCGGGCAGCGACATCATCACGACTCGCGGCGAGATCGTCGACGACCGAGCGGCGAGGCCGTCTGCACGTGCCTACTCGACGCTCGTCGCGCGGGCACCCGACGAGGTGCCCGTCAGTGACCACGTCGGTGACGTACGACGGCGTCGAGGTCGGCGAGCAGCTGCCGCACCGCAGCTTCCCGATCACCCGCGCCGATCTGGTGCGCTACGCCGGCGCGTCCGGCGACTTCAACCCGATCCACTGGAACGCGCGGTTCGCGGTCGAGGTCGGCCTGCCCGACGTCATCGCTCACGGCATGTTCACGATGGCCACCGCCGTCCGGCTCGTGACCGACTGGATCGGCGACCCGGGCGCCGTCGTCGACTATTCGGTCCGTTTCACCAAGCCAGTCGTGGTGCCGGACGACGAGGGTGGCGCGACGTTGGACGTCGAAGGTGTCGTCGCCGAGAAGCTCGACGACGGCTTCGTCCGGATCGATCTGACGGTCCGGTCGGCCGGCGACAAGGTGCTCGGCATGGCGAGAGCCACGGTCCGCCTGTCCTGAGCCATGTCACACACCTGGTGTTGACAAGGTAGTGAGTGACCACTAACTTAGCCGTCATGGCCGCAATCCACACCCGGATGGACCCCGACGAGCGCCGCGACCAGGTGATCGCGGCAGCGCTCGTCGAGTTCGCCGAAGGTGGTCTTGCCGGGCACGTCGACGGAAGCAATCGCCGTCCGGGCCGGTATCTCCCAGCCCTACCTGTTCAAGATGTTCGGCACCAAGCGCGACCTGTTCATCGCGGCGTCCAAGCGGTGCTTCGACAACGTCGCGCAGACATTCACCGAGGCCGCTGACGGGCTGGCCGGCGAAGAGGCACTCGAGCGCGATGGGCGCCGCTTACGGCGGCCTGATCGCCGACCGCGAAAACCTGATGGCCCAACTCCAGCTGTACGCCGCGTGTCACGACCCGGAGGTCCGCGAGTGTGCGCGCGACGGGTTCCGCAAGCTCTACCAGCTCGTCGAGCGGGCCTCCGGCGCACCGGCCGAAGAGCTCGCGACGTTCTTCGCGATGGGCATGCTCTGCAACGTCTCGACCGCGCTTGGCCTTGGCCGAAATCGACGAACCGTGGGCGCGCGCGCTCGCGAGTGACAAGTAGCTCGCAATCTGAACGCTTTTCCTTGCTGTGCCTGGCTTTTCTTTGCTCAAGCAAGTTAGTGACTACTCACTTCACTGAAGGGAACATGACATGACTGGACGCGGAAGGCCACTGGCGACATTCATCGTCACCTCGGTCGCGCTTGTTCATGAGCTCACTCGACAACCTCGTCGTCACGATGGCGTTGCCGGCAATCAAGACGCACCTGCACGCATCGCTGTCCAGCCTTGAGTGGACCGTGAACGCCTACACGCTCACCTTCGCAGTGCTGCTGTTGCCGGGTGCGACCTTGGGCGACCGATTCGGTCGCAAGAAGATCTTCATGATCGGCCGTCCGATCTTCACCACTGGCCTCGGCGCTCGCCGCGTTGTCGTCGACGGCAGGCGAGTTGGTTGCGGCACGCGCGCTGCAGGGCGTCGGCGGCGCGATCCTCACCCCGTTGACCTCTGACGCTGCTCAGCGTCGCCGTTCCGCCGTCGCGCCGCGGGCTCGCGCTCGGGGCCTGGGGTGCGATCGCCGGTCTCGCGATCGCCGTCGGACCCGTCGTCGGTGGCGCCATCGTCGAGGGTGCCTCGTGGTCGTGGATCTTCTGGCTCAACGTGCCGATCGGCATCGTGTTGCTCCCGGTCGCGGGCGGCTGCTGAAGGAGAGTCACGGCCCGGCGGCCAGCTCGACGTTGTCGGTACCGGCCTCGCCACCGCCGGACTTGTTCGCTGTCGTGCTCGGTCTGGTGAAGGCGAACGACTGGGGTTGGGGCAGCACGTCGATCATCGGTCTGTTCGTCGTCGGCGTCGTGTTCCTCGCTGCGTTCGTCCGTTGGGAGACTCGCGGACGCCGACCCGGTGCTGCCGCTGCGGTTGTTCCGCAACCGCGGGTTCACCGCGAGCAACGTCGCGTCGCTGTTCATGTTCTTCGGGATGTTCGGCTCGATCTTCCTGCTCGCGCAGTTCCTGCAGGTTGCCCACCACTACTCGCCGCTGTCTGCCGGCGTCCGCACGCTGCCGTGGACCGCGATGCCGATCTTCGTCGCACCGGTCGCGGGGCTGCTGTCCGACCGCATCGGTGGTCGCCGGATCGTCGCGACCGGTCTGTTCTTGCAGGCGATCGGCCTCTACTGGTTGGCAGTCACGTCGCGACGCCGACCGTGCCGTACTCGCACATCGTTCCCGGTCTGGCGATCAGCGGATTCGGCATGGCGCTGTTCTTCGCCCCGGTCGCGAACCTGGTGCTCTCGTCGGTGCGGCACGAGGAGCAGGGCATCGCATCGGGCGCGCACAACGCGATCCGCGAGTTGGGCGGTGTGTTCGGCGTAGCGGTTCTCGCGTCGGTGTTCGCGCACTCCGGCGGCTATCAGAACCCGCAAGCCTTCGTGGACGGCGTGGTGCCGGCGGTCAAGTTGGGTGCCCTGATCGTCGCGTTGGGCGGGGTGGCAGCACTGCTGATTCCGCGCAACGCCCGTCTCCGCTCCCGAGCCCGAGGTCGATCGGCATCGGCGACCTGGAGCCGTCAGCGGCGTAACCGCACTTGACGGGTGGCCGGCCGTAGGGTTCGTGGGTGCTCATCCACGGATCCGGCGGCCGGCCACTCGTTGGTGTTGGCCGACCACACGACGATCCACCTCGGTGGTCCCGCAACGAACCTCGTGTGGGCCGACGATGCGGCGACGCTTGTCGAGGCCGTGAGCCAAGCCGATGCAGATGGCACGCCGGTGCTGGTGCTCGGCGGTGGCAGCAACCTGGTGGTCGCCGACGCCGGGTTCGACGGTCTCGTGGTGCGGGTCGCGCATCGCGGCGTTGCGTTCGAGCCGTCTGGCGAGCACGTCGTCATGCACGTCGAGGCCGGTGAGGTCTGGGACGACGTCGTGACGTCGTCACTTGCGCACGGCCTGGCCGGTCTCGAATGCCTGTCGGGTATTCCGGGCCTCGCGGGTGCGACGCCGATTCAAAACGTCGGCGCGTATGGTGCCGAGATCTCGCACCTGATAACCGGTGTCGGTGTCTTCGATCGGGTCGATCGCCGCCGAATTTCCTTGTCTGTAAGCGATTGCCGCTTCGGCTATCGCACGAGCGCACTCAAAGGCGCCAGCCGCTACGTGGTCCTGGGCGTCGACCTTGCGCTGACGCCCAGCGAGATATCGCAACCGGTGCGATACCAGCAACTTGCCGACGCCCTCGGTGTCGAGCTTGGCGGACGTGCCTGCGGCAGTCGACGTCCGCGCAGCTGTTCTTGGGCTACGCGCCGCGAAGGGAATGCTGATCGATCCGGCTGACCCTGACTCGGTCAGCGTCGGTTCGTTCTTCACCAATCCGATCCTGCGGGACGCCGATGTGCCGGCCGGTGCGCCACGATGGCCGACCAGCTGACGGGCTGGTGAAGACGTCGGCGGCTTGGCTGATCGAACAGTCCGGGTTCGCGCGTGGGTACGGTCACGGGCAGGTTGGAGTGTCGAGCAAACACACGCTGGCACTGGTCAACCGGGGCGGCGCGACGACTGCGGAGCTTGTCGCGTTCGCTGCCCACATTCGTGATGGCGTGCACGCCCGGTTCGGCGTGATCCTCGACGTCGAGCCCGCGCTGGTCGGCGTTGCGCTGTGAGGACTAGCGCGCTTCGGAGAGCAGCTTGCCCAGCCGGTTGACGCCTTCGACGAGGTCGTCGTCGCCAAGCGCGTAGGAAAGCCGGAAGTAGCCAGGAGTACCGAAGGCCTCACCAGGGACGACCGCAACCTCTGCCTCGTCGAGGACGAGTTCGGCCAGCTCGGCGGACGTCGCCGGTCGCTTGCCGCGTAGCTCAAGACCCGAGGATCGCCTTCACCGACGGGTAGGCATAGAACGCGCCCTCGGGTTCGACACACGCGACGCCCGGGATGTCGTTCAGCATCGACACCATCGTCGTGCGCCTACGGTCGAAGGCTTCGCGCATCATCGCGACCGCGGACAGGTCGCCCGAGACGGCCGCGAGTGCCGCGCGCTGTGAGACGTTGGCGACGTTGGAGGTCAGGTGCGACTGGAGGTTGGTCGCGGCCTTGATGACGTCGGGCGGGCCAATCATCCAGCCCACTCGCCAGCCGGTCATGGCGTAGGTCTTCGCGACACCGTTCAGCACGACACAAGTGTTGCGCGAGTTCGGGGACGACGACGGGCATCGAGGAGAACGTCGCGTCGCCATAGACGAGGTGCTCGTAGATCTCATCGGTCAGCACCCAGATGCCGTGCTCGACGGCCCAGCGACCGATCTCGGCGACCTGTTCGGGTCGAGTAGACCGCCCCGGTCGGGTTGGACGGCGAGCAGAACAGGAGGGCCTTCGTGCGCGGCGTGCGAGCGGCCTCGAGCTGGCTCACCGTTGCGCGGAACCCGGTCGACTCGTCGGTGTCGACCTGCACGGTGACGCCGCCGGCGAGCGCGATCGCTTCGGGATACGTGGTCCAGTAGGGCGCCGGCAGTAGCACTTCGTCGCCGGGGTCGAGCAGCGTCGCGCACGCCTGGTAGACAGCCTGCTTGCCGCCGTTGGTCACGAGCACGTCGGTCGCCTTGACGATGAGTCCCGAATCGCGAGCCGTTTTCACCGCGATGGCTTCGCGCAGTTCGGGCAGGCCGGCGGCGGGGGTATAGCGATGGTTCTTGGGATCGCGGGCGGCTTCGACTGCGGCTTCGACGATCGCCGGTGGGGTCGCAAAGTCGGGCTCGCCGGCGCCGAATCCGATGACCGGCCGGCCGGCGGCCTTCAGCGCTTTTGCTTTCGCATCGACGGCGAGGGTGGCGGATTCGGCGATCGAGCCGATGCGGCGGGAGACCCTGGTGGGCAAGTCGTCGGTCATGGATTCCATCGTCCCACGTGGGCCAAGGCCGCCGCGCCCGGGTTTCTGGCGCGGAGCGCCCGGTGTGGCGGCGCGGGAGCGGTTCGACCGTGCATGGCCCTGACACGTACACTGTCGAGGCTGGTCCCTGGCGGTAAGCAGCATGAATGATGCGCGGGGTCCACGAAGGGCAGTAGCTCAACTGGTCAGAGTTCCGGTCTCCAAAACCGGCGGTTGGGGGTTCGAGTCCCTCCTGCCCTGCACGCCGCACGACAGCACGAGACCAGACTGAGAACCGACCGGCTTTGTCGAGGGAGTCCACGTGACCGACACCACGAGCGGGGCCGCCGCACCTCGGCGGCCACCGCAGGCTGGCCGGGTCGAGCGGCGCAACGTGTTTTCGCGCCTCGGCCTGTGGTGGCGGCAGATCATCGCCGAACTGCGGAAGGTCATCTGGCCGACCCGCAAGGAGTTGATCGCGTACACGACGGTCACCCTGGTGTTCGCGGTGTTCATGATCGCGCTCGTGGCCAGTCTCGACTTCGGGGCCAACTGGTTGGTCCTGCGCGTCTTCGGCTGAGCCGTCCCTAGTTCGCAGCAGTTCGCCGTCCTCAAGGAAGAAGAGCAACCCAAGTGACCGAGTCACCGTCGTCCACCGACGCCCTCAGCATCGTTGGCGTCGAGACCGGTTTTGCCGCCGACGATCGGGCGCCCGACATTGCGGTCGAGCCCGGTCGTCGACGTCCCCGAGGTCGAGGTCGATCCGGCGGAGGCCTTCCGCGACGCGCTGCGCCGCGCTCCTGGCGACTGGTTCGTCGTGCACACCTACGCGGGGTACGAGAACAAGGCAAAGGCCAACCTCGAGACCCGGATCCAGTCCTTGAACATGGAGGACTTCATCTACCAGATCGAGGTGCCGCAAGAAGAGGTCACCGAGATCAAGAACGGCAAGCGGCAGGTCGTGAAGCGCAACGTCTTCCCCGGCTACCTGCTGGTCCGGATGGAGATGACCGACGAGTCGTGGTCGGCGGTCCGCTACACACCGGCCGTCACCGGATTCGTCGGCCCGAGTTCGAGCAAGCCCTCGCCGCTTACCCTCGACGAGGTGTTCCGGTTCCTCGCGCCCGCGACCAAGGAGCAGAAGGAAGCCCAGGCCGCCGCTGCTCCGCGCATCGTCGACTTCGAGGTCGGCGAGTCGGTCACCGTCACCGACGGCGCATTCGCCACGCTGCCCGCGAGCATCAGCGAGATCAACCCCGACCAGCAAAAGCTCAAGGTGCTGGTGTCGATCTTCGGCCGCGAGACGCCGGTCGAGCTCTCCTTCAGTCAGGTCGCCAAGATCTAGCACCCCGTCGCCGGACGACGAGGAACGAGCACTCTCGTCGTCCCGTAATCTTGCTCTAACTCTCAACCCGACGAAGGACACGGTCATGCCCCCGAAGAAGAAGCTCGCGGCGATCATCAAGCTGCAGATCAAGGCTGGCGCCGCGACGCCTGCGCCGCCGATCGGCCCGGCGCTGGGTCAGCACGGCGTCAACATCATGGAGTTCTGCAAGCAGTACAACGCCGCGACGGAGGCCCAGCGGGGCAACGTGATCCCGGTCGAGATCTCGGTCTACGAAGACCGCTCGTTCACCTTCATCACGAAGACGCCGCCCGCTGCGGAGCTGATCAAGAAGGCCGCCAGCGTTGAGAAGGGCTCGCCGACACCGCACAAGGTGAAGGTCGCGTCGCTGTCGAAGGCGCAGTTGCGGCAGATCGCCGAGACCAAGATGCCCGACCTGAACGCGCGCGACATCGAAGCAGCCGAAGCGATCATCGCTGGTACTGCCCGGTCGATGGGCATCACGATCGGCAGTTAGGCTTTCCAGGCCCCTGGGTGGAGGTGTTTGCTTCAGGGGTGTTCCAGCAAGACGTGGGAGGGCCGGCGCGGCCCGCTGACCACGACCTCCGATTAGATCCAAGGAGCACGTTATGAAGCGCAGCAAGGCATACCTCGCGGCGGCCGAGAAGGTCGACGCCGACAAGCTGTACCAGCCGTTCGACGCGATCCGGCTGGCCCGCGAGACCTCCCTGACCAAGAACGCCGGCACCGTCGAGGTGGCGCTGCGCCTGGGTGTCGACCCGCGCAAGGCCGACCAGATGGTGCGTGGCACGGTCAACCTGCCGCACGGCACCGGCAAGACAGCCCGCGTGCTGGTCTTCGCCACTGGTGATCGCGCAGAGGAGGCCAAGGCCGCCGGAGCCGACATCGTCGGTGGCGATGAGCTGATCGACCGGGTCGCCGCGGGTTACCTCGACTTCGACTCCGCCGTCGCGACTCCTGACCTGATGGGCAAGGTCGGTCGACTCGGTCGAGTCCTCGGCCCGCGCGGGCTGATGCCGAACCCGAAGACGGGCACGGTCACCAACGACGTAGCGAAGGCCGTCACCGAGATCAAGGGCGGCAAGATCGAGTTCCGCGTCGACCGGCAGGCGAACCTGCACTTCATCATCGGGAAGACGACGTTCACCGACGTCCAGCTGGTCGAGAACTACGCGGCCGCCCTCGACGAGGTGCTGCGGCTCAAGCCGTCGTCGGCCAAGGGCCGGTACCTCAGAAGGCCACCGTGACGACCACGATGGGTCCCGGCGTTCAGATCGACCCGAACAAGACGCGCAACCTGCTCGAGGACCAGCCCACCGCCTGACGTGCTCTCGGTGGGGGCGGTGCTCAACGGTCGCAAGAACGGCCGCTGAGCTCCAGCACTCGATTGGTGTCACCCAGATCGCGCTGGTCGGTCGGTCGTTTTGACCGGACGGCGGGGGCGACCGTACTGTTGACCCGCCACAGACCGCCGGTCGGCGTGTGCGCCCCTCACTAACGAGCCTCGCGGCTCGGCGTGCGGGTCGTGAACTCCCGAAGGCCCCGCAACAGCGGGCGGCCCGCGCAGGTACACGAACGTCCGACGCTCACGCGTCGACACGCCCCGTGCGCCTAGCGCCGGGGCGCTCGCTTTTCCGGGCCAACTCGAGGGTTCGATGCATGCCGCCGGCTCCACCCGGAAGGAGGCCGGCACCCAATGCCGAGCCCTGACAAGGTGACCGACGTCGCTGAGTTGACGGAGAACTTCCGCACCTCGGCCGCCGCCGTGCTCACCGAGTACCGCGGCTTGACCGTGTCGCAGCTCACGCAGCTGCGGCACAACCTCGGGACCACCACGCAATACACGGTGGTCAAGAACACCCTGTCCAAGATCGCGGTGCGCGAGGCCGGACTCCAGGAACTCGAGAGCATGCTGTCGGGTCCGTCGGCGATCGCGTTCATCAAGGGTGACACCGTCGAGGCCGCCAAGAGTCTGCGCGACTTCGCCAAGGCCAACCCGTTCCTGGTGATCAAGGGTGGGGTGCTCGACGGCAAGCTCGTGACTGCCGCCGAACTCTCCAAGATCGCTGACCTCGAGTCCCGCGAGGTGCTTCTCGCCAAGGTGGCAGGTGCGGCGAATGCGGCATTGTCGAAGGCCGCGGCGCTGTTCCAGGCGCCGCTAGCGCAGGTCGCTCGACTGGCCGAGGCGCTGCGCGCTCAGGTTGCCGAGAACGCGCCGGCCGCAGCGGCACCCGCGCCCGTCGTGGAAGCCGCCGTTTCGGAAGCGCCGGTGGCGGAAGCTGCCGACCGAAGCCGAGGTGCCACCGGTCGCGAAGCGCGCACTCCGAACCCGAAGCTCGCACCCGAACCCGAAGCCGCACCCGAACCGACGGCGCCCGACGCCGAGTAGTGCCCGCCCACCTTTAACCCGTCCCGCAAATCGCTGCGTTTACTTGAGGAAGGACCCGCCACCATGGCGAAGCTCAGCACCGACGACCTGATCGATGCGTTCAAGGAGCTCACACTTCTTGAGCTCTCCGAGTTCGTGAAGCAGTTCGAAGACACCTTTGGCGTCACCGCCGCCGCACCGGTCGCGGTGGCCGCGGCTGGCCCGGCGGGCGGCGGCGCCGCCGCTGCGGCCGAAGTCGAGGAGCAGGACGAGTTCGACGTCATCCTCGAGGAGGCCGGCGCCCAGAAGATCCAGGTGATCAAGGCCGTCCGCGAGCTCACGAGCCTCGGCCTGAAGGAAGCCAAGGACCTCGTCGATGGCGCGCCCAAGGCCGTTGTCGAAAAGGGCACCAAGGAAGCCGCCGAGAAGGCGAAGGCCACCCTCGAAGCGGCCGGCGCGAAGGTCACCGTCAAGTAGTTCTCCGCGCACAACAGCAGCAAGACAGCGGTTGCCCTTCCCGGGCTGCCGCTGTTTGCTTGTCCGGAGGCCCTGCTTGTTTGTCCAAAGATGCAGCCGGGTGGGTGATTGTGGACCCACAAACCGCGCGGGAGGCTTGACGTTACGGCGTCACAGCAGCATCCTCGCTGTAGCTGTGAATAACTTGCACAGGTCCTCCAGGGACCGATTGGGCCGGCTCGCAAGGGCCGCCTCGACAGCGGCGTGCCCATCGGGTACGCTGCTCGTTTGCGCTGTCCTCTGACCCCCGAGTGAGAACTCGGGTGGTCCGTCGTCGTGCGCACGCCACATTGCGAGCCCTGGAAGGACCCCCACTTGGCCGCCTCGCGCAGCACCTCGACGTCCGGCCCCCGCACTTCAGGACCTACCTACGCACCACCCCGCGTTAGCTTCGCCAAGATCCGTGAACCACTTGAGGTTCCCAACCTCCTAGCTTTGCAGGTCGAGTCATTCGATTGGCTCCTGGGCAACGACGTCTGGAAGGCCCGCGTCGACGCCGCCACCAAGGCGGGCCGCGACGACGTCAACCTGTCGTCGGGCCTCGAGGAGATCTTCGAGGAGATCAGTCCGATCGAGGACTTCTCCGGGACCATGTCGCTGTCGTTTCGCGACCACCGGTTCGAGCCTGCCAAGAACTCCATCGAGGAGTGCAAGGAGCGCGACTTCACCTACTCGGCGCCGATGTTCGTGACGGCCGAGTTCGTGAACAACGGCACCGGTGAGATCAAGAGCCAGACGGTCTTCATGGGCGACTTCCCGCTGATGACCGACAAGGGCACCTTCATCATCAACGGCACCGAGCGCGTCGTCGTCTCCCAGCTCGTCCGCTCGCCGGGCGTCTACTTCGACAAGACGATCGACAAGACGTCCGACAAGGACGTCTTCGGCTGCAAGATCATCCCGAGCCGCGGTGCCTGGCTGGAGTTCGAGATCGACAAGCGGGACGCCGTCGGCGTCCGGGTCGACCGCAAGCGCAAGCAAAGCGTCACGGTGCTGCTCAAGGCGCTGGGCTGGGACGACGCTCGGATTCTCGACCGTTTCGGCCAGTACGAGTCGATGCGCGCGACGCTGGAGAAGGACCACGTCCACACCCAGGACGAAGCCCTCATCGACATCTACCGCAAGTTGCGTCCGGGCGAGCCGCCGACCCGTGAGGCCGCGCAGACGCTGCTCGACAATCTGTACTTCAACCCGAAGCGGTACGACCTCGCGAAGGTTGGTCGCTACAAGATCAACAAGAAGCTCGGCCTCGAGCTGCCGTTCACTCAAGGCACGATGACCGAAGATGACATCGTTGCCACGGTCGAGTACATCGTTCGGCTGCACGCCGGCGAGACCGAGATGAACCTGAACGGTCGCGCGGTCCCGGTCGAGGAAGACGACATCGACCACTTCGGCAACCGTCGCTTGCGTACGGTCGGCGAGCTGATCCAAAACCAGGTGCGGCTCGGTCTTGCGCGCATGGAGCGGGTGGTCCGCGAGCGGATGACGACACAGGACGTCGAGGCGATCACGCCGCAGACCCTGATCAACATCCGACCGGTGGTCGCGAGCATCAAGGAGTTCTTCGGGACTTCCCAGCTCAGCCAGTTCATGGACCAGACGAACCCGTTGGCCGGCCTGACCCACAAGCGTCGCCTGTCGGCGCTTGGCCCCGGCGGTCTGTCGCGTGAGCGTGCTGGTTTCGAGGTCCGCGACGTCCACCCGAGTCACTACGGCCGGATGTGTCCGATCGAGACTCCCGAGGGTCCGAACATCGGCCTCATCGGCTCGCTCGCGACGCACGGCCGGATCAACGCCTTCGGGTTCGTCGAGACGCCGTACCGCCGCGCCGTCAAGGGCAAGGTCACCGACGACGTCGACTACCTGACCGCCGACGAAGAGGACCGTTTCGTCATCGCGCAGGCCAACGCGCCGCTGAAGGACGACGGTGGCTTCGCCGAAGACCGGGTCCTGGTCCGTCGTAAGGGTGGCGAGGTCGACTTCGTCACGCCCGCAGCGGTCGACTACATGGACGTCTCGCCGCGCCAGATGGTGTCGGTCGCGACCGCGATGATCCCGTTCCTCGAGCACGACGACGCGAACCGCGCACTGATGGGCTCCAACATGCAGCGCCAGTCGGTGCCGCTGTTGAAGTCCGAGGCGCCACTGGTCGGCACCGGCATGGAGTTTCGGGCCGCCGTTGACGCAGGCGATGTCGTCACGTCCGCGAAGGACGGTGTTGTCGAGGAGGTTTCCTCCGACGCGATCACCGTGATGAACGACGACGGCACTCGTACGACGTACCGGATGGCGAAGTTCCGCCGTTCCAACCAGGGCACCTGCATCAACCAGCGCCCGATCGTGAGCGAAGGCCAGCGACTGCAGGCCGGCGCCGCGATCGCCGACGGTCCGTGCACCGACCAGGGCGAAATGGCGTTGGGTCGCAACCTGCTCGTGGCGTTCATGCCGTGGGAAGGCCACAACTACGAAGACGCGATCATCTTGTCCCAGCGTCTCGTGCAAGACGACGTGCTCTCCTCTATTCACATCGAGGAGCACGAAGTCGACGCCCGCGACACCAAGCTGGGCCCGGAGGAGATCACCCGCGACATCCCGAACGTCAGCGAGGAAGTGCTGGCCGACCTCGACGAGCGCGGCATCATCCGCGTCGGCGCCGACGTCGTCCCGGGTGACGTTCTTGTTGGCAAGGTCACGCCCAAGGGCGAGACCGAGCTGACGCCTGAAGAGCGGTTGCTCCGCGCGATCTTCGGTGAGAAGGCGCGCGAGGTGCGCGACACCTCGCTGAAGGTGCCGCACGGCGAAAAGGGCAAGGTCATCGACGTCAAGGTGTTCACCCGTGACGACGCTGAACTGCCGCCGGGCGTCAACGAACTGGTGCGGGTGTACGTCGCGCAGAAGCGCAAGATCACGGACGGCGACAAGCTGGCCGGTCGGCACGGGAACAAGGGCGTCATCTCCAAGATCCTGCCCGAAGAAGACATGCCGTTCCTCGCTGATGGCACGCCTGTGGACATCGTCTTGAACCCGCTGGGTGTGCCCGGCCGCATGAACGTCGGCCAGGTTCTCGAAACGCACCTCGGTTGGGCCGCGAAGAGTGGCTGGAAGGTCGAGTCGACCGGCGCGAAGGATGGCTGGCAGCAGCGGCTCGCCGACATTGGCGCGCTCGAGGCTCCGCCGAACACGCTGGTCGCGACGCCGGTCTTCGACGGCGCCCGCGAGGACGAGATCACCGGACTGCTCGGCTCGACCTTGCCGAACGCCGACGGACAGCGTCCGGTCGGGGAGAACGGCAAGGCGCGGCTCTATGACGGTCGCTCTGGTGAGCTGTACCCAGAGGCGGTCAGCGTCGGATACATCTACATCCTGAAGCTGCACCACCTCGTCGACGACAAGCTCCACGCTCGCTCGACCGGCCCCTACTCGATGATCACCCAGCAGCCGTTGGGTGGTAAGGCGCAGTTCGGTGGTCAGCGGTTTGGCGAGATGGAGGTCTGGGCGCTCGAGGCCTATGGCGCGGCTTACGCGCTGCAGGAGTTGCTCACCATCAAGTCCGACGACGTCCTTGGCCGGGTCAAGGTCTACGAGGCGATCGTCAAGGGCGAGAACATCCCCGAGCCCGGCATTCCCGAGTCGTTCAAGGTGCTGATCAAGGAAATGCAGTCGCTGTGCCTGAACGTCGAGGTGCTGTCCAGCGACGGCATGACGTTGGAGATGCGCGACACCGACGATGAGGTCTTCCGCGCCGCGGAAGAGCTCGGTATCGACCTGTCCCGGCGCGAGCCGAGCAGCGTCGAAGAGGTCTGAGGCCGCCCCGGCGCTGACCCGCCGGATGTAGTCCTGATCGACGGTTACCAGGAGAGAGAAGACAACCTGTGCTTGACGTCAACTTCTTCGACGAGTTGCGTATCGGCCTCGCCACTGCTGACGACATCCGTCAGTGGTCTCACGGCGAGGTCAAGAAGCCCGAGACGATCAACTACCGCACGCTTCGTCCTGAGAAGGACGGGCTGTTCTGCGAGAAGATCTTCGGTCCTACCCGCGACTGGGAGTGCTACTGCGGGAAGTACAAGCGGGTCCGGTTCAAGGGCATCATCTGCGAGCGCTGTGGCGTCGAGGTCACTCGGGCCAAGGTGCGTCGTGAGCGGATGGGGCACATCGAGCTGGCCGCTCCGGTCACCCACATCTGGTACTTCAAGGGTGTGCCGAGCCGTCTCGGCTACCTGCTCGACCTTGCACCCAAGGACCTCGAGAAGATCATCTACTTCGCCGCCTACATGATCACGTGGGTCGACGATGAGGCACGGCACCGCGACCTGCCGAGCATCGAGGCCCAGGTCTCAGTCGACCGTCAGGAAATCGAAGACCGCAAGAACGTCGACGTCGACAGCCGGGCGAAGAAGCTCGAGGAGGACCTCGCGGCCCTCGAAGCCGAGGGTGCAAAGAGCGACGCCAAGCGCAAGGTGCGCGAAGGTGCCGAGCGCGAGATGCGACAGATTCGCGAGCGCGCGCAGCGCGAGATCGACCGACTCGACGAGGTGCTGAGCCGCTTCAAGAACCTGAAGGTCCAAGACCTTGAGGGCGACGAAGTGCTCTACCGCGAAATGCGCGACCGGTTTGGCGCGTACTTCAAGGGCGGCATGGGCGCGCAGTCGTTGAAGGACCGGCTCGAGTCCTTCGACCTCGAGGCCGAAGCTGCGGTGCTGCGCGACCTGTGTGTCAACGGCAAGGGCCAGAAGAAGGCCCGCGCGTTGAAGCGGCTCAAGGTCGTGTCGGCGTTCCTCAACACGCGCAACAGCCCGATGGGCATGGTGCTCGACTGCGTGCCGGTGATTCCCCCGGACCTGCGGCCGATGGTGCAGCTCGACGGCGGCCGCTTCGCGACGTCCGACCTGAATGATCTCTACCGCCGCGTGATCAACCGCAACAACCGGTTGAAGCGGCTGCTCGACCTCGGCGCGCCCGAGATCATCGTCAACAACGAGAAGCGGATGCTGCAGGAGGCCGTCGACGCGTTGTTCGACAACGGCCGCCGCGGTCGTCCGGTCACCGGCCCGGGCAACCGGCCGCTGAAGTCGCTGTCGGACATGCTCAAGGGCAAGCAGGGCCGGTTCCGCCAGAACCTGCTCGGCAAGCGCGTCGACTACTCGGCGCGTTCGGTCATCGTCGTGGGCCCGCAGCTCAAGCTGCACCAGTGCGGCCTGCCCAAGGACATGGCGCTTGAGCTGTTCAAGCCGTTCGTCATGAAGCGGCTGGTCGACCTCAACCACGCGCAGAACATCAAGAGCGCGAAGCGCATGGTCGAGCGCGCGCGTTCCGTCGTGTGGGACGTGCTCGAAGAGGTCATCACCGAGCACCCGGTGTTGCTGAACCGTGCACCGACCCTGCACCGGCTCGGCATCCAGGCGTTCGAACCGCAACTGGTCGAGGGCAAGGCCATCCAGATCCACCCGCTCGTCTGCGCGGCGTTCAACGCCGACTTCGACGGCGACCAGATGGCCGTGCACTTGCCGCTGTCGGCAGAGGCGCAGGCCGAGGCCCGCATCTTGATGCTGTCGTCGAACAACATCCTCAAGCCCGCAGATGGTCGCCCGGTGACCATGCCGAGCCAGGACATGGTGCTCGGCATCTACTTCCTGACGACTGCGCGGGACGGCGTCTTGGGTGAGGGTCGGGTGTTCTCGTCGACCGCTGAGGCCGTCATGGCTCGCGATCTCGGTGACCTGCACCTGCAGGCGAAGATCAAGATCCGGCTCAAGGACCTGCCGGCGGTCGACAACGGCAAAGACGGCTGGACGGCGCCCGAGGACTGGGAGCCTGGTCAGCCGCTGATCGTCGAGACGACCCTTGGCCGCGCGCTGTTCAACGACGCGCTGCCCGAGGACTACCGGTTCGTCAACTTCGAGGTCTCCAAGCGCGACCTCTCGACGATCGTCAACGACCTCGCGGAGCGGTACCCGAAGGTCGTCGTCGCCGCGACGCTCGACGCGATGAAGGCGGCCGGCTTCCACTGGGCCACCCGCGCCGGCGTCACGATCTCGATCTCCGACGTCGTCACCCCGCCGAACAAGCAGGAGATCCTCGAGAAGTACGAGGCCAAGGCGGACAAGGTCCAGAAGCAGTTCGAGCGTGGGCTCATCACTGACGACGAGCGTCGCCAGGAGCTCATCGAGATCTGGACCCAGGCCACGGCCGACGTTGCCCGCGAGATGGAAGAGCAACTTCCCCAAGGACAACCCGGTCTGGATGATGGTCAACTCCGGCGCGCGCGGCAACATGATGCAGGTCCGGCAGATCGCCGGCATGCGTGGTCTCGTCGCCAACCCCAAGGGCGAGATCATCCCGCGGCCGATCAAGGCGAACTTCCGCGAAGGCCTGTCCGTGCTGGAGTACTTCATCTCCACCCACGGTGCCCGCAAGGGTCTGGCCGACACGGCGCTGCGCACCGCCGACTCGGGCTACCTCACCCGTCGTCTCGTCGACGTGTCGCAGGACGTCATCATCCGCGAGGAGGACTGCGGCACCGAGCGCGGCATCATGATGCGCGATCGCCGCGCCTGGTCGTGACGGCGTGCTGGTGCGCCCGGCGCACGGTCGAGACCAGCGTCTTCGCCCGCACGATCGCCGAGGACATCATTCACGACGGCAAGTTGGTCGGCGAAGCCCGCGGTGACCTCGGTGACCTCAGCATCGGCGCGCTCGTCGAGCACGGCGTGCAGGAGCTCAAGGTGCGGTCGGTGCTGACGTGTGAGTCGAAGGTCGGCACCTGCGCGGCCTGCTACGGCCGCTCGCTGGCGACCGGCAAGACCGTCGACGTCGGCGAGGCGGTCGGCATCATCGCCGCCCAGTCGATCGGCGAGCCCGGCACCCAGCTGACGATGCGTACCTTCCACACCGGTGGTGTCGCGGGTGAGGACATCACGCACGGTCTGCCCCGCGTCGTCGAGCTGTTCGAGGCACGCACCCCCAAGGGTGTCGCCCCGATCAGCGAGGTCACCGGCCGGGTCAAGATCGAAGACACCGACAAGGCTCGCAAGATCGTCATCGTTCCTGACGACGGAGCCGAGGAGATCGCCTACCCGGTGTCGAAGCGGTCGCGGCTGCGCGTCGCCGAAGGCGACCACGTCGAGGTCGGCGAGCAGCTGATCGAGGGAACCGTCAACCCGCACGAGGTGCTGCGGATCCTCGGCCCACGCGCCGTCCAGGTCCACCTGGTCCAGGAGGTCCAGGAGGTCTACCGCAGCCAGGGTGTGCCGATCCACGACAAGCACATCGAGATCATCGTGCGGCAGATGCTGAAGCGGGTGAACGTCCTGGAGTCGGGCGACACCGACTTCCTGCCGGGCGAGCTCGTCGAGCGTCCGCGGTTCGAGGAAGGCAACCGCCGCGTCGTCGCGGAGGGTGGCGTTCCGGCGTCCGCTCGACCGGTCTTGATGGGCATCACCAAGGCCTCGCTCGCGACCGAGTCGTGGCTGTCGGCGGCGTCCTTCCAGGAGACCACCCGGGTGCTGACGGATGCGGCGATCCACGCCAAGTCCGACCCGCTGCTGGGCCTGAAGGAGAACGTCATCATCGGCAAGCTCATCCCGGCCGGTACGGGCCTGCCCCGCTACCGCAACATCCGGGTCGAGCCCACCGAGGAAGCCAAGTCGGCCATGTACGCGATGACCGGCTACGACGGCGACTTCGACGGCGAGTACGCGAGGTTCGGCCAGGGGTCGGGGCAAGCGGTGCCGCTGGAGGAGTACGACTACGGGCGGTTCGACCCGAGGTGAGGAACGAACCGAAGGGGCGAAGCCGCCCGTGTAAGGGGCGGTTCGATCCGAGGTGAGCTGGCGCGAGTTCGCGGTCGACTGAGGACGAAGCCAGGCCGAGGCCGCCCGTGTAGCAGCAGGTTCTTCACGTCGAGTGAAGGAATTCGGCGGCTGAATTCGTGCGAGATTATGGCGCGTGAATTCCTTCACTCGACGCGATGTCCGGGGTGATCGGACGCAGCGTCGCACCGGCCGCGCATGCAGGGGGATCGATGACGCAGCCGCCGTACGGGCCGGCACCTGAATCCGGGCAGCCTGGCTACGGGCAGCCTGGCTACGGGCCAGCCTGGGTACGGGCCGCCGCCCGGCTACGGCCCACCGCCCGGCTACAGTCCACCGCCCGGCTATGGCTACGGCTATCCCGCGCCGCCGTCCACCGAGGGCAATGCGATCGCCGCGCTGATCTTGGCGATCGCGAGCTTCCTGGTGTGCCCGATCATCCCTGCCATCATCGCGTTGGTGCTCGCCGGCTCCGCCAAGCGCAACATCCTCGCGTCTGGCGGCGCCAAGCAGGGCCTGGGCATGGTCACCGCAGCCAAGATCGTCGCGTGGGCCAACATCGTGGTGGTGACGCTCTTCGTCATCGTCGCGATCGTTGGGGTGGTGGCCGTCGGGCACAGCAGGTCGGGGTGTCGACGGGTAGCTAGCCGTTTCGCCGCGCTGGCCCTGACCCAAGGCCTACCTCAGGCCCACCCGGTTTTGACCTACGCCGACGGGGTGGGTAATCTGACTCCTCGTGCCCGGAACTCATCCGGGCCGCTCCTGCGTGCCGTCCGGCTGAGAAGCTGGGTACGGGTACGACAGGACAACCACCCTCGATCCGAGTATTCGGCGGATCGGAGCGTGGGCGGGCGACACACCCGACCGCGTGGGTCGGCGATATCGGTACGAATTGGTACAGCACCACTACGAGCTAGCTCGCACGGAGACTGAAAGGCGCGCATGCCCACGATCCAACAGCTGGTCCGGAAGGGTCGGCAGGACAAGATCGACAAGACCAAGACCCCGGCGCTCAAGGGTTCGCCCCAGCGCCGAGGCGTCTGCACGCGCGTCTACACGACGACTCCGAAGAAGCCGAACTCGGCGCTGCGCAAGGTGGCCCGCGTCCGGCTGACCAGCGGCATCGAGGTCACGGCCTACATTCCCGGCGTCGGCCACAACCTGCAGGAGCACTCCATCGTGCTCGTGCGTGGTGGCCGGGTGAAGGACCTGCCCGGCGTCCGCTACAAGATCATCCGCGGTTCGCTCGACACCCAGGGCGTTCGCAACCGCAAGCAGGCGCGTAGCCGCTACGGCGCGAAGAAGGAGAAGAGCTAGATGCCCCGCAAGGGTCCAGCCCCCAAGCGCCCCATCATCGTCGACCCGGTCTACGCGTCGCCCCTGGTCACCTCACTGGTGAACAAGGTGCTGACCAACGGCAAGCGGTCGCTCGCTGAGCGCATCGTCTACGGCGCCCTCGAGGGCTGCCGCACCAAGACCGGCACCGACCCGGTGATCACGCTGAAGCGCGCGCTCGACAACGTGCGCCCCACGCTCGAGGTCAAGAGCCGCCGCGTCGGTGGCGCCACCTACCAGGTCCCGATGGAAGTCAAGGGCACTCGCGGCGGCACCCTCGCCCTTCGGTGGATCGTCGGCTACTCCAAGGCCCGCCGCGAGAAGACCATGACCGAGCGCCTGATGAACGAGCTCCTCGACGCCAGCAACGGCCTCGGTGCGAGCGTCAAGCGGCGCGAAGACACCCACAAGATGGCCGAGTCGAACAAGGCCTTTGCTCACTACCGCTGGTAGTGAGTGCCTTCGCGCACTACCGCTGGTAAGTCACAACAGACCCGAAGAAACAGAGAAGGAAGTAGCTCAACAAAGTGGCAACTGACGTCATGGCAGATCTAGCCAAGGTCCGGAACATCGGGATCATGGCTCACATCGACGCGGGCAAAACCACGACGACCGAGCGGATCCTTTTCTACACCGGCATCAACTACAAGATCGGTGAAGTCCACGAGGGCGCAGCCACGATGGACTGGATGGAGCAGGAGCAAGAGCGCGGCATCACCATCACGTCCGCCGCGACGACCTGCATGTGGAACGACCACACGATCAACATCATCGACACTCCCGGTCACGTCGACTTCACCGTCGAGGTAGAGCGTTCGCTTCGCGTGCTGGACGGCGCGGTGGCGGTGTTCGATGCGGTCGCCGGCGTCGAGCCCCAGTCCGAAACGGTCTGGCGACAGGCGGACAAGTACCACGTACCCCGCATCTGCTTCGTCAACAAGATGGACCGCGTTGGCGCCGAGTTCCATCGGACCGTCGACATGATGATCACCCGGCTGAACGCCGTCCCGCTGGTCATCCAGTTGCCGTGGGGTGTCGAGGGCGACTTCAAGGGCGTCATCGACCTGGTGAAGATGAAGGGCATCGAGTGGACCGGCGAGGGTAAGGGCGACACGTACAACGTCGTCGACATCCCGGCCGATCACGCCGAGGCCGCGCGTGACTGGCACGACAGGCTCATCGAGACGCTGTCCGAGCAGGACGACGAGTTGATGCAGCAGTACCTCGACGGCGTCGAGCCGACGGTCGAGCAGGTCCAGGCGGGCATCCGCCGGGCCACGATCGCCAGCAAGCTCAACCCGGTGCTGTGCGGGAGCGCGTTCAAGAACAAGGGCGTGCAGCCCATGCTCGACGCGATCACCGACTACCTGCCGAGCCCGCTCGACATCGGCGACACCATCGGCCACAAGCTGGGCGACGAAGAGGTCGAGGTTCGGCGCACGCCGAGCGACTCCGAGCCGTTCTCGGCCCTTGCCTTCAAGATCATGAGCGACAAGTACCTGGGCAAGCTCACGTACCTGCGCATCTACTCGGGCACCCTGACCACTGGTGCTGCGCTGCTGAACTCGACGAAGGACCGCAAGGAGCGCATCGGCCGGCTCCTTCGCATGCACGCGAACAAGCAGGAAGACATCCCGTCGGCGGGTGCCGGGTCGATCGTCGCGGTCGCGGGTCTGAAGAACAC
This sequence comes from uncultured Actinomycetes bacterium, assembly GCA_963825425.1. GTDB lineage: Bacteria > Actinomycetota > Actinomycetes > Acidothermales > Acidothermaceae > PALSA-607. The sequence goes on from CAWGTF010000011.1 coordinate 396,323, forward strand.
CACGACTGGCGACACGCTGTGCGACCCCGACAAGCCGGTGATTCTCGAGCGCATGATCTTCCCGACGCCGGTCATCTCAGTGGCCATCGAGCCCAAGACCAAGGTCGACCAGGAGAAGCTCGGCGTCGCCATTCAGCGTCTTGCTGAAGAGGACCCGACCTTCCAGGTGCACACCGACGAAGAGACCGGTCAGACGATCATCGCCGGCATGGGCGAGCTCCACCTCGACATCCTCGTCGACCGTATGAAGCGCGAGTTCAACGTCGAAGCCAACGTCGGCAAGCCGCAGGTCGCCTACCGCGAGACCATCCGCCGCAAGGTCGAGAAGGTCGACTACACGCACAAGAAGCAGACCGGCGGTTCCGGCCAGTTCGCGCGCGTGATCATCGACATCGAGCCAGGTGGCGGCGAGGGCGACTCGGGCTACGAGTTCGTGAACAAGGTCAGCGGTGGCCGCATCCCGCGCGAGTACATTCCCGCGGTCGATGCCGGCTGCCAGGAAGCGCTGCAGTTCGGCATCCTGGCCGGCTACCCGCTCGTCGACATCAAGGTCACCTTGCAGGACGGCGCGTTCCACGACGTCGACTCCTCGGAACTGGCCTTCAAGATCGCCGGCTCGATGGCGTTCAAGGAGGCGGCCCGCAAGGCCGACCCGACGCTGCTCGAGCCGATCATGGCCGTCGAGGTACGCACGCCCGAGGACTACATGGGCGACGTCATCGGCGACATCAACAGCCGTCGCGGCATCATCCAGTCGATGGATGAGATGTCGGGCACCCGAGTTGTCCGAGCGCTGGTGCCGCTCTCGGAGATGTTCGGTTACGTCGGTGACTTGCGCGGCCGCACTCAGGGCCGGGCGAGTTACAGCATGCAGTTCGACTCTTACGCCGAGGTACCCAAGAACGTGGCGGAAGAGATCATCAAGAAGGCCCGCGGCGAGTAATCGCAGCGGTTAATCCCGCGCTACCCCATCCAAATCCGGCACATCGTACGGCGAAGCAATCCGTCCTCAAGGAGCATCCAGTGGCGAAGGCGAAGTTCGAGCGGACCAAGCCGCACGTCAACATCGGCACCATCGGTCACATCGACCATGGCAAGACGACGCTGACAGCGGCCATCACCAAGGTCCTTCACGACGCACACCCCGAGCTGAACCCCTTCACGCCGTTCGATCAGATCGACAAGGCGCCGGAGGAGAAGGCCCGCGGTATCACGATTTCGATCGCGCACGTCGAGTACCAGACCGACAACCGGCACTACGCCCACGTCGACTGTCCCGGCCACGCGGACTACATCAAGAACATGATCACCGGTGCTGCGCAGATGGACGGCGCGATCCTGGTGGTCTCCGCGGCTGACGGTCCGATGCCGCAGACGAAGGAGCACGTCCTCCTGGCCCGCCAGGTCGGCGTCCCCTACATCGTCGTTGCGCTCAACAAGGCTGACGTGGTCGACGACGAGGAGATCCTCGAGCTCGTCGAGCTCGAAGTCCGCGAGCTCCTGAGCCAGTACGAGTTCCCCGGTGACGACGTCCCGGTGGTTCGCGTGTCGGCCCTGAAGGCGCTCGAGGGCGACGCCAAGTGGGCCGAGTCGATCATCGAACTGCTCGCGGCGTGCGACAGCAACATCCCCGAGCCGGTTCGCGAGATCGAGAAGCCGTTCTTGATGCCGATCGAGGACGTGTTCACGATCACCGGTCGCGGCACCGTCGTCACCGGTCGTATCGAGCGCGGCATCGTCAAGGTCGGCGAGACCATCGAGATCGTCGGCATCGCCGAGAAGACCTCGAGCACCACGGTCACCGGCGTCGAGATGTTCCGCAAGCTGCTCGACGAGGGCCGGGCCGGCGACAACGTCGGTGTGCTGCTTCGTGGCACCAAGCGCGAGGACGTGCAGCGCGGTCAGGTCGTGTGCAAGCCCGGCTCGATCACGCCGCACACCCAGTTCGAGGCCAACGTCTACGTCCTGTCGAAGGACGAAGGCGGCCGGCACACGCCGTTCTTCAACAACTACCGCCCGCAGTTCTACTTCCGCACCACGGACGTCACCGGCGTCGTCGACCTGCCCGAGGGCACCGAGATGGTCATGCCGGGCGACAACACCGAAATGACGGTTCAGCTGATCCAGCCGATCGCCATGGAAGAGGGCCTGCGGTTCGCCATCCGTGAGGGTGGCCGCACGGTCGGTGCAGGGCGCGTCACCAAGATCCTCAAGTAGCGAGCGACGGCGGCCGGGGACGCAGAGCCCCGGCCGCCGAACCTTGTAAGTAGCAGCAGCTCGATTGCACAGCAAGCAGTAGTTCAGGAACTCCGGTCGCAGCACGAACGAACAGACAGGACCACCATGGCGGGACAGAAGATCCGCATCAGGCTCAAGGCCTACGACCACGAGGTCATCGACAGCTCGGCGCGCAAGATCGTCGAGACGGTGACTCGCACTGGTGCGCAGGTTGCTGGCCCGGTGCCGCTGCCGACGGAGAAGAACATCTACTGCGTGATCCGTTCGCCCCACAAGTACAAGGACAGCCGCGAGCACTTCGAGATGCGCACCCACAAGCGGCTCATCGACATCCTCGATCCGACCCCGAAGACAGTCGACTCGCTCATGCGGCTCGACCTGCCCGCGGGTGTCGACATCGAGATCAAGCTGTAAGAGGACGCATCTCGACATGGCTAAGCAGATCAAGGGCGTGCTGGGCGAGAAGCTCGGCATGACGCAGGTCTTCGACGACGCAGGCCGGATCGTTCCGGTCACCGTCGTCCAGGCCGGACCTTGCGTTGTCACGCAGGTCCGGACCGCGGACGTCGATGGCTACTCCGCCGTCCAGCTTGCGTACGGCGCGGTCGACCCGCGCAGGGTGAACAAGCCCGAAGCCGGGCACTTCCGCAAGGCTGGCGTGCCACCGCGTCGCTACCTCATCGAGCTGCGGACGAACGACGCTTCGGAGTACACGCTCGGCCAGGAGGTCACGGTCGACGTGTTCACCGCCGGCCAGAAGGTCGACGTCGTCGGCACCAGCAAGGGCAAGGGCTTCGCCGGCGTCATGAAGAAGCACAACTTCAAGGGCCTGTCGAGCTCGCACGGCACCCAGCGCAAGCACCGTTCGCCGGGTTCGATCGGCGCGTGCGCGACCCCGAGCCGGGTGTTCAAGGGCATGAAGATGTCCGGTCGCATGGGTGGCCTGCGCACCACGACGCAGAACCTGACCGTGCACGCGGTCGACACCGAGGCGAACCTGATCCTGGTCAAGGGCGCCGTTCCTGGTGCCGCCGGCCGGATGGTCTTCGTCCACACCGCAGCGAAGGGTGGTGCCGTATGACCGCCGTGACGATCGCCGGTACCTCGCGCACCGTCGAGCTGCCAGCCGAGGTCTTCGACGTCCAGGTCAACATCCCGTTGATCCACCAAGTCGTGGTCGCGCAGCTCGCTGCCGCTCGCCAGGGCACGCACGACGCGAAGACCCGTGGCGAGGTCTCTGGTGGCGGTCGCAAGCCGTACCGCCAGAAGGGCACCGGCCGCGCCCGCCAGGGCTCGACGCGCGCGCCGCAGTTCGCCGGCGGTGGCGTCGCACACGGTCCGAACCCGCGCAACTACGAGCAGCGGACGCCGAAGAAGATGAAGGCCGCCGCCCTGCGTGGTGCCTTGTCGGATCGCGCCCGCGGCGGCCGGTTGCACGTGCTGCCGGGATTCGGTGAGGGCGAAGCGCCCGTCGACCAAGTCGGCGCTTGCCGCACTGGCAGCGGTCGTGACCGGTGACCAGCACCGTGTGCTGATCGTGCTCGAGCGCGGCGACGACCTGACCTGGAAGAGCCTGCGCAACGTCGGCGGCGTGCACCTGCTCGTCGAGGACCAGCTCAACACCTACGACGTGCTGGTTTCCGACGACGTGGTGTTCACCGAGGGTGCGCTGCAGACCTATGTGAAGCGCGCCACCGGCGCGGCTGCAGACAGCGCAAGTGAAACTGCGGAGGACGCGACATGATCCCCGACCCGCGCGACGTGCTCTACGCGCCGCTCATCTCGGAGAAGAGCTACGGCTTGCTCGACGAGAACAAGTACACGTTCCTGGTCGACCCCGACGCCAACAAGAGCGAGATCAAGATCGCCGTGGAGAAGGTCTTCGGCGTGAAGGTCACCGACGTCAACACGATGAACCGCAAGGGCAAGCGCAAGCGCACTCGCGGCGGATTCGGCAAGCGCAAGGACACCAAGCGGGCAATCGTGACGCTGGTGGCTGGCGACCGCATCGACATCTTCGGCGGTCCGGTCTCCTGACCGGCCGCGACGACCATTGATGAGCTGAAGGAAAGAAGCGATGGGTATCCGCAAGTTCAAGCCGACGACCTCCGGTCGCCGTGGCGCCAGCGTCGCCGACTTCGTCGAGATCACTCGTACGGTGCCGGAGAAGTCGCTGGTGCGGCCGCTGCATTCCAAGGGTGGTCGCAACGTGCACGGCCGGGTCACGGTGCGCCACCAAGGTGGCGGTCACAAGCGTGCCTACCGGCTCATCGACTTCCGTCGTGACGACAAGGACGGCGTGCCCGCCAAGGTCGCGCACATCGAGTACGACCCGAACCGCACTGCGCGGATCGCGCTGCTGCACTACGCGGACGGCGAGAAGCGCTACATCATCGCGCCGGCCCGGCTCCAGCAGGGCGACGTCGTCGAGGCCGGTCCGAGTAGTGACATCAAGCCCGGCAACACCCTGCCGTTGCGCAACATCCCGGTCGGCACCGTCGTCCACGCGATTGAGCTTCGGCCCGGTGGCGGGGCGAAGATCGCCCGCTCGGCCGGCACCAGTGTTCAGCTCGTGGCCAAGGAAGGCGCTTACGCGCAGTTGCGCATGCCGTCCGGTGAGATCCGCAACGTCGACGTGCGCTGCCGGGCAACCGTCGGCGAGGTCGGCAATGCCGAGCAGTCGAACATCAACTGGGGCAAGGCCGGCCGCATGCGCTGGAAGGGCAAGCGCCCGACCGTCCGCGGTGTCGCGATGAACCCTGTTGACCACCCGCTCGGTGGTGGCGAAGGCAAGTCCTCCGGCGGCCGGCACCCGGTCAGCCCGTGGGGTCAGCCCGAAGGCCGCACCCGTCACCCCAACAAGGCGAGCGACAAACTCATCGTCCGCCGTCGCAAGTCCAACAAGAAGCGCTAGGAGTTCCCCGCGATGCCGCGCAGCCTGAAGAAGGGACCCTTCGTCGACGACCACCTCCAAAAGAAGGTGGACGTTCAGAACACGAAGGGCACCAAGAACGTCATCAAGACGTGGTCACGCCGCTCGATGATCGTGCCCGACATGCTCGGTCACACCATCGCGGTGCACGACGGGCGCAAGCATGTGCCGGTGTTCGTGACCGAGTCGATGGTGGGTCACAAGCTGGGCGAGTTCGCGCCGACTCGGACGTTTCGCGGTCACGTGAAGGACGATCGGAGAGCTCGTCGTGGCTAACACACCGACTCTCAACACGACCGGCCCGATCGTTCGCGCGCAGGCGAAGCTGCGCTATTCGACGGTGACGCCGATGAAGGCCCGCCGCGTCGTTGACCTGGTTCGTGGACTGCCGGCCGACGAAGCGTTGTCGATCCTGCGGTTCACCCCGCAGTCGGCCAGCGAGCCGGTCTACAAGGTGCTCGAGAGCGCGATCGCCAACGCCCGATACACCGCGGGTCTGCGTCAGGAGCGCGTCGACGTCGAGGACCTCGTGGTGTCGGCGGCGTACGTCGATGAAGGTCCGACGATGAAGCGGTTCCGGCCACGCGCACAGGGTCGCGCGTATCGGATCCGCAAGCGGACCAGCCACATCACCATCGAGGTCGAGTCGTGGTCGGCCGAGATCGAGACGCTGGCCACCAAGCGTTCGGTGCCGAAGCGGGTCAAGACGCCGATCGTGCGGATCGCCCCGACGCCACGAGTGCGTGCCGTTCAGGAGCCGACCCCCGTCGTCGCTGCCGAAGCCGGCGAAGAAGACCGCGGAGCCGAAGGCGACAGGTGTCGCGGCGAAGAAGACGACTGAGGCAGCGAGTGTGGCTGAGGTCGAGTCGCCTGAGGTCGAGGCGGTCGAGACCGTGAAGCCAGCGAAGAAGACCGCGGCGGCACATGACCACGATCACGACCACGATCACGACCACGATCACGACCACGATGCACCCGAGGCAGCCAAGCCGGCGAAGAAGGTGGCGGCCAAGAAGGCGCCCGCAGCGGTTGCGCAGCCGGCCAAGACCGTAACGCCGGCGAAGAAGGCTGCCGCCAAGAAAGCTGCGCCCCCGAAGGCCAGCGACGATGGAAAGGAAGGGACCCGCTAGTGGGCCAGAAGGTCAACCCGCACGGGTTCCGGCTCGGCATCACCACCGAATTCAAGAGCCGGTGGTATGCCGACAAGCTGTACCGGGATTACGTGAAAGAAGACGTCGCCATTCGCCGCATGATGGCGAAGGGCATGGAGCGCGCAGGCATCTCGCGCGTCGAGATCGAGCGCACTCGTGATCGGGTTCGCGTCGACATCCACACCGCACGTCCAGGCATTGTGATCGGACGCCGTGGTGCAGAGGCCGACCGGATTCGTGGCGACCTCGAGAAGCTGACCAGCAAGCAGGTGCAGCTGAACATCCTCGAGGTGAAGAACCCGGAGATCGACGCGCAGCTTGTCGCGCAGGGTGTCGCTGAGCAGCTCACGCAGCGGGTGTCTTTCCGTCGCGCGATGCGCAAGGCCATGCAGAGCGCGATGAAGTCTGGCGCCAAGGGCATCCGGGTTCAGGTATCCGGTCGCCTCGGCGGCGCGGAGATGAGCCGGACCGAGTTCTACCGCGAGGGTCGCGTGCCGCTGCACACCCTGCGGGCCGACATCGACTACGGCTTCTACGAGGCACGCACCACGTTCGGCCGCATCGGCGTCAAGGTCTGGATCTACAAGGGTGACGTCGTGGTCGGGCGCCCCGAGTACGAGGCCGGCGCTATCCCCGGCCGGATCCCGCCGCGCGCTCCCGTGGGTCGTCCGGTTCGCGCGCCGCGTGCGGCCCGCCCGGTTCGCGAGGCAATCCCAGCAGCGGTCGAAACGGTCGAAGTGCTCGATCGCGAGCCCACCGACGTCGAGCCAGCGGTCGTCGAGTCGGACGTCGCCCCGTCGATCGCCGACGAGGCACCTGTTGTTGAGGCAGCCTGTTGTTGAGGCACCTGTCGTTGAGGCACCTGTGGCCGAGGCACCCGTGGCCGAAGCGCCGGTGTCTGACGCGCTCGTGGCCGAGGCGACACCGGAGGCCGACGCACCCGCCGTCCCGGCTGACTCGACGCGGCTGCAGTTGACTGCAGCCCAATCGCGCCTACGGCCGAAGAGGAGAGCTAGTCATGCTGGTTCCTCGCAGGGTCAAGCACCGCAAGCAGCATCACCCGGGCCGCACCGGCGCTGCGACCGGTGGCACGCGTATCGCTTTCGGCGAGTTCGGTATTCAGGCGTTGGAGCCGGCGTACGTCACCAACCGCCAGATCGAGTCCGCGCGTATCGCGATGACCCGCCACATCAAGCGCGGTGGCAAGGTCTGGATCAACATCTTCCCGGACCGACCGATCACCAAGAAGCCGGCCGAGACCCGCATGGGTTCCGGTAAGGGTTCACCGGAGTGGTGGATCGCCAACGTCAAGCCCGGCCGAGTCATGTTCGAACTGGCTGGGGTTCCCGAGCCGATCGCCCGTGAGGCGATGCGGCGCGCCATGCACAAGCTGCCGATGAAGTGCCGGTTCGTCCGGCGCGAGATCGGGGAGGCGTCATGACCACCGCAAACGACCTGCGCACACTCGAGAACGACGAGCTTGTCACCAAGCTGCACGAGGCGAAGGACGAGCTGTTCAAGCTGCGGTTCCAGTACGCCTCGGGCCAGCTGGAAAGTCACGGCCGGTTGAACTCGGTACGCAAGGAAATCGCTCGCATCTACACGGTCATGCGTGAGATCGAGCTCGGCATCACCATCAAGAGCGACGAGGATGTGGCATGAGCGACAAGGCCGTGTGAAGCGACGCCGAAGGCGGGCGACGCCGACGAGAAGCGCGGCTTCCGCAAGACCCGTGAGGGACTCGTGATCAGCGACAAGATGGAGAAGACCGTCGTGGTCGCGGTCGAGGACCGGGTCAAGCACCCCCTGTACGGCAAGGTTCTGCGCCGCACCAGCAAGTTGCATGCTCACGACGAGTCAGGCGCTGCGACCGGCGACCGGGTGCTGCTCATGGAGACGCGCCCGCTGTCCGCCACGAAGCGCTGGCGTGTCGTCGAGATCCTCGAAAAAGCCAAGTAAGCCCCAGCAAGCCCAGGCAATTTAAGGACCGGGAGTCACAGTGATTCAGCAGGAGTCGCGACTGCGCGTCGCCGACAACACGGGTGCCAAGGAGATCTTGTGCATCCGCGTGCTCGGAGGCTCGGGCCGACGCTACGCGCGAATCGGCGACGTCATCGTGGCCACCGTCAAGGACGCGTTGCCGGGTGCGGGCGTGAAGAAGGGCGACGTCGTCAAGGCGGTCGTCGTGCGTACTGTGAAAGAGCGTCGGCGTCCCGACGGTTCGTACATCAAGTTTGACGAGAATGCCGCAGTCCTGATCAAGGACGGCGGCGACCCGCGTGGAACGCGCATCTTCGGCCCGGTCGGCCGCGAGCTGCGCGAGAAGAAGTTCATGCGGATCATCTCGCTGGCTCCGGAGGTGCTGTAAGTCATGGCTGGTCTGAAGGTTCGTAAGGGAGACACCGTTCAGGTGATCTCGGGCAAGGACCGCGGCTTCAAGGGCAAGGTCATCGAGACCGACCCCGGGCGCGCAGCGTGTCCTGGTCGAAGGTGTGAACCGCATCCGCAAGCACACGAAGGTCACCTCGACCACGCGTGGCGCGAAGACCGGCGGCATCGTCACCCAAGAGGCGCCCGTGCACGTGAGCAACGTCATGGTCGTGTGCCCGGAGTGCGACAAGGCAACCCGCATCGAGCGTCGCCAGGTCTTGAAAGAGGAGACCGGCAAGACGATCCCGGTACGGATCTGCAAGAAGTGCGGCAAGGAAATCATGGCGGCGACGGCATGACCGCGACCACGACTGAGAAGCCGACGCCAGCGCTGCGGCACCGGCGCCGCGGCTCAAGCAGCGCTACCGCGACGAGATCGCGGCCCAACTGCGTGAGCAGTTCGGCTACTCCAACGTCATGCAGATTCCCGGCCTGACCAAGGTCGTCGTGAACATGGGTGTCGGCGAGGCTGCTCGCGACGCGAAGCTGATCGACGGCGCCGTTCGCGACCTGACCACGATTACCGGTCAGAAGCCGCAGGTCACTCGCTCGACGCAAGTCGATCGCCCAGTTCAAGCTGCGCGAGAACATGGCGATCGGTTGCCACGTCACGCTTGCGCGGCGACCGGATGTGGGAGTTCCTCGACCGGCTGCTCGCACTCGCGCTGCCCCGGATCCGCGACTTCCGCGGGTTGTCGCCGCGCCAGTTCGACGGCCACGGCAACTACACGTTCGGTCTCACCGAGCAAGTCATGTTCCACGAGATCGACCAGGACCGGATCGATCGCTTCCGTGGCATGGACATCACGGTGGTCACGACCGCGAACACGGACGACGAGGGGCGCGCGTTGCTTCGCCTGCTCGGCTTCCCCTTCAAGGAGAACTAGTGAGCGAGCATCGCAGGCGCGAAGCGCCGAGGAGCGGAACGAACACAGCGATGAGCGCTTGCGCGAAGAGCGAGGTAGGAATGGCGAAGAACGCTCTGAAGATCAAGGCGGCCGCGAAGCCAAAGTTCGCGGTGCGCGGCTACACCCGTTGCAACAGGTGTGGCCGGTCGCATTCGGTGTACAAGAAGTTCGGCATCTGCCGCATCTGCCTTCGCGAGATGGCTCACCGCGGCGAGTTGCCTGGCATCACAAAGAGCAGTTGGTACGAACCCCACTACGCCGAAGGTCGCCACGAACGTTAGGGCGAGGCGAAACCACGGCGAGAAAGGCCATGTGGCCACATCATGATGACCGACCCGATCGCTGACATGTTGACGCGAGTGCGCAACGCGAACCACGCGTACCACGACAACGTGCCGATTCCTTACTCGAAGATCAAGACGCACGTCGCCGACATCCTCAAAGAGCAGGGCTACATCGCCGGCTGGCACGTCGAGGACGTCGAAGGCCACGCTGCGGCGAAGAACCTCGTCGTCGAGCTCAAGTACGGCCCCAACCGCGAGCGCTCGATTGCCGGCGTCCGGCGGGTCAGCAAGCCCGGGCTGCGGGTCTACGCCAAGGGCACCAACTTGCCGCGCGTTCTTGGCGGTCTCGGCATTGCCATCATCTCGACATCCGGCGGGCTGCTGACCGACAAGCAGTGCGCAAAGCGTGGGGTAGGCGGGGAAGTCCTCGCCTACGTCTGGTAACAGGAAGAGACGAACTCATGTCCCGAATCGGAAGACTTCCGATCCCTGTTCCCAGCGGGGTCGACGTCGATATCACCGACCGTCTGGTCACGGTCAAGGGCCCGAAGGGCACCTTGACGCACACGCTCGCCGAGCCGATCGTCATCGAGAAGGCGGACGACGGTTCGCTGCTCGTCACTCGCCCCGACGACGAGAAGCGCAGCAAGGAACGTCACGGTCTCAGTCGCACGTTGGTCGCCAACATGGTGACCGGGGTGACCGAGGGCTTCACCAAGACCCTCGAGATCGTCGGCACCGGCTACCGCGTGCAGGCAAAGGGCTCGGACCTCGAGTTCGCCCTCGGCTTCTCGCACCCGGTCAACATCCCGGCACCCGATGGCATCACCTTCGAGGTGCAGGCACCGACCAGGTTCGTCGTGCGCGGCATCGACAAGCAGCAGGTCGGTGAGGTCGCAGCGAACATCCGCAAGCTGCGCAAGCCGGAGCCCTACAAGGGCAAGGGCGTTCGCTACCAGGGTGAAGTCGTGCGTCGCAAGGTCGGAAAGGCTGGTAAGTAGTCATGCCTGTTGGATTGATCAGTCGCCGCAAGGCGCGCGGATCCACCAAGTCGGCCCTGCGTCAGCGCCGCCACTTCCGGGTGCGCAAGCGCGTCACCGGTACCGCGGCTGCGTCCGCGCCTCGTGGTCAACCGTTCGACGCCGGCACGTGTTCGCGCAGGTCGTCGACGACACGACCGGCCGCACGCTCGCGTCGGCGTCGACCATGGAAGCCGACGTGCGTGCGACCGCGGGTGACAAGACCGCCAAGGCTCGCAAGGTCGGCGAACTGGTTGCCAAGCGGGCGGCCGCCGCAGGCGTCGGGCCGGTGGTTTTCGACCGTGGCGGCTACCAGTACCACGGACGCGTCGCGGCGATCGCCGACGGCGCACGCGAAGGCGGTCTGACGCTGTGACCACGTCTCGAACCGCTCGACCTATGAACTGCGTGAACACCGAGATGAGGAACGTCTGATGCCAGGACCTCAGCGTCGTGGACCCGGAAGTGGCAGTGGTACCGGGGGCACCGGTGCCGGTGCCGCCGGTGGACCCGGCGGCAGTGGCGGTGGCGACCGCCGCGACCGTCGTGACAACCGTCGTCCCGACGGCGCAGCCGAGAAGACCCAGTACATCGAGCGCGTCGTCGCGATCAACCGCGTCGCCAAGGTCGTCAAGGGCGGCCGGCGCTTCAGCTTCACCGCGCTCGTGGTCGTCGGCGACGGCGACGGCAGTGTCGGGATCGGTTACGGCAAGGCCAAGGAAGTGCCGGCGGCGATCGCCAAGGGTGTCGAGGAGGCCAAGAAGAGTTTCTTCAAGGTGCCGCGCATCCAGCACACGATTCCGCACCCGATCACCGGCGAGGCCGCAGCTGGTGTCGTGCTGCTTGCGCCCGGCGAGCCCCGGTACCGGCGTTATCGCTGGCGGCCCGGTGCGCGCGGTGCTCGAGTGCGCGGGCATTCACGACGTGCTTGTCGAAGTCGCTCGGCTCGGACAACGCGATCAACGTGGTGCACGCGACTGTGGCGGCACTGAAGGGCCTCATGCGCCCCGAGGAAGTTGCGGCTCGCCGCGGCTTGCCGCTCGAAGACGTCGCACCTGCCGCTTTGTTGCGCGCGCGTGCGGCCGGGATGGGAGCCTGACATGGGCCGGCTGAAGGTCACCCAGACCCGATCTGAGATCGGCGGCACAAGTAACCAGCGCAACACCTTGCGCACACTCGGTCTGAAGCGGATGCGCGACACCGTGGTCAAGGAAGACCGCCCGGAGATCCGCGGCATGATCAGGACCGTTTCGCACCTGGTAGCCGTTGAGGAGGTCGACTGACATGGCAGAAACCGCCAGCAAGAAGAAGACGCAGGACGCCCAGCCGGTCGAGATCGCGCGGGCGACCAGCGTGCTGAAGATTCACCACTTGCGGCCCGCGCCTGGCTCCCACAAGCCGAAGACCCGGGTCGGTCGAGGCGAGGCGTCCAAGGGCAAGACCGCGGGTCGCGGCACCAAGGGCACCAAGGCCCGCTACCAGGTGCCCGAGCGCTTCGAGGGCGGGCAGATGCCGCTGCACATGCGGCTGCCCAAGCTGAAGGGCTTTACCAACCGGTTCCGGGTCGAGTACCAAGTCGTGAACCTCGAGTGGATCGCCGCGCACTACCCCAAGGGCGGCGCTGTGACTCCAGAAGACCTGGTCGCCAAGGGTGCGGTCCGCAAGGGCGAGCTGGTCAAGGTTCTCGGCGACGGTGAGATCGGCGTCAAGCTCCAGGTCAGCGCGCACGGCTTCTCGGCGTCCGCGAAGGAGAAGATCGAGGCCGCCGGAGGCAGCGCGACCAAGCTGTAGGACGACGTCGTGCGTTACAGTCACGGAGCGGGCGCCGGTGACTGGATTTCGCTCCTGAGGGACGCGTTCGCGCTCGGGTTCGACGGCAAGGTTACGAGACGTTGGTGCGCGGGAGGAATCGTGAACTACGCCCTACTCAGGGCCTTCGGGCAGGCGTTCCGCACGCCCGACCTGCGCAAAAAGATGTTGTTCGTGCTCTTCATCGTGCTGCTGTTCCGCCTCGGCAGCGCGATCCCGGCACCGGGGGTGTCGGAGAAGAACATCCACGCATGTCTCGTCCAGGTCACCGGCGGCAACAGCGCCAACGTCTACACCCTGATCAACCTGTTCAGCGGTGGGGCGCTGCTCAAGCTGTCGATCCTGGCGCTGGGCATCATGCCCTACATCACGTCGAGCATCATCATCCAGCTGCTCGTCGTGGTGATTCCGCGGCTCGAGCGGTTGAAGCAAGAGGGCCAGTCCGGCCAGGCGAAGCTCACGCAGTACACCCGTTACCTGACGATTGGCTTGGCGATCCTCCAGTCGTCCGCCTTCGTCGCGCTCGCCCGCACCCCAGGTCAGATCTTCACTGGCTGTCAGACGCCGATCATCCCGAACGACGGCTGGCCGGTGATCGTGACCATCGTCCTCACGATGACGGCGGGCACCGCGATCATCATGTGGCTCGGCGAGCTGATCACCGACCGCGGTATCGGCAACGGCATGTCGATCCTGATCTTCACGCAGATCGCCGCGCGCTTCCCGTCTGAGCTCAACAGCATCCGGCAGACCAAGGGTCTCTTCACGTTCTTGATGGTGATCCTCGTCGGTGCCGTCATCATCGCGGCGATCGTGTTCGTCGAGCAGGCGCAACGACGAATTCCGGTGCAGTACGCGAAACGGATGATCGGCCGCCGCATGTACGGCGGCACGTCGACGTATTTGCCGCTGAAGGTGAACCAGGCGGGTGTCATCCCGGTCATCTTCGCGTCGTCCCTGCTCTACATCCCGTCGCTCTTGACCAGGGTGTGGAGCGGCAACCTCGGCTTCACTCAGTTCGTCACGAACTACTTGTCGCCGAACGGGCACCTCACCTACCTGCTGCTCTACGCAGGCCTGATCATCTTCTTCACGTTCTTCTACGTCGCGATCACGTTCAATCCCGACGAGGTCGCGGAGAACATGAAGAAGTACGGCGGGTTCATCCCCGGAATCAGACCCGGGCGGCCGACCGCCGAATACCTGACCTACATCCTGTCTCGCATCACGGTTCCGGGTGCCACGTACTTGGCTGTCATCGCAGTCATCCCTGAGGCTGCGCTGTCGATCATCGGAAGCTCGCAGCAGTTCCCGTTTGGTGGCACCTCGGTTCTGATCATCGTCGGGGTCGGACTCGACACGGTGAAGCAGATCGAGAGCCAGCTCATGCTGCGCAACTACGAGGGCTTTCTCCGGTAGTGAGACTGGTCCTGGTGGGTCCGCCGGGCGCTGGCAAGGGAACCCAGGCTCAGTTCATCGCTTCCCATCTGTCGGTGCCGAAGATCTCGACCGGAGACATCTTCCGCATGCACGTCACCCAAGGCACGGCTCTTGGTCACGAAGCAAAGCGCTACATGGACGCCGGTGACTTGGTCCCAGACGAAGTGACCATCGCGATGGTGAAGGAACGGCTCGACGAGGGCGATGCTCGCGACGGCTTTCTGCTCGACGGGTTTCCGCGCAACGAGGCGCAGGCCGAGGTGTTCGACAGCATGCTTGCCGAGATGGGCACCCCACTGTCGGTGGTTCTCGAGCTGGTGGTCGACGACGACGAGGTCGTGCGGCGGCTCTCTGGCCGTCGTACCTGCCACGAGTGCGCCCACGTCTGGCACGAACTGTTCGACCCGCCGGCTGTGCCGGGAATCTGCGACCATTGCAGTGGAAAGCTGTTCCAACGCGACGACGATCGCGAGGAGACGATCCGGCACCGGCTCGAGGTATACGCCGAGCAGACCGCGCCGCTCGTGGGTTACTACGCCGGCCGCGGGCTGCTGGAAGGCATCGACGCGACCGGACCGGTCGAAGACATCACCGCGCGCGCGGTCGCGTCGCTGCGTCACTGGGGTGACTGACGTGCACCGCGCAAACGTGCGGCCGGATGGAGAACGATGATCCACATCAAGACCGAGGCCGAGATCGCCAAGATGCGCGTGGCGGGCCTTGTTGTCAGCACCGCCCTCGAAGCGATGCGAGCGGCCGTTGCACCCGGGGTGACGACGGCTGATCTCGACGCGATCGCCGAGCGGGTCATCCGCGACGCTGGCGCGACGTCGAACTTCAAGGGCTACCGCGGCGGGGCCGGCGGTCAGGTTCCCTATCCAGCGACGATCTGCGCATCGATCAACGACGAGGTCGTCCACGGCGTCCCTGATCGGCGTCACGTGCTGCGGGACGGCGACATCATCTCGATCGATTGCGGCGCCATCGTCGACGGCTGGCACGGCGACGCCGCGTTCACAGCCGGCGTCGGCACCATCGAGCCAGCGGTTCAGGCGATGCTCGACGTCTGCGAAGAGTCGATGTGGCGGGGGATCGCGGCCGGGGTTGCCGGCGGCCGGCTCGGAGACATCGGGCACGCCGTCGAGTCCTACGTCCGGTCTCAAGGCAGCTACGGCATCGTCGAGGAGTACGGGGGCCACGGCATCGGGACGGCGATGCACCAGGAGCCGCACGTTCCGAACCTTGGGCGTCGCGGTCGGGGTCTGACGCTGCAAGCGGGGCTGACGCTGGCCGTCGAGCCGATGATCATGATGGGCAAGCGGCACTAGTGACGCTGGACGACGACTGGACTGTCGTCACGGTCGATCACAGCTGGGCTGCCCACTTCGAACACACCTTCGCCGTGACGGCGGGCGGGCCGCAGGTGCTCACCGCGCCCGATCTGGGAGTAGCGCGGCTGGCCGCAATTGGCGCAGCTGTCGGGGTGTAGGAGCCATGGCCGTGCGCACCGTCGTCGAACGCGGGCCCAAGGGCAAGCGGGCGGTGGCCGTCAGTATCGACTGGCCGGGGTGGAGTCGGGGCGCGAAGACTGCCGAGCTCGCGTTGGAGACGCTCGAGTCCTACCGAGCGCGCTATCGCCCGATTGCGCGGCTGGCCAAGATGAGTCGCGAGTTCGACGCAGCGGGACCGCTCAAGGTCGTCGAGGACAAGGTCGGCACCGGCTCGACCGACTTCTGGGGTATCTCCTTCTCGCCATCGGCCGCCGAGCAGGATCCGATGAAGTCCGCCGAGCTCGACCGCGGGATCACACTCTTGCGGGCTTGCTGGGCGTTCTTCGACGAAGTCGCGGCGCGGGTTTCGCCCGAGATGCGCACCGGTCCGCGCGGTGGAGGGCGTGACCGAGACACGATCATCCGCCACACGATCCGCAACGAGAGCGAATACTTCGCGCGGCGGCTCGGATTACGGATACCCGAGTACGCGGCGATGACCCCCGAGGGACTGCGGGAGCATCGGAAGACCTACGTCGCGGCGATGCGGGAGTACAACGCTGGCGAGATTAAGCGGATGCGGTCGTGGACGCTGCCCTACCTCATCCGACATTCCGCCTTCCACACCCTCGACCACGCGTGGGAGATGGAAGACAAGGACCTCATCGGCGACAGCGGCGTGCTCTAGCGAAATCGTATACAGCCGTAGAACTTCCTACACCGCTCCGCCGCAGGGCTGTTTCGCTGTGCGATCTTCCTCGCGAATCCGGTCACGTTCCGC
Organism: uncultured Actinomycetes bacterium; assembly: GCA_963825425.1. GTDB lineage: Bacteria > Actinomycetota > Actinomycetes > Acidothermales > Acidothermaceae > PALSA-607. Next base: position 412,805 of record CAWGTF010000011.1, read on the forward strand.
TCCGGCCACGGCGAATCCACTCCGCAAGTAGTGGGTCGACAATCGTGTAGCTGTCACCGGCAGGAACTGCATACCGGGTCACGTCGGCTCGTTCAGTCAGCGCATTCAATGCGTTCTTTGTCTGGGTGCCGCTGCGGGTGATCTGGCCTGCTGCTTGGCTGTACGGCCCTTGGCCAGCAGCAAGCGCCGCCATGATCTGCCGCTCCGCGGCCGACATTCTGGACCAGACTGCACGGAACTCTTCGGCGAGGGAGTTCACGGCCGTGTCGACGGCCGCGGTGGCGGTCGCCTCATCGGCGGGTGTCTGGGTCCCTGCCAGGTCCCAGCTGTCGTGGGCAAGCAACATGGTCCGCTGCGGATGGCCGGCTCCGATGTCGAGTAGCACGGACAACGCTCGGCCGACGTCCTTGTTGGTATCGGTAAAGCGCTCGGCGATGAAGGCGGCGGTGGGGTCGGGCGGTAGGGGCGGTAGCGCGACGGCGCGTGCCTGTTGGTAGAAGGCCCGTTTCGGGTTGGCGAACAGCTCGTTCATCAACCCGAAGTGCGAACCGGCGAAGATGTAGGACGCAAAGTCCCCCTGATGCTGGATCACCGAGCGGATCACCGCGTCCGCGTTCGGGTCGGCCGCAAGCACGTCTTGGAACTCATCAAAGATGATCAGTACTCGGTGCTTTGTGCGCTGGTGGACCCGCTCGGGTAGCGCGAGCCATTGCTCGAGGCTGGTCCGGGACGCGTTCGCACTGACCTGAGCTGAGGCTGGGACGGGACCGCCGCCAAGCGTGACCGATGCGCGCAGGCTGCGCCGGACGCCATCCATCCAGCGCGCGAGCGGGCCGTGGAGTGATCCGATGTACGCGGTTTCGATCCGCGCGGCGATCTCGGCGTTGCTGACGACGCCGAAAAAGTCGACGTACACCGATGTGGTGCCATCGGCCAATGCCTCGCCCGCGACCCGGCGCAGCAGCGAGGTCTTGCCGAACCGGCGAGGTGCGACCAGCCTGGCGTTGTTGCCTTCGGCGGCGAGGCGTAGCAGGTCGCCTGTTTCGGTGTCGCGATCGATCAGGTCGTCGATGCTGACGGGTCCGGTGTAGCGGAATGGGTTCACGATGGCCACCGCTCCACCGTACCCTGCTACTACAAGATTTGGCTCCTAGCTACTACAAGATTTGGCTCCCAGCTACTACAAGATTTGGCTCCCAGCTGTGTCCCGGCGGGCTGACGGGGACCTGAGGAGTCCGGGTTTCGCGTTCACCCGGTTCGTCGCGTAGACTTCGCAGTCGGTTCGCGTCAGATCTCGGCTCCTCATCATGGGAGCAGGGCTGACGTGTGCCGACATGCGCGTGTGTTGAGAGAAGTTTCGGGTGAAGACGACGGAACGCGGAGGATATGGCGAAGAAAGACGGGGCCATCGAGATCGAGGGCCAGGTTGTCGAACCGCTCCCGAACGCCATGTTCAGGGTCGAGCTCGCTAACGGTCACAAGGTACTCGCGCACATCAGCGGCAAGATGCGCATGCACTACATCCGCATCCTGCCTGGTGACCGGGTCGTCGTCGAACTCAGCCCGTACGACCTGACCCGCGGCCGCATCGTTTACCGCTACAAGTAGAAGAGACGTCATGAAGGTCAAACCGAGCGTCAAGAAGATCTGTGACAAGTGCAAGGTGATTCGTCGCCACGGCCGCGTCATGGTGATTTGCGAGAACCTGCGCCATAAGCAGCGGCAGGGCTAGACCCGTACCAAACGCAAGTCACAACCGGCGTCCGATATGGGCGTCGTACCCCCGGTCGGAGGCCGGGGCCCAGCTGGGCAGCTTGGGACGTGACTTGGAGGACCTCCGCGAACAGCTAGGAGTACGCCCCCGTATGGCACGTCTCGTCGGCGTCGACCTCCCCCGCGATAAGCGGCTCGAGATCGCGCTCACCTACATCTTCGGGATCGGCCGCACTCGTGCGACCGAAACGCTGACCAATACCGGCGTCAGCCCCGACCTGCGCGTCAAGGACGTCACGGATGACGACCTGCTGAAGCTGCGCGAATGGATCGAGGCCAACTACAAGATCGAGGGAGACCTCCGTCGCGAGACGGCCGCCGACATTCGGCGCAAGGTCGAGATCGGGTGCTACCAGGGCATCCGTCACCGCCGGGGCCTGCCGGTCCACGGCCAGCGAACCCACACCAACGCACGCACCCGCAAGGGCCCGCGCAAGGCTGTGGCCGGCAAGAAGAAGCCAGGCAAGAAGTAGCCCCGGTAGTCCTTCGGACACCGATCGGGTCCGACGACCTCAGCTTTCAGGAGTAAGCAGCAGATGCCACCGAAGACGCGCCAACAAGGCGCCGGCGCGAAGAAAGTGCGCCGCAAGGAAAAGAAGAACGTGGCCCACGGCCATGCTCACATCAAGAGCACGTTCAACAACACGATCGTGTCGATCACCGATCCAACGGGTGCGGTGATCGCGTGGGCGAGCGCCGGCCACGTCGGATTCAAGGGTTCGCGCAAGTCGACCCCCTTCGCCGCCCAGATGGCCGCTGAGTCGGCTGGCCGTCGGGCGCAGGAGCACGGCATGCGCAAGGTCGACGTCTTCGTGAAGGGTCCCGGCTCCGGCCGCGAGACCGCGATCCGTTCGTTGCAGGCCGTCGGCCTCGAGGTCGGTTCGATCCAAGACGTCACCCCGGTACCCCACAACGGGTGCCGTCCGCCGAAGCGCCGGAGGGTCTGACCATGGCCAGGTACACCGGCCCCGACTGCAAGCGATGCCGCCGGGAGAAGACCAAGCTCTTCCTCAAGGGCGCCAAGTGCGACTCTCCGAAGTGCCCGATCGAGATCCGCCCCTACCCGCCGGGTGAGCACGGTCGCGGTCGCACCAAGGACAGCGAGTACCTGCTGCAGATGCGCGAGAAGCAGAAGTGCGCGCGCATTTACGGCGTCCTCGAAAAGCAGTTTCGCGGTTACTACGAAGAGGCGAGCGGCAAGTCCGGCCGGACCGGCGAGAACCTGCTGCGCATTCTCGAGAGCCGTCTCGACAACGTCGTCTACCGTTCGGGATTTGCGGCCAGTCGTGACCAGGCGCGCCAGTTCGTGCGCCACGGCCACTTCCTGGTCAACGGCCACCGGGTCGACATCCCGAGCTACCGGGTCTCCGAGAGCGACATCGTCGAGGTAGCCGAGAAGTCCCGCGAGCTCGACCCGTTCATCATTGCCCGCGCAGTGGCCGGCGATAAGCCGGCACCGGCGTGGCTCGAAGTACTGCCCAGCCGGTTGCGGGTGCTCGTGCATTCGCTGCCGGTCCGTCAGGTCATCGACACTCAGGTGCAAGAGCAGCTGATCGTCGAGTTCTACTCCAAGTAAGACCCAGCAAGACACCGTCGCGGGCCGGGGAGACCCGGTTCGCGCGGTGCAAGTCCCAACTACTCGCGGCGTCATATAGCGGTCGCCCCGAGAACCGGAGGAAATCGTGCTCATCGCACAACGCCCAACCATCAGTGAAGACGGCGTCGACGACGTTCGCTCGCGTTTCGTCATCGAGCCACTCGAGCCAGGCTTCGGGTACACGCTCGGCAACTCGCTTCGCCGCACGTTGCTGTCGTCGATCCCTGGCGCCGCCGTCACCAGCATCCGCATCGAAGGCGTGCTGCACGAGTTCTCGACAGTGCCCGGTGTGAAGGAAGACGTCACCGAGATCATCCTGAACATCAAGGAGCTCGTCGTCTCGAGCGAGCACGACGAGCCGGTCGTCATGTACCTGCGCAAGCAGGGTCCGGGCGACGTCACGGCGGCTGACATCGCGCCGCCCGCGGGCGTCGAGGTGCACAACCCGGAGCTGAAGATCGCGACGCTGAACGGCAAGGGCAAGCTCGAGGTCGAGCTGACCGTCGAGCGCGGTCGCGGCTACGTGCAGGCGAACGCGCAACAAGCAGCCGAGCCACGAGATCGGCCGCATTCCGATCGACTCGATCTACTCCCCGGTCTTGAAGGTGACCTTCAAGGTCGAGGCGACCCGAGTCGAGCAGCGCACCGACTTCGACAAGCTGATCGTGGACGTCGAAACGAAGCCGTGCATGCGCCCGCGCGACGCCGTCGCCAGTGCAGGCAAGACGCTCGTCGAGTTGTTCGGTCTTGCTCGCGAGCTGAACATCGACGCCGAGGGCATCGACATCGGTCCTTCGCCGACCGACGCCGCACTCGCCGCCGACCTCGCGTTGCCGATCGAAGACCTCAACCTCACCGTGCGGTCGTACAACTGCCTCAAGCGTGAAGGCATCCACACGGTCGGCGAGCTCGTCTCGCGCAGCGAGGCGGACCTGCTCGACATCCGCAACTTCGGTGCGAAGTCGATCGACGAGGTCAAGGCCAAGCTCATCGAGATGGGCTTGAACCTGAAGGACGCGCCTCCCGGATTCGACCCGAGCAGCGTCGTCTACGCCGGCGACGATGACGACTTCGATGACCAGAACTACGCGGAGACCGAACAGCTCTGACCGTGCTCGACTGCGTACTGAACTGACGCGAGTATTTGCAACTGATGACCTAGGAAGGCCAGGACATGCCGACGCCCACGAAGGGACCCCGCCTCGGCGGCGGCTCGTCGCACGAGCGGATCATTCTCGCGAACCTCGCGACCGCGTTGTTCGAGCACGGCCACATCACCACGACGCTGGCCAAGGCCAAGCGGCTGCGCCCGGTGGCCGAGCGACTGGTCACCAAGGCCAAGCGGGGCGACCTGCACTCGCGTCGCCAGGTCATGACGATCGTCCGCGACAAGACGGTCGTGCACGGTCTGTTCACCGAGATCGGCCCGCGCTACCTCAACCGGGCCGGTGGCTACACCCGCATCGTCAAGCTCGGGCCGCGCAAGGGCGACAACGCTCCGATGGCGGTCATCGAGCTGGTCGAGCCGCTGGCCGAGCAAGTGGTCGCCGAGGCAACCGGGGCAACTCGCCGGGGCGCCAAGGAGCGGACCGCAACGAAGCCTGCTGCGTAAGGCGAGCAAGGCGGCCGAGCTCGAAGCTCTCGACGCCAAGGCGCAAGCGGCTGCCGAAGCCGCCGAGGACGCCGAGGCCGAGGGTGACGTCGAGGGTGCCGCACTCGCGGCAGCGGAAGCAGACGAAGCGGCGGCGAAGGCCGAAGAGCTAGCTGGGGAGATCGGCGACGACGCGTCGGCCGAGGTCGCCGGCGATGCCCTGGCCTTCGAAGAGATCGCCGACGAGGCCGCCGAGGCTGCCGAGAAGACCGCCGAGGACGACGCCTGAGCAGTCGACGACAGCCCGCACGACATCGACGAGCCCGGCCATCCCGATCACGGGATGACCGGGCTCGTTCGGCTCGTGCGCCTGAGAGTCGACTTCGGTTACGACGGCACCGCCTTCTTCGGCTGGGCCCGTCAACCAGGCTTGCGAACGGTGCAGGGCGTCCTTGAGCCGGCGTTCGCGACGGTGCTGCGCCTGCCGACGCCGCCGCTGGTCACGATCGCCGGTCGCACGGACGCCGGGGTGCACGCGCGCGGTCAGGTCGCGCACGTCGACGTACCCGCTGACGCCGACCCGCTGCAGGAGCTGCTTGCCGGTGACGTCGAGCCGGACGCTGTCGCACGCCGACTCAACGGCGTCCTCGGGCTCGACGTCCGGGTGCGATCGGTCACGGTTGCACCAACCGGATTCCACGCCCGGTTCGCGGCGCTGAGCCGGCGGTACTCCTACCGAGTCGCCGATCACTGGTTCTTTCCGCCTCGCCGCTACTGACACGCTCGCGCATCCGCACCCACTCGACCTCGACGCGATGAACGCGGCGGCGTCGCTGCTGCTCGGCGAGCGAGACTTCGCCGCGTTCTGCCGCCGCCGCGAGGGGGCAACAACGGTGCGAACGCTGCTCGTGCTCGAGTGGGTTCGCGACGACGTGGGGGTGGCCATCGCGCGCGTCGAAGCCGACGCGTTCTGCCACTCGATGGTGCGCTCGTTGATCGGCACTTTGCTCGAAGTCGGAGACGGCAAGCGGGACGTCGAGTGGCCGGCCGCTGTTTTGGCCGGTCGCGACCGATCCGCGGCCGCCCGTGTTGCGGCCGCGCATGCGCTGACGCTGGAAGAAGTCCGCTACCCGCCCGATGCCGAGCTGGTTGCGCGTACTCAACAGACCAGGCGCAGGCGCGACCAACCCGACGCGTACTGATCTGGACGCACCCCTTGCCGACATTCCTCTACATAGGTAGAGTTAATGTCGGGACTACTTGGGGGTGCGTGATGGGTGTCGTACTCAGCGTCGCGATCGGCGTTGCCGTGGTCGCCGGTGCTTACCGCCTCTTACTACGGATGTTGACCCGAGGTGAGCGATCGTCCGGTGGCGCAGCGTCGGCGTCCCACTATGACGCTCCAGCGGCACTGCTGGCCGGTGCAGTGCGACTGTTGGCTCCCGACCGGGCCGAGTGGGGCCACGCGATGCTCGGTGAACTTGAGCAGCTCAGGAGTTCGCGGGTCAGATGGCGATTCGCGCTCGGCTGCGTCGCCGCGACCGTGTGGGTGGGCAGGCGTCGAGGCGGCCCAGGAAACGTCATCGTTCTTGCAACGGCGGCTGGGGCGATCAGCTCGGCGGGTTTGGTGGCGTTTGCATTCGCGCGCTACCCCGGCCTTCGGCACGGTACCGCCACCTGGCTCGACCTGACGGCATTCGCGCTCGTGGTTGCGGGCTACGTCGGCACCAGTGCGGTCCTTGTTCGCGCCAACACATCGCGGCAGGTCGTGACGCGCCTTGTGTTGCCCGGAGGCCTGACCATGGCGGCGCTCCCCGCGCTGCTCGCGGTGACTCTGCCGATCGCACGTTCGATCACGGTGTTGACGATGGTGCTCGCCTTCGGTGCCGTGTCGGCGGCCATCGGCGTTGCTGGCGCGAGGCGGGGGAGTAGTGCGGCGGCCGGGCGGGTCGCCGCCGTGCTTGCTGCGGTTGTGGCCGGGTTCGCCGTCTTCCTGATCTGGGTCAGCGACACGTTGGTGAGCCAAGGTCGGCCCTACGACCCGGGACTGGTGCGTGACTTTGCTGCCAGCGGTGCACATGACCTGGCCACCTACGCCGTCAGTGACAACCTGGGCTCAGCCATGATGTTGCTGCTGGCCGTTCCGGTCGTGGCGTCGGTGATCGGGTACGCGGGGGCGACTGTCGCCACCCGCAGCACTCAGTAACCCGGGTGCGTGCGCAGCGGTCCACGCTGTGAGCGAACGCCGCCCGGGAAGCAGCGGGCCGCTCCGCGAGTTGAGCGTAGGAGACTCAAGGAGGCGGCGCATGCCCAACACATCTTCTGACCCCCGGCCAGACCAGGTGTCGGATCAGGTCGTCGAACTGCCGGTGCTCTGGCTGGACGACGAGGTCATCTTGCCCGGGATGGTGGCCCCGATCGCGCTCGACGCAGGGACGCAGGCCGCCGTCGACGCGGCCCGCAACGCAGCCGATTCGCGGCTGTTGATCGTCCCCCGCAACGACGGGGCATACGCAAGTCATGGCGTTCTCGCAGTGATCGAGCAGGTCGGCCGGCTGCCGCAGGGTGGCCAAGCTGTCGTCGTCCGAGGCGTGCAGCGCGCCAGGATCGGTGCAGGCGTCTCCGGCGCCGGCGCCGCACTGTGGGTGCAGGCAACGTTGGTCGAGGATTCGGCGACGACGCCGCGAACCGCTGAGCTTGCCGCCGACTACCGCGCGCTGGTGATCTCGATCCTGCAGCTGCGCGGCGCGTACCAGGTCATCGACACGGTCCAGCGGGTCAACGACGCGGCGACGCTGTCGGACCTCGCCGGTTACGCGTCGTATCTCGACACCGAGCAGAAGCTGTGGCTGCTCGAGACGGCTGATGTCGACGTCCGGCTGGAAAAGCTTTCGGAGTGGGCGCGGGCGCAGCTCGCCGAGCTCGAGGTCAGCGGCCGGATCCGCGACGAGGTTCGCGAGGGCATGGAGAAGACGCAGCGCGAGTTCTTGCTGCGCCAGCAGTTGGCGGCCATTCGCAAGGAGCTCGGCGAGGGCGAGCCCGATGGGGCCGACGACTACCGGGCGCGGGTCGAGGAGGCCGACTTGCCGGAGAAGGTCCGGGACGCCGCGCTGCGCGAGGTCGGCAAGCTCGAGCGCGGCAGCGACCAAAGCCCCGAGGCGGGCTGGATCCGCACCTGGCTCGACACCGTGCTTGAACTGCCGTGGAACACCCGCACGCAGGACAGCACCGACATCACGGCAGCTCGCGCGATCCTCGACGCCGACCACGAAGGTTTGGACGACGTGAAGGACCGCATCGTCGAACACCTCGCCGTGCGGGCGCGCCGTGCCGAGCGTGGCCTCGAGCTCGTCGGAGGTCGTGGCAGTGGTGCGGTGCTCGCACTCGTCGGCCCGCCCGGCGTCGGGAAGACGTCGCTCGGCGAATCGGTTGCCCGAGCGCTCGATCGCAAGTTCGTGCGGGTAGCGCTGGGTGGCGTGCGCGACGAGGCCGAGATTCGCGGGCACCGTCGCACGTACGTCGGCGCGCTGCCCGGTCGCATTGTGCGCGCGATTCGTGAGGCCGGTTCGATGAATCCGGTCGTGCTGCTCGACGAGGTCGACAAGATCGGGTCGGACTATCGCGGTGATCCAGCGAGTGCGCTTCTCGAGGTGCTCGACCCTGCGCAGAACCACACGTTCCGCGACCACTACCTCGAACTCGAGCTCGACTTGTCGGACGTGCTTGTTCCTGGCGACCGCGAACGTGCTGGAGACGATCCCCGACGCGTTGCTCGACCGCATGGAGGTCGTGCGGCTCGACGGCTACACCGAGGACGAGAAGGTCGCCATTGCGCGCAACCACTTGCTGCCACGGCAATTGTCGCGAGCAGCGCTCGACTCGACCGAGGTCGACGTCGACGACGAGGCGCTGCGCCTGATCGCCGGCGAGCACACCCGCGAAGCCGGTGTGCGCCAGCTCGAACGGGCGATCGCACGGGTGCTGCGCAAGGCCGCGACCAGGATCGCGGCTGCTCCGGAGAACGTGCCGGTGCACGTCACCGCTTCGCACGCTCACTGAGTTTCTTGGGCGACCGAGGTTCACTCCCGAAAGCGCCGAACGCACCGCCGTCCCCGGTGTTGCGACCGGTCTTGCCGTGACCGGTGCTGGTGGCGACGTGCTCTTCATCGAGGCCACCGCGATGGCGGGAGAGACCGGGCTCACGCTGACCGGTCAGCTCGGTGACGTGATGAAGGAGTCCGCACACATCGCGTTGTCGTATCTGCGCTCGCACGGGTCTGAGCTCGGGATCGACGCCGTCGGCGTTCGACCGGGCGATCCACCTGCACGTGCCCGCTGGTGCCGTGCCCAAGGACGGCCCGTCGGCCGGCGTCACGATGGTCACCGCGCTCGCGTCGCTCGCCACTGGGCGTCCGGTGCGCCACGACGTCGGCATGACCGGTGAGGTCACGCTGAACGGCCGGGTGTTGCCGATCGGCGGCGTCAAGCAGAAGCTGCTGGCCGCGCATCGTGCCGGGTTGAAGACCATCTTCTTGCCGCAGCGCAACGGTCCCGACCTCGATGACGTGCCGGCGGCGGTGCTGGCGTTGCTCGACGTGCGGCTGGTCGCCGACGTTGCCGACATCGTGCGCGAGGCGCTCGAAGCTTCGGTGGCGGCTGCCGCCGCGGCGTAACTGGGCTGCATTTGCGCCCCCGATGGCCCAGACTGCGTCGACGTGGGTCACGTCGACGTCGTCTCGGTCCGGCATACGTTGCCGAACGGCCGCCTGCTGCTCGATGACGTGAGCTTTCGGGTGGGCGAGGGCGCCAAGGTTGCCCTGGTCGGCGCGAACGGCGCCGGGAAGACCACGCTTGCTGCGGTTGGTCGCCGGCGACGAGGCAGCCGCAGGCCGGCACGATCGGCCGCAGCGGCGGGCTCGGCGTCATGCGCCAGTTCATCGGGTCGGTGCAAGACGACAGCACCGTGCGCGACCTGCTGCTCTCGGTGTCGCCGCCGGGTGTGCGCGCGGCCGGCGCCGAGGTCGCCGCTGCCGAGCTCGCGATGATGGATACCGATGACGAGCCGACCCAGCTTCGTTACGCGCACGCGCTCGCTAACTGGGGTGACGCGGGCGGTTACGAAGCAGAGGTTGCGTGGGATGTCTGCACGGTCGAGGCACTGGGTTTGAGCTTCGACCGCTGCCAGTACCGGCCGGTCGCGACGTTGTCGGGCGGTGAGCAGAAGCGGCTGGTGCTCGAGGCGCTGCTGCGCGGACCCGACGACGTGCTTGCTGCTCGACGAACCCGACAACTATCTCGACGTCCCGGGCAAGCGATGGCTCGAACAACGGCTCGCGGAGTCGGCCAAGTCAGTGTTGCTGATCTCGCACGACCGCGAATTGCTCGACCGGGTCGCGAATCGCATCGTCACGATCGAGGGCGGGACGGCGTGGACGCACGGAGGTGGTTTCGCGTCCTACCACCAGGCTCGGCGGGACCGCCACGATCGCCTCGACGAGTTACGCAGGCGCTGGGACGAGGAGCACCGGCGGCTGATCGACTTGGTGCGCACCCTGCAGCAGCAGGCGAAGATCTCGCCCGACATGGCGAGCAAGTACCACGCGATGCAGACGAGGCTCGCGAAATTCGAAGACGCCGGCCCACCGCCGTCCGCACCACCACAACAGAAGGTCGCGATGCGGTTGCGTGGTGGACGCACTGGGCTGCGAGCAGTGACCTGCGAACGGCTGGAACTCACCGGCCTTGCGGCGCCGTTCGACATGGAGATCTTCTACGGCGAGCGGGTGGCGGTGCTCGGCGCGAACGGGTCGGGGAAGTCGCATTTCCTGCGACTGCTCGCGGGTGACGACGTGCGGCACACCGGGGTCGCGAAGCTCGGCGCTCGAGTCGTGCCGGGCTGGTTCGCGCAAACCCATGAGCACGCCGAACTGGCCGGTCGACCCTTGGGTGAGGTGTTGTGGGCCGACCACGCACATGATCGTGGCCGGGCGATGAATGTGCTGCGGCGGTACGAACTCGACGAGCAGGTTGACCAGCCGTTTGACACGTTGTCGGGTGGTCAGCAGGCGCGCTTTCAGATCCTGCTGCTCGAGATCTCGGGCGCGACGTTGTTGCTACTCGACGAGCCGACCGACAACCTCGACGTCGCCAGCGCCGAGGCCCTCGAGGACGCACTCGAAGCGTTCGACGGGACCGTGATCGCGGTGACTCACGACCGCTGGTTCGCGCGTTCCTTCGACCGGTTCGTCATCTTCGGGTCGGACGCGACCGTCACGGAGTCATCTGAGCCGATCTGGGACGGCGTGCGGCCGGCCCGCTGATCGAGCGCCACGTCGCCGCCCCGGATGGAGCGACGACCGACCAGCACCACGACGCAGGCGAGCGCGAGCGCGCCCGCGGCAACACCGAAGCCGGCGTGCGGGCTCTGGTGAGTGATCGCGAAGCCCGCCGCGGCTTCGCCGCCGGCTGCGCCCATCAACGCACCGCTGGTGATCCAGGCGAACGATTCGGTGGCGGCACCTGGCAGCGCGATGCGCTGGACAACTTGGTTGATGCACGAGAAGCACGGCGCGTAGTTCAGGCCACCGACGAACAGCAGCGCGCCGAGCAGCACCAGATTCGTGACCGGGATCAGTGCCACGGTGAAGAGGGTGATCGCGCCGACGAAGAACACGATGCGGGTCGACATGCGACCCGGCCAGCTGCGTGACGCCGAACGCCACGCCCCCGAGCAGGCTGCCGATGCCCCAGACGGCGATCAAGGTGCCGGCCGCGCCGTTGCCGGCAACCTTGCGGGCGGTGGCGATGACCGAGACGTCGATTGCCGCGAACCCGATCACCATCACGAAGACGGTGCAGACCAGGATCCGGACGCCGACCGAGCGCAGCGCCGCGTGAGAGGTCGCGCTCTTGCGAGAGCCGCGCGTTTCGCGGGAGGCCCGGGTCGAGGCGAGGCCGAGCGCGCCGATGCCCGACAGGATGCCTGACGCGGCCACCGCGGACGCCGAGCCGAGCGCCGCGGTGATCGCGACGGCCAACACCGGACCGACGATGAACACCAGCTCGGTCATGCTGGATTCGATGCTGTAGGTGGTCTCGAGCACCGCCGGGTCTTTCACGACCTTGGGCCACAAGGTGCGCGCGCTGACCAGCGCAGGTGGCTGGCAAAGGCCCATCAACGTCGACGCGATGAGCAGCGGGGCGATGGCGCCGCGCGGGGGCAGGACGGCCAGGAAGATGCCGGCGCTGGCCACTGCTATCGCGGTCGGCACCAGCACCACCGTCTGGCCCCGCCGGTCGACCAGGCGCGACCACACCGGCGCGCAGACGCCGACGCCGATGGCTCCGACCGCGCCAACCAGCCCGGCCCGGGCGTACGTGCCGCCCGACTGGGTGATCCGCAGCACGATGGCCAGCGCGGTCATGCCAGCGGGCAGCTCGGCGATGAGCGCGAAGCCGAGCAGTCGAGGGACACCGCGGGTGCGAAACACCAGGCCCAGCCTCGACCGTGCCACGAGGCCGGAGAGATCCATCCCACCAGCCTGCCTGTCGGGCGCCCAGACCGCGAATCCATTACCCAGTAGCGCGAGCGTCCCGCTGGTGGCCCATGCCGGCGGCCGGGCCAACAATGAAGGGCGCGTGCAGGGTGCGGCGGCCGAGCCCGACGGTGAGACCCGCGGCCGCAATCGCACCGGCGGCCAAGGCAAAGCCGGCACCTGGTCCGTGTGCAGTGATCACGTTGCCGCCTGCCGCTGCACCGACGGCGGTGCCCAGGAGGGTGCCGACGCTGAGCCAGGCGTACGACTCGGTGACCACGCCCGGCAGTGCGACGTACTGGGCCGTTCGGTAGATCGCCGCCAGCGCGGGGGCACCACCCGCGCCGCTAAGAGCCACGATCGCACCGATGACGATGAGGTTGTGCTGTGGCGTAAGTAGCACGACCAGCACGGCCGTGCCGGCCAGCAGCACGACGACCCTGGCGGGCGCGGTTCCGGGCCAGCTGCGCGAGCCGTAGACGAACCCGGCGAGCATGCTGCCAAGTGACCAGACCGCGAGCAGTACTCCCGACGCACTCGACGCGCCGGCCGCACGGGCAGCAGCGATCAGGGCCACTTCGACTGCGGCGAATCCGGCGATCAGGGCGAACATCGTGACGACGAGAATCCTGACGCCTGGCGAGCTCAGCGCTTTGTTCCTCCGGCCGACGTGGACCGGTGACCGCCACGAGCGCGACACCTGGCTGGTCGCGAACACCAGCGTGCCGGCGCAGCCGATGGCCCCCGCACAGACGATGGCCGCGGCGGTGCCCGCGACCGCGTTCACGGCCACGACCAGCAGCGGGCCGAGGATGAAGATCAGTTCCTGGAAGGTCGCGTCGACGGCGTACGCCGACTCAAGTGCCAGCGGGTCGTCGATCACGGCCGGCCACATGGTGCGGGACGACGAGGCGAGCGGCGGCAGTGTCGCCCCGAGCATCGCTCCGGCGAACATCAACAGCAGCGGCGCGGAGTCGGCTGGCAGGGCGGCTAGGAGCACGGTCGATGCGAGCGTCGCAAAGGCGCAGGGCACGAGGACCACGGTCTGGCCGCGGCGATCGATTAGTCGCGACAGGACCGGTGAGGTGAGACTGATCCCGACCGCGTACGCCGCCGTGACTGCTCCGGCGAGGCGGTAGCTGCCGCCGTCCTGGGTGATCCGCAAGACGATGGCCAGGCTCAACATGCCGGCCGGCAGTCGGCCGACGAGCATGGCGCTGAAAAGTCGGGGTACGCCGGGCGCCCTAAGGAAGCGACGGTAGCCGGAGAGATCCATCACCCCAGCCTGCCGTGTGCGCTGGTGGGACCGGCGAGTCGGGTGCGCGGGCCGCTTTGACCCTTCTACGGCGGGCCAGGTAGGCTACGAGGTCGTTGTGCGTATGTGCGGAGTCACTCCGCAGCCGCGCTCGACCAGTGCTATTCCGCTACCGAATGACCGACTTTCCCGTGCTCTCGAACCCGAAGGCCATCCTGTGCGCACGTTTTCACCCAAGGCTGCCGACGTCCAGCGTCAATGGCACGTGATCGACGCCAACGACGTGGTCCTGGGGCGGCTGGCTACCCAGGTTGCGATCCTGCTGCGCGGCAAGCACAAGCCGACCTTCGCGCCGCACGTCGACACGGGTGACTTCGTGATCGTGGTCAACGCCGACAAGGTCGCGCTGACCGGCAAGAAGCGCGAGCAGAAGTTCGCCTACCGCCACTCGGGTTTCCCGGGCGGCCTGACCGCCAAGCCGTACGGCGAGCTGATGGTCGAGCGTCCGGATCGCGCGGTCGAGAAGGCAGTGCGGGGCATGCTGCCGCACACCACCCTCGGGCGCGCCATGCTCAAGAAGCTCAAGGTCTATTCAGGCCCGAACCACCCGCACGCGGCGCAGCAGCCGGTGCCGTTCGAGATCACCCAGGTCGCCCAGTAATCGTGGCGACGCCTACGCAGATACCGACCGGTACCGCGCCCGTTGGCGCCTCGGTCGCGACCTAAAGAAGTTGAGGAGTTCCGTGGCAGACACCCTGCTGACCGACGACGACGCCGAGATCATCGGCGTTGACGATGGGCTTGAGTCGGCCGACACGCCGCTCGCCTATTCGAGCGAGACCACGACCGTTCGTCGCCGCTCAGCCAGTGGTTCCGGCAACGCGACCGGGCGTCGCAAGGAGGCGGTCGCGCGGGTGCGCCTCGTTCCCGGCACCGGGCAGATCAAGGTCAACGGCCGCACCATCGAGAACTACTTCCCGAACAAGGTGCACCAGCAGCTGGTGAAGAGCCCGCTGGCGGCACTCGACGGCATCGAGCAGTTCGACATCGTCGCCCGCATCACCGGCGGCGGCATCAGCGGCCAGGCAGGTGCGCTGCGCCTCGGAATTGCGCGCGCGCTCATCCTGATCGACCCCGAGAACCGCCCGACCCTGAAGAAGGCCGGCTACCTCACCCGTGACGCCCGTGTCATCGAGCGTAAGAAGTACGGTCTGAAGAAGGCCCGCAAGGCTCCGCAGTACTCCAAGCGGTAAACGCGTGCCCGACAACTCGGTGCGCGTCATGGACGGCGAGCTGACCCGCTTCCGGCTGTTTGGCACCGACGGCGTTCGCGGGGTCGCGAACCAGGAACTGACGGCCGAACTCGCCCTTGAGCTCGCGGTCGCTGCGGCCCATGTGCTCGGCGAGGCCGGCGCCTTCGAGGGTCATCGGCCGCTCGCGGTCGTTGGCCGCGACCCGCGCGCGTCGGGTGAGTTCCTCGAGGCGGCGGTTGTCGCCGGCCTCGCGAGTGCCGGGGTCGACGTGTTGCGGCTCGGCGTTCTCCCCACACCCGCCGTCGCGTACCTGACCGCCGAGCTCAAGGCCGACCTCGGCGTGATGCTCTCGGCGAGCCACAATCCGATGCCCGACAACGGGATCAAGTTCTTCGCGCGCGGCGGCCACAAGCTTGCCGACGAACTCGAGGACGCGATCGAGGCGCGGCTGCTCGAGGAGTGGCAGCGGCCGATCGGCGCCGGCGTCGGCCGAGTGCACGACTATCCCGAAGCGACCGATCGCTACGTCGACCACGTCGTCTCCACCGTGCCGAACCGTCTCGACGGCCTCAAAGTCGTGGTCGACTGCGCGAACGGGGCGGCCTCGTTCGCGGCTCCCGAAGCGCTGCGTCGCGCGGGCGCCACGGTCATCGCCGTCGGCTGCGAGCCCGACGGCCTCAACATCAACGAAGGCTGCGGCTCGACCGACCTCGACTTGCTGACCGCGGCGGTGGTCGCGAACTGTGCCGACGTGGGCATCGCACACGACGGCGACGCAGACCGGTGCCTTGCGGTCGCAGCAGACGGGTCGGTCATCGACGGCGACCAGATTCTGGCCATTCTCTCGATCGCGATGAACGAGTCAGGGCGGCTCGCCGAGGGCACGGTCGTCGCCACCGTGATGTCGAATCTCGGCTTCCGGCTCGGCATGGAAGCCGCGGGCATCAAGGTCGTCGAGACGGCGGTCGGCGACCGCTACGTGCTCGAAGCGATGCGAGCCGATGGCTACACCGTCGGCGGTGAGCAGAGCGGACACGTCATCCTGCTCGACTACGCGACCACCGGCGACGGCATCCTCACGGCACTGCAGTTGCTCGCGCGCATGACGGCAGACGAAGCAGTCGCTCATCGAACTCGCCGCCGTCATGCACCGGTTGCCGCAGGTTCTGATCAACGTCACTGACGTTGATCGCACCCGCGCGGAGACCGACGCCGAGTTGCTCGCCGCCGTCGAGCGGGCGAGCAGTCGATCTCGGTGCGTCGGGGCGGATCCTGCTTCGCCCGAGCGGAACCGAGCCGGTGGTCCGGGTGATGGTCGAGGCCGCCACTCGCGACAAGGCCGACGCCGTTGCGGGAGAGCTAGCCCGGGTTGTGCGCGAGCGGTTGGGTTAGACCATGTGCGGCATCGTGGCCTACGTCGGACCACAGCCGGCTCGTGACGTCGTCCTCGCCGGTCTGCGGCGGTTGGAATACCGCGGCTACGACTCGGCCGGCATTGCAGTTCTGGACGGCGGTTTGGTGCACGTACGGCGCAAGGCCGGCGCGTTGTCGAACCTCGAGGTCGTGCTCGACAAGGATCCGCTGCCCGAGGGCGGCACCGGGCTTGGGCACACCCGATGGGCCACTCACGGCCGCCCGACCGACGAGAATGCGCATCCGCAGCAGGATTGCACCGGTGCCGCTCGCGCTGATTCACAACGGCGTTATCGAGAATCACGCCGATCTTGCGGGCGCGGCTGATCAGCGACGGCCACACGTTTCGATCGCAGACCGACACCGAGGTGGCGGCCCACCTGCTCGAAGAAGCGTTCGCTGCGTGCGGCGATCTCGCCGAGTCGTTACGGCGGGTGTGCCGGCGCCTCGAGGGATCGTTCAGCTTTGTGGCGGTGCATCGTGACGCGCCTGGTGTTGTCGTCGGCGCGCGCCGCAACTCACCGCTCGTGGTTGGGGTCGGCGACGGAGAGATGTTCCTCGCCAGCGACGTTGCCGCGTTCATCGCGCACACGCGCGACGCTGTCGAACTCGGGCAAGACCAGGTGGTGGCGGTGCGTGCCGACGGCTTCGAGATCACCACGTTCGAGGGTGCGGTCGTCGACGGTCGTCACTACCACGTCGACTGGGATCTGTCGGCCGCCGAAAAGGGTGGCTACGACTACTTCATGTTGAAGGAGATCGCCGAGCAGCCGGAAGCGGTGGCCGCCACGCTGCTGGGCCGGTTGACGCACGATGGCGCGCTGATGCTCGACGAAATGCGTCTTGACGAGGCGCTGCTGCGCGAGGTCGAGAAGATCGTGGTGATCGCGTGTGGCACTGCGTATCACGCCGGCCTGATCGCGAAGTACGCCATCGAGCACTGGGCGAATCTGCCATGCGAGGTCGAGCTGGCGAGTGAGTTCCGCTATCGCGACCCGATCCTCGACGGTCGCACGCTCGTCATCGCGATCTCGCAGTCCGGCGAGACACTCGACACGTTGATGGCAGTTCAGCACGCGCGCGAAATGGGCGCGCGAGTGCTGACGATCTGCAACACGGTCGGTTCGACGATCGCCCGCGAAGCCGACGCGGTTCTCTACACGCGCGCCGGGCCAGAGATCGGCGTCGCCGCGACCAAGAGCTTCCTGACCCAACTCGTCGCCGTGTATCTCGTCGCGCTCTACCTCAGTCAGGTGCGCGGCACGCAATACGGAGACGATGTTGCTGCCGTCGTCCACGAACTTGCTGAGATGCCGAAGAACGTCGCGCAGGTGCTGACGACGATGGAGCCGGTGCGCGAGATTGCGCGGTCGCTGGCATCGGTCTCGACCGTGCTGTTTCTCGGCCGGCACGTCGGATATCCGGTTGCACTTGAGGGCGCGCTGAAGTTGAAAGAGCTGGCGTACATGCACGCCGAAGGGTTCGCGGCCGGTGAGTTGAAGCACGGGCCGATCGCTTTGATCGAAGAGGGCTTGCCGGTGGTTGCGGTCGTCCCGTCACCGCTCGGGCGATCGGTGCTGCACGCGAAGATGGTGGCGAACATTCAAGAAGTGCAGGCACGCGGCGCGCGCACGATTGTCATTGCCGAGGAAGGTGACGACGCGGTCGTGCCGTACGCCGACGAACTCATCCGGGTGCCGGTGGTGCCGACACTGCTGCAGCCACTCGTGTCGGTGATCCCGCTGCAGGTCTTCGCGTGCGAGCTCGCGGTTGCGCGCGGCAACAACGTCGACCGGCCGCGCAATCTGGCCAAGTCCGTGACTGTCGAGTAGCTGCGATGAGGCAAGCCCACGACGTCGCCACCATTCGTGCGGCGGAGGCTGCGCTGATGGCGTCGCTGCCGCCGGGCACGTTGATGGACCGAGCTTCCTTTGGGCTAGCCGCGACTGCCGCGCAGCTGTTGCAGCGGGTGTACGGAAGCCGCGTCGTGTTGCTCGTCGGGTCGGGTGACAACGGCGGCGACGCGCTCTTCGCGGGGGCGCTGCTGGCCCGTCGTGGAGCGGTTGTGCGCGCAGTCTTGCTCGGTTCTTCTGCGCACGTCGGCGGGCTCGCCGCTTTGCGCGCTGCTGGTGGTCGGGTCGAGGGTCCGGGTGCGGTGCTCGACGCCGACCTCGTTCTCGACGGCATCGTCGGCATCGGAGGCGTCGGTGGTTTGCGCGACGCAGCGGCCGAGGTCGTGAGCTCGATCCCTGCCGATGCGACCGTGCTCGCCGTCGACGTCCCGTCCGGTGTCGATGCCGATACCGGTGTGGTCGCAGGAGCCGCCGTGCACGCACACGTCACGGTGACGTTCGGTACCTGGAAGCCGGGCTTGCTGATCGATCCGGGTGCGCAATGCACGGGAGCGGTCGAGTTGGTCGACATCGGCCTGCGGCCTTGGTTGCCGACTGCGTCGATCACTGCCTTGCAGGCGCATGACGTCGTGTTGCCGGTACCGACGGCGGAGTCGGACAAGTACCGCCGAGGAGTCGTCGGCATCGTGGCCGGCAGCACCGGCTACACCGGCGCGGCGCTGCTCGCGACCGGTGGCGCATTGCGAACCGGCGTAGGCATGGTGCGATTCGTCTCGGTCGCGCATCCGGCTGAGCTGGTACGAGCGCGCTGGCCCGAGGCGGTCGTGACGGTTCTGACAGACTGGGCCGGACGTCGATGTGCTGGCCGCCGGTCGCGTGCAGGCGTGGGTCGTCGGTCCGGGCATCGGGACCGACGCGTTTGCTGCTCGGCTTGTCGCGCAGGTGTTGTCGGCTGACCTGCCGGTCGTCGTCGATGCCGATGCGCTCACCATCGTTGCGTCGAACCCGTCACTCGTGTCCGCGCGCAGCGCGCCAACCGTGCTGACGCCGCACGCTGGCGAGCTCACGCGATTGCTCGGACTCGAGCCGGCTGCTCGCGCCGACGTCGAGGCGCGCCGGCTCGAGCATGCGCGTGCTGCAGCGAACGCGCTGCGCGCCACGGTCTTGTTGAAGGGGTCGACGACTGTTGTGTGCGCGCCCGACGGGTTGGCTCGGGTCAACTCGACCGGCACGTCGTGGCTCGCGACTGCCGGCAGTGGCGACGTGCTGTCGGGCATTGTGGGTGCATTGCTCGCGGGCGGGATGTCGGCGCTCGATGCAGCGTCGTGCGCCGCCTACCTGCACGGTGCGGCCGGCCGCATCGCCGCGCAGGACGCGCCGATCGTTGCCGACGACATCATCGCCGGCCTTCCCGCCGCCATCCGTTCGCTCCGCTAGCTCGAAGGGTGCTCAGGGAACGCGCTTGATCTGTCCGCACAAGATCGCCTGGAAACGCGATCACATGCGGCAGTCAGTGCTCGGATCTGTCGAAGTTGGTGCCTTCCGAATCAGCCCGGTCGATTGCGGCCAGCCACGCTGGGTGGTGCTTTGCGGCCCAGGCCCGCCTTACCCGTCCGAACACGATGCCGTGCAGCGCCGGCCGCGTCGACGGGTTAACTACCGCCATGAAGATGTGCGCTCCCAGCAGGGCAGCACACAGGACTACGGCTGCTCCATGCAGCCCTCCCTCGCCACCCGCCGACCAGGACTGAATGCCGGTCCCGATGACCGCTGCCGTCGATGCGGTGAGCATCCAGGCGAGCAACTTCTGCCCGGTGTTGAACATCCCCCAGTCGTGACGTGATGAGGCTGCGAGAGGATTCCGCGCGTGTTCACGCAGCCACGCGATGTCGCGGCGGTCAGGGGTAAACAGTCGGCGGCTGGATCTGAGCAGGGCATCCCGATCACCGATGACGAACGCCGCAACAAGTCCAGCGCCGATCAGAACCACTGACCCCACGTGCGCGACCAGCATTGGGCCGGACCCGGACTCGTCGCCCATCCCGAGGCCAGTAAGGAGGGCCAGAGTCACCATCGCGACGGTCCACCAATGGGCGAACCGCTCAGTTCGGCCGAAGCGGGGGGTCCATGACTCGACCATCCGTCGGATGCTCACTTGAGCTGCGTCGATCAAGTACCGGTCCTCGCGTGGCGCTCACCGTGAGACCTACTTCCTCGAATGTATCGCCACCTCAAGGACACCGCGTTGCCTCGCCGTGTTCCAGGGCCGAAGGCCCTGAACAAACGCGGCCAACTACCGGATCTGCCGCTCGGCGCGTCACATGAACGCGCACATTTTGCCGTCGTGATGCACGTTCGCGCTGCCGAGATCGGATGCCGCCGACGCGTCTGTGGGGCATGGATGATCTGATCCGTGCTTATGGCACGGTGGGGCGATGAGGATCGTCGTGCGGGTGCACCGCGGGAAGCCGCCAGCCGGGCGTCGGCGGCTCACATGACGGCATGCTCGTCGTCCGGGTGGCGGAGCGGGCAGTCGACGGCAAGGCGACGGCCGCTGTAGTGGACGCCGTCGCCGTAGCTTTCGGGATCGCGAAGCGGGATGTCGTCTTGGTCAGCGGGGCGGGCAGCCGGACGAAGACCCTCGAGATTCCAGATGCCGCCGGCGGCGCGTTGCGTGCGCTGCTTGCGCGCTGATCGACTCGCCTGTGACCAACTCGCAGACGACGATATGGATTTCCAGCCACACAAGGGTGTCGGCGCTTGCGAGCCACCCTTAGCGCTAACGCCCGCCGTGCTCGATCGCATTCAATTCCGCGATGCAGCACGCCCGAGCTCGCCGCGCTCTCGATGGCTGTTTGAGGATCAGTCGTTGATCGCGCTGCTGCCCCGACTCATGGCGGCAGCGACGGCGTCCCGCATCGCAGTCAGCGCCGCGGGCGGATGCTCGACCCAGTCCAGTAACTCGGCGACAACTCGAATCGGCTCCGGGCTGCGGAACGACTGCGTCGGATTGCCTGGGAACTTCTTGTCGGTCAGGTTCGGATCATCTTCAAATTCGCCCGTCGGCTCAACGACGTAGATGCGCCCTGGGCCGTCGCCAGCAGCTAGTTCCGCACCCCACGTCGCCGCGTCGAGAGTCGCGGTGAAGTAGATGTAGTTCATCACCCGACCACGCTCGAAGTTCGACTCTCGCCCCGGCGCCAGTAACTCGCCAACCGCGAGGTCCGCCTTCGTGCCATGGAGGTATACGCCAGGTTGATAGACCTCAAAGGGCACCGGCGCCCGCGTTGTGGTCATGTGGCCGAGGTTAGCCGAGGGGTATGACCGTCGAGGAAGTCTCGGCAGTATGGGCGAGTGGCGGACGCGGGCATGCACATCGATCACATCGTTATCGGGGTCAGCGACCTCGATAACGCTACGGCACAGTTCGAGGATCGCTACGGTCTGACCGCTATCGAGGGTGGGCGCCATCCGGGCTGGGGCACCGCGAATCGGTTGGTTCCGCTGGGGGCTGCCTATCTCGAACTCGTAACTGTCGTTGACCGGGCTGAGGCGTCCAACAGCGAGTTCGGGCGATGGGTATCGACCCTGATGCAAGCCAACTCGAGATTCGGCTGGGCGGTGCGGACCGACGATCTGGATCGCACCGCATCGCGTCTGGGCCTCGAGGTCGCCCAGGGCTCGCGACGATCGCAAAGCGGGCAGCTGCTGCACTGGCGCATCGCCGGGGTGGCCCACGCGGCGCGCGACAGTTCGCTCCCATTCTTCATTGAGTGGGGTGCCAGCACTCCGCTGCCGGGCCGGGCCGCGGTCGTACACAGCGCCGGCGCGGTCGCGCTGGGAGAAGTGACGATCAATGGAAACGAGCACCGACTTCACGAATGGGTAGGAACTAGATCCTTGCCAATCCGAGTCACGCCGGGCATCACCCAAGGAGTGGCGAGCTTCACCGTGGTGAGGTCGACGAACACCATCGTCGTCAATCCCGACGACTGGTAGCTAGGCAGAATCCCGGTCGGCGGTAACGATCAGGTGCGCCTCGGGGTAGCGGTCGGGGTGATCCAGACGGAGGCGTGTGCCGGTGCGACGGCTTGGTTGACCGCATGGCGCAGTTCTTGGTTGATCGTGTCGAGGTCGACGGCGTCGCGGAGCCGGATCGTGAACGCGGCGATGATCGAGTCGGCGTCGTAGCGGGCGCGGTTGAAGCGGCGGTCGACAAGCCGTTGGACGCGGCGGCGCAGCGGGTTGAATAGCGCTGCTGCGGCGAGCGTCGAGGCCGCGACGCCGACCGGGGAGGAGAACGGCAGGACACTCGTGGTCAGCGCGACCAGGCCGAGGAAGACGATGGCCAGCAGACCCGTAACGACGAGGTAGGAGAGCGTGCGGCTGATCAAGCGGTCGATCTCGTACAGCCGGTATTTCAGGATCCCGACGCCGATCGCGAGCGGGATGGCGGTCAGGCCCACGGCGGCGATGTCGGTGGCGACGATTCCCGCGCTGCTCGTGTTGTTGGTCGAGACGATGAAGATCGAGACGACTGACACGGCGCCGCCGCTCATCAGCCACGTCAGTTGCTTACGTCGCTCCCCAGTGGCGCGCCGCCAGGTCGCCGCCTGCCGCATGACGAACGCGATCAGTAGCAGGAGAACGATCGGGGCCGCGGCCCAGCCGATCGCGCCTGCAGTTTCGGGAAAGCGCGCTGGCTTCCCGGGATAGTTTCCGACGTCGTCGACGTCGAACCCCGCGCCGATGTGGAGGGTCGCCTGCGATAGCGACCAGAAGCTGCAGAACCAGACTCCAGCACCGGCGTAGACAATCAGCGGGACGCGCCAGCGCCTCGAAGCGAGGCGACCGTCGGGAAAGAGCGCGACGGCGACGCCGAGCAGCACGAATCCGGGCACCCAGCACGGCTCGGCGGCGAGCGCGACGCGACCAAGCGGTAGCCGGCCGCCGTGCTGGTGGTAGTCGAGGACGACGTACAGGACCGCGACGGCGTATGCGGCAAAGAACGCGGCTGCGACGAGCAGCATCCAGCCGATCGGGTTCGACGGCTGCCGACGGGCGACCACCAGCCCGACGGCAGCCACGATCGTGATGATCAGGAGCAGCACCCCGTCGAACGATGCGCGCAGGTCGTGCGCGAGGACCGTGAGTAGACAGCCCGCGGCGACCGCGACCGCGGTCAAGCCGCCCAGCGCAAGCGAAACCCGCGGCGGTGTCAGTACGCGCCGGAACCCGTTCGCTCTCACCCGCCAGAATCTAGGCCCAAGACCGTTCCGGCAGCGTTACGGAGTTTGACGGAACCAACGATTACCGTGTCGCATCCAAGCCGCGTGACCACAGTCCAGCGGGTGTCGAGAGCCGCGAGGCCCGCGCTGGCGTTGGGTGCTGCGGTGTTCGTCCTGGCCGTCTGCGCCTCCGCAGCGAGGGTTGGGCGATCGCCCGCAAGCACGGGAGCATCTTCACCAGTTGGTCACCCGACCGCGACAGGTTCAGACGCTGCCGCCCGAACGCCCTGCGCAGACCCCTACCCCGTCACACCGAGCCCGGTGCAGCCCGCAGTGCCGGGCGTTTCGGCTGACGGCAACATCGCTGAGAGCTGGAGTTTGGACGACGCAATCTCGGTCGCACCCGCAGCCGGCGCGGCGCCCGTCATCAGCCAGCAACGTGCCTTGTGCACGTTGCTGGCTGCATCAGACATCAGAGGTTCCGGGCTGATCGGCGACGACCTGACCCTGATTCTTGGCAGGGTGACGGTCAGCGATGCGCTGGTGGCCGCACCTGACCCGATTGACCCCGGACTTCCGGCGGTGACCGCGTTTCATTCGCGGCTGGCCTGGGTCGCGGTGGTCGACCCGCCGATCAGGGCCGCGTGCCCATCGACGCCGCCACCGGTCAGCTCGTCCGGTTCACCAGGTGATGGCGATGCCCCCCAGTACGTCGGGGCCCCGCAGCTGGTGCCGTATCAGCTGGTTGTTTTGGATGCGACCACCGGGACCGACGGCTTGGTCTACGGGGCGCGCACCAACAATCCCTGCGCCTCGGGCGCTTTGGATGGTCCCTACCTTCGCCCGATCGTGGTCACGGTCTCGGTACCGTGGCGGCTGATCAGCCGCGATCCCGGCGGTTTGTTCGCCACCATCGCGCTGGCAGTGCGGACCTGCGACAACAACGTCAGCGAGTACGGCGACGCGTACGCCACCGCCGAAGGTGTCGTGGAGTTCGACGTGAGCCGACCGATCGCCACCTGCGGCACCAGCAACGAATCGGTTCAGACGTTACACGGGCCCGCCGCCGGCGATCGGCTCGCGACGACCCTCACGCACGCGGCGACGGGCTTCGTCGACGCCTACCCGCTCCCGCAAGCCTTCCAACCATTCCCGACCGCGACTCCGGCCGGCTAGAGGTCCACCGACTCGGTCGCGGCTAGCCGGGTGTAG
Source organism: uncultured Actinomycetes bacterium (assembly GCA_963825425.1). Classification (GTDB taxonomy): domain Bacteria; phylum Actinomycetota; class Actinomycetes; order Acidothermales; family Acidothermaceae; genus PALSA-607. The sequence continues at coordinate 437,515 of CAWGTF010000011.1, forward strand.
GTAGTGCCGTAGGTCGCGGCCACGGTGCCGACCAGTCGGTCGACGAGTGCAGAGCCGATGTCGCTCAGCAACGCGTCGTGGATCTGGAACGCGCGCGGTGCACGGACCGCGGCCGCGAAGTCGATGACCTCGCCGATCTTCGACCACGGTGCATGGATCGGGATCAACAACGTCTCGACCGGAACCTGAGGCACCATGAACGAATCGCCCGGGTGGTAGAGCGCGCCCTCGACGAGGTAGCCGACGTTCGCGACTGGCGCGGCGATCAGCGGGTGGATCAACGCATGCAGACCACCGAAGGTGCGAACCGCGAAACCGCCGGCACTGAAGGATTCACCGGCGCCAACCGCAGTCACCCGGTCACCGAGTGACGCGAGCAATTCGGCAACCGGCGCGGGTGCCCAGACCCGCAGCGCCGCATCGGCCTGCGCCGCCGCGAGGAGGGCGGGCGCATCGATGTGATCAGCGTGCTCGTGGGTGATGAGTACGGCGTGCGCGCCGTCGAGGGCGAGCTGCGTCTCGGAGAACGTCCCGGGGTCGATGACCAGAGCCCGGCCGCCGTCGTCCAGCCGTACGCAGGAGTGGGTGTACTTGGTCAGTCGCATGGGAACCATCCCATCACAGCGGCGCTGCGCACTGGCAGGATGTCGCCGTGACGTATCGCGATCCGGCGGTCGCCGCGGCTGCCTTGCGCGCCGCGGCTCGCGTCGATCTCGGCGCGATCTCGTCGAACGTTTCGCGCATCAAGGAGATCGTCGGTCCGGCTGACGTCATGGCCGTGGTGAAGGCCGAGGGCTACGGGCACGGACTCGTGCAGAGCGCGATCGCTGCCGTCGAGGGCGGCGCCAGCTGGCTCGGCGTCGCGTTCCTCGAGGAGGCGCTCGCGCTGCGGGCGGCCGGCATCGGCGGTCGGATCCTGTGCTGGCTTGGCACGCCGGGCGAACCGGTCGCCGAGGCGATCACAGCGGACGTCGACCTGTCGGCGTCCGCGCCGTGGGCCGTCGCCGAGATCGCGAACGCTGCACTCGAGGTCGGCCGTGTTGCGCGCGTGCATCTGAAGGTCGACACCGGTCTGTCGCGCGGCGGCGCGGTGGTGGGCGACTGGCCAGAACTCGTTGCAAGCAGCGGCGAAGGCGCGTTCGGACGGATACCTCGAGATCGTCGGCATCTGGTCGCATCTCGTGCATGGAAGCAATCCGGCGCATCCAACGACGGCGCTGCAAATCAGGGCGTTCTCCGACGCGCTGGCCTACGCAGCCACGGTTGGGGTGACGCCCGCAGATTCGGCACCTTGCGAACTCGGGCGGCTTGCTGCTCGTGCCCGGCACCCGCTTCGACCTCGTGCGCGCCGGACTCGCCGTGTATGGCCTGTCACCGGTTCCTGACCAGCGCGACTCGGCGTCGTTCGGCTTGCGGCCGGCGATGACGCTGACCGCGCGGTTGGCGTTGACGAAGAAAGTGCCTGCGGGTACAGGGGTTTCCTACAGTCACCGCTACGTGACGCCGGTACCGACGACGCTCGGGCTGGTTCCGCTGGGCTACGCCGACGGCATCGCGCGGACGGCGACCAACCGCGCCGAGGTGCTCGTGCGCGGCCGGTCGAGCACCGTGCGCCGCACGATCTCGGGCACCGTGTGCATGGATCAGTTCGTGGTCGACCTCGGCCCAGGCAGTGATGATTTCGCCGCGGGTGACGAGGTTGTGCTGTTCGGCCCGGGCGACCGTGGCGAGCCGACGGCGCAGGACTGGGCGGACGCATGCGACACGATCTCGTACGAGATCGTGACCCGCATCGGGGTGCGGGTGCCGCGGGTGTACGAGGGTGCCTGACCGCGACTGGGCGGATCTCGCGGCGCAGATGCGTTCATGCGTCGCGTGCGCAGAACTCGCGGCCACCCGCACCAACGTCGTCGTCGGAACCACGCCCGCCGCCGGCGCCAAGGTGCTCCTTGTCGGTGAGGCACCGGGGGCCACCGAGGACCAGACCGGCCTGCCGTTCGTCGGCCGCGCCGGCGCATTGCTCGACGAGTTGCTGGCCGAGGTCGGCCTGCCGCGCGCCGAGCGTCGCGGTGGCGAACGTCTTGAAGTGCCGGCCGCCAGGCAACCGCGCGCCGTCGAAGGTCGAGGCCGCCAACTGTCGACCGCTTCTTGGCCGCGCAGATCGCGCATCGTCGAGCCGCGGGTGATCTGCGCGCTCGGTGGTACCGCCGCGCAGTGGTTCTTCGGAACCGGCGCCAAGATCGGGCAACTGCGCGGCCGACCGCACGACGTCGAAGGCCGCCAAGTCGTGTCGACCTACCACCCGTCGGCGGCGATCAGATTCGGTCCGGCCGGGATGCCGCGAGCGGCGTTGCGCGACGACCTGGCCCTCGTCGCCCTGCTCGCGGCGGCACCGTGATCGCTACGCGAGACGCCGTGAGTCGCATCGAGATCCCCACCGCCCAGGACATGCGAGACCTGGGTGTTCGCATCGCCCGGATCCTTGCGCCCGGCGACCTGGTCGTGCTCGACGGTCCGCTGGGCGCCGGCAAGACGACGCTCGCCCAGGGAATCGGGGCCGGACTCGGCGTGCGCGGCGACGTGACGTCGCCAACCTTCGTGATCGCCCGCGTGCACCCGTCACTGACCGACGGGCCGCCGCTCGTGCACGCCGACGCCTATCGCGTCGCACGGCCCGCTGGAGATAGACGATCTCGATCTCGACGCCTCGGTCGCTGATTCGGTGACGATCGTCGAATGGGGGAGAGGTCTCGTCGAGGGACTCGCACCAGACCGGCTCGACATCGCGATCTCCAGGACGGTGGGCGGCGAAAGCGAGGTCCGCCAGGTCGAGATCACGACACAAGGCAAGCGATGGGACGGCGTGGGGCTGGGCGAACTGCTCGGGAACCACTAGCGCGGTAGCCGGTTACGCTCTTGCGTGTGCTGCTCCTCGCCTTCGACACGTCGACACCAGCGGTGACCGTCGCGGTACACGACGGAACCCAGGTGCTGGCCGCGCGCACGGTCGTCGACGCGCGCCGGCACGGTGAGCTGTTGGCACCAGGCATCGCTCGCGTTCTCGCTGACGCGAGCAGGTCGGCGTCCGATCTGACTGGCATTGCCGTTGGGGTCGGACCAGGTCCGTTCACCGGGTTGCGCATCGGTTTGATGACGGCGCGTGCGATGGGCGACGCGCTCGACGATTCCGGTCGTCCGGCGTCTGCACGCTCGATGTGATCGCCGCGGCGGTGGTGAGTGCGCAACCGTTCATCGTCGCCACCGATGCTCGCCGCCGCGAGGTCTACTGGGCCACCTACGACGCAGCAGGCGCGCGCATCGACGGGCCGCGGGTCGAACGACCGGCGGACGTCGAGTGGCGCGGGTCCGGCGTATGGTGCGGGCGCGTTGATGTATCCGGACGCGTTCGCCGACGCGCGGCGACCGGAATTCCCGGACGCCGGTGTGCTCGCCACGATGGTCGCGACCGGTCGTGCGGTGGTGCTGCCACCAGATCCGCTGTACCTGCGTCGGCCCGATGCCGTCGAGCCCAGCCCTCGTCGTCCGGTCGCAGCGGTGACGCCGTGAACGCGCGGCGGCAACCGGCGCAAAGCTCGGTGTCGCTGCAGCCGATGCGGTGGTGGGACGTCGACGGTGTGATGGAGCTCGAACGTGACTTGTTCGGCAACGAGTGCTGGACCGTCGCGATGTTCTGGTCCGAACTTGCTGAGCCAGAAACGCGGTTCTATCTCGTCGCACGCGACGGTGCCGAGATCGTCGGCTACGCAGGTCTTTGCGCCTACCCCGAGGAGTCGTTCGTCCAGACGATTGCGGTGAAGCGCGATCGGCAGGGCACCGGGATCGGTACCAAGCTCTTGACGGCGTTGATCGACGAGGCACGCCGGCGCGACGAACCGATGGTCGGTCTGGAGGTCCGCGCCGACAACCAGGTCGCTCAGCGCATGTATCAGGGGTTTGGCTTCGAGCAGGTCGGCATCCGCAAGGGCTACTACCAGCCGAGCGACACCGACGCGGTGCTGATGGTGCTGAATCTCGCCGGGGTCGATGTGTCGAAATGGGCACCGGCCGATGGCTCCGACGCGTGATGGTCGCAGCTTCGCAAGCTCTGGTGCTCGGCATCGAGACGTCGTGCGACGAGACCGGCGTTGGCATCGTGCGCGGCACCACGTTGCTGGCCAACGCGGTCGCCTCGAGTGTCGAGGAGCACGCACGATTCGGCGGTGTTGTTCCCGAGGTAGCGAGCCGTGCGCATCTCGACGCGATGGTGCCCGCAGTGCACCGCGCCCTTGCGGACGCCGGAATTGCGATGCGCGACGTCGACGCGATCGCCGTCACGTCAGGACCAGGACTTGCCGGCGCGTTGCTTGTCGGGGTCGCGGCCGCGAAGGCGTACGCACTCGCGTTCGACAAGCCGCTGTATGGCGTCAACCATCTGTCGGCGCATGTCGCCGTCGACGTCCTCGAACACGGGCCGCTGCCCGAGCCGTGCGTGGCGTTGCTGGTGTCAGGCGGCCACTCGTCGTTGTTACTCGTTCCCGACCTCACCCGTGAGGTGCACTCGCTCGGCTCGACGGTCGACGATGCGGCGGGCGAGGCATTCGACAAGGTCGCCCGCGTGCTCGGGCTGCCGTTTCCGGGCGGCCCGCAAATCGACCGGGTGGCGTTGGCCGGCGATCCTTCGACGATCGCGTTCCCGCGTGGCAAGTCCGACGACGGCAGCCTCGATTTCTCCTTCTCTGGACTCAAGACCGCCGTCGCCCGCTGGGTCGAGGCTCGTGAGCGGGCGGGTGAACCGGTGCCGGTAGCCCATGTGGCGGCTTCGTTCCAGGAGGCCGTGGTCGATGTCTTGACCATGAAGGCGATTGCTGCGTGCCGGGCTCACGGCGTCGATTACCTCGTGATTGGCGGCGGCGTCGCCGCCAACTCGAGGCTTCGCGCCGTCGCTCGGACAACGCTGCGAGTCGGCCGGGATCACGCTGCGAATACCAAGGCCGGGTTTATGCACTGATAACGGTGCGATGGTGGCTGCACTGGGTACCCGACTAGTGGAGGCCGGCGTGCCGGCGTCCGATCTCGATTTGCCGGCCGATCCGTCGATGCCAATAACAGAGGTGAAGGTGTGATCGCACGCATGTGGGAGACCCGGATCAGCGAGGGTCAGCTCGACGAGTTCTGCACATGGGTGAAGACCACGGCGTGGCCGCAGTTCTTGGCAGCGCCGGGCTTCGGTGGCGGCGAGTTCTACCGCTCTGACGCACAGGATCGCGCCGTCATCGTCACGCGGTGGGCAACCACCGAGGCACTTGGCTGCCGGCAACGAGTGGTTCGACCTCGGCGCCGAACGCTTCGTCGCCCGCGAGCCGGAAGCGTGGGAGTTCACCCCTGTCGACGTGGGGTGAGCACGTCGTCGGCGATCACTGCGTGGTGCTTGCCACCGATCAGCGCGAGTACCACGACTGCCTGCTTTGATCCCGACAACCGAAGGTCGTGACGCAGGGCTTCGACGTCGATCGCCGAGCCGCGCTTCATGATGGTGACGCCCCCGACGTCGCGCTCGCGCAACGCGGTGCGCAGGCGCTTCAACGAAAACGGCATGACGTCGCGCACCTCGAAGGGCCGCGCGAACGGTGTCTCGACCAGCCGGTCGCTGGTGATGTACGCAGTGGACGCGTCGAGCAGGACGCCGTCGACCGATCGTGCGAGATCGCCGATCAGATGCGCTCGCACGACGGCATTGTCGGGTTCGTAGAGATAGCGCCGCATCGCACCCGTCGACGCCAGCTCATCGGCGTCCGCCGTTGCGCGCATCGATGCACCGGACGGCAACAGCGTCGCGCGTCGCCTCGTTGAACCGTCGGTCAGCAGACCCGCCCACAGCACCGCCTCTTTGAGGCCGCCCGCGACCGACACCCACTCGGTCTCGATCCCTGCGGGAAGCAGATCGTGCGGAATGCCGGGGGCCACTTTTGCCGCTGCTGCTGGCATCTTTGCCAGTACGGCGGTAACGAACGACCACGGCGGCGAGTAGGCGTTGACGTCGAACGTTCGCCGCCCGCCGCCGCGCCGCGCGGGATCGATGAAGGCGGCGTCGTAAGGGTGCAGGTCGACGGATTCGACGTCGACGCATTCGACTCGGGCGTCGCTGTTCATTCTCGCCGCGAGCACCGTGACCGGGTCGTGGTCGAAGCCGGTCGTTGCACAGCCGGCGTCTTTCAGCGCCCGCAGGTCGGCGCCGATCCCGCAGCACAAGTCGGCCACTTTGGGTGGGCGCCCGAGAGTGGCGCTCAGCGCGCCGAACCTGGTCGCGCGATGGCGGGCGGCGACGGCGCTGGTCGCCTGTTCGAGTCCGTCGGCGGTGAACCACATGCTGTCGGCGGCATCGCCGAACTTCGCCCGGCCGCGGCGTCGCAAGGTCGCCTGCTCGACGGCGGCGGAGGCAACTCGGGGCGGCAGCGCGGGGAAGTGGCGCCGGACGTCTTCGCCGACCTTGAGGTCGCTCGTGCCGGCGTCGAGGCTCGCCATCGCGTGGGCGATCGCGGCGCGGCCAGGCTCGGTCGCAAGCGCAGCGAACGTGTCGGCGTCCATGGCTGTCTAGCTTCCTCGTACGGGCTGAGACGTGGGCGCGCTACGGCGCATTCATGCCTGGCACTCGGGTTGACGGAGTGCTAAGCCCGGCATAGTCTTCGGGTGGACGTGCTGGCACTCTCCTACTGTGTTTGCTAACCGGCTTACTCATCGCGATTGCCCACACGTTCGCTCGGCCTGATCCCCGCGACGGCAGGCTGCTGTACCACCAAACTGCGCCAGACCAACCGCCATCACCAACCAGCTAAGGAGGGGGAGTCACGCTGTGACGACCGCCACCAAGTCCAAGGTAGCCATCCGGCCGCTCGAGGACCGCATCGTCGTGCAGGCCGTTGAGGCCGAGACCACAACCGCTTCCGGCCTGGTCATTCCTGACACCGCCAAGGAGAAGCCCCAGGAGGGCATCGTCCTCGCCATCGGCCCCGGCCGGTTCGAAGACGGTCAGCGGGTGCCCCTCGACGTCAAAGAGGGCGACCGCGTTCTCTACAGCAAGTACGGCGGCACCGAGGTCAAGTACAGCGGCGAGGAGTACCTCGTACTCTCCGCTCGCGACGTCCTCGCCGTCATCGAGAAGTAGTTTGCGCGCGGCGTAAGTCGCGCCGGCTCGCACTGGCCCACACCGCCGCCCCGGAGCCACTCGGCACCGGGGCGGCGTCTGTCGGGCTCTAGCTCGACCGGCTCTCATCGACCGTGCTCGACCCTGAACTGCCTGAACTTTTGAGAGGACCCCGACCGCATGCCGAAGATCCTGCAGTACGACGAGAGCGCCCGCCGATCGCTCGAGCGCGGTGTTGACGCGCTCGCGAACGCCGTGAAGGTGACGCTTGGGCCGAAGGGCCGCAACGTCGTCATCGCCAAGAGCTACGGCGTCCCGACGATCACCAACGACGGCGTGACGATCGCCCGCGAGATCGAGCTCCCCGACCGCCACGAGAACCTCGGTGCGCAGCTCGCCAAGGAGGTCGCCACCAAGACCAACGATGTCGCAGGTGACGGCACGACGACCGCCACCGTGCTCGCGCAAGCGATGGTTCACGAAGGCCTGCGCAATGTCGCGGCCGGCGCCGACCCGCTCGCGCTGAAGCGTGGCATCGAAGCCGCTGTTACCGCGGTGACCGCCCGCCTCGTCGACACCGCACGCGAGGTGTCGGGCAAGGGTGAGATCGCCCACGTCGCCGCGATCTCGGCCCAAGACACCGAGGTCGGCGAACTGATTGCCGAAGCGTTCGACAAGGTCGGCAAGGACGGCGTCATCACCGTCGAAGAGTCGAACACGATGGGCCTCGAGCTGGAGCTGACCGAGGGCTTGCAGTTCGACAAGGGCTACATCTCGCCGTACTTCGTCAGCGACACCGAGCGCATGGAAGCCGTGCTCGAGAACCCGCTGATCCTGCTCAACCAGGGCAAGTTGTCGTCGGTCTCCGACCTGTTGCCGTTGCTCGAAAAGGTCATCCAGGCCGGGAAGCCGCTGCTCGTCATTGCCGAGGACGTCGACGGCGAGGCGCTCTCGACCCTGGTCGTGAACAAGATTCGGGGCACCTTCTCCTCAGTCGCGGTCAAGGCACCGGCGTTCGGTGACCGTCGCAAGGCCATGCTCGAAGACATCGCGATCCTGACTGGTGCGCAGGTTGTGGCACCCGAGGTCGGTCTCAAGCTGGACGACGTCGGGCTCGAAGTGCTCGGCACTGCACGTCGGGTGACGATCACCAAGGACGACACCACGATCGTCGACGGTGCCGGTTCGACTGAGGCAGTCGCCGACCGGGTTCGCCAGTTGCGCGCAGAGATCGAGCGCACCGACTCCGAGTGGGATCGCGACAAGCTGCAAGAGCGGCTGGCGAAGTTGGCCGGCGGCGTCGCGGTGATCCGGGTTGGCGCCGCGACCGAAGTCGAGCTCAAAGAGAAGAAGCACCGGCTCGAGGATGCGATCTCGGCGACTCGTGCGGCTGTCGAAGAGGGCATCGTCGCGGGTGGCGGTTCCGCGCTCCTGCACGCGGCTGCCGGCTCTCGACAAGCTCGACCTCGTCGGCGACGAGGCGACCGGCGCATCCATCGTGCGAAAGGCGCTCGTCGAGCCGCTTCGGTGGATCGCCGAGAACAGCGGCCTCGAGGGCTACGTCGTGACGCAGAAGGTTGCCGGCTTGCCGGTGGGTCATGGGTTCAATGCAGCCACCAGTCAGTACGGCGATCTGATCGCCGACGGGGTCATCGACCCCGTCAAGGTGACCCGTTCCGCATTGGCGAACGCCGCATCGATCGCGGCCTTGGTGCTGACGACCGAAACACTGGTCGTCGAAAAGCCCGAGGACACCGAGGCCGACGCGCACGGTGGTCACGGTCACAGCCACGGCCCCGGCGGTCACAGCCACTAACCTGGCGCGGTGGACTCTGACGACGACGCTGCCCCGACAGTCCGGCGCTCCTCCGGCGCGCCGGACGCGCTCGCTGGGCTGCTAGCCAAAGGCGAGCGGGCAGCGTTCCACGGGCCGCCCGGCACCGCCGTCCCGCCTCTTGAAGAAGCTGTTGCCCTCGCGACCAGTGGTGGGCGGCTGGCCGAGGCGACGGCGGCCACCTGGCTGCTCGGTGTCGCGCAAGCATCCCGTGGTCGGTTCGGTACCGCATTGACCCTGCTGGGCGGGGTGATGGGCCCGCTCCGGGACGCCCTGTCGGGCGCCGATACCGCCCCCGAGTTGCGGCTGTTCGGCGCGCTCGCGGCAGCGACCGTCGCCAGCGTGCACCGGCAATTGGGACGGCACACCGTTGCGTGGGAGTTCGACGCGCTCGGGCTGACCGCGGCCGATGCGCTGCCCGGACTCGACGAAGCCGTCTTCGACTGCCGTCTCGGTCTCGCCTCAGATGCGGTGGGCCTGGGCGAGATCGAGATCGCCGGCACCGAGCTCGGCGTCGCTGCGGGCGTGGCCGAGGTCCACCCTGACTGGTGGCGGCAGCGGGTCCGCCTCGACTGGGTGCGCGCCGAGATCGCGCTGCTCGAGGAGAATCCGCTCGCTGCTCAGGAGGCTGCGTCGGAGGCTATTGACGCGGCCGAACTCGCGCACGCGCCGCGGCACGTGGCGAAAGGCCTGCTGTTCCTCGGGGTGGCCCAGGCTCACCTCGGCAGCCCCGACACCGTCACCACCCTTCGGCGCGCCGCCACGCTCGCCGAACAGCTCGGGACCACGCCGCTGATCTGGCAGGCCCGAGCGCTTGTCGGTGCATTGCTTGCCGAGGACGATCCGGCGACGAGCGCGCGTAGCTTGCAGGCTGCCCGATCCGCGGTCTTGGCTATCGCAGGCGACCTCCCTGATGACGTTCGGGAGGAATGGCTTAACCGTCCCGATATAGAGGCATTGTTGTCGATATAGCCGCCCGGTTTGTGCACCAATTGAGCCATTCGGAGTAAGGGTACGGCCAGGTTCGGGCTCAGGGTTGCTGCCAACCCTGCCGATGAATGAGCCGATGGCCTAAGAGGGTGAAATTCCTCGCGGGACGGTTCGGACCTCGAACGGGCGGAACGCTTGTGACGACTGTGCTCATCTGTGACGATCATCGGCGCTTTCGCGAGCACTTGCGCCGCTACGTCGCCGCGGTGCCTGGCGTCGATCGAGTCATGACGGCCGACACCAGTGCGGAGACTTTCGTCCGCTACGCCGCCGAACTCCCCGCGCTCGTCCTGCTCGATGTTGCGATGCCTGACCTCGGCGGCCCCGAGACGGCCCGCCTTCTTGTCTCGGCTCACCCGGGCGCAAATGTCGTGATGCTGGCCGGCAGTGCGGACAGCGAAAACCTCGCCCGCGCGATGGCCGGTGGCGCGCGTGGCTACCTGACCAAGGACGTCTCCGTCGAGGAATTGTGTGCGGCGCTTGCCCACGTCGTCGTCGACGCCGGAGTCGCCCGTGCCAACAACGGGCACGGTCCGGCGCAGGTCATCGACCCGCCCCTGACCGAGCGGGAACGCCAGGTCCTCGACGGGATGAGCCGTGGGAAGACCAACAACGAAATCGGTCGCGAGCTGTTTCTGTCCGAGGACACCGTCAAGACGCACGCCCGGCGGTTGTTCCGCAAGCTCGGCGTCAATGACCGCGCGCAGGCTGTGGCGTTAGGTTTTCGCAGCGGCATCGTCCGCTAGCGCAGGTCGATTGTTGACGGACCGTCGTCGTCGCGATCCTCTCGCTCAGCCTCCGCCAGCACGCCGTCAACAAAACCACTCGCGTAGTCCCAGGCGACGTAGTCCGCGGGATCCGGCTCATACGCGGGCTCGTGCGCGCGCAGCTGGCCGACGTCGAGCAGTTGGCGCAGATTTTGCCGCAGCAACTCCCACGCGAAGTAGTGCGGCGCTTCACATTCGCCGCAGTCGACGACGAGACCGCGGACACCTCGCGGCTCGAGCAGGGTCTGAAAGACCTCGAGGTCGGCCAGATCGACCAGGATCTCCTCGCGGTCCTGCGGCGACAGCGGCTCGCTGGTTGCCTCGTGCATATCGAAAGCCTAATGCCGGTAAGCGGACGGCGGCGGCTGGCGACGGCCGCGCCAGCTAGCATGGTGTCTCCTGCCCGAGGGGAAAGCAGCTGCAGCCGTGACAGATTCAGCGCATGAGTTCGGCTCCTTGCCGGACAAGGTGGCCATGATCGGCCTCACCTACGACGACGTGCTGCTGCTGCCTGCGGCCTCTGACGTCATTCCCAGTCAGGCCGACACCACGACGGCGATCACCCGCAACATCTCCCTGCGGGTGCCGTTGTTGTCGAGTGCGATGGACACCGTCACCGAGGCCCGCATGGCGATCGCGATGGCGCGCCAAGGTGGCGTCGGCGTCCTTCACCGCAACCTGTCGATCGACGAGCAAGCGGCGCAGGCCGACCTGGTGAAGCGGTCCGAGGCCGGCATGATCACCAACCCGGTCACCTGCTCGGCCGATGACACGCTCGCCGATGTCGACCGGCTCTGCTCGCACTACCGCATCTCCGGTGCTCCGGTCGTCGACGCCGCGGGCGTCCTGGTCGGCATCGTCACGAACCGCGACATCCGGTTCGAGACCGATCTGTCGCGGCCGGTGCGTGACGTCATGACGCCGATGCCGCTGGTGACCGCGCCGGTGGGCGTCTCGGACGACGACGCCCTTGAGCTGTTGCGTCGCCACAAGATCGAAAAGCTGCCGCTCGTCGACGGTGCGGGGCGGTTGCGCGGGTTGATCACGGTGAAGGACTTCACCAAACGTGAGCAGTTCCCTGACGCATCGAAAGACGCCGCCGGGCGGCTGCTCGTAGCTGCCGCGGTTGGCACCGGTGAAGACTCTTACAAGAGGGCCCGCGCGCTGGTCGAGGCCGGCGTCGACATCATCGTCGTCGACACCGCGCACGGGCATTCGTCCGGCGTGCTGGAGATGGTCAGCCGGCTGAAGCGCGACGTCAGCGTCGACGTCATCGGCGGCAACATCGCCACTCGCGAAGGCGCCCAGGCGCTGGTCGATGCGGGAGCCGACGGCGTCAAGGTCGGGGTCGGGCCTGGTTCGATCTGCACCACCCGAGTCGTCACCGGAGTCGGCGTCCCGCAAGTGACTGCTATCTACGAAGCCGCCAAGGCGTGTCGTGCTGCCGGCATTCCGGTCATCGGCGACGGCGGACTTCAGTACTCCGGCGACATCGCCAAGGCAATCGCTGTCGGCGCCGACGCGGTCATGCTGGGCAGCCTGTTGGCGGGTGTCGAAGAAAGTCCGGGCGAGCTCATCTTCATCAATGGCAAGCAGTACAAGAGTTATCGGGGGATGGGTTCACTCGCGGCGATGCAGTCGCGCGGTGAGGTTCGTTCCTACAGCAAGGACAGGTACTTCCAGGACGACGTGTTGTCCGACGACAAGCTCGTACCTGAGGGCATCGAAGGGCAGGTGCCCTACCGCGGGCCGCTCGCCGCCGTGGTCCACCAGCTTGTCGGTGGCCTGCGGTCAGCGATGGGCTACTGCGGCGCGGCCACGATCGGCCAGTTGCAGCAAGCTCGCCTGGTGCGCATCACCGCGGCCGGTTTGAAGGAAAGCCATCCCCACGATGTGCAGATGACGACGGAAGCACCGAACTACTACTCGCGCTGACGGATCGCTGCTCTTTCTCTTTCACAGAAGGGCTTCTTGGTGGCTGAAGTCCAGATCGGCATGGGCAAGGCGGGTCGGCGCGCCTACGGCTTCGACGACATCGCGATCGTGCCGTCGCGACGCACCCGCGACCCGGAGGAGATCTCCGTCGCGTGGCAGATCGATGCGTACCGATTCGAGGCGCCGATCGTTTCGAGCGCGATGGACAGCGTGGTGTCGCCGGACACCGCGATCGAGATCGGCCGTCTCGGCGGGCGTCGGCGTGCTCGATCTCGAAGGTCTCTGGACCCGCTACGACGATCCACAGCCGCTGCTCGACGAGATCGCGACGCTGCCCGAGGCCGACGTCGTGCGGCGGATGCGCGAGATCTACGCCGAGCCGATCAAGGAAGAACTGATCGGCGCGCGCATCAAGCAGATTCGCGACGGCGGCGTCGTCACTGCCGCCGCGTTGTCACCGCAGCGAACGGCGCAGTATCACAAGGCGGTGCTCGAGGCCGGTGTCGACTTGTTCGTGATCCGCGGCACCACGGTGTCGGCCGAGCACGTCTCGTCGCGCGCCGAGCCGTTGAACTTGAAGAGGTTCATCTACGACCTCGACGTGCCCGGTCATCGTCGGCGGTTCCTACACCTACCAGGCTGCGTTGCACCTGATGCGAACCGGCGCGGCCGGCGTGCTCGTTGGTGTGGGTGGCGGTGCCGCGCACACCACCCGGCAGGTGCTCGGTATCGGCGTCCCGATGGCGACCGTCGTGTCCGATGCTGCCGCCGCGCGCCGCGACTACATGGATGAGTCCGGCGGTCGCTACGTGCATGTCATTGCGGACGGCGCGATGCGCACCGGTGGCGACATCGCCAAGGCGATTGCCTGCGGTGCGGACGCCGTGATGATCGGACTCCCGCTCGCGCGTGCGACTGAGGCACCAGGCAAGGGCTGGCATTGGGGTGCCGAAGCCCGGCACAACGACCTCTCCCGTGGACAGCGCTTTCACGCGGGCACAGCCGGGAGTCTGCGGCGAAATCCTTTATGGCCCATCGACCGACGCCGAGGGAACGACGAATCTGGTCGGTGCTTTGCGTAAGGCGATGGCGACGTGCGGGTACTCCGACTTGAAGGAGTTCCAGCGCGTCGAGGTCGTCGTCAGCAGTTAGGTGCAACCGTGACCGACGCAGGGCAGACGCCGGACCACCCAAACGCGGTGGCCTATCGGCAGGCGGCGGCGGCGTTTCGCGCCAACGACATAGCCGCGATCGAAGACCTTGTCGATGTGGATGTCGTGTGGCACGTCCCTGGCACGCACCCGCGCGCTGGTGATCTGCGTGGCCGGGCTGCGTTGATCAACTTCCTCGGCGGGCTCGGTCCGTTGGGCTTCTGGTTGCGCGAGCACGACGTCTTCGGCAACGACGTGCACGTATGTGCGCTGAGCGAGATGGGAGCGACGCGTCCAGAGGTTTCGGTCAGCACCCGCGTAGTCAGCATCTTCCACTTCCGCGACGGCCGGCAACTCGAGCGATGGTTCTACCCCGACGACATGAGCGCCTGGAATTCGATTTTCAACGGGCCGTGAGCAAGGCGTTGAGGTCGTCTCCGGGAATTGGCCGTCCGAGGTAGTGCCCCTGTACTCGGGTGCAACCCAGCGTTCGCAAGATGTCGAGCTGGCCGGCAGTCTCGACGCCCTCGCCGACAGTGTCGAGGTGCAGCGCCTTCGCCATGCCGATGATGGCGGCGACGACTGCGCGGTCGTCGGCGTGCGTCTCCAGGCCTTCGACGAACGAACGGTCGATCTTCAGCTCGTCGACGGGGAAGCTGCGTAACCGCGCGAGTGACGAGAAGCCGGTGCCGAAGTCGTCGATCGACAGCGAGACGCCGAGTCGATAGAGCTCGGCGACGAGCGGACCCGTCGTCACCGGGTCGCCGAGGGTCGACTCGGTCACTTCGATGCGCAGGTGCGCGGGCTCGAGGTTAGACGCATGCAACGCGCTGGTCACGGTTTCGAGAAACACCGACGCGTGGCCGAACTGACGGGCGGAGGCATTGACCGAGAGCAGCGGCGACCACCCGTGGCTGGCCCGCCATCGACCAGCCTGTGCGCACGCCTGGTGCAGCACCCACTCACCGATGCCCATGATGAGGTCGGTCTCCTCGGCGATCGGAATGAACTCGACCGGCGGGATCGCGCCGAGTTCGTCCGACGTCCAACGCAGCAACGCCTCGACGCCGACGAGCTGGCCGGACGCCAGGTCGACTTGAGGTTGGTAGACGAGGTGCAACTCGTCCTTGTCGATCGCGCGCCGCAGCGCCGACTCCATGTGCAGCCGATCGCGTGATTGTTCGCGCATGCGCTCGTCGAAGGTAATGACGCTCGCGCGTCCGGCCGCCTTTGCCTGATACATCGCGGCGTCCGCGTCCGCCACGAGGTCGTGTGGCGACTCCCAGCCGGCGCCGCGGGCGATGCCGACGCTGACTGTCAGGAACACTTCGCGGTCATCGACCTGGACCGGAGCCTCGATGGCTTGCCGCAAGTCCCTCGCGAGCGCCTCGGCTTCGGCCGCGCCGGTGAGACCCTCGCACGAGATGGTGAACTCGTCGCCGCCGAATCGGGCGACCAGATCGTAGCTGCGAACTGCATGCTGCACTCGGTTTGCAACCACGCGCAGCACCTCGTCGCCGACCAGGTGTCCCATCGAATCGTTGAGCACCTTGAAGTGGTCGATGTCGAGAAACAACACGGTGACGTCGGCTCTGCGGCGCCGCGCACGGCGCAGCGCGGCACCGAGCTCGTCGATGAACAGACGACGATTAGCCAGGCCGGTGAGCGGGTCGCGAAGGTTCGCGCGCCGCAGTTCTCCCGCGTCCCGGTGTCGCACGAGGGCGATCGTCGCCAACGCCGTGGTGCGCGCGACGTCACGTCGCTCGTCATCGCTAGGCCCGCGGGTAGCTTCGAAGTACGTGGCGAACGTGCCAAGAACCTGGCCGGCCTCGCCATCTTGACCGGGTGCAATGACGGGCACCGACCAGCACGCGCGCAGTCCGTGCTCGAGAGCCAACGCACGCCACTGCGCCCAATCGGGGTCGGTCGCGATGTCTTCAGTCACCACATCGTGTCGAGCGAACGCGGCCCTCCCGCACGAGCCCACATGTGGCCCGATCGCGGTTCCGTCGATCGGATCACTGAAGGACGCCGGCAGGCTGGGCGCGGCGATGGTGAAAAGCCGACCCCCGTCGGCCTCGTCGAGGAGTAGGAATGTGCAGTGCACTCCGGGTCGGTTCTCTTCGATAGCGCTAGCCAACGCCGTGAGCACGCTCGACATCGAGTCGCCACGACTGATCCGCTCGAGAGCGTCAGTCTGTCGGGCGAGCGCGAGGGCATCGGCCGGCACTCCGGCCACCACTTCGCGCGGGCCCCTCGCCTGGTAAGCCGAACTCACCTCGGGATCCCTCCGCGATACGGACCAAGCCGCACTCCCTGCTCACCGTACGCGTCAGGGCGGTCTGCGCACAGCCCAATCAAGCGCGACCGCGGCACAGCTCGAGCAGCGTGAGCGCGAGCTGGCTACCTCCCCGGCCTAGCCCCTCGACGTACGTGTTGACGATCTTGAGCTCGCGGGAGTGTTCACGGCGCCGGCCGCCATGCGCCATCCGGACGGCTTGGATCTGCTTGGACAGCGCGATCCTGCGCTGCACGATGCCGACCAGTTCGGCGTCGACCTCGTCGATCTGCTCGCGCAGCCGAATGATCTCGGCCAGGCCCGGGTCGGCCTCGAGCGCGGAAGCCTCGGATTCGCCGCCGTCGCTGATGCTGGAGTTCACGGGTTCTTACCTTCCTGTCATGCGCACCGGTGGGGTGCTGTCGACCCGTAGACGTGAAAACGCCCCGGGCTTCAGCCCGGGGCGTCGGTTTGTCTGTTGGATCAGACGGTGGCGACGGCTACCGGACTCCCGGAGCCATAAAAGAAGTTCGCCGACCGCGTCATGTCAGTCAGTGTGAGACAACGAGTTGCTCGGCGTCCAGTGCTGTCCGGATGGTGAGACGCCCGTTCCGGAAATGACGGGGCCGGAAATGACGGGGCCGGAATTGATGCGTCCGGAACTAGGGGGTCGTGGGGACCTTCGCCATGCCAGGACGCCCAGAGGTCGGCGTAGCTGCCGCCTTTCGCGATCAGCTCGTCGTGGCTGCCGAGCTCGACGATGCGGCCACCGACCATGACCGCGACCCGGTCGGCGTCGTGCGCCGTGTGCAGTCGGTGCGCAATGGCGATGACCGTGCGACCCTCGACGACCGCGGCCAGGGATCGCTCGAGCCGCCGGGCAGCCCGCGGATCGAGCAGCGACGTCGCCTCGTCGAGAACAAGGGTGTGCGGATCGGCGAGCACGAGTCGGGCTAGCGCGATCTGCTGCGCCTGCGCGGGCGTCAGGATGAGCCCGCCCGACCCGACCATGGTGTCGAGGCCGGCCGGCAGCGCGATGACCCAGTCGAGCGCGTCGATCGACGACAGCACCGACCGCAACTGGTCGTCGTCCGCCGAGGGCTTGGCAAGCCGCAGGTTGTCGGCGACCGAGCCCACGAAGACGTGGTGTTCCTGCGTCACCAACGCGACCTCACGACGCAACTGGTCGATTTCGAGATCGACGAGCGGCACGCCGCCGACCGTCACGCTGCCCTCGCCGGGGCCGTGGATGCCCGCGAGCAATCGACCCAGCGTGCTCTTGCCGGCGCCGCTCGGGCCAACCATTGCGATGCGCTCGCCGGGCCGCACGTCGAGGTCGATGCCGTGCAGCACGTCGCGACCGGCCCGGTAGGCGAAGTGGACGCCGTCCGCGCGAAGTCGCTCGCCCTCGGGCTGTTCACCTGTCGCGACTCTGTCGGCGGGCACCCGGCCGACACCGACAAGGCGCGCGAGTGACGACGCGCCGACCTGCAGTTCGTCGAGCCAGCCGAGCAGGCGGTCGACCGGATCGACGAGTTGCTGGAAGTAGAGGGTGACGGCGGTGACTTGTGCGAGGCTCGCGTGGCCACGATTCGCGAGCAGGCCGCCGACGAGCAGTGCGGCGACGACAGGTACGACGTACGCCGTCTCGGTGCTCGGGTACCACAGCGTGCGCAGGCGCAAGCGTGTAGCGCTCCGCGACGTACGCGCGCCGGACGTCGTCGTCGCCGCGCCGGATCCGCTTGTCGCGCAGACCGAGTGCATCGATCGTGCGGCCGCCTTCGAGGGTCTCGGTAATGCCGGCGAACATGTGCGAGTAGACGCGACGCTCACGCAGGTACCCCTGTGGGGCGCGCTTGAGGTACCACCGAGTTGCGACGAAGAGCGACGGAAATACCACCAGGCACGGCAAGGCAACCAACGGTGCAGTGACGAATGCAGCGACCAACGTGAGCACCGCGGTCGCGACCGCGATCATCGTTTCCGGCACCGCGAACCGCACGCTGCGCGACATCGCGTCGATATCGCTTGTCATGCGGGTCAGGAGGTCGCCAGTTCCGGCGCGCTCGACCGTCGACAGCGGCAGCGAGATGACTTTGCGGAGGAATTCCTCTCGCAGTTCGGCGAAGACCTTCTCTGCAATGACGGACGACGCGTAGCGCGCGAGTCGTACGAAGATCGCCTGCGCTAGAACGAATCCGGCCAGGATCATGGCGATCCGGTCGACGTGCGCGCGCGTGGTTCCCTTCTGCACCGCACCGACGATGTCGCCGAGCAGGCGTGGCCCGGCCAAAGCCGCAACGCCGGCGAGCGCATACAGGACCAGGACGCCACTGGCAGCACGGCCCTGCTTGCGAATCAGCGAGGACGCGTATGCCTTGACCTCGTCGATATGGGCGACCGGGAGCAGCGAGGAGTTTGGCGTGCTCATGCGGATTCCTCGTCACGGGTGACGACGGAGCGATAGCGCGGATCGCGGGACACCAATTCACGATGCGAACCGTCGGCGACGATCCGGTTGTCGTCGAGCAGCAGCGCGCGGTCGGCGCGGTCGAGCATCAACGGGCTCGTCGACATGACGATCGTTGTCTTGCCGGCGCGGTGCGCGCGCAGGGTGTCGGCGATGCGGGCTTCGGTGTAGGCGTCGACGGCACTCGTCGGCTCGTCGAGTACGAGGATGGGTGCATCGACGAGCAGCGCTCGAGCGAGTGCAATCCGCTGCCGCTGCCCGCCGGAAAGCCCGAGCGCGCGCTCGTCGAGCACGCCGTCAAGGCCACCCGGTACGGACTCCACGGCGTCGTGCGCGACTGCGGTCTCGATGGCCTCGTCGATGTCGTAGGCGCTGGCTCGCCGGTGCGGGTCGAGCTGGTCGCGAAGCGTTCCCGCGAACAGACGTGGGTCCTTGTCACTGATCAGGATGGCTGCGCGGACGTCGTCCAGCGCCACCGCGGTGAGCGGGACGTCTCCGAACAACACCTGCTCGTCGCCGTCCGGATCGATGTATCGACCGAGTCGGTCGGCAAGTGCGCTTGCCTGCGAGGGTTCGGCTGCAGCGACCACGACGAACTCGCCCGGTTGAACAGTGAGTCCGGACGTCGTGTCGCTGAGGTCTGCGTCGGGTGGCAGTGCGACCGGGTGCGGTTGCTGCGCCAGCACCGGCTGGAGGGAGAGCACCCGAAGTATTCGCTTCGCCGCGACGAGCCCGCGGGTCCACTTGTCGGCGACCTCGGTAGCGATGCGCATCGGCGCGAGCAGGAACGCGGCGTATCCGTAGAACGACACGAGTTGGCCGACGGTGAGTTTGTGTTGGATCGCGAGACGGGCGCCGAGCCAGGTGACGAGGACGACGAAAACCCCGGGCAGCAGCACTTCGGCGGCGTCGAGCACCGAGCCCACGGCCGCCACGGCTACGCCCTTGCGCCTGACGTCTTGGGACCGGGCCTGGTAGCGGGTGAAGAATTCGCGCTCGCCGCCGACGCCGCGCAAGACGCGCAGGCCAGCAACGGTGTCGGCGCCGAAGTTCGTCAGCTTGCCGACCGATGCGCGCAGTTCCATCTGCCGGTGGTGCAACGGCCGCAGCAGAGGGCCGATCAAGAGCATCAGAAACGGGACGCCGATCAGCACCACGAGGCCGAGTTCAACAGAGGTACTCAGCATGATGATGGCCACGGCGATGAACGACACGATCGAGCCGGCGAGCCGGGCCGTGATGTCGAGGCAGTTGCCGATGTAGCCGGCGTCCGTCGTCGCACTGCTGACGACGTCGCCGAGTTGCACCCGCTGTGTCAGCGAGGCACCGAGCCGCGCGGCCTGCCGGGTGAGCAGTTGCTCAACCCGGAAGGTGCCAGTCATCCAGGACGCTACAGCGAAGCGGTGCCGGCTGACGCCGGCGGCGGCTTGCACGATGCCCAAGCCCAGCAGCGCTGCCGACCACGTCAGTAGCGCACTCGTGCTGTGGCCGGTGATGCCCTCGTCGATGCCGCGACCGACCACGAACGGCACGGTCGCTTGGCCGCACATCCAGATGACGCCGAAGACCATGCCGCCCGTCAGCGTGGCCCGCTGGCCGTTCACGACCCAGAGCAGGAAGCGCAAGGGCGAGCGGACGTCGGGAACGCCGGGATCAGTTAGCGGGAGGACGCGCACGTGGATTCACGTTAACCGCCGGTGACGTTGGGGGCACGTCGGTTTCGGTGAATCCGGGCGTTGGAGACCTCCCGGGGCCAGGTTTAGGGCCTCTTTGGTCTAGACCTGAGCGGAGGGGCCTAAGCCGACACCTGGGTTGCTGCGTAATTGCGGTTGATCGAGTCGTGGACGAGCAACTCGCCGCAGTAGCAGCGGAGCAGGACCTTCACCCCGAACACGGTGGACTCGATGCCGACGACTGACTCATAGCCGAGCAGGACGGTGGACTCATGTTTGTCGCAGTAAGGAGTGAACATGGGTCCATCCTGACTGACAAAACCGTGCAGGTCCATCTAGTATTCGCGCATGACTATGTTCAGCAAAGACTTCACGATCGATCCGCGCCGGCTTGCGGGTGCTGCGGGAGGTGGGTCTGCGCGGGACGGTCACCAGCGCCGCCAGCGGCCTGCACCTCACGCCGTCCGCCGTCTCGCAGCAGATCGCCGCGTTGTCACGGGAGCTTGGCGTCCCGCTGCTGGAGAAGACCGGGCGTGGCGTCCGGCTGACCGGGCAGGCGCAGGTGATCTTGACCCACGCCACCGTCGTGCAGGCCCAGTTCGAACGGGCCAGAGCCGACCTCGCCGCATTCGCCGACGGGCGGACCGGGCAGGTCTCGGTGGCTGGATTCGCGACCGGCATCGCCGGGCTGATCGCGCCCGCGATGCGCCAGCTGCGCTCGACGCGGCCGGGTATCACGATGACGGTCATCGAGATGGAGCCGCCTGACGTGTTCACCCGACTCGATCGCGGTGAGCTCGATGTCGTCGTGGCGGTCGACTTCCGCAAGGCGCCGCCGCGCAGCGACCCGCACTACCACCGGGTCGAGCTGATGTCCGACGTGCTTGACGCGATGCTGCCCGCCGACCACCGGCTCGCGCACCAGACGTCGATCGATCTCGTCGACCTCGCGAGCGACGTCTTCGTGACCGCCAGCCCTGGCACGTCGTGTTCTGAGGTGACTCTCGCGACCTGCGCCGCTGCCGGCTTTTCGCCCGACGTGCGCAACTACAGCACCGAGTGGGGAGCGGTGGCGGCACTGGTCTCAGTCGGTGCTGGGGTTGGTCTGCTGCCACGACTCGCGCAGCCGCTGCATTGTCCTGGCGTGGTCGTGCGCCCGTTGCGCAAACCGAAGGCGGCCCGCAACATCTTCGCGGCGGTTCGGGCCGGCGCCCAGGATGATCCGGTGCTGGCCGCGACGCTCGCGGCCTTGTGCGACGTTGCTGCTGCGGTCAGCAGCTCACCGGTCGCCACCAGCCCGTCGTCCACCGCATGACGGACGTATCGGCGGCGCCTCGCGGTGCGGCCGGTGCGTCGCGCACGCTCGCCGCTTTGGGGCTGGGCGGTTTCGTGGTGCTCGGTCTGCCCGACGGCATGTGGGGAACGGCCTGGCCGGCGATGCGGCACACGTTTCATCAACCGCTCGGCAGTCTCGGCCTGATCCTGCTGTTCGCGACGGCGGGCAATCTGGTCACCTCGTTGTCGACCGGCCGTACCTTGCGACGCTTTGGTGTCGGGCGGTTGCTCGTGTGTGCTGGCCTCATCGCGGCCGTCGGCGCATTGCTGATCGCGGTCGCGTCGGTGTGGGCGATGGTGCTCATCGGTGCGCTGCTGGCCGGCATGGCGGCCGGGCTGCTCGACACCGGCCTCAACACGGTCATCGCGTTGTCGGGGCGACTGCGGCTGCTGAACATGCTGCACGGTGCCTACGGCGTCGGCTCCGCGCTCGGCCCACTGGTGGTGACGGCCGCGATCCTGATCACGTCGTGGCGGCCGGCTTACGTGTTGTTGATTGCGTTGGAGTTGCTGCTCGCGTACGGCTGGTGGAGAACAAGTTCGCATTGGACGCCGGAGGTGGTCGACGACGGCGAGAACGTTGCGGAGGTTGTTCCCGACGACGGTCCCCCGAGGCACGTACGGCCTGCTCGTCGGGCTTGGCGTCGGCGCATTCTTCTTCTACACCGGCCTCGAAGTGACTGCCGGGCAGTGGGCGGCGAGTTTCTTTCGCGGGCCGCTTGGCCTGTCGGCCGGGGCTGCCGGACCCGCTGTGTTCGCGTACTGGGGATCGTTGACGGCGGCCCGGTTCGCCGTCGCGATTCCTCGCCGCACACCTAGCCCGGTGCTGCTGGTGCGGATCGGGCTGCGTCGGCGGGCTCGCCGCTTCGGCGCTGATCTGGTGGGCTCCGTCGACGGCCGCGGTCATTGTGGGATTCGCGCTGCTCGGGGCGGTACTTGCGCCGGTCTTTCCGGCACTGGTGACATTGACGCCGGTGCGGATCGGCGCCGCGAAAGCACAGCACGCCATCGGCTGGCAGATCGCGGGCGCCAACGTGGGGGCCGCAGGTTTGTCGGCACTTACCGGCCTGATCTTGCAGCACGAGGGATTGCGAACGCTGGGGCCCTGTCTCGTCGTGATCGCGCTCGTGCTGATCGGCTGCAACGCGGCGCTGGAGTTGCTCAGCCGGCGTTGATCCACACCGCGACGTGGCTCGGTTGCACACTGCGGTTGACGACGTCGACGAGGTCGCGCTGAACCTGGTCGAGGTCGACTTCGTCTCGCAACCCTGCAGTGAAGGCAGCGATGGTCGCGTCGGCGTCGTAGCGGGCGCGGTTGAAGCGGTGATCGACGACTCGTTGCGCGCGGCGTCGCACCGGGTTGAAGAGCGCGGCCACTGTGAGCGTCGACGCAGCCACGCCGATCGGCGACGACAGCGGCAACGCCCTTGTCGTGAGGGTCACCAGGCCGATGTAGACGCCGATGAGCACGCCCGTGACAACCGCGTAGGAGAGGGTTCGGCTGATCAGCCGGTCGATGTCGTAGAGGCGGTATTTCAAGATGCCCACACCCATGCTGAGCGGCACGGCGAGAATGCCGAGGGACACGGCGTTGCCGACAGTCTTGTTGATCGGGGACAACGCGATCGCGAGGCCGACGATGCCGATCGCGCTGCCGCCCATGAGCCACTTCAGTTGTTCACGACGATCGCCAGATGATCGTCTGTATGCCAGCACCTGTGCGAACACGAACGACAAGGCGAGCCCGGCGTAGAGGAGGAATAGCAGGCCTGCAATAGCCGCCGCCGCGCCAGTTGACTTGCCGCTGAGACTCACGAGCTCGCCTGACGAATCGACCTGGATGTGCTTGTCGGTGAATGCCGCCACGTCCTTGGTTCCGATACCGAACACCAACACGACGCACGATGCGATGTACACGAAGAACGGCCAGCGCCAACGCCTCGACGGCAACCGCCCGTCGGGGTAGAGCAGGATGGGCAGCGGCAAGAGCACGAGCAGTCCGACCCACAGCTGGGTGCAGGCGACGGCGAGCCGTGCAAGCGGCAACTCCCGGTGGTCGACGCTGAAGGCAAGTACGGCGTAGGTGCCGGAGTCGGCGGCAATGAGGAACAGCATTGCGAGGGCGAGCATGATCCAGCCGATCGGATTGCGCGGTTGGCGGATCGCTACGACAGCGCCCACGAGCGCGAACGGGAGCATGAGCAGGTTGCCGGGGCTGACAGCCTGATGGGCCAGCTTCTCCAGTGGTACGGCGCCGATGAGCAGCGCGAAGGTGAAGGCGGTCATCGCGAGCGCGGTCGTCCTCGTGGCCGGTGAATGGGCTGCGGTTGTGGTGTTCACGATGCCATCGCGCTCTCGCCCGGGATCCAGATGGCGACGTGGCTCGGTTGCACGCTGCGGTTGACGACGTCGAGCAAGTCGCTCTGAACCCGGTTGAGGTCGACCTCGTCGCGCAGCCGGGACGAAAACGCCGCGACCGTGGCGTCGGCGTCGTAGCGAGCGCGATTGAAGCGGTGGTCGACCAGTCGCTGGGCTCGTCGCCGCAGCGGGCTGAACAGCGCGGCCACTGTCAACGTCGACGCAGCCACGCCGATCGGAGACGACAGGGGCAGTGCTCGAGTGGTCAGCGTGACGACGCCGATGTAGATGCCGACGAGTAGTCCCGTTACCGCGGCGTACGACAACGTCCTGCTGATGAGCCGGTCGATGTCGTAGAGCCGGTATTTCAGGATTCCGACGCCGATGCTGAGCGGTACTGCAATCACACCGAGGTATCCGGCCGCGCCGATTACCTGCAGGGCCTTCACGTTGCTTGTGCTCAACACGAGCAGCAACGCGAAGCCGACAATGCCGACCACGCCGCCGCTCATTAGCCACTTCAGCTGCTGGCGGCGCACCCCGGTCGCGTGTCGATACGCGAACAGCTGGCCGACCACGAAGGACAGCCCGAGGGCTGCGTACAGCAAGAACACCACGGGCACGATGACCGCACTCGCTCCGTGGGGGTTTTCAGTGAAGCTCTTGAGCTCGCCGGATGAATCGACGGTGATGTGCCGAATCGTGAAGGCGCCCACGTCCTTCACCGCGATGGCGGCGACAATAACGACGCAGACCGCAAGGTACGCCCGGAAAACCCGACGCCAGCCATTCGATCGCAGTCTGCCGTCCGGAAACACGACGATCGGTATCGGTAGCAGGACGAGCAGGCCGACCCACAATTGGGTGAGCGCGACCGCGAGCCGGGCCAACGGCAGACCTGGGTGCCCGTGATCGAACGCCAGCACCGAGTACTCGCCGGCGTCGTTGCCGAGGTTCGAGAGCAACGCGATCGCCAGCATCAACCAACCGATGCAGTTGGCCGGCTGCCTGCGTGCGACGACGAAGCCCACCAGCGCAAAGGGCGCCGTCAACGCGACCTGAAGGAGACCGGTACTGGTCTGGTGCGCGACTACCGCGAGCGGCACGCCGAGGGCGAGCACGATCAGCGTCAGCGCGCACAGCCGCGCCGCGTTCCCAGGGGTCGCCCAGCCCTTCACTTCAGGTGCCTCCGTCCCGACCGTTGCCGTCGAGGACGACCGTAGCCCGCAATCGTTCCGAGAACGCTACGAAACCGACCGACTAGAATCAACGAACGATCCCCGAGGCCAGAGGCGGTTTGCGTGAGCGAGGCCACAGGCCCTGGCCCCACGGTGCTGGTGGTCGACTTCGGGGCGCAGTACGCGCAGCTGATCGCGCGCCGGGTCCGCGAGGCCGACGTCTACAGCGAGATCGTGCCGCACACCATGTCCGTCGTCGGAGATCGTCGCCCGCAAGCCGGCCGCGGTGATCTTGTCGGGCGGGCCGTCGTCCGTCTACGCCGAAGGTGCGCCGTCGATCGACGCGTCGCTGTTCGAGACCGGCATCCCGGTTTTCGGCATTTGCTATGGCTTTCAGGCCATGGCTCAGGCACTGGGTGGTGTCGTCGAGCGCACCGGGCTGGCCGAGTTCGGCGGCACCAAAGTCACCGTCGTGCCTTCTTCTGAGGGACTGCTGTTTCGCGACCTTCCCGCGCAGCAGTCGGTGTGGATGTCGCACGGCGACTCGGTCACCGCTGCCCCGACCGGCTTCACCGTGACGGCCGCATCTGACGGTGCGCCGGTGGCCGCGTTCGAGGACCTGTCCCGGCGGCTGGCCGGCGTCCAGTTCCATCCGGAGGTCCGCCACACCGAGCACGGCCAGACCGTGCTGCGCCGTTTCTTGCGCGAGGTTGCCGGCATCGAACCAGGCTGGACGACGGCGGGCATCGTCGCGGATCAAGTGGCCCGGATCCGGTCGCAGGTGGGATCGAGCCGGGTCATCTGTGGACTCTCCGGTGGTGTCGACTCGGCAGTTGCGGCCGCCTTGGTGCAGCGTGCGGTCGGCGACCAGCTCACCTGCGTGTTCGTCGATCACGGACTGCTGCGCAAGGGCGAGGCCGAGCAGGTCGAGCGGGATTTCGTTGCTTCGACTGGCGTTCGCCTGCATGTTGTCGAGGCGGCGGCTGTGTTTCTCGCCGCACTTGCCGGCGTGAGTGATCCCGAGTCGAAGCGCAAGATCATTGGCCGCGAATTCATTCGCGCGTTCGAAGCAGCCGCTCGCGAGATCAGCGCCTCGGCGCCGGTCGACTTTCTGGTGCAGGGCACGCTTTATCCAGACGTCGTCGAGTCAGGCGGTGGGAGCGGCACCGCGAACATCAAGTCGCACCACAACGTCGGCGGGCTGCCCGACGATTTGCAGTTCGCGCTCGTCGAACCGTTGCGGACGTTGTTCAAAGACGAGGTGCGCGCGGTCGGAGCCGAACTCGGCCTGCCGGAATCTTTGGTGTGGCGGCAGCCATTTCCGGGCCCCGGTCTTGCGGTGCGCATCATCGGGTCGATCACGGCTGAGCGGCTCGCCGTGCTACGTGAGGCCGACGCGATCGCCCGCGAAGAACTCACCGCGGCGGGCCTCGATCGCGACATCTGGCAATGCCCGGTCGTGCTACTGGCCGACGTCCGGTCTGTTGGTGTGCAGGGCGATGGTCGTTCCTATGGGCACCCGATCGTGCTGAGGCCGGTGTCGTCGGAAGATGCGATGACGGCCGACTGGTCGCGCGTTCCTTTCGACGTCCTCGCGCGCATCTCGACGCGCATCACCAACGAGGTGCGCGAAGTCAACCGGGTCGTGCTCGACATCACCAGCAAGCCGCCCGGCACCATCGAGTGGGAGTAACCACGCTTAGCGTGAGACGTGCTTGATAAGAAGATCCGTCGATAGAAATCGTACCGGCTCTAGGAGGTTGGGTGGCGCATGGCTGATGCAGGATCTGATACAGGATTGAGTGCAATCCAGGCCCCGCTGAAGCAAGAGTATCGCGACGATCCCAGCGCGGCTCTGGTCACGCTGCGCGCGAGCGGGCAGCTCGGCGAAGGCATCTCATGTTCGGTCCAGACTGGGCGTGCGATCGCCGAGGCCGGCCTGCATCCTGCGACGGGTGGTGACGGATCGCAGTTGTGTTCGGGCGACATGCTGCTCGAAGCGCTCGTGGCTTGCGCGGGAGTTACGCTGCGCGCCGTTGCAACGTCGCTTGGGTTCGAGATTCGGGGTGGAACGGTCCGAGCCGAAGGTGATCTCGACTTCCGGGGAACGCTAGCCGTCGACAAGGGCGTCCCTGTCGGCTTGACAGACATTCGCCTATCGTTCGAACTCGACACCGACGCGGACGCCGATCAGTTGGCCACGTTGTGCCGCCTTACCGAGCGGTACTGCGTCGTCCTGCAAACCCTCCGCTCCTCACCCACCTGCACGACAACGATCACGTCCTAAGCTCCTGCTGTCAGGGAAGTCGCCGTCCGAGCCACTACAAAGGGCGGCCGATCCAGCGCCCCGAGGGCAGATCTGTGGCATCAAACCGATAAGCCCTGATCGAGGGTTACGCCGACGTTCATCATTGGCAGGAGCTCATGCAAATCTCGATCTTGTCGACGATTGAACTGACCGGCGTCGTCGTACAGGGAGATATGAACAATGTCGGGAGGGCACTTCAACAGCCGCGCTCATGCCGAAGCCGCAAGATTGGCGCGGCAACGTGCACGCTACTACGCAGCCCAACCACGAGGGGTCACGCCACCAAAGCCGCCGAAGCCTTTTGTTACTCCCGGGTATCAACCGGGTGACTGGGTGGGTATCTCCGTGATGCTGGTCATCGCGTGCTGGGTTGTGTACTGACTCGTGCACTTCTTGCTCTCCCTCACTCCTGGGAGAATGTGAGACGTCTCGGCGCTGCCGACGTTCTTCGGTTAATGTGCTGGTTTCAGCTCCACCGCGTCGACCACGAGATCTGGGTTGAATCCCTTTGCCACGCAGGGGATTCGATCAGCGAACCGTTCTCGGTCAACCTCACCGGTCGCTCCTACCGCGAGGAACTGGCCCGACGCGGTCGCACTCGATCGGAAACGACGACGGCACTAGCGATGGGAGACGGGCGCGGCTCGCGTGCCCATCGCACGCCTCGTCGACATCGCTCCGTTGATCGCGCGGGCGACGGCTGTCGATGTCGGGTGGTCATCGGTGATCCGGCGATGTGGACGTGCGCTGGTTCACCGCAGACCGGTACAATTGGCCGAGTGTCGTGCGGCTCTCTGCGTACTAGCACGATGAACGTGCAGTTCCACCCAGCCGGGCTCGTGGGCCAAAATGGCACCACGCGCGCTACCTAGGGGACGGACCAGAGCCTTCGCGATCGAACTCCTCATGCGTCAAATCCCGGCGTCGGGCATTCCTGACCGCTTCGATCAGTTCGTCAGTACTGCGACCATGTCGCTGCAGGAGCGCGGCTGAGGCGACTCAATCGTCGTGATGAAGACAGGCGTCAGCCCAGGCAACGCCCTCGGCGATCTTCTGTTGGGGTTGGAGGCTACCCATGTGAAATCCCCAACTCGAGGATGCCTACTTGGACCACATCAAGACCGAAGCCGCGCAAGTCATGCGCCTAGAGCTGCGTTGTCGTCTGCGATCACCGCCGAGATTGCCCCGGTAGAAGACAACGAGTTGACGGCGACGAGGAACGCCTGGACGAACTCGGCTGAAATCTGCTGCCGAGCTTCCGGGCTATCGAATGCGTAGTAGCGAGTGTTCGCAGGCAGGAAGTTTCGGACAAACGCGGCGGCATCGACAATCCGGAGAGAGAACGTCCCGTAAGCCAAGATTTCTAGGTCAGCGCCGTAGAACCGATCGTGGTAGACCACTGGCCCGCGTGTGCCGAACTTGATGCCACGGATCTCGCGCAAGTTGACGAAGGCGATGTACTTCTGGAAGGAGCTTTGTCCTCCATAGCCGTACCGGTCGACCGCCTGCTTCACGATCGACTTCGTGAACCCGTCGCCGTTGAATACGCTGCTCTGGCCGTCCTGATACGTGTATCCGCCCGGGGCGGTAATGACGTCTTCGATGCCTGCCTGGCTGAAGATGAACGCTGCCGTATTCTCTGGAACGAAAATCTTCGAGCCGTTGGAGATGACGTCAGCCGATCCCTTGTAGTTGGACCCGCGCCCGTTGTTCGCCTGTTGGTAGACACCCGGTGCGACGACGGTGTACTCACCAAAAGGCCCTGCGGTGATGATGTCTTTCCACTGATCCGCGAGGGTTCCGCTTAGTGCACCGGCGAAAGCCTGAATCGATGCCCATGGGCGACTGCTCCTATCGGGTGACTAGAGCTGCTGAGTGGTGCCGCAGTATTCGCAGGTGACCGCCAGCCCGCGAGTTCCTGATGTTGGCGCACCACACGCACTGCATTTGGCAGCGACCTTGACGGGAGCATCCGTCTTGGCCCCGAGCTTTGCCTTGAACGCACCCAGGGTGTTCTTCATCGCTCCGGCGACCAATTCGACACCAGGCAGCGTCATCGCTGCCTGCTGCTCCGCCGGCAATTCTTGGCCGGTCACAACCAGATTGATCTTGGATGCCCAAGTAAAGATCTTCCTCTTACCACCGGACGGGAATCCGAACTTCTCCTCGCCGCTAAGGAAATACACTTCGAGCGCGAGCGTGCCGTTTGCGGTTTGCCGACGAGCGCTTGACCTTCGTCTGAGCGGGCACTACATCAGGGCTCGCCGGGCTCCATCAACTCTTGGTTGACGAAGCGCGTGCACCTAACGCGGACGGCCCGCGCCACCCGACGTGCGGCCTGGCGCCGCCGCTTGGCGAACCGACTAGGGACCGCTTGTGACCGACGACAACGCGATGGTGGCGATGTCGCGCGGTTGCCCGCAGTTAGTCGACCACTTCTCGGTTTCATGGATGGTGCCGATCCCTGGCACGAGGTACTGCACGTACGTGCGGCGGGTCGTCGGCCACCGTCGACGTCGCCAGCGAGGAGTGTCTTCCTCGGATCAGGTCAGCGTCGAGGTTCCCGCGAGCACCGCGACTCGCTGGCTCAAGCGCCAACCGCTCCGCCCGCTGGAGGCGCCCAGACCTGGGTCATGCCGGACCTACGGGGCAAGGTCCTGCAGACGGCTCAGGACGCGATTCAGGCGCTGACGGACGACGCCGTCTTCTTTACAACGTCGCACGACGCCACGGGCGCTGGCAGACACCAAATTCTGGACCGCGACTGGCAGGTGTGCACGCAGAGCGTCCCACCGGGAACGGCGTTCGACTCGAACGCCAAGATCGACTTCGGCGTAGTGCGCGTGAGTACGGAGTTCTGTCCGAAGTAGTGACGAGTCGGCCATCTCCTGCGCTCGTCTCGGCTATGTCATGCCAATGTCGTGGGCAAGACGGTCTATAGCGTCGCGCACCGGAGACGATGCAGATGCACATACCTTCAATGCGATTTGCGCATCGGCTTCATCGAGCGACGGAGCTATCACGCCAATACTGACGAATGGGCAGTTCTTCGGTATTAGGTCCGCAAGTGCGGGTGCCCAAACGCCGGCTGCATACGCTGACGTCGCTCCAGCGCGTCAGGGCCAGCCGAGAGCGGTTCAACGTGCCGAAATGCGGCGGGCAACGGTGAGGTCCTCGAGCGGTAGCGTACTCGCATTGCGACCCCAATTGGCACGGGAGCGAGGGCGACAAACCCAGATGGCGGAGTCGTCGTCGACGAGGGCGGAGTAAGCCACTAGTCGGTCGCGAGTGTTTGGCCAGACCTGTGCGGCCCGACCCCTCGACGTTCGGTGAAACGACTAGCGATATGGCGGTCGGTTCACGTAAGCAGTGGTGAGCAGCGCAAGCACGAGTCCGCCGGTAAGCATCGGGATACCAAGCCACACGCTGCGACGGTCAAGGTCGATCAGGGCGTTGATGCCGCCGCCGACTAGCCCGACGATCATGCAAAACACGAAGACGGCGCTGCGGGAGGTGCCCCCGTCGCGCAGGTTCAAGGGTGGCCGTGGGCGCTGCCGCCACGGCAGGTCCGGCCGTGGTTGCCGGACATGCTTTCCGATCGGGGTCATGACGCTCCACTACCAAGCCGGTTGGGCCACCAATACATGTTCCCAGGAACAAGGTCACACCCGGGTGGTGCGTCTAGGCCTTCAGCGCGGCACCGCGGTGTGCTTGAACTCGTTGAGGTCGGTCCAGCCGATGAGATCGAGTGCTCGCTCGACGGTGGCGATGGACGCTGCCGGGTCCGCGCCGTCCGCTGCCCGATGCATGAACCGGATGAACACCGCTTGGTCATCGACGAGGAATGTCGGCACACCCCACACCGCGTGCGACTCAGCGAATCCTTCATGCTCGGCGTGGACGGTGGCGAGCGCAGTGCCGTCATCGATGCGAGCGAACACCTGGTCGACCGGCACGCCGTTGCGCTCGAGCACACCGCTCACGACTGCCGGGTCGGCGAGACGTCGCGCGTCATCGTGGCGCGCGGCGAAAAGGGCGCGGTGTACGGCGGGGAAGAGCTCGGGGAAGTCGTCCCGGACGACGACACCGGCCTGCAACGCAATGATCCCGGAGTCTTGCTCGGGCTTCTCCCAGACAGTGGGCTCGTCATCGGCGACATGCACCTGACTGAGCGAGAAGGCCAGGAATCTGACGTCCCAGTCGGCGCCGGCAGCGAGGCCGGTGAGGATGTGCTCGTGGGCGTTGCGAGCGAACGGGCAGCGGTAGTCCCAGGTGACCGCGAATCTCTGTGTCATGCCACTGCCAACAACCTCAGGTGTGCGCCGTAGTCCCGACCGGCGGTCAAGCTAGCGCCGCTGGTGTGAGGGCAAGATCACAATCAGCAAGGTTGCGATCGGCCCGAGCAGGATCGACAGCAAGAACCAGCCGAGCCCATGGCGTCCCTTGCCCTGAGCGAGCCCCGCGTTGATCAAGGTCAGCGTGCTCCAGCCCACGACGTACCCGTGCCACCACATGCCGCCAGCCTAGCCGCGCCGTGACGTCGAGGTGCCGCTACTAGCGCTCGGGTAGTTCCGGCGGCCACGAGTCTCCCCAGCGCGCATTTCTGGCGGCTTTGTAGAGCACGCCCTGGCTCTTGCTGACCCGCTCGTCAGCGGCAGCACCCGTCGAGGTACACAACTCGAGAGAGACAAGACCCTTGCGCAGCTGCGGGTGCCGCAGGATCCGCGCTGCCGGTCGACGAACGGGCTCTCGAGTCGCAATCACGTACGAGTACTTCTCGTCCTCGTAGGAGAGTTCGCCGGCCTTGACCGACCGATGCAGACGCGATCGGTCGAGGCGCTCGGCGAAGTGACACCAGTCGCCGCGCTCCAGCATCGGACACGTGAACTCGTGCGGGCATGGCGCGACGATCGTGAAGCCGCCGTCGATAAGCGCGGCGCGGGCTTGAATGATCCGCGCGTACCCCGCGGGCGTTCCTGGTTCGATCAGAACAACGGTCGGCGCAGCTGTCATGAGCAGTGCGATGAGCGTTGCCTGCTGATGTTCGGTCAGTTCACCCAACACGTAAGCGGCCGTTGCGACGTCGGCCTTTTCGGCGTCCGCCTCGATCGTTGAAAGGTGCCACTGTCGCCATGTCGCGCCTTGCAACACGGCGGACGTCGAACTGCGCACGATGCGCTGACCAACGCTGATCGCGGCCGCCGATTGTTCAAGCAACGTGACGTGGCCCAGGGTCGGCCACATGTCGACGGCCGCCCAACTCACCGCGCCGGTTCCGGCGCCGAAGTCAATCAGCGTGCGCGGTTGAAGATCCGGGACGCCGAGGTGCAGTTGTCGCAGCGCCGCGCCAGCAACTGCGTAGGTCGCCGGCATTCGGTAGGCGGTGTAGGCCAGCACGTCGTCGGCGGTTGCGAGGATCGGGGTGACCGGAGGTTTGCCCGACCGATAGGCCTCAATGAGGCGTTCGACGTTGCGGGTGAGGGAGGCTGCCGTCGTCCCGGCGAGTGCATCGTCGATGCAGTCGCGAAGGCTCGAGGGCATAGCCCGACCCTATTGTTAGGGTTCCCAAACACACTCGGAGCACGACTGAGGAGATGACGGTGGCGATCGCAGCTGGCCAGCCGATTCGGTGGGGAATCATCGGGACGGGCGGGATCGCTAGGGCATTTGCCGGCGACCTGAAGTTGCTGCCGGACGCCGAGGTGGTCGCGGTCGGGTCGCGCAGCCAGGGGTCGGCCGACGCATTCGGCGACCGATTCGGTATCCGCAGGCGTCACCCGAGCTACGAGGCACTCGCCGAGGATCCCGACATCGACGCGATCTACGTCGCGACCCCGCATCCGTGGCATCGGGACGCCGGATTGCTAGCCATCAATGCTGGCAAGGCGGTACTCGTCGAGAAGCCGTTCACCATCAACGCCAGCGAGGCGCGCGAGCTCATCGACGCCGCCCAGGCCCGTGGCACGTTCTTGATGGAAGCGATGTGGACGAGGTTCCTGCCGCACGTCGTCCGGATTCGCGAACTGATCGCCGAAGGTCGGCTCGGAGACATTCGCTCGGTGCTCGCCGACCACGGTCAGTGGTTCCCAGAGGACCCTGACCACCGGCTGTTCGCACCCGTGCTCGGCGGCGGCGCGTTGCTCGACCTTGGCATCTACCCGCTGTCGTTCGCGTCGATGATTTTCGGCAAGCCGAGCACGATCACTGCTGTCAGCAGCCCGGCGTTTACCGGTGTCGACGCGCAGACCACCGTCGTCCTGCAATACGAGGGCGGTCGGCAGTCAGTGTCGTTCACGACGCTGGAGACGCTGAGCGCGAACCAGGCGGCGATCAACGGAACGGACGCCCGCATCGAGGTCGACGGTGTCTTCTACGCACCCACGTCGTTTCGCCTGATCACCCGCGAGGGCGAGGTCGAGCACTTCAACATCGAGCATGAGGGTCACGGGTTGCGTCACCAGGCAGCGGAAGTTGGCCGATGCCTGCGAGCCGGGCTGACCGAAAGCCCGATCCTGACGTTGGCCGAGACGCTGTCGATCATGGAGACGATGGATGAGGTTCGTCGTCAGATAGGTCTGCGGTATCCATCGGAGTAGCAGCCACCGGTGCGACGGTTGGTGCGCCGGCGTCTGCCATGCGGCGGGCCCGCACCAATGTGCCGGCGAGGCCGGCGAGACCGAGACCGATGAGCAACATCGGGACCACCCAGCGCAACTCGAGGCTGCGATGGGTGACGTCGCCCACCAGGTAGGCCAGCGCGATGGCGCAGAAGGTGATGCCGGCGATCAGCGACGTCCAGTCGGGCTCGTGCCGCTTCATGGTTGGGTCACCTGTCCGCTTCCTTGGGTAGGTACAGCCGGCGCGGTCGGTACGCGCAGGCGCGCGGGAACGGTGCGACCTCTCGATCGACGAACACCCTGCCGAGTCCGACCCGCAGGTCAAGGTCGATCTCGCCTGCGACCGCCGTGCCGATCGCGGGCAGCACGAGCGTCCGGTCGACGTGGCTACCCCCGTTGTTGTCGCCGTCGATGTTGACGTTTCCGGTTCCGGCCCGACCATGGGCAACGACCCTGACGTTGGGCGGCACCCTGACGTCGACCTCCCCAATGCCGACGCTCGAGGTCACCTGAACCTTCTTCCCCGCGAGATTGAGAGCGGTCAGATCGATCGTCTGGCGCCCGATTGCGAGGCGATACGTCGCGGGAATGTCGGCCGTCGATGTCGGCGTGTAGGTGCGATCGCCCGTGCCGCCCCGCAACGGGACGTCAACCGCAGCCGCGACGACAAGTGCGATTGCGAGGACGGCGCCAAACGCGATCAGCGCGCGGGCTCGGCCGATCCACGTGCCGACGACGAGCGCGAGTCCGACGATGAGTAGCGATGTTGCGAAGATCGCCTGAGCGCTGAGGTCGATGGCGTGCGACGCGTTGAGCGCGAACAGCACACCGACGATGACGATGCCGACGCTGACGGCGATCGGCCCGAGGAACGACGGCGGGCGCGGCAACTTGGGTGGCTTCGGCGGTGGTGGCAGGTATCCGGGTGGCGGCGTATAGACCGGGCGGGACGGCGCGAAGCCGGCCGGCGGTCCCAACGGCGCCGTGTAGCGCGGTGCGCTGTACTGCGGTGCGGCTGTACTGCGGTGCGGTGTACTGCGGTGGGCTGTACTGCGGTGCGGTGTATTGCGGTGCCGCAAAACCCGGCGGTGGGTAGCCCGCTGCTTGGTAGTCCGGCACAGCAGCTGGCGGGGTCGTCGCCTCGGTAGGCGGCGGTGTCGGCGTCCCGTACGAAGGCTGCGTGCCGTATGGCGGTGGCGCGTAGGGCGGAGGCGGCGCGTACGGCGCCGTCGTCGGCGGGACACCCCGAGATCGACTGGTCATCGCAATCACCGCGACCACCGCGAGGACGATCAGCAAGACCTCGAATCGCCCGCGCCGGTGGTAGGCGACCTCGGTCACGGTGATCACGCCCAGGACGCCGACGATGACGGCGGCGACGATCGGCCCGGGCGACGGGTGGTGCCCCTGGAACAGCCGTTGCAGTTCCGAGACGTCGGTGCCGTCCTCGGGTATCAGCAGCCAGGCGAGCGCGTAGAGCAGCAGGCCGACACCGCCGAAGATGGCGAGCGCGGCCAGCACGATGCGAAAGATGATCGGGTCGATGCCGACGTAGCGGCCGAGGCCTGCGCAGACACCGCCGATCATCCGGTCGTCGCGGGTGCGACGTAGCCGCCGCAAGTCGAAACGGTTGGACGCCGGGCCGGCGGGGGTTTGGGAGTTGCCTGGCGCAGTGCCGGCCGGGCCAGCCGGGTTGGAGAAGTCTTGGCTCATGACAACGATCTTTCCGCCGCGCCAGCGCGTCGCCCATCCGGAACTACCCTGACTTGACCCTGACTTTGCACTGGTGCCCGCACCGGATGGCCCGCGACGTGTGACCATCGTGGGGTGCCACCTACACCGACCCCAGAACTCACTCGCGCGAACCACGGCGAACTGGTCGCCGGCGTTGCCCGCGGTCTTGCCGATCACCTGCGCGTCAACGTGCTCGTGGTCCGGATCGCCTTCGTCGTGCTGACCTTCGCCTCAGGTGCTGGCATCGCCATGTACGCCGCGTTCTGGGTCTTCGTCCCGGTGGCCGCGACAAGTGGCGACACGCAGCCGACCCGGGCGAGTCGACTGGATGGTCGCGGCCAGTACGTCGCGATCGCTGCGCTGACCATCGGTGGCGTCCTCGCCGTCCAATCACTTGGCCTTGGTCTGCCGGCCGCACTCTTGTGGCCCCTCGCCCTGACCGGGTTCGGTGCTGCCGTGTTGTGGTGGCAGGCCGACGAGTCCCAGCGAGCCCGTTGGCGCAAGGCGGCGGTTGGCGGCGCGCGCCCGCCGGGGTTGGCGAGCACGATTGGCGGCGCGTGTCTCGTGGTGGCTGGTGCTGCGACGTTCCTCGCCTACCACGGACAGCTCAGACCAGATTCGCAACGGGCTGCTCGCGGCGGTCGTCATGGTCGCGGGCGTCGCCGTCATCACCGGCCCGTGGTGGCTCGGCACGCTGCGCGAACTCACCGCCGAGCGACGCGCCCGCATCCGCGAGCAGGAGCGCGCTGAACTGGCCGCGCATCTGCACGACTCGGTGCTGCACACGCTCGCCTTGATCCAGCGACACGTCGACGATCCGCGCGAGGTGCAGCGGTTGGCGCGCGGTCAGGAGCGTGAGCTGCGAACGTGGCTGTATCGCCGTCCGCCCGACCAACAGCTGGACTTCGGCCAGGCTCTCGAGGCCGTCGCGGCAGAAGTCGAAGATGACCACGGCGTGCCGATCGAGCTCGTCGTGGTCGGCGAACGCCCGCTTGACGAGGCGCTGTCGGCGACGTTGCAGGCCGCAAGGGAGGCCATGATCAACGCGGCGAAACATGCAGGGACGGCGACCATCTCGGTGTACGCCGAGATCGAATCAGCGAAGGTGACCGTGTTCGTGCGCGATCGCGGTCGCGGTTTCGACCCTGACTCCGTGCCGTCGGATCGGCTCGGCGTGAAGGAGTCGATCGTCGGGCGCATGGAGCGGCACGGCGGACACGCGACCGTGCGTACCGCGCCCGGCGTCGGGACCGAAGTTCGGCTCGAAATGTCGTCAGCGATGGCCCGCGCATGACCGGCCAGCAGAGCCCGAACATCCGGGTCGTCCTCGTCGACGATCACCGGCTGTTTCGGGCTGGTGTGCGGGCCGAACTTGGCAACGGCATCGAGGTCGTGGGTGAGGCCGAGGATGTCGCCACCGCGGTGGCTAGCATCGCCGCGACAGTGCCCGACGTCGTCCTGCTTGATGTGCATCTGCCAGGCGGTGGGGGTGTCGAGGTTCTGCGGCAGGTGTTGCCAGCGCTGCCCGACGTTCGCTTTCTCGCCGTCTCGGTGTCGGACGCGGCGGACGACGTCATCGGCACGATTCGAGCCGGCGCGCGCGGCTACGTCACGAAGACCATCTCTGGTGGTGACCTCGCCGATGCGGTGACCAGGGTCGCTGCTGGCGACGCGGTGTTCTCCCCGCGCCTCGCCGGCTTCGTGCTCGACGCATTCGCGGCGACCGATGCGCCGGCGATCGATCCCGAACTCGATGCGCTCACGCACCGCGAGCGCGAGGTGTTGCGCCTTATCGCGCGCGGCTATGCCTACAAGGAAATCGCGAAGGAGCTGTTCATCTCGGTGAAGACGGTCGAGACGCACGTGTCGAGCGTGTTGCGAAAGCTCCAACTGTCGAACCGGCATGAGCTCACCCGGTGGGCGACCGACCGCCGTCTGGTTTGAGCCGATGGGCTATCCAGTCGCGGACGTCGCCGCGTTCTTGCGCGGAACCTGGGTGATCGACCGCGACATCGTCGACTCGCGAGGCGGCGCTTTAGGGGCCTTCGCTGGCACCGCCGAGTTCACCCCCGACGGCGACTTGTGGAGTTGGGTCGAGGCAGGGGAGTTGCAGTGGGCGACAGATTCGCACCAGGCCGCAGTGATGCAAAGGGCCGGACGGCGATTGCTCGTCGCCGTCCGGCCTGATGTGCCTTGCGTTGTTGACGTCGCGTTCGACGACGGCAGGTTCTTCCACCGCGCCGATCTTTCGTCGGGCAGCGACACCTTCGTGCATGGCTGCGCGCCCGACACCTACTACGGTTCGTGGACCGTCGTCTCACCGGACCGATTTCGCCTGACGTGGGACGTCGATGGGCCGGCGAAACAGATCACGATCAGGTCGACCTACAGCAGGGCCTAGTTCGGGTGTTCGTGGCTTAGGTGTTCGTGGCTTAGGTGTTCGTGCCGGTTGTCGTCGGGGCCGCCGACCCGGCGGGAGCGTTGGGTCCGTCACCCATGCGACCGCCGAATCCGGGGCCGACCGTGGCCCGCGCTCGCCTGGAGCTTGCCGTCGATCAGGTTGCCGATGACCGTGCCGCCCTTGGTGGTGACGGTGAAGAAGACGCTGTCACCAACCTTGACGTCGGACAGCTTCGCGTTGGCGGTGCCCGGCTTCATGATGTGGCTTGTACTCGGCACGCTGTAGGTGGTCGTGGCGGTGCTTGTCTTGATGCCGACCGTATCGGTACCGACCGCGGTGACGGTGCCGGTCTCTGGGGCGACGCCCGCGAAGTTGCCGAACGCGGGACCGCCAGGACCACCAGCACCGCCTGGCCCGCGACCGCGGCCACCGCCGAAGCCGCCGCCAAACGGGCCGGCGCCATCACGCAGGTCAGCGAGAACCGTGCCGCCGCTCGTCGTGACGTTGAAGGAGACCGTGTCGCCGACCTTGACGCCAGTAAGCGCGCCGGGGCCACTCTCGTTGATCGAGATCCGGGTGGTGCTGGTGACGCTGTAGGTCTGTGTGGTGGAGGCCGCACTGCTGGTGGCCGTCGTCGCGATTGTGACGCTGTCAGTGCCGACTGCAGTGACCTTGCCGGTCAGGGGTGCGACGAAGTTGGGGCGAGCCTTCTTGACTGCCCGGGGCGGTACTGGAAGGTGCGGGCGCCGAACTGGACACCGCAGCGCTGACCGCGGAAGGCGTGGTCGCGTTGCTGGAGGACGCCGACGCACCAAGCGTGCTCGCGAGGATGCCTCCGACGACCGCGCCGCCGGTGATCAGTGCGATCGCGGTCGTGGCGCCGCGACGCGCTTTCGGCGCGCCGGTGACAAGCTCGTCGGCTATTGGCTCGCCCGCGCCATGTGTCGGTCCGAAAGGTGAACTCATCTGCGCGGATCTCCCTCTGTCTGTGCTGCTGTCGGGACTGCTGTCTCGGAGTGCTGTCGGGCTGCCCAACGGCTGCCCCCGTATGAGAAGAGGATCGGCAGCAAACCTGGGAAATAGCTGACAGCGAGCACCCAAGGTGCTCGGATTTCGCTGCTTTACGCTGCCGCAGCGTCAGGGAGTGGCCATCACCAGGAAAGATTCAGCCTTTCGGCCTACGGGCAAGCCGGCAGCTTCAGCGTTCGCGGTCAGCCAGCGCCCGACGAATTCCTCGAGATTGTCCATGTGCGCGGTCTGGCTCTCGTGCGCCTTGAGTGCCGAGATCTTGCGGTCGAACGTGTCGGTCACGTCGACGTAGTGCAGGTCGTGGCCCTCGACCCCGCCCATGACCCAGATCTCTTTGACGATCCAGGCGTCGAGGCCCTCCTCGAGTCGCAGCTCGGGGTAGGCAAACGGGTTGCGTGCGTCGGGGTAGATCGCGTCGAGTGCGGCGTCGCCCGCGGCCCGATGGTCGGGGTGGCTGCGCCCGACCCGCGTGTAGTCGCGCTCGGGGCTTGGCACCAGTGCGCGCTGTGGCCGCACCTGGCGGATCACCCGGCTGATGTCACGCCGCAACTCGAAGCTGTCCTCGAGCCTGCCGTCGGGATAGCCGAGAAAGCGCACGTCGTGGACGCCGACCCGCTTGGCTGCCTCGATCTGCTCAGCCCGCCGCGTAGCTGCGATCTGATCGCGCGGAAACTCGAGGTCGTACCCGCCTGCGTCGCCGTCCGTGCAGATGCAATAGACGACCTCGATGCCGGCGTCGGTGAACGTCGCGATCGTGCCGGCGGATCCGAAGTCGACGTCGTCGGGGTGGGCGGTGATGACAAGGACGCGCTCGATCTCGGCGTCTGGCAGCGGCTGCACAGGCAAATGGGCTCCTTGAAATGGCGGCCTGGTCATCCTACGGGCCCCGGACGGCTGTCCTTTCTCGTCACGCGGCGCTATCAGGTACCACGCGTTTCGGTGAGAGTTGAACAAATGACCCAAACTCACCCCCTGCGGGTTCTCGCCCGGCAAGCGGCCACTGCCGCGCTTGCCGCAGCCGCCATCGCAAGCTGTCTTCCCGGCGCCGTACCGGTCCCCCACTTTGGGGCGGACGCATTCGTCGGCGCGGCGATCACCGCCAAGAGCTCGACGTCGGTCGCCTCGAGCTACTCGGCCACTAGCTTTCCGCTGGTGCACCTCGGAACCACCCCGAAGAGGTGCAACTACATCGCGGGATTCCAGGTGAACGAGTCGGCGCTCGTGCTGGCGACCGGTGCACCCGACGTGGCCGCTCGAGTGACGGTGCTCGCGGTCATCAAGGCGGCCGTGGCCGACCTCAGCTCGCGCACCGGGCAGCGCTACCGCTACGACGGACCGACCACGTTCTCCCCAACGTTGGCGAACTTCAGGTTTGGCCCCGACGACCTGGTCATCGTCATCAAAGGACCCGCGAACAACGACTTCTACATGGCTAGCGCACCCGGGACCTCCCTCGCTGGCATGACGAGGTGGCTCATCGGTGGCGCTGGCACCAGCGTCGTGGAGATCTCCCCAATGATGGTCGACCTGCGTACCGCCAACTCCAGGTCGAACTTGTACGCGACGGTTCAACACGAACTCGCGCACTCGGTAGGCCTGCCGCATTCGGCGAGGGCGACGGACCTGATGTTCGCCCGGCTCAACGCCGCGACGCCTGCGGTCTACTCGAAGGCGGACACGGCAGCACTCGCGGCTTCTCCCTGCCGCTCCTGACCGATTGCTCGCCGCCGTCCTCGACGGTCCTCGTTTGTCGGCTCACTCCGTAGACTGAGGGTCGATGTCAGCGCAGACCGAAGAGCTCCTTGCCGATCTCAACCCCCAGCAGCGCGCGGCCGTCGTGCACGAGGGGGGTCCGCTGCTCATCGTCGCCGGTGCCGGCTCCGGCAAGACACGCGTCCTGACCCGCCGCATCGCCTACCTGCTCGCGCAGCGACACGTCGCGCCGACCGAGATTCTGGCGATCACCTTCACCAACAAGGCCGCCGGCGAGATGAAAGAGCGCGTCGCCGCGATGGTCGGCAACCGCGCCAAGGTCATGTGGGTGATGACCTTTCACTCGGCTTGCGTGCGGATTTTGCGCGAGAACGCCAAGCGGCTCGGATTCACAACGACGTTCTCGATCTACGACTCCGCTGACTCCGCGCGCCTGATGACACTGGTGTGTCGCGAGCTCGACCTCGATCCGAAGCGCTACCCGCCGCGCGCCTTCAACGCGCAGGTGTCGAATCTGAAGAACGAGCTCATCGACCCCGAGGACTTCGAGCGCCGCGCGAGCAACAACCACGAGAAGACATTGGCCGAGGCGTACACCGCTTACCAGCGCCGGCTGCGTGAGGCGAACGCCTTCGACTTCGACGACCTGATCATGGTGACGGTCAATCTCTTCCAAGCTTTCCCCGACGTCGCTGAGCACTATCGCCGTCGCTTCCGGCACGTACTGGTCGACGAGTACCAGGACACGAACCACGCGCAGTACACCCTGGTGCGTGAGCTGGTCGGCGGCGCCGTCGACCAGCAGGAAAAGCGCACGGTTGACGGTGATCTGATCCGCGCTGGCTCGTCCGTCGCGCCGGCCGAACTGGTCGTGGTGGGCGACGCCGACCAGTCGATCTACGCGTTTCGGGGCGCGACGATCCGCAACATCTTGGAGTTCGAGCGCGACTACCCGAATGCGACCGTGGTGTTGCTCGAGCAGAACTACCGCTCGACGCAGACGATTCTGAGTGCGGCCAATGCGGTCATCACCCGCAACGAGGGCCGCAAGGCGAAGAACCTGTGGTCCGAGGCCGGTGACGGCGAACAGATCGGCGGCTACGTCTCCGACGACGAGCGCGGCGAGGCCTCGTTTGTCGCCGAAGAGATCGACCGATTGCACGATCTGCGCCTCGCGGCCTACAGCGACGTCGCGATCTTCTATCGCACCAACGCACAATCGCGAGTCTTCGAGGAGATCTTCATCCGGGTTGGGCTGCCCTACAAGGTGGTCGGCGGGGTTCGGTTCTACGAACGCCGCGAGGTTCGCGACCTGCTCGCTTACCTGCGGCTGCTGGTGAACCCCGACGACACGATCTCGTTGCGCCGAATTCTGAACGTGCCCCGGCGCGGCATCGGCGACCGTTCCGAAGCGTCCATCGAGGCACTCGCGGCTCGTGAGCGCATCACGTTTGCGCAGGCGCTGCGCCGCAGCGACGAGGCCTACGGCATCGCGACCCGCTCCCTTTCCGCGGTGAAGGACTTCGTCGCGTTGCTCGACGAATTGCGGCTCATGGCGGAGGCGCACCCGCCGTCCGAGGTGATGGACGCGGTGCTCACGAAGAGCGGCTACCTCGCCGAACTCGAGGCGAGCATCGACCCACAAGACGAGTCGCGGGTCGAGAACCTGCGCGAGCTGGT
This sequence comes from uncultured Actinomycetes bacterium, assembly GCA_963825425.1. Lineage (GTDB taxonomy): Bacteria > Actinomycetota > Actinomycetes > Acidothermales > Acidothermaceae > PALSA-607. Next base: position 480,107 of record CAWGTF010000011.1, read on the forward strand.
GACCGTCGCGCGTGAGTTCGAAGAAGGGACGCCGGGGGGCACCCTCGCGGACTTCCTCGAGCAGGTGGCGCTGGTCGCCGACGCCGACCAGATCCCCACGGCGGACGACGAGCACGGCGGCGTTGTCACGCTGATGACCCTGCATACCGCGAAGGGTCTCGAGTTCCCGGTGGTGTTCCTCACGGGTCTAGAAGACGGCGTGTTCCCGCACATGCGGTCGTTGACCGAACCCAAGGAGCTCGAGGAGGAGCGGCGGCTTGCCTACGTCGGGATCACCCGTGCGCAGCGGCGGCTCTACCTGACCCGGTCGATGCAGCGCAGCACGTGGGGCGCGCCTTCGTACAACCCGCCGTCGCGCTTTCTCGACGAGGTTCCTGACTCGTTGGTCGACTGGAAGCGCTCGGCACCTGCTCGGTACACGCCGACGGGCGGCGGGCGGTCGTACGCGGGGGCATCGGCGGCTGTGTTGCCGGGAGCACCTGCTCGGTCTGGCCGGCGTCGGCAACCGGCCGGTGCCGTCCTTGACGCCGGGGGACCGGGTCAGTCACGACAGCTTCGGGCTCGGCACCGTGGTGTCGACGTCCGGCCTAGGGGAGAACGCCCAGGCGAAGGTCGACTTCGGCGCGACGATCGGATCGAAGACGTTCGTGTTGCGCTACGCCCCACTCGTGAAGCTCTAGCACGCGTCGGGTCTGCTGGATCGTGTGCGATCACTGCCCTCCTGGGGCAGCAAAAGCACACGATGTCGACCCTCATGAAGAAGCCCGGCTCGAGCGGCTCCCGGAGGAAGCGGCTCGAGCCGGGCTGGTCTAGCTCGGATCAGTGGTTCTCGGATCAGTGGTGCTCGAGATCAGTGGTGCTCGAGATCAGTGGTGCTCGAGATCAGTGGTGCTCGAGATCAGTGGTGCTCGAGATCAGTGGTGCTGGCTGCTGCCCTGGATGGACTTCGTGGGCGTGCCGTCACGCTGGCCACCCTGGCCGTTGTTCCCCTGGCCGTTGTTGCCCCAGTTGCCGAACCAGTTCTGCTGTCCGGGGAAGGGCATCTTGGGCGTCGGCTTGGGGGTCGCGCTCGGGTCACCTGAGTGGCTGCCCTTGTCGCGATCGCCACACCAGAACCAACCGAAGTGGTTTCCTCGGTCACCGTCCAGGGAGGCTATTGCAGTTGCCGACGCGGTCGGAGTCGGGCTCGGGGAGATCGTTGCCTTCGGGCAGATGCCGCACCAGCGCCACCAGTCGCCACCCTTGATGAACTTGTCGTCGTGCTTGACGCCGGCACTGGGCGTTGTGCTAGGCGATGCGCTCGCCGTCGGCATTGGCTGCGCCAAGCACGGGCTCGGCGGCACTGGGAGTGCGGCGCAATAGGCGGCGATCGCCGTTGGCGTCGAACTACCGGCAGCCTTCACTAGCAGGGCAAGCGCCTTCGGGTCGAGGGTCTTCCCGTCCTTGGTCAGCGCTGTGTAGCTCTGGCAGAGGCGGTAGTTGATCAGTGCCTGGACCGCGGCGAGCTGCGTTGGGTCGAGAACCGGCTTCTTGTCTTCCTTCGGCTTTGGCGCTGGCGACGGAGTCACGGTCGCCGACGCGCTGACCGAAGCGGACACGCTTGCCGACACGGATGCGGACGGCGTCGATGTTGCGCTGACGCTCGGGGTCGGTTCGTGCTTGCCCTTGTTGTGATCGGCGTCGAGCGCGGCGACACTCACCTTTGGTTCTGACGGTCTTGGTGCGCCGATCGTGGTGTGGGCGAATGACTGAATCGGGCTAGGCAGGACGCACGCGTACGCGGCCGTCGCTGCGCCGGTGAGCGTGACCACGCCGGCGGCTAGGCCGACCGCGATCCGTCCCGGGAGCAGGGTCGTGAACCGGTTTGCAATCACTGTCTTGTACCTCGCGATGGGTTGGGGACGACGGTGTCGGATACCCACGCGTTCCCGCCGGAAGGCGGCCAGAGTGGCCATCTCGCCGGCAAGTTCCGAAGGCTCAGCTGCTGCGGCCGCGGACCGCAACACATCCGATACCGACTGCCATTCGGGATTGGCGGCCGCATCGAACTGGCCGGCATCGAGCAGCTGGTCTAGCTGCTCCGCGTCGGCCTGGTCGCTGTGGCGTCGCCAGAAGGGCAGGTTTGGCATCTCACCTCCCCAAACGTCATCGTCGCTCATAGCGTTACTGGGCTCCTGCGGAGCGAGGCCCCAGCGCGACTGGTGGTCGGCCCACGAGCTCCTGAAGGCGGCGCAGCCCACGATGCGCCGTGACCCTGACGGCGCCGGGGCTCTTGCCGAGGATGACCCCAACCGCGGTCGCGTCGAGTCCGGCGACTACCCGGAGCATGATCACTTCGGCCTGATCGCGCGGGAGCGAGGCGATCAGAGCCAACGCCGCGTCTGTACTCAGGTTGTCCATGGCCAGCTGTGCGGTGTCGTCCGATGACGCCATCCGATCGAGCGCGGTGTCGTCGGTCGATGACTGAGGTCGGCGCCTGTCATGGCGAGCTGCGTCGAGGACCTTGTTACGTGCAATGGTGAAGACCCAGGCACGAAATGCGGGCTCCCCGCCGGAAAACCTCGACAGGTTGCGGATCACCTGCATCCAGGTTTCGGACGCCAGATCGGACGCCGAGGACGGCGCGAGCGTGCGCAAATATCGGACGACGGGCGGGTTCAGGGACCGCCACAACTGCGCGAAGGCGTGCTCGTCGCCCGCTTGGGCGCCGAGGAGAACGTCCTCGAACACGTCGTCGCTCATCGCCACCCTTCACCGGGATTCCATCCGCATCATCGGCATCGGCCACCTCGACCCTAATCCCGGCCGTCGAGCGAGCTCAAAGCTTCGCCCAGATTGGCCGATGAGCGGGCACGCAGGCATACGCTCGTCGCAGGAGGCGAAGATCATGCCGGACGCCGGGCGGGTGCGGGTTGTGGTGGCCAAGCCGGGCCTCGACGGGCACGACCGAGGCGCGAAGGTGGTCGCCCGCGCTTTGCGGGACGCCGGGGTCGAGGTGATCTACACCGGACTGCATCAGACGCCGGAGCAGATCGTCGCGACTGCGGTGCAAGAGGACGCGGACGCGATCGGGCTGTCCGTACTCTCCGGCGCACATATGACGTTGTTCGCGCGGGTGCTCGAGCTGCTGCGCGAGCGTGGTGCCCCCGACATCGTGGTGTTCGGCGGCGGCATCATCCCGGCCGCGGACATTCCCGAGCTCAAGGCGCTCGGCGTCGCAGAGGTGTTCACTCCCGGCGCGAGCACGCAGCGCATCGTGGAATGGGTCTGGGCGAATCTCGGAGCCCCAGTCGCTCCGTAAGCGCAACGTCCCTCCGACTCGCCCGAGTGGGGGCAAACGCACCTGCGACCTCGGCGTGTCGCCGGCATATGTCCCCACTCGGCGCGGCAGTAGGGAATCTGTGCGCTTGCGTGCGTCGGCGTGTCGGTTCGACCGTCGGCGGCAAGTGCGACACCATCGACAAAAGCGTGAGGCCCCTCTATTTACGAGATAGAGGGGCCTCACTGATCAGCGTTGCCGCTGACCTGCCGCCAATCGCTGGTGACGTTCGCGGCTCGACCGCCTCCGCCGCGCTGATCCGCAGGTTGCCCTGCTGACCAACTCGGACCGAGGTTTCTGAACCACGATCCGGAACTCATCAGACTGTGCCGAACTCGAGTCGCCCCGCGCTCTGCAAAGTCTTGAAGAGACCGAACCCAGAAGTTCAACTTCGATCGGCTCGACCTGGGTTGCCCCTCGTCGTTCCTCTCGATCTGATGCGCCGGGTCGTCCACAGAAGTTGTCTACGGTTGCCCGCGACTTTCCCTCTGCTTCTTGCCCCGGAACCTTCCGGAACCGCCGCCTTGATCGGTGACTGGGAGATTTCTAGCGGTCCTGGGAACGACCCGCAAGCCTTTGGGCGAAAGAACTTTTGGGATTCTTTGCGGTCCACAGAACTGGGCGAGTTGTCCCCTGTATTTGCGGAGTTCTCCACCGGTTGTGCACCGGTTCATCCACAGCCGCGACGAAATCGAGGACCGCGACGACCCCAGTCGTTCGGTGCATGCACGTCTCGATAGCCTCAACGCCGTGGACCTGTTCGAATACCAAGCACGAGACCTGTTCGCCGCACACGGCGTCCCGGTGCTTCGCGGTGAAGTAGCGACGACGCCCGCTCGCGCGCAAGAGATTGCGAAGTCGTTGGGCGGCAAGGTCGTCGTCAAGGCGCAGGTGAAGGTCGGCGGTCGGGGCAAGGCCGGCGGCGTGAAGTTGGCCGATGGCCCCGACGATGCATATGCCAAGGCGGACGCGATTCTCGGCATGGACATCAAGGGACACGTCGTCCACCGAGTTCTGGTCGCCGAGGCGAGCGACATCGCGGAGGAGTACTACTTCTCGTTCCTGCTCGACCGGTCGAACCGCACGTTTCTCGCGATGGCATCGCGCGAAGGTGGCGTCGAGATCGAGCAGATCGCCGTAGAGACGCCTGACGCGCTCGCGAAGGTTCCGATCGATGCGATGGTCGGCGTCGACGTCGCGTTGGCCCGCGAGATCGCGGTCGCGGCCGGCTATCCGACCGAGATCCTCGACCAGGCGGCCGACGTCATCGTCGCGCTCTGGGACGTCTTCACGAAAGAGGACGCGACGCTCGTCGAGGTCAACCCGCTCGTCAAGACGCCGGACGGCGTGGTGCTCGCGCTCGATGGCAAGGTCACCCTCGACGAGAACGCCGCGTTCCGGCAACCAGGTCACGCGCGCGCTTGCCGACGTCGAGGCCACCGACCCGCTCGAAGCGCGCGCCAAAGAGGCGCATCTGAACTACGTGAAGCTCGACGGCCAAGTCGGCGTCATCGGCAACGGGGCTGGACTCGTGATGAGCACGCTCGACGTCGTGTCGTATGCGGGCGAAGCGTTTCGGAGTGCGACCAGCCAACTTCCTCGACATCGGTGGCGGTGCTTCGGCCGACATCATGGCCGCCAGCTTGACGATCGTGTTGTCCGACCCATCGGTTCGGTCCGTGTTCGTCAACGTCTTCGGCGGCATCACCGCCTGCGACGAGGTCGCGAACGGCATCGTGGTCGCCTTCGGCAAATTGCGCGATGCGGGTGAGCAGATTACGTCGCCCGTCGTCGTCCGGCTTGATGGGAACCGAGCTGAAGAGGGGCGCGCAGTGCTGGCCGCAGCGGCACTTCCCGGAGTTGAGCAAAACGACACGATGGACGGCGCGGCGCAACGTGCGGCCGAGCTCGCCTCAGTAAGCAGGGGATAGTGGCGATCTTTCTCGACCGCGGCAGCCGGGTCATCGTGCAGGGCATCACCGGCTCAGAAGGCAGCAAGCACACGCGGCGCATGCTCGCCGCGGGCACCACGATCGTGGGCGGCACCAACCCGAAGAAGGCCGGCACCGTACTCGACTTCGACGGCACGTCGCTGCCTGTGTTTGCGTCGATCGCCGAGGCGATGGAGGCCACCGGCGCGAACGTGGTCGTGAGCTTCGTTCCGCCAGCCGGCGCGAAGATCGGCATGTTCGAGGCGATCGACTCGGGCATCGGACTCGCGGTCGTGATCACTGAGGGCATTCCGGTGCACGACACGACCGCGGCGTGGGCGTACGCGACCGCGCATGGCAACGCGACCCGCATCATCGGACCCAACTGCCCGGGCATCGCGTCTCCCGGCCAGTCGAACGCGGGCATCATCCCTGCGGACATCACTAAGCCAGGTCGGATCGGCCTGGTCAGCAAGTCGGGCACGTTGACCTACCAGATGATGTTCGAACTGCGCGACATCGGGTTCTCGACGTGCGTCGGCATCGGCGGCGACCCGGTCGTCGGAACCACCCACATCGATTGCCTGCGCGCGTTCGAAGAAGATCCCGACACCGACGCGATCGTGATGATCGGTGAAATCGGTGGGGACGCCGAAGAGCGGGCCGCCGCGTTCATCGAAGCCAACGTGACGAAGCCCGTCGTGGGTTACGTCGCAGGCTTCACCGCGCCTGAGGGCAAGACGATGGGCCACGCAGGCGCGATCGTGTCCGGCTCGTCGGGTACCGCGGCGGCGAAGAAGGAAGCGCTGGAGAAGGTCGGCGTGCAGGTCGGCAAGACGCCGAGCGAGACCGCCCGGCTGATGCGGGAGATCATGACGTCCCTGTGACGGTGGGGCGCCCACAGCTGGATGTATCAGGGCGCTCCGAGCCGGCTCTTCTGTGCTGAGGGTGCTTGCGGCTGTGCTGAGGGTGCTTGCGGCTGTGCCGAGGGTGATTGCGGTGCCATACGTAAAGTGAGTGTCAAGTCTTGCTTCCAGGCCGCGCATAGATCACTGTTGGCTCGTCATTTGCAGTCGGCGTAGCCGTCTGTGTAGTGCCGGCGTTAGCCGCCGGTGTAGTGGACGCCTATTTGCACGGCACAAACGTGTCGTGACGTCTCGAGGAGGATGGGCACATGCCCGGCTTCGACCTGAAGCAGATCAATCGCAATGACCAACTCATCATCGGCGGCGGTGGGCTCGGGTTCATCTTCTCGTTCCTGCCCTGGTACAAGGCGTCGGCTGGTCCGTACAGCGCTACCTGGAACGCATGGCAGGGCTTCTTCGGCACAGTCGGAGTGCTTTTCCTGCTCGTCGCGGCCGCGATTGTCGCGCTACGCGTCTTCGCAAACTTCCAGCTCCCGGCATTGCCGGTGGGACCAAACGTCCTCGTTCTTGGGTTGGCGGGGATTGGGACGCTATTCACTCTTCTCGAGTTGCTGATCTTCGATCCAACCCACGGCGCGGGGCGCGGGGTCTCTCAGGGCCTCGGTTGGGCCGGCTACATTTTCGAGATCCTCGTGATCGCCGAAACTGTTGGCGCATTCCTGAACTTCAAGGCGTCCGGCGAGAAGGTCGCCTGGGACGCGACGAAGGTCAACACCGGCACGGCAGCAGCTGGTGGCGCCGTTCCGCCAGCGGCTCCCTACCCGCCGCAGGGTGCGGCACCGACCTACCCGCCGGCAGCGGACTACCCGCCGGCAGCGGGGTCGAGCGACACCCCGAGCGTCCTAGCACGTCAGCAAACGACAGGGCCCGGACGGTTCGCCGTCCGGGCCCTGTCGCTGTCTACGCCCGCCAACCCGCCGTCCAGCGTCTTCGCAGTGCGCAGTGCACCGCCGCGGTCGCTTTGAGGTACACCCAGGGCTGCGAAGCGTGGCACCGGATGAAGTGGCGAGGTCTCGGGCGGGCGGACGGCGGTTGGTTGCGGCCGGTGGGACGTTGCGGCCGGTAGGACAACGAAAAGCCCGGACGGCGAACCGTCCGGGCCTCTTCGTTGCGTCGAGCGGTCAGCCGTTGACCACCACGGAGCCGATGATCTTGTCGGCGAACGTCTGCTTCTTGGAATCCCACAGCGGCCACAGGTAGCCGACGTAGCAGGGGATGCCGTCGAGAATGTGGACGAACGCGCGGCCGATCGCCAAGCCACCGCCGAGCGGCTGACCTGTTGCTTCCTTGAGCATCCGGATCCCGATGATCTTCTGGCCCCATCGCGAGCCGGTCTTGCCGCCCTGGAAGATGTTGTAGAAGGTCCAGACGACGGCGACCAGATAGACGATGGCGCCAAGCGGGATGGAGATCTTGAAGCAGATGCCCGCGATGATGAACGGAATGAAGAAGTCGAGTGCCCAAGCGCCGACGCGCTTGCCCCAGCTCGCGTAGGCGTAGCTCGGTCCCATCGGCTGGTAGCCGTAGCCAGGGGCACCTGCTGGTTGACCGTACGCGGGCTGCTGTCCGTAACCGGGCTGAGGTCCGCCGTACGGCGGCTGGCCGTAGCCCGGTGCCGGCGGCGGCGCTGACGGGTACGCGGGCGGCGGTGCCGGCGGGTATGCCGGCGGCTGTGCTGGCGGGGGTGCGCCCTGGCCGGACGGGTCAGCTGGCGGTACGGCCCAAGGGTCGGGCTGTCCAGAGCCCGGATCCGACGGTGTCGACACGATTCCTCCTAGTTGGGTGAAACCTGCGTGTAGTGGGGTGAAACCTGGGTGTAGTTGGGTGAAACCTGGGTGCAGTGAGCGAACGGGACGTGAGTTAGAGAATGCCGAACCGAAAAAGCTGCCAGACCTCGGAGCACACGATGGCGACTGCGATCGCCACCCTGATCGTCCTCGCAGAGAGTGTCGGCCAGCGCGCGACGGGCCGCGCCGATCGGTAAGCGATTACCGCGGGCAAGGTCGCTACGACCACAGCGCCGAGAACGATGAACGGGTTGGCGCGCAACGCGCCGAGCAGGTCGAAGCGGCCGAGCCGCACTGCAGCCGTCGTGCCGCCGCAGAACGGACACGGCACTCCGGTCAGCGCACGCAACGGGCACAGTGTTGCCGGCCGGCCCGGCACGTGCAGATTGGCCAGCGCGAGTGCTGCGGCCGCGCCGACCGCCATCCGCCGACCACTCGTCCGAAAGCCTGCAGGTGAAGCAGGCGCGAGGAGCGTCACGGCGTCCCGTCTGTTCGGTCGAGGTCGAAGCTGGCTTGACGGCGGCTTGCCGACTCCCAGGGCCCGACATTCGAAACCACATGATCCGGACACCGGTGGTGATGGTCAAGGCTTTGCTGATCGACGGGCCGATGGAGGAGGGCCGACACCCCGACGCGAGAGAGGTGCCAGGTCAGGCGGGGTGCGGCTGCCAGCATGGGTGGCATGGCCGACACGATGACGCGACCAGGCCGGGCTGGCCGACCGCCACGTGAGCCCAGCCGAGCTCCGGCGAGAACCGCGAGGTCGCGGCCACCGACGAGGCGACGGCCCGCAGGTCCGCCAGCGCCGCGCCCGGTCGTCATCGTGGGAATTGCCGTTGCGCTCTGGACGACGATGCTCGGCCTGGCCTGCCTGGTCAGCCTGACCCTTGCTGCGTGGGTCACCGCGACCCGACATGGGAACGCCGTCCGGCCAGCTCTCGCGACTGCCCTGCAGGCGTGGTTGTTGGCAAACCACACCGGCCTCGCGATCTCCGGCGGATCGGTCGGGATCGTTCCGCTCGGACTGACGGTCGCTTTGGGGGCATTGCTGGTCAGGGGCGGCCGGCAAGCGGCTCGGCTGTCGGGTGGCAAGGACCTTTTCGATTGTTTGGCTGCGGCCTTTGCGGTCGCGCTCCCGTACGGCGTCGTCGCGGCGCTGCTGACCAAGCCGGCCGCATGGGGGCAGGTCAGGCCCCAGCCGCTGCAGGCACTCGCGGGTGGGTTCTCGCTCGCCTTGGCGTGCGCTCTCGTCGGAGCCTTGCGCGAGACCGGTCAGCGAGCGGTCGTGCTTGCTCGGGTGCCTGGCGGCGTCCGTCGGGTGTTGCGTGCCGGGCTTGCGGCGACCGCGGTCATCGTCGCCTTCGGAGCGGTAGTCGCGGGTGCGGGTCTGGCGATGCATGCCGGACGTGCCGCGACGGTGATGAGCAATCTGGACGGCGGGGTGTCGGCGTCGTTGCTCATGGCTGCGGTGTCGGTGGCGTACCTGCCCAACGTCGCCATCTGGGGGAGTGCCTGGTCGGTCGGGCCCGGCTTCGCCGTCGGGGCGAAGACGTCGGTAACCCTTGGCGGGGTGCACCTTGGTGCAATGCCTGCGGTGCCGTTGCTCGCCGCCCTGCCGGCCAACGGACCATCGCCCGCTGTGGCGCGGCTTGCGCTCATCGTTGCGATCGCTGCCGGGCTGCTCGCGGGCTGGCTGCTCGCGCGTTCTCGGGTGCTCACGCCCAGCGCGGAGGGTCCGTGGTGGGAACGGCTGCGCCTGATTGACGCAGCGTGGGGACTGGCCGCAGGCGCGGTCGCCGCGCTGTTGATGGGCCTCTTGGCCTGGCTGTCCGCCGGCCCGCTCGGTCCTGGCCGGATGGCACAACTCGGCCCGTCAGCGTGGCGCGTCGGCATCGCCGTCATGCTCGAGGTCGGGCTGGCTGCTGCCGCGACGACGTGGTTGCACGGATGGCGCCAGCTGCGATCGCCCGCAGCAGTGGAAGTGACGGTCGACGCCGAGTCCGTCGACGCCGAGACAGTCGGCGCGCAGCCCGTCTGACCCGCCGGATATCGTGGGCGCGCGTCCGCATCCGAAGGAGGCCGCGCTGAGCGCCGCAGTCGCGACCCCGTTGCGGGTGGCCGTTCTCGTGTCCGGGGCCGGTACCAACCTGCAGGCACTTTTGGATGCCTGCTCGGTCGACGGCTACGGCGCGTCCGTCGTGGTTGTCGGCGCCGACCGGCCGCAGACGCGCGCGATCGAACGGGCGCAGCAGGCCGGCGTCCCGACGTTTGTTCTTGAGGTCTCGGAGTTCGCCGATCGAGCGGCGTGGGACGACGCGCTGGCGCAGGCAGTCGCGGAGTACTCCCCCGACCTCGTGGTTCTCGCGGGATTCATGAAGCTCGTCGGCACGGCGTTCATGACCAAGTTCGCCGAGCGAATCGTGAACACGCACCCGGCACTGTCGCCTTCGTTTCCGGGCATGTATGCCGTGCGCGACGCGCTCGACTACGGCGTCAGGGTGACCGGCTGCACGTTGTTCTTCATCGACGAGGGCATCGACACCGGACCCATCCTGGCCCAACGGTGCGTTCCGGTGCTCGACGGCGACGACGAGGCAACGCTGCATGAACGCATCAAAACTGTCGAGCGCGAACTGCTCGTCGACACCGTCGGCTCGATGGCCCGCGACGGTTGGACCGTTTCCGGAAGGCAGGTCAGCATCCAGTGAGCACGCAATCGTCTGACGGTCGGCGGCCGATCAAGCGGGCGCTCGTCAGCGTCTACGACAAAACGAGTCTCGTCGAGCTCGGGCAGGGACTCGCCGCCGCCAGCGTGCAGATCGTGTCGACCGGTACCACGGCCGCCGTGCTCGCCGAAGCCGGCATCCCGGTGCTCAAGGTCGAGGAGCTGACCGGATTTCCGGAAATCCTCGACGGTCGGGTGAAGACGCTGCACCCCAAAGTGCACGCGGGCTTGCTCGCCGACACCCGCAAGCCCGATCACCTGAGTCAGCTCGCCGAGCTTGGCATCGAGCCATTCGACCTCGTGGTGTGCAACCTTTACCCGTTTCGCGAGACTGCAGCGCGCGGTGGTGCGCCTGACACCGTGATCGAGCAGATTGACATCGGCGGACCTTCGATGGTGCGCGCGGCCGCGAAGAACCACCCGTCGGTGGCTGTTGTCGTCTCGCCGACGCGCTACTTGGAGGTGCTCGACGCGGTACACGACGGAGGGTTCACGCTCGAGCAGCGGAAAGCGTTGGCGGTCGATGCGTTCGTGCACACTGCTTCGTACGACATTGCAGTCGCGTCATGGCTTGGCAATGTCTACGCGCCGACCGACGCTGACAGCGGGTTCCCGGAGTGGTTCGGCGCCGGCTGGCATCGAGCCGAGGTGTTGCGATACGGCGAAAATCCGCACCAGCGAGCTGCCCTGTATCGCGCCGAGCACGGCGTGCAGGGGCTCGCGCAGGCGCGAGTGCTGCACGGCAAGGCGATGTCGTACAACAACTACGTCGACACCGATGCCGCGCGCCGGGCCGCGTATGACTTCACCGAGCCGTGCGTGGCCATCATCAAGCACGCGAATCCCTGCGGGATCGCGCTCGGTGCCGACATCGCTGAAGCGCACCGCAAGGCGAACGCGTGCGATCCGGCTTCGGCGTACGGCGGGGTGATCGCCACCAACCGGCACGTCAGCCTCGCGCTGGCTGAGCAGATCGCCGAGATCTTCACCGAGGTCGTTTGTGCGCCCGGCTTCGACGCGGACGCACTCGACCTGTTGACCAGCAAGAAGAATCTGCGGCTGCTCGATTGCGCGGGCATGCATCCGGGCCGCACCGTCGAGACCCGGCAGATCAGTGGTGGTCTGCTGATGCAAAGTGTCGACGACATCGAAGCGGACGGCGATGACTCGGCTCACTGGACGCTTCAGGCGGGGGAGCCTGCTGACGCGGCCACCCTCGCCGATCTCGATTTTGCCTGGCGAGCCTCGCGGTCGGTGAAGTCGAACGCCATCCTCCTTGCGCACGACCGGGCGACCGTCGGGGTCGGCATGGGCCAGGTGAATCGCGTCGATGCGGCGCGCCTCGCAGTGTGGCGGGCTGGCGACCGGTCAGTGGGCTCGGTCGCTGCATCGGATGCCTACTTTCCGTTCGCCGATGGCCTCCAGTTGCTGATCGACGCCGGCGTTCGCGCTGTCGTCGAACCCGGCGGCTCGATCCGCGACGCACAAGTTGTCGCGGCTGCCCAAGCAGCAGGGATCACCCTGTACTTCACCGGCACCCGGCACTTCTTCCACTGACACCATCCGGGGCGACGCCTGCCCACGTGAAAGACTCGACGCTGTGACGGCGACGATTCTTGACGGCAAGGTAAGCGCGGCGGCCATCAAGGCTGACTTGAAGATCCGGGTCGCCGCATTGCGTGATGCGGGCGTGGTGCCGGGCTCGGCACGGTCTTGCGTGGTGACGATCCGTCGAGCGCCGCGTATGTCGCCGGCAAGCACCGCGATTGCGCCGAGGCGTTCGCGTCGGCGGCGAGCGTCGCGCGCAGAAAGTCCTTGCGCTCGCCATTGGCGGGCAGGGCGGCGCCGAGACGCGCCGGCTCGCTCGGATCGGCGCCGGCCGCGGGATCGCCGAGCAGCGCGCGGAGCAGCGGGCGCAGGAACAGCACGGCGCAGACGGTCGAGGAGGTCGGATTGCCGGGCAGGCCGAGCACGCTCATCGCGCCGAGGCGGCCGTGGATCAGCGGCTTGCCCGGCCGCATGGCGATGCGCCAGAAGTCGAGCGCCATGCCGGCGTCGGCGAGCGCCTGGCGGACGAGGTCGTGGTCGCCGACCGAAGCGCCGCCGAGCGTCACCAGCACGTCGGCGCGCGCGCGCCGCGCCTCGGCGAGCGCGCGGCGAGCGCGCGCCGGGTCGTCGGCGCGCGACGCCGAGGTCGATCGGCTCGCCGCCCGCCGCCGCGACGATGCCGGCGACGGCGAAAGCGTTGGAGGCGACGATCTGCGCCGGGCCCGCGCGCCTCGCCGGGCACCACGAGTTCGTCGCCGGTCGACAGGATGGCGACGCGCGGCCGGCGTGGCACCGCAAGCGCCGGATGATCGGCGGCGGCGGCGAGCGCGACGTCGCGGGCGCGTCAGGCGCCGCCCGGCCGGCAGCAGCGCCTCGCCCTCGGCGAAATCGAGCCCGCGCGCGGCGCACATGCGCGCCCGGCGCGACCGGCGCGCTCGAGGATCACCGCGTCGCCTTCGCGCCGCGCTTCTCCTGGATCGCCACCGCGTCGGCGCCCTCGGGCATCGGCGCGCCGGTGAAGATGCGCGCCGCCTCGCCTGGCCCGAGCCTGCCGGCGAAGGCGCGGCCAGCGGCGGATTCGCCGACGACCGTCAGATGCGCCGGCGCCGCGCGCCGCGTCGGCGGCGCGCAGCGCGTAGCCGTCCATCGCCGAATTGGCGAACGGCGGCTGGGTTCGCGGCGCGCGCGACGTCGTGCGCCAGCGTGCGGCCGAACGCGTCGGCGAGCGCGACCTTCTCCGCTCCGAGCGGGCCGGGAATCGACGCCAGCACCCGCGCCAGCGCCTCCTCGACCGGCATCAGGGCAGGGCGGCTCATTCGTCTCGCGCTCCGCCCGCCAAAGGCCCGACTTGCCGCCGCGCTTCTCGATCAGCCGCACGCCTTCGATCGCGCATGCCGCGATCGACCGCCTTGGCCATGTCGTAGATCGTCAGGCAGGCGACCGCGACGGCGGTCAGCGCCTCCATCTCGACGCCGGTCGGCCCGTGGTCTTGGCCGTCGGCGCGCGACGACGACGCCGGGCAGCGCCTCGTCGAGCGTGAGCTCGACCGCGACGCTGGTCAGCGCCAGCGGGTGGCACAGCGGGATCAGCTCGGGCGTGCGTTTGGCCGCCATGATGCCGGCGATGCCGCGCGACGCCGAGCACGTCGCCCTTCTTGGCGTCGCCGGAGCGGATCAGCGCCAGCGTCGCCGGCCGCATGACGCACGCGCCCCTCGGCGATCGCCGCGCGCTCGCTCGGTCGCCTTGTCGGAGACGTCGACCATGCGCGCTTCGCCGGCCGCGCCGAGTGGGTCAGCTTGGCCATGGAGGCGTTCAAGCAAGTTTCGGGGCGGGTGGCAATGGCGGCGGGCTTCGTTGAGGCAATCCTTGAGAAACCGCGCCAAGCCTGAAACATGGCCCAACACTATCCCCGCCCGGAGGCTCAGGCCGATGACCGAATCGCCGCCTTCCTCGCCCGCGCCATCGCCCAGGGCCGAGGCGTCGAACCCGCCGATCTCGTGCTCAAGGGCGGGCGGGTGTTCGATCTCGTCACGGGCGAACTCGTCAAGGGCGACGTCGCGATCTGCGGCGACCGCATCGTCGGCGACGCACGCCGATTACCGGGGCACGCGCGAGATCGACGTCACGCGGCAAGATCGTCGTGCCGGGCTTCATCGACACGCATCTGCCATGTCGAAGTCCTCGCTGATCACGCCCGCCGGAGTTCGACCGCTGCGTGCTCGCCCACGGCGTGACGACGGCGATCTGCGATCCGCACGAGATCGCCAACGTGCTGGGCGTCGCGGGCCTGCAATATTTCCTCGACTCCTCGCTGGCGACGGCGATGGATCTGCGCGTGCAGCTTGTCGAGCTGCGTGCCGGCGACGCCATCTCGAGACCTCCGGCGCGCGGCTCGAGGTCGACGACCTCGCTGCCCTTCGCCGACCATCCCGAAGGTGCTCGGCCTCGCCGAGTTCATGAACTTTCCCGGCGTGCTCGCGCGCGACCCCGGCGTGCTCGCCAAGCTCGCGGCGTTCCAGGGCCGCCGCATCGACGGCCATGCGCCGCTGCTGCGCGGGCTCGACCTCAACGGCTATCTCGCCGCCGGCATCCGCACCGATCACGAGACGACGAACGTCGCCCGAGGCGCTGGAGAAGCTCGCCAAGGGCATGCAGATCCTGGTGCGCGAGGGCTCGGTGTCGAAGGATCTGCACGCGCTGGCGCCGATCATCACCGAGCGCAATTCGCCGTTCATCGCCTTCTGCACCGACGACCGCAATCCGCTCGACATCGCCGAGGAAGGCCATCTCGATTTCGTCATCCGCACCGCGATCGCGCTCGGCGCGCCGCCGCTCGCCGCCTATCGCGCCGCCAGCATCTCGGCGGCGCGCATCTTCGGCCTGCACGATCGCGGCCTGGTCGCGCCGGGCTGGCGCGCCGATCTCGTGCGTGCTCGACGATCTCGACGCCTGCGCGGTCTCGCACGGTGCTCGACGGGCGGCCGGATCGTCGACGACGCGCTGTTCGCGGACGCGGCCGCTCGTCGCGCCGGTCGGGCGCGCGCAGCGTGAAGGCGCGCCGGGTGACGGCCGCCGATTTCGCCGCGCGCGGCCAGGGCCCGTCGACGCAGGCGATCGGCGTCATCCCCGGCAAGATCATCACCGAGCGCGTGCCCGCCGACGCTGCCCTTCGCCAATGGCCTGCGCGGGATCGATCTCGCGCAGGATCTCGTCAAGGTCGCGGTCGTCGCGCGCCACGGCGTCAACGACAATATCGCCGTCGCCTTCGTGCGCGGCTTCGGCATGAAGCGCGGCGCCATCGCCTCCTCCGTCGGCCATGACAGCCACAACATCACCGTCGTCGGCGCCGACGAGGCGGACATGGCGGTCGCGGTCAATCGCCTGATCGAGATCGAGGGCGGCTTCGCCGTCGCGCGAGGGCGGCAAGGTGCTCGCCGAACTGGCGCTGCCGGTCGCCGGGCTGATGAGCCTGATGAGCTTCGAGGAGGTGCGCGCGGCGCTGATCCCGCTGCGCGCGGCCGCCAAGAGCCTCGGCGTGGTGCTGCCCGAGCCGTTCCTGCAGGTCGCCTTCCTGCCGCTGCCGGTGATCCCGCATCTGAAGATCACCGATCGCGGGCTCGTCGACGTCGACCGCTTCGAGTTCGTGCGCGACTGAGCTTCGGCCGTCGGGCGGCGCGCCAGGCCGAAGGCGAACACGACCGCCAGCGCGACCCAGGCGAGGATCATCAGCGAGCCGCCGATCGGCGCGGCGAACGGAAACAGCCGCGCGCCGCGAAACGCGCGCGACGGTGAGATCGAGCGCGAACAGGATCACGCCGGCGGCCAGCGCGAAGCCGGCGACCAGCAGCGCACGCGGCGCGCGCGCGCATGGGCGCGAGACGCCGATCAGCGCGGCGGCGTGCAGGATCAGGAATTCAGCGGCGCAGTGCGCGCGAATTCGCCGCCGCCGCATGTTGGCCCGCCGCCGCGATGGCGACGCCGGCGGCGCCCATCAGGGCGGCGAGGACGGCGAGAAATCGTTGGGCGGCGCCATAGTCCGTCTCCGTGTTCGGGCGGCAAGACACCTAAGCGCGCGCCCCATGCCGCGCCATGGTGGACCGCCGCGCCGACGCCTTACCCCCGCCGTGCGATAGGCTAGAGACGTGATCTTCGCCCATTCTGACGACGAAGCCGCCGCGAGCCCCGCATGCCCTTCGTCCACCATCTGCATGATTTCATCTCCCACTACGGCTATTTCGCCGTGTTCTTCCTGGTCGCGCTGGAGAGCGCCGGCGTGCCGGTGCCGGGCGAGACGGCGCTGGTCAGCGCCGCAGTGTTCGCCGCCACCGGCTCGCTCAACATCGTGCTCGTCGTGCTCAGCGCCGCCGCGGCGGCGATCCTCGGCGACAATGCCGGCTATTGGGTCGGGCGCGAGTTCGGCTTTCCGCTGATCTATCGCTACGGCCACTATATCCGCGTCGACGAGGGGCGGCTGAAGGTGGCGCAATATTTGTTTCAGCGGCACGGCGGCAAGATCGTCTTCTTCGGCCGCTTCGTCGCCGTGCTGCGCGCCTTCGCCGCCTTCCTCGCCGGGGTCAATCGTCTGCCTTGGCCGCGCTTTCTCGTGTTCAACGCGCTCGGCGGCATTGTCTGGGCGACGATGTTCGGCGCGGGCGGCTACCTGCTCGGCCACGCCTTCGAGCACTACGCGCGCCCGGTCGGCCTCGCCGCGCTGGTCGCGGCGGTCGATCGGCGCTGTGTTCGCCAGCCGGTTCATCGCCCATCACGAGGACGCTGCTGCGCGCCGAGGCCGAGGCGGCGATCCCCGGCCCGCTGGTCGCGCCCAAGCCCGACTGAGCGCGCCTTAGCTCGCGTGCGACAACGGCTGGGCGACGCGCTCGCGCGGGGCGATCCACAAGCGCAGCTTCTCGGAGCGGCGCAAGAAGTCGACGCTCACCGTGCGGGCGATCTTGTCGGCGTCGAGCAGGCGCATCAGTTCGCCGACGCTGGTGACCGGCTTGCCGTCGAGCGCGACGATGAGGTCGCCGGTCAGCAAGCCGCGCTTCGCCGCCGGGCCCGTCTGGTCGACGTCGATGATGCGCGCGCCTTGCGCCTGGTCGAGGCCAAGCCGCAGCGCGATCCGGCGCGGGATCGGCATCGGTGCCGGCGCCGACGCCGATGATAGGCGCGCCGCACGCGGCCGTGCCGGGCGATCTCGCCGAGCGACGAAATGCGGCGGTGTTCGACGCGACCGCAAAGCAGATGCCCTGCGCGCCCATGATGATCGCGGTGTTGATGCCGATCACCTCGCCGCGCCGAGGAGACCAGCGGGCCGCCGGAATTGCCGGGATTGAGCGCCGCGTCGGTCTGCATGACGTCCTCGATCATGCGGCCGTTGCGCGAGCTGCAGCGAGCGGCCGAGCGCCGAGATGACGCCGGCGGTCACGGTCGCGTCGAAGCCGAGCGGATTGCCGATGGCGATGGCGATCTGGCCGCGCTTGAGCTTGCGCGAAGTCGCCGAGCCGCGCCGCGCGGCAGCGTCACGTCCTCGTCGACCCGCAGCAGCGCGAGATCGGTGTCGGGATCGTCGCCGAGCACGCGCGCCTGCAAGCTCGCGCCCGTCGAGCGTCGTCAGCACGACGCTGCGCGCGCCCTGCACGACGTGGCTGTTGGTCAGCGCGAGACCGTCCGGGCGAGATGATGACGCCGGAGCCGGAGCCGGCGCGCGTGCCGTTGCGCTTGACGTCGATGCGCACGACGCTCGGGCCGACGCGATCGACGACGTCGACGACGACGCGCGAATAGGCGTCGAGCGCCTCGTCTTCGCTGGGGAGGGGACTTTCGGTCGCGGCTGGGACGTCGCCTCGGCGGCGACCAGCCTCAGATTGGAGGGGGTATGGGACATGCAGGGCATATGGGCGGGGCGGGGGCGCGTCGCAAGGGCGCCGCAAACGCCGCAGCTATTTCCGGCCCTCCGCCATCGCCGCCAGGATCTCCTTCGCGCGCGGCGAAGCGAACAGCGCGTCGATGTCGGGCGCAGCTTGTGGCGCCAGTTGGGGCGCTCGCGGTCGGTGCCGGGCAGGTTGGTCGCGCGCACGTTCGCCGGCAAGATCGTCGAGCTGGGCGCTGACTAGCAGCGAACCGGAGCTGGCGAGAAAGGCGTGCACCGCGGCGGCGAGTGCGTCCGATGGCGGCGCGGCGAAGTTGGGCGGCGTCGGCGATCAGGCCGCGCTCGCGCAGCGCGTCGGCGAGCGCACGCTTTTCGTTCAGGCGCTCGGCGATCTGGCGCTCGGCGTCCTCGAGCGCGATCATGCCAAGCTCGAGCCGTTCGGCGATGTCGGCGCCGCCCACCAGCCGGCGAACGTCGGCAGATCGTGGGTCGAGACGCAGGCGACCGCGAGCGCGGTGTAGTCGGCCGGCGGCAGAAAGTCCGCGCCGCGCCGCTCGAACCACAACACGCGCGTGCCGAGAATGTCGGATGCGCCTCAGCTTCTCGCTGAAGCCTTGCGGCACCGTGCCGAGATCTTCGCCGACCACCATGCATTGCGGCCCGCTGGCTCTCGAGCGCGACGAGCCCGAGCAGATCGTCGACGGGATAGGCGAGATAGGCGCCCTCGGCCGGCTTCGCGCCCTCGGGGATGACGAACAGACGCGCGAGGCCCATCGCGTGGTCGATCCGCAGCACGCCGGCGTGGCGCATGTTGGCGGCGATCAGCGCCGAGAAGCCGCGAAAGCCCTCGCGCGCCGAGGCCAGTGGGTTGGGCGGCGGCACGTTCCACACCTGGCCCTGCGCCGAGAACGGGTCGGGCGGCGCGCCGACGCTGGTCGCGAGCGCAAGTTCAGCGCGCCGCGCCCAGCTCTCCGCGCCGTCGGGCGGCCGCGCCAACGGCGAGATCGCGAT
>CAWGTF010000012.1:0-209761 GCA_963825425.1 uncultured Actinomycetes bacterium
GCGGTGTGCAGCGCGATCGGCGCATCGTCGAGCGCTAGTCCGCAGTCATGTGCGGCCTTCGCCACCAAATCGCCGATCACCTGTAACGAGCGGGCCATCCCGACTCGCCTCCGGGACCGCACTGGGGCCGCGGCCACGGGCGAGCACGTGCCGTCGTCGGCCGCCAGCACCACTTCGGTCTTGCTGTTGCCCCCGTCGATCGCGAGCACAGCGGCAGCGGGCCTACCCGTCACCGCGACGCGTCCGCCCACGACAGGTAC
Organism: uncultured Actinomycetes bacterium; assembly: GCA_963825425.1. GTDB lineage: Bacteria > Actinomycetota > Actinomycetes > Acidothermales > Acidothermaceae > PALSA-607. The sequence continues at coordinate 261 of CAWGTF010000012.1, forward strand.
TCGTGATTCGCGGCGAGCAACCGGTCGGTCAGTCCGTTGGCAAGATCGATCTGCCCGACAAGCGGATGCGCAAGGAGCGTCTTGAAGATTCGGTCGCGGCCACCGCGGATCGCTGCGTCGACGGCCAACTCTTCGTACGCGGTGACGTGCGCGATGAGTCCTGCGAACAGTGGCTCGACGGGTGCGGCGGGCAAGGGTGTGGCGCCGCGTGCATCGACGACAGCCGGCATCTCGATCACTGCGTCGTCGGACAAGAACGGCAAGGTGCCCGCGTTGCGGACGTTAACGACCTGCACGTCGCCCGTGTTGCGCACGAGCGACGACATGAGGTTGACGGCCGACTCGGAGTAGTACGCGCCGCCACGTTGTGCCAGCAGATCGGGCTTCTTCGACAGCGTCGGGTCGGCGTACATCTCGAGCAGCTCTTGCTCGACGCCCGCAACGACCTGCGCCCGCGTCGGTGACCCGCGCAGTTCGTCGACCACTGCGTCGTGCTGGTAGTAGTAGCGCAAGTAATACGACGGGACGACGCCAAGCTCGCGTACGACGTCGACAGGCAACTCGATGTGGCCAGCGATTTCGTCGCCATGGTCGGCGAGCAACTGTGGCAACACGTCGACGCCGTCAACGATCACGCCCCGCTCCCACGACAGGTGGTTGAGGCCGACGTGGTCGAGCTGCACCTGGTGAAGGGTCGACCCCGAGCAGTTGCGCGAAATAGCGCTCGAATCCGATCGCGACGTTGCATAGGCCTACGGCCCGATGTCCGCCATCGAGCAGCGCACGGGTGACGATGCCGACCGGGTTCGGTGAAGTCGACGATCCATGCACCGGGTGCCGCGTACTTGCCGGCACGTTCGGCGATGTCGAGAACGATCGGCACCGTGCGCAATGCCTTGGCGAGGCCACCGGCTCCCGTCGTTTCTTGGCCGATGCACCCGCATTCAAGGGGCCAGCTCTCGTCGCGATGGCGAGCTGCCTGGCCGCCGACCCGCAACTGCAAGACGACCGCCCCGGCGGAGTCGATGCCGGCGTCGAGGTCGGAGGTCCACGAAATCTTGGCCGGGTGATCGTAGGCGGCCATGATGCGTTGCGACACGCCGCCGACAAGTTCGAGGCGGTGCGGGTCGGGATCGATGAGGACGAGTTCAGCGAGTGGGAGCTGGTCGCGGAGCCGGGCCATGCCGTCGACGAGTTCGGGCGTGTAGGTCGAACCGCCACCCACGACGGCAAGCTTCATCGATGCGCTCCTGGGGGCAGATTGTAAGTTTCCTGCAACGCGCTAGATTGTGAAACTTCGCCTGCCAACCACCGGACGGTAGCGCGCTGGCTTCGAGGCTGTCAATCAGTTCTTGCTGAAGAACACGTCGACTCGGGGTTGCTGGTTGAGCGCACCGTGAGCGTGTAGCCCTTGCCGGACGTCGTGGCGTTGGCGTTGGCGATCGAGTTGCCGTTGCACGCGATGTGATCTGCCCGATGGTCGTCAGCGGTGTCCCAAGCTTGACGAGGATGACCTGTTCGGCGACAGGTGACCCCGATGCGGTGGGGGTGGGAGTTGGCGTCAGTGTCGACGGCGTGGGGGTCGGGGTTGGCGATGGCGGGGTGCTCGCCGTGCCGGTGGGCGCAGCTGGACGACGCAGGTGAAATCGAGCTGGACGGCGTCGGCGTCGCGGACGGCGTCGGTGACGGCGAGAGTGGGCACGACCGCTCCGCCGACGGCTTGGCCGTCGCGACACACGTAGATGTATTCCGTTGCGCCGGCGGTGGCTTCACGACGACTGGCGTTGGCGACGACATCGGCGCGCGGGCTCGGGACGGCGGGGCAGGTGGCGACGTCGTTGGCGTGACCGACGGTTTGCCGACGGCGTTGGACTAGGTCGGGACAACAGGTACGGTCGGTTGATCGTTGGTACGACAGCGGCCGGGACAGAAGCGGGTGGCTGTTGGGGCGATGCAGAACTCGCGGAGGCCGCCGACGGCCGATTGCGCGGCGACCTGTTTGCGTGACGACCGGTCTGTGTGGTGATCAGACCCTGGCTGCCGCTGACTTCGCGCCCGACCCGCTCGACGGCCGTCAGTGTCACGGCCGTGATGAGGACGCAGGAGAGCAGCCAGCCCAGCGCCAAAGTGAGCGGTCGACCGGGCCGCCGCCAACCACCGTCGGCGGCCGCACCAGCGACGCCGGCGGCCAGTCGGCGCCACCACGGGCGCTGAGGAGGGGTCTGCTGCTCGAGACACGTGTCCATTCTCGGTCGATCTGCGTCGGTCCGGAGTTAAAGCGCTCTCAAGGTGCCGGCCAAATCTTGGCCCGGCCGGTGCGGTATCGGCGCCCGCATTGAGTACGGTCAGTGACGTGCCCCGTCTGCTGCTGATCGAGGATGACGCCGCGATCCGTACCTCGCTCACGCGCTCGCTCTCTGAGCGCGGGCACGCGGTCGCGTCTGCGCCGACGGCGATGGCCGGCCTCCAGGCGGTCGTCGACACCGCTCCTGACCTGGTCGTCTTGGATCTCGGGCTGCCGGATCTCGACGGCGGCAAGCTCATCCAGATGGTGCGCGCGGTCAGCAAGGTGCCGATCATCGTGGCCACCGCCCGCGACGACCAGGCCGAGATGGTCCGCATTCTCGACTGGGGCGCCGACGACTACGTCGTCAAGCCGTTCGCGTCCGACCACCTCGAGGCGCGCATCAGGGCAGTGCTGCGGCGGATGGCCAGCGGGGATGCCGCCCAAGCCGTCGTGGTCGGCGGCCTGCGGATCGACCAGCGGACCAGGGAAGCGAGTCTCGACGGCGAGAAGCTCGAGTTGACCCGCAAGGAGTTCGACCTGCTGCTTGTATCTCGCCGAACACGAAGGCGAGGTCGTCAGCAAGCGGGTGCTGCTGGCCGAGGTGTGGCAGCAGGCCTACGGCGGCGCCGACAAGACCGTCGACGTCCACTTGTCGTGGTTGCGCCGCAAGCTCGGCGAGTCCGCGGCCGAGCCTCGTTACCTGCTGAGCGTGCGCGGAGTCGGCGTCAAACTGGTCGGTCCGACCGAGCCGGACAGTTAGGCCGACGGGGCCGGTTAGGTGCGCAACAGGCTCTTGATCCTTGCGGCGGCGACGACGTCGTTGGTGATCGTCGCTTTCCTTGTTCCGCTGTCGGTGCTCGTGCGCAACCTCGCGCACCAGCGGGCGCTGAACGACGGGCTGAAGGAGTCCCAGCAGGTCGTCACCGCAGTCCAGACCGGCGAGCGGACGCCGGCCGCGCTCCAACAGGCGGTGTCGAGTGTCGCCGCCGGGCATTGTCGTGTCGGTACGACTCGGCAACGGTCAGTGGATCGGGCCGGTGCCGCCCGATCCCGACTCGCCGGCATTCCGGTTGGCGACGGGTCCAAATGGCACCCAACTGCGCGAGGTCCAGGTGCGCTACAAGGGCGGGCTCGAGATCTGGCACCCGGTCACCGACGCCCCAGGCAAGCCCATCGTCGTCCGGACCTTCGTCTCTGCCGCGCTCTACGACAAGGGTGTCTTCTCCGCGATCGTGATCCTCGTGCTGGTGGGGGTCGCGATTCTGGCGGTCGCCATGGTCATCGCCGACCGTCTCGCGCAGTGGACCGTGCGTCCGGTCGCTGCGCTCGCGTCGACGGCCAACCGGCTGTCGTCTGGACAGTTGCTTGCCCGGGCGCCGGTCAACGGACCGCGCGAGGTGATCGAGGTCGGCGTCGCGATGAACCGGTTGGCGCAGCGGATCAACGAGCTTCTTGACGACGAGCGAGAGCAAGTCGCGGACCTGTCCCATCGCCTGCGGACGCCAGTCGCTGCGGTGAAGTTGGCCGCGGAGGCGTTGCCGGACTCACCCGAGGCAGTGCGGTTGTCCGAACACGTCGACGCACTCGAGCGAACCGTCGGCTCGGTGATCAGGGAGGCTCGCCGCGGCGTGCGCGAGCAACCGACGCCGGCGTGCGATGTCGTCAGCGTGGTGAAAGAGCGCGTCGCGTTCTGGGCGGTGCTCGCCGAAGATCAGGGACGCCGGGTGGAGCTGCGGTTGCCGACGGTGTCGCGCTTCGTTCGGGTGTCCGCCGACGATCTCGCGGCCGCCGTCGATGCGTTACTCGAGAACGTCTTCGCGCACACACCGGAAGGCACCGCGATGGCGGTGGCGGTCGAACTCGATCGCGTCGATGCCTGGGTCACTGTCTCCGACGAAGGTCCGGGCATCGGGCCTGATTCCGTCGACAGGGGACGCAGCGCCGGCGGCTCGACCGGCCTCGGTCTCGACATCGTGCGGCGAACGGCTGAAGGCTCGGGCGGCAGCTTCGGAGTCGGCGCGTCACCCACCGGTGGCGCGGCGATGATGATGCGCCTAGGCCCCGCTGACTAGCTGCCCGCTGACTAACCCAGCGCCAGACCCGTGTGCGCGGCGAGAAACGCGAGCGTGTCGACCGAGAGGTCGACGCTGCGACTCACGGCTCGCGCGCCGTGCCCGACGTCGCTCTCGCGACGGAAGATGATCGGCCTGCTCGCCGACGTCGCTGCCTGCAGCGCAGCGCACATTTTCCTCGCGTGCAGCGGGTCAACGCGGGTGTCGGAATCGAAGACGGTGAAGAGCACCGCCGGGTAGTCCGTGCCCTCGACGACGTGGTGGTACGGCGAGTACGCGAACAACCAGCCAAGTTCCTCGGGATCCTCGGCGCTGCCGTACTCCTCGCTCCACAACTGGCCGAAGCCGAACTTCTCGTACCTCACCATGTCGAGCAACGGCGCCGAACACGCGACCGCGGCGTACTTGGCCGGCGCCTGCGTCAGCGCCGCACCGACCAGCAGGCCACCGTTGCTGCCGCCGGAGATTGCCAGCTGCGCCGGCGTCGTCCACCCGTTGTCGCACAACCAGTCGGCCGCTGCGTGAAAGTCGTCGAAGACGTTCTGCTTGTTGCCGCGCATGCCGGCGCGGTGCCAGCTCTCGCCTTCCTCGCCGCCGCCACGCAGGTTCGCCACGGCGTAGACGCCCCCGGCCTCGACCCACGCGAGCATGGTGGCCGAGTACCCCGGCGTCATCGATGCACCGAAACCTCCGTAGCCGCCGAGAATCGTCGGCCGAGGGTGGTCGGGGTCCGCCTGTGTCGACACCACGATCATGCGAACGGGTGTGCCGTCGCGCGAGGTGTAGGTGACGAGTCGCGCGTGCACGGTCGGCACCTCGACGGTGCCAGGCGCAGCTTGCCCAGGGAATCGTCTGGCCGGTGCGCGCGTCGAAGCGGTAGACACTCGACGGTGTCGTGTGGTCGGTGTACCCGAACCAGCAGTCGGGGCCGCCGTCCGGACGCTCGGACAAGTCCACCGACCGAGCCAAGACCGGGCAGCGGAACCTCACCGATGCGCTCCCCGGTCTCCAGGTCGTGCAGCGTGAGTTCGCTTACTGCATGACGGGTCCACGACGCCAACAGGACGGAGCGCGCGCAGCTCATCGCCGTCCAGGATCGCGAAATCTTCGAGTACTGCTTCGGGGTCTTCCGGTAACAGATCGCGCCACGTCTGCGGGCCGGGGTCGTCCGGCGTCGTCACGACGAGGCGACCTCGCGGTGCGTCACGGTCGGTGTAGATGTACGCACGGCCGTCGCGTCCGACGTGCACGGAGGTTTGTGCATCGACGCCCACCTGCAGTTCTTGCAGTTTCGGAGATTCCGGATCGGACGTCGTGAGGTCGGCGATCCACAGATCGTTGCGCGGGGCGGTACCGGGCGAGGCGCTCACGATGAGCCAGCGCCCGTCGCGGCTCACTGATGCGGAGAAGAACGTCGTCTTGTCGAAGTCGGCGCCGAACACGCACACGTCGGTGTCGGGATCGGTCCCGACGCGGTGCAACCACACCCGGCGGTGAAACTGCTCCTCACCCGCGGGCACCTGCGAAGGCGGGCAGCCGTCGCACGTAGTAGTAGGCCTGCGCTCCGGGCAGCCAGCCGACAGGGGAGTAGCGGCATCGATCGATCGGGCCGTCGACGACCTCGCCGGTCTCGACGTTGATCACCTGCAGGATCGACTCTTCGTCGCCGCCTTGGGAGATCTGGTACGCGAGGAGGTCGCCTTCCTTCGACGGCTGCCACGCGTCGAGGGTCGTGGTGCCCGCCGGGTCGAGCTGCATCGGGTCGAGCAGAGTGCGCTGCGTGCCGTCTGGATCGACGGTGACCAGGACTGCATGCTCCTGGTCGGCGGTCCGGCGCATGAAGAACTGCCGCTCACCGCGCCAGGCAGGTGCGGTAACGACCCCGGCCGCCATCAGCGACGTGAGCCGGGCGCGCAGCTCGGCGCGGCCCGGCTAGCGCTGATAGGTGCTCGTTCGCCAGTGCGTCTTCTGCTTCGAGCCACTTGACCGACTCCGGCGTGGCCGGGTCCTCGAGCCAGCGGTACGGGTCGGGGACGTCGAACGTCGGCGCCGCCGCAGGAAGCAACTCGTGCAGGTCGAGGCGACGCGCGGCGGGGTACGTCGGCTTCGTCATGGAGCGACCCTAACCAACGCGCCCGGTGCGGATTCGTTCTCGTGTGCACGCCGCGCGGCCTGATGGCCCGCGCGAACGCGCGCGCGCGGCGTGCACACGCGGCCGCCGGCGTGAATAGCTGGCGCCGGGGCGGTCTGACCGGCGAGACTGTCGGTACGAAGCACGGTGTCGCAAAGGCACGGTGGCGAACTTGACGGTAAGGCGGCGGCGGAGGAGGGCGGCGTGGCTTACGCGCTTGTTCTCAACGCGACGTACGAACCGATCGGCGTCGTGCCCGACCGCCGTGCCCTGCTGCTGGTCCTGGCCGCGAAGGCCATCTCGCTCGAGGCCGGCGACGTTGTCGTGCACAGCGCGGCCGCGGCCGTCTCCGTGCCGGCCGTCGTCAAGCTCACCCGGTTCGTGAAGATCCCTTACCGCAACGTCGTTCCGCTGACCCGGCGCGGGGTGTTCCTGCGCGACGGTGGGCGCTGCGCGTACTGCGAAGCGCCGGCGACCAGCCTTGATCACGTCGTGCCGCGTAGCCGCGGCGGAACGCACACGTGGGACAACGTCGTCTCGTGCTGCCGGCGTTGCAACCACGTCAAGGCCGACCGCACGGTGACCGAGCTCGGCTGGCGGCTGCGCCGTGCGCCGCGCGCGCCGAGCGGGATCGCGTGGCGGATTCTCGGTACCGGGCGCAGCGACCCGAAGTGGATCCCCTACCTCGACGGCGACGGCTTTGGGTGGGCGATCGACCAGTCGGCGAGCGCGTGAGTTCTGCGGGTACCGGTCCTGGCGCGATCACGCCGGACGGCTGTGCGGTCGACTTCTACGCCATGATGCCGGCGCGTGACGAGCCGGCGATCATCGACGCGCGCGGCACCGCCCAACGCCTCGATTCTCGAGTTCGGGTGTGGCGCCGGTCGGGTGACGCACCCGTTGATCGCGCTCGGCCACACCGTCGTCGCGGTCGATGAGTCGCCCGAGATGCTCGCGCACGTTCGTGGCGCGCGCACGGTGCTCGCGCGCATCGACGGTCTCGACCTTGGCGATGCGTTTCGACGTCGTCGTGCTCGCCTCTCACCTGGTCAACGTGCCGGACGACGATCTGCTGGCGGCGTTCCTCGCAACTTGCGCTCGCCACGTTCGCGCGACGGGTTGCGTCGTCATCCAGCGGCATCCGCTCAGCTGGTTCGACACGTTGGCGCCGTCGAGGCGTTCCAGACCGGTCGGCGACGCCGGCGAACCCGTCACGTTCGTCCTCGACGGCATCTCCCGCCCGGCGCCGGATCTGGTCGCCGCTACGGCGGAGTATCTCGTCGGTGATCGACATTGGACCCAGACATTCGTCGCGCGCCGGGTCGACGACGCGCGTCTGCGATCGGCGCTGGCCGCGGTCGGTCTACGCCTCGACGACGCCTACCTGACCGACGACGGAGGCTGGGTGCGGGCCCGGCCGGTCGCGTCGACGGGTGCAGGCGGCGGCTGAGAGCGGCACGCGTACGCTCCGGGCATGGCCGCGTTGCACGATCTTTCCGCGCTCGACCAGGCCGCGGCCGTGCGACGTCGGGACGTATCGCCGTCCGAGCTCGTCGAGCACTATCTCGATCGCATCGCGACCTGGTCGGACACGGTGGGCGCCTACGTCACGGTGACGGCCGAACTCGCGCGCGAGCAGGCCCGACAGGCCGAACGGACGCTTCGCGAGGCGGACGTCGATGACCTGCCGCCACTACTCGGCGTCCCGATTGCGATCAAGGATCTGACGGACGTCGCGGGCATCCGTTGCACGCTGGGCTCTGCCGCCTTCGCCGACCGGGTGCCGACCGCCGACGCGCATGTCGTCACGTTGCTCCGCAAGGCCGGCACGGTGATTCTCGGCAAGTCCAACGCGGCCGAGTTCGGCGCGCCTTGCTACACCGAGCCGGACGTCGCGCCGCCCGCACGCACACCGTGGGATCTCTCGCGGTCTGCCGGCGGCTCGAGCGGCGGCGCGGGTGCGGCCGTTGCGGCCGGGCTGGCACCGTTCGCGCAAGGCAACGATGGTGGCGGCTCGGTGCGGATCCCCGCGAGCGTGTGCGGTCTTGTCGGGTTGAAAGTGAGCCGCGGCCGGGTCAGCAACGGCCCGGTCTCTGGGGACGTCAGCGGTCTCGCGTGGCACGGCCCGCTGACCCGCACGGTTCGCGACGCGGCCGCGTGGCTGGACGCCACCGCACTGCCGATGCCGGGCGACCCGCACTGGGCGCCGCCGCTTCCGGCGGGGGAGAGCTTCCTCGCTGCGGTCGATCGCGAACCCCGTCAGCTGCGCATCGCGCGCTACGCCGACCCGGTCATCGTCGACGAGGCCGTCGACCCGAGTTGTCTTGCTGTCTACGACGACACCACGAAGCTGTTGCTCGAGTTGGGTCACCGCGTCGATGACGTGTCTGCGCCAGCCGGAGCGTTCCGTGGTGCCGGCGTTCGAAACGGTGTGGTCGGTGCTCTCGAACTTGACGCCCGTTCCAGCAGCCGATGAGCCGAAGCTGCGGCCGCTGACCCAGTGGCTGCGCGAGCGAGGTCGGCGCGTAACCGGACCTGAGTTCGCCGTCGCGCTCGCGACGTTGCAAGCAGCAGCACGCCGCATTCTGCTCGATCTCGCCGATTACGACGCGGTGCTGACGCCGACGCTGGCGATGCCGCCGGTTGCCGTCGGTGCGCTGCGTGACGACGCCGACCCGGCGCGCGACTTCGACAACCAGAAGCGCTTCACCCCGTTCACATCGGTCGCGAATCTCACCGGGCAGCCCGCGATCACGTTGCCCCTCGGCGTGACGTCCGCGGGACTGCCCATCGGAGTGATGCTCGCGGGCCGGCCGGCCGGTGAGGCGGGATTGCTCGCGCTCGCGGGTCAACTCGAGGCCGCCCGGCCTTGGTTCGATCGGCACCCGGAGTGCTGGTGATGTCACTCGATCCGGTCTTGGCCGACCTTGCCGCTGCCCATGGCGTTTCGGCTTTCTTTCACGACTGGCGTGGCGGCGAGCGACAGGTGTCGGCCTCGGCCGTCGTGTCCGTCCTCGCGGCACTTGGCGTCGACGCGAGCACACCCGAAGCGGCCGGCGCATGCGCTCGATCGCGCCCGCGATGGTCGGTGGCGCGACATGCTGCCGACCTACGTCGTCGCGCGTGCAGGCACGACCGCGAGGGTCGCCGTGCATGTGCCCCACGGCGAGCCGGTCACGGTTGACCTCGAGATCGAAGGCGGCGGCCGAATTTCACTGACCCAGCTGATGATCTGGGTCGATCCGCACGACGTCGACGGGGAACTGATCGGCGAGGCAACGTTCGAGATACCGGACGTCGTCCCGCTCGGTTATCACTACCTGCACGCGTACTCGGGGGAGCGCAGCGCAAAAGCTCAGCTGATCGTCGTCCCGGATCGGCTTGTTCCGCCGCCTGGCCGGCACTGGGGATTCATGCTGCAGCTGTACGCGGTGCGTTCGCACGCGTCGTGGGGCATGGGAGACCTGCGCGATCTGCGCGATCTCGCTACCTGGAGCGGGCGCGATCTCGGTGCCGACTTCGTGCTGGTGAATCCGCTGCACGCGGCCGGCCCGGTCGCGCCGATGGAACCGTCGCCCTATTACCCGTCGAGCCGGCGGTTCGTGAATCCGATCTACCTGCGGGTCGACGACGTGCCCGAGGTCGCCGGGCTACCGGCCGACGAGGTCGCGGCGGTCGCGAGCGTTCTGCGTGACCGCAACGTGCTCGACGAGGACATCGATCGGGACGCCGTGTGGTCGGCGAAACGGCGAGATTCTGGAACGCGCGTTCGCCATCCGAGGCGACGATGGTCGACGCGTCGCGTTCGACGACTTCCGCACCGCGGAGGGCGACGCGCTACGCGACTTCGCGACCTGGTGTGCGCTGGTCGACCGGCACGGAATTGCGACGGCGCGACTGGCCGGAAGAGTTGCAGGATCCGCGGTCGACGCAGGTCGCTGCATTCCGTGACGCCGAGGCCGAGCTGGTCGAATTCCACGCCTGGCTGCAGTTTTTGTGTTCAGAACAGCTGACCGAAGTGCAGCGGGCCGCGCACACGGCGGGCATGAGCATTGGTGTGGTCGAACGACCTTGCGGTCGGCGTCAGCCGCGAGGGCGCTGACGCGTGGGCGTTCCAGAGTGTGCTCGCACATGGTGTTGCGCTGGGCGCACCGGCCGACATGTACAACCAGCAAGGGCAGTGCTGGAACCTGCCGGCGTGGCGTCCCGACGCGTTGGCCGCCGCGGAGTTCGTGCCGTTTCGCGATCTGGTCCGCGCGTCGCTTCGCCACGGTGGCGGTCTGCGCATCGACCACATCATCGGTATGTTCCGCCAATGGTGGGTGCCCGAAGGGGCGTCGCCCGCTGACGGCACCTATGTGCGCCTCGACCACGAGGCGATGGTGGGCATCGTGCTGCTCGAGGCGACCAGGGCGGGCGCGCTGCTGATTGGTGAGGATCTCGGCAACGTCGAGTGGTGGGTGCGCGACTACCTGCGAGCCCGCGGGATCTACGGCACGTCGATCCTGTGGTTCGAACACGACGACGCTGGCCATCCGCGGGCCCCGGAGCTATGGCGCGAGCTGTGCCTTGCCAGCGTGACCACGCACGATTTGCCGCCGACCGCGGGGTACCTCACCGGTGAGCACGTCGAACTACGCCACGAGCTCGGCCTGTTGGAGCGCTCGGTCGAGGAGGAGCGGCAGGGCTGACGAGGCGGCGCGGGTCGGGTGGCTGCACGCGCTCGCCGACGCCGGGCTGCTCGACGCGGGCATCGTGTCCGCTGTCACGAATGTCGCTGCGCCAGGGACGGTGTCGCCGCGCCGCAACAACTTCCGGACCCGGGTCGACCCCTACGTCGAGCGCATCGTCGAGGCGCTGTATGCGTACTTGGCCGCGACCCCGGCCCGTCTGATCGGCATCTACTTGCCGGACGTCGTCGGCGACCGGCGTCCGGTGAACCAGCCCGGGACCATTGATGAGTATCCGAATTGGCGGGTACCGATGGCTGATGAAAAGGAACGGCCGGTGTTGCTCGACGAACTGATGGCATCGCCGGTAGCCGGACGGCTAGCGCGTCTCGTCGGCGGCGCGAACGGGTGAGCCCCGTGCGGTGTAGCCGAAGCGCAAGGGTGAGCCCGCTTGCGGAATGTGCTAGCCGCATCCGTTACGGTGGCCGCTGTGAGGACGCCTCGACGACTGCCGCCCGTCGCTGCTCGAGCGGCGATTCGATGCGGCGCGATCGCGGGTGTCGCAGTCGCCGTCCTCGGCTCTGCGGTACTCGCAGCCGGCCCGGCGCTGGCGATCGGGGAGCGTGGTGATCCGAGCGGCAAACTCGGTTGGGTCGAGACGATGGCGATCTTCGTCGGGATTCCGGTCGCTGTCGCCGTCGTGATCGCGTTCCTCGTGTTCCTCCCGTCGATCGTCAACGGCCCCCGCTACCGGCCAGGCCGCCCATGGACCTCGACCCCGAGCTGGTTCGGGGAGCCGCTCGGCAGCGAGACCGCCGCTGCCGCTATCACGACGTTGCCGCCCGCGACTCTCGATGGGGGTGGCGCGAGTGCCCGCTGGTAGCGCCTTCACTTCGCACCAAAGCGACGAGATCCGGCACGCCGTCGTGACGGCCGGCGAAGAGACCGGCCTGCAGTTCTTCGTCTACGTCGGGCAGGTGTCCGGCGACGTCCGTGCCCACGCCTTGCGCAGGCACGCCGCACTCGGCGTGGTGGCTGAGTTCGCGGTCCTCGTACTGGTCGAGCCGGATGCGCGTCGAGTCGAGATCGTCACGGGCGACACCGCGCGGCGCAGGCTCGATGACCGCGCCGCCGGACTTGCCAGCCTGGCGATGGCCACCTCGTTCGCGGGCGGCGACCTCACCGGCGGCATCGTGAACGGCGTCCGGATGATGGCGCAGGCCGCAGCCCGGCCACCCGTGTTGCACGAACACGACGCCGACTAACTCAGCCCCCGGCCGCGGCTGCGGCAGCCGTGTCGCGGGCGCGGGCGCGCAGTGCTCGGGTCATGGCATCTCGGTGTTCGAGCAAGATGCGACGAAGCCCGGACGGCGGCTTGCTCGCGTCGAGGTAGGTGTCGACGAGGTCGACGGTCGACTGCTCGATGAGCTGGTACGGGAACATGCCCTCAGCGATCGTGCGCGCGGTGTCTCCGGTACGGTCGCGCCAGACGTCGGCCAACTCGTCGAAGTACCGCTGCCTGAACGTGGCGAGCAGCGCCAACTGGTTCGGCTGCTGGAATCCGTTGATGATCGCCGACAGCTCCGCGTTGTGCGTGTCGTCGTTCTCCATGACAGCGGCCCAGGCCAACTCTTTGGCCCCCGGATCGGGCAGCGCGGCGCGAACGGCGGCCGCATGCCGGCGTCCCGCTGCGGTGTTGTCTCGTTGTAGTTCGGCATCGATCTCGGCAGTGCCCACGCGACCGTGCGCGGCCAATCTGACGAGCAGCGCCCAGCGCAAGTCGGTGTCGAGCGCCAGCCCGGCAAACTCGGTTTCGCCGCCGAGCACGGACGCGACAACGTCGACGTAGTGCGCTGAATTCGCAGTCGCCGCCAACGCCCGGATCAATGTCAACTGGTAGTCGCTGCCTGGCTCGGCGCCGTGCAGGTGCGCGTGGCAGGCGGCCGCGATCGCGTCAAGGCCGGTGTCGCGGAACTCCGGGTCGGACCACCGCTCGACGGCCAGCCGCGCCTGCCGCAGCACGCTTTGCAGGACCCCGATGTCGGTCTCCGTGTCGAGCAGGTGAATGACCAACCGCACGTAGTCGCGCGCGGCCATCTCCGCGTCGCGGGTCATGTCCCATGCGGCCGCCCAACACAAAGCCCGCGGCAGGGACTCCTTGAGTTCGCCGATCGCGTCGGTGACGGTGATCAGCGAACGCTCGTCGAGACGGATCTTGGCGTAGGCCAGGTCGTCGTCGTTCACCAGAACCAGATCGGGACGCGGAGTGCCGACGAGGTCGGCCACCTCGGTGCGGGCCCCGACGACGTCGAGTTCGATTCGGGTGGCGAGCTCGAGACCGGTGGCGGACTGGTTGTAGCAGCCGACGGCGAGCCGGTGCGATCGCAGGGTCGGGTGATCGGCGGGTGCCTCTTGCAGCACGGCGAAGGAGGTGATCAGCCCCTCGGCGTCCGTCTCGATTTCGGGGCGCAGCGTGTTGATGCCCGCGCTTTCGAGCCACTCCTTCGACCACGCCGACAGATCCCTGCCCGAAGCCGCCTCAAGTGCGCGCAGCAGGTCGTGCAGGGTGCTGTTGCCCCATGCCTGGGCGTCGAAGTAGCGGCGCAGGCCGGCGAAGAAAGCATCGCGACCGACCCATGCGACGAGCTGCTTGAGGACCGAGGCGCCCTTGGCGTAGGTGATGCCGTCGAAGTTGGTCTCGACGGCCTCGATGTCGACGATGTCGGCCGCGATCGGGTGTGTGGTGGTCAGTTGGTCCTGCCGGCAGGCCCAGGTCTTTTCTTCGTTGGCAAAGGTGGTCCAGGCGTCCGGCCACCGAGTGGCCTCGACGGTCGCGAGATTCGCCATGTACGTGGCGAAGGACTCGTTGAGCCACAGGTCGTCCCACCAGCGCATCGTCACGAGGTCGCCGAACCACATGTGCGCCATCTCGTGCAGGATCGTGCCGGCGCGGCTCTCGTACGCGGTGTCGGTTACTCGCGACCGAAAGACGTAGTCCTCAAGGAACGTCACTGAGCCCGCGTTCTCCATCGCGCCAGCGTTGAACTCGGGAACGAAAAGCTGGTCGTACTTGCCGAACGGGTAGGGCCGCGCGAACTGCTCTTCGAAGAACGCGAAGCCCTGCTTGGTGATCAGCAAGATGTCGTCCGCATCGAGGTACTTGGCCAGCGACAGCCGGCAGTACACACCGAGCGGGATGTCTCGAGCGATGCCGTGATGGACGTCGCGCACCACGTGGTAGGGCCCGGCGATGACCGACGTGACGTACGTCGATAGCGGAGGGGTCGGCGGGAAATGCCAATGGGCGGACGTCGTGGTGTCGGGGTTTTCGGCGAGGTGTTCGGGTACCACGTCAGGCGCCGTCACCGAGACCACCTGCCAGTCGCCGGGGGCGATCACGTCGAGTTCGAACGTGGTCTTCAGATCAGGCTGGTCGAAGCAGGCGTAAACCCGATGCGCGTCGGCGGTCTCGAACTGGGTGTAGACGTAGACCCGGCCATCGACTGGATCGGTGAAGCGGTGCAGGCCCTCACCGGTGTGCATGTAGCGGCACTCGGCGACGATCTCGAGTTCGTTGTGCTCCAGGAGATCAGTCAGCCGGACCCGGTCGGCCTCACGGTTCGTGGCCGGCTCGATCGCCAACCCGTTGAGAGTGATCGACCGAATCTCGTCGGCCATCAGGTCGACGAACGTGGCCGCTCCGGGCTCCCGACAGCTGAAGCGAATCGTTGTCGTCGAGAGGAAGTGATCCGGTTTCGCTGCCCCGGCGGTGAGGTCGAGGAAGACTTTCGTCTCGAGAGCGGGCACCGGATCTGCCTCGCCCGACGCCGGGCCGATGAGGCGCGCCCGTTCGGTCGCCTCTTCACGGCTCAGGTTGTTGCCTGGCACCGGTCGGGAGCCTTTCTGTCATTCGTGCGGTGCAGCGATCTTCGCACGATCAGGTTGGTAGGTGCCAAAGGGGCGTGGCAGACTCCGCCACATGCGCGTGTACCTGGGTTCTGACCATGCGGGGTTCGAGCTGAAGAGCCACCTCATCGGCTGGCTCACGGACAACGGCCACGAGCCGGTCGACTGCGGTCCGCCGAGCTACGTGGCCGACGATGACTACCCGCCGTACGTCATCGCTGCGGCGACCAGGACCGCCGCCGACCGGGGCAGCCTAGGGATCGTCATCGGCGGCTCTGGAAACGGCGAGGCGATTGCCGCCAATAAGGTCGGGGGGATCCGCGCGGCGCTCGCGTGGAACGACGACACCGCGACACTTGCTCGGCAGCACAACGACGCAAACGTGGTCAGCATCGGCGCGCGGCAGCACACGATCGGCGAGGCGACCCGGCTGGTCGAGCTGTTCTTAGCTACCGACTTCTCCGGCGAGGAGCGGCATGTGCGGCGGCTCGCGATGGTCACGCGCTACGAAGAAACCGACGTCCCGCCGCCGCTGCCAGACTCTGCTGTCTCCTGAGCGGCTGTCTCCTGAGCGGCTGTCTCCTGAGCGGCAGCGTCCTGACGGATTGCGGGTCGGGCGGTTGGCTCCGGCTTTTCCAGTGCGCGCGCGAGGTCGTCGGGGGTGGGTTGCGACACGTCGCGGGCGCGCAATGCACCAACGATCCCGACCTGCGATGGACCGGCGCCGACAAGCCCACGCAGTACGCCGGTTCCCGCAGTAGCACCTTGGCCGACACCTGTTCCGGTGACGTTGGCAGCGCCAGTTCCGGCGGCGCGGCCATGGCCGCTGACGGAGCCGTGGCGTCTAGGCATGGTCGAAAGGGTTACACACGGCGGGCTGGATCGCACCAGTCCTCGGGCTCGCTCGGGTTCGCTCAGGCTCGGTCCGGCCCGTTACAGCCCGTTACGCTGCCCGATCATGAGGATGTGGCGCTCGGCGGCATCGGGTCGCCGCGGCTGGGCGGCGGTGCGCGCGAGCCGCTGGATGGTGCCCGGCGCCGCGAGATGGTGGTTGGTCTGCTTCGCCGTCGCGATCGCCGTTCTCGGCCCAGTCGTCGGCACCTATTGGGTGCCGCCCGTGGCGGAGGCCCTGCCGATCCTCGGTGGCGGGCTCCTCCTGCGTCGCCGCGAGCTGCTTGCGCTGCTGGTGGTCGCAATGCTCGGGATCGTCTACGACGAGGTAATACTCGGCTGGCACGTCGTGCGGGCCGGCCAACTCGTCGTCGTCGTGGCGGTGGCTCTTTTCGCCTACCGCTTGGCGCGTACCCGCGAAACACTTGGGGTCCAGGGCCTGCGCGGGGAATCGATGTTGCTGGAGTTGCGCGACCGGTTGCGCGCGCAGGGCGAGATGCCCGAACTGCCTCCAGGCTGGCAACACGAGATCGTGATTCGCTCCGCGGGTGCCGGTTCTTTCGGCGGCGACTTCTTGGTCGCGGCGCGCACGGGGCAGGGTGCTGTTCTCGAGGTTGCTCTCGTCGACGTCTCGGGCAAGGGCATCGACGCAGGCACTCGGGCGTTGCTGCTCTCCGGTGCACTGGGCGGTCTGCTCGGTGCGGTAGCGCCCGACCGATTCTTGCCAGCAGCGAACGACTACCTGCTTCGGCAGGGCTGGAGTGAAGGCTTCGCAACCGCCGTCCATCTCGTAATCGACCTGAGTACCGGCAGCTACGTCGTCGAGTCCGCTGGTCATCCGCCCGCCGTGCATTTTGTGAAGGGCAGCGGTACGTGGCGCGTCATCGAGAGTGAAGGCACAGTTCTCGGCGTGCTGGCCGAAGCCAGCTACACATCGGTGCGTGGCGTTCTTGGTTCGGGTGACGCGATGCTGATGTTCACGGACGGCGTGGTCGAGACCGCAGAACGCGAGATTGCAGTGGGTCTCGACAAGCTGGTAGGCGAGGCCGAGCGCCTCGTGACCCAAGGGTTCCGGGACGGCGCGAAGCAGTTGGTCGACAGAGTGGCGCCCGAGGGCACCGACGACCGCGCGCTCGTGTTGATCTGGCGCGACTAACTCAGGCGCGGATGAGCGGCATCACGACATCGTCGAGTACAGCCTCCATGTAGGCCGGGTCGACTGGCGGTCCGAAGGTCAACAGTCGATGCACCAACAGCGCCGGACCGGCTTCGACAACGACCGGCTTGATCGCGTCGGCGCGCACGTCGCCGCGCGCGACGCCGCGCCGGAAGATCTCCATCATGAATGCCTTGCGGGGCGCCAACACCCGTTCGTGCAATGTGGTGACGAAGTCGTGGTCGTGCCCGAGTTCGCCCATCAACGCCTGCATCGCGCCACCCGCGGGACTGGCCATCATGTCGAGCATGACGGTGAAGATCTCGGCGAGGTCGCTGCGAACGTTCCCAGTGTCAAGCGGAAGATCCAGGGTCGGAAGCGCGTTGTCGAGCGTGTCGGCGACCAACTCCTCCTTTGACGGCCACCGGCGGTAGATGGCGGCCTTTCCGGTGCGCGCCGAGGCGGCGACGCCTTCGATCGTCATCGCGCCGAATCCCACGGTGCTGAGCTGGTGAAGGACGGCTTCGTAAATGGCAGTTTCGAGTGCAGCGCCGCGTCTGCGGCACCGGAATAGGGGCAGCGCCGTCTTGTCAGTGGCGGTTGCTAGCGTTGTCGATGATCGCGAAGGTGGCGCTGGCATGGCTGCCTCCTCACTAAGGCGAAGGAACGGTTGCGTTCTCTATCTCGCCAATGTAGCGTCCGTCCTTAGTGAACGTTAGCGTTCCTTCCATGAAACGAGGAGATTGATGACGACCTCGACGCAGACAGCCGTGGGCGCACCCGGTGCTGCGCGACGCGGCCATCACCCGGGTCTCGCTCTTGCGGTTATCGCGACCAGCCAACTGATGGTGGTGCTCGACGCCACGATCGTCAACGTCGCGTTGCCCACCATCCGCACTGCCCTGCACTTCTCCTACACGAATCTCACGTGGGTGCTCAATGCTTACACGCTGACGTTCGGTGGCCTGCTCCTGCTCGGTGGCCGGGCGGGCGACATTCTGGGGCGACGACGAGTCTTCATCTTCGGTATCGCACTGTTCACCTTCGCCTCGTTCCTCGGTGGCCTCGCGACGACGTCTTGGTGGCTGCTTGCTGCCCGCGCGCTGCAGGGGGTCGGCGGTGCGATCGCGTCACCGACGGCGCTTTCGTTGATCACCACGAACTTCGAGGAGGGCGAAGAACGCAACCGGGCATTCGGCGTGTTCGCTGCCGTCTCCGGTTCCGGTGCAGCACTCGGTCTGCTCGCCGGCGGCATGTTGACATCGTGGGCTTCATGGCGATGGGTGCTCTTTGTGAATGTCCCGATCGGCATCTTCATCGCCAGCATCGCGCGCCAGTACATCAACGAGTCCGAGAAGCACCCCGGCCGTTTCGACCTCGTCGGCGCGATCACCTCGACGCTCGGCATGACCGCGCTCGTCTATGCGTTTATCCGAGCCTCCGGCACGGCGGGTTGGGGTGATTCGCTCACGATCATCTGCTTCATCGCCGCTGCGGCCTTGTTGGCGCTCTTCCTCTTCAACGAGATGCGCAGTCCGCAGCCCATCACGCCGCTGCATATGTTCAAGAACCGAAACCGCTCTGGCACCTACGTGGTCATGCTGCTGCTCGCCGGTGCGCTGTTCGCGATGTTCTACTTCTTCACGGTCTTCGTCCAGAGCATCCTGCATTACAGCCCATTGAAGACCGGATTCATTTACCTGCCACTGAGCGTGGCGATCGTCATCAGTGCACAGATCTGCGCAAAGCAACTTGTGAAGGTCGGCCCGAAGCCATTCATGGTGGCGGGTGCAGTGATGACTGCGGCCGCCCTGTACTGGCTTTCGCTGGTGAACGTGCACAGCACCTACGTCGCCAACTTGCTCGGCCCGCTGATCATCTTCGGCCTCGGCCTGGGTTTCCTGTTTGTGCCGCTGACGATGGTGGCGGTGTCGGGGGTCGAACCAGCCGAGTCGGGTTCGGCGTCCGGTCTGTTGAACGTCATGCAGCAGGTGGGCGGGACGTTGGGCCTGGCGATTCTCACTACTGCGTTTGCTACCGCGCAGCGGCACGCCGCCGCGCACGGTACGACCGGCGACTCCAAGCTCGCGCACGGGATCTCGGTCGCGTTGCAGGTGTCTGTGGTCTTCGGCGTCGCGGCGATGCTCGCCAGCATCTTCCTGATCAACGCCAAGGCATCCGACCTCGACCCGTCGGCCGTGCCCGGCATGGGCGGCTAGCCGCGACCGGCTAGCTGTGACACAGGCTCGTGCCGTCGGCGCATAACCGGTACGTCGCGCCGGGCGTTAGCTCGTCACGCTCGACGAAACGGTAGGCCGCGCCGCCGACGCCCTTGCCGAGGACGACGACGTAGGGAGCGCCGAGCTTCCAGCCCCCGTCGTAGGCACCGAACGCGTCATTCTCGCCGGCTCGGTACCCGGCCTGGAAGGCCGTCTGCGCGACGCTGCTCGACCCGGTCGGCACGGTGTCGCCGACCTGCAGCGACCTGCCGACGGCGACGCCTTCGGCGTAACCGGCGGCACTCCCTTGTGCGTAGCCCCGGTCGTGGACCGGTGCCGTTGCGCGTCCCACCAGCACCCCTGCCGCGACGAGGCCGACCACGACCGCGGTAGCCGCTGCGCCGCACACCCACATCCGCCTACGGTTCTTCATACTCAAACCTTGCCGCACCCCCGGGCGGGCCGGAATGTGCGCCGGGTAACTCATCATTGGCCCGCCCGGGCTCGAGACGAGTTCATGCGAGCGGTATATGAGCACGAAACGCGCAACTCTTGCGCAAGAGATCTGCATGGTCCTACCAGTGTCAGACCGCGAGCACCTGGCAGCCCTGAGCGCGAATCTCGTCTAGTGCGTCCTGCGGAGCACGGTCGTCGGTGATGAGGACGTCGACCTCCGACATCGGACACACCTCGGCGAGGGCGACGCGGCGGATCTTGGTCGCGTCGGCCAACACGATCGTGGTCTTGGCCTGCTGGTGCAGCACCGCGTTGACGCGGGCGCCCACCGGGTCGTAGGTGGTGCATCCGGTGGCGTGCACGCCATCGACGCCAATGAACGCCAGATCGATGTTGTAGCTGGCCAGGAAGCTCTCGGCGCTTGGGCCGACGGTCTCTTGGCTGCTGCTTCGCACCTCTCCGCCAGCCGCGAAGACCCGAAACTGGGGGTTGGCAACAAGATGGGTCGCGACGTTGAGCGCGTTCGTGACGATCGTCAGTCCGTCGAAGCCGGTCAAGAGGCGAGCGAACTCGGTAACGGTCGTTCCCCCGGTCATACCGATGACCCTGGCTCCGTCGAGAAACGTCAGCGCTCGTTGCGCTATCCGCCGCTTCTCACCGGCGTCCTGAGCGGTCTTGTAGGTAAGGGGCAAGTCGTTGAACGAGGCGTGAGTGCTTGCTCCGCCGTGCGTTCGGCTCACCAGTCGCTGCTGCTCCAGCAGCTCAAGATCTCGACGGATGGTCGAATGCGAGACGCGGAATTGCGCGGCGAGCGTCGGGACGTCGGTGTTACCTGCTTCGACGACCGCCGACACCATCTGGCTCAGTCGCTGCTTGCGGTTCATGTCTCGGAAACTTACCATGCCGACGTGCAATATGCACGTCATACGCGCAGTTTCTTCTCACAAAATTGCGCGTGCTCGGACAAATTCATGGCTCTTTGTCGTGTTTACTGCTGCCCGTCGACATGCACTATTGACTAAATCACCATGCGGTGCGAGGCTCGTGCGCAGATTGGCGAGCAAATGCGCAATCCGCGCACCGTCGGCGGCGCTACCTCATCCGAGCCGCGGCAGCCCAGAAAGGGCGCCGCGTGCCACCCGTCATCGAGGAAGGTTCGGGACACATGACATCGATCCCACGACACCGGAAGGCCGTCTTCCTTACCGCCGCGCTTACGGGCGTGGCCGTGATCGCGGCAGGTTGTTCATCGAAGGGTGGCGGCGGCTCGAGCAAGACGTCGGGCGTAACGATCACGGTCGCACTCGCGACGACGCCACCGCCGCAAGCATCTCTCGATGCCTTCACCGCGAGCACCGGCATCAAGGTGAACTGGTCCAACACCGACTGGGACAGCCTGCAGACGAAGATTGCTGCGGCCGCGACCGCAAAGACCTACTTCGCAGATGCGACGGACGTCGACTGGTCACGCGTTGGTGAACTTGGCAAGCTCAACTGGTTCTTGCCGATGGAGAAGTACATGGACACGGCATCGCTCACGTCGGACATGCCGCAGATCACGTCGTTCACGTCAGGTGGCCACGTCGTCGGCATTCCCTACGACGCGTCGTTCCTCGTGACCACCGTCAACAAGGCCCTGTTCACCAAGGCTGGTATCACCACGATGCCGACAACCATTGCCGACTACACCACGGACCTTCAGTCGATCAAAGACAAGGGTGTCGTGCAGTACCCGCTGAACATCCCGTTCGCAGCGGCGGAGGGATTGTCGACCTACTGGTACCAGACGACTGCGGCGTTTGGCGGGTCGATCCTCGACGGTGCCGGCAAGCCGCAATTCTCGACTCCGGATTCGGCCGGCTTCAAAGCAGCCGCAGTGGATGGTCGACGCGCTCAAGAAGGGGCTTGTTCCTCCCGGCAACATCAACGTTGCAGACAGTCAGGGTCAGCAGACATTGATGGCCAAGGGCACTGTGGCGTCGACGTTCGGTGACTACTCGGGCAACGTCGGCAGTCTGTACGACATACCGGATTCCTCCAGTGTCGTGAACCAGATCAGCTATCTGCCCACGCCCGGCGTCAGCGGCGTCGGTCCGAACATGAGCAACCCGGACGGAATCGGAATTCCGCGAGCAGGCGAAGTACCCCGCCGCCGCCGCCAAGTTCATCGAGTGGTTCACGCGAGGCTCAGAATCAGGCTGACTTCGCCGGTGTCAACGGCCCGAGCAAGACCATGGTCGGGTACTTCTTGCCATCGAGGCTTACCGGCATGACCGTTGCTCACGAACAAGGGCGCTCTCGTCGACGGTGCGCAGCTGGCTGACATGCTCAAGAACAGCGCGAAGCCGGTGTTCCCGCAGGGTGCCCCGTCGTGGTACCCCGAGTTCTCCCGGGCTGTGTACACCAACCTGCACGCCGCAGCTGCCGGATCGATGAGCGTCGCCGACGCCATCAAGGCGATCTCCGACACTGCGAACAAACTGGCGAGCGGGAAATGAGCTCGGATCGCTCACGAGGACCGGCGGCGCGAGTTCGGCGGTGACCGGATGGGCACGAAACGACAGCGCGCCTAAGGCCAGACAGACGCGCGGGTCAGCTCCGGCGGCGCGCGGACGCCGCCGGGGCAAGCTCGACTTGCTTCCCTACGCCCTTGTCACCCCACTTGCACTGTTCATCGTGCTGCTGGCTCTTGTGCCGGCTGGCTTCACGATCGTCAAGTCGTTCTACAAGGAGCAAGCGCTCAACCCACCGGACAGGTTCAGCGGGCTCGACAACTTCCGCCGGCTGTTCAGCGACACTGCGGTGCGCGAAAGCATCGGCAACACCGCCATCTACGTCGTCATCGGTGTGGGGCTGTCGACCGTTCTAGGCGTCGCGATGGCGGTGACGTTGCAACATCGATTCCGCGGGCGCTCGGTGCTGATCGCCGTCCTCATCTTGCCGTGGGCCCTGCCTGGTGTGGTCGAAGGCATCGTCTGGAGCGGGATCTGGGACAGCAACACCGGGTTGCTCAACAGCGCGCTGACGTCGACTGCACATGATCAATCACTACCAGGTGTTCTTGGGCCAGCATCGCCTGCTCACCATCTTCGCGATCGAAATGGTGCAGGTCTGGCAGATAACCCCACTCTCCGCCCTTCTCGTCCTGGCGGCGTTGCAGAACATTCCGGGTGACCTCTACGAAGCCGGGCATCTCGACGGCTGCTCATCGTGGTCGGCATTTCGGCGGATCACCCTGCCACTTGCCAGGCCGGGCATCGCGATCGCCATGGTGCAAGCCGTCATCGCGACGCTGAACGTGTTCGATCAGCCGTACGTGTTGAACGGGGCTGCCCCCACCGGTGCGTCAGTGACGATGCAGACGTACTTCATCAGCTTCCAGAATCTCGACTTCGGCGAAGGGTATGCGCTGTCGCTTCTCATCACGATCGTCACGCTGATCGTCTCGTTCGCCGTGGTCAAGCTGGTGTACCGCGCGGTGGAGTTCTGATGAGGAGCAAGTCGTGGGGGCGCCGGGTCGGGATCGCCTTCATTCTCGCGTGGTCGCTGGTGCCGCTGTACTGGGCCCTGAATACGAGCCTGCAGACCGACGCGCAGATGAGCTCGAAACCGGCTCACTACCTGCCGCCGACACCCACCTTGCACAACTACCGAACGTTGTTGCAGGGCGTCGGCGATATTCCGGACGCAATTCACCGCTCTACGGTGAACATCTTCATCGAGTGCGGTGCCGCGACCATCGTGACCGTCGTCCTGTCGACTTTCGCTGCCTACGCCTTTGCTCGCATGAGGTTTCGTGGCCGCGGGATCTTGTTCTATGCGGTGCTGGCCACGATGGCGTTCCCCGCGTACACCACACTGATTCCGCTCTACAAGATCATGAGCTACTTCGGCCTCGTCAACACCTACACCGGAATCGTGCTCGTCTACGTATCGGGATTCCTCCCGCTCGCAACCTGGATCCTGCACAGCTACATGTCCAGTTTGCCCCTCGCCATCGAAGAAGCCGGCCGGGTGGACGGCGCGAGCCGCATGCAGGTGCTGTGGCACATCGTCTTGCCCCTCGCCGTCCCCGGCATCATTTCCACGGCCATCATCACGTTCCTGTTCGCGTGGGCGCAGTTCCTCTTCCCGCTCGTTCTTTCCAGCGATCTGTCGACCCAGCCGCTCACCGTGGCGATCGCCGCACTGCAAGGTAGGCACCTCGTACCGTTCACCCTGCTCAGCGCTGCCGGCGTTTACGCGATCGCCGTCCCGGCCTTGCTCGTCGCCATGCTGAACCGCTACATCGTGAACGGTCTCCTCAGTGGCAGTGTCAAGTGACAACGCTGTCCGGCGGGCCGACCGTCATCGCCCTTGATGTCGGCGGAACGGCGATGAAAGGGGCCGTGCTTCGGGGCGACACCGCCCCGCCCGAGTACTACGCATGGTCGACGCCGTGCGCCGATGGGCCTGACGTCGTCGTGGCAGCGGCGCTACATGCGGTCGATGCTTTGCTACTGCACGCTCCGGACGCTGCCGGCGTTGGTTTCGTGGTCCCTGGGTTCGTGGATGACCTCGCCGGGGTGGCGCTCTACTCGGAGAACATCGGCTGGCGCGACGTCGCCTTTCGCGATCTCGTACACGAACGGACCGGCCTGCCGGTTGGCTTCGGGCACGACGTGCGGGCGGGTGGCTTGGCCGAGCGAACGCTCGGTGGTGCGCGAGGCGTCGACGACGTCCTGTTCCTTCCCATCGGTACCGGAATCTCCGGCATCATGTACGTCGGTGGCAGGCTGATCGAGGGCCGGGACGTCGGCGAGATCGGGCACATCGACGTCGGATTCGACGTCGACTGTGCGTGTGGGGCGCACGGCTGTCTCGAAGCAGTTGCATCGGCGGCGTCGATAGCGCGCAGGTACAGCTCCATCACTGGCATCGTTTCCCTGGGTGGCAAGGAAGTGCTCGATCTCGTCGCGGCTGGCGATCCGGTCGCCACGACCGTGTGGGACGACGCGGTGACCGGTCTCGCGCGTGCGCTGGCGACGTACGTCTCCTTGCTCTGCCCTGAGCGGATCGTCATCGGCGGCGGTCTGTCCGGAGCTGGCGAGACGCTGCTTGGCCCACTCCGGCAGCGATTGCGACGACTGCTCGTCTGGCAACGCGAGCCCGAGATCGTGATGGCTCTTCTCGGAGATAAGGCCGCTTGCCTGGGTGCTGGCCTGATGGCACGGCGCGCCGCATTCGCCAGCTCGACCCAGACCGAGCGTCCACCGCCCTAGACACTGCTACGCCTAGAGCTCGCCATCACCAATAGACCAGCACCACCAAAGAACCTTCACCACTAAAGAAGAGGACGACACGCGACATGGCAACCCCCACGAGCTTGGGACGGATCACTTCCGAGGAGATCGCCAGCCAGCCCGACTGCTGGGCACGTGCGGCCGCCCACGCGACGTCTCGACCGGCAGGCCTGCCGGCGTCCGGCGAGCGCGTTCTGGTCATCGGATGCGGCACGTCCTACTACGTTGCTGCTGCATATGCGTGGCTTCGCGAGCAGGCGGGCCACGGCGTGACCGATGCGATCATCGGGTCCGAAGTGCCGCCCCTGCTGCGCGCGTACGACCGCGTTGTCGCTATCAGCCGCTCCGGCACGACCGCTGAGGTCAAGCTGGCGTTGGACAGGATGGGATCTGCCGTTCCGATCACTGCGGTGCTCGGCGAGCTCGGTACCCCGATCGGCGACTCCGCGACGGACATCATCGATCTTTCCTACGCCGACGAGCACAGCGTCGTCCAGACTCGCTTTCCGACCACCCTGCTGACGTTGCTGCGTACGCAGCTTGGTGCAGGCCCGGACGCGATTGCGGAGCTGATCGAGCAGGCCCGCAAAGCGCTCGTTGCCCCGATCACCGAGCCTTCGCCGCAACAGCTCGTCGTCCTCGGTGCAGGCTGGGCTGCCCCGCTCGCTCAGGAGGCTGCCTTGAAGTGTCGCGAGTCGGCGGGCATGTGGGCAGAGGCCTACGCGACGGGCGAATACCGCCACGGTCCGATCAGCGTCGCGTCAGCCGGCACGCTGGTGTGGGCGCTCACCCCGTTGACGCAGATCCAAACCGAGTCGATCGAAGCCACCGGAGCGACCGTTCGGCAAGGCTTGATGGATCCGCAGGTTGAGCTCGTGTCGTTGCAAAGGCACGCGGTCGCGTGGGCGGCAGCGCTGGGTCGCGACGCCGACGTGCCTGCCCACCTCACGCGCTCGGTGGTGGCGCTGTGAGCCATCGCGACTTGGCGGCGGCGGACCGCAACGTCAATCAAGGAATTTCTGTGATGCAAAGGGGATGTGCTCATGCCAACGGCAGCAACGGCGAAGCTGGTAGCTGACGCGCGACGTAACGGCAAAGCGGTCGGAGCATTCAACGTCATCACGCTGGAGCACATCGAAGCAGTTGTGCAGGGCGCCGAACGCGCCAGGCTTCCCGTGGTGATCCAGATCAGCGAGAACGCCGTGAAGTATCACGACGGGCAGCTCATGCCGCTCGCTCTGGCCGCCGGCGCGGCAGCCGAGCTCGCGACGGTCGATGTCGGGCTGCACCTCGACCACGTGACCGACTTGCAGTTGCTGTTCCAGGCCGCAGATGCCGGATTCTCGTCCGCCATGTTCGATGCCGGCAGCCTCGCCTATTCGGTCAACGTCGAGCGCACGTGCGCCGCGGTGGCGTGGGCGCACGCCAACGGCATCTGGCTCGAAGCCGAGCTTGGATATGTCGGTGGTAAGCCCGACGCACCGAGCAGCGCACACACTCGGGGTGTCCGTACCGATCCGACAGAAGCCCAGACCTTCGTTGGGCAAACCGGTGTCGACGCACTGGCGGTTGCGGTCGGCAGTTCGCATGCCATGACCACCCGAACCGCGACGCTTGATCTCGCGCTCATCAGCCGGATTGCCGAAGTCGTGCCGGTTCCGCTGGTGCTACACGGTTCGTCGGGGGTGGCGCCTGAGGATCTGTCACGTGCAGCCGCCGCCGGGATGGCAAAGATCAATGTCGGGACCGCGCTGAACATCGCCTTTACCGGAGCCGTTCGGCAGGTTCTCGGTGGCGATAGCGCGATCGTCGACCCGCGCAAGTACCTGCCCGCCGCGAGAGAGGCAGCCGCTGAAGTGGTCGCCGCACTATTGGCCGTGGTCAGCTGAGAACGATCGGCAGAAGTTGGTCGAGGGTGGGCTGGCCCGCGGTGCCGCCGATCGCCGAGGTCGAAAGTGCCCCGGCGAGAACGGCGCGGCGCAGGCATTCCGACTCCGGCAGATCTCGCAGCAGCGAGTCGAGGTAGGCGGCATTGAAGGTGTCGCCCGCACCTGTGGTGTCAACGGCATCGACCGGCGTGCCAACGTTTCGGACAACCGAGCCGTCGGGATGCACGAGCAGTGCCCCTCGCCGTCCGTCTTTCATGACGACGACAGCGCCTCGCGATGCGAGCACCGTGCCAGCTGCGACGGGATCGACGATTGCGTGACCAGTGACTCGCGTCGCTATCTCCATTGCTTCGGTTCGATTCGGCAGCAGGAGATCGACGTTCGCCAGCAATCCCTCGACACCGTTCCACTGTTCAGCGGGGTCGAAGTTGGGATCAAGTGAGGTGGTGAGGCCGAGCGCGTGGGCTCGATCGAACACGGTGGCCAAGCCGGCGCCCAGTGCCGGCAGCAAGAAGAACGACGACACGTGAACGTGACGTGCGCCGTCGTGAGCCGCGTTCACGAGCGCGTCGGTCGCCTGTTCGATCGAATACGCCGAAATGGCCCCGAGGAAGGTCAGGATCGCGCGTTCCTGCCCTTGTGACAGGACGACGGTCAATCCGGTCGTGTGATCGGGATCTCGCACCACGGTGCTGGTGTCGACCCCTGCAGCGGCGAGCAGTTCGACCACTTGGTCACCGAAGACATCTCGGCCGGTCAGCGCCCCGAGTCGGGTCGCTCGGCCGAGCCGAGCGAGCGCATGCGCCGTGATTCCGGCCGAACCACCAAGCACCAACGTGGCGGCGTCCAAGAGTTGTTCGGCTTGGTTGAACCGCGGCACAACGTCGCCCCGCAGGACGAGGTCGAGGTTCGCGTCACCCAAGACCAAGACATCGATCACGGCCATGAGTCTGCCGCTCGAGACAGAAAAGGTCCAGGATCACTCATTCGACATGCGCAAGCTTGCACGTTGGTGCGGTAGTTGAGATGCTCCATCGATGACGACGATCTGCTTCGTAGGCGCCGGATCGGCCGAGTTCACCCGCCAGCTGCTGCGTGATCTGTTGAGCTATCCCGACCTCGGCGACCTCAACCTGGTGATGCACGACAACGACCCGCGCCGGCTTGTCCTTGCCGAACAACTCGCACAGATTGCCGTGGCTCATCACGGCAGCCACGCGCAGGTACGCGCAACGTCCGACCGGCGCGCCGCGCTGCGCGGCGCAGACTTCGTGATCAACACCGTCAGCATTGGCGGCCACCAGGCGACCCTGACGGATTTCGACGTGCCCGAGCGATTCGGCGTCCGCCAGACCATCGGTGACACGCTCGGCGTCGGAGGTGTCTTCCGCGGTTTGCGCACGTTTCCCTTCCTGCACGACTTGGCGCGCGACATGACTGAGGTCTGCCCGCAGGCATGGCTGCTCAACTACACGAACCCGATGGCGATGAACATCGGCTACCTCACCGCGACGTTCCCGGCCCTCAAGGTCCTCGGGCTCTGCCACTCGGTTTACTGGACGGTCCACGATCTGAGCGAGCTCGTCGGCGTGGCGTTCGACCAGGTCACGTTTCGCAGCGCCGGCGTGAACCACCAAGCCTGGGTGCTCGCATGGGAACACGAGGGCCGCAGCCTGTACCCGTTGCTCGACGAGCGCATCGCAGCCGATCCCGAACTGCGGCGGCGGGTTCGCGTCGACATGTATCGACGACTCGGTTTCTATCCCACCGAAACGAGCGAGCATTCTGCTGAGTACGTGCCGTGGTACCTGCACGACGACGCCGAGATCGCGCGGCTTCGCATACCGGTACGCGACTATGTCGCGATCTCCGCAGCGAACGCGGCAGAGATCGAGCAGCTCATGGTGCAAGCGGCGGCCGGTGACTACGTCGAACCGGGCGAGGAGGCCGCCGAATACGCGCCGCAGGTGATCCACAGCATGGTGACCGGGCAGCCGCGCGAGATCCAGGTGAACGTCGCCAATCGCGGTTTCATTGACAACTTGGCGGACGCCGCACCCGTCGAGGTGCCGTGCCGGATCGACGGATCGGGCGCGAGCCCGGTCGCGATCGGCGCGCTGCCACCTCAGTGCGCGGCTCTGAACCGCACCTTCCTGTCGGTTGTCGAGCTGACGGTTCGAGCCATGACCGAAGGGCGCCCCGACCACATCCGACACGCACTGATGGTCGACCCGAATACGGCAGCGACGCTGTCGCCCGAGCGCATCTTCGACCTCGCCGACGCCATGGTTGCCGCACATCGGCAGTTCCTGCCCGAGGTATTGGGCGGCCAGCTGCCGCTCGTAGCCGCTGGCCCCGGTCAGCGCACGTCAATTGCGCGCGGTGTACCTTCAGGCCGGCTCGTTCGAGTTCGGCGACATCGGCTTCATCCGCGTCGGAGTCGGTCACCAGGTCCGAGACGACGCCGATCTCGCTGATCCGTGCGAATCCGCGGTGGCCGATCTTCGATGAGTCGGCCACGACGATCACCCGCTCGGCGGCACTCAGCAGGCAGCGATTGGTCTGGGCCTCCACGGCGTCGTGGGTCGTCAAACCGGCGACGACGTTCACGCCGTCGACGCCGATGATCGCCACGTCGATATTGATGTGCGTCAGGGTCATCTCGGCCAGCGGCCCGACCAGCTCGTAGGACTCCGCGCGTGCGCTGCCGCCGCACACGACCAGTTCGATGCTCGAGCGCACCGCGAGTTCGGACGCGATGTTGAGCGCGTTCGTCACGACCCGCAGGCCGGTGCGCGATGCCAGCACTCGAGCGACCTCCGTGGTCGTGGAACCTCCGTTCAGGCCGACCGACGTGACCTTCGGGCCGAGGAGCTGAACCGCGCACTTGGCGATCGCGCGCTTCGCGTCCTGGCGGTGGCCGCCGCGGTAGCGCATCGGCAGCTCATACAGGACGCCGGACGCGACGGCCCCACCGTGGGTGCGGCTCAGCAGCTGCTGGCTCTCGAGCAGCTGCAGGTCTCTGCGCACCGAGGCCTGGGACACCTCCAGTTGCACAGCCAGGTTCTCCACGGTGACGGAACTCTCGCGATTCAAACGCTCAAGAATGAGTCCCAGTCGGTCCTGTTGGCGCATGACGTGCACGTTACGCGCAAACCGCGGCGCGCTCCAGCAGCCGTTCCGGAAGAAGTCGCTGCACATTTCGTGCGTCTTACGCTCAAGACGGGTCGCCGCGACATTGACCCCCTCGTTCAAACGTGCAAGCCTGAGCATCTGCAGCGCTCGAATATGCACGAATGAAGGAGCGATCATGGACCGCTTGCGTCGTCGCACCCGGATAGTTGCCAGCGCGGCCCTGGTCCTGGGCTTGGTGACCGCATGTACTTCGAAATCGTCTGGCGGCTCGGGGGGAGGCGCAGCGAGCACGATCACCGTGTCGCACGGCTACACCGATGTGGAAGCGACGGAGCTGGGCGCGCAGGCGGCGCAGTGGAACAAGCTGAACCCGAAGTCGAAGGTGAATCTCGTCTTCAACGGCGGCAACGACGGTGCGCTACAGAAGACCGTCGCCGGCTTCACTGCGGGCAACTACCCCGACGTGGCGTATGAATTCGGTTCGTCGGCCGCCCAACTCGCCAAGCAGCCCAAGCTCGTCGACATGACCAGCAAGGTCGCCACCGGCTCCTTCAACTGGAACGACTTCTACCCGTCCGAGCGGGCGGCAGCCACCGTCGAACGGCAAGGTGGTCGGGGTGCCCGCCCTGGTCGACAACCTGAGCCTCGTCTACAACAAGAAGCTGTTCGCGGCCGCCGGTGTCGCGCTGCCGACGAACACCTGGTCGTGGCAGGACTTCGAGTCGGCCGCAAAGAAGCTGACCAACAGTTCGCAGCAGACGTACGGCTGGGCCTACGTGAACGACGGCAGCGAAGACACGGTGTGGCGCTACCTGGCGCTGCTCTGGCAAGCGGGTGGCGATTTGCTGACGCCGGACAACACCGCTCCTGCGTTCGATTCTGCGGCTGGATTGGCGGCGCTCCAGTTGCTGCACGACATGGCCGTCACCGATAAGTCGGTCTATCTCGACAGCGGCAACGGCAACTACCTGAACCTGTTCAACAGCGGGAAGATCGCGATGCTGTGGACAGGTCCGTGGGACCTCTCGAGCATCAATGCGGATGTCGACTACGGCGTGACGTACTTGCCTGGTCACGACGGCGATCACCAAAGCATCTCCGGTCCCGACCTCTACATGCTCTTCGATCACTCAGCCGCGCGGTCATCGACTGCGGTGAGCTTCGTTCAGTGGTTGACCTCGCCTGCCATCAACCTGGACTTCTCGATTGCCACCGGCGACCTGCCGCTGCGGCAGTCCGAGACGACGTTGCCCGACTACGCGAAGTTCCTGGCTAAGTACCCGTCGGACAAGGTGTTCGTCGACAACTTGAACAACGTGAAGCACGTTCGCCCGAACATTGCCTCCTACGCCGCGGTCTCGTCCGCGATCGGGCAGATGGTGCAGGCCGTGCTGCTGGGCGAGAAGCAGCCGCAAGCGGCGCTCGACGCGGCCAAGAGCCAAGTTGAGAGTGCCCTGGCGGGTCAATGAGCGAAGCCGCTCGGCTGCCCGCCCGCGGATCCGTGCGTCGGCGCCGAGCGGCGGTCTTGCCGTCAACAGCCCGGCGACGCGACCCGCGCCGGCGGGCTGACCAGTTCACCGGCTGGGCGATGATCGGCCCGAGCGTGGTGCTTCTCGGCCTGTTCGGCATGGTGCCCGTCGTGTGGGCGTTCCTGTTGTCGTTCCAGCGCAACGACCTGCAAACCGCCGGGCGATGGGTCGGCGTCCACAACTATCAGCAGCTGGTGCACGACCCCGTCTTTCGCGAATCGATCCGCCACACGATCGTGTACACGGCGCTCTTCGTTCCGATCACACTCGTGCTCTCGCTGCTGGTTGCAGCCGCACTGAACCGCAAGATACGGGGAATCACCATCTACCGGTTGGCCGTCTTCGTGCCTGTCGTTACGTCGACCGTGGCTACCGGTGTGATCTTCACCTGGCTGCTGGATCCCAATTACGGCATCGTCAACGCGGCCTTGCACCGGGTTGGTCTGCCGACGTTCGGTTTCTTCGCCTCACCGCATCAGGCCCTCTTCGCGATCGTGGGCATGACGGTCTGGGGATGGGTCGGGTTCGGCGCCCTGATCTTCTTGGCGGGGTTGCAGGCGGTGCCGCCCGAGCTCGTCGAAGCCGCCCAGATCGATGGGTGCTCCAAAGCGCGCGCGTTCTGGCAGATTCACGTGCCGCTGCTACGGCCGGTGTCAGCCTTCCTCTTGGTATGGCTCACGATCAACTCGCTGCAGTTGTTCGACGAGGTCTATGTAACGACCAAGGGTGGGCCGCTGCATTCGACGACGGTGATGGTCTATTACCTGTACCAGGAAGCGTTCTCCTACTTCCACGCCGGGTACGCGGCCGCGATCGCCTGCGTGCTCTTCGTCGCGATCGCCGGTATCACTCTCGTGCAGATGAGATTGACCCGCGACCCGGCGACCGCGGCGGCTGACGAATGACCGCGGTCGCCGAAGGCGGGAGGGCGGCAACCACGCTGCGCCGCGGGCGTGTCGCACGGTCGAAGCGACCGTCGCCGTGGCACCTCGTACTGGCGCCGCTGGCGATCATCATGCTCGTCCCGATGCTATGGATGTTGTTGACCAGCCTGTCGACGCTTGCGCAGACGCGCAGATTCCCGCCCGGTTTGCCCAAGACACTGCAATGGTCCAACTATCGGCAGGCCTGGGATCTGGCGCCTTTCGGCCACTGGCTGCTCAACAGCGCGGTTGTGTCAGTCGTCTGCGTCGTCAGCAATCTGATCCTGTGCAGCCTCGCCGGCTACGCGTTTGCCCGCATTCGTTTTGCCGGCAAGCAACTCACGTTCATCGCGATCCTCGCAACCTTGATGGTCCCGTTCCAGGTCGTGATGATCCCGACGCTATTGATCGTCAAGCACCTCGGACTCGTCAACACCCTGCCGGCGCTGATCGTCCCGAACCTGGTGACTCCGTTCGGCATCTACCTGTTGCGCCAGTTCTTCCTGAGCCTTCCAGTCGAACTGGAAGAGGCAGCGATGATCGATGGTGCGGGCCGAGTGCGCCTGCTGGCCCGGATCCTGCTGCCGCTGATGGGCCCACCACTAACCACTGTCGCCGTACTCACGTTCCTGTCGGTGTGGAACGACTTCCTTTGGCCGCTCGTCGTTACTTCTTCGCCGAACACGATGACAGTCCAGCTTGGCTTGGCTACGTTCCAGAGCGCTCACTTCACCAACTGGCCAGTACTGATGGCGGGCACGTTGATGAGTCAACTGCCGGTACTGGTCCTCTTCCTTGTCGGCCAGCGCTACTTCGTCCGATCGATTGCGACGACCGGAATCAAGTAGTGAAGGCCGAACCTCTCAGCTGGACAGGTGGGCGAGGTGTGGCCATGCGTCGTGCCAGCCACCGATGGGTGCGGAGCAGACGTACACCGATGCTCGGTCGCTTTCTTCGTTCGACACCGGCGCGGTGATCTTCGCGAACTTCGTGCAGCCGGCGAAGGAACTGGTCGGAGCGTCGTCCTCCCACACGACGACGACCGGCTGCGTGTCTTGCGGCGGCGGGCCCCAGAGGCCGTAGCCGTTGTGGCCGCTCCACGCGTGCGGAAGCCCGCGAGAAGCTCCGAAACGGTCGATTGCCCCCGCCTCTCCGTAGTTGGTCGCGTAGATGACGGCATGCGAGCGCTGCGCGCTGGGGATCGACCGGTACGCCGCTGCGACCACGTCGACGAGCTGTGGCCAACCGACGGTTTCCCGCTGTGTCTCGCCCAGGCCGTTCCAGGGCGAGGACGCCAGCGCAGCCGGTGAAAGGATCGGCAGCGCAGCGGGCAACGTCAACGCGGATGTGGCAGCCACTGCCAGCATGACTGGCCAGCGTCGGCGTCGGCGCTCGACAACGACCGCACCGGCTGCGATGAGCACCGGGTACGTGCCCGCCGGGTAGTAGCCCTGCCCGGCGGTGATGACGAAGAACACCAGCACAAACAGCCATGCCCACGCGAGCACTCGGTATGGCTTCCATGCCGGGTCACGCCACAGCTTGACCAGCCCGATCACCCAAAGGTATGTCGCACCGAGGCTGAACAAAACCAGCTGAAGAGCGAAGAACCCGGCACGCTGACCCGGGGTCCCGTACTCGGCCCGGATCTGGCCCGCCAATGTCAATTGCGGCCAGCCGTGTTGCGCCTGCCAGACCAGGCCGGGTGTCCATGCCGCGGCGGCGACAACCGTGCCGGCCCACAGCCACCGGCTGCGCAACGACACTCGCGCGGACGGCGTGAGCAGGACGCCGACGAGCAGGCCCAGCAGCAACACGATCGGCAGATCCTTGTTGACCAGCCCCAGGCCAGCGACGACACCCGCCACGAGCCACAACCGCTCGTTGCCGGTGCGCAGGACCCGCAGCACGAGCCACGTCAGGACCACCCACATCAGGAGGTCGAGTGTCGACGTGACCAGCAGATGCCCTGACAGCAGCACATAGGTGCTTGTCGCGGCGGCGACGGCGGCGAGTATCTGCGCAAATCGTCTACCGCCGAACTCGCTCGCCATCAATCCGGTCAGCAATGTCACACTCGCTGCGACCGCGGCCGCCGGTAACCGGAACACGACCAGTGAGCCATGCCCCACACCGTTCATCACCCACGCGAGAAAGGGGGTCAGCGGTGGCTGGTCGGGGTAGCCCCAGGCAAGATGGCGACCAGCCGCGAGGAAGTACAACTCGTCGCGGAAATAGCCGTAGCGGTTGCTGAAGGCGATGAGGACGGCGAGAACCGCCGCCGTCAGCGCGATCAATGGCCACCATGCGACATCACCAGCGGCGACATCAGTAGGGCGGGCGCGCTCCGCGGTCATCCGTCACCTAGCCCAAATGTGCCTGGTCATTTACTGGCCGCTGGGGGACTGGAGCGACGGCGACCGGAAGGTGCTCGCTGACAAACTCGACCGTTCGTCGAAGGTGACGGGTCAGGGCTTCCACGGCGGCATCAGCGTCACGCGCCTGCAATGCCGCCACGATGTCCAAGTGGTCCTGATGCACGTGTACTCCGGTGTCGGCTTGTCGCGCGTACAGGCGCAAGTATGCATTGACGCTGTCACGGAGGTGCTTGATGAGGTCTACCAGTCGGGGACTGCCTGAAGCTGAGTACACCATGTCGTGGAAGCGAGCATTCAGGCCGTGATAGCCATCCCGATCATCGAGTATCGAGCTCATCTCGGACAGTAGTGCCGTCATCTCTCGCAGCTGCGACTCGGTCACGTTCTCCACAGCCTTGCGAACCGCAAGCGTCTCGAGGGCGAAGCGGATGTCATAGACCTCGTGTAGGTACTCGGCGGTCGGTTCGAAGACGATGACCCCGCGATGAGCTGCTGCGATGACCAGACCCTCACGCTCAAGTGCCGAGAACGCCTCGCGGACCGGGGTGGTGCTGACGTCGAACCGGGTGGCGATGTCGTGCTGCCGCAACTTGGTGCCGGGAGCGATGCCGCCGCTGAGGATGTCTTCGCGGAGCTGGGCTATCACCGCGTCGCGGATCGTTTGCTTTGCTGCACCGATCGCTACTGGCTCGGTCATGTCGCCGGCGCTTCGGACGATCGGCTCAGGATCTCGATGAGGTTGTGCTCCGGATCCGCAACAAAGGCGATGGTCATGCCGGGCTGACTCCCTGGTCGCGGCGCCAGGATCGCAGCGGCGCCTAGAGCAACCAGCCGCTCGACCGCAGCGGGCACATCGTCCACCCGCAGCGCGAGGTGGCCGAAGCCGTGACGCAGCAAAGACTCGTCGATCGTCTCGGTGCCGTGCACGGGCCGGCTGTGCTCGCGGTGCAGGAGCTCTAGCCGGAACCCGTCGCCGTCGATCAGCACCACGCCTCGCATCGCGACAGTCGGCCGCTCGACGGCGTACTCAACGCGCGCAGGTAGAGCGCGTGAATACCAGTCCGTCATCGCGTTCAGATCGGCGACCGATAGGCCGACGTGGTCAACGCTCACGCCGACGTCCCAGGGGTCGCGGCACGCAGCGCGTCCGACAGGACCTTTGACCCGCCGGCCATCACCTGACCGCCATCGATGTGGATCTCGGCGCCACTGATCCACTGCGATTCGTCCGAGAGCAGGAACAAGACAAGGTGAGCCACGTCGGCGACCCGGCCGGTCCGGGGCATCGGCATGATTCGCCATGTCGCTTCGCGAAACTCGGGAGGTGCCGACCCGGTCATCTCAGTTTCGACGAAACCGGGGTGCACCGAGTTGACCCGGATTCCCGCCGGCCCGAGTTCCAATGATGCGACGGCGGACAACCCTCGCATCGCCCATTTGCTAGTCGTGTAGGCGACTGTGTAGTGACCGGAGAAGGCGGCCGCTGAACCGATGTTGACGACAGAGGCTCCGGATCGCATGCGCGGCACTACTGTCTGCATGCCCAGCAGGGCACCGGTGCAGTTGACCGCGAAGACGTGGTTCCAGTCGTTCACCGAGACGTCGAGGAGTCGGCTGCGCAAGGTGATGCCGGCATTGTTGACGAGACCATGAACCTCCCCGCCATAGTGGTCATCGACGTGCGCAGCAAGTGCCGCCCAGTCCTGCGGCTTCGTCACGTCCATGGTCAAGGGGTCAATCGCGCTCTCGGTGGCAAGGTGGTCGATTTCGACGTCGCAGCCGATGACACGGGCACCTGCGAGTGCAAATAGGCGAGCTTCTTCCAACCCCTGGCCTCGACCCGCACCGGTAACGATCACCGTCTTACCGGCGAGCCGCCCAGAAACGTCTGTCACGCGAACTCCCCGCTTTACGCATCGATCGTTTCGTAGAAGGCTCGCTGGCGGTCAGCGAGAAGGGGGATGGACTTCGCAAACCCAAGGTCTTTGAAATGGTCAGACGCACCGTGAGCCTGGTACGCGGCCTCATCGTCGTAGATTTCGAAGAGGTTGATCACCGTTGGTGCGGTGGGGTCGTAGTAAGCCTGGTAGAAGCGGCAGCCAGGCTCAGTTCGTGAGATCTTCGTGAGGGCTTTCACGTTCTCGAGCACGGTGCCTTCGTGACCATCCTGCACAGTCCAGGTGGCGCTGACGACGTAAGCCATGTGAGTTTCTCCTTCGATTGTCGGTCATGTCCAAGTCCGGGTTCGTCAGTAGCTGCTGCGCCCTCCTGAGAGGTCGAAAACGGCCCCGGTTGAGAAACTGCAAGCCGGGCTTGACAGCCAAACGACCATGGCCGCGATCTCTTCGGGGCTGGCAAAGCGGCCCATCGGGATCGCGGCACGCATGCGTTGCTGTACCTCAGAAGTGTTCTCGTGCGTCATGCCCGCATCAACACCCGCTGGCGTCACACAGTTGATGAGCACGCCAGACGACGCGAGGTCCTTGCCTACGGATTTTGCGAACGCGATGACTGCAGCTTTCGAGGCGCTATAGGCCGGCAGGAGTGGAACTCCTTCCTTGCCAGCGACCGAGGCGAGCAGCACCACACGGCCGTAACCTCGCGCAACCATGCCCGGAAGGATCGCGCGGCAGGTTCGATACGTGCCGCCAGCGTTGACACTCATGACGGTGTCCCAATCCGCTTCTTCGAGGTCGAGGACCCCGTGCCAAGGCCCCGAGACACCCGCCGCATGAACCAGGACGTCGATTGGCCCAAGGTCATGCTCGATGTTCGCGACCGCGGCGTTCAGGCTGCTGGTGGAAGTGACATCTGCGACCACCGCGTAGCTGCCGGCCGGCGGGATCTCCCGATCGAGGATCGCGACGTCGGCGCCGTTTGCTTTCAACGCTACGACGCATGCAGCGCCGATGCCCCCGGCACCGCCGGTGACGACAACCACCCGGCCGAAGAGATCTGTCGACGTCACGAACGTGGACCAATGGTCGTTCGGAGAACCCCGAGCCGCTCGACCTCAAGCTCAACAACGTCGCCGGGCTGCAAGAACGGGCCGTCAGACTCCAAGAGTGAGCCGCCGGCGACGGTGCCGGAGGCGATGACGTCACCGGGGAGGAGCGTTTCGTTGCGTGAGAGGTGCTCGATGATTTGCCCCCACGACCAATACGCGGAGCCCGTAACTGCCTCGCAGATAACCCGGCCGTTGATGCGCGCGGTCATCGCCAGCGCGTTTGGGTCGTCGATCTCGTCCAGCGTGACTAGGGCCGGCCCGAGCACCGTGCTGCCGTCGAAGTCCTTGCCCTTGCCAGGCCCGAGAAGCAGCGGCATCTCTCTTCCTTGAAGGTCTCGGGCTGATAGGTCGTTGCAGATCGTGAACCCGGCGATGTAGCCAAACGCGTCGGCTGCCGCGATGTTCTTGCCTTGCCTGCCGATCACGGCCGCGTATTCGAACTCGAGATCCACCTTCTCGCTCGGCTCGGGCCACGCCAGCACGGTGTCAGGGCCGGCGATGGAGGACCGGGTCCCCTTGTAGTAGGCAGGAACCTCGTACCAGTTCGGATGGATTCCACTACCCATGCGCTGCGCGGCCTTCAGGGTGTGGCCCTCGAAGATGTTGCAGTCACGGAAGTTCGGCGGGTTAGGTACCGGCGAGAGCAGGCGAACCTCGTCGGTCGGCCACCCGAGGCCGGCGGTGTGCTGCCGCGCAAGAATCCACACGACTGCGGAGCGCGCGGCGTCCAGTGATCGGACACCGTTCTCCAGGAAGTCGGTCATGTCCGCTGGGAGCAGCGCGTCCGCCAGCCTGCGTGCGGCGGTGGCGGGCAAGCCGTCCGCGGCGAACTGTTCCTCGGCGACAGCGGCCAGGTCCACGACGAGCAGGTCAGCCATCGCGCCGACCCGGGGATGCGCTCGAGCCACCGGTGGGACGAACGTCACCAGGCGCACGGCAGCTCCTCTCGGTTGGTGCACTGTATACAATCTGGGGATCCCGAGGTCAACCTCGGGGCTCGCCGCGAACCCTTACCCGTGCCCGCGAAGCGTGCGCAAGGCCGAATCGCACACTGCGAGCGCGTCGAGCATCGCCTGTGCGCTGTCCTCGAGTCGGGTGTCCGGGACGAAGACGCCATCGGGGCCCATGTACTGGCGGAAGAACGGGATGTTGACGCCCTCATAGACCGGGACCATCGACAGCGATGTCGCCACGGCCCGCGCCACTTGCACTGCGCGGGTGCCCGCGGCCACGCCGCCGTAGCTGACAAAGCCGATGGCCTTGTGCTTCCACTCACGATGGAGGTAGTCGATGGCGTTCTTGCTCGCGCCGTTCATCGCATGGTTGTACTCCGGCAGCACGATGACGTAGGCGTCGCCGCGTGAAATCGTCGCGCTCCACTGCCGCGTGTGATCGTGAACGTAGTCACCTTTTGCCGGATGGTTCGGCTCGTCGAGTAGCGGCAGATCGACCTCGAGGAGGTCGATCAGCTCCACGTCGAACGCCGGATGCGCTTGCGCGATGGGCAGAAACCAACGCGCGATGGGTAAGCCAGCACGACCCGGCCGGGTGCTGCCGATGATCACTTGCAGAAGAGAGCGTCCAGCCACCATCAGTCTCCCGTGGAGTCTCGCAGGGCTGCCTGAATCGCGGATTGCAGCGCCGGATCGTCAGGCTCGGTCTCAGAGACGAAACGAGCGAGAACTTCGCCGTGGCTCGAAATCACCCACTTCTCGAAGTTCCAGCGAACATCTCCCTCATACCCATCTACTCCGGGAATGCTCGCGACTTCGGCGAAGAGTGGATGCCGATGGGGTCCGTTGACGTCGAGCTTCTCGGTGAGAGGGAACGTCACTCCGTACGTGGTCGAACAGAAGGTGACGATTTCCTCGTTGGTCCCCGGTTCCTGCCCTTTGAACTGGTTGCACGGGGCGCCGAGAACGATGAGCCCCTGCGATGCGTAGTCAGTCGCCAGCCGCTGGAGACCTTCGTACTGGCCCACGAGTCCGCAGTGACTTGCCACGTTTGTCAGCAGGACTGCGTGCCCCTCATATTCCCCGAACGTTGTTTCGCGTCCGTCAATCATCGTGAGCGGTATCTCGTACAGATCCGTCATGTTTGCTCCTTCGGGCTGGTAGTGGCTTCAGACCCCTTGACAGCTACAAGCGGGCAGCGGGTCCAAGTTCAGCGATTGACGGGGCCATCCCGAGTGATTCGAGTAGGCCGGCGTCGAAGTAGGGCCGCAACAGGACCAGGCGGTCGTCGCGGAAGCGGAGATGGTCGGCGATGGCGAAGCCCCGGCCGTCTGGCAGGTCCACCGTGAGGAACAGGACCGCATCGTCGCCGTCGATGAGCTGGCCGGACTGTTCGACCCGAAGCCTGCTGAATGCGGAGGCAACATCGCAGAGGATCTTGCGGACCGGAGCGGCGCCAACGATCGGGCCGAGGCGAGGTCCGCGGAAGACGACATCGTCCGCTAGCGGGTACAGCGCGAATGCGTCCTCGGTGAGCGCAACCACGTAGTCCTGGAGCAGCTGTGCAACAGCCCCGTGCGCCACTTCTTCCTCCCGTCCTCGTTGTTCGTCGGGTCTACGCGAGACAGCGGGCGGCGTTTCGAGTCGTCAGCGCGGCCCACGATGAGTCGGACGCCGGAGGGCTCGCGTTGAGCGAAGCCAACTGGCCGGCGACGGCCGGCGGCGGGGTGAAGCAGTAATCGCTGCCGTAGAGGATCCGACCCTCCCCGACCACGCTCACGAGGCTCGGCAACTGATCGGGGAACGGTGTGCCCGCGGTGTCGAACCAGATCCGAGCGAGTTGCTCTCGTAAGCCGAGCGGTTCGCCGCCGGTGAGGAATGCCTGCGAGAACCGCTCCGCACGTTCGATAACGACAGGCAGCGCTCCGCCACAGTGCGCTGCGACGAACCGAATCCGCGAATGCCGTTTCGGGACTTCCGCTAGCAACAGGTCGATGAACGAGCGCGCTGTCTCGAACAGGAACTCCAGCATCGGACGTGGCCGATCGGGTAGCCGCTCCCAGCCGGGTGGGCTCGTTGGATGCACGTGGACGACTGCAGCACGCGAGTTCAGAGCGTCCCACAAGGGTTCCAGCGCCGGGTCGCCGAGGTAGCGACCGTCGTGATGGGTGAGCAGGCTCACCCCTGCCGCGCCGAGGTCATCGATGGCCCGCACGGCCTCCACTGCAGCCGCGCCGACATCCGGAAGCGGGAGTGCGGCAAGGAAGCCGAAGCGCTCGGGGTGGGATTGCGCTATCCGACTCGCCTCGTCGTTCACGTGCTCCGCGAGCAGCCGGGCTGCACGATCGTCGCCGAAGTGCACACCCGGAGACGAGATCGACAACAACGCCTTGGCGATACCGTTCTGGGCCATCAGTGCCAGATGAGCGTCCGCTGACCAGGTCGGCCACCCCGGCATGCCATCTGGATTCGTGATTCCAGCTGCCCGAGCCTCGGCCAGATAGCGGTCCGTGAAGAAGTGCGCGTGGAAGTCGATCAGCCCACCGGACGTCACATCCCACCCCTTCGGATCGGCACTGCAGCCTTGACGGGCCCTGTTCTGTGGATTATGCATTATCTACACACGTCAGAGCCGAGGTCACCGGTGGAGGTCGAATGTCTCGGTTCGCGGTGCCCGTCGCTTCCTTGCGGAAGGTCGGCAGCGTCTCCCGCGCGGAGAACGTGCTCGGCTTCCGTTCTGGAGCCCTGCTCTGCTCCAGCAACGCCGGGCATTTGACGCGGATTGAGCCGGACGGCTCGCAGTCGACCTGGGGCAACATTCCCGGTGGCCAGCCGACATCAATGGCGCTGCTTGACGACGGCAGTGTTCTGACGAACAACACGGCGGACGGCTTGGTCTACCGGATCTTCCCCGACGGGCACCACGAGCTCGCGATCGACAGCAGCGACGGCCGACCCGTTGGCGCGGTGAACTACGTCCTGCGTGATCGTCGAGATCGCATTTGGTTGGCTGTGCGGACTCGCCACCCAAGGTCCGACGGTTTCCCGGTCGCGGCAGACGGCTACATCGCGGTCATTGACAATCTCGGAGACGAGCCGCGAACAGTGGCGGACGGGATCCGGTTCCCGAACGAAATCAAGATGTCCGTCGACGAACAGTTCGCGTACGTCCCGGAGACGCTTGGCCGACGGGTTCTCCGCTACCCGGTCACTGCGTCGGGGCTCGCCGATCCGGAGGTGTTCGGACCAGACGACCTGGGCGCTGGCGGGTATCCCGATGGAGTGACGCCGGACGCGGAAGGCAACCTCTGGGTCGCGCAACCTAATCGCAATGGTCTAGCAGTCATCACCGCCGAGGGTCACGTAGAGAATGTGTTCGAAGAACCCATCCACGAGGCGATCGAGGAATTCGATCGGGCCTGGGAGGGAGGCTTCATCACGTTCCCTGCTTTGATGGCGACCCGAGGCAAAGAGATCATCATGCCGACCAGCCTGGCGTTCGCGGGACCCGACTTGCGGACCGCCTACGTGGGATCGCTCGGGATGCCGCACCTGCTGTCGTTCGAGTCTCCGACGGCTGGCATTCCGATGACCCACCAATCGGCGTCCAACGCATGACAGAGTTGTCCGCTCCGCTCGATGACGACCTCGAGTACGACGTGGCCATCGTCGGCTACGGGCCAGGCGCGCAAGCACTTTCCTCGCTACTCGGTCGGCGAGGGCGACGCGTCATCGTCTTTGAGAGGTACCAGGGGCTCTACAACAACGCCCGCGCGGGGCACATCGACCACGAGGTCCTACGGACCGTGCAAGCGGTAGCACCGGAACG
Organism: uncultured Actinomycetes bacterium; assembly: GCA_963825425.1. GTDB lineage: Bacteria > Actinomycetota > Actinomycetes > Acidothermales > Acidothermaceae > PALSA-607. The sequence continues at coordinate 42,974 of CAWGTF010000012.1, forward strand.
CGCTGTCGCGCTCGAGCGCACGATGCATCCGGCGCTGGAGGAGTACGTCTGGCTGAACGCGAAAGGCGAGACGATCCTTCACCAGCCGCACGTAACACCCGGAAAACGTTCGGTGTCCGGCTGGTACAGCGACTACACCCTGTGGCAGCCGAACCTCGAGGACGTGTTTGCTTCGGTCGCACACGAGACCGGAGTCGAGGTTGCATTCGGCTGGGAGGTCGTCGGGCTTTCTGACTACGGGAACCACGCGAAGGTCACCGCGAATCGAGTCTCATACGACGCGGCGGGTCGTCGCGACCTCAGCGACGACTATCGAGTCGTCCGTGCACGGTTCGTCGTCGGGGGTGACGGCGGAAGTAGCTTCGTCCGACGCACGCTCGCTATTCCGCGCGACGACCACGGTGTCGACGAGGAGTGGCTTGTCTGCGACCTGCTGACTCTCGATCCGAGCCACCGGGTCACGCCGTTTATCGCACAGATCTGCGACCCGGCGCGACCCCGTCTGGTCATGCCGCTGGGTACCACTCACCGACGCTTTGAGTGGCGGGTGATGCCAGGGGAGACCGCCGCCTCGATGTCCAGACCAGACACGGCTTGGCGACTCCTCAGCGAGTTCGGCGTTACTCCGCAGACACACCAGATTGCCCGGCAGCTCGTCTACCGATTCCAGGCCCGTACCGCTACCCGATGGCGCCAGGGCAACGTTTTCCTCATCGGAGACGCCGCGCATACGATGCCGCCGTACGCCGGCCAGGGCTTGTGTGGCGCGGTTCGCGACGCTGCGAACCTTGCGTGGAAACTCGATCTCGTGCTCGAGGGTCAGGCCGGTGACTCGCTGCTTGACACCTACGAGGAGGAACGCCGCGCCCACCACAGCCTCTGGACTCACCTGTCAATCGCCGAAGGCCGGATATCGAATGTCCTCGATCCCAAGGAAGCCGACGAGCGCGATCAGAGGCTGCTGCTCGAAGGCATCCCCATCCCCGATCTCCCCACTCTCGAGAAGGGGTTCCTCGACGCTGACTCACCGACTGCAGGGGACATCGCACCTCAAGGTGTCGTCCTGTCCGGAGAGCGCAGGGATCTGCTGGAAAGCCATTTCCCTGGACCGCGTTTCCGGCTGATCCTCGATGGGTTTGCCGCGGGCGACGTTCTGGACGGCGCCGAGCAGGCGTTCTTGCATCGGCTCGGTGCTGACGTCACCACCGTCGGCGTCGAGATCGTCGATGTCGACGGGCAGTACCGGGACTGGTTCGACGAGTTCGGCGCCGTCGCTGTGTTGTATCGCCCCGACTTCTACATCTATGGCACCGCGGTCGATCGCGGCGCCGTGGCCGGGCTCGTATCGAGGCTGCGGTCGGACCTCATGGCGACGACTTGAGGTGTACAGCGCATGAGTAGTACGCCGAGGATCCTGCGACCAGTGCCCGACGACGCTCGAGCTACCAGTGAGATAGGGCACTACCTCGATTGGCTTGAGCGCGAGCGAGGCATCGTTCTCGGCGACTACGACAGCCTGTACCGCTGGTCGATCGACGAACTCGAAGCGTTCTGGCAAAGCATCTGGGACTTCTACCAAGTCCGGTCGTACTCGCCCCACACTGCCGTCCTGGAGCAGCGCCGCATGCCCGGGGCCGTCTGGTTTCCCGGTGCCACTGTGAACTACGCCGAACACGCCGTGGGCGCTTGGCGCGATCCAGACGGGGTCGCCGTCATCGAACGAACCCAGACCCGCGCCGCTCGGCAAATCACGCGCGGAGAGCTCGCCGACCTCGTCGGACGAGCGAGGGCTGGCCTGCAGCGTCTTGGCGTCGAGCGCGGCGACCGGGTCGTCGCGTTCTTGCCGAATATCACGGAGACCGTCGTCGCCTTTCTGGCGACGGCCAGCCTCGGCGCGATCTGGGCAAGCTGCTCTCCTGAGTTCGGCATCCGCAGCATCGTCGACCGCTTCTCCCAGATCGAACCGAAGGTGTTGCTCGCCGTCCCCGGCTATGTCTACGGCACCAACCTCGTCGATCGACGGGCTGAAGTGGCACAGATCCGACAGTCCCTGCCGAGCCTTGAACACGTGATCGCGGTTTCCTACGGGCCGGGCGATCTCGACAACGCGACGAGGTGGGACGACCTCCTGGACGTCGAGGGCGCACTGGCCTTCGATCCGGTGCCCTTCAGCCAACCGATGGTGGTTCTCTTCACCTCCGGCACGACTGGCAAGCCCAAGCCGATCGTGCACTCACACGGCGGACTGTTGCTCGAACAGCTCAAGAGCCAAGGGTTGTCGTGGGACTTGAAGGATGCAGACCGCCTCCTGTGGTTCACAACTACTGCGTGGATGCTGTGGAACACCGTCGTCGCCGCGCTTCTCCACGGCTGCGCCGCGGTCGTCGTTGACGGCAACCCGCTGCACCCTGAGCTGGCGAGTCAATGGAGGCTCGCCGAAGAAACCCGAGCCACCCTGGTCGGGGTCTCGCCCGGTTATGTCATGGCCTGTCGCAAGGCGGGCATCGAGCCAGCGCGGCAATTCGACCTGAGCCGGGTGCGCCAGATTGGGTGCGCCGGGGCTCCGCTCGCGCCGGAAGGCTACGAATGGATCGTTCAACAAATGGGGCAACAGGTTCTGCTTAACGTCGCCAGTGGTGGAACCGATGTCTGCACGGGTTTGATAGCAGCCACCCCCCTTCAGCCCGTCTACGCGGGGGAGATGTCGGGCGCGATGATCGGCTCCGCGGTCAAGGCGTTTGACCCCGATGGACGCGAGCTCGTGGGCGTGCTCGGCGAGATGGTCATCACCGAGCCGATGCCGTCGATGCCAGTGCAGCTTTGGGGCGACACCGACGGCAGCCAACTGCGCAACGCATATTTCGACATGTATCCCGGCGTCTGGCGGCAGGGAGATTGGATTCGGTTCTCACCGGTGGGTAGCGCTGTTATCACTGGCCGTTCAGATGCCACCTTGAACCGTGGTGGCGTGCGTCTGGGGACGGCGGACTTCTACGGCGTTGTCGAGGAATTCCCCGAGGTAACCGACAGCCTCGTCGTGCACCTCGAGGGCGCGGACGGCGGGCCGGGCGAGCTCATCTTGTTTCTTGCCACCACGGACGGCACGCTCCCCGAACCGCTCGTCGCCCGGATCAAGTCCGCGCTGCGCGACAACTTGTCGCCCCGGCATGTACCCGACGCCGTCCGATTAGTTCCGTCGGTGCCGCGCAGCCGCACCGGAAAGAAGCTCGAAGTCCCGGTGAAACGGATCCTCCAAGGCGCCGACCCAGAGCTCGTCGCAAGCCGAGATGCGCTGCTCGACCCCGACTGTCTCGACGTGTTCCTTCGTTACAGGGGGACCACCCCTTAGTGCTCGACTAGGCAGGAACCTTGGGCGGACTCTCGCTGCGCACAGCAGAGTGTCGATTCACCTGCGGTCGAGAGCCAACAAGTCGTCGGCCCAACCCTTCGAGCAGATTCGCGGGGCTCTTACCGCTCGGGATCGGCGTCGCAATCCCGTTCGGATTTTGGATCGCCGTGATGGTCAGTGCAAGACCCGCAATGACTCCCTGGTAGATGCCGATCCCCAGGTACTTGTCGAGCGCGCTCACCACAAGCCCGGTGCTGGACAACAGGATGCCTGCGGCAACGGCGCCGGAGATCCGACCGATGCCGGCCACGTAGGCGATGGCCAACAGACCCAAGGATTGGAAGACAGCAAAACTCGTTGGGGACACCGTGCCCTGTTGGTAGGCCAATAGGCAGCCGCCAAGGCCGGCGATGAAGCTCGCGATGCCGAACGCCAGCAACTTGGCCTGTGGCACGTTGATGCCCGACGCGGCCGCTGCACGTTCATTGGAACGTACCGCGAGGAGCATTCGTCCGGTCGAGGAGTTTCGCAACCGCGCGACGACGACACCGACCGCGATAACTAGCACTAGCACGAACAGACCAAAAATCGTTCGCGGGTAGTCGTGTCCGCGCGCGATGCTGAAATCGATGCCTAGGAAACTTGGAGAGGGGCTGTTGCGTCCTCGCAGTCCACCGCTGAACGACACGTTGTTGAACAGCAACACGTCAAGAGCGGATCCGGCGGCGAGCGTCACTATTGCTAGGTTCACCCCTCGTACTCGAAGTGCCGGCAGCCCGATCAAGATTCCGAGCGGCACTGCGCACAGAGAGGCGAGCAACAGCGAGATGGGAAACGGGACTCCCCAGTCCAGCCCCATGTGACTCAGCATGAATGCCGAGAATCCGGCGAAGGATAGTTGCGCGAGGGAAACCTGACCCACGAAGCCAGTCAGCACAACAAGCGACAGCGCCAGGCAGGTCCAGATGATCGACGACATGAAGGCCGCCTTCAAAGAGCCGTGCAGAACCAGCAAAACTGCAGCACCGGCGATAAACGTCAGCACTGCGGTTTTGAACGGGGCGTTCGGTCGACCGACCGCGGGATAGTGCGGCGCAGCGACCATGCCTCGCGTGAGAAGACTGCGACCGCGCCACGTTATCGCCAGCAGGATCACAATGAAGGGCAAGCCTTCGGACACTCCCTGCTGCGGCAGGCTTTGGTGGGTCGACAGGATGTGGATGACCTCTGACTGGGCCATTCCCAGCACGAGTCCGGCAGTGATGCCACCCACGAACGAGGAGAAGTTCGCGATGAGGGCGATGCACAGAGCCGGGACAATGAACAGCGTGTAGGAGGTCGGATCGAGGTTGGCGATCGGCGACAGCAGGATACCCGATGCGCCGGCGAGAACTGTGGCGATGGTCCAGTTCTGCAGCGCGACCCGCGTGGCCGTAATGCCGATGACAGCCGCGCCGATCTCGTTGTCGGCACCGGCCCGTGTTCGCAGCCCGAACACCGTCCGCCGGTAGACGAACGCAAGCAGGAAAGCGACCACCGTGACGAACCCGGCGAGCCAGAGTCGATCGATGGGCACCGGGATCTTGCCGACGACAAAGGTGCCACTCGGCAGCAACGGCGCGGTCGACTTGCCCTCGGTGCCGAAGTTGATGACGGCGGTCGCTTGGAGATACAACATGACGCCGACAGACGCGCAGACCTTGGTGAGCGGCGTCGACAGCTGCAGTGGGCGGTACACCACGAAGTAGAGCCCAGCGCCGAGGAGCGCCGCATAGACGAGCGTCACCAGGACGCTGGCTGCGGTTGGGACGCCACCGTCCATGACGTGGATCCGGTGCGGAAGCCACGGCCACGGCAGCTGGAGGTCACCCGAGTCGCGTAAAGAGACGAACGTGAACGCGCAGATCATCGCGACCGCGCCATGGGCGAAGTCGACGACGCCAGCAGCGCGGTGCTTGAGAACGAGTCCGAGCGCGAGCACCCCATAGATGGCACCGGCCCCAAGGCCGAGCAACAGAAACAACACCGTGATGGTCATTGATCCTCACAGGGTGCGGACCCTGCTCGTGCCGGCAAGACACCGGCACGAGCAGGGTCGTGGCTTACAGCACTAGCTCATGGCCGGTGACGGGTTGACCCAGTCGCCGATCGTGGTGATCTTGCCGTTGCTGTAGTTGAAGATGTGCTGGTACCCGTTGCAGTCCGCAGGCGCGTTGGGCAACTGCTGCCCATCGCAGGTGTAGGGATGGGCCGCGAAGTTGGGGTTGTTCGTGCCCTTCTTGAACGCCGCAATGATTGTGGCGGTGGTGAGGTTGTCCGCGATCGGCGACAGCACCGACTGGATGTTCATGATCGTCTGGACGCCGATCTCCGTAATGGTGGTGATGGCCACGTTCGGCGTGTACTTGTTCAGGATCTGCATGTACAGCGTCGAGTCCGGGCTGCTGTTCGGGGGATCAATGGGTCCGCCCCACGTCATGTTCTCCGCACCTGCCCCGGCGGCCGCGATGACCCGGGGGTCCGTGCATGGGTCGATGACATAGACCTTTCCCTTATATCCCAGCTGGTGCAGGCTCTTCAGCATGCTCGCGCACCCGACCGGAGTAGTGATGTACACCAGGTCGCGCCCAGCACTCACGACGGTGGCGGCTTGCGTGCTGACATCCGCCGCAGTCGGCGGTACCGGCACCATGCTGATCGGACCCATGCCGAGTTTGGTCATGGCCGACTGCACCCGCTTCCCCACATCGGTGCCCTGAGTGTCCGAGGTGTAGACCACGGTGCCGCTCTTCGCCCCTTGCTGTTGCGCGTATGTAACACCCGCCGCGTTGTCCGGCCCGGAGATACCCGCAAAGACGACGCCGTTCGCGTACGACTGCTCCACCGGGGTAAAGGGCACACCTCCGACGACGGCAAGACCGGCGCGCTGCCACACCGGGTAGGCACCCGAGGATCCGGTGTCCGCACCCCCGACAATGAAGGTCGGCTTGGAGTCCAGGATCTGGTTCGCACAGCGCTGCGAGGTCGAGGGCTGTCCGTCCGTCTCGCAGTGGACAAGCTTGAGCGGGTGGCCGCCGACGCCGCCCTTGTAGTCGTTGATGTACTGGATCGTTGCGTCAACCGCTTGCCGGTAGTTCGGGAACGTCACCGGCCCGATTTCAAGGCCGAGCACTCCGACGGTGATCGGGGTGCCCGTCGCCTTGTTAGGCGTGGCGAATGGATCTGCGGCGGTACTGGCGGAGGTGCTGCTTGGCGGCGCGGATGCCGACGCGCTGGTGCTCGCCGGCGCGGATGCCGACGCGCTGGTGCTTGCCGGCGCGGATGCCGACTGGCTGGTGCTCGGTGGGGCGCTGGTGGCCGTCGCGGACGGGGCCCCCGAGCCCTTTGAGGAGCTTGAACACGCGGCGAGCAGCGAGAAAGCTGCGGCTGCGGCCCCCCAACGGACGAGGAACTTGCGGTTCATCCGTGTTCCCTTCATAGAGCGGCGCGCCTCGCGCCGATCGAGGGTCATTCCGGCTCCCGAAGCCCGGGACCGGTCTTCTTCCCCGCCGAAGGCGGGGAGTCTGTGAGGGGGTGCTCGTGGTCGAGCTCGCCCATGTAGCTTCTGCGCAAAAGTTCGCGGTCCTGGCGCAAGTTGGCTGCGTCGCCCCGCAGGACGACGCTGCCGTGGCTCAGGACGATCGCCTTGTCCGCCACGTTGAGTGCCAGCGCGACGTGTTGCTCGACGAAGAGCACTGCCGAACCGAACTCGTCGGCGACCGTGCGGAGCACGGGAAGGAGACGCTCCACAATGACGGGAGCCAGTCCCATGCTCATCTCGTCGACAATCAGCAACTTCGGCCGCGCCATCAGCGAGCGACCGACCGCCAGCATCTGTTGTTCCCCGCCGGACAGCAGACCGGCCTTTCGGTCAAGGCACTTCTTCAACTCGGGAAGGAGATCGAGCAACTCCGACTCTGAAGCGCTGTGCTTCGTCTTCGCCAAGCGCAGGTGCTCGCGAGTGGTGAGGCTGAAGAACAACGCGCGCCCTTCCGGGACCAACGCGATGCCACGCCTGGCCATGGTCGGCGCTGGAGTTCCGCCACTGAGCTGACCGTTGAAGTGGATCTCTCCCTTGAGAGGCTTGAGCAGGCCGGCGATGGTGTTGACCGTGGTGGTCTTGCCGGCACCGTTGGATCCGAGTAGCGCAACGACCTCGCCACGGCCGACAGTGAGATCAAGGTTGCGAACCACCGCGGTTCCGAAGTAGCCGGCCGAGAGGTTGCGGATCTCGAGCACGGGTGTTGCCGCGTGTGAGTCAGCCATCGGCGTCCTCCCTACCGTGGCCCCCGAGGTAGGCGTCGATCACGGCCGCATTGGCTCTGATCTGTGCCGGCGTCCCAGTGGCGATGACCCGTCCGAAGTCGAGGACAACCACGTAGTCGCAGACGCTCAGCACCAATCCCATGTCGTGATCCACGAGAAGGACGCTGACGCCACTGTCAGGAAGCGTCCGGAGCCGTCGCCCGAGTTGGAGGCTCTCCTCTGTGTCCAATCCGGCCGCGGGCTCATCGAGCAAGACGAGCCGTGGTCGCTGCGCGAGGGCCCGGGCGACGCTGACGAGCTTGCGCTGCCCGTGCGACAGATCGGTAGGCATGCGATGCGCGATCCCCTCGATGCCGAGCGTCTGGATCGCGAAAGTGACTGCCTGCGAGCCTCGGTCGCGGTGCGGAAGGCACATGTCGATGAATGGCTGCAGTGCGCCAACCGGTTCGGCTGCAACGAGCAGGTTTTCCTCGACGGTCAGGTCGTCGAAGAGCTCGACGGACTGGAAAGTGCGGACCAGCCCGCGACGTGAGCGCCGATCTGCCTTGAGGCCGGAGACGTCCTCGCCGCCAAACAGCACCCGACCCGATGCGGGGCGGTGGTATCCCGTGAGTGCGTCGATCATCGAGGTCTTGCCCGCCCCGTTGGGGCCGATGAGGCCGACGATCTGACCGTCGTCGACGCCGAACGAGACGTTGTCCACGGCGACCACGCCGCCGTAGGTGACGCGCAGCGCATCGATGTCGAGGAGCGCAGTCACGATTCAGCGCCTACGGTTACGGGGGCGCCCAACTGCATCAGCAGATCGTCGATCAGTGGCTGAATGTCCGCGACATCCCTGGCCACCCCGAAGACGTAGTAGTCGGGTCGCATGACGGCGGCGACGATGCCCGCTTCGCTCATGTGGCTGAGCAAGAAGTTGTCGACGTCGGCGAACTGGCGAAGGTCGCCGTCGTCGGACGGCGTGGCGTCGGCGGGCACGAATTGGACGAGGTGGGCGCCGAGAGATTTGAGTGCGCTAAGAGCGTGATCGTCGAGATGGTCGCGGCAATCGACCGCGCAGCCGAGGACGAAGCCGCGGCCGATGACGTCGTCGTGCAGCGCGATGCGGCCGGCGGAGTCCCGTATTTTGGCTTGCCCTGCCCACACGGATCCGGGGGGTTGGACGGTCCCGTCGCTGCGCCGCCGGACGACGCCGGGACCAAGCTGCGGAGGGGGGACGGGAGGCAGCGCGGTCTCTGGTCGCGCTCCGGCAGCGATCATCGCCCGGTCACGTTCTTTTGCCGCGTCGGGGTCGGTTAGGCAGATCACCCTGCCCAGCTCGACACTCATGCCGATCGCGTGTTGGACGTGGACGATGCGCTCAGCTGTGTAGGTGTCGAGAAGGGCAACGCTTGCGACGCCACGCAACACGGCGTGGAGCTTCCAGGCGAGGTTCGCGGCGTCACGGACTCCAGAGCACAGGCCTTGTCCGAAGAACGGCGGCATGAGATGAGCGGCGTCACCGGCCAGCAGCACGCGGCCCTTGCGCCACGTCGAGCAGCACATCGCCCTGAAGCGGTACACCGCCGAGCGTTCGAGGATCGCATTGCGCGGCGATAGATCCCACTGGGCGAGCAACGACCACGCGCGTTCTGGCGACTCGAACATGTCGGGCGTCTCGCCAGGCAAGAGGAAGAACTCCCAGCGTCGCCGAAACGGGCCGGCGGACACCACCGTCGTCGGCCTCTGGGGGTCACAGATCTGGAGGTTCTGTGGCTCCCACACGCGATCGCGATCGTGCGGCAGCACATCGATCACGGCCCAGTCGTAGAAGAAGCCGCGATCCTCGATCTCGGGCGCCATGACCTCGCGGACCCGACTGTTCGCACCATCACATCCGACGACGTACCGGGCGGTTAGCTCGATCGGCCCGTCCGGGCTCGAGCAAGCGAGCCGGACGCCGTCACCGTCGTCCACGACGTCCGTGACCGTGAGTCCGCGCCGAACATCGATCGCCGGGATCTCGCTGACCCGTTGCCGTAGCCGCGCTTCAAGGCCGGGTTGGTTGAAGGTGCTGTTGATCGGCCATCCGGTTCCGGGCTCTATCCCGAACGAGAAGTGGATGAGGGTTTCTCCTGCAGCGTTCTGCCAGTCGTACTGCCAAGACGGGATGCTGAACTCGTCAAAGTAGTCGCCGATGCCGATCCCGTTGAGGATCCGCATGACCTCGTTGTCCAACGTCACTGCACGCGGGAGTTCGTAAGGCTCAAGCTGGCGCTCGGCAACGACCACTCGGTGGCCGGACAGTCCCAGCAGGGCGGCAAGCGTCTGCCCGATTGGCCCGTACCCGACGACTACGACGTCAGCGTCGTATGTGGCGTCTCCGACTTGTTCCATGTCGGATCAGCCGATGTGTGCGTTGGCCATGAGCTCGGCCAGGTCTTCGGGAGCGAAGAAGGATTTGGGCGGCGGCGGACCCCAGTTGTAAAGGCTGTGCATGCCTTCCCAGACGCCGGGTTCCCAGAGCGCATCCTCGACGATGCAATCCATGTCGGCGTAGTACTCGCTGAAGTTGCCCGCGGGGTCCTTGAGGTACCAGAAGAAGTTCGACCCGATGTGGTGGCGACCCAGGCCCCAGACATGGCGAGCAGGATCCTGTTCGAGGAGAGCGGTGGCACCTCGTCCGATGTCATCAATGTCCTCCACCTGCCAGGAGGTGTGGTGGAGCATGGTGATCGGTGCGGCTTGGACGAGGACGTTGTGGTGATCAGTGCTGCATCGCAAGAACGATGCGCGGTCCTTGACGATGTCGCTGACCTTGAAGCCGATGCCGTCGGTGAAGAATCGCTGGCTCGCTGGCTGGTCGGTGGATCCCACCACAACGTGCCCGAGCTTGCGTGGTTGAACCGGGTTGGTTCGCTCGATCCCCGGCGCGCGGTTGTTGAGCCGCACCGCCGCACCGGGCCGGTTGTAGGTCGCCGCAGGGAGCGGTTCCTGCGCAATGCGCGCCGCGACCTCGATGGAGACACGGACGTCAGTGCCCGGGTCGTGGGTCACGATCAGCGAGCTCGTCTGACGATTGAACGGCACTTCGAGCTTGGCGAGGTTGGACGCGATCCGGTCGAGGTCGTCGGTGTCGTCGGCCCCGACGGCCATCTCCAACAACCGCCTGCGCTGCGCATGGGCGACGTGAAGTTGCTCGCCTCCCTCGCGGCTCGCCAGATGTGTTGTCCCGTCGGAGTCGACCCGAGTTCGCGTCAGGCCGAACTCCTCGTAGTACGAGGTGACCTCTGCGATGTTGGGGACGCCGAAGGTGAGTGATGTCAAGCCGTGTAGCGGCATCTGATTCCTCCTCAGGCCGTCGCGGTGTAGCCGGCAACGAGCGGAGTCTGCAGCCTGCCCACACCGTCGATCTCCGTCACCAAGGTCTCGCCGGGGCGAAGGAACCTAGGCGGCGTGTGGCTGAGACCTACGCCGGCTGGGGTGCCGGTGAAGATGAGATCGCCAGGCAGCATCCGACAGATCGATGAGATGTAGCCGACGAGTTGCGGAATGCTGAAGATGAGCTCCTTGGTGTTGCTCTCCTGCAGCACCTCATGACCGATAGACCCGCGGATCCCGAGACCGTCAGGGTCAGCGAGTTCATCGACGGTGACTAACGCCGGCCCGGTGGGAGCGAAACCAGCAAACGACTTCCCCATTGAGAACTGCGGCGCTGGCCCGCGCCGCTGGACCTCGCGTTCCGACAGGTCTTGCCCGACCATGAGGCCGGCGATGTGCGTCCAGCCATCAGCGACGGCGACGTTTCGGGCCTCGCGCCCGATGACGGCGACCAGCTCGGCTTCATAGTCGACGCCGGCGGAAGGCAGGGCGACCGTGGAGTATGGGCCGGTCAGGCTCGTCGGGAATTTGGTGAACACGACCGGGAACTCGGGGTTCGGCAATGATGCCTCGGCCGCGTGGTCGGCGTAGTTCAGTCCGATGGCGAAAACCTGGCGGGGCTCAGGGACCGGTGGGCCGAGGAGGGCGGGATCGAACGCGGTGGGCTTCGCAGCCGACACGAGCGGCGGCACAGCGTCGATGAACTCCTGCCACCGGTCCAGGAGATCTCGCGGGTCGGGTCCGAACCGGCCGTCGGTGAGCTGATGCACGTCGACGGCGCCGTCGCCCACGAGAAGCACGGCACGGCCCGAGAGGTTCGCAAGACGCATCGCAAGCACCCTTCGTGATCGCTCGGTCAGTGCGGTGCGGCCACTGTGACCCGCCCGTAACGAAAACGCAAGGGAAAATCGAAATCGTTGTAACCACGATGTCAACTGGTCGTGACTTCGAAATATGTCGGAGCGCTCGGGCGCTAGATGTCGGAGCGCTCGGGCGCTAGATGTCGGAGCGCTCGGGCGCTAGATGTCGGAGCGCTCAGGCGCTGGCCGAGCGGGTTTCCTTCTCTCGGAATTGGAAGACGAGGTCGGTGGTCAGCTGAATGTGGGCGGCCATGAGCTGCGTAGCGCGATCGGCGTCCCGGTCGAGCACCGCTTCGCAGATGCTGCGGTGCTCCGCCACGACGTCTCGTTGGCTGCCGGTCAGCGCTGACCAGGCGCGGTACAGCTCCGCCTTGTTATAGAGCTCGCCGCGGATGCGCTGCAGCAAAGGGCTGGCGCATCCTTCGGTGACGGCGGCGTGGAACCGGGAGTGCAGCTGTCGCCAGGCGGGGTTGGTGTGTCCGGTCTCTGCGTCGCGCATCTCCGTGACCGACAAGGCGTGATGTGCGGCGACGACGCCGGACTCCCAGGTCAGGTCCCCCTCGACGACCGCGCGCCGGATCATCAGACTTTCGATCTCGATGCGCACGACGGTCAGATCGACCAGGTCGTCCAGTGAGAGCGGTGTCACCGTGAACCCGATCTGGGGCGTCGACCGGGCGAGCCCTTGCTCGGCAAGCTTGGTGAGTGCCTCGCGCACGACCGACAGGCTCACCTTGAACCGCTCTGAGAGCGGTGTAACGAGCAGTCGCTCGCCAGGCGCCAGCTCCCCGCCGAGGATCTCCTCGCGCAACTGGGCGTGGACGTCCTCGCCCAGGGAGGACCCGACGCGCTGCCGTCTCACGCTGAGGAACTCTAGCGGAAAATCGAAAATTTGGTCACGTACCGATTACGCTCGGGCATCCGGCCCGGGATGGCCTGTCGCCGCTGCTCACTGGAGGGTCCATGTCCGACGAACACGCGGGGCGGGTCTACGTGATCACCGGGGGCGGAAGCGGCATCGGAGCGGCTAGTGCAGTGCTCCTCCGCGACCGCGGTGCCGAGGTCGTCGTCGTCGGGCGCCGCGCAGACGCACTCGAGGCAGTGGCGAACCAGACCGGCGCGATCGCCGTCCAAGGTGACGCAGCCGACCCCTCGGTCTCGCAGCACGCTCTCGACGAGGTGATGACCCGTTGGGGGCATCTCGATGGGCTGATCTGCAGCGCCGGAACAGGCAACTTCGCTGACGTCGAGCAGACAACGGACGACGAGTGGTCACGCGTGATGCGGGCTAACGTCGAGTCGGCCTTTGTCACCACCAGGGCGTTGCTCCCCGCGCTTCGCGCATCTCGCGGCACGATCGTCCTGGTCTCGAGCGTGGCCGGCGTGCTGGCGCCGCCGCATGCCGCGGCGTACGTCACTTCGAAGCACGCGTTGGTCGGGCTCGGTCGCTCGCTCGCGGTGGATTCAGGTCCCGCTGGCGTGCGGACCAATGTCGTCTGCCCGTGGCTGACGCGCACGGAGATGTCCGACCAATTGATGGGGGCACTCGGCGCCACTCGAGGTGGCACTGCCGAATCCTCGTACGCGAGAGCGGCAGAGATCTCTCCCGCGCGTCGGGTGCTTGATGCAGCCGATGTCGCAGAACTGATCGCGTTTCTGGGTGGTCCGCGCTCGATCGCCGTCAATGGCGCGGTGGTGATGGCGGACCTTGGAATCACCGCATACGACCTGAGTGTCCTCGCCATGGTGGCTCCTGGCTGACCGCCGCTGCCACACTCCGGAGGCGTCGCCGCGGTCGGCGACAATCGCGTTCGGCGCGGATTCGAGGAAAAACCTCATCGTGGGGCCCAGTCGTGGCAGCGTAGGGCCGTGACCGCGATCGCACTGACGGCCAAACTGGATATGGCGTCGGCGAGACAGACTCTGCGGGATGCTCTCATTGCCCAGTTGCGCGACGACATCCTCACGGGTCAACTTCCGCCCGGGGCACGACTTCGCCAGCAGGATGTCGCCGCGCGGTTCGACGTCAGCACTACCCCCGTTCGCGAGGCGTTTGCCGCTCTGGAACGCGAAGGACTTGTTCGCTCGGAGGCGCACCGGGGCGTTGTTGTCTTCGAACCCACCGCTGAGTACCTGCGCGAAATCTACGATATTCGGCTCGCGCTCGAGTCACTAGCTGTCCGCAAGGCGGCGGAGAACGTGACTGACGAGCAGTTGGCGCAACTCCAGTCTTTGATCGAACAGATGGCCGGCGTCCTCAACGATCGAGACGCCTATCACTCGCTCAACGCGCGGTTTCACGACCTTGTCTACGCCGCGTCCGGAAGCCCTCGCCTCGTCGAACTCATCAGGCAACTACGGGACAGCGTCAACGCCTATCTGCGGCTCTATGCGCGGCACGTCGACAGCGCTGACATCGTGCACGAAGACCACGTCCGGATTGCCAGGGCGATGGAGCGGCGCGATGCCGATGCTGCGGTGAGTGCCCTCGAGCAGCACCTTCGTCGCACAGTCGACTACGTGAGCGATCACCTGCCGGTCGCCACGCAGCTCAATCGCTGATCACCGCACTTAGGTAGGAACGGGCCACGTTCTTGTCATGTTGCGAATCAGCGTCGCTTCGTCGGGGTCGGTGCTGACGTCCGCCTCGTCGACAACGCGACCCTGTGCCATGACCAGAACGCGGTCGCACAGGCCCAGCAGTTCGGAGAGCTCGCTCGAACTGACCAGCAGCGCCGCGCCCTGCGCGGCCGCTTCGCGAAGCAGCGCGTGCACCTCAGCCTTGGCGGCGACGTCAACTCCTCGCGTCGGCTCGTCCAACATGATTACCTGCGGACCGCGAGTGAGCCACTTGCCGATGGCGACCTTTTGCTGATTCCCACCACTGAGCGTGTTTACCGGGTCCTCGACGTCGTGCATGCGCACTCGCATCCGTGCCACGACCTCGGCGATGACCTTGTCCTCCGCCCCTTTGTTCGGAACTGCGAGACGGCGCTGGTTGCACTTCGCCACCGACATGAGGTTCGCGCGGATGGAGCCGGAGAGCACCAGCCCTTGCCCCTTTCGATCCGGTGGAACAAACGCGAGCCCGGCCCGAATGGCAGCTCGTGGAGTCGACGGCTGATGTGGTCGGCCGTCGATCGTGATCGTTCCGGCCGAGATGGCCCTGGAGCCGAAGATGCATTCGAGCAGCTCACTGCGGCCCGACCCAAGCTGTCCGGCGAGCCCAAGGATCTCACCCGACTTCACAGAGAGCGACACCTTGTTCAACACCCGCGGCGAGCTCAGCCCCTCCAGGGTGAGGGCAGTACGCCGGTCGGCTCGTGGTGCCATGCGGACCCGAGCGGACGCCGGCCGTTCGCCGCGCGGGCCGACCATGCTGTCGATGACGGAGTCCCGCGAGAACTGCTCGAGTGGCCCTTCGGCGACCGTACGCCCGTCGCGAAGCACCGTGATTGCGTCGGACACCGCGAACAGTTCATCGAGCCGGTGCGAGACGAAGACGACGGAAACGCCGTGGCGCTTGAGGGTGCGAATGATCTCGAACAGTGCCTGCGCCTCATGGCTGTCGAGCGAGCTGGTCGGCTCGTCGAGGATGAGGATGCGCGTATCCATCGAGAGCGCACGTGCGATCTCCACCATCTGGCGCTGGTCGGGGCGTAGGTCGCGGACCAAGCGGTCGACGTCCAGATCTAGGCCCAAGCGGCTGAGGATCGCCGCCGCCCGTTCCCTGCTCGCATCCCAGTTGATCCCGAACCTCGATCGGCTGAGGCGTCGGCCCATGAGCACGTTCTCGACCACTGTGAGGTCGGGCGCGTAGGCGACTTCCTGCGACACCATCGCGATGCCGAGACGCAGCGCCCGGTTCGGAGACGACAAGGTGACGGCTTCTCCGTCGAGCACGATCGCGCCGGCGTCAGGCGTGAGCTGGCCCGAGAGGATGCCCAGCAGCGTCGACTTGCCGGACCCGTTCTCGCCGATGAGGCCGTGGACCATGCCCGCGGCCGGAATGGTCAGGTGTGCACTCCGCAGGGCGTGCACACCCCCGAACCGCTTCGACAGGTCACGCATATGCAGCAGGGCTGGCTCGCTCCCATCGGCAGGCGTCACCGTCAAGGCTGTGCGCCCGGACTCGCAACCACGGCCGCACTACCGCGCCGACGATTGAACGGCCGCTTGAAGGGCACCGACAGACCGCCGTCCGAAACCCTGTTGAGAAGTACAGCGCCGACGAGGATCACCCCGGTGACGACTGCCTGCCAGTAGCTCGAGATACCAGACAGGCTCAACCCGTTGCCGAGGGTCCCCAGAAACAGCACGCCGAGGACGGTTCCGCCAACGCCGCCCGACCCGCCGCTGATGCTGGCTCCGCCGAGCAGGACGCACGCGATGGCTTGCAGCGGCAGGCTGTTGTCGACCGTTGGGCTAGCCGCGCTGGAACGCCCGACGCTCACGACCGCGGCCAGCGCGGCCGCCGCTCCTGAAATGGCGAAGACGGCGATGGTGGTCCTCGCGCCGCTGATGCCCGCGAGGCTGGCGGCCACGGGATTGCCGCCCACGGCGTAGATGTCGCGTCCGAAGTAGGTCCGCGTTTGTACGAACAGCGCGACGAGAAAGACGACGACCATGATGAGGACTGAGGTGTTGATTCCGAGGGTGTCCCCGAAGGCGACGCGGTCGGTCAACGAGGAGAAGACCGGAATGGACTTCGTGTCCGACCAAAGGTTCACGAAGCCCGTCAAGGCGGTGAGAGACGCCAGGGTCACCAACAGGAACGACAGGCGCAGTCGGCCGATCAACAGACCGTTGACAACGCCGCCGATGGCAGCCCCTGCTGCGATCGTTACGAGCAGCGCCAACACCGAGGGCAGGTGCGCCTCGAGGAGCTTCGCGAAGAGAATGGACAGGAAGGCCACGAACGCCCCTGTGGACAGGTCGACCGCACCCGAGATCATCACCGCCGTCATGCCGATGGCGACCACCCACAGTGCGGTGTTGCTGGTCAACAGGATGACGAGATTGGTGCGGGTGAAGAAGTGCGGCGTCGACGCTGAGAAGACGACGATGATCAGGACCAGGAGCCCAGTCACCGGCCACAGGTGGCGGGTCGACCGCCATAGTCGCCGGGCTGTTCGTGCACGTGCAGCTGCCGGCTGGCTTGGCGACACGGTTCGCCCCTGAGCGGGTTCCGCCGAGTGCTGCGGGGCCGAACTCATCGAGCGACCTTCATCTCGCTTTCCATCGGACGACGACACGAGGGACACGGTTCAGCCTTGCGGCTTGTACGCCGCCACGTTGGACTTGTCGATGATCGCTCCGGGCGCAGTGACCTTGGTGGGGATTGTGACGCCGATGGCGGCGTCGATAGCGGCCTTGCCCTCCTCCTCACCGTTCGCCGTGTTGTTGTACGCCCACGTCATGAGGACGCGTCCCCTGTGCGATCAGGCCCGTCACACCCTGTTCCCCATCGATCCCGGTGATCAGGATGTTCTTCTTGCCCAAAGTGCGCGCAGCCGCAGCAGCCGACTCTGCAGCGGTGTCGTTATAGGTCATGACGGCCTGAATAGCCGGGTACTTCTGGAGCAGGGCGCTGACCGCCTGTGAGTCGGCGGTGGGAGTGTCGGCGGAGGAGTCACCCTGGCCCGCGACATGCAGCCCGAGCTTCTCTGCCCAGTACCGGAACCGCTGCACCTGATACTGCAGGTTTCCGGCCGGGAACCCCGGGTTGAGCAGGCCGACCTGTGCTCCCGGGTGGGCGTCGGCGATCGCCTTGGCAGCCGCGTAGGCGGTGACGTCGCGCGACTGGAGGAAGTCGCTTGTCGTGCCTGCGACGTTGGCGCCGTCTGGGGCTCGCCGGTGAGTCGACGACGATCACGGGGACGTGCTGCTGGTTCGCCTGCTTGATCGGTGCAGCGAGCGCATCGATGACGAGCGGGTCGACGATGAGGCCACGACGCCCTCGTTCAGGAGGGACTGCATCCCCGTCACCTGGACTCTGGGGGTTGAGCTGCCCGTCCCTGGTCACGACGGTGCAGCCGAACTGCGTGGCGGTGTTGGTGATCCCCTGGATCTCTGCCTTGATGCCGGGGATCGAGTCGGTCGGGGAGACATACCCGATCTTGCAACCCTTGGCCGGCGACTTCGTCGGAGTCGGGTAGGAGCCGGGCAGCGCGATGCCGCCCGCCGCCGCGTAGCCGGCTGGCGTAGTCCACTGCACTGACGAGCTTGCCGCAGAGGTGGTCGTGCCGGCGCTCTTCCGCTACTCCCGCAGGCGGCCAAAGCAAGACAGAGGACACCAGCCAGAGCAGGGGTGAGGGCCCCATTCGTGAACCTGACCGACTTCGTTGTCATCGCAACCCCTACGTCGTGAAGTGCGTCGTTAGACCCGGCGCGGGGGACGCTAGCAGCCCTCATCAGTGCCTGCAATACTTGATAGCAGCATATGTAATAACAGTATGATCAAGCCGGGAGCGCTCCCGCGGCACCTGAATGCCGTGTGACCGTTATCACATATCACATGCTACGATTTGCCGGCCAAAGCGCGGGAGCACGGCTGTTCGCGTTGCCCCGCGGGGGTGCAGATTCCGATGGGAGACTGAATGGATCCGCCTGCTTTCGTGCGGTCTCTTGACGTCGTCTCGGTGGTTGATCAGGTGACCTCCGAAATCAGGCGGTCGATCCTTTCCGGAGACCTCGCACCTGGGCAGGAGTTCTCGCTTCGCAAGACCGCCGATCAGTTGGGCGTCAGCCTGATCCCCGTTCGCGAGGCCTTACGGCGACTTGAGGTCCAAGGTCTCGTCGTGCCCCGTCGGGCGAAGAGCGCCATGGTCGCGCCATTGGAATCTCAGGAGTTCCGTGACGTCTACCGGCTGCGGCTAGCCATCGAGCCCGAGCTTGCTGCCCGTGCCAGCGCGCTGCTCACAGCCGATGACTTCGCGCGTTTGGAAACGCTTCAGGATGCCCATGCGAAGGCGGGGGACGGGGATGAAAGACACCAAGCGCATTCCGCTTTCCACCTCGAGATGCTTCGGCCCGCAGTGACGGCGTGGGACGAGCGATTCCTCGAGATGCTGTGGCATGCCTCGGAGCGGTATGTCCGCTACGCGTTCAACCGAGTCGCGAGAGATCCGAACGAGTCTGAGCGACGCGGAAAGGCGCACGCAGATCTCCTGGCAGCGCTTCGCACGGGCGACCCGGCGACGGCCTCGCAGGCGCTGGCCCAGCACCTGGTGCACACCGAAACCATCGTCCTGGCCGCCATCGAGAAGCCAACGGGCGGTGCTGGCGAGACGGCGCCCGCGGCCCTCGAAACGCAGCGCTCGTAGCTATGCCCACCCAATCTGCGGTCATTCGACGCGGTGACCCTGGCTACGAGGAGGCCCGGCGAGCGACGTGTCGCAACCGGCATCTGCCAGATCGGTACCCAGAGGTGATCGTGCAGGCG
This sequence comes from uncultured Actinomycetes bacterium, assembly GCA_963825425.1. Lineage (GTDB taxonomy): Bacteria > Actinomycetota > Actinomycetes > Acidothermales > Acidothermaceae > PALSA-607. The sequence continues at coordinate 62,295 of CAWGTF010000012.1, forward strand.
ACCACCGAGGAGGAGGTCATCGCCGCGATTCGGATGGCCGCGGCGAACGGCTGGAAGGTGGGCGTCCGTTCCGGCGGCCATAGCTGGTCGTGCAACCACGTACGTGAGGGCGGCATGCTGCTGGACGTCTCACGCCTAAACCAGGTGGCGATCGACGCGAGTGCGATGGCGGCCACGGCCGGCCCGGGCTGTCGGAGCAATGAGCTTGATGATCTGCTCGCCGAGCGAGATCTCTTCTTCCCGGTCGGCCACTGCCAAGGCGTCGGACTCGGCGGCTATCTCCTCCAAGGCGGCTTTGGCTGGAACTCGCGCGCGCTCGGAATGGCCTGCGAGAACGTGGTCGCGATCGACTACGTAGACGGCGACGGCGAACTTCGACACGCGAGTCCTGAGCAGAACGCCGATGCGTACTGGGCAGCTCGTGGCGCCGGTCCAGGTTTTTTCGGAGTAGTCACGCGTTTCCACCTGAAGCTCTACCGCCGCCCGCGAGTGATAGGCGCGCAACTCGGCATCTACCCCATCGACAAGTTCGAGGAGATCCTTCGCTGGACCCACCGAGTCGGCCCGGACGTGTCCACCACAGTGGAGTTGATGTTTGTGGTGTCCCGCCGGCTTCCGAACACCGGGGCGGCGGGCATCATGCTGATCGTCGCTGTCTTTGCCGACAGCGTTGAGCAGGCGACGACGGATCTCTCCTTCCTCGAGAGCCGACCGGAGGGGGCGCACCATTTCACGCCGTTCGATCAGATGCCGCTGCAGACGCTGACGGCGGAAACGATGTCGAACTATCCGCTCGAGCATTTCCACGTCGTCGACAACATGTGGACTCACGCGTCTGCCGAAGAGCTCCTGCCCGGCCTGAACCGCATCCTCGAGAGACTTCCGGAGCCACCCGCGCACTTCATCTGGATGAACTGGTCGCCGAAACTGGCTCGCGCCGACATGGCCTACTCACTTGAGGATGAGACTTACATCGCGATCTACGGCCTTTGGCAGAACCCAGCCGACGAGATGACCGTGACGAACTGGGTTCTCGACGGGATTGCCGAGCTGTCGCCTCTCTCAAGTGGGATCCAGCTCGCAGACGAGAACCTGGCCCGGCGAAGTGCGCCCTTCATGGCGCAAGCAAATCGCGAGCGCCTTGAGTTGATTCGCGGGGAGAAGGACCCAGCCGGACGCTTCCACAGCTATGGAGATGCGCCCGCTGCGGGATGACATTTCGGTAGCGGTGTGTGCACCGGTGCTCTGGGTGCCGCGTGGGGCAGCGCCGTGGTTTTGCGTGGACGAGTCTGCCAAAGCACCGCTCGGTGTTGTTCAGGAGCGGATTAAGCGGTGCCGACGCACGGAGCCGATAAGCAACCCACCAACAAGCATCAGTCCGACTGCCAGCCCAAGCATGGGGACTAGCGGCATTCCGGTGAACGGCAGCGAGGCAGCCGGCGGGGTAGCCGTCGGCGGCGACTTCACGATCGTGATGCCGAGCACCGACGGCGCAACTGTCGGGGACACCGTCACCGTCGGTGTCGGGGTCACCACGACTGGCGTTACCGTCGGCGTCGCCGTCACTGTCGGTGTCGGCGTCACTGTCGGCGTCGGCGTCGCCGTCACTGTCGGTGTCGGCGTCACTGTCGGTGTCGGTGTCGGCGTGGGTGTCTGCGAACCGCTCACACAGCTACCGCTGAGCGGCACAGTTCCCGAGGCGTTGGCCGCGAAGGTGTCACTGTTGCCAGAAGTGTTGCCGGACTTGCTGGTGTCCGGAGTCCAAGCCACGTGCACAGTGACGGACGCCGATGTGCTCGCGCCAGCAATTTCGCTCTGGGTGAATGAATAGGTGGCGTTCGGGGCCAACGTTGTGGTGACTGTCACGGGCACCGTCGAACCACTTGGCGTGTGTGCGGTGGTGGTCACGGTGGCGATGTCATGCGATGGAACCGAATCCGTATGACCGGACCACTGGATCGACCACGTGTTGGTGGTGGCGTCGCAGGTCGCGACACCGGCAATGCTGCTCGTGTGCGCGCTGGCCGTTCCGGAGATCAGCACTGTTGCTGTCGCGCCGGCCACGACGCCGACGGTGATCAAGTGGGCAAGACGTCGTGCTGTCTTGGCGTACATGTGAGACCGCACCCCTTCTGTTCATGACAGGGGTCGGTCTCACCAGTCGCTCCTCGTGACCACCCGCACATCTGCGGGAGGTGACCGTGTGGCACTGGTCACGAATCTCAGCATCCCCAACTGCTTACATAACCAATAGTACGCCTCTGACTACGACGCGCAGCGGCCGAATGCCATGCGGAGCAGGAATGTTGGTGATAACTCAGGATCCGGAACGTCGCTGCCGCACGTTCGCAGAGGACGCGCGAATGGCGTGGCCTGTGTTGTGGGACGAGTCGACAGTGTGCCCGGCCAGCGAACCTGCCGGCGTGATCTGTAGTGATGGCACATGGGAAGGGCTGACGCCGGGGGCGACGTACACCCCGAGTGAGGTGGTCACGCCATTACAGCACTGGGAGCGGCGCGCAGAACTGCGTGCTGTGGGTGCTTTGGACATTTGCGTGGACTCGTTGGGGTAACGAGACACATGGCGGGGTGGGCGGCTGGCCGTGAGGTCCTTTCGGCGCGGGTACTAAGCCTCTGCCGCGTGGCTCAGTGCCCGCTCAGGGTGGACACATGACAACAACAGAGCATCCGACAGACCAGTCCAAAGACTCGACGACGGAGACGACGAAGGTGCGGGGCGAGGCGTTGGTGGACAGGGTCAAGACGCTCGTGCATGAGGGCAACGTACGCCGGATCACCATTCGCAACGATGAGGGCCACACGGTCATCGAGATCCCGGTGACAGCTGGTGTCGTCGCGGCCGTTGCGGCGCCGATGCTGGTTGGTGTCGCGGCGATCGCGGCGCTGGCGAACAGCTGGGAAATCCAGATCGACCGGTCGCCGGTGCGAACCCCGGGCTCCGACCAGGCTGGCACGTCGACGGTCCAGGTGCCAGCGCGGTGAACGACTCACCGCTGCACGTCGTGCTCGGCGTGGGGCAGGTTGGTCGGGCTGTCGCCGAGCGGCTGGCCGACTCAGGTTTGGCGGTGCGGTCGATCTCGTTGCGCCAACCAGCGAACCTGTCCGAGGGTGTGGACTGGCGGCATGCGGACCTCACCGACGGCGAGACTGCGATCGATGCCGTCAAGGGCGCCACTGTCATCTACCAATGCCTCAATGTCCCATACACCAGGTGGCCGGAGCTGTTCCCGCCGCTGCAGCGCACTGTGGTGGTCGCGGCGGAACGCGCCGACGCCCTGCTGGTGACGTTGGAGAACGTGTACGGCTACGGCCCCACGGACGGTAGAACGCTGACGGAGGATTTGCCGTTGGCTGCCACCACGTCCAAAGGCCGTACCCGCGCGGCGATGACCGAGGAGCTTGTTGCCGCGGCACATGCTGGTCGAGTCCGGATCGCGATCGGACGGGCGTCGGACTTCTTCGGGGCCGGCGTGACCGAATCGACGTTGGGTTCGCGGGTCTTCGGCAATGCGGTGGCTGGTAAGCGCGCCGATTTCATCGGCAACCCCGACCTGCTTCACACCTACAGCTACGTGCCTGACATTGCGACCGGCCTGGTCACCTTGGGCAGTGACGAACGAGCGGTCGGCCAGATATGGCACCTGCCCGGCCCGCAAACTGTGACGACCAGTGCCCTGCTCAAGCTCGTCGCCGATGAGGTTCACCACCCGGTCGGCATCCGCAGTGTCTCCAAGCTGATGCTGTCGGTTCTCGGGTTGGCTAGCCCGATGATGCGAGGACTAGCCGAGATGTCGTATGAGTTCGAGCAGCCGTTCGTCCTGGACACTGCCAAGTACGAAGCCACCTTCGCCACCGCGGCGACCCCGCTCGCCACCGCTATTAGCGACACGATCGCCTGGTACCAGACCCGACGGAGCACCAAATGACCATTACCCGCACACCGACCCCTGCCGAACTAAGCCCACAGGCGGCGTGGTCGCAGCGGGTGCGCAAGGTCGGCGGGTTCATCCAGCTTGCCTTCGCGGCGTTCTGGCTGGTCCGTGGCGGCCTGAGTGTCACCGGCATCACCGGAACGGCGCTGGCCGCGACGGGCATAGTCCTCTCGATCGCGGTACTCGGGTATGCCATACGTGTCACTGCCGGTATCGGCGGGCGTCCGACCAGCGCCGCAGCGAAACGCATCGAGCGATCCGTGAGCATCGCGACCGTTATCGAACTGGTCGCCTCGTTCGCGTTTCCTGTCATCGTGATCGCCACCGGGCACAGTGACTGGGTGCTGCCGTCGATTGCCATCACCATCGGGCCGCTGCTGCTCCGGCTCGACCACCTAGTCGACATTCCCCGATTCCGCCCCGTTGGCTGGGCCTTGACCGTTGTGCCGTTCATCCTCGTCGCGCTGATGTCGGGCTCCGCTCTGGCCGCCACGACCGGCCTCGGAGCAGGCGTCTTGTTGCTTGCGACGGCGACGGCCGGCTTCCGGGATCTCTCCACCCTCCGGGCGCAGGGAAAGTCGGGCACCGTTGAGCACCAACGACTGCGCGCCAATGTCTAAGCCCGACCTTGCCAGCCGAACGCCTCTCGCGACGCCCGTTCCTCAAGACGGGCTGGGTCGTCGATTCAATGAGGCGGTGGCGACCGCTGAGCTGTCGAGCGAGCCGGGTGACGAGGGGGCTGTAACGGCGAACGAGATAGCTCATCTGCCGTCGGTCGTCCGCAGGTACCTGCACTTCATGGGCGTCGTTGGGCAACCGCGGGCATGGTCGTTCCGGGTTCGCTTCCGCGGCAAGTTCTGGCTTCGTCGCGGCCTCGGCTGGATGCCGGCCGAGGCGTGGCAATACAACTCCGCTGTGCAGATCGGCCGCGTGTTCGTGATGCGCATTCGCTTCGCCGGCGTCATCCCGATGTACGGCCGCGATACCTACCTTGCCGGTCACGGTCAGATGACTGGCAAGCTATTCGGTCGCTTCACCGTCGTCGAGGGCCACGGACCGCAGTTCGACATCGGCGAGCTGACGACCTATCTCAACGACGCAATCATGCTCGCACCCTCCATGCTGCTCACGCCGAGCACGACGTGGACCGAAGTAGATGGCCACAGCTTCGATGTCACCTTCGTCGACGCTGGTCTCAGCGTCACTGCTCGCGTGTACATAGACGACGCCGGCGCCCCGTTCGACTTCTCCACCACCGACCGCTTCGCCGCTTTGCCCTCCGGTCTGGTGCGTGCCGAATGGCGAACGCCGGTGCACAACTGGCGATCCATCGACGGCCGGGTCGTTCCCGACCAGGTCAGCGCGCTCTGGCACCTCCCCGAGGGCGACCTGCCCTACATCAAAGGTGGATTCGTGCCGGACAGCCTTGCGTTGAACGTCCCGCCACGCCCGTGAACCGGCAACCCCCACGGGAGTATCGCCACGAATCGGATCAGGACAACACATGAAGCCTCGTACAGCACCAGTCACCTCTGCACTGATCGCGGCCGCCGCCGTCGCGGCGACCTTAGGTCTCGCGCGTAGCCGCTACCTGCGGTGGGGCGCCACCGACGAGGAAATAGCGAGGGATCTACCGGGGGACGAGTTCCTACCTGCGGCGAACGTGACCGCCACCCGAGCGATCACTGTCCTTCGGCCACCCGATGACGTCTGGCCATGGCTGGCCCAGCTGGGACAGGGACGTGGCGGCTTCTACAGCTACGATTTCCTGGAGAACCTGCTCGGATGCCAGATCCACAGCGCTGATCACATCGTGCCCGCGTGGCAATCCATCCAGGTGGGCACCGATGTGGCCCTCGCTCCCGGTGTCGGCCTCACGGTGGCCTTCGTCGAAGCGAGGCGAGCCCTCGTCCTACGAAGCGCACCCCCAACGGCCGGAAAGGCCGCACCCTGTGACTTCACCTGGGCCTTCGTCCTCAACGAGCAGCCGAACGGAACAAGCAGGCTCATCGTGCGCGAGCGCTACCGATACACCCGCCGTTGGGCACCCCTGCTCGTAGAGCCGGTCCAGCCGATCAGCTTCCTGATGAGCCAGAAAATGCTGCGCGGTATCCGAGACCGCGCCCAAGTCACATCACCACGTTCCGAACCGGCATCGACGTCCGTTGATACGGTCATGCCGTTGATGTGAGGCACACCGTGACGCACTCAACCCCCTGCCGCGGTCCGTACCTGACCCAATTCCACCGGCCGTACGGCTCTTGTCTTCGGCTCCCGCGTCGTCATCGACGATCGACTTGTGACCGGACAGAATGGTGCCGCGTCTGGGGAACCGTCGGTACTGGCAGGCCAGGGTCTACCACGGTGAGACGACTAGGCCTTGGACGGCGAGGGCGACCGCGACTTGCAGCAGCATCCATCCTCGTCTTCGGGTGAGGACTGCTGCGGCGGCGACGACCCATGGCGCGTATGGCAGCCATATCCGTTCGACCTCGCCGCGCATGTATCCGCTCAGGTCGCTGACGGCGACGGCGACGAGGGCCGCGATGACGAGCCATCCTGCCGGGTTGCGTCGCACGTTGAGGTGAGCGATGCCCGCGACCGTGGCAGGCCCGATCATGACGGCGAACACGGCGAGATCGGCCAACAGGAAGTATCCGTACGGGCGGCTGCCCGAACCATAGTTGTGTGCGTAGAAGTGGTGGGTCGCCCGCACACCGTCCGGCCACCAGAATCCGTCGGCAGTGAATGCGGCAACGACCGCGGCGCACCCGAGCCGCAAGTCCGCCGACGACCCACGACCTGCGAACAGAAACCACTCGTGTTCGCAGTCCGTTCGCTGACCCGTTCAACTGGGAGCAGCAGCGTCGTCACCGCTAGTGCCGCGACTGGCAATAGCCCGTAGGAGAGGTACGGGACGCATCCGAGGAGCACGCCACCGGCGGCCGCCACCACAACGATCAGGGGAGTTGATCGTTGGTCCCGCGAGAGTGCCAGGAGCGCAACCCCCCACGCGGCGACTCCGGTGAAGAGTCCGTCCATGCTGGTCGCGATCCAGGCCGTGCCGGGAGCGAGCACGAGAAACGGGATGACGCGCCGCGCGACGTCCGGCCCCGCCACGCAGCGGATCGTTGTTGCGACGGCGACGACGGCGGACGTGCCTACTGCGATCACTAACGCCGCGGACCACCCGGGGCCGCGCAGGCCGACGTGCTCAAGAGTCCAGAGCACGAGTACTGGTAGTGGCGGATGTCCCTTCACTTGGGTCGGGTACAGGTGGAGATGGGTGACGAATCCGCGCACGAACTGCGCGGGGTTCCCGACCGAAGGCAGCGCGGCCCGGTACTCGGTGGTGCTGGTGAGGGGGGACGCGACGGCGCGCCAGCCGCTTGATGCGGCAAGCAGCACCGCCCATCCTGCGGCGCACGCCCAGGCGCAGCCGAGCAGCGATCGCCACGGCAACCTGCGCGTCAGCGGTGTCGCAGCAACGATGGCGATCCCGACGGCTGCGGCCGGCCATAACGGCCAGATCTGGATCCGGTGCCGTCGTTGGCCAAAGAACGGCGCGGCGGTGCCGAGCTGCAGGTGTTGCTTGGCGGGAGCGTGCGCACCAAGGTGCACCGCGGTGTAGACGAGGACGGCCGCAACAAGGAGCGCCGTCGATGTGAGGAGCGCACGGCCGAAGTCGCAACCTCAGCCTCGCATGGGCGCGGCCGATGACTGCGGGAGCTGACACAGTCGGAGCCTACGGATCGCTTCGCAGTGCGACGGGTTAGCGTGCGCGCGTTCCTCAGACCGTAAGGAGTATTCGCGTCCGCCTGGCCTTAGCGTCGAGCACATGACCGATGCGCCCATCGACGTGGTTTTGCCGTGCCTGAATGAGGCCGATGCGTTGCCGTGGGTGCTGTCGCGGATGCCCGTTGGGTATCGGCCGATTGTGGTTGACAACGGATCGCACGACGGCAGTGCCGACGTCGCGCGCTCGCTCGGCGCGGTGGTCATCGAGGAGCCGCATCGTGGTTTCGGCGCCGCTTGCCATGCGGGGTTGTTGCACGCGACGTCGACTGTCGTGTGCTTCATGGACGCCGATGCGTCGCTCGATCCGCGGCAGTTGCCGTTGGTCGCCGATCCGGTCACCGCGGGGGTAGCCGACATCGTGCTCGGCCGACGTGTCGCCGAAACCCGCCTCGCGTGGTCGCGGCAGCGCGACTTGCGAATGCTGATGCTGGCGCGGCAGATCCGAGCGCGCACCGGATGGCCACTGCGCGATCTCGGTCCGATGCGCGCTGCTCGGACGTGAGCCGCTTGCTCGCGCTCGGTCTCGTCGATCGCAGGTTCGGATACCCACTCGAGATGGTGCTGCGCGCGGCGGCCGCAGGGTGGCGCGTGACCGAGGTCGACGTCGGCTATCGCCAACGAATCGGGCAAGTCGAAGGTCACCGGCACTATTCGTGGAACAGCGCGTGCAGTCCGGGACATGCGCGAGGTATTTGCCGCATGAAGGTGGTCGACGCTCGAGTTCTCGTGCTCGCGAAAGCGCCTGTTGCCGGTCGGGTGAAGACTCGGCTCTGCCCGCCTTACACCGCCGCGCAGGCGGCCACGCTGGCCGCGGCGGCACTCGCCGACACCCTCCGCGCGGTCGCGCGCTCGGCCGCTAGGCAGCGCACGCTCGTACTCGACGGGCCACCAGATCTGGTTACGGCAGCCGGCTTCGACGTTATCCAGCAATGCGGAGACGGGCTCGACGAGCGAATCGCCGCCGCATTCGCCAGCGCACCCGGCGGCGCTGCTGCCGCAGATCCTCGTCGGGATGGACACTCCTCAGCTCACCGCTGAACTGCTCGACAAGGCCATGACTGTGTTGCTCGGGAGCTCCGCCGACGCCGTCATCGGGCCTGCCGACGACGGCGGTTACTGGGCAGTCGGACTGCGACGTCCCAACGCCGCGGCGTTCATCGGCGTCCCGATGTCTCAACCGTGGACCTACCTGGCTCAACGTGAGCGGTTCGACCGTCTCGGTCTGCGGGTCGAAACGTTGCCTTGGTTGCGCGATGTTGACGACGCCTCCGATGCGCGATGGGTGGCTGACCTCGCACCGTCGACCGCATTTGCGGCGGCATTCCGTGAAATGGACGACGCGATGGCTGCCTTGTGCTAGCCGACGTCGAGATGCCGACGGAGTCTTGGCCCGCGACCGAGTTCGGCGCGCAGCTGCGCAGCGCCGCTCTTGGCACCCAAGTGAGCGCATCCTTCGAGCACGCCGATGGCGTGCGAACTGCAATGGACTGGCGCCGCTGGTGTTCGCGCCCAGACGATGCGGACGGCAGTGTATTGACGCGAGTCCAAGGCACAACGCTCGATGTCGGTTGCGGACCAGGCCGGCTCACCGTGGCGCTCGCTGCGCGGGGCCATGCGGTGCTCGGAATCGATGTCACTCCAGACGCGGTCTCGCTCACTCGCGCCGCTGGCGGCGTCGCCTTGCACCGCAGCGTCTTCACTCACATCCCCGGCGAGGGCCGCTGGGACACCGTGCTGCTTATCGACGGCAACGTGGGGATCGGGGGCGACCCGGTTGCGCTGCTGCGCCGGGTATGGCAACTGCTTGCACCGACCGGCCGCGCTCTCATCGAGGTTGAACCACCACCGACGGTCGGGCATGTCGGCCCGGCACGCGTCCGCTACGCCGACGGGATCGTCACCTCGTGGTTTCCATGGGCACGCGTTCCGGTCGGCACGATCGGGGGTATCGCGGGCGCGGCAGGCTTCGTGACGCGCGAGTGTTGGTGCGTTGGCGGGCGGTGGTTCACCGCGCTCGAACCGGCGGTGTAGAGATGAAGCTTTGGATGCTCACGAAACCGCTGCCGACCCCGCCGCGGTTTCTGCGTCAGGGTCCGTTGCGGGCGGGATTCTTCCGAAGCCGGTTGCGGTCGATCGCCCTGACAGCGCGGATCGGAACCCTGCTCGGTGCCTGCCTACTCGTGGCGTTCAGCACCGGCGTTGCGAGCCACCTCGCCCAGCACCCACAGTGGGGACTCTCGTTTCCGACGCGGCCGGTGGCGTTGTACCGGTTCACCCAAGGGCTCCACGTCGCGGTAGGGCTGGCATGCATTCCGCTGTTGCTGCTGAAATTGTGGGCGGTCTACCCCAAGTTGTGGCAATGGCCGCCGGCCCGCAACCTGCTGCACATTGCCGAACGAGGGTCGCTGCTGCTGCTCGTTGGCTCCGCCGTGTTCCAGTTGCTGACCGGCTTACAGAACATCTTCTACTGGTATTCGTGGCCGTTCTTCTTCACCACAGTGCATTACTGGACGGCGTGGGTGCTGGCCGGATCGGTTCTCCTCCACGTCTCTATCAAGTGGGTTGAGATCCGAACAGGTTGGAGCTCCGCTCTTGCGAAGACTTCGTCAACCGTCGATCCCGTCGATCGCGTCGATGCCGACGGTGACGTGGCAGGGTCGAGGGAGCCGATCGACGAGCCCGCGGGGGTGACCCGGCGCGGCTTGCTGGTGGGTGTCGCGGCGGGCATCGGGCTGGTCGCCGTCACCACGGTTGGTGAGACCTTGCGGCCGCTGAGCGCTTTCGACGTGCTCGGCCCGCGACGCCCTGACATCGGCTCGCAACAGCTGCCGATCAACCGGACTGCCCGCGCTGCCGGCGTCCGCGCCGCTGCCACCGACCCGGCGTATCGCCTCACGATCACCGGTCGCGTCGCCGCTCCGGCGTCGTTTAGCCTGGCGCAACTCCAGGCGATGACACAGCACGATGCGCAGCTGCCGATCGCCTGCGTCGAGGGATGGAGCGCCGGAGCCTCATGGACGGGCGTCTCCATGCGTGAACTCGTGCACAACGCGGGCGCATCGGCGTCCGCGCGGGTGCGGGTGGTGTCGCTGGAGGCCGGCGGGCGATACCGAACATCGTTGCTTGAGTCCGACGCGGTCGCCGACCACCTGACGCTGTTGGCGTTACGACTCAACGGTGCGGAGCTTGACCTCGATCACGGATTCCCGTGCCGGCTCATCGCGGCCGACCGACCTGGCGTCATGCAAACGAAGTGGGTCACCCGGCTGGAGGTGCTATGAAGCAACCAGTCGGGCGCATCGTCGTTGGCGCGGTCGGCCTTGGCTTCGTCGGCATAGGCGTGCGCGGCGTCCTCACCCACAGCCGCGACACGCACCCCCGGTCGTGGATCACCTGGGTCATTGCCGCGGCGCTCACACATGACCTGATCCTGGCTCCCGCGATCGGCGTGGTCGGCGTGCTAGTCGGCCGGCTCGTCCCTCGTCGTGCCAGAGCCGCCGTCCAGATTGGTTTGCTGGTCAGCGGCTGCGTTCTCGTGGTCGGCCTGACTGCAGTGCTCACTCCGGGTGGGCGGCATTACTCCGACAACGCATCGCTGCTGCCGTTGGCATACGGGCGAAACCTCGTCATCGTGCTCGCCATCGTATGGACGGCGATCGCCGTCGCGATTGTCATCGCATCCCGGCGTCGAGCCCACCGTGCTGCGCCCGATGAGCCCGAATCCTTGCCCACAACCGAAGGCGGGTGAATCCATGCGGGTGCTGGTGACCGGCGGGGCGGGCTTCATCGGGTCACACATCGTCGAAGCCTTCGTCGCCGCCGGCGACGACGTCGTCCTTCTCGACGCGTTGCTGCCTTCGGTGCACCGGTACGGCGCGTCAATAGCAGCGCCGGACGGCGTCGAGGCAATCTCCGGTGATGTTCGTGACCGGACGACGATTGATCGCGCCTTGCGTGGCGTTGACGTCGTGTGCCACCAGGCAGCCATGGTCGGGCTTGGCAAGGACATCGCCGATCTCCCCGACTACGTCAACCACAACGATCTGGGCACCGCGGTGCTGCTCGCCGCGATGGCAGCGGCGGGTGTCCGCAATCTTGTCCTGGCGTCGTCGATGGTCGTCTACGGCGAGGGCCGCTACCGCTGCAGCGCCGACGGAATCGTCCGGGCCGCGCCACGCGAAGCAGATGACCTCGCAGCCGGATTGTTCGAACCCCGGTGCCCTCGATGCCGCGAGCCACTCACACTTGAACATGTCGACGAAGACGCTGTGTTCGATCCCCGAAACGTCTACGCCGCAACGAAAGTCACCCAGGAGCTCCTAGCGTCATCGTGGGCCCGGGAAACGTCTTCAGGCGTGCGCGCCTTGCGATACCACAACGTGTACGGCCCGCGCATGCCTCGCGACACCCCCTACGCAGGTGTGGCCGCGCTGTTTCGCTCCCAACTCGCCGCCGACCGGCCGCCTCGCGTGTTCGAGGACGGCAGACAACTCCGAGACTTCGTGCACGTCACCGACGTCGCTCGGGCGAACGTGCTCGCGGCACGGGGTCAGCCACGTGGCTTCCGCGCCTACAACATCGCTAGTGGCACGCCGTGCACCATCGGCGATGTCGCGACGGCTTTAGCATCAGCGGCTGGCGGCCCGCCACCGATCACTACGGGGGAGTACCGCCTCGGCGACGTCAGGCACGTAGTCGCCGACCCCTCCCGAGCACGCGACGAACTCAACTTCAATGCAGAGATCAGGTGGCTCGAAGGCATCGAGGAGTTCGCAAACCAACCCATGCGCGCTCCGGCCATAGACGTGCGGTTCGCAGATACCTAGCCGCAGACAATGCCGGCGGCCGCATCCTTGGCGGAGGCAACGAACGCGATGGCGTTGGCGATCTCTCCTGTCCCGTCCCAAGCCGCTCGGCCGGGACCATCAGGTCACGCCACTTACACAATCTTTCTGACAGACCCCCATAGAATTCTGGGCATCATCGCAGGCGTCGCACCTACGTGTGAGTACGGATCGGGTTGGTGCGTGGCGCGGCGCGAACGCAGGTGGTCAGTGATCTTTGCGAATCGTGCGGAGCATCCGGAGGTTGATGCGGGCAAACCGCCAGACCTGGACGACTAGATTAGAGCGCAGGCGAAGTGTGCGAGCGGTTGGCAGCGGCGCGACAGCGATGCGCTCGTCGGCGGCAGTCATCGGAATGGGGGGCACGGAAGGCGTTCCCTTCTTGGAATGCGCTACTCAGGGATGAAGGACCAGCCGGGGCGAGCCTTGGCCTTGTAGATGAAGAGGAAGTGCAGCAGGTGCTTGATCCAGTGCCCTGCCAGCCCGATCTCGCCGTAGGTGTCTTTGAGGCTGCGGCCGTGGGTGGGGTAGCGGTCGTAGTCGGGGACGACGGGATACATGGTCATGGCTGCCGCGGTGCCGTGTCGCAGCCCGGCGCCGGCGGAGGCGACGCAGGCGGCACCCATCGACGCCATGGACGCCGAATGGATGGGAGTCGTCGAGTTGGTGCGGATCATGTCGGCGATGCTGCGGGCGACCGCACGGCCCATGATTCCCGACGGCATCCCGGTACGTGGTGGCGCGGGTGAGATGAGCGTGCCGTTGGGGCTTTTGCGAGGCTGCGAGATCGGGTGCGGTGGAGCGAACGCTATGCCGACTCCGAACAGGTTCGGGTAGCTGGGGGATTGGTAGGTCTTCGGCCAGTCGGAGGCCCGCCAGTCCGCATAGGGCTTCGGCGTGTAGTCGGCGTCGACCTTCAGGAAGCCGCTGGGAGCGAACAGTTGGTCGGTGATGTCGGTGCCGACGCGGTCGTAGGCGTTCAAGTCCGCACCGCGGAATGGCGGCAGGAGCATGGCGAAATCGAACGTGAGGGAGCTCTTGGCGCCGTCGAGGGTCTCGAAATGCAATTCACCGGGGTCGACGCGTTCCACGTGCGCGCCGAGGATGGCGCGAACGTTGCGTTCACGGAAGAGTGATTCGGTCCAGACCTGGCTGGAGGTGATGAAACCCTGCTGGGAGAAGACCATCCCGCCGACGCCGAAGTCACCTAGCTCGTGCTCGTTGGTTAGGTACACCACTTCGGCCAGGTCGCGGACGCCTGCCGTGCGCAGCTCGTGCTCGACGTTGAACGCGTACTCGAACGCGGCGCCCTCGCAGGTACACGTGCCGTGCCCGACACCGATGACCAGCCGCTGGGGCAGCCCAGACCGCAGTTTGGCGATGACCTCCGCCAACGCGCTGGCCGCCTGCACGGCGTGGCCGGGCGTGCATACCGACCATGAGTTGCCGTCCGGGCCTAACCCGGGAGTGGCGCCAAAGTTCAGCTTCGGACCGGTCGCATTGATCAGGTAGTCGTAGCTGATTCGCTCGGTCTCGCCCTGGCGCTCGGACGCGGTATAGACCACATCAACTCCCGGGCCCGAGCCGTGGTTGTCGCCATCGGGCCAAATCGCGGTAGCCCGTGCCTGCCGGAACTCGATGTGCTGCCGCCGATAAACCGGCGCGAGCGGGAAAGTGACCTCGCTCGGTGTCATCCGCCCGACGCCGACCCAGATGTTGGAAGGGATCCAGTTCCACTTTGAGTTGGGCGAAACGACAAATACCTGATGCTCCCTGCCGAGCCGCTGGCGCAGACGCAGCGCGGCAGTATGCCCGGAAATCCCGGCACCCAGAATCACCACACGTGCCATGAGTTAGCTCCTTCAGGCCGGGGCCCGATGGGCTCGTTGTTGCTCCTACCAGCCACCCGACTGTATACCCCCTTAGGTATGCCTTGGGACGTGTGATTGGTCATACGCCGCGGGGGGAACGCGTCCGGTGCAGGATGAACATCGCGATCCCTGCGCCGCGGGTCACGCTTGCGCGTTCTGCCGGATCTTGGTCCCCGCGAAGGGCAGCGAGAACAGTGGCGCGAATAGGCAGACGTCGAGCGCGCCCGCGAGCAGGGGTGCCGCGCCGATCACGGCAAGAATCCACCAGAGGCCGGCGAGTAGCACACCGAGGACGATGAGCGTGAGCCCGGCGACCGCCCGAGTCCACCGTCCGGCCGGGCTTGCCATGAAGCTGATGAAACCGTTCATTGTGCGCTCCATTCTTGGTGCAGCCTGGGTTGTAACGGGGCCGCCGGGCTGGGCCGGACGCGTGTCACAACTCTCAGTGCAGACTATACCCCTAGGGGTATCTGTTAGCCTGTTGAGAGATGCCCAAATTCGCGGGCTGCTCACAAGATCCGGCGCAGCCGCCCTAACGCGGCTGGTCGCCACCGAGGAGACAAGGCACCGTCCCAGGAGGAGCCTCATGAGCGACACCGACCACCCGCACGGCCACGGGCACGCCGGGGAGCACCCGTCGGCAGGCACCGACGTCGCAGCGATGTGGGACGAGCGCTATGCCACGGAATTCTGGCCCACCGACCCCGACCCCCTCCTCGTCCAGCTCGTTGCCGGCCTCGCGTCCGGTGCGGCGCTGGACCTCGGGTGCGGCACCGGTCGCAACGCCGTGTGGCTCGCCCAGCACGGCTGGACCGTGACCGGCGTAGACAGCTCCAAGGTCGGGCTCGCGCAGGCGAATGAACGGGCGCAGCAGACCGGAGGTGGCCTGACCACCGTCTGCGCAGACCTGACCACTTTCAGGACGGCCGACGCTTACCAGCTCGTCGTCCTGGCCAACATGCACCTGCCCGCAGACGCCCGTGACCACCTCTTCGCGACAGCTGCGCATGCGGTCGCACCTGGTGGTCACCTGTACGTCGTGGGACACCACGTCGCGTCCTTGGGGCTTGCCGGCCCCCCCGACCCCGAACGCCTCTTCACCGAGGCAATGCTCGCGAGTGCGTTTCCGGAGCTCACGACCCAGCAGCTGGGTCGGACTCAGCAGGGGGACACCTCTGAGCACTCTTCCGCCGGCGACGTGTACCTGTGGGCGGTACGGCAGGCGTGACCTCAGTGCGACGTTGGATGCGTCCGTCGTACCTGGCGCACGCCCTCTTCGTCGCGGCGGCGCTGATGGCGCCATGGACTTTGTACCTGGCGATCACGCTGCCGCGGCACTACTCGGCCCATCACTACTGGCTCGGCTGGGCCGGCTTCGACGTCGGATTGGTCGCCGTCCTCGTGACCACCGGGCTGTCGATCAGACGAGAGAGCCCCGATGTCACGCGCTACGCGGCGGTCGCGGCGGCGATGCTCGTCATCGACGCCTGGTTCGACGTCCTCAACGCAGCTACCGGCGCTGAGGTGGTGGTCGCTGCGGCGATGGCGGTCTTCGTCGAGCTGCCTTTGGCGTACATCTGCTGGCAGTTGTCCGTACGAAGAACGCGGCCCGGCCGAGTGGAGGTCAGTGGCGGGTCGGCGGGGGATCAAACGTGAGGTCCACAACCCGATGTAGATCGGGTGCCGTTGGCTCGGGTGGTGCGGCCTCTTCCTGTCCCTCATGCGAGGGACAGGAAGAGCTTCTCCAAAGCGACGAGGTCCGGAGTGCCGGCCTTCTCCGGCTGGGTGATGCACTGCCTTAGCCCGCTGGCGACGATCGCGAAGCCGGCCCTGTCCAGAGCCTTCGAGACCGCGGCGAGCAAGGTGACGACGTCCTGGCAGTCCCGGCCCTCCTCGAGCATCCGGATCACACCGCCGAGCTGTCCCTCTGCGCGGCGCAGCCGGTTGAGGATCGGGGTCATGTCGTTCGTGTCCAGCTCCACGGAGTCTCCAGGGTCGATGAATGCGTAAGTCAGTCAAGTCGTCGGCGCCGCCGCCGTCAGTGCCGCGAGCGCTGCGTTCAGCCTGACAGCGATCTCGTCGACGACGGCCTGCAGGGCCGGGTTCTCCGAGATGCTGACCATGGTCATCGGGTCGATGGCTTCCACGACGGTGCCCTGGCGTCGTCAAACGGCCGGTCCAGGACGACCGAGGTGCCGCAGGTCACGACTGCGCCATCGTCTGGTCGGCGTTCATAGCTGCCTGGTCGGCGATCTGTCGGCGGACGTCGTCCATGTCTAGGGCGCGCACTCGCTCGATGACGTGCTGCAGGGCTGCCTTCGGCAAGGCGCCCGGCTGGGAGAACACCAGGATGCCTGCGCGGAACGCCATCAGGGTCGGGATCGAACTGATACCGGCGGCGCCGGCCAGACCCTGCTCGGCCTCGGTGTCGACCTTGCCGAACACGATGTCCGGGTGTTCATGCGACGCCGCCTCGAACACCGGACCGAACTGTCGGCACGGTCCGCACCAGGACGCCCAGAAGTCGACGAGCACGATGTCGTTGTCGAGCACGGCGGTCTCGAAGGTGTTGGCGGTCAGTGCGAGCGTAGCCATGGGTCACGTCCTTGGTGTGCGGTGGCGGTATACCCCTATGGGTATTGTAACGGGCTGACCAGGGTTCCATTCCGAGTCAGGAGCCGCCGAAGCGCTCGACGGAGCCATTGCAGCTTTTCCGGCTCGTCGACACTTTTCGCTCGTGTACGACGGGCGGTCGGCCTGTCGACGCGGCGTGGAGCATTACGACAGCCACCTCTAGCTACAGGAGGCTGTGGCACATCTGCGATCTCTCGCAGGAGACATTCGACCGCTGAGCTGTTCGTGCATCGACTCGACGGCACCGTCGAACACCTCTGTGCGCTATCGCGCGAACAAGGAGCACTCTGCTGTCTCTAGACGAGCCTGTCCCGTTTTCCGGAGGTAGCGCGCACGACCGTGGGGCGGCCAGAGGAGGTTGCGGCGACATGAGCGGCCTACATTACTGCGTATCTTTGAAGATTTGCAGTATTGTGGCGAGGTGCCGCACAATGCCCGCCCTGTCCATGAGGTGAAGGCAACGTTGTTTCGGGTGCTGGGTCATCCGGCGCGGGTGCGGATTCTTGAGTTGTTGCGCGACGGTGAGCGCTCGGTCGGGGTCTTGCAAGGGGATCTCGATCTTGACTCCGGCAGTACGTCGCGGCATCTCGCGGCGTTGCGGCGGATCGGGTTTGTTCAGTCGCGTCGCGACGGAACTACTGTCTTTTACCGTGTCGATGATGAGCGGGTCTTCGACCTGCTTGAGGCTGGCCGGGACATCATCACCCATCAGTTAGCGCAGCAGCAGTTTCTTCTGCATGACCTCGATTCCTCGTGATCGCCGTCCTGTGTTGGCTTGCCGTCGCAGCCATCGCGATGGGTGTCGTCGTAACGCTCCTGCGTGGGCCGTGGCGACGTGGTCTTGGGTTGCAAGCTGCCGGCGCCACGATGTTCATCGTCGCCGGTTGCGCGACTCTGGCGACTGGACATGCGGTTGGCGCGGTGTTCACGAGTCAGCTCACACCGCGACTCGGTGTCGATCGCCTCTCCGGGGTGTTCTTAGCAACCCTCGGTCTGGTTGCCGCACCGGCGTTGGCGTATTCCTCTCGGTACCTCGACGGCTCCCGTCGCGGGCGACTGGTCGGTGCGTTGACCGGGGTGTTCGTGCTGGCGATGGCGGGGCTGCTGTGTGCTCGCGATGCCATTACGTTCCTCGGCAGTTGGGAACTGATGAGTTTGTTGCCGGCCGTGATCATCCTCCTTCACCGCGACGCTGACGCGGAGGCACGTCGTAGCGTTTTCATCTACGTCGCGATCACCCACCTCGGCGGGGTCGGTACATGGGTGGCTGTGCTGTTGCTCGCGCATGCGGGGGCGTTTGGAACGGCCGGTGTCGTCGGGCCAGGGTCTGGCCTGCAGATCGGCATCGCGTTGGCGGCGTTGGTCGGTATGGGCACCAAGGCCGGTCTCGTGCCGTTGCACGCGTGGTTACCGCGGACGCACCCGATGGCGCCGGCGCCGGTCTCGGCATTGATGAGCGGCGTCATGATCAAGCTTGCGGTGTACGCGATGATCCGCGTCTTCGTCGATTGGCTTGGTGTGCTGCCGACCTGGTTCGGCGTCCTCGTCCTCGCCGTCGGTGCGGTGTCCTCCGTCGGAGGCGTCACCTATGCCTTGTTCCAGCACGAGTTGAAACGGCTGTTGGCGCTGCACTCGATCGAGAACCTCGGCATCATCGTGTTGGGTCTTGGTGCTTGCCTTGTGCTTCGTGCGCACGGCGAGGATGTCTGGGCTGCGTTTGCGTTGGCTGCGGCACTTCTCCACACCGTCAACCATGCGGTGTTCAAGGCGTTGCTCTTCTTGTGTGCGGGATCGATTGAACGATCGGTCGGCTCACTCGAACTCAACCGGCTTGGCGGTCTGTTGCGGCGGATGCCGTGGACCGGCGGAGCGTTTTTCGTCGGGGCGATGGCGATCGCTGGGTTGCCGCCGTTGAACGGTTTTGCTTCGGAGTGGCTGACGTTGCAGGCGTTGTTACATGTGGTGATGTCGGGTCACGTTGGCGACGGCACGGCGGGTGCGGTCGCACTGGCTGCGCTAGGGGCGACAGCAGCGCTCGCAGTGTTTTGTTTCGTCAAAGTGGTTGGTCTCGTGCTGCTCGGTCCGCCGCGGCGTGCCCATGTTCGCGATGCGCTCGAGGTCGCGGTACCGATGCGCGGCGCTGTCGCAGTACTTGCGTTGGCGTGCATGACGTTGGGTCTCGTGCCGGGTCTGTTGTTGAGCCGGCTCGTCGCGATCGCTCCTTGGTCGGGCTACGCGCCAGTCCATGCCGGTCTCTACGTGCCCGGCACAGGGTCGTTGCCGACGGTTGGGATCGCTGTGGTCCTCGTCGTGGTGACCGCGGTGCTGACGCTGCTGCGTGGGCAACGTACCGCCCATGTTGCGCCGACCTGGGTGTGTGGGCAGCCGGTTGTGCCAGAGCTTCAGTGGTCGAGCGCAGGCTTCACCAAGCCGCTGCGGCTGGTGCTCGAGGTCGTGTTACGACCGCGCCGGGAGATTGACGTGCACACGCACGGTGGCGTCGTCACGCAGGTCGCGTATGAGGGCGAGGTGCCCAACCTGATCGACGAGCGGATCTATCGGCCGGTTGCGCGGTGGTCGCTTGCCGGTGCCGCGTATGCGCGCCGCTTGCAGAGCGGAAGCCTTGGGATGTATGTCGGCTACCTCATCGGCCTGGTGCTTGTCGTCCTGATCGCCGGCCGGATCGGCTGGCTCGGATGACGGCGTCTACGGTTGCCAGCGGCGCCGTCCAGGTCATCGGCGGACTCGCACTGTCGCCGCTATTGCCTGGCCTGATCCAGCACTGGAAAGCGCGACTGCAAGGTCGGCGCGGTCCGTCGCCGCTGCAGCCCTACCGCGAGCTTCGTCGGCTATGGAACAAGAGCACCGTCGACGTGGCAGGGACGACCGTGGTCTACCGGCTCGCGCCGGCCGTGATCGGCGCCTGCCTCGTCGCCGCGGTCGGGCTCGTCCCGGTGAACGCGGTCGGACCCAACCTCGGCGTCGGACACGACGTCATCGTGTTGATCGGCCTGCTCGCCCTCGCCCGTTTCGCCGCGGCCGCGAGCACGTGGGATGTCGCCAACGGATTCTCACTGATGGGCGCGAGCCGCGATCTGACGATTTCCGTGTTCGTCGAGGCGACGTTGCTGTTAGCGCTCGCCGTCGCCGTGATGCTGACGGGCACGTCGAACCTGCTCGGGATGATCGCCGACACCGCCGGCGGTGCGGTCTGGTCGAGCCCTGCGCTGCCGTTGGGGGCGTTGGCGTTCGGAATTGTTGTCGTTGCGGAGACCGGCCGTCAGCCGTTCGACAACCCCGACACCCACCTTGAGCTGACGATGATCCACGAGACACCGCTGCTCGAATATGCCGGTCGCGACCTGGCCTATTTGCAGTGGGCGGCAGCCGCCCGGCATTGGGTTGTTCTGGTACTCGCTGCGCAGGTCTTCCTCCCGCACCCGCGCGCTGCCTGGGCACAGCTTGCGGTGCTGCCGTTGATGCTTGTTCTGATGTGCGGCGCACTCGCTCTTGTCGAGTCGTTGCAGGCCAAGATGCGCGTGCTACTGGTACCTCGCCTGCTCGGTGTGGCGGCGTTGGCTGCGCTACTGGGTGTCGTCGCCCGTGGGGTCGGTGGGTCGTGACGGGTGCCACGGGATGGCTGCTGGTCGGCCTGGGGCTCGGTGTCGTCGTGGTGCGGCGTCGATCGATCGCGGTCGGTCTCGTGACGACTCAGGCGCTGGTGCTCGCGGCCATCGCGCTGCGCCAAGCCGGCACGGCAAGCGACGTCGTGGCTGGGCTGGCGCTCGCCATGCGCGCAGTCGCACTTGGTGCGCTGTTCTTCGTCGCGGTGGTCCGCAGCCGGGAGTCACAGCCGCTGCGAGCGCGTATCCCTCCGATGGCGCGTGTCGGCGTCGCAGTGGTGTTGATTCTGCTGTTGACGGCGGTGGTACCCGCCTTCGGCCTCACGTCCCGCCCGGCGGAACGGGCGGTTCTTGCCCTCGTCGCCACTGGTCTGGCGTGTGCTGCGACGCGGCGGTCCACGTTGTTTCAGGTGCTCGGCATCGTGCTCGTCGAGAACGGGCTGGCGCTGGCGGCGATCGAGTCACCGCACGCCTCGTCTGTCATCATCGAGCTCGGCGTGACGCTCGACCTGACCCTGATCGTGTGCGTCGCGGCGTTGTTTCATTTGCGCATCTTCAGCGAATTCGGCGCGGGCGACAGCGCGGCGTTGCGGAGTTTGCGTGACTAGCACCCAAGCCCTTGCGGTCGTCGTCGTTGCGGTACCGCTTGTGACCGCCGGGCTGGTCATTGTTGCACCAACTAAACATCTCACCGTGCTGGCGCGCACCTGTGCCGTCGCGACGTCAGTGCTCGCTGTCGTGCTTGTTGCTGTTGCGGTGAGACACGCCGGCCATCCGCTGGTCGGTCACTGGATCGTGGTCGACGCCGCGGGTGCGTTGCTGCTCGCCGTTACCGCTGTCGTCGGGCTAGCCAGCGTGTGGATGTCGGCGTCCTATCTGTATGGCGCCCACAGCTCGTTTGTCGCTGAGAGCCATCGTGACCGCGTCTACTACGCCGTGCTGTTTCTTTTCTGGGCGATGTTGCTCGCGGTGCCACTGGCCGGCAACCTCGGCGAGGCCTGGCTGCTGGTCGAGGCGACGACCGCGGCGTCCGCGCTGCTGGTGGGGTTCAGCGGCAAAGCACACGCGCTGGAGGCGGGCTGGAAGTACCTCATCCTCACCTCCCTTGGTCTGGGTATCGCGCTGCTCGGTATCGCGATCCTCGCCGCTGGTGTGCCGACCGGTGGGGTCAGCGGACTGGCGTGGGGACGGCTGGCGACGTTCGGATCGGGGCGCTCGACCGCGCTGTCGGCATACCTGTTAATCCTGATCGGTCTGGCCGCGAAGATCGGATGGGCGCCGGTGCACAACTGGTTGCCCGACGCGCACTCCCAAGCCCCGCCGCCGGTGTCCGCGCTGCTATCGGCCGCCCTGCTACCGACTGTGTTGCTCGTCGCGTGGCGCACCGACCGTGCGCTCGCGCCGCTGATCGGAGTACCGGCAGCGCAGCGTGTGCTGATCGGATTCGGGCTTGTCTCACTTGCGATCGCGGTCCCGTTCTTGTGGCGGCCGATGGCATTCAAAAGGCTGCTCGCCTACTCCAGCCTCGAGCATCTCGGGGTGATGGCCCTCGGCGTTGGCTTCGGCACCCCGCTTGCACTCGCAGGCGTCGCCCTGCACATCGTGGGACACGCCATCGCCAAAGCGCTGGGCTTCTACGCAGCAACTCCGCTGCTGGCGCACGAGCCGCGCGCGGCCCGGCACGCGGTCAGCGGCATTGGACGCACTGCACCTTCGCTCGGTGCGACGATGGGCTTGTCGCTCGGCGCCCTGTCAGGGCTGCCGCCGTCCCCGCTGTTCGTCAGCGAACTACTGATCCTCGCGGGCGGCTTCGAGTCGGGCCGACCGTGGCCGGCTGCTATTGCCGCGGTGCTGCTAGCTCTCGGTTTCCTCGGGCTGGCGCACGCGACCATCGACACCGTCGTCGGCAAGGCGCATCGTCGCAACCCCGCAGAACCGGCAGGCTTGCGGCTGGTCACCGCCTTGGGTGGCGTGTCGCTGGTAGTGCTCCTCGGGCTCACTGCAGTGGCGCCGTGGCTCGCGGGCAGCAGCTTCGTCGATGCGCTCGTGCGAGGTGTGCCGTGAGCAGCCCCACCGCTGCGGCGTTTCGAGCCGCTGTTGAGACCGCGCTCGCGCAGGGATGGCGCGCACGCAGCCTTTACGCCGCCGACAGTGGGCGCGTAGTACGGGTGCTGCTGACCGGACCAGACAATCAGACGCGGTTAGTCAGTGTCGTACCGGACGGCGAAGGCAGCGTCCCGTCGATCGTCGACCTCGCGCCGGCGATGGGTTGGGACGAACGTGAGGCGCACGATCTATACGGCGTGGGCTTCGCTGGGCACGAGCCGCTTCGGCCGCTGCTCGACCACGCGGCGCCGCTCGAATCGTGGACCGTCCCGGTGCGCGGGCACGATCCGTACCAGGTGGCGGTCGGACCGATCCATGCCGGCGTCATCGAGTCCGGCCACTTCCGATTCCACGTCGTCGGCGACAAGATCCTGCACCTCGACGCGCGGCTGTTCTACAAGCACCGCGGCCTCGAACGCGCAGCGGAAGGGTCGACGGCGGCGTCCGCGCTGACCACCATCACGCGGGCCTGTGCGGGGTGCACGGTGGCCAACAGTGTGGCGTTCGCAACAGCAGCCGAGCAGACGCGAGGGCTACGCGTGACTCCGGAACTCGCACGGGCCCGAACATTCTTGGTCGAGATCGAGCGGGTGTGGAACCACCTCAACGACGTAGCCGCGGTCTGCGCGGGGGTCGGGATGGCCGCTGGAAACACATATTTCCTCGGGCTTACCGAACGCGCCCGCCGACTCAACATGGCTGTCGCCGGCCACCGGTTCCTGTTCGGCAGTGTTGCGGTCGGGCGAAGCGAACTCGTCCTCGACGCCGATGCGGTGCGATCGTGTGCGCGGGAACTGGCCGAGATCAACGCCGCCGTCGAAGTCGGGTGGCGTGAGCTCGCCTTCAACGCCTCCTTCCAGGACCGACTCGACGCGATCGGCATCATCGATGCACCGACAGTCCGTCGGCTCGGTACCGTCGGCCCGGCGGCCCGTGCCGCTGGCGTTGCCGATGACATCCGCACCACGTCGCCCTACCCGAACTACGCCAGCTTTGTGCCGGTCACACCATCGACCGCGACCGGTGACGTGCGGGCGCGGCTCGAGCAGCGAGTACTCGAACTGCGACAGTCCTTCGATCTGCTCGACGCGCTCCTCGAGGGTGGACCCGTGGTGCCTGCGGTGGCAGTCACAGACGCCGACCGGCAGCCGATCGGGATTGGGTTCGTCGAAAGCCCACGTGGTGCAACGAGCTGCGTCATCGAATGCGCCGGCGACTTCGTGTCGCGGGTGCGGCTGCGCACCGGCTCGTACGCCAACTGGCCGGCCGTCGCGCACGCCGCCGCCGGCAACTTGTTGCCCGACTTTCCCTTAATAAACAAGAGTTTCGAACTGTGCTACGCCTGCGCGGACCGCTGATGTTCACCTTGCTACGCGACCTTCGCCGGCTGCGGCGCGATCTCGACCTGCCTCGACCCGACCGTGCGCGCAGCCTTGCGATCCGACACGTCGATGCCGGCTCGTGCAACGGCTGCGAGCACGAACTGACGCTCGCGGTCGGCCCGCACTACGACCTGCAGCGGTTCGGTCTCGGCATCGTCGCCTCGCCCCGCCACGCCGACGTCCTACTTGTCACCGGCACCGTCACCACCCGCATGCACGATGCACTGCTCCTCGCTTACCACGCGATGCCCGAACCACGAAGGGTCGCCGCCTTCGGAAACTGCGCGCTCGGCATCGACATCCTCGGAACGTCCGACTCGTTCATCGGCCCCGTCTCCGCGGTCCTCCCCGTCGACCTCGCCATCCCCGGCTGCCCACCCACACCCGACCAGATCGCCGACGCACTGCTTAACCTCATCGACGGCCACCTTCCGCCGAACGAGAGCACGAATGAAGCTCCGAATGAGGCGCGCCGTTAGGTCGTAACCGATAAGGATGGCGCGCTCAAGGGCGCCGCGAGCGCCGCCCTCAGGTACCGAGCGTCCATCGCTTGGTCTTGTTGTCTGGGACTGGGCGCAGCCTGCGGCCCGGATCGTCGACGCCGGTCAGGACTTGTTTGTCGATCCGACTGGACGAGACACGGCGTGGGACGTGATGTGTTGCGCACCGGTGAGCGGCGCAACGCCGCTGCTGTGCTGGCGGCTGATGGCGATGGCGGCTTGTTGACGGGAATGCTCCGCCGAGACGGAAGACCATCTCGGTGATGGCGCGCACGGCCCTGCGGCTCGGGTGACAGCCGCGATGGCTTCCCCCCGAAGACGGTCACGACCGAGGTCGGCCGGGTCGGGCGGGTGACGGGGAGAACGGGCGTGGCCAGCTTGCCGGCTGGTCCTTGCTGTGTAAGGGTTTCTCGATGGAGCGGGTGACCGGGATCGAACCGGCATGGCCAGCTTGGAAGGCTGGGGCTCTGCCATTGAGCTACACCCGCGAGTCAATCGTCCGCGGCGCCTAGACTACGGGCTACGCCCCGGGGCGTAGCGTAGTGGCTAGCGCGCCTGCTTTGGGAGCAGGAGATCGGGAGTTCGAATCTCCCCGCCCCGACCCTTTCCCGCAGATGTTCCGCTGATCGTGACCGCGCCAAGCACTCGGCGTCCCGCCTCGGTTAATCTCGTGTGCCGCGTGTGTGCCCCGCACTGATCCAACCGAGGAGCAACCTTTCCGTGAAGAGCGAAGTCGAGACGCTGAGTCCGACCAGGGTCAAGCTCACTGTCGAGGTGCCCTTCGAGGAGCTGACGCCGAGCGTCGACGCCGCCTACCGCAAGGTCGCCGGGCAGATCCGGATCCCGGGTTTTCGGCCCGGCAAGGTCCCGGCCCGCATCGTCGACCAGCGCATCGGGCGCGACGTGGTCCTCGACGAGGCCGTCAACGACGCGATCCCGCAGTTCTACGGGCAGGCGGTCGAGGCGGCCGACGTCCGGGTGCTCAGCCAGCCCGAGATCGAAGTGACCAGCTTCGCGGACGGCGAGCAGCTGACGTTTACGGCGGAGGTCGACGTCCGGCCTGCTATTGAACTGCCCGAACTCACGAAGCTGCCGGTCACCGTCGACGATGCCGAGGTCACCGAGGCGGACGTCGATGAGCAGCTGAAGTCGCTCGCCGACCGCTTCGGGACCCTGACGTCGGTGGAGCGGCCGGTCGAGGCCGGCGACTTCGTCAGCATCGACCTCGGGCTGAGCGTCGACGGGAAGCCGATCGAAGACGGCACCGCCACCGGCCTGTCGTACGAAGTCGGCAGCGAAGGGCTGATCGAAGGGCTCGATTCGGCGCTGATCGGCCTGTCGGCGGGGGAGTCCGCAGAGTTCGACACCGCGCTCGGTGGCCGCGGCGCGATGGCGAAGACGACGGGGCGCGCGTCGGTCACGGTCCGCAGCGTGCGCACCAAGCAGTTGCCGACCCTCGACGACGCGTTCGCCCAGGAAGCCAGCGAGTTCGACACCCTCGACGAACTGCGAGCCGACCTGCGGGCCCGGCTCGAACGCGTCAAGAGGCTGGAGCAGGGCATGCAAGCCCGCGACAACGTCCTCGAGGCGCTGCTCGGCCAGGTCGAGATCCCGCTCCCCGAGCGAACCGTCGACGACGAGATCCGCAACCGCCGTGAGTCGCTCGCGCAGCAATTGGCGGCAAACGGGCTCGACCTCGATGCCTACCTTGCCTCGCAAGACGAGTCACTCGAGGCTCACGAGGCTCACACCAAGGTCGACGTCGAGCGAGACTTGCGCGCTCAGTTCGTGCTCGACGCGGTGGTCGTGAAGGAGGAGCTCGGTATCGAGGAGGCTGAGCTGACCGAATACATCGTCCGGCGTGCCTCGCGAGCTGGGGTGAGCCCGGACGACTACGCCCAGCAGCTGGTTCGCAGCGGAACCGTTCCGCTCGCTGTCGCCGACGTGTTGCGGAGCAAGGCGCTCGCCTACGTGCTGGAGAACGCGGTGGTCACCGACGCTTCCGGCCGGACCGTCGACCTCAACCGCCTCGAGCAGGACGTCGCCGCCGGGTCTTCGTGACGGTCTTCTTGACCGGGGGCTCGGCCCGGCTGGCGGGGTGCGCCTACAGCGAACAGCGCGCGAGAGTATGCCGCGGAACACGATCGGCCGGTTAGGGTCGGATCGTTGGCATCCGATAACCCCAGTAGGCACGTCGAACGCGCACTAAAGCGCGGCCGACCAGCGAAGACGAGCAGGTGACAAGCGTGGCGCTGTACTCCCCGGCCTCCGGTTCGGTCGACGATCCGCAGGGACGGATGCCGTCGTCCGGCGTGTCTCCCGACGACGACGTATTCAACAAACTGCTGAAGAACCGCATTGTGATTCTCGGCTCGGTGGTCGACGACGCGATCGCGAACAAGATCTGCGCCCAGCTGTTGCTGCTGGCCGCTGAGGATCCCGAGCGCGAGATCTACATGCACATCAACTCGCCTGGTGGTTCGGTCGACGCCGGCATGGCGATCTACGACACCATGCAATACGTCCCGTGCGACGTTGCGACCGTTGGCATGGGCCTCGCGGCTTCGATGGGCCAGTTCCTGCTGTGCGCCGGCGAACGCGGCAAGCGCTACGCGCTGCCACACGCGCGGATCATGATGCATCAGCCGCTGGGCGGCATCGGTGGTTCGGCCTCCCTCATTGCCATCCAGGCCGAGCAGATGCTCTACACCAAGAAGAAGCTTCAGGAGCTCACCGCGCAGCACACCGGCCAGACCGTCGACCAGATCGAGAGGGACTCCGACCGCGAACGGTGGTTCTCCGCCGACGAGGCGAAGGACTACGGCTTCGTCGACCACGTGGTGCGCAGCGCCCGCCAGGTGCCTACCGAGACCACCGCGGTCTCCTGAACAGCGAGGACCTTCCGTGACTTTGCAACGCCCCGACGGCCGCTACATCATTCCGGAATTCCGCGAGCGCACCAGCACCGGCGACCGGATCCACAACCCGTACACCAAGTTGTTCGAGGAGCGGATCATCTTCCTCGGCGTCCAGATCGACGACGTGTCGGCAAACGACGTCATGGCTCAACTGCTGACGCTCGAGTCGATGGATCCGGACCGTGACATCCAGCTCTACATCAACTCACCGGGTGGCTCTTTCACCGCACTCACCGCGATCTACGACACGATGCAGTTCATCCGGCCCGAGGTGCAGACGATCTGCATGGGGCAGGCAGCGTCCGCGGCGGCGGTGATCTTGGCGGCCGGCGCCAAGGGCAAGCGGATCGCGCTGCCGAACTCGCGGATCTTGATCCACCAGCCGTCCAGCGAGGCCGGCGGGCAGGCAAGCGACATCGAGATCGCTGCCCGCGAGATTCTGCGAATGCGCGCGCTGCTGGAGTTCATGCTGGCCAAGCACACCGGTCGCACCGAGGCCCAGGTCCGGACCGATATCGAGCGCGACAAGATCCTCACCGCCGAGGAAGCCGTCGAGTACGGCTTGATCGACGAAGTCATCGTCAGCCGCAAGCTCACGCTCGCGGCTCACTAGCACACGAGTCACTAGCCACACGAGTCACTCCGGCAGCCAGTCGGACACGCCGTAACCGGCCCGCGGCCGGCGCCAACGCGGTACCTTCGTGAGTACCGATGCACCACCGAGTTCGAGCAGCTAGCCCGATTTGCACCGCAGTCCGACATATGTAGCAGATCCGACAGTCAGGTAGGAGACGCATCCGGTGGCACGCATAGGTGACGGCGGCGACCTGCTCAAGTGCTCTTTCTGCGGAAAGAGCCAGAAGCAGGTGAAGAAGCTCATCGCGGGCCCGGGCGTCTACATCTGCGACGAATGCATCGACCTGTGCAACGAGATCATCGAGGAAGAGCTTTCGGAGTCCGCCGACCTGAAGTGGGACGAGCTACCGAAGCCGCGAGAGATCTACGACTTCCTCGAGCAGTACGTCATCGGCCAGGACATCGCCAAGAAGGCTCTGTCGGTGGCGGTCTACAACCACTACAAGCGGATCCAGGCCTCCGGCAAGGAGTCGCGCACCGGCAGCGACACCGTCGAGCTCGCGAAATCCAACATCTTGCTGATCGGCCCCACCGGCTGTGGCAAGACCTACTTGGCGCAGACGCTCGCTCGGATGCTGAACGTGCCGTTCGCGATCGCCGACGCCACGGCACTGACCGAAGCCGGCTACGTCGGCGAGGACGTCGAGAACATCCTGCTGAAGCTCATCCAGGCCGCTGACTACGACGTCAAGAAGGCCGAAACCGGCATCATCTACATCGACGAGATCGACAAGATCGCCCGCAAGAGCGAGAACCCCTCGATCACCCGTGACGTCTCCGGCGAGGGCGTGCAGCAGGCGCTGCTCAAAATCCTTGAGGGGACGACGGCCAGTGTGCCGCCGCAGGGTGGCCGCAAGCACCCGCATCAGGAATTCATCCAGATCGACACGACCAACGTCT
Source organism: uncultured Actinomycetes bacterium (assembly GCA_963825425.1). Lineage (GTDB taxonomy): Bacteria > Actinomycetota > Actinomycetes > Acidothermales > Acidothermaceae > PALSA-607. Next base: position 91,460 of record CAWGTF010000012.1, read on the forward strand.
TGTTCATCGTCGGCGGCGCATTCTCTGGTCTCGAGAAGATCATCGAATCCCGCGTCGGCAAGAAGGGCATCGGTTTCGCCGCCACCCTGCACACCAAGCGCGACGCCGACGCGGTCGATGCGTTCGCCGATGTGATGCCAGAAGACCTGTTGAAGTTCGGCATGATCCCCGAGTTCATCGGGCGGTTGCCGGTGATCACCACAGTCGCGAACCTCGATCGCGAGGCGTTGATCCGGATCCTTACCGAGCCGAAGAACGCGCTCGTTCGCCAGTACAAGCGGCTGTTCGATCTCGACTCGGTCGAGCTCGAGTTCAACGAAGAGGCGCTCGAAGCCATCGCCGATCAGGCGATCCTGCGTGGCACCGGTGCGCGTGGTCTGCGCGCCATCATGGAAGAAGTCTTGCTGTCGGTGATGTACGACATCCCGAGCCGCAAGGACGTCGCCCGCGTGCTGATCAACCGCGAGGTCGTGCTCGACAAGGTCATCCCGACCTTGGTGCCGCGTGAGGCCGTCACCGCAGTCAAGCGCGAACGGCGCGAAAAGACAGCTTGATTCTCGCGCGCTGCGCGACGTGACTGCTTGATCTCGCGCGCCGCGCGACGTGACCGCCTAAGTCAGGGGCTCGAAGGTTGCGGTGAAATGCCGCAACGTCGGGGGTTCGTCGACGATCCGCATTCCTCGCAGGTCGGCCGCGCGCCTGGCCACCGCCTCGCAGACCTCGATCGTGTAGTCGATGTGGCTCTGCGTGTAGGTACGCCGCGGGATCGCCAGCCGCACCAGGTCGAGGGACGCCGGTACTTCGGTGCCGTCGGGTTGGCGGCCGAACATGACGGTGCCGATCTCGCACCCGCGCACGCCACCGGCCTCGTACAGCGCGACGGCCAGCGACTGGCCCGGGTAGTGCAGCGGCGCGATGTGCGGCAGCAGCGACCGCGCGTCGATGTAGACCGCGTGCCCGCCGATCGGTCGCACCACCGGGATGCCCATCGCGTGCAGCGCCTCACCCAGGTACGCAGTCGACCGGATCCGATAACGCAGATAGTCGTGGTCGACGGCCTCGCGCAGACCCTGCGCCAGCGCCTCGAGGTCGCGGCCGGCTAGCCCGCCGTAGGTCGGGAATCCCTCGGTGAGGATCAGCAGCGTGCGGCACTTGGCAGCGAGCTCATCGTCGTTCATGGCGAGCCAGCCACCGATATTGCCGAGCGGGTCCTTCTTCGCGCTCATGGTCATGCCATCGGCCAGCCCGGCCATCTCGCGGACGATGCTGTGCACGGTTGCGTCCACGAACTCGGGCTCCCGCGTCTTGATGAACCACGCGTTCTCTGCAAAGCGGCAGGCATCGAGAAACAGCGGGATGCCGTACTTGTCACAGATCTTTCGGACGCCGCGCAGGTTCGCCATCGAGACCGGTTGCCCGCCCCCGGAGTTGTTCGTGACGGTCACCATGACCAGCGGGACCTCGCCGGGTTGGGCTTGGGCCAGCAGCGCGTCGAGGGCCTCGAGATCCATGTTGCCCTTGAACGGATGGTCCGCCTGAGGGTCGCGGCCTTCGGCGACAACGAGATCGACCGCCCGCGCACCCGAGTACTCGACGTTCGCCCTCGTCGTGTCGAAGTGCGTGTTGTTCGGCACCGTCTTGCCGGCGCCGCCGACCGCCGTGAACAGGATCTTCTCCGCCGCACGGCCCTGGTGCGTCGGGATCACGTGTTCGAACGGGAAGAGGTCCTGGACGCTGTCCCGAAAGGCAAACCACGACGGCGAGCCCGCGTAGCTCTCATCGCCGCGTTGGATACCGGCCCATTGGTCGCGCGACATCGCGCCAGTGCCGGAGTCGGTCAACAGGTCGATGAGGACGTCGGCAGCCCGCAGATTGAACAGGTTGTAGCCGGCGTTACTGATCGCCGTCCGACGTTCGGCTTCGGTGGTGAGGTGCAGGGGCTCGACGCTGTGGATGCGAAACGGCTCGATGATCGTCTTGAAGGTCATGCCTGAGCGTAGGCGCGCCCACGAGCCGGTGCGGTAGTAGGGCTAGCCCTGTTGCTCGACCGAACCGATGACTTGCCGGGTGATGATCGCGAGCTGGCTCGGCTCGGTGTTGGCGGCGATCACGATGATGGCCGCCGCGCTGTCGAGCGAGGCGCACGTCGGTCAGCGACTTACCTTGCGCCGTCGCGATCCCGCACTCCAGCGTGCCACCAAATTGCCCGCTGCCCATCTTGGTCAGGACCGGGTCGGCCGCGGTGCCGGTGGAGCTGAAGAACGCGTTCACGTCAGCCGATGTTGGGCGCCGCGCGAGCTTTCCGGCGACCACCATGAAGGTCGGCGTGCCGTCGAGGCCGTAGTACGCCGCCTGGGTTTGGGAGCCGCCCGGGATGTGCTTCTGCATGTTGGTGACCTCGAGGGTCGTGTCAGCAGCCAGACTGGGGTCGCTGAGACGCTGCTGGTCAACCAGGGTCGCGGGCAGCACGACGTTGCGGTTCGCGGGCTTTTCGCGCTGGCTCAGGAACACGGGGATCGCGATCGCGGCCAGGATGCCGATGACGACGAACCCGAGGACGGCGATCGCCAGACCGATGAGGACCTTGGACGCAGTGCTGCGTCCGCCGCCGGTGTTGTACGCGCCCGGCGATGCGTGCTGAGGCACCCACGGCACTTCCGGTGCCGCCGGGAACGCGCTGGAGTCAGGGTTCGTGCCGAACTGCGGATTAGGGACGAACTGCGGGTTCGCGGCGTAGTGCGGCTGCGGCGGGTACCCGGGCGAGGTGGGGTAGGTCATCGGGTAGTCCGCGGGCGGCGGGTAGTCCGGCGCTGATGCCTCGGGAGCCGCTGCGTCGGTGGGCGCGTACCAACCCTGGACCGCGGGCTCGTCATGGACCGGTGGCGGGGACACGGGGGCGAACCGCTCGGCCGTGGACAGCGGGGCGAACTGAAGGGGCGGCGGTGGGGGAGTGAACGTGCCGGCGGGGGCGGCGGTGGGCTGAACTGTGCCGGCGGGGGCGGTGGCGGAGTGAACTGTGCGCGGCGGCGGCGGTGGAGTGAAGGCCTCGGCCGTGGACGGCGAAGAGTCGACTGGCGGCGCAAAGTCGACGGTGGGGCGATCTCGACGGGTGGGGCGATCTCGACGGGTGGGGCGATCTCGACGGGTGGGCGCTCGCGGGCGATCTCGACGGGCGGCGCCTCCTTGTGGGCACGCACGCGTGAATCTGGGCCCACGCGGTTCCTTTGGTGCACGCGGTTCCTTGGAGCGCGACGCTGGTTCTTTGGGTGCGCGCGGTTCCTTGGGCGCGCGTGGTTCTTTGGGCGCGTGCTCCTTACGAGCGCGTGCAGGAGCGGCGCCGGGCAAGATCGTCATCGCGAACGACGACTGAGGTATCTCTTGCGTCGTTTGCTGGTTGCCCCGCATCGCCATCTCCTCTGGTGAACCCGGTCTTGGGACACCACGAGTACCTTCGGCTGGTCGGGTTGAGCGCTTGAGCGGCCCTGAACCGGTTCATGGTCGCGGTCTCAGAATCCCTAGACTGCGCGGTGTGACTGCGACCGATCTGCGCCGGCTGCCGACTCGCCGACCCACGCCGTCCGGCCTGCCCTCGGTCTACTCGCCGGCCACCGTCGAGACCAGGCTGTACGAGCGCTGGGTCGAGCGCGGGTACTTCACCGCCGACGCCAGCAGCGACAAGCCGCCCTTCACCATCGTGCTGCCGCCTCCGAACGTGACCGGCCAGCTGCACATGGGGCACGCGCCCCAGCACTCGCTGATGGACGCGGTGACGCGCCGCCGCCGGATGCAGGGCTACGAGACGCTCTGGCTGCCCGGTATGGATCACGCCGGGATCGCCACCCAGAACGTGGTCGAGCGCGAGCTTGGCAAGGAAGGCATCTCGCGCGACGACCTGGGGCGCGAGGGATTCGTCGAGCGGGTGTGGCAGTGGAAGGCGGAGTACGGCGGCCGGATCCTCGGTCAGATGCGCCGGTTGGGCGACGGCGTCGACTGGTCGCGCGAGCGATTCACGATGGACGCGGGCTCGTCGCGCGCCGTCGGCACGATGTTCAAGCGCCTCTATGAAGACGAGTTGATCTACCGAGCCGAGCGGATCATCAACTGGTGTCCGCGCTGCCTCACCGCGTTGTCGGACATCGAGGTCGACCACTCCGACGACGAGGGCGAACTGATCACGATCTCCTACGGACCGATCACCGTCGCGACGACCCGGGTCGAGACGATGCTCGGAGACACCGCCGTGGCGGTGCATCCAGACGATCCCCGCTACGCGCACCTTGTCGGTACCGAGATCGAGTTGCCGCTGACCGGCCGGCGCATCCCGATCGTCGCCGACGAGCACGTCGATCCCGCGTTCGGCACCGGTGCGGTGAAGGTGACACCGGCGCACGACCCGAACGACTTCGAGATCGGGCAGCGCCACGGATTGCCGGCGATCATCGTGCTCGACGAGCGCGGCGTGATCACCGCGCACGGGCCCTTCAAGGGTCTCGACCGATTCGAGGCGCGGCCCGCAGTCACGGCAGCGCTACGCGAACTCGGTCTGATCGTCGCCGAGAAGCGTCCCTACATTCACTCGGTCGGTCACTGCTCTCGATGCGACACGGTGATCGAACCGACGGCTGTCGCTGCAGTGGTTCGTGAAGGTCGAGTCGTTGGCCAAGGCGGCCGGTGACGCAGTTCGCGACGGTCGGGTGACGATTCATCCGCCCGAGATGGCGCGCAACTATTTCGACTGGGTCGACAACATGCACGACTGGTGCATCTCGCGGCAGCTCTGGTGGGGTCACCGGATCCCGGTTTGGTACGGGCCGGACGGCGAGGTGCTGGCCGTCGGCCCGGACGATGAGCCACCGAGCGGCGACGGTTGGCGGCAGGATGCCGGACGTCCTCGACACCTGGTTTTCTTCGGCCTTGTGGCCATTTTCGACCCTCGGCTGGCCCGCCAAGACGGCCGACCTCGAGAAGTTCTATCCGACGTCGGTGCTGCTCACCGGCTACGACATCATCTTCTTCTGGGTCGCCCGGATGATGATGTTCGGGCTGTACGCGATGGCCGACCAGGGTCCCGCCGGTGCGGTGCCGTTCCGTACGGTTGCGCTGACCGGTCTGGTGCGCGACGACCGCGGCCGCAAGATGAGCAAGTCGGCGGGCAACGGCATCGATCCGCTCGATTGGATCGACACGTACGGTGCCGACGCTGCGCGTTTCACTCTCGCGCGTAGCGCGTCGCCGGGGTCCGACATCCCGGTCAGCGAGGAGTTGGCGCAGGGCGGCCGCAACTTCGTCACCAAGCTCTGGAACGCGACCCGGTTCGCGATCATCAACGGCGCGACGGTCGAGGGTCCGTTGCCCGATCTTCAGACGTTGCCTGCGACAGAGCGCTGGATCCTGTCGAGATTGACCCGCACGGCGAAGGACATCGACGGGTATTTCGACGACTTCCAATTCGCCAAGGCGTGCGATGCGCTCTACCACTTCACTTGGGACGAGTTCTGCGACTGGTACGTCGAGTTGGCGAAGTTGCCGCTCGAAAGGGGCGGGATCGAGGCCACGGCCACGCGCCGCGTTCTCGGCCATGTTCTCGACGTGCTGCTGCGGTTGTGGCACCCGGTGATCCCGTTCGTGACCGAGGAGTTGTGGACCACGTTGACGGGCCGGGAGACCGTCGTGCTCGCAGCGTGGCCGACCGGACTCGTGACCGGCGACGCGGCTCCTTTGGTCGATGTCGCAACGGTCGACGAGCCGGCCGAGGCGCTCATCGCGCAACTGCAAGCCGTCGTCACGGAGGTGCGGCGATTCCGCGCGGAGCAGGGTCTTCGGCCGGCGCAACGGGTTCCGGCGCGCATCGACGGGCTCACGACCGGTGAGCTCGCATCCTTCGAGGACCAGATTCGTTCGCTTGCGCGACTGCAACTGCCGGCCGACGGCTTCCACGAAACGGCCGCGGTGGTGGTTGGCCACAGCGGGCGCGCGGTGCGAGTCGCCGTTGACCTGTCAGGCACGATCGACGTGGGCAAGGAACGGGCCCGATTGACCAAGGCGTTGGACGTTGCCGTGAACGAGGTTGCGCTCGCCGAGGCGAAGCTGGCCGACGAGTCATTCACCGCAAATGCGCCGCCACCAGTGGTCGAGAAGATTCGCGCGCGCCTGCGCAACGCCGAGGCCGAAGTTCAACGGCTGCAAGGCCAACTCGATGCGCTTCCGGCCGGCACTGTCGCAGCAATGATTGCTCCCATGAGCGAGCAGGCGCTCGAACTCGAACGGGTGGAGAACGAGTTGCTGGCCCGCTGGCCCGAGTCGCGCATCGAGTGGAAGCCCGGACGCATGACGGCGCTGATGGATCTGATGGGGGATCCGCACCTGGCGTATCCCTGCGTGCACATCGCCGGCACGAACGGTAAGACGTCGACGTCGCGGATGATCGATGCTTTGCTGCGCGCGCTTGACCTGCGAACCGGCCGGTTCACCAGCCCGCACCTCGAGTCGATCACCGAACGCATCGCGCTCGACGGCGAACCGATCAGCGCCGCGCGCTTCGTCGAGACCTATGACGAGACCGCTGGGTTCCTCGACCTCGCCGACAGCAAGAGTGACATCCGGTTGTCGTTCTTCGAGGCCGTTACCGCGATGGCATTCGCGGCGTTCGCGGACGCTCCCGTCGATGTCGCCGTCGTCGAGGTCGGCTTGGGTGGCCGGCTCGATGCAACGAACATCGTGCGCGCACCGGTGGCAGTCATCACACCGGTCGACCTCGACCACATGGCGTATCTCGGCGACACGATCGCTGCCATCGCTGCAGAGAAGGCCGGCATCATCAGGCCGGACCAGCAGGTGATCGTCGCTGCGCAACACCCCGACGCCATCGACGTCATCGTGTCGAGCGCCGAAGCTGTCGGAGCCGAAGTGCTGCGCGAGGGATTCCAGTTCGGTGTCATCAGGCGCGAGGTTGCGGTCGGCGGGCAGGTGCTTGCGCTGCGGGGATTGCACGGCGTCTACGACGAGGTGTTCCTGCCGCTCTACGGTGGCTACCAGGCGTCGAACGCATCGTGTGCGCTCGCTGCCGTCGAGGCATTTGCGGGAGTCGTCGAACCGCTCGACGCCGACCTCGTGCGGGCCGCGTTCTCGACCGTGCAGTCCCCAGGTCGCCTCGAGGTGGTCCGCACGTCGCCCACGATTCTGGTCGATGCAACGCACAATCCGGCTGGTGCGCGCGCGACAGTCGCGGCAATCGCGGAGTCGTTTGCCTTCCGCCGCCTGGTCGGCGTGGTTGCCGTGCTCGGCGACAAGGACGCGTACGGGATGCTCCAGGTGCTCGACTCATTCCTGTGCGCACGTGGTCGTGACGCAGAACAGTTCAAGTCGTTCGATGCCGGCCGACGAGTTGGCGGCGATCGCAGTCGACATCTTCGGCGCCGACCGGGTTGACGTCGCGACGCAGCTTGACGAGGCGATCAGCATCGCGGTCGAACGTGCCGACGAGGACGACGACGAGTTCGGCGGTGGGGGAGTGCTGATCACCGGCTCGGTGGTGACCGCAGGTGAAGCCCGCCGGCTGCTGAAGCGTCGATGAGCGGGCCCGCGAGCGGCCCGCGAGGCGGCCCGCCGCTCCCGCCGTCGGAGTATGACGGGGACGACGTGGCGCGGATGTATCGCGACGCGGTCAAGGGCAAGCGACGGCTCACGTCGAGCGTGCTCTCGATGGAAGTCGTCGTGTTCTGGCTGGCCATCATCGTGGCGATAGTTCAGGAGAATGTTTCGGTCGCCGCTGCACTGGCGGTGGGTGGTGCGCTGGCGGTCGGCAGCATCGTGATCGCCGCGATGATCAGGCGGCCCTGGGCCTACCGTGCGGGCGGCGCGCTGCAGGTGCTGGCGATCGCCTGCGGCTTCGTCGTCCCCGCGATGTTCGTCGTCGGCGCCCTCTTCGCCGTCCTTTGGATCGTCGCCGTTCGCTTGGGCGATGCCGCCTTACGGCGCGCGAGGCAGTTCGAGGCGTACGTCGGTAGGCCGCCCACGCCGCTGCCGACGTCCGGCAAATCTAAGGTGCCCTGACAAGAATCTAAGGTGGCGCTCACCGGTAAACCGCTGGGGTCGAACTGGCCGCGCGGGGTAGCGTCAGAGGATGACCGATTCGCAACCGCAGGCGCTGATCCATGCCCGCGGACTGGTCAAGAAGTTCGGCGACTTCGTCGCCGTCGACGGCATTGACTTCGACGTCGAGCAGGGTGAGGCCTTCGGGTTCCTTGGGCCGAACGGGGCTGGCAAGTCATCGACGATGCGGATGATCGGCTGCGTGTCGCCGCCGACTGCCGGCACGTTGACGATTCTGGGCCGCGACCCGCATCGCGACGGCCCCGCGATCCGGGGTCGGCTCGGCGTCGTTCCGCAACAAGACACTCTCGACCTCGAACTGACGGTCCACGAGAACCTGCTGATCTACGGCCGCTACTTCGGCCTTTCGCGCGCAGAAGCAAGCAAGCGTGCCATGGAGCTGCTCGACTTCGTGCAGTTGCTCGACCGTGCTCAAGACAAGGTGGAGCCGTTGTCGGGTGGCATGAAGCGGCGGCTCACGATTGCGCGTTCGCTGATCAACCGGCCTGACGTGCTCTTGCTCGACGAGCCCACCACCGGTCTCGATCCGCAGGCTCGCCACGTCGTGTGGGACAGGTTGTTCCGCCTGAAACAGCAAGGCGTCACCCTGGTGCTGACCACGCACTACATGGACGAAGCCGAGCAACTGTGCGATCGGCTCGTCGTCATGGACAAGGGGAAGATCGCCGCTGAGGGATCGCCGCGGCAGCTGATCAATGAGTACTCCACCCGTGACGTCGTCGAGGTGCGCTTCGCCGTCGGTGAGAACGAGATCGGGGCCGACAAGCTTCTGGGCCTCGCGCCGCGCATCGAGGTGCTGCCCGATCGGGTGCTGCTCTATACCGACGATGGCGACGAATGCGTCGACGCCGTTCACGACCGCGGCGTGATGTCGGTGTCGACACTCGTACGTCGCAGCACACTCGAAGACGTCTTCCTGCGTCTCACCGGCCGGACGTTGGTCGACTGAGATGACGTCGACCTCACTTTCGGCTCTCCCGGCCGTGCGTTCCTATCGCTACTGGGTGGCGACGTACCGGCGCACCTGGCGCGGCAGCATCAGTACGACTGTCGTGAGTCCGGTGCTGTATCTGGCAGCCATGGGTGTCGGCTTGGGATCACTCGTGCATCGCAGCTCGGCGATTGGCGGCGTCACCTATTTGCAGTTCATCGGCCCAGGGCTGCTAGCCGCGACCGCGATGCAAGTGGGCGCCGCCGAATCGACCTATGCGGTGCTCGCATCGTTCAAGTGGGTGCGGGTCTACCACGCGATGGCCGCGACTCCGTTGCTGCCGATCGACATCTTGGTTGGTCACCTGCTGTGGATCGCGACGCGGATCACCATGGCGTCGGGGGTCTACCTCGCGGTGGTTGCCGCGTTCGGCGGTATCAAGTCGCCGCTCGCTCTCGCGGCGTTGCCGGCCTGCCTGCTCATCGGCATGGCGTTCGCAGGCCCCATCGTCGCGTTCTCCAGCACCCGCGACACAGACAGCGGCTTTGCTGCGCTGAACAGGTTCGGGATCGTGCCGATGTTCTTGTTTTCAGGAACGTTCTTCCCGATCTCGCAGTTGCCCGAGGTGCTGCGCTGGATCGCGTATGCGACACCGCTGTGGCACGGGGTCGAGCTCGTGCGCTCGCTCAGCCTCGGCCATGTCAGTGCCGCAGATCTCCTGCATGTTGCCTATCTCGCGGCGTGGGCAGCGGTCGGCATCGTTCTCGCAGCTCGGGCATATCGACGCAAGCTCGGAGTCTGAGATGGCGACTCTGGTGGCTCGCGTTGTGCCGATGACAGCACTGCAGGGCTTGGGTGGTCGACACGGGCGGGTGCTGGTCGAACGCAGCCTCATGGTCTATCGGCACACCTGGATCATCATCGTGTCCGGTTTCTTCGAGCCGGTGTTCTACCTGTTCTCGATCGGGGTCGGTCTTGGCCATCTGGTGCCGGCTCTGACGGTGCACGGCCAGCAGGTGGGCTACACGGCCTTCGTCGCGCCGGCGCTGCTCGCGTCGTCCGGCATGAATGGTGCGATCTATGATTCGACGTTCAACATCTTCTGGAAGCTCAAGTACGTCAAGATCTACGACGCGGTGCTGTCGACCCCGCTCGGGCCGCTCGACGTCGCGTCAGGCGAGATCACCTGGGCGCTCGGCCGCGGGTGCATCTACTCGGCTGCGTTCCTCGTCGTCATGGCGTTCATGGGGTTGTTCCATTCGTGGTGGGCCTTGCTGTGCCTACCGTTCTCGGTACTCGAGGCGCTCGCCTTCGCGGCCTGTGGCATGGCAGCGACGACATTCATGCGCAGCTGGCAGGACTTCGAATGGGTGACCCTGGCGATGCTGCCGATGTTCTTGTTCTCAGCGACTTTCTATCCGCTGACGACATACCCCCACGTGGTGGCTGACATCGTCCGATGGACCCCGCTCTACCAAGCCATTGACGTCCAACGCGCGTTGACGCTTGGGCATGTAGGGCCGGGGCTTCTCCCGAACCTCGCCTATTTGCTGGCGATGGCGCTGGTCGGGGTCGCGGTCGCGACCCGACGCCTTGGCATCCTGCTGCTGCGGTAACGCCCGGCGCGAGCCGCCGGAAGACGCCTCGGTAGGCTCTGCGCGCCGTGACAGACACCCTCGAGCGCACGCTCGTCCTCGTGAAGCCCGACGCCGTCCGGCGCGGGCTGGTCGGTGAGGTGCTCGACCGCCTCGAACGCAAAGGCCTGCGGTTGGTTGCCCTCGAGTTGCGCACCCTCGACCGCGAGACGGCGGAGGAGCACTACGCCGAGCACTTCGGCAAGCCGTTCTTCGAGGCGCTGATCGGCTTCATCACCTCGGGACCGCTGGTTGCGGCCGCGGTCGAAGGTCCGCGGGCGATCGAGACTTGGCGGGCGATGATGGGGCCGACCGATCCGGTGAAAGCACCATCAGGGACGATCAGGGGAGATTTCGGACTCATCGTGACCGAGAATCTGGTGCACGGTTCGGACTCGCCAGCGTCGGCAGCCCGCGAGGTCGCGCTCTTCTTCCCTGATCTGGGCGCCTAACCCCAGCCCCCCGCCGTCCCGCCGGGCATTTCTCGCCGAGTGAAGGAATTACGTCGTGTTCGGCCGCAGAATTGCGCCGAATTCCCTTCACTCGCCGCGAACCGGACCTAACCTGCGCCAAACCTGAGGGTGCGCTGGCCGGTTTTGGCCGAGGTGGTGGGTCACCGCGTAGCATGCGAGGCTGTTCAGCAGTCGAGTTGTCGCGTCAGTCGATCGGAAGGTTTGCAGCACCCATGGCCTCCAACATGTCGTTCCTCGGCCGTGACATGGCCGTCGACCTCGGCACCGCAAACACGCTGGTCTACGTCCGCGGTCGTGGCATCGTCTTGAACGAGCCCTCCGTGGTCGCCATTAACACCGATACCGGCGGCATTTTGGCGGTCGGCATCGAGGCCAAGCGGATGATCGGCCGGACGCCGGGCAACATCGTCGCGATCCGCCCGCTGAAGGACGGCGTCATCGCCGACTTCGACACGACCGAGCGCATGTTGCGCTACTTCATCCAGAAGGTGCACCGCCGCCGTTACCTCGCGCGCGGTCCGCGCGTCGTCGTGTGCGTGCCGAGCGGTATCACCGGCGTCGAGCGACGAGCAGTGAAGGACGCCGGGTACGCGGCAGGCGCGCGACGCGTCTACATCATCGAAGAGCCGATGGCCGCGGCGATCGGCGCCGGCCTGCCGGTTCACGAGCCCACCGGCAACATGGTCGTCGACATCGGCGGTGGCACCACCGAGGTCGCGGTCATCTCGCTTGGTGGCATCGTCACCAGCCAGTCGATTCGCATCGGCGGCGACGAGCTCGATAGCTCGATCATCAACTACGTGAAGAAGGAATACTCGTTGATGCTCGGCGAGCGAACCGCCGAGGAAATCAAGATGGCGATCGGCTCGGCGTTCCCTGCACCTGACGAGCCGCACGCGGAGATTCGCGGTCGTGACCTCGTGAGCGGGTTGCCGAAGACGATCGTGGTCAGCGCCGCCGAAATACGTAAGGCGATCGACGAACCCGTAAACGCCATTGTCGACGCAGTGAAGACGACGCTCGACAAATGCCCGCCGGAGTTGGCCGGTGACATCATGGACCGCGGCATCGTGCTCACCGGCGGTGGCGCATTGCTGAAGGGTCTCGACGAGCGGTTGCGGCACGAGACCGGAATGCCGATCCACATCACCGAGCGGCCGCTCGATGCGGTGGCGATGGGGTCGGGCAAGTGCATCGAGGAGTTCGAGGCTCTGCAGCAGGTTCTCATCTCCGAGCCGCACGGTCGCTGACCGCCGACCCGGTTCTGGTGTCGCGCAACACGTCTGAGGTCTTGATGAATCGCCGCGTGCGCTTGTGAGGGATAGTCGGCGCACCCGCGTCGTCCTCGCGTTGTTGCTGCTGACGGCGTTCACCTTGATCACCCTCGACTACCGATCGCGCGGCGGCGGGTTCTTCGGTTCCCTGCGCCGCACTGCGTCCTCGGTGTTCGGGCCGGTCGAGCGGGTTGCCGCCGATGTCGTGCGGCCGGTCCGGCACGCCGTCCAGGCCGTCGGCTCGATCGGTAGCAATCACAAGAAGGTCACCGAACTGCAGAAGGAAGTTGCGACCCTGCAACAACAGCTGCGCCTGCAGCCGTTCAACACGACACGCGAAAACGAGCTCGAGCAACTGCTGCACGTGTCGGCTGTGGGTCAGTACAAGTTGCTCTACGCGCAGGTTATCGCGGTCAGCGCAACGGACGGATTCGAGTGGACGGCGACAATCGACGCAGGGTCGCATGACGGTCTCAAGGAGAACATGACCGTTGTCAGCGGACAGGGTCTTGTCGGTCGGTTGAAGATCGTCGGTTCGACGACGTCGACGGTGTTGCTCGCGATCGACCCGGAGTTCAACGTCGGTGTCCGCCTGCCGAACAACGCAATGGGTGTCGTGTCGGGCCACGGTCGCTCGGCGATGAGCCTGGAGTTGCTCGACCCGACCGCCCGCGTGAAGGTGGGCGATGGCTTGGTCACACAGGGATCCCTCGACCAGACCCCGTTTGTGTGGGGCGTGCCGGTCGGCAGCGTGATCTCGGCCACCAACCCGCTCGCAGGCGATGTGCAGACCGGCGAGGTCAAGCCGTTCGTCGACTTCAGCACGCTCGATCTGGTCGGCGTCGTTGTCGAGCCGCCACGTGTCGACCCGCGCGGCGCGCTTCTCGAGCCGCCACTGCCCACTGTCACGGTCACCACCACCGCGACAGCGACGGCCACTGTCACTGCCACCCCGCTGGCGTCGTTCACGCCCACATTCTCGTTCAGCGCGACGCCGACCAAGTCGCCAAGTGCGACGCCGACGTCAAAGGTGAGCCCGAAGCCGACCGTGACGCCCAGCGTCACGCCGACGCCGACGTCGAAGCCCACCCCGACATCGTCCGGTTCGGCTAGCGCCACCACCAGCGCATCGGCGTCCCATGGCTGAGGTTCCGCGGGCGGCGCTGATCGTGGTTCTCGTTCTGATCGCTTGCGTTGTTGACGCAGTGCTCTTCGACCCGCTCAATCTGCCTGGTTCGCCGCCGAACCTGCTGGTGCTCGTCGTCGCGGCGATCGCGTTGGTGCTCGGGCCGGTCGGTGGAGCGGTCACCGGTTTCCTCGCCGGCCTGGCCGTGGACATCTTGCCGCCGGCTGACCATCTGATCGGTCGCTACGCGCTGGTCTTTTGCCTGGCGGGCTACCTCGTCGGTCTCGTCCACGACGAGGCGCGAGATTCGGTGCTGCTCTCGCTCGTCGCGGTCGGTGCCGCGGCGGCGGTCGCCACCCTGCTCTACGGGGCGCTCGGCGGATTGTTGAGCGACGGTCGAGTCGACGCGCACACGATCCTGCGCAGCTTGCCGTTCTCGATCTTCTACGACGTCCTGCTCGCGCCATTCGTCGTACCGTGGGTGATGTCATTGACCAGGCGGGCGGAACCGCAGGTGACCCGGAAATGAGGATCGCAGGTGACCCGGAAGGGGATGAACGACCGCTCAGGGCTGCGGCTGATCATCCTTGGTGTCCTCGTGTTCTCGTTGCCGATTACGCTGCTCGGCCGGCTCTGGTACATGCAGGCACTTGCGGGCTCGCAGTACGTCGCGGCCGTGAACGCCAACGCGACCAGCGTGGTCCGCGTCCTTGCTCCGCGGGGCGCCATCGTCGACGACGTCGGCAATCCGTTGGCCCGCAATGACAGCGCACTCGTCGTGTCGGCGCTGAGCACGGCGTTGCCGAAGGCGAACCTCGGCACGTTGAAGCACCCGGTACCGAATCCGGCGCGGACTCAAGAGATGCAGCGGCTGTCGGCAGTGCTCGGCATTCCGGCCGCCGAACTCGACGCCAAGGCGACACTGTGCGACTACTTCGACTACGGAGCTGCCGCCCCGACAAAGAATCCCGGGCTGCTGGACAGGTTCGCCGCTGCAGCCGATCCCGCTGGTCACGATCGACAACACGACACCCGCCGGCACGCAGAAGGCCACGCAGATCGCGCTGCGGGTGCTCGAGCAGCAGGAGTTGTACCCGGGTGTAACGGCGCAGATCGAAGAGGTTCGCGCCTACCCCGCCCCTGACAATGCCTCGGCCGCACAGTTGATCGGGCACGTCGGAAAGATCAGCCAGTCCGACATCGATTCGGCCAAGAGCACGACTGAGGCCGCGACGTTGAAGACCGCCGCGAGTATCGGTGGGGCCATCGGACAGGAAGGCCTCGAGGCGCAGTACAACCAATATCTCGAAGGCACCTTGGGCACCGAGACGTTCTCGGTGACGCCGGCCGGCACTCCGGTCTCGACGTTGAGCCAGGTGCCGGCCGTTCCCGGTGACACCGTCGTGACGAGCATCGACGCGAAGGTGCAGCGGATCGCCGAACAGGCGTTGGCCGACGCGGTCACTGCTGCGCGAACAACACCCCAGCACATCTCAGGCAAGAACCAGACCCAGAAGGCGGACGCCGCGGCCGCCGTCGTGATCGACACGCGTACCGGTCATGTGATTGCCGCCGCCAACTACCCGTCGTACGACCCCGGAGTGTGGGACGGCGGCACGATCAACGACGCGATATACAAGTCGCTTCAAGCGAATCCCGGAAAACCTCTTTTCTCACAGGCTATTCAGGGCCAGTACGCGCCGGGGTCGACTTTCAAGGTCGTCACCACCGCAGCGGCACTCGACCACGGTGGCTACACCCCTGACGTCAGCGTATGACTGCCCGGGGACGCTGAGCGAGGGCGGCCGGACGTTTCACAACTTCGACAACGAGGGCGCGCAGGGCATGATCACCTTTGCGCAAGCGCTGACGATCTCGTGTGACACCTTCTTCGACGGGGTTGGCGCTGCCTTGTGGAATGCCGACGGGCAACTCGCAGGCGCGAACGCAAAAGAGCTCGTCGTCAACGAAGCGAAGCAGTGGAAGCTCGGCAAGGACACCGGGATCGACCTGCCGATCGATGCGAGCGGCAACATCGAATCGCGACAGGATCTGAAGAACTACGACGCCAAGAACCACGCGCTGTGGTGCTCTGAGGCCAAGACGGACAAGGACCCGAACCAGAAGGCGATCGACAACAGCAACTGTCTGTACCACATCCCCGCGCTGTATCAGATCGGTGAAGCGGTGAACGTGGCGATCGGCCAGGGTACGACGACCGCGTCGCCGCTGCAGATGGCCGATATTTACGCCGCGATCGGCAACGGCGGCACCCTGTACTCGCCGCGACTCGTGAAGGCGATCGTCGGGCCTGACGGCAAGCTCGTCCAGACCGTCAACGCGCCATCGACGAAGCTGTCGGTATCGCCGCAGGTGCTGCAGTACATCCAGCAGGCGCTGGTTGGCGTCGTCACTGATCCGAATGGCACTGGCGCGAAGGCCTTCGCCGGCTTCCCGTTCGGTCAGTACACGATCGCCGGTAAGACCGGCACCGCAGAGGTGCCGCCGAAGGACGACACCGCGTGGTTCGCCTCATACGGCGGGCCGGCTGGCCAGCCCGCGCAGTACGCCGTGGTGGTCGCGATCTCGCAAGGCGGCCAAGGCGGCGTCAGTGCGGCACCCGCGGTTCGCCAGATCTACGACGGCATCTGGGGCTTGAACGGCAACCCGAACAATCCCGACGACCAGTTCGCCGCGAAGGGCCCCGCACTTCCGGGCGGCGCGCCTCCGAGTGCACTGCCCAAGGTTGCGCAGGCGGCGGCCTCGCCGGCGTCGGCGGCACCCGCAGTTCCCGGGGCTTCCGCAGTTCCCGGGGCTTCCGCAGTTCCCGGGGCTTCCGCAGTTCCCGGAGCATTTGCGTTACCGCCGGCGCAGGCCGCCGATGTCACGGCAGCGCGGGTGCGACGGCGGGCGGTGAAGCGACGATGATCGGCGACTGGGCGGCGCCACGACCCCGACGCATAGGTTCGTCCAAGGCCGGCATGCTCACGCGCGAGTCACGGCTACGCCGGTCGGACTGGGTACTGACCGCTGCCGTGCTGAGCCTCTCGCTGATCGGCGTCCTGCTGGTGGCCGCGGCGACGAGGCACCTGAATCCGACCCATCCCTTTGCCGTTGTCGAGCACCAGGTCCTGTTCCTCGCGGTTGCCCTTGCACTCGGGGTGGTTGCAACCCTCGCGGACTATCGAGCCATTCGGTCGTCCGCTCCAGTCATCTACGTGCTCGCCTGCCTCGGCCTGCTTGCTACGTTCGCCATCGGATCGAGCGTGGCCGGCGCGAAGGCATGGATCAGCATCGGCGGCGGCCTCGAAATCCAGCCGTCGGAGTTCGCCAAGCTCGCCGTCATCGTGTTGGTGGCGATGCTGTTCAGCTCGGCGCGCGAAGATCGTCGCGACATCGGTGACCTCGACGTCGCAAGAGCGCTGCTACTTCTGGGTTTTCCGATGTTGCTGGTTCTCCTGCAAAACGACCTCGGCACGATGTTGGTGATGGTCGCGATCGTGTTTGGCGTGCTCGCGATCGGGGGGGTGCCGACGCGCTGGATGTTCGGTCTGAGCGGGCTCGGGTTCCTCGCCACCGTGGTGATCGTGCAACTGCACATGCTGAGCCCGTACCAGGAGAACCGCCTGACGGCGTACCTGCATCCGAATTCGCCGTCCGTCCTGCAGAATTCGGGCTTCAACGCGCATCAAGCGCAGATCGCTATCGGCGCTGGTGGGTTGACGGGCACCGGCCTCTTCCACGGGACGCAGATCAACAGTGGCGCCGTCTACGCCGCGCACACCGACTTCATCTTCGCGACTGCCGGTGAAGAACTCGGCTTCCTCGGTTCGGCGCTCATCATCGTCTTGTTGTCGGTTATCTTGTGGCGTGGGCTTCGGATCGCGTCACGGGCGCCCGACCTGTTCGGGCGGATCGTTGCCGGCGGGGTGGTCTGTTGGCTGGCGTTCGAGACCTTCGAGAACATCGGCATGAACCTCGGGATCATGCCCGTCACCGGGATCCCGCTGCAGTTCGTCTCCTACGGTGGGTCGTCTCTGTTCGCGAGCATGCTGGCCGTCGGTCTGCTCCAGAACGTGCACATCCAGACGCAGGCGACGCAGAACTCCAGCGGCGGCCTGTAGCCTGCTGAGGTGTCGAGCAACAACGCCGAATCGGTATTCGCCCGCCTCGAGCCGCTCCTGATGAGTGTCAGCAAGCCCGTCCAGTACGTCGGCGGCGAGCTGAACTCACTCGTCAAGGACTGGGCTGCGTGCGACGTCCGGTGGTGCCTCATGTACCCCGACGCCTACGAGGTCGGCCTGCCCAATCAGGGCGTGCAAATCCTCTATGAGGTGCTTGGCGAACTCGACGGCGTGCTCGTCGAACGCACCTACTCCGTCTGGCCGGATCTCGAAGCCCTGATGCGTGAACACGGCATCCCGCAGTTCACCGTCGATGCCCACCGCCCGGTCGGCGCATTCGACATCTTCGGTGTCTCGTTCTCGACCGAACTCGGCTACACCAACATGCTCAATGCACTCGACCTGGCGGGCATCCCGATCGAGTCGGCCGATCGCACGCACGAGCACCCGCTCGTCATTGCCGGCGGTCACGCCGCGTTCAATCCCGAGCCGATCGCGGATTTCATCGATGCCGCAGTGCTCGGTGACGGTGAGCAGGCGGTCATTGCGATCACCCACATCGTGCGCGAATGGAAGCTCGACGGTTGCCCCGGCGGGCGCGACGAGTTGCTGTACCGGCTGGCGCGCACCGGCAACATCTACGTGCCCCGTTTCTACGACGTGACCTACCGCACTGACGGGCACATCGACGCCGTCACTCCGAACCGGGCGGGCATTCCCGCGCGGGTTTCGAAGCACACGCTGATGGATCTCGACGCTTGGCCGTACCCGAAGAAGCCCCTTGTCCCGCTGGCGGAAACCGTGCACGAGCGCTTCAGCGTCGAGATCTTTCGAGGCTGCACGAGGGGGTGCAGATTCTGTCAGGCCGGCATGATTACCCGGCCGGTTCGTGAGAGGTCGATCGACACGATCGGTGCAATGGTCGACGCCGGCCTGAAGGCGAGCGGCTTCCAGGAGGTGGGGCTGCTGTCGCTCAGCAGCGCCGACCACTCCGAGATTGGCCCGCTGGCCAAGCAACTGGCCGACCGCTACGAGGGAACGAACACGTCACTGTCGTTGCCGTCGACGAGAGTTGACGCGTTCAACGTCGACCTGGCAAACGAATTCTCTCGCAACGGCCGCCGCTCCGGCCTCACGTTCGCTCCCGAGGGCGGTAGCGAGCGCATGCGCAAGGTCATCAACAAGATGGTGACCGAGGAAGACCTGATCCGTACGGTGACCACCGCCTACGCACAGGGCTGGCGTCGGGTGAAGTTGTACTTCATGTGCGGGCTCCCGACCGAGACCGACGATGACGTGCTGCAAATCGCCGACCTGGCACGAAAAGTGATTCAAGCAGGCCGGACGGCGAGTGGCAGCCGTGACATCGGCTGCACGGTGTCGATCGGTGGCTTCGTGCCAAAGCCGCACACGCCGTTTCAGTGGGCCGCGCAACTTGACCACGCGACCACGGATTCGCGATTGCTGAAGCTGCGCGACACCATTCGCAGCGACCGTCAGTACGGCAAGGCCATTGGTTTCCGTTACCACGATGGGAAACCTGGCATCGTCGAAGGCCTGCTCTCGCGCGGCGACCGGCGGGTCGGTCGCGTCATCAAGCAGGTGTGGCTCGACGGCGGGCGCTTCGACGGGTGGAGCGAATACTTCTCCTTCGACCGCTGGATGACCGCGGCTTCTGCAGCGCTCGCGGACCAACCCGTCGACGTTGATTGGTACACCACTCGCGAACGCGACCGCTCCGAGGTGTTGCCCTGGGACCATCTCGACTCGGGGCTCGACAAGGACTGGTTGTGGCAGGACTGGCAGGACTCACTGTCCGACGTCGAGGTCGAAGACTGCCGGTGGACGCCCTGCTTCGACTGCGGTGTCTGCGACACGATGGGCACCGACATCCAGGTCGGGCCGACCGGCCGCACGCTGTTGCCGCTGACCGTGCTCACCAGTGCCGGGACGGGCGGGTATGGCCCGCCAGCCTGACGCACGCGATGTCGCGCCCGCCGTCCAGCGACTGCGCGTGCACTTCGCCAAGCGTGGCCGGCTGCGGTTTACCAGTCACCGCGATTTCCAGCGCGTGTTCGAGCGAGCGGTGCGACGTGTCGGAGGTGCCGGTCGCGTTCAGCGCCGGGTTCTCGCCGCACCCGAAGATCTCCTACGTCGGCGCGGCCTCCACCGGTGCGGCCAGCGAGGCCGAGTACCTCGAGATCGCCGTCACCCGCGTGTGCGACCCGGCCCAGGTCCGCGGCGCAGCTCGATGCGGCGCTGCCGCCGGGGTTCGACGTGGTCGAGGTTCTCGAGGCCAGCGGCGGCTCGTTGCCTGACCGGATCGACGCGTCGCACTGGCAGGTGACTCTGAACGGAGTCGAGCCGGCCGCAGGCCGCAGCAGCTGTGATCGCATTCCTTCAGGCCGAGTCGATCCCCGTCGAGAGAGTGCTGAAGGACGGACGTCGGACCCTCGACGCCCGCCTGCCGGTCGTCCACCTCGGCGTGGTCGGGGACCTCGATGCGACCGGCTGTGCGATACTCGACATGGTTGTTCGGCACCTCACACCTGCCGTACGGCCAGACGACGTTCTCGCCGGACTTCGCCAGGTGAGTGACCTGGCGCCGCCGCTTCCCCCCTTGGTGTTGCGGCTGGCGCAGGGGCACCTCGACGAATTTGGCAAGCTCGCCGACCCGCTGGCGCCCGACAGGGATGCCGCGACCGGAGCCAATCCGGCTGTGGAGATCCCCGCGACGCGGTAGGTCCGGCCCGCTTCGAACATCGTTCGTCCACAGACTTGCGCCGTTTTCTGGCGGAGCCCTCAAGGGCCTGCCTGCCGGGATACGGCGACCGACTACACGACTTGCTCCTGTGCGGTGCCGCTCCTGCTAGTGATCTCTGCTAGCCACGAAGCGGCGCCCGGGAGCCCGACGGGAAGACTTTTCCGCATGCTCGAGAACGAGACCAACAGCCCATCCGACTCCAACTCCACCTCAGACGCCCCGTCCGCCGGTAGCGCCGCACCGCGGCGCAAGCGCACGGCCGCCAAGAAGACCGCCGCAGCGCCGGTCCGCACGCCTGCGACCAGAACAAGAGCTGCCAAGGCCGTCGCGGCGGCTCCCGCTGACCCGCCGTCGGCGCCGGACGCGGCCGCGAGGCCCGCGCGCGCCGGTCGGCGCCCGGCCAAGAAGACCGCCGCCGCACCCGTGACGACTCATGACCACGAGCCAGCGCACGAGCACGCGGCCCCCAAGAAGACGGCGAAGCGGGCGCCTCGCAAGTCGGCGAAATCGGCCCCAGGTGGCGCCGATCAGCAGGTCGCCGACCGGGGCGCCGCCGACTCCGCGCCAACCCGTCCCTCTGCCATCCCGACCGTGCTCTTCCAGCCTCCGAGCGCCGAGAATGCGGTGCCCGCAAGCGATGGAGCACCCCGCGACTCGGCTTCCCGTGACTCGGCTTCCCGCGAGGCCGCGCCCCGCGACTCCGCGGATGGCGGAACGGGTGACGGTTCCGGCGCGCCACGCCGGCGGCGCCGTGGTGGCCGCGGCCGCCGAGGCGGTCAAGGTAGCCAGGGCGAGTTCGGCAACGAATCCAACTCGGCTGACGCATCCGACTCCGGCGACGGCCGATCCGACAGCCGAACCGACGCTCGACCCGAGGGCGACGGCGGCTCGGCGTCGGACTCACGCGACAACTCCGACGACCGGGACGACCACGATGGCGAAGGCTCCGCATCGAGCCGTCGCCGCCGCCGTCGCCGCAGCCGCGGCGCGGGTGAGGGAGAAGTCCGATCGGCCGACGATCCGCCGAACACTGTCGTCCGCATCCGCGAGCCCCGCGATCACGACGACGCCGGCAATGGCGGCGTCCAAGGCGTTAAAGGCTCGACCCGCCTCGAGGCCAAGAAGCAACGCCGCCGCGAAGGTCGCGAGCAGGGCAGGCATGGCCGGCGCGGACTGGTCATCACCGAGTCGGAGTTCCTCGCCCGCCGCGAGTCGGTCGACCGCGTTATGGCGGTCCGTCAGCGTGGTGACCGCACCCAGATCGGCGTCCTCGAGGACGGCGTTCTGGTCGAGCACTTCGTCAGCACCGCCTCGACCAATCGCATGGTCGGCAACGTCTACCTGGGCCGCGTGCAAAACGTGCTCTCGGGTATGGAAGCGGCCTTCGTCGACATCGGCAAGGGTCGCAACGCGGTCCTGTACGCCGGTGAGGTGAACTTCGACACGTCCGGTCTAGAAGGCGGTCCGCGTCGCATCGAGTCGGCGTTGAAGCCGGGCCAAGCTGTCGTCGTCCAGGTCACGAAGGACCCGATCGGGCAGAAGGGCGCCCGTCTCACCAGCCAGATCAGCCTGCCGGGCCGCTACCTCGTGTACGTGCCCGAGGGTTCGATGATGGGCATCAGCCGCAAACTGCCGGACGTCGAGCGGTCGCGGTTGAAGGCGATTCTGAAGAAGGTCACACCTGAAGGTGCCGGCGTTATCGTGCGCACGGCGGCCGAGGGTGCCTCCGAAGAGGACCTCACGCGTGACGTCGCGCGCCTTGCGGCTCAGTGGGAAGTCATCCAGAAGAAGTCCGAGACCGCGAACGCCCCGGCGCTGCTGTACAGCGAGCCCGACCTGACGATTCGGGTCATCCGCGATGTCTTCAACGAAGACTTCAACCAGCTCGTCGTCTCAGCGGATTCCGACTGGGACACCGTCGAGGCGTACGTCGCGCACGTCGCCCCTGACCTGGTGCCGCGGCTCTCGCAATGGACGTCGGAAGAAGACATCTTCACGCACTACCGAGTCGACGAGCAGATCGCGAAGGCGCTCGACCGCAAGGTCTGGTTGCCGAGCGGTGGCTATCTCGTCATCGATCGCACCGAAGCAATGATCGTCATCGACGTCAACACCGGCCGGTTCATCGGCAAGGGTGGCAACCTCGAAGAGACGGTCACCAAGAACAACCTCGAAGCGGCCGAAGAAATCGTCCGGCAGCTGCGGTTGCGCGACATCGGCGGCATCATCGTCATCGACTTCATCGACATGGTGCTCGAAGGCAACCGAGACCTGGTGCTGCGCCGACTCGTGGAGTGTCTGGGTCGCGATCGCACGAAGCATCAGGTCGCCGAGGTCACCTCGCTCGGTCTCGTGCAGATGACTCGCAAGCGCGTCGGCAACGGCCTGCTCGAGGCGTTCTCTGAGACCTGCGAGGTCTGCAACGGACGCGGCGTCATCGTGCACACCGATCTCGTTGAGCACACCCACGCCGCCCGCCAGCTCACGGCCTCCAAGCCCACGCCTGCGGTCGTCGCGGCTGCACGAGGTAAGGGTTCGCGCGGACGCGGCGCTCAGGTTGGCGCAGCGTCCCCGACGGCCGATGGCCAGGGCGGTGCTGCTGAAGCCAGCGAGCAGGCGACCGCGGTCGCCGCCGAAACAGGCGGCACCGACGGGGACGGCGCCGAGCAAGCGACCCCGGGTGACGCGAACTCCGAAGGTCAGCCTTCCGAGGGTGCGGCTGCTCCGGCCGCTAAGAGCGCCTCGCGGTCACGTCGCGGCGGCCGTCGGCGGGGCGGGTCGAAGGCCGGCGCCAGCGCCGACCACACGGCAGCCGGGAACGATTCCGGCGCGGCGGGCGCCTAACGCAACCGCCGGCCTGCGCGGGCCGGGCTCCTCAGCTGGTCGGCGTCCCGTCTTGGAAGACCATGATCGAGCCGCTGTAGCAGGCGACCCATACCCGGTGCGTCGCGTTGTCGTACGTGATGCCGATCGGGTTGGCATTCGTCGGCACGGTCTGCACGACGTGCATGTCGCTCGTGCGCACTTTGCTCATCGTGTTCGACATGTAGTTGACGACGTAGATGTAGCTGCCGTCCGGCGAGATCGTCATGCTGCGCGGCGCGGCGCCGGTGCGCACCCGCGCTACCACGGTCCGGGTGATCAGGGAGATCTTGTCGACGACACCCTCGCCGTTGATCGTGGCGTACAACCAGTGCCCGTCGGCGCTCATCACCAGATGCCGCGGCGCTGAACCGACGTTCGAGATCCAGCTGACCTCGAACGTCGAGAGGTTGATGGCGGCAATCCGCGTCGAACCCATGACGGCGACGTACGCAGTACCGCTCACCGGGTCGACCGCAATGCCGCGTGGATAGGGGCCGAGCGGGATCGTCGTGACGATCTTGCCGGTGGCCGTGTCAATGATGCTTTCGTTGTAGGAGCACCAGTTCGACACCAGCAGGTACTTGCCGTTGGGGGTGACGGCGACGAACTTCGGCACCGCGCCGACCTCGATCGCCTGGTCGATCGTCAACGTCGCCAGGTTGACCCGGTAGACGAAGCTGTCGGGGTAGTGGTCGGCCAGCCGTGCAGGTGTCGGAGCCCTCGCGGGTGAATGGCGCTGCGCCATACATCGAGTAGTTCGACACGTACACGTACTTGTGGTTGGGCGTGAATGCCGCCTCGACCGGAGCGCCCTTGTAGGTGCCCGGGTACTGCGGATAGCCGAGACTCGGCAGGTTCACGGTGTCCGGGATGATCTTCACGAGGTGGAAGTTGCGGTCGTACACGTTCATCGTGTGCAGATACATCATGTTCTGCGCGAAGAAGAGCCCGGTCTGCGACGACACCACGGACTTCTCGTCGAGGTGACCGGTGATGGTCTTGACCAGGACCATCCGGGCCGCGGGTGCGATCTGATCAACAGGCATGGCGGACGGCGAGGGGTTGGCGCCCTTCGATTTGCCTCCCGAGTTGTCTCCTGGCTCGCCTGCCGCAGGTCCGGCCGGCTTGCTCGGTGAACTCGGGGAGATGGTGGGCACTGCCGGCGCAGAGGTGGCCGCCGCGACGACTCCTGCGCTGGCCCCCGGGGGCATCGCGGGCGTGGACGGGCCTGCCGCGGAGGTACCCGCCGAGGCCGACGTAGCCGCCGACACCGCTGCCGAGCCTGGCGGCAAGGACCCGGCCGTCTTGCTGGTTGCGGTGCAGCCGGCTGTCACCAGGACAGGCACGAGCACCAGCGCAGCCGCTATCCGTCGCATGCCGACATCTTTCCCGATTCTTTGCCGGCAGGGCCCGGTTTGACCCCCTGGCGCGCTGGTCCGTACTCTTGGGGGTCGGCGCGCTTGAAATGCGCCCATCGCCGCGCGTCCGTTGTCGGTCTCGCGCGTGTCCGCGGTGAATCAGAGTCGTCAGGTCCGAGCAGGCAGGAGTTCCGCGGTGTACGCGATCGTTCGCAGCGGCGGCAGGCAGCACAAGGTGGCCGTCGGCGACGTCGTCGAGGTCGACCGGGTCGAGGGCGAGCCCGGCACGTCGGTCACTCTCGCCGCGCTCCTACTCGTCGACGGTGACGCGGTGACCAGCGACGCGAAGGCCCTGGGCAACGTGACCGTGACGGCCGAGGTCGTCGACCACACCAAGGGCCCCAAGATCCATATCCTCAAGTACAAGAACAAGACTGGTTACCGCAAGCGGCAGGGCCATCGTCAGCGCCACAGCCGTTTGAAGGTCACCGGCATCGAGACCGGAAAGTAGGCTGCTGACATGGCTCACAAGAAGGGCGCATCGTCCAGCCGCAACGGCCGTGACTCCAATGCCCAGTTTCTCGGTGTGAAGCGCTACGGCGGCCAGCTGGTGAACGCCGGCGAGATCCTGATTCGGCAGCGCGGCACCCACCACCACCCCGGCCTCAACGTTGGGCGCGGCAAGGACGACACGCTGTTCGCGCTGGCGGCGGGTCGGGTCGAGTTCGGCACTGCACGCGGCCGGCGTGTGGTCAACATCGTCCCGGGGACCTAGAGCCCCGGTTATCGCGTAGCAGTAGCAAACGAGGGCGAACCGGTGCCGGTCCGCCCTCGTGTCGTTTCATGACTGTGCCGGTCCGACTGCGAGGAGGACACGATGCCGACGTTCGTCGACCGTGTCGTCCTCCATGCCAGCGCGGGCAACGGTGGCCACGGTTGCGCGTCGATCCACCGCGAGAAGTACAAGCCGCTCGGCGGTCCGGACGGCGGTGACGGTGGCCGCGGGGGCAACGTCGCGCTCGTCGTCGACCCCGACACCACCACGCTGCTGGCGTTTCACCACGCCCCGCACCGGCGGGCCACGTCCGGCAAGCCGGGCCAGGGCAGCAATCGCGATGGTGCCAACGGCGAGGACATGATCCTGCCCGTCCCCGACGGCACGGTCGTCAAGACCGAGGACGGCGTCGTGCTGGCCGACCTGGTCGGCGCGGGTTCGACCTACATCGTCGCGCAGGGTGGGCGTGGCGGCCTCGGCAACGCAGCGCTGGCGTCGCCGCGTCGCAAGGCGCCCGGCTTCGCGCTGCTCGGCGAGCCAGGCGCGGTCCAGGATGTCGTGCTCGAACTGAAGACCGTCGCTGACGTCGCGCTCGTCGGCTACCCGAACGCGGGCAAGTCCTCGCTGGTCGCGGCGCTGTCGGCCGCCCGGCCGAAGATCGCCGACTACCCGTTCACCACGCTCGTCCCGAACCTCGGCGTCGTGCAGGCGGGGGAGTCGCGGTTCACGGTGGCCGACGTTCCCGGCCTCGTTCGTGGCGCGAGTGAAGGGCGCGGTCTGGGTCTTGAGTTCCTGCGCCACGTCGAGCGGTGCACCGCGCTCGTGCACGTCATCGACTGCGCGACGATGGAACCCGACCGCGATCCGGTCAGCGACCTCGAGGCGATCGAAGCTGAGCTGGCGGCCTACGACACCGATCTCGGCGGCGTCCCGCTTGAACAAGCGGCCGCGGTTGGTGGCGCTGAACAAGGTCGACGTGCCCGACGCTCGCGATCTCGCCGAGATGGTTCGCAGCGAGATCGAGGCGCGCGGCATCAAGGTGATCATCGTCTCGGCCGCGACCCGCGAAGGTCTTCGCGAGCTGTCCTTCGCGATGGCCGAGCTCGTCGAGCAGGCGACGGGCGGCCCGGCCGGTCGACGAGGCGACTCGCATCGTGCTTCGGCCGCGCGCTGTCGACGACAGCGGATTCACGGTCACCAAGGACGGCACGAGCTTCGTGGTGCAAGGGCGATCGCCCCGAGCGCTGGATCAAGCAGACCGACTTCACCAACGACGAAGCCGTCGGGTATCTGGCCGACCGGCTGAACCGGTTCGGCGTCGAGGCGGAGCTTGCGAAAGCCGGCGCCGAGGCGGGTGCTGAGGTCATCATCGGCGACGTCGCATTCGACTGGGAGCCAGGAATGCTGTCCGGGTCTGAAGCACCGGATCGGACCGCGCGGAACCGACTCGCGCCTCGACGGTCGGTGACCCGGGTGCCCGACCTGACCTCCGCAACCGACGACGGCGTCGCGCGGCCGCTCGTCTGCCGCTGCCCGCAAGATCGTCGTCAAGATCGGGTCGTCGTCGCTGACCCGGCCCGAGGGTGGCCTCGACCAGGCGAACATCGACGCGCTCGCGTCCGCGATTGTCGGGCGTCTGCGCCAGGGGACGTCGTGTGTGCTGGTGTCGTCGGGAGCCATCGCGGCCGGTCTGCGGCCGCTCGGACTGACGGCGAGGCCGCGCGATCTCGCCACCCAGCAGGCCGCGGCGAGCGTCGGCCAGGGCCTGCTCGTCGAGTCGTACGCGCGCGCGTTCGGGCTCCACGATGTCCGCGTGGGTCAGGTGTTGCTGACCTCCGACGACATGATGCGCCGCGTTCACTACCTCAACGCCGAGCGGACGTTGACGCGCCTGCTCGAGCTGGGCGTCGTCCCTGTCGTGAACGAGAACGACACGGTCGTGACCGACGAGATCCGGGTCGGCGACAACGACCGGCTCGCCGCTCTCGTCGCACATCTCGTGCGCGCCGACCTGCTGGTCCTGCTCTCCGACGTCGACGCGTTGTACACCGCGCCGCCGGGCGGTCCGGCTCGCGGCGGCTCGACGACGTCCATGGTGAAGCCGACCTCGCCGGCGTCGACCTTGGCGGTGTCGGGCGAGTCGGGATCGGATCCGGCGGCATGATCACGAAGGTGGACGCCGCCCGGCTCGCGACGTCAGCCGGGCATTCCGGTCGTGGTCGCCTCAGCCACCGCGGTCGTCGATGCACTCGCCGGAAGGCACGCAGGCACCCTGTTTCATCCGACCGGCGTGCGGGTTGCGAGCCGGCTGCTGTGGCTGGCCCACGCGACGACGCCGCGCGGTCGGTTGGTGCTCGACCCCGGAGCCGTCGCGGCCGTCGTCGACCGGCGGTTGTCGTTGCTGCCAGCCGGCATCACCAAGGTCGAGGGCGAGTTCGCGGCCGGTGACCCGGTCGACCTCGTCGATGAAGCGGGCCGTGCCGTTGCGCGCGGCCTCGTGAACTACGACGCGACCGAGTTGCCCGGCCTGCTCGGCCGTTCAACGCGCGACCTGGCCGCCGAACTCGGCACCGCATACGAACGCGAAGTCGTTCATCGCGACGACCTGGTGCTGCTCACGAATCGCTGACCGTCACGCGCCTGTCGACGTCGCAGCCCGCAGTACCTATCCTCGCCTTATCCGGCGCGCGTGCGAGGAGGCAGCAGGGGCATGACCACCTGCCAGCACTGTGGCGCCGACATGCCCAGCGACCTCAGGTTCTGCCGTGAATGCGGTAGTTCGATGGCGTCGGTTAGGTCGTGCCCATCGTGCGGCGCCGCCGACGAGGGTGGCCGGTTTTGCGGCAACTGCGGCGCGACGTTGAAGCCGGGAGTGATCCCTGCTCGTACGCGACAACCCGGTCGCCGAGCGTCGCGTGACGTCTGTGCTGTTCGGTGACCTCGCGGGCTTCACCCCGCTGTCGGAATCTCGCGACGCCGAAGATGTTCGGGAGTTGCTGTCGCGGTACTTCGGCGAGTGCCGCACGATCATCGGTCGCTACGGCGGCGTCGTCGAGAAATTCATCGGCGATGCGGTGATGGCGGTCTGGGGTGTGCCGCTCTCTCATGAGGACGACGCGGAGCGGGCGGTGCGTGCGGGCCTCGAGCTCGTCGAATCGACGAAGGCACTTGGCGAACGGGTCGGCGTGCCTGGCCTCGCGATGCGGGTCGGAGTGGTCACCGGCGAGGTCGCGGTCACCGTGGGTGCGACGGCGGAGGGCATGGTCGCGGGTGACGCCGTGAACACCGCGTCGCGAGTGCAATCGGTCGCGGAGCCGGATCGGTGTGGGTCGATGACACGACGCGCGCACTCACTGCGGCGTCTGTCTCCTACGTGGACGTCGGTGAGCACTGGCTGAAGGGGAAGTCGGAGCCGGCGCCGCCTATGGCAAGCTCGAGCTGTCGTGGCCGACCTCGGCGGCGGCCAGCGCGTTGACGGACTCGAGGCGCCGCTGGTCGGACGTGAACGCGAGGTCCGGCTGATCAAGGAGTTGTTCCACGCCACGCACGAATCCCAGCGGCCCCGCCTAGTTGTGCTCGACGGCGAGCCTGGGGTCGGCAAGTCTCGGCTTGCCTGGGAGTTCGAAAAGTACGTTGACGGACTCAAGGCCATTACGCGTTGGCATCGCGGTCGCTGCCTGTCGTACGGCGACGGTGTCGCCTTCTGGGCACTCGCCGAGGCACTGCGGCCACGTCTTGGGCTCACCGAGGCGGATGCGGGCGACACGGTCGCCGCAGGGTTGGAAGCGAGTCTTGCTGAGTTCGTTCCGCGGTTGGAAGAGCGCGACTGGCTGCGCCCGCGGCTCGCGGCGCTGGTTAGCGGCGGGCAGGCTGGCGGGTTCGCGCGCGAGGACCTTTTCACCGCGTGGACGGCATTTCTGGAGCGGATCAGTCAAGACGGCGACACCGTCGTTCTCGTGATCGAAGACGCGCACTACGCGGACGACGGGTTGCTCGCGTTCCTTGAATCGATGCTCGCGAATGCCAACGCGCCCATCTTCGTACTGGCAATCGCGCGGCCTGAACTGCTGACGCGTCGTCCCGACCTCGGTGGCCGGCGTACGAGTGTGGTGCGACTTGATCCCCTCGATGATCCGACGATGGCGACCCTCATCGACGGGCTCGTTGACGGGCTACCGGCTGCCGCCCGGACCGCCCTCGTCGAGCGCGCCGAAGGCATTCCGCTCTTTGCCATTGAGACCGTGCGAGCACTCATCGACCAGGACGCGGTCGTCCCGCGGGATGGGCGCTACGTGCCGGCCGACGGCATCGAGATCGACCTTGCGTCGATCGGTGCTCCGGCGTCGCTGCAAGCTCTCGTCGCGGCTCGGCTCGACGCCCTCTCGCCAACCGAGCGGGCGGTGGTTGCCGACGCGAGTGTCCTCGGCACATCTTTTGCCCGAGCAGGGCTGGTGGCGCTCGGTTCCGACAATGCGGGCCTCGATGACGTCCTGGCGACGTTGCAGCGGAAGGAGATCATCGCCCTCCAGCAAGACCGGTTCTCGGCCGACCGTGGCCAGTACCGCTTCGTGCAGTCGGTCGTTCGCCAGGTCGCATATGCCACGTTGTCGCGCCGCGATCGCAAGGCGCGTCATCTGGCGGCCGCCGACTTCTTGTCGACCCAACTCGATGCGAACGACGACCTCGCGGTTGTCGTTGCGCAACACCTGCTCGATGCGGTCGACGCCGCCAGCCCGACAGATGACGATACGGCGGAGTTGTTGCCGAGAGCTTGCGCACTTCTGGAGCGAGCGGGCACTCGAGCACGTGCGTTGGGCTCGCCTGCGGAGGCGCGCCGCCGGTACGAGGCTGGGCTGGCGCGGGCCACCGATCCGGCCGCGCGGGCCAGCCTGTACCTTGCTGCCGCCGAGGCGGCTTACGACGCCGGCGACTACGAAGGCGCCGTTGCCGAGGCTGCTGCGGCCACTGAATTGTTCGATGCGCTCGGGCGGCCCATCGATGCGGCGCTCGCCGTGGCGACCGGTGGCATGGGTCTGCAGATACTTGGCGATTTTGCTGGAGTCATCCGCATCGCTGAACCACGATGGCTGGCGCTTGACGGCGTCGCGGGGGCCGAGCGGGCGTTGCTCCAACTGGCCAGGCCACTCGCAAACGCCACTGGGCAACTCGAGAACGAGGAGGCCACCAGAGGGTACGTGGAACGGCGGGTGCTACTCGCGGAGGCGGTAGGGGACGCCGGCGCGCTCGCCGAAGCGATGGTGCAATTGGGCACCCACTATCACGGCATCGGCGGGCCGGCTACGGCTCGAGCACTCTATGAGGCTGCCGCCGACATCTCTCGGGCGAACGATGTGCCCGGAACGCTGGCGCGTTCGTTGATCAACATCGGCACGGTTCTCATGAGCCGTGATCTTCCGGCCGCCATAGATGCGCTGCGCGAAGCACGCGACGTTGCCCGTCGTTCGGGTGTGGTTGCGATGATCGAGTTCGCGGAGGGCAACTACGCATCGGCACTCTGGCTCGCCGGACGGCTGAGCGATTCGCGCATTGTCGCCGCAGAGGCCGCCGCAACCGCGGCGACGCCGTCCATGCAGAGCCTTCTCGCGTGTATCCAGACCAACATTGCTGACGCGACAGGCGAGCCGGCGCCTGCTCTGCCGCACGCGGCGGGGACTGGTGGTGCGTGGAATCGTGCTGGCGCCGGATACCTCGAGATGCGACGGCTGCTCGCCGGCGGTGACGCGGTCGCCGCAGCGGCAACGACCGAGTCGACACTCGTCCACGTGCTGGCCGCCGGGGGACTCGACGACGATTTCTGCTGGCTGTGGCCGCCGCTCGTGCAGGCGGCCGTGATGGCAGGCGACGCAGCGCTCGCGACCCGGCTGCTCGAACCGGTCACGACTGCTTCGGGAGGCATCATCTCCGCCGCGGTCGCAGCCCAGTGCCGCTACTTGGTGGGGCTGGTGGGTGCGCTCCGTGGCGACGACCCGGGCCAGGTCGAAGCGGACCTTCGCGCTGGCGTAGCCGCTCTCGCGGACTTCGGTGCAGTTGGTGCCGCCGCCCGCGCGGAGGAGGAGTTGGCACGCTGGCTGATCGGGCAAGGCCGAACCCAGGACGCGCAGCCCCACATCGAGCACGCCCGCGCGGTCTACGAGGCAATGGGCGCCACCGGCTGGCTGCGCACGCTCGACTCGCAGGTGTCGGCGAGTCTCGCGCCGTAGGTCAGAAGTACCGACTTCGGCAAAACGCCTGCGCGTGGCCCCGCGTGCTGATCAACTATGACGCGTCGCTTATGGGTGGGACCGACGACTGGGGATGAGCGCGCTGCAGGCGAAGTTGTGGCATGTCACTGTCACGGTTGGCGGTGATGCCATGGAGACCGCACTTGTCCGGGCCGCTCTCGAGCGGCTGTCGGGCGAGCAGCCATTCCTCCTCTCCGGCCGGTACAGCAGTGACAAGGCCGAGGTCCGGTATTGGGAAGAGGCCCCCGAGTGCGCCGACGCGGCCGCGCTCGCGTTGCGGCTGTGGGGCGAGCACCGGGTGACCGCCGGCCTACCGCTGTGGCACGTGCTCGGGATTGAGGTCGTCGACCGCGAGATCTTCCAGCGTCGTGGCGGCGATGCGGCTGTCTCACTGGTGGCACCCGCCGGCGGCTGGCGGCCGTTCTAGTCAGGTTCGGCATATCCTGACGCCGTGGGCACTGACACTGGACCGGACATTGCTGCTGACGTTCTAGCGACCGCGCAACGCGCGCGCACCGCATCGACCAAGCTCGCCACCGCATCGCGGGCGGTGAAAGACGCAGCGCTGCTCGCCATCGCTGCCGCGTTGGTGGCACGGGTCGATGAGGTGCTTTCGGCCAACAAAGTGGACGTCGATGCAGCTGCCGCGTCGGGTGCGACCGACTCGTACATCGACCGGCTGCGACTCGACGCGCGACGCGTTGAGGCGATCGCCGCCGACGTAGTCAAGACCGCAGGTCTGCCCGATCCGGTGGGAGAGGTTCTGCGCGGCGGCGTACTTGCGAACGGCCTGGAGCTGCGGCAGATCCGCGTCCCACTCGGCGTCGTCGGCATCATCTACGAGGGGCGCCCGAACGTCACGGTCGATGCGGCAGCCTTGTGCTTGAAGAGCGGCAATGCGGTGCTACTGCGCGGATCGTCGTCCGCCCTGTCGTCTAACACAGCGTTGGTTGCGATCCTTCGCGATGCCGTTGAGTCCGTCGATCTGCCGGCCGATGCGATCCAACTCGTTCCGGGTGCGGGCCACGAGGCAGCCAAGCATCTGATGCGTGCGCGCGGGCTCGTCGACGTGCTAATCCCGCGCGGCGGCGCCGATCTGATCCGCAGTGTCGTCGAGGAGTCGACGGTGCCGGTGATCGAGACGGGCGTCGGTAACTGTCACATCTATGTCGACGCCGACGCCGATTTCGACATGGCGATCTCGATTCTGGTCAACGCCAAGACCTCACGGCCGAGTACGTGCAACACTGCGGAGACGGTCCTCGTGCATGCCGCCGTCGCCGACGTATTCCTGCCGCTCGCGCTCGCTGCTCTGAGCGAGGCAGGCGTCACCGTGCACGGCGACGAAGCCGTCGCGTCGATGAGCTCCGCCGTCGTGCCGGCGACCGATGCCGACTGGGACACCGAATACCTCTCGCTCGACATTGCGGCGGCCGTCGTCCCGTCGATCGACGCGGCCATCGCGCACATCAGGGAGCACGGCACCGCGCACAGCGAGGCGATCGTGACCCGATCGCAGGCGGCCGCCCGGACCTTCATCGCCGAAGTCGATGCGGCAGCCGTGCTCGTGAACGCGTCGACCCGATTCGTCGACGGCGGCGAGTTCGGATTCGGCGCGGAGATCGGCATCTCGACGCAGAAGTTGCACGCGCGAGGTCCGATGGGATTGCCCGAGCTCACGTCGACGAAGTACGTCGTGGTGGGCGACGGGCACGTCCGTTGAGTAGACGCGAGCGAGTGTGCGCGAGCCAACGCAGGTGAGCGCGGGAACGCCCGTGACCGGCCCGCGGGTCGGGGTGATGGGCGGCACGTTCGACCCGATCCACCACGGCCACCTGGTCGCGGCGAGCGAGGTCGCGAGCAAGTTCGACCTCGACGAGGTGATCTTCGTGCCGGCCGGCGCGCCGTGGCAGAAAGCCGACCGGGTGGTGTCGCCGGCTGAAGATCGCTACCTCATGACCGTCATCGCAACCGCGTCGAATCCGAGCTTCTCCGTGAGCCGCGTCGAGATCGATCGACCCGGGCCGACGTACACCAAGGACACGCTGATCCAGCTGCGCGACGAGCTGACGGCTTCGCGGGGTGGCGTGCCGGCGCTCTTCTTCATCACGGGTGCCGATGCCCTGGCCCAGATCCTGTCCTGGCAGAATGCGGAGATGCTGCCTGATTTGGCCCATTTTGTCGGAGTAACCCGGCCGGGGCACCCGTTGGCCGATCCGCACGGGTTGCCCGATGGCGCGGTCAGCCTCCTCGAGATTCCGGCGCTCGCAATTTCTTCTACCGAATGTCGCGAAAGGGTGGGGCGCAATCAGCCGATCTGGTACCTCGTGCCAGACGGAATCGTTCAGTACATCTCCAAGCGCGGCCTGTACCGGACTCAACCATGAGCGGCAAGCACGGACGACCGAAGCCGTCACGTCGCTCGCCCGAGCCGGTCGGCGTCGGCGCTGCCGCTGCGCCAATTGGTGCGGTCGGTGCGCCGGCAACCGGCTACGCAAGCGAACCGATCGAGGCGCCAGCGCCGGTTGAGGCGGCTCCGCCAGCTCCGGCGGCCGCGCCCGCTCCGGCGGCCCCGGCGCCGATGCCGGTCATCCACAATCGCCCGCTGCCCGACTTCGATCCCCACGATCCCCTCGGGATCGCGAACCCGTTGCCTGAAGTGGCGCCCGAACCGGCGCCCGAACCGGGGCCCGAACCGGCGTTCGAACTTGCTGCAGCACCGGTCGCCGTCCCGCTTGGGAATGAGATCTTGCCGTCGTTGCCCGCGGGTAAGGGGGGCGCCGTCGGCGGGTTCATGGCTGACCGCCGCCGGCTGCTGTTCGCCGTCCTCGCCCTCGTCGTTGTCGCCGGACTGGTCGCCTGGCTGCTTTCCGGCGGGACGCGCACGTCCAGCACGAAACCGCCCGTCGCAGCAGCGGCCGGTCGGACCCAAAGCACGCTGTTGATCCAACTGAAGGGCAGTCTCGGCGTGGCCGTCGACAGCGCACTTGTCGCGCATGATCCGGCCAATCACGACGGTGTCGTCGTTCTCGTTCCGTCGAACGTCCAGACTCAGGTTCCCGGCTTCGGCTCGATGCCCTTCGGGCAGGCACTCAGTGTCGGTGACCCGAATGCGCCTGTGGGGGCGCTCTCGGACCTGATGGGCGTGACCGTCGACGGATCGTGGACGCTGACTCAGAGCGCTCTCGCCGCGTTGGTCGACAAGGTTGGCGGAGTGACGGTGGCCGTCGACAAGGACGTGACGACGACGTCGAACCAGACGACCACGATCGTTGTCCCGGCTGGTACCCAGAAGCTCAGCGGTGCCCGCGCCGCGCTATTTGCCAGCTTCCTTGCCACCGGTGAAACCGACCAGGCGCAGCTGGCCAGGTTCGATGCCGTGCTGAAGCAGGTCCTCGCCGGCTTGCCGAAGACTCAGGCTGAGCTGGTTGCGATGCTCGCCAGCCTCGGCGCTGGCTCGAGCAGTTCGTTCGCGCCCGCCAGATTGGCCACGTTCCTCACTGGTCTTGCTGCCGACAGCGCAGCGGGTTCGATGACCGATCAGCTGTTGCCCGTGACCGCGCTCGACACCGGCACTAGCCAGGATGCCTACACCCTCGACACCGTCAACACGACGAAGTTGGTCGCTGCCCAACTCGCGACATCGGTGCCGGCGAACCGGAAGGCGACGGGGAACCGGGTCTACGTCCAGAACCAGGTCGGGACGCCTGGGCTAGGGGAGACCGCGCGGTCGAAGCTGGTGGCCGCGGGGTTCGTCTACGTCCAGGGGCAGAACACCGCGGATATGCCGAACGCTACGGCGCTCTCGGTCGTGGTGATCCTCGGACCGACCTCGGCGCAGATCGACCAAGGCGACGCCGTGGCCCGCGCGCTCGGCCTGCCGATCTCCGACGTCCGGACCGCTAATGACGGATTTACGGTCGCTGACGTCCTCGTGAAACTCGGGGCCGACTACAAAGGATGAGACCATGGACGGGTGACTGCCGATCCGGGCGGCCAACCGACAGGAGTTCACCAACGCATGCCACGGTTTGACCCGATGCCCCGATGACCGCATCTCCCCGAGCTATCGAGCTCGCTGTCGCCGCCGCGGAGGCGGCCGCCGACAAGTTGGCCCACCACATCCAAGCCTTCGACGTGAGTGATCGGTTGGCGATCACCGACATCTTCGTGCTCGCGTCGGCGCCGAACGACCGGCAGGTGAAGTCGATCGTCGACGCCGTCGAAGATCGCCTCCGCGAGATGGGCGCCAAGCCGCCGCGTCGCGAAGGTCAGCACGAGGGCCGCTGGGTTCTGCTCGACTACTCCGACATCGTCGTGCACGTGCAGCACACCGAGGAGCACACGTTCTACGGGCTGGAGAGGCTGTGGAAAGACTGTCCACAGGTCCCGCTGCCCGCTCATGTCGTTGCCGGGCTGAATCAGCCGGACGCCGAGAGCTTCGACTCGCGTGGAGCCGCGGCGGCGGGTCTCGGCTGAGTGGGCGGTCGCACGGTTCTGGTCTGGCGGCATGGCCAGACCGCATGGAATGCGCAGCGGCGGTTCCAGGGTCAGCTCGATGTCGAGCTCGATGATCTAGGTCGGGCCCAGGCGGCCCGAGCTGCTGGGCTACTCGCCGGCTTTTCGCCGTCCGCCATTGTCTCTTCGGATCTTGTCCGTGCGCGCGAGACCGCGCAGGCGCTCGCCGATGTCACCGGGCTTGCCATCGCGACGGATCCGCGGTTGCGCGAGATCGACGTCGGTGTGTGGCAAGGCCTCACGTTCGACGAGGTGTCGCAGCGTTTCCCGGTCGAGGCAGCAATGTGGCGCGACGGCGGTGACGGACGGCGCGGTGGTGGCGAGAGTCTGATCGAAGTGGGCGCACGGGCGGTTGCGGCCGTCGACGATGCGCTGCTCTCCGTTGGGGACGGCGGCACGCTGGTCGTCGTCACGCATGGCGCTGCGGGTCGTGCGCTCGTGGCGTCGATGATTGGTCTGCCGACGACGTCCTGGCGGTCGCTGGGGTCGTTGGCGAACTGCTGCTGGTCGTTGATGGGGGAGGCGGCGTCGGGGTGGCGGCTGTTCGACCACAACGCCGGGTCGATGCCGGAGGTTGTGGTCGGTGACGACCGATGATCTCGGTGGTTCGGGGGCGGCGCCTAGGCGTCCGCTAGACTTCCCGACGCCCGCAAGGGCACTTGGGGCTTTAGCTCAGCTGGTAGAGCACTTGCCTGGCAGGCAAGGGGTCAGGGGTTCGAGTCCCCTAAGCTCCACACACTGTTTCCGCAGGTCAGCGTACTTGCCCCGATCCGGTCGGCGACACGAGGCGTTCGACGCCGTCAGTCGTCGTTGATGATGCCGCCGGAGGCGTTGGGGTCGGCGATGGTCGCGTTGTGCGGCTGGTTGAGCAGGACGAAGAACACCTCGCTGGCCTCCTTGGTCTTGTCGCCCTTGATCGTGACCGAGATTGTTCGTGTCGTCTGCCCGGGGGCGAACGTGAGCGTTCCGGAGGCGGCGGTGAAGTCGCTCGGTGCCGTTGCGGAGCTGTTGGCCGTCGTCCAGTGCACCGTCACCGGCACGGATACCGCCTTGCTGAGGGTGACATTGAAGGTGAGCGGATGCGTGCCGCTGTTGCCTTCGACGGTGTTGGCATCACCGATTCGCAGCGAGGGTGCGGTGCTGATGGTGAATGAGCGCGACACGTTGGGTGCAGCTGTGTAGGTGGCGTTGCCGGCTTGATGGGCGGTGATGGTGCAGGTGCCGGTATGAATCAGATTCACCGTCGTACCAGAGACAGTGCACTTACCTCCCGAGGCGGTGAACGTGACAGGGTTGCCCGATGCGCCGCCGGTCACGCCCGCAATGGCGAACGGGGATTCGACGATGGAGCGGTTGCGCAACGCTGGGAATGTGATGTGCTGCGCGGCGCCGCTAATCGATACCGGCTCCGCTGCTGTGCCGCTGCTCACCGCGATGTTGTTGCTGTCGCCGTTGTAGGTCGCGACCCAGTAGACGGTCCCCGTCGTCGTCGTCGTGTACCCAGCCGAGGTGGCAGTCCCGCCCGAGAGTGTTTGGGTATTGGTGAACAACGGGGTCCCGGTCCCGGCCGAGTTGTTGTACAGGTTGAAGGTCACCGTCCCCGTCGGGCTATAGCCACCCGACACCGTCGCTTTATCCGCGATCGAGCTACCGACCGGAGCCGACGCCGGCTGCTGGGTCGTGCTGATCGACGGGGAGGCCGCCGTGATCGACACCGGCTCCGCCGCTGTGCCGCTGCTCACTGCGTTGTTGTTGCCGTCGCCGTTATAGGTCGCGACCCAGTAGAAGGTCCCCGTCGCCGTCGTCGTGTACCCCCCACTGGTCGCCGTACCGGGCGAACTGGCCGTGCCGACCGCCGTGGCGGCACAAAAACCAGCATCGTTATCGGTGACCAGCGCGCCGGTGGTGGAGCTGTATGTGCAGTAGAAGTCGTTTGGGTTTTCATTCGCAACCGCTGGGTAAGAGCAAAAAATCGGGTCGACCGTGTAGTCGGTAACACCAACAGAAAAGCCCGCCTGATCTGCAGGCGGGCAGGTAAACCCGGAGCCGGACCCGGAGAGCGTCTCGGTATCGGTGAACAACGGCGTCCCTGTCCCGGCCGAGTTGTCGTACAGGTTGAACGTCACCGTCCCCGTCGGGCTATCGCCACCCGACACCGTCGCTTTATCAGCAATCGAGCTACCAACCGTCGCCGTCGCCGGCTGCTGTGTCGTGCTTATCGAAGGGCCCAACGACGCATACGCCGGTCCTGCAAAGGCGGGCGAAACAAGTCCTCCCGCCACCACTATCAGCACCGCTAGCCCGCGCACACGTCGCATGATCGCTCCCCGGTTTCGCCCCACGCTGCGACTGGTTTGCGAGGACTTTAAGGTCTTGCGAGGCCTGGCACAAGCTTTCGGGACGGTGCCTCTGGCCAGCCACAACAGTTAGGGGCGGGTTCATGTCAGTACGGGCGGAAATGCGTTCGGGACGCGTGCGCGGCGCTTGGCCGGGTCGTGGAGGACGAGCGCGTGACCGACGGCCGGGTGGGCCGGAAGTCGTGGTCGCGCCGGGAACGCATGCTCGCGGTCGTTGTCTGCAAGCGGTGACCGCGAGCGCTACCGTTCGTGACTATTCAGCGAGCTTCGCGATGGCCTGAGCCCACAGGAAGTACTTGTTGGTGCCAAGGTCTTGCACCGTAGTAATGCCGAACGCCGCCTT
Source organism: uncultured Actinomycetes bacterium (assembly GCA_963825425.1). Taxonomy (GTDB): domain Bacteria; phylum Actinomycetota; class Actinomycetes; order Acidothermales; family Acidothermaceae; genus PALSA-607. Next base: position 130,356 of record CAWGTF010000012.1, read on the forward strand.
GAGGTGCTCGGCGTCGCCCGCGCTGACCCCCTGAAGTGCGTCGACGGGCGCGCCGGCCAGATCGACGATGCTCTTGCCTTCGTACTGCTTGTCGACCTTCGTCGAGATGTCACCCATGTCGAGCCTCCGATGGTTTCGTGGCAGCCCAATGGCCGCCGAGCCATATCTTTGTCCGCCCAAGGCGTTGGTAAAGGACGGGCAACGGAAGGGTAATGTGTGGTGCCGTGACCCGCAAACTGCGGGGCTGCCAAAGCGATCGACGTAGGAGATCCCATGGGTATCGATGGCCTGTTCGACAAGGCAAAAGAGGAGCTCAGCGAGCACAAGGACGTCGTCGACGGCGCGATTGACAAGGCTGAGGCTTTTGCGAAGGAGAAGGCGCCCGACCAGGCCGACGGTGTGATCGACTCGGCCGCTCAGAAGGCCAAGGACGCCCTCACGAAATGACGGACGCCACCGATGCGCTGACGAAGGCGTACGCGTTCGATACCCCGTCTTTGGAACTCGGAGCCCTCGTCGTTGACGGCACGGCGATGCCCACGGCCAGTATCCGCATCCCGTTGTCGATGCTGAACCGCCACGGGCTCGTCGCCGGTGCCACCGGCACGGGGAAGACGAAGACACTTCAGCTCATTGCCGAGCAGCTCTCCGACGCCGGCGTTCCGGTGTTTCTTGCCGACATCAAGGGCGACGTGTCGGGTATGGCGGCGCCAGGAGTTAGCAGCGACCGGATCACCAAACGGGCGGCCGAAACCGCAACACAGTGGCAGGCGAGGGGTTTCCCGACGGAGTTCCTCAATCTTGGCGGCCAAGGCGGCACCGGTGTGCCGGTGCGGGCGACCATGACGTCGTTCGGTCCGGTGCTGTTGAGCAAGGTGCTCGGGCTTAACGAAACGCAAGAGAGCAGCCTCGGGCTCGTCTTCCACTTCGCCGACACCGCCGGTCTTCCGTTGCTCGACCTCAAGGATCTGCGCGCGGTCATCAGTCACCTGACGAGCGACGACGGCAAGGCCGATCTTGCTCAGCTCGGCGGGTTGTCCACGGCGACCGCAGGAGTGATCCTGCGTGAGCTGATCGGCCTCGACGACCAGGGCGGGGGCATCTTCTTCGGCGAACCTGAGTTCGATAGCCACGATCTGATGCGAACGACAGCTGACGGCAAGGGCATCTTGTCGATCATGGAGCTGCAAGGGCTTCAAGCGCAGCCGCAGTTGTTCTCCACCTTCTTGATGTGGCTGCTCGCGGACTTGTTCCACGACCTTCCGGAACTCGGCGATGTCGACAAGCCGAAACTCGTCTTCTTCTTCGACGAAGCACATCTGCTCTTCGAGGGCGCGAGCAAAGCGTTTCTCGATGCGATCGCGCAAACTGTCCGGCTTATCCGATCGAAAGGCGTCGGTGTTTTCTTCGTCACCCAAACCCCGAAAGACGTGCCGAGTGACGTGTTGGCTCAACTCGGCAACCGCGTGCAGCACGCGTTGCGGGCGTTCACTCCTGACGACGCCAAAGCATTGAAGGCCACCGTCGGTACGTTTCCCAAGAGCGTCGTTTACCCCGATCTTGGTGAGCTCCTCACCACGTTGGGCATTGGCGATGCGGTTGTGACGATCCTGTCCGACAATGGCGCGCCGACTCCGGTCGCGTGGACCAGAATGCGGCCACCGAGCTCGTTGATGGCGCAGGTTGACCCGGCCACCCAGCAGGCCATCGTCACGGCGTCGCCGTTGCAGGCAAAGTACGGCACGCCGGTCGATCGTGATTCGGCTTATGAGCGGTTGCTCGCCAAAGTCGCACCGGTTGCCGTCGCCGCACCCGCGGGTGCCCCTACGCCGGCCAAGGAATCGCACGCCGCGGGCGGAATCGCAGCTGCTGGCATCGGCGGTGCTCTCGCCGGCGCGCTTGGATCGACGATTTTCAAGTCGTTCGCTCGGTCAGCCGCGACCGCTGCTGGCCGCGAGATCACCCGCAGTCTGTTTGGCACGGCTTCGCGCAAGCGCTAGCGCATTCCACCCCCTGCTGCGGCCTGGCCGTCGCTTACGCCTCAAGTTGCCGGGACGTCCCACCAGTCCGGCTGCTCGCTCGGTCTGAGAGTGAGCAGCCTTATCGCGCTGAAGGACTCGTCATCGCAAGCGATCCAGTCCACGAGGTGGACGCCATATGCCGCAGCGAGGAGTCGGGCCTCAGTGAATCGTTCTAGACGATCGGTAGACAACGGACCCGGCGCGACCGGCTCGTCGCAAAGCGCGACCGCCGCAGCTGCGCCCGTACCCAAATGGCGGAGGCAAGCCTCAAACGCGAGGAGCGGCCGGTCGGTTCGATTGGCGTGGGCCAAACTGCGAAGCCGTCCGGCGGCGTTGGTGAAGACCACCAACAGTCTTCGCGGGCCGAATGCTCGCTGATCCATGGCGTAGGCCCAGATTTGATTTGGTACGTCGTTGAGTTCGCTCTCGGCAACTGGCACGACACCCTCGACAACAATCCGCGAACTCGACATGAGATGAAGTTAGCGAGGTGTGAGGCTGTCCGAGTCCGCGTACGCATGACTGTGGATAGCGTCCTACCAGGGTCATACCACTGGTAGCATCCGAGTGTGAAGATCAGCGTGAGTCTCCCCGACGAGGACGTTGCCTTCCTCGACTCGTACGCGGCGTCAACTGGCATCGCGTCGCGATCCGCCGTCGTCCACCGGGCCGTTCGGCTGCTTCGCGCTGCGGACCTCGGCGCAGCGTACGAAGACGCATGGCAGGCGTGGACATCATCCGATGAGGCCGCAACGTGGGATGCCGTGTCGGCGGACGGCGTGGGCTGATGCGGCGCGGTGAGATTCGGCTCGTCGACCTGGCGCGGGTCCGGGGCAGTGAGGCCGACAAACGCAGGCCGGCGGTCGTCGTGAGCAACGATGGAGCGAACGGGGCGGCGTCACGACTTGGGCGCGGTGTAGTCACCGTTGTACCCGTGACGTCTCGTGTCGACCGCGTGTATCCGTTTCAGGTGCTGCTGGCGCCCGCGGCGACCGGTCTCGCGGTTGACTCCAAAGCCCAGGCGGAGCAGGTGCGGTCGGTCGACGTTGGCCGAGTCGGGGAACGAGTTGGCGTGATGTCCCCTTCGCTCATGTCCGCGCTTGACGAGGCACTTCGGCTTCACCTGGCGCTGTAGGCATGGCGGTTCAGCGGCCCGACCTTTCATCCTGAGGCGGGAAAAGAGGGCGAGTGGCCGGGGGAAGCGAAGATCGCCGGGAGGGCCATCCAGGCTGAGGTGACGACGGAGGGGGCAACCGCGCAGCCGGACGCGGACATGTTTGTCGCTGATATCACCGAGGTTGTCATCACCGGACTCAACGATGACGCCACCAGACTCGTGGTCGAATCATGGACGCCTGAGCGAGGACTGCGAAGGATCGAGCGCGACTAGCGAACTGGCTGCTACTTCGGCCGACTAACTCAAGACCAGGGAAGAATCGCGATGAGTCCCATGCTGGATATCCCACCTACAGAGCGCCCATTACGAGTCGCCGTTGTCGGACCCGGAGGATGGGGCCGACAGCATGTGCGCATCTTCAGCGGTAGACCGGATACCGAGCTCGTGGCCATCGTCGGACGCGATCCAGACCGCACGAGCTCACAGGCGACGCTTGACCACACCCACGGCTACACGCGCATCGCGGAGATGCTCGACGCCGAGCAGCCCGATCTGGTCACCGTGTGCTTGCCCAACGAGCACCACTTCGAGCCGACCCTCGAGCTTGTCAAAGCCGGCGTCCCGCTGCTTGTTGAGAAGCCATTGGTCTTCCATCTCGACCAGGCGGACGAGCTCATCGACGAGGCCGCGTCGCGTGGCACCTTCTTCGCGATCAACTTCAACCATCGCTACGCCGAGCCAGTCGTGCGAGCCCGCGCAGCGCTGCATGCCGGCCAGCTCGGCGAGATGGTGTTCGCAGCCTGGCGCTTTGGAGGCGAGCCGAACTTCGGCAATCACCCGCACGCGCAACTGATCGAAACCCAGTGCCACGGCTTCGACATGCTCGAACATCTATGCGGACCGATCGTCTCGGTGATGGCCCAGATGACGAACAAGACCCACGGCTCGTACACAACTGTCGCGATCGCGCTCGAGTTCGCCGACGCCGCAGTCGGAAGCCTGGTGGGCAGCTACGACTCCTCCTATGCGTACCCGCTCACCCACTATCTCGAGCTGAACGGCACCAGAGGCCGAGCCCTCATCGAGGACACCGTCAAGCGGCTCACGATCCAGCACGTCGGTGACGAAACCCGGCAGGTCTGGGAGGCCGGCTACTTCAACGACCCGGATCGGGAATTTCACCGCACGTTCGACCGCCACGTCGACGCACTGATCCCAGCATTGCGCGCCGGGGAGCCGCCGCCCGTTCACGCGAGCGCTGGACGGCGCGCCCTGCAACTGGCGCTCGCGAGCATCGAGTCATTCGAGACCGGACAACGCGTCTCGACGGATCCGGCATGAGACGCGTTTGAGCATGGCCGCTAGCCGGACCGCCCCTGAGTTGTCGGAGGGCTGCGGTAGGACGGGTGCATGGTGATGTTTCTTGTTGAGCTGCACCGGTCGGGTCCGCAGTGGGACGCCTCGCTACCACTTGAGCAACAGTCCGGTTGGGCGGCGCACGCGACGTTCATGGATGGCCTCGTCGGTGAGGGCTTCATCGTGCTGGGCGGCCCACTCGCCGACGAGTTCCGAATCATTCACGCCATCGAGGCCGACTCGGCCGAGGCGGTAACCGCCACTCTCGCTCGCGACCCGTGGAGCGAGAGTCACCTACAGATCGAGTCGATCACGCCGTGGACGATCCGTCTCGATGGCCGAACTGCGTTTGCGTGAAGTCGCTGTCGTGCGAACCGACGTGGTCTACCGGACCGCGCGCCGCTGACAGGAGATCGCCGCGTTGCGGCGCGCCGCGCACCTCAGTGAAATGCGATCGGGCACTCTAAATCTGCGCGACGACGACAGGTCACTTGTCCCCCCGGGTGACACGGGCTCGCCGCGAAGTGGCGGTCCGGCTTGCGCATCCCCCACGCAGAGCCGGACCGCCGCGCCCCCGGTTGGAGACCGCACCCCCCAGCTAGCGGCCACCGATGAAAAGTCTCGCGGAAGGTGGCATTGGCGGGTATTGGCCGTCCGGCCACAACCGTTCGCGCATCTGCTGATCTTTCTCAAGCGTTTGGCGCAGCGGGGTGACCATTCGGACAAAACATAGCAGATCGTCACGTCTCGGCCGCGGGGGCGGTCGGGCCTTTCACGCCGCTCTCAGTCGGCGACCAGGCGCTGGCTGGTGATCAATTCGGGTTGTTCGCGGGCGTACACTGCCCCCATGTCACGGCTGCTTCTTACCCCGCCGCGCTGACCGACGTCGGCGCGGCGACCCCTCGTGCGCGAGGGGTCTTTTTGTGTCCACCTGCGATACCGATGAGGAAATGATGAGCGAGACGTTCGACTTCGCTGCCATCCAGGATCGATGGCTGCCGGTCTGGGACGAGCTCGACCCTTTCCGGACCGGTCGGCCGGCTGCGGATGGCTCGCCGCGCGAGCGCCGCTACATGCTCGACATGTTTCCCTACCCGTCGGGCGACCTGCACATGGGTCACGCCGAGGCGTACGCGTTCGGTGATGTCGTCGCGCGCTACTGGCAACAGTGCGGTTACGACGTGATGCATCCGATCGGGTGGGACTCGTTCGGGCTGCCGGCCGAGAACGCGGCGATCGCCCGCAACCAACATCCGGCCGACTGGACCTACAAGAACATCGAGACGCAGGCGGCATCGTTTCGGCGTTACGCCATCTCGTTCGACTGGTCGCGCCGGCTGCACACCAGCGACCCCGAGTACTACCGCTGGACCCAGTGGCTGTTCCTGCGCTTCTTCGAGCGCGGTCTCGCTTACCGCAAGGCGTCGGCGGTCAACTGGTGCCCGCACGACCAGACGGTGCTCGCCAACGAGCAGGTCATCGCCGGCCATTGCGAGCGCTGCGGCACGCTGGTCACCAAGAAGACGCTGACGCAGTGGTACTTCAAGATCACCGATTACGCCGACCGGCTGCTCGACGACATGCGCGAACTCGAGGGCTCGTGGCCCGAGCGGGTGCTCACGATGCAGCGCAACTGGATCGGTCGATCGCGTCGGTGCGCACGTCGACTTCGCGATCGAAGACCGCGCCGAGCCGATCACGGTGTTCACCACCCGGCCCGACACGTCTGTACGGCGCCACGTTCTTCGTCGTTGCCGCTGACTCGGCGCTGGCTGCGGAGCTGTGCGCTCCCGAACAGCGCGCAGCCTTCGACGCTTACGTCGAGCAGGTGCGGCGGCTCTCGGACATTGACCGGATGTCGACCGAGCGAGTGAAGACCGGCGTTTTCCTTGGCCGGTATGCGATCAACCCGGTCAACGATGAGCGCATCCCGGTGTGGTCGGCCGACTACGTCCTGGCTGACTACGGCACCGGCGCGATCATGGCGGTGCCGGCGCACGACCAGCGCGACCTCGACTTCGCGCTCACGTTCGGGCTGCCGGTTCGCATCGTCGTTGCTACCGATGAGGCCAACCCGGCGGAAACCGGCGTCGCGACGCCCGGTGACGGCGTCCATGTGAACTCGGGTTCGCTCGATGGTCTCGACAAGATTGCGAGCATCGATCGCATCGTCAACCAGCTCGAGGCCAAAGGCGTCGGCAAGGGCGCGATCAACTATCGGCTGCGCGACTGGTTGCTGTCACGACAGCGATTCTGGGGCGCGCCGATCCCGATCGTGCATTGCCCAGTCGATGGCGAAGTTCCAGTGCCGGACGCCGAATTGCCGGTGCGACTGCCCGACCTGCGCGGCGCCGACCTGCAGCCCAAAGGCGTCTCGCCACTGGCGGCCGCGACCGAGTGGGTGAACACCACCTGCCCGAAGTGCGGAGGCCCGGCCACTCGCGATACCGACACGATGGACACGTTCGTCGACTCGTCGTGGTACTTCCTGCGGTATTGCTCGCCGCATCGCGACGACGTCGTGTTCGATCCCGCCGAGGTCAAGAAGTGGATGCCGATCGACCAGTACGTCGGCGGCGTCGAGCACGCAATTTTGCACCTGCTGTACAGCAGGTTCTTCGTCAAGGTGCTGCACGACATGGGGCTCGTCGACTTCGACGAACCGTTCAAGGCGATGCTGAATCAAGGTCAGGTCATCAACCAGGGCAAGGCGATGAGCAAGTCGCTGGGCAACGGCGTCGACCTGGGTGAACAACTGGCCGCATTCGGTGTCGACGCGGTCCGCATGACGATGCTGTTTGCCGGCCCGCCCGAGGAAGACATCGACTGGGCCGACATGAACGTGCCGGCACTCGGGAAGTTTCTGGCCAGGGCGTGGCGGTTGGCAGGCGAGGTCAGCAGCGATCCCGGTGTCGACGTGACGACCGGTGACCTCGCGTTGCGACGGGTCACCCATCACACCGTGCACGAGGTCACGCACCTGCTCGACAGCTTCCGGTTCAACGTCGCGATCGCGCGCATCATGGAGCTGGTCAACGCGATCCGCAAGACCGTCGACGTCGGCCCGGGCCCGGCCGACCCGGCGGTTCGCGAGGCGGTCGAGGCGGTCGCGGTGATGCTGTCGCTGTTCGCGCCCTACACGGCCGAGGACGCGTGGGCTCGACTCGGGCATCAGCCCACCGTTTTCCACGCCGGCTGGCCAGTGGTCGATCCGGCGTTGCTGGTCGAGGAGTCCGTCGTCTGCGTCGTCCAGGTCAACGGCAAGGTTCGCGACCGGCTCGACGTTGCGCCCGACATCGACGAGACCGCGCTGCGCGAGCTCGCGCTCGCCGCGCCAGCTGTCGTGAAGGCCGTTGACGGGCGTGCTGTCCGCACGGTCATCGTCCGGGCGCCGAAGCTCGTCAACGTCGTGGTCTAAGGTCCGCCTATGTCGCGCGCGCGCAAGGGCACGCCAGCCGTGGCGGTGGTCACCGACTCCACGGCCTACCTGCCGTCAGGATCCGCGGAGCTGCTCGGCGTCCAGGTCGTGCCGCTGCAGGTGATTGTCGGTGGCGTCGTGCGGGCCGAGGGCGAGGAGATCGGGCCGAGCGAGGTTGCCGCCGTCCTGCATCGTGGACAGTCCGTGAGCACGTCGCGACCGTCGCCGAGCCTGTTTGCCGCCGCGTATCACCGCGCTTTCGCGGCCGGCGCGACATCGATCGTGTCCGTGCAGCTGTCGGCGTGCGATGTCGGGCACCGTCGACGCCGCCCGGCTCGCCGCGGCCGACGTCGGCGGCGACATCAGGGTCATCGACTCGCGATCTGTTGGCATGGGCATGGGCTTCGCGGTCCTGGCCGCTGCCGAGGCCGCGATCGCTGGCGCCGATGTCGCGGCGGTGGTCGACACGGTCACCCATACCCTCGGGCGCACGCAGGCGATCTTCTACGTCGACACGCTCGAATACCTGCGCCGTGGCGGCCGCATCGGCGCGGCCCGCGCGCTGGTTGGATCGGCGCTCGCGGTGAAGCCACTGCTGTGTCTGCGTGACGGACGGATCGAACCGCTGGAACGGGTCAGGACCGCGTCGCGGGCGATTGCGAGACTCGAAGAACTCGCCGCGTCGATGGCTGCCGATGAACCGGTGAGCATCGCGGTGCACCACCTCGACGCAGCGCCGCGTGCCGCGCAGGTGGTCGAAGCGCTCGAGACCCGATTGCCGAAAGCTGGCGACATCATCACCACGGAGGTCGGCGCAGTCGTCGGTGCGCACACCGGCCCCGGCATGCTCGCCGTCGTCGTCTGCACGCGCTAACGCTTTCCACAGTCCTTCGCTGTCGCCGGCTCGGTGCACAGCCGTCGTCCAGTCACATCCGTAGGGTGCGGCAGACCGCTTAGCTCGACTCGTGCCGATGTTGCGCCGCAGGCCAGATCCGCGCGAGCTGGCCGACGTGCTGCACCGGCTCGAGCGGTTGCAGATCGTGGCCCAACCGGTGGCCACTGGGTGGGTGCCGCATGCGCCCGATGCGGCGCCACCGCCGTTGCCCCCGACGGCGCATCGTCGCTGGCGAGCCAGGGTGCGGGCCAAGGTGTCGGCGCGCCTGCACGTCACCGCCTTCGATCCGGGACGTCGAGGGGTCGCCGTCCTCGTCGTTGTCGCGGTACTCGGTGCGTCTGGAGGAGCGTGGTACTTCCTGCGCGCAGCTCCGCACGGTGAATGCCGCCGATGTGCCAGCGGACACCGGAGGCGACGTCCCGGTCGGATCCGCTCGATCGCCGACGAGCAGTGGCGCGCCCACAGATGGCTTCGCACCCGTCGGCGGGAGCGTGCTTCCGTCCGGCCCGCCGTCGCCGTCCAAAGCGACCGAACTTGTCGTCGACGTCGTCGGCAGGGTGGCGAAGCCCGGTGTGTTCACGCTGCCGGCCGGCTCGCGGATCGTCGACGCGATTGCCGCCGCCGGCGGCGCGTTGCCACACACCGATCTGACCGCGCTCGATCTGGCCCGCAAGTTGAGCGACGGCCAGGAGATCTTCGTCGGGATCCCACCGCCGTCCGGCGCTGCCGCAGCATCGGCGGGCGGGGTGGTCGGTGACGACACCGCCGTCGGTGTCGATGCTGGTGCTGGCAGCGCCGATCCCATCGTCAACATCAACACCGCGACGCAAGCCGAACTTGAGACCTTGCCCGGGGTCGGCGCCGTGACAGCGCAACGGATCCTCGCCTGGCGAACTCAACACGGGCGCTTCGCCAGCGTGACCCAACTGCAGCAGGTGTCAGGCATTGGGCCGTCGAAGTACGCGGCGCTTGCGGGTCGGGTGAAGGTGTGAGAGCGGCTCGCTCACCCGCGCGCACGGCAGCTGCGCCGCCGACGTTGATGGCCGGTGAGCCGGTCGAACTCCGGCTGCTCGTGCCGGCCGCCGCGGCGTGGCTGAGCGCGGGGATTGCGCTGTCGCTGTCGGCGACTGAGGGCTTGCTGATAGCGGTGGCGCTCGTGGTCATCGGTGGCGGCGATCGCCGCTGACGATGCGGCGAGATCGGCAGTCGGCAGCTGGGCATGCCGTGCGCCGCCGGGTTGTCGCGGCCGCCCTTGTTTGCGCGGCGGGCGCGGCGGCTGCCGCAGCCTGGAGGGTGGCCGCGGTGCAACGCGGCCCGTTGCCGTCGCTGGCTCGCGCGCACGCCACGGTCACCTTGCAGCTGATCGTCACGAGCGATCCGCACTTGTCGGCCGGTTCATCGACAGGTTCCAGCCGACCGCTCGTCGTGCTGTTCGGCAAGGCCGTTGAGGTCAGCAGCGACACCGTGCCGAGCACCCGGATCAACTCACCGATCGTGGTACTCGCGACCGGCCCGGGCTGGCTCGCACTGCAACCGACGCAGCGCGTCACTGCAGCTGGCCGGGTCAGCGTGCCACAAGCCGGGTGAGTTGGAGACCGCGGTGTTCGATGCGCGCGGATCCCCGACACAGATCGGTGCCACGTCACCAATCGAGCGCGCCGCCGGTCGCATCAGACGCGGCTTGCGAACCGCTGCGTCACCGTTGCCGAAGCGGTCCGGGTGGCTTGCTGCCTGGTCTCGTCGACGGCGACACCTCGGGTCTGTCACCCGACCTCGTCGCGGCGTTTCGCACGACCGGTCTCACGCACATAGTTGCTGTCTCTGGTGCGAACGTCGCCATCGTGCTCGGTGCCGCGCTCGTGATCGCCCGTCGCACTGCGGCGCGCGCCTGCGTGCACAGGCGCTGTCGGTGTGCTCACGATCGTGGCGTTCGTGATCGTGGCCCGTCCTCAGGCGTCGCGTGTTGCGCGCGGCCGCGATGGGTCTTGTCGCGGTGCTTGCGCTAGCGACCGGACGCCGACGGCGCGCGCTGCCGGCGTTGTGCGCGGCGGTGTTGTGCCTGATCTATGTCGACCCGACGCTGGCGCGCAGTGTCGGCTTCGCACTTTCGGTCGTCGCGACCGGGTCGCTCTTGGTGATTGCGCCACCGTTGCGCACCCGGATGTCGACGCGGATGCCCGGGCTGGCTGGCCGATGCACTCGCCGTCCCGACCGCGGCGACGCTCGCGTGCGCGCCTCTCATCGCCTCGATCTCGGGTCAGATCAGTCTGGCGTCGATCCCCGCGAACCTGCTCGCCGAGCCAGCAGTCGCGCCGGCGACGATTCTCGGCGTGCTGACCGCGGGTCTCGCGCAGGTCTCGATGGGAGCGGCGCAGGTCGTGGCGCGCGTCGCCGGCATTCCGTGCGCGTGGCTGGTGTTCGTCGCGCGCACGTTCGCGCGACTACCCGGCGCGGCGATTCCGTGGCCGAGCGGCACGCGCGGTGCACTGTACGCTGGCGCTGCTCCTCGAGCTGGCGCGGTCTCGTCGAGTTGTGGCGGATGCGGTGGCTGCGAGATGGCTTGGCACCGGAGTTCGTTCTGCTCGTGATCGTCGTCGGCGTGATCGCGCGCGGCTTCGCGATCGGCAACCGGCCGTCGGCGCACGCCTGGCCGCCGCGCGACTGGGTGTTCGCGGTGTGCGACGTCGGGCAGGGCGAGGCCGTCGTCGTTCGAGCAGCTCCAGACACGGCGGTTCTCGTCGACACCGGCCCGTCGCCGTCCGCGCTCGACCAATGTCTCATCGCACTCGGCGTCCGGTCCGCTCGCGCGCATCGTGCTGACCGGTGGGACGTCGTCGGCAATCGGTGGTCTGCCGGGAGCACTGCATGCGCGCGCCAGTCGGCGACATCGACGCTGGCTCGCAGTTGGCGGCTGACGCCGATGTTCGCGTTCGTGGGTGGGCACTGGCGTCGCACGTTGAAGTCGCCGCTGCGGTACCCGGAGGTCGTCCACGTGGTGGGCGACGTGCAGTGGCGGGTCGTGGCCGAGTTCGCGTCGGCTCGCGTGGTGTTCTCTCGACGTGGCGGGTCTGACCGTGTCTGGTTGCAGGCGACCTCAACGCAGGCCGACGAGACCGATCTCGTGTCGCGGGTGCGTTCACTGCAACGCCGACGTTCTCGTCGTCCCACGTCATGGCGCTGTGCAGGACGTCGGATTCCTGGCCGCCGTGCATCCGCGCCTCGCTGTCGTTTCCGTCGGGCGCGGCAACAGCCAGCATGATCCGTCGGCGAATGTGCTGAAGGCGCTGTCAACAATCGGTGGTCGGGTGTGTCGGACCGACCAGGACGGCGACATCGCGATCTCCGTCAACGCACGTGGTCTGAAGGTCGCGACCCGGCATGGATGAATTAGTACGCACCCCGCGCCGTGACGACGACCTTTGCGGTCTTCAGCAGAATGCGGAGATCACCCTGGAGCGACCACGTGTCGACGTAGTACAGGTCGAGCAACACGGCCTCGTGGCGAGGCACGTCCGATCGACCGCTGACCTGCCACAAGCCGGTGATACCCGGCCGTACGAGCAGTCGCCGGTGATGTTCTGGCGCGTACTGGTCGACCTCGGCCGGCACCTGCGGCCGCGGGCCGATCAGGCTCATCTCGCCCTTGAGCACGTTGATGAGCTGAGGCAACTCGTCGATCGACGACCGCCGCAGAAACCGGCCAACCGGCGTGATCCGCGGGTCCTGCGCGCATCTTGTAGAACGGAACGTAGCCACCATGCTCGGCCATCAGTTGGGCCACTCGCTGATCCGAGCCGCAGTACTCATCGAGCGGAACTTCCACACGCGGAATCGCCGACCGTGCAGACCGACGCGCTCCTGCCGGTACATCACCGGACCAGGAGAGGTCATCTTGACGAGCAGTGCGGCCATGACCAGCACGGGGAACAGCACGACCAGTCCGACCAGGCTGCCGACGACGTCAAGCACACGCTTCGCCGACCGCTGCCCAGTCCCTGCCCGGTCGCGCACGGACGGCGAGCCGTGCGCGTCTGATCTTGCCTCCGACCAAATGCTGTGGTCGCAAGCAGCTCGTTTGTCGTCATCGCTTGGCTTAAGCGGGGGTGATGTTATTCGCGGCGGCTAGAAGCCTGCCGCGGTTGGATCATGGCGCGGCTGGATCTGGCCGCTGGATCCGGCGCGGTTGATCGGCGCGGCGGACTCCGCGACCGGCGCCGCCATGCGAGCAAAACGGCGAGGAGCAGCACGCGATGACCGCGGCAGCCAGGATGAGCAGCTTGTTGCTTCGCGAACGGAAGCGTGCTCTTCGTCGACTTCGCACTCGCGGCGCGTCGTTGCCGGCAAGACCGAGACTGTCGCGGCAACGCTCAGATGCGACTGCTCACCAGTGGCGGTGATCGTCGCGTTGCCTGTCTGTGTCAGTGGAACGCGTGTCGAGAACTCGCCATTCGATGCTGCGAGCGCGTGCACGGCTGAAACCGCAGCTGTGTCGCAACGCAAATGCAGCAGGCTGCGCAACTGGTCCGCCGGATCCGAGCGCGTGGCTCGCGGAGCCGTACGTCACCGAGATGTCGACGCCTTCGCCACTTTGGAATCCACGCCCGGTCACCGTGACCGAGCCGCCCACACTCACGCTGCCCGACGAGACGGTCAGCAGCGGGCTCTGTGCCGGATAGCCGCCCGAATCACGTCGGGAGAAGCGCTGCGTCGGCGCCGGTGACTGCGCCTCAGGTGCGGTCGCACCCGCGACGCCTGGAGCGACGGCTAGACCGAGCACGGCAACGGTGAGGCTGCACACCGTGCCGGCGATTCGACGTCGAAGCATTTGCGGCCTTCCGGTTTCCCCACATTCGGGTACAGCCGTTATCTTCGGCACGTGCGCGCTGGTCTTTACTGACTATGGCCCTCGGGCCGTTAGTCATTCGTACAGGAGATGTGTGGCAAACGGAGTAATGCGGGTGCCGCCAATGGGGTCAACCGCAGCTGCGGGTCCAGCCCATGCGCGCGAACGTCGGCGGACAGCTCCGCGGTAGCGAGCTCGATGTCGATCGTCTTTGTCTCACCCGGCGCGAGATCGACGAAGACGACGCCAGCCGATCGGCCGGACTTCGCCCCCAGTGCCGATCGAGCTGCGCACACCGCCGACGGTTGCCGAAACGATCGAGCCGCCGAGCGGCGCGGTGAACGACGACTTGCGTCCCCATCGTTCCCAGCGACACACCCGATCGTGGTTCGCCGGTCACGTAGGCCGGCAGACCCGCCGCGTTCGCAGGGACTGTCGAGGTGAGGGTGACGAGCACGTGGAAAGCGATTCGGCCGGCAGGGCATGACGCGGCCGGCGCTACGGCGACTTTCTCGCGCAGGTAGTAGTCGAGCTTGGCGCCGGTTCCGTCGTTGAGGAACACGCCGATTGTGGGGCTTGCGGGCTGCTCGGTCGCCGGCATCGCGCCCTCGAGTTCGGTGTCCGCCAGCAGCTTCTCTTCGTCGGGATGGCGACTCCACACGGTGAGGCGGCCTGCACTGGCGGCGTCCGCCAAAGCTTCGACCGTCGCGCGCGCGTCACCTTGGCCAGCCGACAACGCAGCAAAGACCGCGCTGGCGGCCTGTGCGAAGAAGGCGTCCTCCTGTGCTGGGTCCTGGATGTCCTGGTACACCTTCGACAGCAGCAACGACACTGCGTTGCTTGCCGTCAGCGATTCGCCATGTGGCAGCTGCACCGGCCCAGTCGCCTTCAGCAGCCTGGCGAGCGCCACCGGGTCTGTTGAGATGACGCCGTCCACGGCGATCCCGTAGGCCTGTTCGAACATTTCGCTGGCAAGGGTGGCGTCGGTCGGGAACGACGGCGCCATATCGACGTCCTGAAAGAAGGTGCCTGGTCGATTCGTGTAGAGCGCCGCAACATCGGGCGGCACCGGCACTCCGGAGAGATGGCTGTTGACGTCGCCCGCGGATCCCTGCTTCACGATCTCGACGGCGCCGTGGTCGACGCGCACGATCGCCCACGAACCCGCGATCCCACCGGTCGCGCGCAACTCGGCGTTGTTCTGGAACAGCACGGCATACGTCCGCGGCCTGGGTGGCGCCGAGCATCGGCGGCAGCAGCGTTACTGCGCGCGCCGCCGACGAGGTTGTGGTCGCGGCCGCGTCGAGTTCCGACCGCAGTTGCAGCACTGAGGTGCGAACGACAGGCACGAGGCCGGACGTCGAGATGCTGGCCACTTGGTTACGCACCCGTTGTACGGCCGAAGCGACAGCGAGAATCGCCGGCTCCGCCTGCTGTATCGGCGCGAGATTGATGCGACCGTCGTGCGGTGCGATTGCCCGCAGGTCAAGCGTTGCCGACGTGTCGACCAGTGAGGGCAACGCCTGCTGGGCAAGGTCGTCGACGGCCGACGCGACCTTCGCAATCGCCGTGGCGTTGCTGCCGACGACCGGCGTCAATCGCGCGAGCCGCCAGATCGGCCCGCCTGTCTCGACTCGTGCTGCGTGCGCTTCCCGCTGCAGGTTCGCGAGGGTGACTCGTTCGCCCGCGACGTTGCCGCTCTCGGCCTGAGTTTGCAGCACCTTGACGTCGCCAGCCGCGCGCAGCAGGTTGCCTTTCGCCCGAACCCCGCTGTAGACGATCCACGCCGCCGCGGCGGCGAGCAGCAGCAGCGCAATCAGCGCGACGCGCACGAGCCGCCGCCTTGGCTTGACCCGGTGGCGAGGCATGGCGTGTCGTGGCCCGCTCGGGGTCGCAACGTCGGGTGAGCTCAGCAGCGCCGTCACCGTGAGCGCACCCGTGAGAGCCGCTCCACCACGGAGGAGCGGCACAGGTTGAGGGTGCGCACGGCGAGGTTCGCCTGCGACCGGACCGGGCCATCGCTGATCATCCGGGTGATTCTCGGCGTTTCGCACCAGAGCCTGAGCCCGTGCAGGACATCGACATCCCGACGCCGGTGACATGGCATGCTGCCTGTCGTGTCTGCTGACCGCCGTCCCGAGCTCAGGTGACCGTGGTGGTCGGGGACGAAGAGCTCCTCGTCGAACGCGCGATCACCGCCGTCGTCGCCGTCGCCCGGCTCGCGGACGCCGACACGGACGTGCGCGACCTCGCTGGCGGGTCGCTCGAGGCTGGTCAACTCGCCGAGCTGACCAGCCCGTCGTTGTTCGGCGAGCGGCGCGTGCTGGTCGTGCGCGACGTCGAGCAACTGCCCAAGGAAGTGGTCGACGAGGTCGTCGCATCGTGTCGCGACGTCGCCGACGAGATCGTGATCGTGGTGGTCTCACAAGGGCGGCGCCCGGGGCAAGCCGTTGCTCGATGCGGTACTCGCGCTCGGAGGCGCGAGCGGGTCGACTGCGCGAAGGTCACCAGGCCCGGGGAGCGCGTCGACTTCGTCCGCGCGGAGTTCCGGACCGCCGGCCGGGCCGATCACCGAGAATGGCGCGCGGGCCTTGATCGAGGCGGTCGGCAACGACTTGCGGGAGCTCGCGGCAGCGTGCGCGCAGCTCTGCACCGACACCGACGGTCAGGTCGACGGCGAGCTGGTGGCGCGCTACTACCGAGGTCGCGCCGAGGCGACCGGCTTCGCGGTCTCCGACCGCGCGCTCGAGGGCCGGCTCGGCGAGGCGTTGGAGCAGCTGCGCTGGGCGTTGGCGGTCGGTGTCGCGCCGGTGTTGATCACGAGCGCGCTCGCGCAAGGCATCAGGGCGCTGGCCAAGGTCGCGAGCGCGCCACGAGGGCTACGCGGCGCGGAGCTTGCCCGCGAACTGGAGATGCCGCCGTGGAAGGTCGATCGGGTGCGAGCTCAACTGCCGGGCTGGACGCCGACCGGCGTGGCGGCTGCGGTGACCGCGATCGCGCAGGCCGATGAACAGGTCAAGGGAGGTGGCACCGACGCGGGCTACGCCCTGGAGAAGGCGGTGCTGGCGATCGTGGCGGCTCGCGCCGCGAGCATAACGCCGGGTCGCTTCGCGCCGAGGAGTCGGGGCTGTTAAGTGCCGGCTTAGACCGAGGTCGGCTTGCTTGGCCAGCGCCGACTTGCGGTTCGCGGCCTGGTTGGCGTGGATGACGCCCTTGCTGGCGGCCTTGTCGAGCTGACGGGTCGCGGCGCGCAGCAGTTCAGGCGCGTCGGGTGACCCGGCCGCGACCGCTTCGCGGTAGCGGCGGACATGGGTCTTGAGCGAGGACTTCACGGCCTTGTTGCGCAGCCGTGCCTTCTCGTTCGTGCCGATGCGCTTGATCTGGGACTTGATATTCGCCACGCGGGAAGCCTCATCGAGTGTTCGGGGTCAGAAATGCGCTGCTCAAAGCCGCAGCCGCGAACACTTAGAGTACCTAAGCGGCAGGTTCGGCGTCCAACCAGGCTGGCCGGGGCTACCCAGGCGAGACCAGGAGCGGAGAGGAGGGCGCGAGTGCGTTGACCGACATAGATGAGCAGGGCCGACCTGAGCCGCCCTTGGCGGGCAGCGAGATCGAGACGACCCTGGGCTTTCTCGACTACCAGCGCGCGACTCTCGGATGGAAGTGCGCGGGGCTCGATGCGGCCGGACTCAGCGTGACGGTCGGCGTGTCGTCGATGACCTTGGGCGGCATGCTCAAGCACCTGGCCTACGTCGAGGACGAGTGGTTCTCTCGGTGGTTGCCAGGCCAGGACCGGGTGCCGCCATGGAACTCCGTCGACTGGTCAGCCGATCCCGACTGGGAGTGGCACTCGGCCGCTGACGACACCCCCGATCAGCTCTTCGAGCTCTGGCGCGACTCGGTGGCCCGCTCGCGGGCGCAGGTTGCGGCGGCGTTGGCTGACGGCGGCTTCGAAACGCTCGCGCGGCGCAGCTGGCCAGACGGGCGGTCGCCGAGCCTGCGCTGGATCGCGGCGCACATGATCGAGGAGTACGCACGCCACAACGGGCACGCTGACCTCATCAGGGAGTCGATCGACGGTCTCGTCGGCGAGTAGCCGTTTGGAGCTTGGTCGCCGGGCTGCCTGGTCGGGCATGGGATCATGGTGGGGCATCCCCGACTCGAGAGAAGCGCGTGCCGCTACAACGCACCGATCCGGCGACGATCCGCAACTTCTGCATCATCGCCCACATCGATCACGGCAAGTCGACGCTGGCCGACCGCATGCTGCAACTCACGGGCGTGGTCGACGAGCGCTCGATGCGCGCCCAATACCTCGACCGGATGGACATCGAGCGCGAGCGCGGCATCACGATCAAGAGCCAGGCCGTGCGGCTGCCGTGGAAGGTCGAGCGGCGCGAGTTACGTGCTGAACATGATCGACACGCCCGGCCACGTCGACTTCACCTATGAGGTGTCCCGATCGCTGGCGGCGTGCGAGGGCGCAGTGCTGCTGGTCGATGCGGCGCAGGGGATCGAGGCGCAGACGCTGGCCAACCTCTACCTGGCGATCCAAAGCGACCTGCACATCATCCCGGTGCTGAACAAGATCGACCTGCCGGCCGCGCAGCCCGAGCGGTACGCCGACGAGCTCGCGCACGTCATCGGCTGCGAGCCCGGCGACGTCCTGCGAGTCAGTGCGAAGACCGGCTCGGGTGTCCGCGAGCTGCTCGATCACGTCGTGCACCACGTCCCGCCGCCCGTCGGTGACTTCGAGGCACCACCGCGCGCGCTGATTTTCGACTCCGTGTATGACGTGTATCGCGGCGTCGTGACCTACGTGCGGGTCGTCGACGGCTACCTGTCGAGCCGGGAGCGCATCAAGATGCTCTCGACCGGTACCACGCATGAACTGCTCGAGGTCGGCGTCATTTCGCCGGAGCCCATTCCGACCGAAGGGCTTGGCGTCGGCGAGGTCGGCTACCTCATCACCGGGGTGAAGGACGTTCGCCAGTCGCGCGTGGGCGACACCGTGACCGTCGTGAGTCGGGCTGCGACGCACCCGCTCGCTGAGTACACGCTGCCCAAGCCGATGGTCTACTCCGGGCTCTACCCGATCGACGGCAGCGACTACCCGCTGCTGCGCGATGCGCTCGACCGGCTGCAGCTCAACGACGCCGCGCTGGCGTACGAGCCGGAGACCAGCGCTGCGCTTGGGTTCGGATTCCGCTGCGGCTTCCTCGGCCTGCTGCACCTGGAGATCGTGCGCGAGCGGCTCGAGCGCGAGTTCAACCTCGAGCTGATCTCGACCGCCCCCAACGTCGTCTACCGGGTCATTCGCGAGGACGGCAAGGAGATCACCGTCACGAACCCGAGTGAGTATCCCGAGGGGAAGATCGCGGAGGTCTTCGAGCCGATCGTGCGCGCGACAGTGCTCTCGCCGAGCGACTACGTCGGCACGATCATGGAGCTGTGCCAGAGCCGGCGCGGCAGCCTGCTGGGCATGGACTATCTGTCCGCCGACCGCGTCGAGTTGCGTTACACGATGCCGATGGCCGAGATCGCGTTCGACTTCTTCGACCAGCTGAAATCGCGCACCCGCGGCTACGCCAGCCTCGACTACGAGCCGACCGGTGAGCAGGCCGGCGACCTCGTCAAGGTCGACATCCTCCTGCAGGGCGAAGCAGTCGACGCGTTCAGCGCGATCGTGCACAAGGACAAGGCGTACGCGTACGGCGTCGAGATGACGAAGAAGCTGCGCGAGCTGATTCCGCGCCAGCAGTTCGAGGTGCCGATCCAGGCGGCGATCGGGTCACGCATCATTGCCAGGGAGAGCATCCGCGCGATCCGCAAGGACGTGCTGGCGAAGTGCTACGGCGGTGACATCAGCCGTAAGCGCAAGCTGCTGGAGAAGCAGAAGGAAGGCAAGAAGCGGATGAAGATGGTCGGCCGCGTCGAGGTTCCGCAGGAGGCATTCATCGCCGCGCTGTCGACTGCCCCCACGGCTAAGGACTGACGGCATGACGCCCGCGACACTGGTCGCTGTCAACGTCGGCCGGGCCAAGCCGATGCCGGGCAAGTCAGGCGTGAGCTCGATCGACAAGCGCGCTGTCGAGGGCCGCGTTGCGGTGCGCCGGCTCGGGCTGGCCGGCGACTCGCAGTCGGACACCGAGAACCACGGCGGGCTCGATCAGGCGCTGTATGCCTACGCGGTGGAAGACCTCGACCACTGGTCGAATCTGCTGGATCGCGAACTGCAGCCTGGCCAGTTTGGGGAGAACCTGTCGACCCGAGGGATCGACGTGACCGGGGCCCTGATCGGTGAGACGTGGCGGATCGGTAGCGCGTTGCTCCAGGTGTCGCGTCCGCGGTTTCCGTGCGTCGTCTTCCAGAACTGGCTCGCGGAGCCGCATTGGGTCAAGCGGTTCACCGACGAGGGCCGGCCCGGCGCCTACTTGCGGGTGATCGAGGAGGGCGAGATCGGCGCCGGAGATCGACATCGTCGTCGAGGACAGGCCGGATCACGACGTCACGATCGGGCTGGTCTTTCGGGCAAAGACGACGGACCGCAGCCTGATCCCGCGCATGCTCGCCGCCACTCAACTCCCGACGGCCGACTACGAGTTTGCCGTTCGGCACGCCGGCGAAACCTCGTCGTAGCGAGGGTTAGCGCTCCGCTTCGCGGCGTCCTCGCAGCACGAGGCCGACGTCGACCAGTGCCGACTGCATGCGCAACCGCTCTGCCTCACGGTCGAGTCCGTCGGTGCCGTCGAGGCCTTCGGGGACCTGGAGCGCACGGCAAGCCTCAACCAGCACTCGGTCATAGGCGTTGGTCGCGGCGATCACCTTGGTGGCTTTGCCGGGCATCGGTCGAGACTCGGCATATGCATCGAGCCATCGCTGGATCCGGCGCAGGCTTGCGGCGAGGTCCTCGATCGGGCGCCCAACGGGCTGGGCTGGTGGCGGCCAGAGTCGATGCCAGCCGCGGCCTACGTGCCTCGGCGAGCTTCACGTGCAGCGCAACACGGTTGACCGGTAGCAACGCGAGTACGCAGATTGCGACCGTCGCCATAAGCCATAGGGCCAGCCAGAACACCAGCTGCCGCCTCCTCGGGCAGACCTTGATTGTGCTCTCTCGGCGCGCCAACTGCACTACCCATTTTGGCGCGAAGCGCAAATCGTCGTGTGCGACTGTGCGCAGAATGTGACCGTGCCATCGACATTGCCGGACGGCGACCCGCAGCCGTCTGACGGGGCCTTGCCCCCCGACGTCCTGGCTACTGTCGGGTCGCGGCCGTTCAGCGTCTACATCCACGTGCCGTACTGCGCGACTCGTTGCGGTTACTGCGACTTCAACACCTACACGGCCTCCGAGCTCGGCGGCGGCGCGAGTCAGGCGTCCTACGCGCGCGATGCAGTCGCCGAACTGACGCTTGCGCGCGGCGTGCTCGGCGACGTCGACTTGCCGGTCGCAGACCGTGTTCTTCGGGGGTGGCACGCCGACCCTGCTGCCGGTGGCCGATCTCGCGGCGATGCTCGCGGCCGTCCGCGATCTCTTTGGTCTTGCGCGAAGAAGCGGAGGTGACGACCGAAGCGAATCCGGAGTCGGTCGATGCCCGCTCGCTGGAGGCTCTTCGAGACGCCGGCTTCACCCGCGTCAGCCTCGGCATGCAGTCGGTAGTTCCGCACGTGCTCGCGGTTCTCGATCGGGTGCACACTCCCGGCGCGCCGGCGAAGCGGGTTACCGAAGCGAAGGCCGCCGGGTTCGAGCACGTCAGCCTCGACCTCATCTACGGCACCCCAGGTGAATCGGACGACGACTGGCGGGCCTCGCTCGATGCCGCGATCGAGGCCGAACCTGACCACATCAGTGCGTACTCGCTGATCGTCGAGGACGGCACACGGCTGGCTGGACGGGTGGCCCGTGGCGAGTTACCGCGGCCGGACGACGATGTACTGGCCGACCGCTACCTGATCGCCGACGAGATGCTGGCCGCTGCTGGATTTCGCTGGTACGAGGTGTCGAACTGGTCGAAGCCGGGTGGGGAGTGCCAGCACAACTTGGCGTACTGGCGCAGCGCCGACTGGTGGGGCGTGGGTCCCGGTGCGCACAGTCACGTCGGCGGCGTGCGCTGGTGGAACGTCAAACACCCCACGGCGTACGCGGAGCGCGTTTCGGCGGGCCGGAGTCCGGGCCAGGCGCGCGAATGCCTCGATGCGGCGACGCAGCGGATCGAGCGGGTGCTGTTGCAGTTGCGATTGGCTGAGGGTCTCGACCTTGTCGAGCTCGACGACTCGGGTCGCGTAGCGGCGCGTGCTGAGGTCGCGTCGGGCTTGCTCGATGCGGCGGCATTCGAGCGCGGCCGCGCCGTGCTCACTCGCGAGGGTCGGTTGCTGGCGGACGGCGTAGTCCGGCGCGTTCTTGGGTGACCATCTAGAACTCGACCCGGAACCTCGGAATGAATGACACCGCGGTCGGGCGGATCGCCGCAATTTTGTCGACGCGGTAGCTCCGGAGCCGGCCGTAGTCGTTGACGACAAAGAGCACGAGGTTGCCCTCCCGAGTGCGCCGGAGTGAGTACGGCTCGACCCGTCGGGGACCCTGGCGGCCGCGTTCGGCCCGATAGTCGACGTCGACCAGGAGACGGTTGGCTCCGGCGTAGCGGAGGACCTCCAGCGGTACGCGGGTGCGCCACGAAGTCATCGCTTTCGGTGCTTCCCAGGCGGCGTCGACGTCGCCCAGCTCAGCCCGCGGCAGGACGCGCGTAACGCTCGTGCCGGCAAGCCACGAGAAGACGTCCTCGAGGGCGTTCCAAAACCCGTCGAACGGCGCGAGCGGCTGCGGCAACTGATGCGCGAGCATGTTCCCCCACTCAGTCTCGATCTCCGCTCGGAACGGCGAAGACTGAATCGAGGCCAGCGTTCGGCACCGCTATTCCGGCGTGAGCGCACTTGCGCTCGAGGATCTGTCGGACTGTCCCCGACATGCCAATCAGATCAGGGTGACGGTGCATGTGAACGATGTCATAGAGATCACGAGGTCGGCATCGTTCTGCGAGCGCTCGGAGTTTCTCGCTGAAGAGTTCAGTGATCGAGTAGGTCACAGACCCGATCAATCGACAGCCGGTCGCTGTACGGATGACCGATCGGGCGGAATACCGGCCGCTCAACGAGAACCTCGTCAGACGTGAGGTCTAGCTTCACCTTCGGCATATTCGTGTTGCCGTTAGGTCCGACGTATGCGATACGCCCCTCGGTTGTGGCACGATCCCGCTTGTTGCTTCCGACGCCGGAACGAAGTGTCGTCGAGGACCAGCACGATTCCCGATTCCTCGCGGATCCAGCCCGCGATCTCAAGGAAGATCCGGGCCAGTTCGTCGGGCTCCTCTGGGCCGCCATCAGCGACCGTAAAGTCGAGGTCCTCGGAGAATCGGAACGTCTCGTAGTAGCACTTGCGCAGGCACGTGCCGCCCTTGAAGATCCAGGTCCGATTGAGTGAGTCGTGGTGAGCAATTCCCGCAAGCAGCCAGCCCAGGATGTAGTCCTTCTCGATGACATCCTGATCTAGGGTGCCACTCAGCTCGGAGAGCGGCGAGCTCGCGCTGAGGGATCACGAAGGCTCCCTCGCGCACAACATTGACGTTCACGCGCAGACCCCACCGCATCAGCCGATGTCCATCCGACGGACCGTCCGGATCAAGTGCGGCGATGCCAGACGACAGACCGTTTCTGGCAGGCGGATATGAGATCGGCACGCTCGGCATCGAGACTCTCAACGAGATAGCCGAGGCGCTTGAACACAGCGCGGTTCCCGAGGCGATCTCCGTACTCGACCAGCTGACGCCAATCATGACCGTCGAGGTACGCGACCAAAACGTCTGCTGCATGTCGGACCCCGCCGCCGAGCCTTGGGGTATCGAGAATGTCAACGACGGTACGTGCAGGGTCAGCAAACCTGAGTCGGGTTTCAGCGACCCAATCGGACTTCAGCCCCCACGCCAGGGCGTCCTGCGAAACGTGGCTCACCAGGTACTCGTGATCCATCAGCTGGATTGGTGAGGCCCTCACCCGCTCGGTTGTCTTGAGCACAGTGGTTCTGAAGACCTGCTCCGTGAGCGCCCAGTGGCGGGCTGCAGTCCAACCCGTGAAGTAGCAGGGCGACCAGACTTCGGAGGCGACCACTAACGCGTCTTCCGACCATGCCTCCGGATTGGTCGCCTCTACCGGCACGGCGATGTAGAGCCCGCGGCGAACGCGACGAACCCACCCGTCTTCAGCCCAACGGGCCAGCTTCTTCGCCGCCGTGTCGGCTTCCACGTCCAGCGAGCTGACGACATCGGCCGGTGTAACGAACCGGCGGCCCGATCCGAGGACCCGCGCCAGATCGTTCCGGCCTCGTCCGCTTATCCCTGCAGGCTGTGATATCACAACACCAGTACCTGAATCTCGGCGGCATTTGTTGGTATTAGAGTATCACTGATATTTGAAGGCCGGATACGCCCGCCAGAGGAGCGGTATTGGCATCACAGTGTCTGCTTGGCGGGCGGAACCCGTTGGCTCAGGCGGCTGGGACCCCATCCGCGATGTGTCCTTTCGCGCGGCACCATCGGTACGCTCCGCTGTCGGGAACCGGTACGTGAAGAGGCGACATGAGCGGCGTAGCGAGCGGACAAGTGGGCGTTGGCGACAGGTCGAGGACCGCGCAATCGAGCCACCCGGTCCCGCGGTTCACGCTGCCGGCGCTGGCCGTGGGTTTCGTGCTGATCGTTGCCGCGGGCCACGCCTTCAAGTGGAGCTGGACCGGCTTCAACAAGGACGACCAGTTGTGGGACCTCATGCACGTCGTCCTGCTGCCGGTCGTGCTGGCCACGCTGCCGCTGTGGTACCGAACTCGCGAGCGCTGGATGGTCGGCTGGCGATGGGTCTTAGGCGGTGTCGTCGTGGCCTTCATCGTCGTGGTCATCGGCGGCTACACCCTTGGTTGGAGCTGGACCGGCTTCCCCGGCAACACCTTCTGGGACTGGCTTGAACTGCTGGCGCTGCCGGTCGTGGTCGCGTTTCTACCGTTGTGGTTCGAGACGCACGCGACCATGGCTCGCGAGTGGCGGCTCGTCCTCGGTGCCCTGGTGGTGGGCTTCGTCGTGGTGGTGATCGGCGGCTACCGGCTGCACTGGGCCTGGACGGGGTTCGAGGGCAATACGTTTCGCGACTGGCTGTCGCTGTTGATCGTGCCGTTCCTGCTCCCGGCGAGCCTCGCCTGGTTTGCCGCGCGAGACAAAGCAAGGCACGACGCGGACGAGGCGCAGGTCCCTCCTCCGCCACCTTCGGCGGCATCGTTGGCGCGGTCTGAGGAGCGATAGCGCTCCTGTTGGTCGCGACAATCCGGAACGTCTGGGTCGTTGAGTGTCTGGACGGCTTGCGATCCGGACGTGAAGCGACTACACAGCAATCAGCTGCAAGATCGCCGACCTGGCATTGCGCGGTGGAGTTCTCGCGGTTGTGTCAATCCGCACTCGCTAAAGCTGGGGGAAGTATGCGTCAAGCACGATTGGCATCGGTTGCTGTTGTCCTTGGGTTCGTGGGTTCGACGTTGACTCTGGCCTCCGCCGCTGCTGCAAGCAGCATCACCGTTACCCGCTATCAGGGAGCTGATCGATACGACACCAGCGCTGCGATCGTCGACGCTAACTACTCGCCGGGGGTGCCTGTTGTCTACATCGCAAGCGGGCTCAACTTCCCCGACGCACTGGCAGGTGGCGCTGCGGCGGCGAATGCGGGCGGGCCGTTGCTGCTTGTGGAACCCAGCGCGATCCCACCCGCCGTTGCAAGCGAACTGACCCGGTTGTCACCGGCGAGCATCGTCGTACTCGGCGGCTCACCGGCAGTCAGCGACGTGGTAGTGACCGCGCTGCAGAGTTACACGACTGGAACCGTCACCCGCGTGGCAGGCGCGGACCGGTACGCGACCGCCGCTGATCTGGCAGCTTCATTCCCTGCCGGCAGCCCCGTTTACGTTGCGACCGGACTCAGTTTCCCCGACGCACTCGGCGCCACCGCGGCGGCAACTTTGCAGCATGCCGCGATCCTGCTCACGGACCCGAACACGCTGCCTTCTTCCACCGCAGCAGCCCTCGCGGAGCTCACGCCCGAGAGCATCACGATCGTCGGTGGCGGTACCGCAGTCTCTGCTGGGGTTGCTGCGGCACTCGCCGCGTATAGCCCGACGGTGACCCGTATTTCTGGTCCCGATCGGTACGCGACTGCGGCTCAACTCGCCGCGAACGCGTTCCCGACCGCAACCGGCTTCTTCCTGGCCTCGGGCAGCGGTTTCGCTGATGCTCTTACCGGTGGTCCCGTCGCTGGCATGCTCGGTCAGCCGTTGTTGCTCGCGGCACCTACCTGCCTGCCCGCCAATTCCACCGCGGTCGAGGCGGCTGCCATCAACCCATCTACGGTCACCCTGCTTGGTGGAGCCGCGAGCCTCGGGGCGGGCGTCGCCGCCTTGACCACGTGTCCGACAGCGCCAGCGCCCGTTGTACCGCCGCCGGCGAAGATCACGTTCGGCTCGGGCACGCATCATGTTGGCGCGACCTTGCCCGCCGGGACCTACCGGACGCGGACCAACGCGGCGGGCTGCTATTGGGCACGCCTCAGCGGATTCACCGGTCAGCTGGGCGACATCATCGCGAACAACGACTCCGACGCTCACCAGGTTGTCACCATCGCCGCAACAGACGCGGGGTTCGAGTCTTCGAACTGTTCGACGTGGACGAACGACTTGTCCGCGATCACATCGTCGAAGACAGCGGCCTTTGGGGACGGTACGTGGATCGTCAATACCGACATCGCCCCAGGGACTTGGACCGCTCCCGGAGGTAGCGGCTGCTACTGGGCGCGTATTGATGGCTTCAGCGGATCGACGTCCAACATCATTGCTAACGACGTCGAAACGGTGTCGCCGATCGTGACGATCGATTCCTCCGACGCAGGCTTCATCAGTGACGGCTGCGGCAACTGGACCCTGAGCTAGCCCTGACGGGGTGCAAGAATTCGCGGCTCATTCGAGGCGCTGCTACGGCAACGGCGTCACCCGAAGGAGCTGCGTGAAGCCGGTGTAGCCGCCGACAGACGGTGACTGAAGCAGGAAGTAGCTGCCGCCGAAGAACGCCGCCTGCCCGGCCGCCGTCTGCGAGTCGGCTGCCGGTTGGGCGAGTGGCGGCAAGACGGCCTCCACCGCTGGCCTCCCAGTGTTCGGGTCGAGCTTGACCACGTCGAGGTGTTGGTTGTCTGTCGGCGCCGGGTAGTCGCCGATCGGCGGCTCCGGCGTTGTCAGCCACAACCCGTCCTGCTCGTCGCCCACGACGAGGTTGGGGCCGGTCTGCAGGCTCGGCTCTGGAGTACGGAACGCGACTGGCGCGTTCGGACCGTCGAAGCGCCATACGCTCAAGACCCCATTCACGCTCGACGGACGAATGCCCGCCCAGACGTGGCCTTGGTCGGCGACCATCCAGTCGACGGCGTCGCTCGGGCTTGGATCGACCGTGGTCACCACTTGTGAGGCCGGTGCTACGTGAAACACGGTCCCTGCGGTGGGCGACCCTTGGATGGAGTTGCCTAGCCAGAGCCCATCACTGTTCGCAGCGATGATCGGTCGGGATAGCGCAGGAGTTCGGACGACATCTTCGACCTTCCCCGTTGTCGCGGAGACCTGAATCGCCTCCGGCCCGTTGTTGGTGTCGACGTCATAGATCCACAGTGAGCCACCGCCGTAGGCGGCGACCGGCCTGGTGTTCGACGCCTCACTGAACCGCATGACGATGGGGCCTGTCGTCCGCGCGCCGGTGCCTGGGTCGGTCACCGTAATCGCGATCGAGGAGGTGAATGCGGGCGAACCGTCGTTGGGATTGTTGACGACGAAGGAGACCCGCTCGCCGAACAACGCCGGATCGTCACATCCGTAACCTGGCACGATCAGATGGATTGTTGTCGTCGGCGCAGCTACGGCGAATGGGTTGCTTGCGATGCGAGCGGAGGCACAGGGTGGGGGTCCGGCCGATGTGGGTGTGGACGCCGCAGCACCGACCACCACCAGTTGCCCCGAGTCACTGGCGAGGCTGCCGAATGAATAGCCGGTCGGCAGTGCAAGCGCCGAAGCGTTCGCCGGCAACGACGCGCTCGGTGGACTTGACGACGGCGCGACCACAGCCGAGGCGACCGAGCTCGGCGGCGTCGAGGGTCCCTCCGAACTCGCAGCAGCCGATGTGGGCAGGGTCGGGGTGGCTGCGGTCGTCGCCGGGTTGCTCGAGTTGACCGCGGGGCCGATCGGCCGCGAGGACGTGTCATTGCCGGCGAACGCAGACGCTGTAATCGCGATGCCGGCGACGCACGCCGCAGCCGTTGACGCGACCACGATGCCGCGCCGGCGAGTGCGTTGCCTCATTCGGGCTTGAACCGACGACACCGGATCCCCGGCGACGGTTGGCACTTCGGCGCGCCGACGAAGAACCTCGCGCAACCTTTCTTCCATGTCATCGGTCATCGCGGGTCCTCCGTTTTGATCGCCGTTGGGGCGAGTTCCCGCAACTTCGCGAGTCCTTTCGCTGTTTGGCTTCGCACCGTGCCGACAGTGATGTCCAAGCAGGCTGCGATTTCACTCTCGGTCATGTCCTCGTAGAACCGCAGCACCAGTACGGCTCGCTGCCGCGGCGCCGTTTGTTGCAGCGCCCGCCACACGACGTCCCGATCGGCATGTTGGTTCGTTAGGTCTGAAGCGCCGGCTTCGGGGACGTCGGCCGTCACCTCCTCGCGGAAACGCCGCAGTCGCGAGCGGCTGATCAAGACGTTCACCATGACCCGATGCACGTACGCGTCCGGTTCGGTGATGGGGTGCCGCCGCCAGGCCGCACAACAACGCGCCAATGCCTCCTGCACCAGGTCTTCGGCGGCCAGTTGGCTACCCGTCAGCAGGTACCCGCGACGGAGCAGCTGGGGGTAGCGGGCTCGCACGAAGTCAGCGAGCTCGTTGTCCACCGGCCCCCCTAGGTCTTCTCCATGCTTAGACGCGTGGACGAGTCTTTTCTATGCCTAGGGGCCCAGCGCCGTACACTGGCACTCGGCCCGAACGAGTGCCAAACGTCCGACGGAGGTGACCGCGTGCTCGACGACCGAAAGCTCGACGTGCTGCGCGCCATCGTCCAGGACTTCGTCTCGACGAACGAGCCCGTGGGGTCCAAGGCGCTGGTCGAGCGGCACCACCTCGGGGTCTCGCCCGCGACCGTGCGCAACGACATGGCGGCGCTCGAAGAAGAGGGCTACATCGCCCAGCCGCACACGAGTGCGGGCCGGGTGCCGACCGACAAGGGCTACCGGCTTTTCGTTGACCGGCTGTCGACCGTGAAGCCGCTAAGCAGTGCCGAGCGCCGCGCCATCGAGCAGTTCCTCGACGGCGCCCTCGACCTCGACGACGTGGTGGCGAGGACCGTCCGGCTGCTCGCCCAACTGACGCGGCACGTCGCCGTCGTCCAGTACCCGATCCTCGACCGGTCGACGGTGCGACACCTCGAGCTGATCAAGCTGAGCGACACCCGACTGATGCTGGTCCTGATCACCGACACCGGCCGGGTCGAGCAGCGGCAGGTCGATCTCCCGGGCTTGATCGACGAGCAAACCGTCGGTGACCTGCGGGCCCGACTGAACTCGCGGATCGCCGGCCGACCAATCCACGACGTCCCCAATGATCTGGCCGACCTGGCGGAAGCCGAGCCGCCCGCTACCCGCGCCAATGCGTCTGCGGTCGTTGCGGTGCTCCTCGCGTCACTGGTCGATCGACGGGAGGAGCGGGTCGTCGTCGGCGGGGCGTCGAACTTGACTCGCCTGGCGCTGGACTTTCCCGACTCCGTGCATCCGGTGCTCGAAGCGCTCGAAGAGCAGGTCGTGCTGATCCGCTTGTTAGGTGAAGCGAGCAGGCCGACCGAGGTCACCGTTCGGATCGGTGACGAGAACCCGTATGAGGGCCTGCGATCGACCTCGATGGTGAGTGCGACCTACGGCTTGGGCAATCGGGCACTCGCCAATCTTGGCGTGCTCGGTCCGATGCGGATGGACTACCCGGGCACGATGGCGGCCGTCGGCGCGGTCGCCCGCTATGTCGGACGGATTCTCGCCGAGTCCTGAAGTACACAAGTACTAGCGAAGCAACAGTTCGAGGGAGTTTCGGGTGGCGCGCGACTACTACGCGATCCTCGGCGTGCGCAAAGACGCACCGCCTGAGGACATCAAGCGCGCGTACCGCCGGTTGGTCAGACAGCTGCACCCTGACGTCAACCCCGACACGGAGACGCAGGAGCACTTCAAAGAGATCACCGCGGCTTACGAGGTGTTGTCTGACCCGAGCAAGAGACAGCTGTACGACCTGGGCGGGGATCCGCTGTCGGCGTCCGGCAACAACCCTTTCAACGCAGGGTTCGGGGGCCTCGGCGACATCATGGACGCGTTCTTCGGCGGCGGTGGCAGCCGCGGACCGCGAACCCGTACCCGCAAGGGCAACGACGCGCTGATCCATGTCGAGATCGACTTGGTCGAAGCGGTGTTCGGAGCCACTCGCGAACTCAACATCGAGACGGCGATCGTCTGCGCGACTTGCGATGGCGCGGGCACCGCATCGGGCACCCACCCCGACACGTGTCAGGTGTGCAAGGGCCGCGGCGAGGTCAGCCAGGTGACCCGGTCGTTTCTCGGTCAGGTGATGACGTCGCGACCATGCCCCCAGTGCGGCGGGGTCGGTACCGTGATCCGGCACCCATGTCCGGAGTGCTCGGGTGACGGTCGTGTGCGGGCCCGTCGCACGGTCGAGGTCGGGATTCCAGCGGGCGTCGAACACGGCATGCGGTTGCGGCTCACCGGCGAGGGCGAAGTCGGTCCCGGCGGCGGTCCGCCCGGCGACCTCTACGTCGAGATCGAGGAGCGCAAGCATCCGACTTTCGAGCGGCACGGAGTCGACCTGCACGCAGCGGTGCCGGTGCCGATGACCGCCGCCGCGCTAGGCACGTCGCTCAAGGTCGAGACCCTCGACGGCCCGGTCGACATCGAGGTGAAGCCTGGCACTCAGTCCGGAACCGTCATCCCGTTGCGCGGCCGCGGGGTACCTCGCCTGCGCTCGAATAGTCGTGGTGACCTGCACGTGCATCTCGAGGTCGCGACCCCGACGAAGCTCGACGCCGAACAGGAAGAGCTGTTGCGCAAGCTGGCGAGCCTGCGCGGCGAAGAGACGCCCGACGGCGCCTTCAAGGCCACGACGCCGGGGATTTTCGGCCGCATCCGCGACGCGTTCAACGGTCGCTGAGCCGTCTTGACCGCACCGCTCTTCTTCGCGGACGCCGACCGGCTCGCGCGCAGCAGAAGTCGGCGACGTCGTCGAGCTCGGCGGCGCCGAAGGCCGGCACGCGGCGACGGTTCGGCGGCTGGTTGCCGGCGAGCGACTCGATCTGTCGGACGGCGCGGGGTTGCTGTGCGTTGCCGAGGTGACCGGCATCCAGGGTCAGGTGTTGCATGCTCGGGTGCTCGAACGCGCACTGGTGCCACGACCTGCACCACGGATCACGGTGGTGCAGGCCTTGGCCAAAGGCGACCGCGACGAGCGCGCCGTCGAGACCATGACCGAGGTCGGCGTCGACGTCATCGTGCCGTGGCAGGCAGCCCGGTCGATCGTGCGCTGGGATTCGCCGCGCGCGCAGAAGGCGGTCACCCGCTGGCGCACGACGGCGCGTGAAGCAGCCAAGCAGGCGCGCCGACCCTGGCTGGTCGACGTCCCGTTGCTCGAATCGACATCCGCGGTGGTGGCTCGGCTCAGTGCCGCAGTTGCGGCCGGGGGAGTTGCCGTAGTCCTGCACGAGGCCGCCGCGGCGCCACTGCGCGGGCAGGTCTTTCCGCCCGAGGGCGAGGTTGTACTGGTCGTCGGTCCCGAGGGTGGCATCGCGGACGACGAGTTAGCCGCGTTCGAGGCCGTCGGCGCCGTCGTCCGCCGCCTTGGTCCGACCGTGTTGCGCACCTCGACGGCAGGCACCGTCGCCGCCGCCATCGTGATGGCGAACTCCGGCCGCTGGGGCTAGCGCGAGGGCGACCCAGCCGGGTCAGCTGACGGTGATGGCCTTGTCGTCGAGGAAGGTTGTCGAGCCGTCCTTCGCCGACACCTCGTACGCCCGGATCGTGTAGGGGCCGGGAGTGAGACCGTCGACGGTCACACTCCAGGTGCCGCGCTCGGGTGCGCCCGCGCTGGCTGTGACGGAGCCCTGCTTCATGAGGCCGCCGTTGCGCAGGATCTGCCAGTGGACGGTGCCTTCGAACACGGTCGCCTCGCCGGCAATCTGGACCGACGACGCAACGGTCGCGTTCTCGGCGGGCGCCGTGATCCACACGTGGCCCCACACCTGCCACGCCGGCAGTGCGGTAATCAGCGCGGGCCCGGCAGGGGAAGAGGCGGCCGGGCTCGCGGGTGGGCTCGCGGCTGCGGTTGTGGTCACCGGGGTGCCCCACAGCGAGGTCACTGGCACGCCCGCGATCTGCAGCTGAAGGCTGTCGATCTTCGGTGCGGCGGCGATGATCGTGTAGAGCAGTTGCTGCGCACTGATGGCGGCTTCCTTCGCCGGACCGCTGCTCGCCTCACCCGACAGGTTCACAACGGCGGTCGTGCCGCCGACGATGTTGGCCGACAGCAACGTAGTGCCGGCCGGCCAGTAGCTGGTGTAGTCGGGATCTTGCGGCGGCGTCGCGAGCATGGCGCTGACCGCGTCCTTGACGAACGTGTGCTGCGGCGACGCCGGCCAGATCACCCGCTCGCGGAACAGCAGCTGCTGTGGGTCCTTGCGCTTGTCGACGTAGTAGATCCACACGGGGTAGCTGCTGGGCGCCGACGAGGCTGGGGCGGACGAAGCGGCAGGAGTGGCGGGCGGCACGACGGCTGCCGTCGGCGAGGGGGACGTCGATGATGCGGCGGCCGTAGCAGCTGCGGGGTGGTTGGTCGACCCTGGCTTGTGCTGCACCGCGATCACCCCGATGATCGCGACCGCCGCCGTGGCGAGGCCGGCGCCACCGATCTGAAACGCGCGCACCCAGTTGCGCCGGGTCGGCCGCTGCGCGCGGATCTTCTCGCGGATCATCGCGAGGCCATCGGCGGACGGCGTGATGGCTCGGGCCTCGCGCGCCAGCACCTCGCGCAATCGGCGGGCAGTTTGGTCGTCGGCGGATGCATCGTCCGCGGGGTCGAACGGACCCGGGCGGTCGCTCATGGCGTCGTCTCCAACAAGGTGCGAAGGGCGGCCAAGCCACGCGATGCGTGGCTCTTGACGGCGCCCTGACTGATGCCGAGCGTGTCGGCGATTTGGGCCTCCGAGAGATCGGAGTAGTACCGCAGCAGGAGGGTTTCCCGCTGCCGGCGGGGCAACGCGTGGATCGCCCGCATGATCTGGTCACGTTCGGTTGCCGCTACCGCAAAGTGCTCTGCACTCGGGACGTCGGGTGGTGGCGCCGGCGGATATTTCGCCACGACGGCGCGGTGCCGCAACGCCGACCGGGACCGGTTGACGATCGCCTGCCGCAGGTAAGCCAGCGCCTTCTCGGGGTCGCGCAGGCGGCTCCAGCTGCCGTGCATCGCGACGAAGGCATCCTGGACGAGCTCCTCCGCGGTGCCCGTATCGCCGACCAGCATCGCGGAGAGGCGCACCAGCCCCGCGTAGTGGGCGCGATACAGCTCGACGACTGCCTCGTCTGCGGTGGCCGTCTCGAATTGGCCCAGCAAGGTTCGGCTCCCCGGGCGGCTCAAGAGTGCGGCGGTCATACGGATACGACGCGCATCCGGATGGGTCGGTTTACCGAAGAGGTTTACCGCATGGCGGGCCTCCGGCGCGCGGGTACCATGGGAGGGCCACGTCACCGAGGACCGAAAGCAGGCGCGAGCAGGCCCCACCGGCCAATCCATGCGAGCCGAACCGAGCCCGGCCCATCCCACGCGCGAGCGCACGGTGGGTGCCGATGGCTCCACCCAGGACACTGTCGGCTCCGCCGCGACGCAAACCCGCATCGTCGTGCCAGGTGCACACTCGATGGTCAGCCTGCTCGGATCCCGCGACGAACTGCTGCGCATCATCGAGCGTGCGTTCGACAGCGACATCCACGTACGCGGCAACGAGATCACCATCACCGGCGCCGGCGCCGAGAACGCCGTGGTCGCCCAGCTGTTCGAAGAGCTGATCGCGTTGCTCGAAAGGGGCACGACGCTGACGGCGGACGCTGTCGAACGAAGCGTCACCATGGTGCGCAGCAAGGACACCGAGCGGCCGGTCGAGGTCCTCACCCTCGACATCGTGTCCTCGCGCGGCAAGACGATCCGGCCGAAGTCGGTCAACCAGAAGCGCTATGTCGAAGCGATCGACCGGCACACGATCGTGTTCTCGATCGGCCCGGCTGGCACCGGCAAGACCTACCTCGCGGTCGCCAAGGCCGTGCAGGCCCTGCAGGCCAAGCAGGTCAATCGCATCATCTTGACCCGCCCGGCCGTCGAGGCGGGCGAGCGGCTCGGCTTCCTGCCCGGCACGCTCTACGAGAAGATCGACCCCTACCTGCGGCCGCTCTACGACGCGCTGCACGACATGCTCGAACCCGACGCAATCCCGCGGCTGATGCAAAGCGGCACGATCGAGGTCGCTCCGCTCGCCTACATGCGCGGTCGCACGCTCAACGACGCCTTCATCATTCTCGACGAGGCGCAGAACACGACGCCGGAGCAGATGAAGATGTTCCTGACCAGGTTGGGATTCGGCTCGAAGATGGTCGTGACGGGCGACGTCACGCAGATCGACCTGCCCGGCAACACCCAAAGCGGCCTTCGGGTAGTGCGCGACATCCTCGACGGCATCCCCGACGTGCACTTCTCCATGACCGGCAGTGGCGACGTTGTGCGCCACAAGCTGGTCAGCGAGATCGTCGACGCATACGAACGGTTCGACGCGACGACCGACGCGGCACCGCCGCGGCCCGTGTCGGCTCGCCGCCGCGGTGGCCGCTGAGTGAGCGTCGAGGTCGCCAACGAATCCGGGGTGGCTGTCGATGAACTGCGCCTCGTCGCGGTCGCTCGCCACGTCCTCGATGCGATGCGCATCCACCCGCTCGCGGAGCTGTCGATCCTGCTTGTCGACGAGGGCGAGATGACCGTGCTTCACGAGCGCTGGATGGACGAGCCAGGCCCGACCGACGTCCTGTCCTTCCCGATGGACGAGCTCCGTCCCGGTCGCGACGACCGTGACATCGATGAGTCGGACGACGCGGGCATGCTCGGCGATGTCGTGCTGTGCCCGGCGGTCGCTGCACAGCAGGGCAAGGTTGCCGGGCACTCCGTGCAGGACGAGCTCGAGCTCTTGTGCACGCACGGGATCTTGCATCTGCTCGGTTTCGATCACGCCGAACCTGATGACGAGAAAGAGATGTTCGGCCTCCAGCGTGATTTGCTGACGGCCTGGCAAACGGCCAGGACTGCTCAAGCCGCGACGCCCACCGAAAGCACCGGCAGATGAACCCGGGCGACGTCCTGCTGCCGGTCAGCGTGGTTGTCTTGATCCTCGTCGCCGGCCTCTGCGCGGCTGCGGATGCCGCGTTGTCGCGAGTCTCGCGGGTGCACGTCGACGACTACCTGCGCGACCACCGCCGCGGTGCGGTCGCCTTGCGCCGAGTGATCGCGGAGCCGCCGCGCTACCTCAACGTCGTGCTGCTGCTGCGGGTCACGGCCGAAATGACTGCCGCTGTCATGGTCGCAGTCTGGGCGATCGGTCGGTTCGGCAAGAGCTGGGACACCGTGCTCGTCACCGCGGCGTGCATGGTCGTCGTCAGTTATGTGGTCGTCGGGGTCGCACCCCGAACCCTGGGCCGCCAGCATGCCGACGGGGTGGCGCTGTTCGCCGCGCCGTGGGTCGTGCGCCTGGCTGGGGTCCTCGGTCCGTTGCCGAAGTTCCTCATCGCCGTGGGCAACATCCTGACCCCCGGCCACGGTTTTCGCGACGGCCCGTTCACCAGCGAGGCAGAACTGCGCGACATGGTCGACCTCGCCGAGGCGAGCAAGGTCATCGAGAGCGACGAGCGCCAGATGATCCACTCGGTGTTCGAACTCGGCAACACGATCGTGCGCGAGGTGATGGTGCCGCGCACCGACATCGTGTTCATCGAGCAGACCAAGACGCTGCGCCAGGCGATGTCACTTGCACTGCGCAGCGGATTCTCCCGGCTGCCGGTGGTCGGTGAGAACGAGGATGACGTGGTCGGCACGGTCTATTTGCGCGACATCACCCGACGCGTATTTGAGTACCGTGAGTCGGAGTCGACCGAACGCGTCGAGTCGCTCATGCGGCCAGCGACCTTCGTGCCCGACAGCAAGCCAGCCGACGTGCTGCTGCGTGAAATGCAGGCCGAGCGCATCCACCTCGTCATCGTCGTCGACGAGTACGGCGGTACGGCGGGGCTCGCCACGATCGAGGACATCCTCGAGGAGATCGTCGGCGAGATCACCGACGAACACGATCGCGAGGAGCCGCGGATCGAGCGGCTCGCCGACGGGGGCATTCGAGTCACCGCTCGGCTGCCGGTCGACGAACTCGCCGAGTTGTTCGACGTCGAGATCGAGGACGATGACGCGGTCGAGACGGTCGGCGGGTTGCTTGCCCAGGCGCTGGGCCGGGTGCCGATTCCTGGCGCAACCGCGACAGTGGCCGGTCTCGAGCTCGTCGCGGAGGGCGCGCGCGGTCGCCGAAACACGATTGCCAGTGTCGTCGTCCGCTTGACGGACGAAGCACGTGCGAAGTCGCGACGCCTCCGCGAGGCGATTGAGGGCACTCCCGATGCCGGGGCGGCGGCAAGCGTTGCCCGAGACCGAGGCGGTGCCGATGGCCAGCAGCGCTGCCGCGGAGGCGGCTGGCGTGTCGACCGTCACCGTCGTCCAACGGGTCGGGGCGTGCCGACGCTGCGGCGACGGCGTCCGACGGATCACGGCGAGCCGATGTCTGACCCGATCGAACTCAAGCCCGACGACGCGAAGCTGGTCACTCTCGCGAGGTCGGCGCGGGCTCGCAACAACACGGCCGAAGGTGCAGCGGTTCGCGACGACACCGGCCGCACTTACGTCGCGACGAGCGTCGAGCTACCGTCGCTCGCCTTGTCGGCGCTGCAGGCGGCAGTGGTCATCGCGGTGGCGAGCGGCGCCGATGCGCTCGAAGCGGCCGCGGTCGTCGGTTCCGCCGCGACGGCTCGCACCGAGGACCTTGCCGCGGTCGCCGACCTGTCCCCGCAGGCCCCGATCCTGCTGGCGGCGCTCGATGGCGCAGTCCATCGCGTCATCGGCTCGTACTCCGATCGCGGGTGACGGCGCTGCGCGCCGCCACGACCAGTCCTGCAGACCAGCCCGGCGCGCGGCCGTGCAGCGGCACGACGATATTGCTGGTGTCGTGACCACTGCACGCAAGCAGCCACGACGTGAGCGAGTTGGAGTTCCACATCTCACCCGCACGTAGGTCGTCGCGCCCCCACGTCGCGTTCGGGAATTCCTTTACCAGCGCAAGAACCTGCGCGGCTTGCTCGCGGTTTGTGCTGACCCGTTGCGGGCTGTCAACTGCCTCAGCAATGTCGGGAATGGCGCCGTCACGCCAGCAGCGAACCTCGTAGCGGAAGAATCGTGAGCGGCCTAGCCACCGGTGTCCCACTGGTCCCTCACAGACCAAACCGCGATTCGGTTCGGTGGCTCCCCAAACCGGCGCCATTTCAATCACGAAACGTTGACCGTCGAGACGCACTTCAAGCGCGGAGTGGTACAGGTCTTGGCGTTCGCGGTGCTGACGGTAGGCAACGAGACCGTCGAACGCACGGCCGCTCCATCGCACAATCGCTGGCGTCTCGCCCGCTCCCAACGGGAGCCAGTACAGGTCGACCACCGAGGAGCTGCCGAGAACTCGACGCGTTGTCACGAGTCGAGGAGACAGCCAACGCGCTCTCGGGAGTAGGCCCGAAGGTCCCAAAGGCCCGGGCGCCCAGTAACTCGCTTGGTTGCGCATCGCCCAGCGAGCACAATGCGCCATGACGCTTTGGCGAGTTCGCGAGTTTCAGCAGGATGACCTCGACGCGGTCGTCCGCATCTGGGATGACCCCAAGACCGGTGGGCTCGAGCCCGTGTTCGGGCTCTCCGAGTTGCTGACCGCTGTGCGCGCCGGCCAGCCGACCGTCGTCGCGACCGTTGGCGACGAGGTCGTCGGAACCGCAGTGGCCGCGCTGCATGGCGACCAGGCGTGGATCTTGCGGGTGGGTTTGGCCACCGCGTGGCGCCAGCGGGGCATCGGCAGTGCCCTGCTTGCCGACCTCGAGCGCCGGCTGTTTGCCGCCGGGGCGCACTGGATCAGGTGCGCATTGCCCGAGGCGTCACACGTCGGGGACGCGGCCCTCGAGCATCGCGGCTTCGCCGTCCGCCCTGATGTTGTGCTGTACGAGAAGCACGGCGGCACGTCCGGTGCCGACCGTGGCATTCTCGACCAGCTGGGCGCTCGGCTAATCCCGGCCGGCCGGTGGGACGAGGTCGGCGGCATGGCGCGGGAAAAGGGACTGATCGAACGGCAGGTGATCATGCCCCTCGCC
The DNA here is from genome assembly GCA_963825425.1 of uncultured Actinomycetes bacterium. Classification (GTDB taxonomy): domain Bacteria; phylum Actinomycetota; class Actinomycetes; order Acidothermales; family Acidothermaceae; genus PALSA-607. The sequence goes on from CAWGTF010000012.1 coordinate 168,642, forward strand.
CGTCCCGAGTTGGCGGTGTTGTCGGGACTCGTGCCGCCACGCGCAATCGTCCTGTTCGGACCGCCTGGCACCGGAAAAACGACCTTCGCGAAAGGAGTTGCGGCCCGGTTGGGGTGGCCGTTCGTCGAGCTGTTCCCGTCGCGACTTACCACCACCACCGCTGCGCCCGCGGCGGCACTGAGAGAGACGTTCGCGTTAGTCGACGAGCTCGCCCAGTTGGTGCTGTTCATCGACGAGGTCGAAGAGATCGCCGGCAAGCGCGACGCCGATGCGGTGTCGCCTTCCCAGGGTCTGACCAACGAGCTCCTCAAACTCATTCCGGCGTTCAGGGAGCGTGACAATCGGCTTCTCGTTTGCGCGACGAACTCGGTACGCGCGCTCGATGCCGCGCTGCTGCGACATGGCCGGTTTGACTATGTGATTCCGGTGGGACCACCGGACGCCGAGGCCCGACGCGCCATTTGGGAGCGCTACTTGGGCTCGATTCCGCACGGTGAGATTGACATGGATGCGCTCGTGGAGCAGTCGGAGATCTTCACGCCGGCGGACATAGAGTTCGCGGCGCGCCGCACCGCCCAGGCTGTCTTCGAGCGGGCTGTTCTCGAGCACCACGAGCCGAGAGCCGATACCGATGACCTGCTGCGCGCAGTCGCCGACACACGCCCCACGCTGACCCGCCAGATGGTGGACGACTTCGAGCAGGACATCGTCGACTACGCCCGGCTCTGACCGGGCCGATCGAGAGGACGATCGTGGTCGGCAAGCGCCGATAGGCAAGACTGCAGGGGTGGCCCCTGCTCATCGTTCCGGATTCGCGTGCGTCGTTGGACGCCCAAACGCTGGCAAGTCGACGCTGCTCAATGCGCTCGTTGGCCAGAAGGTGGCCATCACGAGCGACCGGCCGCAGACCACCCGGCACGCCGTTCGTGGCATCGTGCACCGGCCCGATGCGCAGCTGATCGTCGTCGACACCCCTGGCTTGCACAAGCCGCGCACGCTACTCGGGGAACGCTTGAACGACGTCGTGCGCACGACGCTGGCCGAGGTCGACGTCATCGTGTTCTGCGTGCCCGCCGACGAGAAGGTCGGGCCCGGCGACAAGTTCATCGCGGCGGAGTTGAACCGGATCGAAAAGACGCCGGTCATCGCCGTGGTGACCAAGACCGATGCCGCCGAGCGCAGTGTGGTCGCCGCCCAGCTGCTGGCGTTGTCGCGGCTCGGTGAATGGGCCGAGATCGTTCCGGTCTCTGCAGTTGCCGGCGAGCAGGTCGACCTGCTCGCCGACCTGTTGATCGCTCGGCTACCCGAGGGTCCGCCGCTCTATCTCGACGGCGAACTGACCGACGAGCCCGAGATGGTGATGATCGCCGAGCTGATTCGCGAAGCCGCACTTGACGGCGTCCGCGAAGAACTGCCGCACAGCCTGGCTGTTGTCGTCGAGGAGATGAAACCGCGCGAGGGTAAAGACCTGATCGATGTGTTCGCCGTCATGTACGTCGAACGGCCGAGTCAGAAAGCGATCGTCATCGGCAGCGGCGGGTCGCGCTTGCGCGAGGTCGGCACCCGGGCCCGCATGCAAGCCGAGGCGCTGCTCGGCAGCCGCGTCTACCTCGACCTGCGGGTGAAGGTCGCCAAGGACTGGCAGCGCGATCCGGCCCAGTTGCGCAAGCTCGGCTTCTGAGGTGGCGGAGCTCGGCCGGCTACTCCGGCACGCCGATGGCGAAGAAGCTCGGCATCAAGGACGCCGGGTTGCTGGTGTTGCTCGATGCGCCGCCGTCGTGGTCGGTTCCCGACCTGCCCGACGGTGTGACCGTCGCGCGCGTGACCGCCGCGTCGCGCCGTCGCGGCAAGGGTCTGGCCGAGGTCGATGTCGCGCTGGTGTTCTGCCGCAGTGCCGCCCTCTTGGCCGCCGTCCCGTTGCTTGTCGAGTCGTTGCCTAAACGCAGCGCGCTTTGGGTGGCGTGGCCGCGCAAGGCGGGCGGTCACGTGAGCGATGTCAACGAGAATCTGCTCCGCGAGGTGTTGTTGCCGACGGGCGTCGTCGACGTGAAGGTGGCCGCGCTCGACGTCGACTGGTCGGCGGTGAAGTTCTTGTGGCGCAAGGAGAATCGATGACCGCGCCCGCGCTGATCTTCGACTTCGATGGGCTTCTCGTCGACACCGAATCGAGCGCACTGCTCGCATGGCGCGAGCAATTCGCCGTCCACGAACTGGCTTTTCCGCTCGAGGTCTGGCATCGGTTCATCGGCTCGCAGGGCAGCCAGCAGGCGATGGTCGAGGAGATTCGGCTTGGTGGCGTGGATTTCGTCGACGTCGAGATGCTGGGGGAGTGGCGAGAACGCCACGATCGCATCGTTAGCTCCGTACCGTTGCGGCCTGGTGTTGAGGCATTTCTCGACGATGCAGCCGCCGCCGGCGCCCGCTTCGCGGTCGCATCGAGCGCGACCCGCGACTGGCTCGACCAACAACTCGGCCGGCTCGGCATTCGCGATCGCTTCGAGGTCGTCTGCGCCAGGGACAACGGCCGGGTGAAGCCGGCGCCCGACATCTACCTGGCGGCCCTTGCCGAGCTGGGCGTCGAGGCGTCCGACGCGATCGCGTTCGAGGATTCACCCAACGGCATCTCCGCCGCCAAGGCGGCCGGGCTCTACTGCGTCGCCGTGCCGAATCCGGTGACGGCCGAACTTCCCCTCGGGCAGGCCGACCTGCGGATCGAGTCGTTCACCGAAATCAGCTACGCCGAATTGGTCGATCGTATTGCGTGGCGCGGCAGGGTATGATCCTCCCAATGTCGAAGCTCCTGCTCCTTAGCTGCCGCGGCGAGACCCTCTAAGAGGCCGGTCTCCTCGTCGCGGGATTGCTGCGTGCCGGCCGTATTCCGCCACCCGCTATCCGAGGAGCAGCAATGAGCAGCAATCGCGATTCTTCCGGGCGCATCATCGCGCAGCGCCCGAGCCAGATGCCGATCCACAAATACCAGCCATGGACGCCGGTCGATCTGCCCGACCGCACCTGGCCGTCGCAGGTCATCACGAAGGCACCCCGATGGCTGTCGACCGACCTGCGCGACGGCAACCAGGCACTGATCGACCCGATGAGCCCGGCAACGCAAGCTGTCGATGTTCCAGCTTCTGGTGCGGATGGGTTACAAGGAAATCGAGGTCGGGTTCCCCTCGGCGTCCCAGACAGATTTTGATTTTGTTCGCAGCATCATCGAGAACGGCGAGGTCCCGTCCGACGTCACGATCTCGGTCCTGACGCAGGCCCGCGAAGACCTCATCGAACGCACGGTTCAGAGCCTGGTCGGCGCACCGCAACGCAACCGTGCACCTCTACAACGCGACTGCACCGCTGTTTCGGCGCGTGGTGTTCCGCAACAGCCGGGCCGAAACGGTGGCGCTCGCCGCAGACGGCACCCGCCACGTGATGAAGCACGCCGAGCGGCTGCTGGGTTCGACGCGAGGTCTTCGGTTACGAGTACTCACCGGAGATCTTCATCGACACCGAACTCGACTTCGCCGTCGAGGTATGCGAGGCGGTGATGGACGTCTGGCAACCGGGTCCGGGGCGAGAGATCATCCTGAACCTCCCCGCCACCATCGAGCGCTCGACGCCCAACGTCTACGCCGACCAGATCGAGTGGATGGGCCGGCACCTGTCGCGCCGCGAGTTCATCTGCCTGTCGCTGCATCCGCACAATGACCGCGGCTGCGCGGTCGCCGCATCGGAACTCGGCGTCATGGCCGGCGCCGACCGCATCGAGGGCTGCCTGTTCGGCCACGGCGAGCGCACCGGCAACGTCGACCTCGTGACGCTCGGCATGAACCTGTTCAGCCAGGGCATCGATCCGCAGATCGACTTCTCGCAGATCGACGAGGTTCGGCGCACCGTCGAGTACTGCACGCAACTGCCCGTGCATCCGCGGCATCCGTATGCCGGCGACCTCGTCTACACCGCGTTTTCTGGCTCGCACCAGGACGCGATCAAGAAGGGCTTCGAGGCGCTGGCCGCCGATGCTGCCGCCGCCGGGAAGACCGTCGACCAGATCGACTGGGCGGTGCCGTACCTGCCGATCGACCCGAAGGACGTCGGCCGCACGTATGAAGCGGTCATCCGGGTCAACAGCCAGTCCGGCAAGGGCGGCATCGCCTACGTGATGAAGGCGGAGCACTCTCTTGAGTTGCCGCGTCGGCTGCAGATCGAGTTCTCCCGCGTGATTCAGGCGCGCACCGATGCGTCGGGCGGGGAGGTGTCGCCGTCGGAGATGTGGAAGATCTTCGAGGCCGAGTACCTGTCGCCGTCCTCACCGCTCACGTTGCTGGCGCACCACACCTCCGCGGCGGTCGACCAGAAGGACGCGCTCTCGGTCGAGGTCCGGTATCAGGGCGCGACGCAGATGCTCGAGGGCACCGGCAACGGGCCGATCGCCGCCTTCCTCGACGCGCTGACGACGATCGGGGTCGACGTCCGGGTGCTCGACTACACCGAGCACGCGATCTCGGCCGGCGGCGACGCGCGGGCTGCCGCCTACCTCGAGTGCGTGGTCGGTGACGAGGTGCTCTGGGGTGTCGGCGTCGACCCGAACATCGTGACGGCGTCGCTTCGCGCGGTAGTGAGCGCGGTCAACCGGGCCGCCGAGGCCACGAGCTAGCCCTAGCCCCACCGCCGTCCCGCCCCGGTCTTGCCTGGGTGGGACGCGCGGCGGGACGGCGATTGGCAGCGGCTTCAGGGACAATGACCCGGTGACCCTGTATCGGGACGACGGGGTCGTGCTGCGCGTCCAGAAGCTCGGCGAGGCCGACCGCATCGTCACCCTGCTCACCCGCCGGACCGGTCGAGTGCGGGCCGTCGCGAAGGGTGTGCGCCGGACCAAGTCCAAGTTCGGCGGCCGGCTCGAGCCGTTCTCCCATGTCGATGCGCAGTTCTACGTCGGGCGCTCGCTCGACATCGTGACCCAGGTCGAGACCTACACCGCGTTCGGCGACCGGTTGGCCGGCGACTATCCGCGCTACACCGCCGGCACCGCGATGCTCGAGACCGCCGAGCGGCTGACCGCTGAAGAGCGCGAGCCGGCGCTTCGGCTCTACCTCTTGCTGGTCGGCGGCCTGCGGGCGCTCACCGAAGAGACGCACGACGCGCGTCTTGTGCTCGACGCTTTCGCACTGCGCGCGCTTGCGGTCTCGGGCTACGCGCCGGCGTTGGGGGAGTGCGCGCGTTGTGGCGTCGACGGTCCGCATCGATGGTTCTCGGTACAGGGCGGCGGCACGGTGTGCGCCGATTGCCGTCCGCCTGGCTCAGCCACCCCGTCGTCCGACGCACTGCTGCTTCTCGAAGCTTTGCTGGACGGCGATTGGCTGGCCGCCGATGCCAGCGAATCGCGGCATCAGCGTGAGGCGAGTGGCCTGACCGCTGCCTATCTGCAATGGCATCTCGAGCACAGCATTCGGTCGTTGCGGCTCGTCGAGCACGCCTGATGGCTGCGCGCCGCGAGGTCAACGTTCCGGCACCCCACCCGTCCGGAGCCCGACCTCCTGCTATTCCGACCGACCTCGTGCCGAGGCACGTCGCCATCGTGATGGACGGCAACGGTCGATGGGCCAGGGCGCGCGGCCTTGCCCCGCACGGCCGGCCACGAACGCGGCGAGGCGGCGCTGCTCGACGTCGTCGAGGGCGCGATCGAGGTCGGCGTCGGCTGGATCTCGGCCTACGCATTTTCCACGGAGAACTGGAAACGGTCGCCCGACGAAGTGAAGTTCCTGATGGGCTTCAATCGCGACGTGATTCGGCGCCGTCGCGACTACATGCACTCACTCGGGGTGCGGGTTCGCTGGGCCGGTCGCCGCCCACGATTGTGGGCGAGCGTGATTCGCGAGCTCGAGATCGCCGAGGAGCTGACCCGCGACAACGACGTGCTCACGTTGACGATGTGCGTGAACTACGGCGGTCGCGCTGAGATCGCGGACGCCGCGCGAGCGTTGGCGGTCGACGTCGCGGCCGGCAAGGTCGATCCGAAGCGCGTCGATGAGAAGGTCTTCGCGCGCTACCTCGACGAACCTTCGATGCCGGACGTCGATCTGTTCCTGCGTTCGTCGGGTGAACAACGGACATCGAACTTCTTGCCATGGCAGTCGGCGTACGCCGAGATGGTTTTTCTCGACACGTTGTGGCCCGACTTCGACCGGCGCGATCTGTGGCGGGCGGTCGAGATCTACGCAAGTCGCGATCGGCGGTACGGCACCGCACGACCGAACCTCTCGGCGTCCGGCGGGGATTGATACGCTGGCCGCTCACCGACCGCCAGCCGGATGGACATTTCATGGCCAGCTCCACCAAGAAGTCCGACGACCGACTCGACGCCATCGTCAACCTGAGCAAGCGCCGCGGGTTGGTGTTCCCGAGTAGCGAGATTTACGGCGGACTGCGGGCCGCGTGGGACTACGGACCCCTTGGCGTCGAGCTCAAGAACAACGTGAAGCGCCAATGGTGGAAGTCGATGGTCCACGAGCGTGACGACATCGTCGGGCTCGACTCGTCGGTCATTCTCAATCCGATCGTGTGGGAGACCAGCGGCCACATCACCGCGTTCGTCGACCCGTTGACGGAGTGCCAGTCGTGCCACAAGCGTTTTCGTGCAGACCACCTCGAAGAGGCGTACGCCGAGAAGCACGGCAAGCCGGCGGCTCATGGGTTGGCTGACATCAACTGCCCGAACTGCGGGACGAAGGGCGCGTTCACCGAGCCGAAGATGTTCAACGGTTTGCTGAAGACCTACCTCGGGCCGGTCGAGGACGAGTCGGGGCTGGCGTACCTGCGGCCCGAGACCGCGCAGGGCATCTTCATCAACTACCTGAATGTGCAGCAGTCGTCGCGCAAGAAGCCGCCGTTCGGTATTGCCCAGCAGGGCAAGAGTTTCCGCAACGAGATCACGCCGGGAAACTTCATCTTCCGCACTCGCGAGTTCGAGCAGATGGAGATGGAGTTCTTCGTCAAGCCGGGCAGCGACGAGGAGTGGCATCAGTACTGGATCGACACCCGGCTTGCGTGGTACGTGGGGTTGGGTCTGCGTCCGGACATGATGCGGCTGTACGAGCACCCTCAGGAGAAGCTGTCGCATTATTCGAAGCGGACTGTCGACATCGAGTACCGCTTCGGGTTCCAGGGATCTGAGTGGGGCGAGCTCGAAGGAATCGCGAACCGCACCGACTACGACCTGACGGTGCACTCTCGTGCGTCGGGGGTTGACCTGTCGTACTTCGACCAGGAGACGAACGAGCGCTGGACGCCGTACGTGATCGAACCCGCAGCGGGCGTCGACCGGTGCGTGTTGACGTTCCTCATCGACGCTTACACCGAAGATGAGGCGCCGAACGCCAAGGGTGAGCTGGAGAAGCGCACTGTGCTGCGGCTCGATCCACGGCTGGCACCGGTCAAGGTTGCGGTGCTGCCGCTGTCGCGCAACGCCGACCTGTCACCGAAGGCGCGCGATCTTGTCGGCCGAGCTGCGGCGTCGGTGGAACGTCGACTTCGACGACGCATCAGCAATCGGACGTCGATACCGCCGCCAAGACGAGATCGGGACGCCGTACTGCGTGACCGTCGACTTCGAGACGCTCGAGGACCAGGCGGTCACGATTCGCGAGCGCGACACGATGAAGCAGGAACGGGTGGCGCTGGATCAGGTGGTCGGCTACCTGGCTGAGCGCCTCGTCGACCTGTAGCTTCGGTCGGCCGCCGTCCGCGTGGCGCGCTGCGGCAGGGTCCACCTCCCAAATCGTGGCGCTTACCGCCCTCCTGGGGCAGCAAGTCCGCACGATTTGAGCCGCACGAGGCTCACCCGCCACCCACCCGCCGTTTGTCGGGACCACTGGTGCTCCGGCAATCGCGAGGCGACGTGAGCTCCAAGACTCTTAGCCTCGACCACGTGTTTCGGTTGGACTTGCGGCGATCTCCAGCGGCTGGACGCGTCCGATCCTCGAGTTCGTCGAACGAGACCCTTCAGCCAAGCGCGCATGGTGATGTTCTCGCGCGACGGATCGTACGAAAGCCAGTAATCCCGATCGATCATCTCGTGGAACTCGTCATCCGGCGTCGGATCTTGAACGAGTTCCACAAGCTCCACAATGACCTGGTCGATCAGCGTCGGGCTGGCCGTGGCGAGGAAGTCCGTCACGACTTCAAGTCGTGAATCTGCGTCGAGCTGCCAGTCCTCGTGGAAATAGCAGAGGAAGAGCTCTTGAACGGCGAAGTAGCGAGGCGTCATGGCGCGACGAATCCTGTCACGATGAAGTAGCCAAGCGGGGCCGAGGGTTCGGCATGCAGGACTGCGATCACGGTAGCGGCGGCCACGGACTCCGACCTCCCCTGATAGAGGACCCGACCGACGGGATCATCAAAAGTCGCGGCCAGCGTGAGCCTGGTCCTCTCCGTGCGCATCTGCCAGCCATGTGTGAATTTCGCGTGCATTCGCTGATTGTACTTCCGCTAGATACGTGTTCGGCTGTCACGCGATCGGTGAAGGTTGATGCCCGCGGTAGCCCGCGCGCGGCGAGTGTCTGGTCCGCGGCGCCGACATGGGTCAACACATGTCCGCCAAGCGCGTCGTTCGCTCCGAGGCCGCCCGGATACGCGAGCCTCGAGCCTTGCGATGCTTGTCACTGCGTCGCGCGGCTTCGCCGTTGCTGGCGTGGACTACTGCCGTCGGTTTGAGAAAGCGCCCCTCGCGGATTAGGGGAGCTGCTTTGGTGACGAGCTTGCCTAGGCCGGCAGGCGCAAACGAGAGGGCGTCGACACCTACCGAACTCCACGAAGCCTTGCCCGTCGCGGCGAGCGCGGTGTCTGCCATTCCTGCCGCGACGGCGCTGACGAGCGACACCGATTCCAGCACAGCCGCCGCCGCTTCCAAGGGCGGAAACGCGACGCCTGCGACCGCGAGAATCAGCGCGGCAGCGCCAGCCAACGCCGAAACAATCGTCCCGACCTTCGACACTTCGCGCAGCGTCGCCGTCCAGTGCGTCGACGCCCAATGACCGACCGAGTGCGTGACGTGGTGGAACCACGACTGGTTGTGGATGCCCGGCGTGCGACGCCTGCTGCAACGCGCCGGCAGCCATCCGCGCGGCGTGACGTTGCTGCTCATGCGCCTCGTCGTTCGATGCGACCGCTCTCCGCAGCTGCGCTCGCGCCTCATCGATGGACGCCTCGTACCGCGGCGCTGTCGCAGGTGGCGCAGGCAGTCCAGCCGTGCGTGCGACTGCCGACGCCGACGCATCGCGAGCCGACGGCGGCAGCGTGCGCCGCGACCGCGGCCGCGAGGTCGGCACTCGCGCGACCAGCCGCAGCGATCGCAGAAGTCGACTGGTCCTGTGCGTCGGCGAGCGTGCGCGCGTAGGAACCGAGCGCGCTACCTGCTGCTGCGTATGACGCGTTCGCCTTGTCGAGAGCTCGGCGGCAGTGACGGCGGTTCGAACGTGAGCGGAAACCGCCGCCGCGCCTGTCCACGAGTCGTCGCCGGCCGCAAGTGCGCGCAGTCGGCTGGCGATGTTCGCAACGTCCAACGCGATCGACTCGAGTGTGCGACCGGCCGCTGAAACAGCCATCGGATCGCCGACCACAGGGTCGAGAACATCAACAGGCACAGCGAGAAGTTAGCTGTTTCCGCAACGTCGGCCGCGGCTGCAACGACGCTGCCTGTGGACAACTCATCAGTAGTGCAACACGAGACTTTGAGCCATGGTGTCGAACAGTTCTGTCATCACTTGCGCGTACGGGGGGCAGGGGCAGGTGAATGTGAGCACCGCGTCGGCAAACCCGTCCGGTTAATGGCACGAGGTATTGCACGATGACCGCGCTGTCTCCGATGTGCAGTCGTACCGCAGGACCGACGAATCGGCAGCGCGACGACGCGAATGTCGGCGCCGGCCCACTCTGGGTCTTTGCTGATTACTTCGCCGAGCGCGGCGCATCGCTGGCGTACGGTGAGGATCGGCGACCCTGGCAGGGGCGCCGTTGCGGAGCGGCAGACCTGCATCAGCACCGTCGCGACGATTACCCGCGTCGCGTCCTCGATGACCCGCGACGCGCAATAGAACGCGCCCGCGTCGACGGCCAGGTTGGTGGTGCGATCAAGCAACGCGATGAGCGCGACGGCGTCGGGCGCCAAACTTCGCGAGCGTACGATCGCTTGCCGAACTGCCCGGCGAATCGAGGTGTGCCGGGTTGCCGGGTCGAGGTCGAGCTCGCTCCAGTCGCCTGGTGTGACGATGCTTGCTCGCGTCAACACCCTGGGCGTTACCGGGAGGCCTGGCCCCTCGTCGTCCGGGCTGGTTGTCATGACATTGCTGCCGCGAGATCGCCGTCAGTCTCGCCGTACACGGTCGACGCCTGGGCCAGCAGGTCGGCGAGCTGGCCGACGTCCGCGCTGATCTGGGCACGACCGTCGTGCCAGCCCGTGACGAAGTGGTGCAGCGCGCCCGCGACCACGTCCGAGCCCACCGCAGCGCCGCAGTCTTGGCCGAGATCGGCCGTGCGCTCGAGCTGGTCGCGGATCCGGCGCACGCCAGAGGCCAAGGCCCCGAGCTCGGCGGGATTTACCTGAAAACCGTGCTCGGCGGCCGCCATGAATCCCCCTTGGTCACCGGCGACGGTAGCCGAATCGCAGCCCGCGAAGAAGCTGACAACCGGCGGTCTGTGGACAACCAGCGACTCGATAGGATTAGAGCCGCAAACCACACGTGCTACCACCCGCGAGGAGCGTTCCCAGTGCCGAAGTATGTGTACGACTTCAGCGAAGGCAACCGAGACATGAAGGACCTTCTCGGCGGCAAGGGCGCGAACCTCGCCGAGATGACCAACATCGGGCTTCCGGTGCCGCCCGGCTTCATCATCACCACGGAGGCGTGTCGCACCTACCTCGAAAGTGGCAGCGCGCCCACCGAGTTGGAACACGAGATCAGCGAGCACCTTGCGAGCCTCGAGAAGGCGATGGGCAAGACCCTCGGTGACGCCGACGATCCGCTGCTCGTGTCGGTGCGGTCCGGTGCGAAGTTCTCGATGCCCGGGATGATGGACACCGTCCTCAACATCGGCCTCAACGACCAGAGCGTGAACGGCCTCGCCAAGCAGGGTGGCAACGACCGGTTCGCCTGGGACTCCTACCGTCGCTTGCTGTCGATGTTCGGCAAGACAGTGCTAGGGGCGGACGGCGAGTTGTTCGAGCACGCCCTCGACGAACTGAAGACGAGCAGAGGCACGAAGAACGACCTCGACCTCGATGCGGGCGACTTCCAGGTCCTCGTCGAGACCTACAAGGGCATCATCCGCGACCACGCCGGCCGCGAGTTCCCGCAGGACCCCCGCGAGCAGCTCGACCTCGCCGTCCATGCCGTTTTCGATTCGTGGAACGGCGATCGGGCCCGCCTCTACCGGCGTCAGGAGCGGATTCCGGCCAACCTCGGCACGGCCGTCAACATCGTCGCGATGGTGTTCGGCAACATCAGCGCCGAGTCTGGTACCGGCGTCGCGTTCACTCGCGACCCGGGATCCGGCGACAAGGGCATCTACGGCGACTACCTCGAGAATGCGCAGGGCGAGGACGTCGTCGCCGGCATTCGCAACACCGTGCAGCTGGCCGATCTCGAGCGGATCGACAAGCCGGCGTACGACGAATTGGTCGGCATCATGAGCAAGCTCGAGACGCACTACAAGGACCTGTGCGACATCGAGTTCACCATCGAGAACAAGAAGCTCTGGATGCTGCAGACCCGCGTCGGCAAGCGGACCGCGGGCGCGGCATTCCGGATCGCGACGCAGCTCGTCGATGAGGGCCTGATCGACATGGACGAGGCGCTCCAGCGCGTCAACGGCGCACAGCTCGCGCAGCTGATGTTCCCCAAGTTCGACGAAGCCGCTGGCAAGAAGAAGATCACCAAGGCGGTCAACGCGTCGCCAGGTGCGGCTGTCGGCAAGGTCGTGTTCGACTCCGCGGTCGCGGCCGAGTGGGCAGCCCGTGGCGAGGACGTCATCCTCGTGCGTCGCGAGACCAACCCTGACGACCTGCCAGGCATGATCGCGGCCAAGGGCATCTTGACCGAGCGCGGCGGCAAGACGTCGCACGCCGCCGTCGTCGCCCGCGGCATGGGCAAGACCTGCGTGTCCGGCGCCGAGCAGATCAGCGTCGACCTCAAGAGCCGCACCTTCACCGGCCCGAACGGCGAGGTCGTCAAGGAAGGCGACGTCATCTCGATCGACGGCACGTCCGGCGTGGTCTACCTCGGCGAGGTGCCGGTCGTTCCGAGCCCGGTCGTGCAGTACTTCGAAGGCAACATCAAGGCGGACGCCGATCCGCTGGTCGCCGCCGTGCACCGGATCCTCACGCACGCCGACGCGAAGCGTCGCCTCGGCGTCGAGGCCAACGCCGACACCCCCGAGGACGCCGAGCGGGCGCGTCGTTTCGGCGCGCGAGGGCATCGGCCTGTGCCGCACCGAGCACATGTTCTTGGGCGAGCGCCGCAAGAACGTCGAGCGGCTGATCCTGGCCAACGGCGAGGACGAGCAGAAGGCCGCGCTGGCCGAGCTGCTGCCATTGCAGCGGACCGACTTCATCGGCATCTTCGACGCGATGGACGGCCTGCCCGTCACGGTTCGCCTCATCGACCCGCCGTTGCACGAGTTCCTGCCCGACATCACCGAGCTGACCGTCAAGATCGCGGTCGCTGAGGCGAAGGGCGAGGCGGTCTCCGAGACCGACCGGGTGCTGCTCGAAGCGGTCCGCCGGTTGCATGAGCAGAACCCGATGCTCGGGCTGCGCGGCGTCCGCCTTGGGCTTGTCATTCCTGGGTCTTTTTGCCTTGCAGGTAAGGGCAATTGCCGAAGCGGCCGCGCATCTGAAGAAGCTCGGCAAGAACCCGATTCCGGAGATCATGGTCCCGTTGGTCGGCGCGGTTCAGGAGCTCGAGATTGTTCGCGACGAAGCGCTGGGCATTCTCGCCGACGTCGCGCGCGAGACGGGTGTCGAGGTGCACACGCTCATCGGCACGATGATCGAGGTTCCGCGAGCGTGCATGACCGCCGGCCAGATCGCCGAGGCCGCCGAGTTCTTCAGCTTCGGCACGAACGACCTCACCCAGATGGGCTGGGGCTTCTCGCGCGACGACGTCGAAGGCGCGTTCTTCGGTCGCTACATGGACCTCGGCGTCTTCGGAGTCTCGCCGTTCGAGACCCTCGACCGCGAAGGCATCGGCCGCTTGGTCCGCATCGCGGTGGACGAGGGCCGCGCAACCCGCCCCGATCTGCGGATCGGCATCTGCGGCGAGCACGGCGGCGACCCCGACTCGATCCACTTCTGCAACGACGTCGGCCTCGACTACGTGTCGTGCTCGCCGTTCCGGATCCCGGTCGCCCGCCTCGAAGCAGGGCGCGCCGCTCTAGAAACGGCCGGCTCCGACACCCGCTGACCCGTTTTGCCGACTCCGAGGGCGGGTGTGCCCGCCCGTCCTCGGGTCAGGGACGGCGAGGGGTGGCCGCTTGTCCGCGGCCGCGGGATACTGCCGCCCATGGGCGACCTTCCGAACTTCCTCCCCAGCGCGCAGGGACTCCACTACGCCAACTCGTGGGCATCGGCGCCGGTCGTCGAGATCCCGACCCCGTTCGGCAACGTCAACATCGGCGACGCGAAGCACGGGCTGTGCGGCGGGATGGCACTACGCCGTCCGCGATCTGTTTGAAGCGCACGAAGGTCCGCCGCCTCAGACGACCAACCCGGCGTCCACCTCGCCCGCCTTTCACTTCATCACCACGCGACTGATCGACAGTTTCGACCTGCCGGACGGAGTCGCGAAGTACTACGAGTGGATGAACCTGCCGACGGGCGACGAGTTCTTCGTGCATGGGACGTCGCGGCGCACCATCGAGGGGTCGATGCCCTTCATTCGCGCGACGATCGATGCTGGGCACCCGTGTCCGCTCGGGGTTGTCTGCGTGCACTCTCGCCAACCCGCAGGACCTCGGGCAAAACCACCAGGTGCTCGCGTACGGCTACACCGACACCGCGACAACCAGCACGCTTGCGGCTCTACGACTGCAATCATCCCGACGACGACGGCGTGACGATCAGCTTCGACCACACCAACCCGCACCACTCCACGAAGTTCAGCTACTCCTACGACGACCACACCGTGATTGGATTCTTCCCGAGCCAGTACACGCCAAAGGATCCGTCGCCGCTTTTCCAGCAGTGACGTCGCGGAACGGGGGCAGGTGATCGCAGTCTTGCTGGTCACCGACTCGACGGCGACGACGCTGTTCGCCGCAGTCTCGGCGTCCCCGTCGCCGTCCGTGTCGCCGCCGGCGTCGACCCCGGTGACATCGCCGACCGCTGCCCCGGCGTCCGCGCAACTCACGGTGTTCCCGACGTCGTCTGCGCACCCTGATTACCTGAGCATCGCGGTTTTCGTCGTCATCTTTGCGCTACTGCTCGCCTTCACTTTCGCCGTTCGTACGCTGCGAGGTCGGCGGCATCGATGGGACTAAAGCGGACGTCGGTGGGTCGGGGTAGCGTCGAGGCGTGAACGACGCTGTGGCCAGGTACGACGATGATGCGCGCGCCCGCTTCGTGAATGAACCGCCGAAGCGGCCCGGGCGCACCGCGTTCGAACGCGACCGGGCTCGGGTCGTTCACAGTTCGGCACTGCAGGCGTCTCGGCGCGAAGACCCAGGTGGTCGGGCCGGCCGAGGCCGAGAGCGATTTCCCGCGCACCCGGCTGACGCATTCACTCGAGTGCGCGCAAGTCGGCCGCGAGCTCGGCGCCACCCTCGGCTGCGACCCCGACCTCGTCGAGACCGCCTGCCTGGCACACGATCTCGGCCACCCGCCGTTCGGGCACAACGGCGAAGCTGCACTCGACCAAGCGGCCAAAGCGATCGGCGGGTTCGAAGGCAACGCGCAGTCGTTTCGGCTGCTCACCCGTCTCGAAGCCAAGACCGTGGCTGACGACGGTCGCAGCGCCGGCCTGAACCTCACCCGGGCGAGCCTCGATGCGGCGACGAAGTACCCATGGCCCAAGCGCACCGGCGACCCGAAATTCGGCGTCTACGACGACGACCTCGAGGTGTTCAACTGGGTTCGCGAAGGCGCTCCAGACTGACCGGCGCTGCGTCGAAGCGCAGGTCATGGACTGGGCCGACGACGTCGCGTACTCCGTGCACGACCTCGAAGACGGTGTCGAGGCCGGCCTGGTGAAGCTCGATCACCTCAGTGACCCTGACGGCTGGCGCGACGTGCTGCCGGTCGTTGTCGAGTACTACCTGCCCGATGCCGAGCCGGCGGAGTTGGAGGCGGGCATCCGCAGCCTGACCGAACAGCCTGCCTGGCCCGCTGCGCACGACGGAAGCCTGAATTCGCTGGCAGCATTGAAGAATCTCACCAGCCAACTGATCGGTCGTTTCTGCCAGGCAGCCGAGGCGGCAACCCGCGAGGCCTACGGTCGGGCGCCGTTGACTCGCTACGACGCCGACCTCATCGTCCCGCGCGCGAGCCGGGTCGAGTGCGCATTGCTGAAGGGTGTGACCGCGCACTACGTCATGAACCGCGAGGGTGTCGGCGCGATTCACAGCCGGCAGCGCGCACTGCTACTCGAACTCGTCGAACAACTGCGCGCGTCTGACGGTCGAGAACTCGAACCACTGTTCCGGACGCCGTGGGCGGCGGCTGCTGACGACGCCGGGCGGTTGCGAGTTGCCGTAGACCAGGTTGCGTCGCTGACCGACACCTCAGCGGTGATCTGGCGTCGGCGAACCTCGCGCGGGCAGTGATGACGAGATGAGCAGCAGCGACCAGTTGACCGATGGCAACGACGATGAAGTCACAGCGGCGACTGCGGGACCCGCCTCAATCGATGTTGAGTTCGTGAAGGCGCTGGTCCTCCATGCGCTGCGCCGCCAGGTGCTACGACCAGGTCAGCCATGGGGCAGTGTCGATCATGACTACGACTCCTGGCCCGACACGTTTCACGTGGCTGCCTTCGGGCCGCGCGGGGAAATCGCTGCCTGCGCGAGCTTCCATCCCGACACAGCACCCCATCGGCCCGAGTCGGCTGCCGACAAGACGTGGCGTCTTCGCGCCATGGCGTCGTTGCCCGAGGTGCGCGGCCAAGGCTACGGCGCCGCCGCGCTGCGCTATGGCATCGCCGAAATACGCAGGCGTGGCGGCACGCTCCTGTGGTGCAATGCGAGATCGGGCGCGGTCGGCTTCTACGAAAGGCTCGGATTTTCCATCGTGGGCGACGAATTCGAGATCGCGCCGATCGGGCCGCACTACGTGATGGAGATCGAGATATGAGCGTCGACATCTTGCGCTACAGCGCATTTACCGACACGCCAGCAGGCGGCAACCCGGCAGGCATCGTCCTCGACGCCACCGGTCTCGATGAATCGACCATGCAAGCGATCGCCGCAGAGGTCGGCTATTCCGAGACCGCGTTCCTTACCGTGGCTGGCGATGACGGCCGTTCATTCGACGTCCGATACTTCGCGCCGTCCATCGAAGTACCGTTCTGCGGGCACGCAACGATCGCCACCGGCGTCGCCCTTGCGGAGCGCGTGGGTGAAGGTGTGTTCCTGCTGCACACCAGGGCCGGCGATGTCCCCGTCGACGTCCAACGCGATGCAAGCGGTCGGTTGCACGCGACGTTGACCAGCGTCGAACCCAAGCTCGACGACCTCGCATCAGGTGACCTCAATCGGATTCTCGATGCGTTGCACTGGAGCCAGAACGACCTCGATCCGCGATTCCCGCCGAAGGTTGCGTTCGGTGGCGCCTGGCATCCGGTGTTGGCAGCGGCTACCCGGGCTCGGCTCGCCGATCTTGATTACGACTTCGACGCGTTGCGCGCCCTGATGTTGCAGCGAAACTGGGCGACGGTCGATCTGGTGTGGCGCGAGACGCCTACCGTGTTTCATGTCCGCGATCCGTTCGCTGCCGGGGGAGTCGTCGAGGATCCGGCGACCGGGGGAGCGGCGGTCGCCCTCGGCCACTACCTGCGCGAGATGAAGCTGATCGAACCGCCGGTCACGCTGACGCTGCACCAGGGAGTCGACATGGGTCGGCCCAGTCTGTTGATCGTCGATGTGGACGACGCGGATCAGCGCATCAGGGTCGGTGGGCACGCCGTGCCGATCACCGCGGACACCTAGACTCGGGCCCGTGGCCGGCCGGATACCTGACAGCGACATCGCCCGGGTGCGTGAGCTGTCGCCCGTCGTCGACGTGATCAGCGAGCACGTGACGCTGAAGAGCGCGGGCGGCGGCTCGATGAAGGGCCTCTGCCCCTTCCACGACGAGCGCTCGCCGTCCTTCAACGTCACCCCGGCCCGCGGATTTTGGCACTGCTTCGGCTGCGGCGAGGGCGGCGACGTCATCAGCTTCGTCCAGAAGATCGACCACCTCTCGTTCAGCGAGGCGGTCGAGCACCTCGCGGCCCGGGCCAACTACGAGCTGCACTACGAGCAGGGCGGTTCCGCACCGCGCGCCCAGCAGGGCCAGCGACTGCGGTTGGTCGACGCGCACAAGGCGGCCGCCGAGTACTTCGCCGAGCAGCTGACCAGCGCAGAGGCCGCCGTCGGCCGCACGTTCCTGAGCGAGCGCGGGTTCGACGCTGCCGCGGCCGCCCACTTCGGCGTTGGCTATGCGCCGATCGGGTGGGAGAACCTCGTCAAGCACCTGCGAGGTCGGGGCTTCACCGACGAGGAGCTGGCGACCGGCGGGTTGGCCAGCCGCGGCCAACGCGGCGTCATCGACCGGTTCCGCGGGCGGCTGGTCTGGCCGATCCGCGACGTCACCGGCGACGTGGTCGGATTCGGCGCCCGCAAGCTTCGCGACGACGACGACGGGCCCAAGTACCTGAATACGCCCGAGAGTCCGTTGTACAAGAAGAGCCAGGTGCTCTATGGCATCGACCTCGCCCGCCGGGAGATGGCGAAGGCCGGCCAGGCCGTAGTCGTCGAGGGCTACACGGACGTCATGGCCTGCCATCTCGCGGGCGTCACCACGGCGGTCGCCACCTGCGGCACCGCGTTCGGTGACGAACACGTTCGGGTGCTTCGTCGGCTGCTGCTCGATTCCGCGGAGTACGCCGGCGAGGTGATCTTCACGTTCGATGGCGACGCGGCCGGCCAGAAGGCGGCCCTGCGCGCCTTCGAGAGTGACCAGAAGTTCGTCACGCACACCTTCGTCGCGATCAGTCCCGACAACATGGACCCATGCGAACTGCGGATCGCCAAGGGTGACGCCGCCGTCCGCGATCTCGTCGCCCGCCGCCAACCGCTCTTCGAGTTCGCCGTCCGCAGCGTGCTCGCCGGCTTCAACCTCGAGACTTCAGAGGGCCGGGTCGCTGCGCTCGACCGCACGATGCCGCTCGTCGCGTCGATCAAGGACACCTCGTTGCGCGACGAGTACGCCCGCCGGCTCGCGGGCTGGGTGGGCGCACCCGACGAGCTCGGGGTCCTCGAGCGGGTGCGCCGAATAGCCGGGACGTCGAGTGGCGGGCGCGGTCGAAGTGCTGCGGCGCCGGATCCGCGTGACCCGACTCTTCAGGTCGAGCGCGAGGCACTGAAGGTCGCGGTGCAACGGCCCGCGCTGCTCGGGCCTGCGTTCGACCAGCTCGACCCGCTCGCGTTCACCCACCTTGCCTATGGAGAGGTTCGGGACGCCGTCGCCAAAGCGGGCGGTACCGGGTCGACCGCGGGTGGGGACAGTTGGGTCAACGCGGTCCTCGAGGCTGCTGTCGACGATCGGGTGCGCGCGCTGATCACCGAGCTCGTCGTCGAGCCGATCCTGGCCGCGGCCGAGCCCGACGAGCGCTACGCGCGCGCGCAGCTGGCGCAGTTGCGGGTGCGCGCTCTTGATCGGCAGATCGCCGACGTGAAGTCTCGGCTCCAGCGGTTGAACCCGATCGAGGTCGCCCCGGAGTACAACCGCCTTTTCGGCGACCTGGTGATGTTGGAGAAACGGCGCCGCGACGATCTGGAAGGCACGCTCGGCGTGTCCTGACCGGCGTCCGCGACGTTGGCGTCGGGCGTCTGCGACGTTGAAATCTGGCGTCTGCGACGTTGAAATGGTGTCGATTTCTGCCCAGTTGGCATAGTCCTGTCCACCGATTTTCCCGACTAGCCGCGCGCAGCCGGATCCCCCGGCACACTTGTGCCGTGGGGATTCTTGCGGCGACGGAGCCGATCGATTTCATTGCGCACATTCCGCGTCAGCGGTCTGCTGGCGCGCTTGAGGTTGTCGTAGACGTCGATCGCCTAGAGCTTGTCGAGGTCGAGGTCGAGGTCGAGGTCGAGGTTGCGGCCGAGACACCGGTCGGCGACGACGATGAACTCGAACCATCCGATCAGCGCGAAGTCGTTGCCGGCTGGGTGGCGTCTGCCGATCCGGTGCGCAGCTATCTGAAAGAGATCGGCCGGGTACCCCTGCTGACAGCTGAGCAAGAAGTCGACCTCGCCAAACGCGTCGAGGCCGGACTGTTCGCGGGTGAGAAGCTCGCCAGCGGGGTCGCCATGTCGAGCCAGTTGCGGCGCGAACTCGAACTCGTCGAGTGCGATGGCCGCGACGCAAAGCGTGGACTCATCGAAGCCAACCTGCGGCTCGTAGTCTCGATCGCGAAGCGCTACACGGGTCGCGGCATGCTCTTCCTCGACCTGATCCAGGAAGGCAATCTCGGCCTGATTCGTGCCGTCGAGAAGTTCGACTACACGCGCGGCTACAAGTTCTCGACGTATGCGATCTGGTGGATCCGGCAAGCCATCACCCGCTCGATGGCCGACCAGGGGCGCACGATCCGAGTGCCGGCGCACATGATCGACGCGATCAACAAACTGCTGCGCACGCAACGAGGCTTCGTGCAACTCAACGGTCGCGAAGCCACGCCGATCGAGCTGGCCGCTGAACTCGATCTGACCGTCGAGCGCGTTCGAGAGATTCAGGCCATCGCCCAGGAACCGATCTCGTTCCAGTCTCCGATCGGCGAGGACAGCGCCACCCTCGGCGACCTGATCGAGGACGTCGATGCGGTGGCGCCGGCTGAGGCTGCGACGTACACGTTGATGCTCCAGCAGCTCGCCGACGTGCTGGCGACGTTGGGGGAGCGCGAGCAGCAAGTCATCACGATGCGCTACGGGCTCACAGATGGTTTCTCGCACACGCTCGAAGAGGTCGGGCAGCGATTTGGCGTCACTCGCGAGCGGATCCGCCAGATCGAAACGAAGACACTCGCGAAGCTACGCCAGCCGCCGTGCGCGCTGCGGCTGCGCGACTTTCTTATTGACTGACGACCGTCAGGTCATCGACCCGTTCGCGTAGGTGTGGTCGGCGTCCAGATTGATTTCGTGGTTGCCGAACCGGCTGGTCACCTTGCCGACCAGGTCGTGCCCGACAGAACCGGCCTTCTCCTGCACGACCCGGCGAGCCTGTGCACCGAACTGCATGGCCTGCGCCTGGACGCGTTCGGTGGTCTGCTGAACGGCGGAATTCTTCTTCACCGTCTGTG
Source organism: uncultured Actinomycetes bacterium (assembly GCA_963825425.1). Taxonomy (GTDB): domain Bacteria; phylum Actinomycetota; class Actinomycetes; order Acidothermales; family Acidothermaceae; genus PALSA-607. Next base: position 189,182 of record CAWGTF010000012.1, read on the forward strand.
TGAGCCGCTTGATCTGCTCGTAGCGCTGCCGTCCGGCGCGTGCGCCGAGGACGTAACCCGCGGCAATTCCGATGACGAGAGTGGCCTTGTATCGCATGCGCGCTCCTCGGTGTAGGCGTCGACCCTGACGTTATCCCCATGGTCCCACGCGGTCGAGTACCGCGCGACGGCCTCGGGCGGAGGTCGGCTCGTGCGGTACCCTACGGGGGCACCAAAGGCCGGTCCGCCGGCCCGTATTCCTGCGTAGCTCAATTGGCAGAGCAGCCGGCTGTTAACCGGCAGGTTATAGGTTCGAGTCCTATCGCAGGAGCAAACCCGCAGGTCAGCGGCCCTAGGTCCGTTCACCGCTACGGTCCGTGTGGTCATGGCCGGGGTCAGCTCCGATACCGCGAATATCGTGACTCCATGAACAGTCTTGTCGCGGCACTCACCGGGAGCTTGTTAGGCACTGTCGCAGGCGGTGGGGTCGCCGGCTACTACGCAAACCGGCCGTGGAGTGTAGATCGCAGGGCTCGCGGCAGGATGGCGCTCCGCATGTGGCGAGACGACTTCTACCACGATCAGCGAAAGCTGAGCCAGGCGTTGAATAGCGATGGTCTCTGGTGGAGCGACTTAGAGGAGGTCGGAAGGCTCGCGTCCTCGGATAAGACCATTGGCACAGTGTCGGAGCACCTCGATGGGAGTTCGTGGAAGCACGTGTCGGGCGCGCGTCGACGCATGGTGAAGCTGGAGAACCAGCGCCGCGCCGATCTAGAGCGAAATCCCCCTGATGTGCACCTACGTCGCTCCGGCGGCGAGGAGCTTTCGATCGAGATGGGGAAGTTGTTCTGGCTCATGGAGAGCAGTCGCGCAGCGCTTGCGGTGAAGGACGAGTCCCTGTCCAAGAAGGGGGAGGGCATGACCTTCAACGAGCATGAGTGCGCGGAGATTGTTAGGGCCGCTGGATTCCTACCGCATCATTCGACGCCGGTTACCGGCAATGACTAAGGCTCGTGATCGTGCCTGAGCTGATGATCTACTGCCCCGCAACAGGTGCAGTTGTGTCGACTGGCATCGACGTGGCGCTTCAGGCGTTCGCGACCGCCGAGTTGCATGACAACGCATTCCGATGCACCGCGTGCGGTCAGATGCATACATGGGGAAAGAGCGACGCGTTCCCAGATACGTAGGAGTCGCGACCCGCAGCTTCCGTCCTTTCCTCGGTGGTTGAAGGCCCTGCGGGACGGCGCCCTACGACGACTCGTCGATGATCGACTGCCAGAAGTTCAGCACCCGCTCGGGTGGCTGGTGGATCTCGATCGCGTGTCCGAACAACGGTCCGCCGGAGAACCAGTTCGCGACGGCGCCGCCCACCGACGTGGTCAGAAGCGCGCACCCTGCGTCGGCCATGTGCTCACCCTCCGCCTCAAGGTCTTCGGTCGTCCACGACACATGACTCACCGCGCCGTGCTTGATGCGCAGCGCCTCACGCAGTTCGAGCGGCTCGACCGTGTGCACCTGGTTGAGCTCGAGCAGCACCGAACCCCACGCGGTGAACGCGGCTGAGTGGTCGAGCGCGGCGGCCTCGCCCTGGAATCGGAAGTCGCCGAGGTCGATGTGCTCGAGCACCTTGAACGGCCCGACGCCCAACATTCGCTGCGCATCGGCCATCGCGGCGTCGAGATCATCGACCCAGTAACCAATGTGGTGCAGGCCGCGCCGTCGCGTCTGCTCGCTCACTTGCGGCCTCCAAGCTGCCCATCCTTGTCTCGAGGCATTCTCGCTCGATAAAATCTACTTCCGCAATACGAACGCTGCACTGGGAGATGCGATGGGCCGACTGAGCGGCAAGGTCGCCCTGGTGACCGGCACTGGCGGTGGTATCGGTCGGGCGATCGCGCTGACGTTCGCTCGCGAAGGCGCGCAGGTCGTTGGCTGCGACCTCTACTCGTCAGGCTCCGAAGAGACAGTCGCCATGGCGCGCGCCGCCGGCGGTGAAATGACGGCGATGGCGCCGGTCGACATCGCCACCGAACAGGGCGCCAACGGTTGGGTAGCCGACGCGGTCGCGGTCTATGGCGGCGTCGACGTCCTCGTGAACAACGCATCCGCCATCAGGTTCGGTCCGATCTCACAACTGTCGGTCGCCGACTGGTCGTTCACGATGCGAAACGAGCTCGACATCGTCTTCCTCGTGACCCGCGCCGTCTGGTCGCACTTAGTGAGCCGGGGCGGCGGTTCGATCGTAAATATCGCATCCATTACCGCAACCCGCGGGGCGTTCTTCATGGCCCAGAACGCGCACGGTGCAGCCAAGGGTGGCGTTCTTTCCCTCACTTTGCAGTTGGTTACGGAGGGTGGTCCGCACAAGATCAGGGTTAACGCGGTCAGTCCCGGGATGACCGCCACTCCGCACACCGCTCCGCTGCTGACCGACCCCAACAGCCCGTTCGCTGGACAGCTCGAACGCATCCCGATGGGCCGGGTTGGGCAACCCGAAGACGTTGCGAACGCTGTTCTGTTCCTCGCATCCGACGAGGCTGCGCACGTCACGGGAGCGAACATCCCGGTCGACGGCGGCGCGGCGGCGATCGGCTGATGAAACGCAGCAAGTTCCACGGAGTGCTGTGGCGCCGTGGCGACGACGGTTACGAGCGAGCCCGCATCGGCGGCGTCTTCAATGCTCGCCGCCCGCAGCGGTTTCCGGCCGCGATCCTGCAAGCCGCCGACGAACATGATGTGCTCGCCGGGGTCAGGTTGGCCCACGATGAGCAGCTGCAGGTCGCGGTGCGATCCGGTGGTCACTCATGGGCCGCGTGGAGCGTTCGCGACGGCAGCCTGCTGATCGACCTCGGCACCATGCGTCAAATGTCCTACGACGAATCGACCGGTATCGCGACCGTCAACCCCGCGGTGCGTGGCGGCGCTGAGTTCGCGCCCTTCCTGGCGTCACACGGCCGGGCGTTTCCCGGCGGCCACTGCGAATCGGTCGGCCTCGGTGGCTTCCTGCTCCAGGGCGGCCAGGGCTGGAACAGCCGCAGTTGGGGTTGGGCGTGCGAGAGCGTCGTCGCGGTCGACCTCGTGACGTCGGCCGGCGAGCTGATCCGCGCCGACGAGCGACGGAACAGCGATCTGTATTGGGCCGCACGTGGGGCTGGGCCGGGGTTTCCGGCGCTCGTCACCCGCTTCCACTTGCAAACGTACGAGCTGCCCAAAGTGATGATTCAGGACACGTGGACCTTCCGGCTCGAGGACGCCGAGCCGCTCCTGGTGTGGTTGCACGAGGTGCTGCCTACCTTGCACGTCACGGTCGAACCAGTCATCGCGGCGACCCGCTTGCCCGGCGTCCCGCTTGATGAGGGAACGGCGCGACCCGATGGCACCGTCCTCTTGCTGCATACGACGGTGATGGGCGATTCGGCGGACGAGATTGAGCGACGACTTGCTCCGTTTGATGCGTGCCCGCTGAGCGGCCGCAGGCTCGGTCACGTCAGAGGGCCGACCACGGTCGCCGACGAGAATGTCGCGCAGGCCGCGCAAAACCCGACCAACCACCGCTACGCCGTCGACTGCACGTGGACCAACGCAACGGCCCGCGAGCTTGCGCCGCCGCTCCACCGGTTGTGGTCGGAGCTGCCGACTGAGCACTCGTTCTCGATCTGGTACGGGTGGGCACCAACCCGGCCATTGCCCGACATGGCGTTCTCGATGGAGGCGAACGTCTACCTCGCCACGTACGTGATCTACAAAGACGAGGCGGACGACGCGAAGCACCGCGGCTGGGTGCATGACCGCACATCAGAGTTGGCCCGACTCGGCGAGGGCGTGTATCTCGGCGACACCGACTTCACCGCACGAGGCGATCGCTTCATGTCGGATGCGAATTACCGCCGGCTGGAGGAGATCCGCGCAATCCGCGACCCGCGCGGGAGGTTCTGTTCCTACCTGGGCGGTGCCGACATGCAGCTCAACCAGCACCAGCCCTAACGAAGGCTTCGGGTCAGGGATTCCGCGTCGGCCAGCGGCGAGAACCGCTCGTGTCGCATGCGCCACTGGTCGAGAACAGCGTGCCAGCCAGTTCGAACGCCGAACACTGCCCATGCGCACGCGCAGAGGATCGCGGCCGCCACGATTCCGTCGAGCCAGAAGTGGTTACCGGTCGCGACGACGAAGAACACCGTGAGCACGGTGTGTAGCGGTCCGATGTATCGCCAGCGGCCGTGGCCCAGCTTCCAGGTGTAGTAGCCGACCAGGCATGCCCAGGCGACGTGAACCGACGGCATCGTCGAGAGCTGGTCGACTGCTAGTCCGTGCTGGTAGACCGACTGGTTGTAGAGCTTGCCGGTGTCGACGATGCCGGGCAGAAACCGCGGCGGCGCGACCGGCACGAGCTGGACGATCAGGCAGACCAGCGTCGTCCATCCAAGTACTTGCCGCACCGGCCGGTACTTGTCGCGGTGCCACCAGAACAGCCAAATCAAGAACACAAACATCATCGGGAAGTGCATCGCCGCGTAGTAGAGATTCGCGACCTGCACGATCAGCGGATGCCCGAGGATCAGGTTCTGCACGCTGCGTTCGGACGGTAGGAAGATGTCGTGCTCGAAATGCACGATCCACCGCGCCCGCACGTACGCGTCCGTCTTGCTGAAACCGGCGATGGTCCCCGCCAGTTCCCACAGCGCGTACAGCACGCCGATCACCGCGATTTCGCGAGCGAAGGCGCCGACGGCGCGAACCCGCTTGTCCTTCGACAGCGCCATCGCGCCGCCCACGACGACCAGGACGGCAGCGGTCTCAAGGGAGTGCTCCCAGGTGACTGACACCGTCTGCATGCGGACAAACTAGTAGAGCCCTCGCCTACCGCACCACGAGGCCGCCCACGATGACGTCAGGCATCACGGCCCGGGTCTCGCTCGACGAGCCCACGCACGGAGCCGGGTCGGTGCAGGAGCTCGATGCGATGACCGAATAGGGCGCTGCGCAGCATGACGATGTCGAGGTCGATCGGATCGACGCGCAGCTCAAGTTCTCTCTCGAGCTCGAACGCGGCGCAATACCAATCGGCTGCCGCCGCAAGGTCCGCGACCTGCACGCCGACATGGTCAAGTCTCATCGGTGGTCTCCCTGGACATCGTCGCCCTACACTCTTATCGTGACAGTCACTTTCTCCTAGCGAAAGCCCCATCAACGAATGCCAGCAGAGACGCCTCCCCACCGTGTAATTCCAGGCTTCGCCGGCCCGGTGATTACCCCGGTCGACCCTGGCTACGACGATGCTCGTCAGGTCTGGAACGTCATGCACGACAGACGTCCAGCGATCATCGCCAAGTGCACGAGCATTGCCGATGTTGTTGCCGCGATCAGCTATGCCAGGTCGCACGAGCTGCTCATCGCCGTCCGCGGGGGCGGCCACAGCCTGCCAGGTCTCAGCGTGTGCGACGACGGCATCGTCATCGACCTCCGATTGATGAACGAGATCTCGGTCGATGCGGTCAAGAAGCGTGCGGTTGTGCAGGCCGGGGCGCTGCTCGGCGATGTCGATCGCGCTACCCAGCACCATGGGCTGGTCGTCCCGGCGGGTGTCATCTCGCACACCGGCGTCGCCGGCTTGACTCTCGGCGGCGGTGTCGGACGCCTGATGCGGCGGTTCGGGCTCACCATCGACAGCCTCATCTCCGCCGACATTGTGACCGCCGACGGGGATCAGCTCACCGCGTCCGCTGACGACAACGCCGATCTGTTCTGGGCGTTGCGCGGCGGTGGAGGCAACTTCGGCGTCGTCACGAGCTTCCAGTTCGCGTTGCACGAGCTTTCGGTGTTGGCAGTGCTCTCTACGTTTCATAGGTTCGACGACGCGCACGCACTATTGGGCCGTGCGCAGCAGATGATGGCGGCCGATCCGCCCGACGAGTTGCTCTGGACCAGTTTTGTCCGCAAGGCACCTGTGCGGCCTTGGCTGCCAGAGGCGCTGGTCGGCACGCCTGGAGTCATGTCGGTGATCGAATGGTCCGGCGACCCCGACGAAGGCCGCGCGATGCTGGGTGACCTGCGTGCTGAGCTCGCGCCCGCAGCTGGCTCCGTCGATGTGATCCCGTTCGGCTGGCTGCAGACCGCGGGCGACAAGGAGTTCGGTCACGGACTGCACTCCTACGTCAAGGCGACCTTCGGCGGTGCGATTTCCGACTCGCTCGTCGACGTCCTGATCGAGAGGGGCAAGCTGCTTCGTTCGCCGCTGACGCAGGTTGAACTGCTGTCGATGGGTGGCGCGATCGATCGCGTCGCCAGCGATGCGACAGCCTTTCCCTACCGCGATGCGCGCTGGCTGTTCAACGTGCCGGCCAGCTGGGCTGACCCCGCGGCCAGCGACTACGAGATCTCTTGGGTGCGCGACACCTTCGCGGCAATCCAGCCATTCAGCACCGGCGGTGCCTACTCGAACTTCATGGAGGGCGACGAGGTGAGCAACGACCAAGTGGCGTATGGGTCGACGCTTCGACGGCTGCAAGCGATCAAAGCCGTTTACGACCCGCAGAACATCTTCCGCCTGAACCAGAACATCGCGCCGGTGCCCGCGTGAGTCCTATCCAATATGGCAGCGCGCCTGGCCCGGCCGCGCTGCTGCAGCGCAGGTTGTGGGGGAGCGACCCGGTCGGATGGGCGCTGTTCGCCGAGCCGCACAACGTACCGCTGTTCGAGGCTGTACTCGACGCCGCGCACGTACGCCCCGGCAGCCGCCTCCTCGACGTCGGTTGCGGCACCGGCGGAGCCCTCCATCTCGCGCACGACCGCGGCGCTACCGTGGTGGGCCTTGACGTGACGCCCGGCCTGCTCGCGATCGCCGCCGAGCGGCTGCCCGATGCGCAGCTGTGGTGTGGCGACCTCGGCGAGCTGCCGTTTCCGGATGCCGAGTTCGACGCGGTAGTCGGCATCAACGCGTTCCAGTTCGCGGGTGACCCGAAGGCCGCGTTGGTCGAGGCTGTGCGGGTCACCAAGCCTGGTGGCGTTGTCGCGGCCGGCATGTTTGCCGAACCGGAACGATCGCAGTCCACCGCGATCCACCTCGCGATGTCGGCCCTGAGCCCGCCTGCACGCGACGCCGACCATGCGCCGTATGCGCTCTCGGCGCCAGGCAATCTCGAGGCGGCGATGATCGCCGCCGGTCTTGAGCTGTCCGGAGCGGGAGAAGTGGAGTTGTCATGGCAGTACGCGAACGTTGCCGATGCGGTGCGCGGCCTGCTCAGTTCCGCCGGCGCTACTCGGGCAGTCGAGGATGTCGGTGAGGCTGCCGTGCGCGCGACGATCGAGGACGCGCTCGCGCCGTTCACCACACCGGCTGGCTCGGTCAGCATGCGAAACGTATTCCGGTGGGTGGCCGGACGGCGACCGGAGCACTAGCTCTGGCCGGCCGCCGACCCAAAGCTCAAAGTGTGTCGGCCAAGTACGGGGAGTCATGCGCCGCGCTCCACGGCACGACGGTATTGCGCAGCACGCCTAGATGTTGGATCTCTGCCTCCACGACATCGCCTGGCTGGAGGTAGAAGTCGAAGGGGTTGGGCTGCACCGCGGCGACTCCGGAGATGGTGCCCGTCGTGATGATGTCGCCAGCTGAGTAGCCCTGCGGTGAGTGGTAGGCAACCAGGTGCGGTAGGTCGATCACCATCTGGCTGGTGTTGCCGACTTGGCGCACGTCGCCGTTTACCCGTAGCTCCATAGCGAGTGCCTGCGGGTCGGCGATTTCGTCGGCCGTGACGATGTAGGGACCGATCGGGCAGAACGTGTCGATGCCCTTGGAGAACGAGAAGACACCTGACTTCATCTCGCGGCGTTGGATGTCGCGAGCGGTGATGTCGTTGAAGACCATGAATCCGGCGATGTAGTCGTTCGCCTCTTCCGGGGTGAACCACTTGCCGGCCTTGCCGATGATGACGGCGAGCTCGAGCTCGTAGTCGAGCTCCTTGGTCAAGCTCTCGGGGTAGACGATGTCGTCGTCCGGTCCGATGATCGCGTCGACGTTCTGGAAGAACACGATCCCCTTGTGCACCGGGTGCGACCAGTTCACCTTGGCCAGCTCTTCGTGATGGGCAGTGAAGTTTCCCGCCGTGTGGAAGAACTTCTTCGGCACGATCGGGGCCCGCAGCCGGACGTCGGCCAGCGCGAGCCGTGCGCCGGACTCGGCGACGGCGCCACCGCGCTCGAACCACTCGCGGGTGGAGCCGCAGCTCAGCTCGATCACCTCGTCGCCCTCGAGGCGACCGACGCGTCCGGCGTCAAAGGTGACGAGCTTCATCGCAGCACTCCCGGTCTCACCCGCGGTCTCGTTCTGTGAAAGTAGCTCTCAGATCGTCCTTCACTGTGGCAGCGGTGTCAAGGCAGCCCGGTTCACGAAGGGGTGCCGACCTCAAACACGCGCAGCTGCAGCGCGAGCGTCGCGTAGTAGCCGACCAGCGTGGTCAGTTCGAACAGGAGGCGCAGACCCAGTGCGTCGCGGGCCGCGCCGAACTCGTCGTCGGTGAGGGCGGTGCGGACGGCGAGTGCGAAGGCTGTCGTCGCGACTAGCCGGTCGTGCTCGGCGAGCCGCTCGTAGTCACCCGTACGCAGCGTGGCCAGCTCATCGTCGCTGAGGCCGGCCACCCGACCGACGGCCTCGTGGGCATACACCTCGAATGCGCAGTCCCACGCGTGGGCAACGACCAGGATCGCGATCTCTCGATCACGGTCGGTCAGGCCACTGCCGTAGCGCACCGCAGTGCCCAGCGCCTGCAGTGCGCCGCCGACTGTAGGGCTCAGGAGCATCGCGTTGAACGGGCCTTCGAGGTGGCCGGCGTCGTCGGTCAACGCGAAGAGCTGCGGCCCGCGCGCTCTCGGCCCGCTGGCGATTGCGTCGTAGAGCGCGCGCTGCTGTTCATCGAGCTCGGCGGGGGAGAGCTTGGGCAGTCGGGGCCCCGTCATGATGTGCCGGGGTAGCCGAGCAGGCCGGAAATCTCCTCGGCGGTGCGCACCACCATCGGGCGTAGCTCGCGCACGATGCGCTGCGCAGACCAATCGCGCGAGCTGACCGCGACGTTCGCACCCGCGATCACCCGGCCGGTTGCGTCACGGACCGGCGCGGCCACCGAACGCAGGCCGAACGCGAGTTCCTCGTCCTGAATAGCCCAGCCGTCCTCGCGAATCTTGGCGAGTTCGGACCGCAGCTCGCTCAGCGACACCTTGGCGTTGGGGCCGTGGTTGGCGTCGAACGACGCATCGCTGATGGCCGTGGTCAGCTCGTCCTCGGTGAGGTAGGCAAGTAACAACTTGCCGATAGAAGTGTGGACCGCGGCGAGCGTTGAGCCGACTTGAATGTTGGCGGTCACCAGGTCGCGATTGCGCAGCCGGACCAGGTACAGAACGCGGTCGCCGGTCAGCACGGCCAGGTTCACCGTCTCTCCGCTGGCTGATGCAAGCGCCTTCAGTCCGGGTGTCGCCAGCTCGACGAGATCGAGGCTGCGCAAGGCCGCCGTGCCGAGCGTGAGGACCTTCACTCCTGGCCGGTAGTCGCCGTCCGGCAGGTGCTCGACGTATCCCTCGGAGGACAGCGTCATGACGACGCGATACACGGTCGGCAACGGGATTCCGAGAGCAAGGGAGATGTCGCTGACCCGCCAGGTTGGTCGCTGCTCGGTGAAGAGGGACAAGATTCGCAGACCCTTGGCGAGCGCCTCGACCCGGTAGTCGGGACGGTTCGGCGATCCGTCGTCAACCGCAGGCTCGGTCGCTGCCTGCGAACCAGCTGGCACGGTGCTTGCTGTTGTGCGTCTGGTCGCCATGCCGGTGCGCCTCACTCTTCTTCGCCGGGCCGGACGCGGGCCATTTGCAGCGTCGTTTTGCGGCAGACCTGACTGGGCCGCAGTTTAGGACGGATGCACACCACGACGCTGGACACGCGCCGCAGGAGGGCCTAGCGTGTTATGGAAGTTACTTTCGTTGGCCGAGAAGATCAAGCGGGAAGGGTTCCTGAGTGCCCGGAACGGACTGGCTGCACCTCCAGGACCGACCCTGTCTCGTCATCGGTGCCGGCGGCCTCGGCGGCGCAAGTGCACTCGCCCTGGCGGAGCAGGGCGGCCGGGTCCTGGTGGTGGACGTGAGCGAGGCCAACCTCGAGTCAGTCCGGCTGCAGGCGAAAGAGGCGGGTCAACGAGGTCGACATCCTCGTCGCCGACCTGCTCGACCCCCAGACGTGTCGCAATGTGGTGGCCGAAGCCGTCAGCCGGTTGGGCGGGATCGACGTGTTCCTGCACGCGATCGGCCGCAACGTCCGGCTGCCCGTCGTCGAGCTCGACGACGACGCGTGGCTCCAGACGGTGAACCTCAACCTGTCGACCGCGTACTGGCTCGGTCAGGCGGTTGGCAAGGTCATGTGTGCCAACGGGTACGGCCGGATGATCTTCATGTCGTCGGTGTCTGGACTGCTCGCACATCCGCACCACGCGCCGTACGCCGCGACCAAGGGCGGGCTCAACCAACTGATGCGGGTCATGGCCCGCGAGTGGGCTGCCCAAGGCGTGACGGTCAACGCCGTGGCACCTGGTTACATCGAGACCGAGCTGACGAAGGACTACCTTGCCAAGGACGGCATTCGTGAAGGTCTGACGTCGCTGGTGCCATCGCGGCGACTAGGCCGCCCTCACGAGGTCGCGGATGCCGTCGCGTTCCTGGCCTCTGATCGCGCCAGTTTCGTGACGGGCCAAGTGCTTTACGTGGACGGCGGCCGGGTTCTTGTCTAAGGGAGTGTCTAGTGCCAGGCATCAGTAGTCCGGTCATCACGAAGCGCTTTCCCGGCCGATCGGTGCTCGTCACCGGCGCCGGGACTGGCTTTGGTGCAGAGATCGCCGTCCGAGCGGCACAGGAGGGGGCGCGGGTCGGCGTCCATTACCGAAACTCCAAGGATGGCGCGCTGAAGACCGTTGCTCGGATCGAGGAACTCGGCGCCGAAGCTGTTCTGATTCAAGGCGACATCGCGATCTGGGACGACATCAAGCGGATGGCCGACGCCGCGTTCGAGGCACTCGGTGGTCTCGACGTCCTGATCAACAACGTCGGCGACGTTGCGCGCGAGCAGATGTCGTGGCGCGACATCACCGAAGAGTCGATCGATCACGTGCTCGGTGTCGACATCAAAGGCACGATGCTCTGCGTGCACGAGTTCGGTTCGCGCATGCTCGACCAAGGTCACGGTGCGATCGTCAACATCGGTTCGACCGTGATCGTGCGCGGCAGTGCACGCGCTCCGCAGTACGCGGCGGCGAAGTACGGCATTCTCGGTGTCACCAAGTCGTACGCTCACGCGTTCGCTCCCACAGGTGCGGGTCAACGTGTTTGCGCCCGGGTTTATCGAGACGCAGGCAACGCTCGACCGCCAGGACTGGAAGTCGGGTCGTGGCGATCAGCTACGCGCGCTCACCCCGATGGGGCGGATACCCGGCCCAGCCGAGTTGGCCGGCACCGCGCTCTTCCTCGCCAGTGACGACGCGGCGCACATGACGGGTGGCTACATGGTCGCCGATGGCGGCTACAACATGGTCGGCGCCTGACACATGCGCGACGTCCCGTTGGCGCAGGCGCGCGAGCTCGTGCAACGAGCCGTCGACAAGTGTGAGCAGCTCGGCTTGCGCGGAGGCATCGCGGTTGTCGGTGCCAGTGGCGCTCTCGTCACGGCCTCGCGCCTTGATCGTGGCGGACCCGGAGGCATGGCGAGGGCGACATCGAAGGCCTGGATCTCCGCCACGCAACAGATCCCCAGTGCGGAGCACCTCCAGCGGATGACGACGTTGCCGCAGCCGATTGCGAACGGCTTCGTGCTGGCATCCCCGCAAGCGTTGTTCCCAGGAGCCGGGGGCATGCCGTTATTCGATGCGGACGGCGTGGTGATCGGTGGGATCGCGGCATCAGGTGCGACGGTCAGCCCGTTCCTTCCTACCGGCGTCGCGCCCGAAGTGGTGAGCGCGGAAGGCAAGCCGGCGAACCCGGAAGATCTGCTCATCGCCTACGCACTTGGTGTTCCGTACGTCGGCCAGCACGGCGACGACGCGGCCCGGTGGACGGCTCGGTTCGGCGATCTCGTGGTAGCGCCGGAGCAAAGCCTCGGCATGGCGCCGGCCCCCAAGGCATCGAAGCAAGCCGAACTGGCGTGGGCGCGCGACGTTTGCGACCATGTGCTGGCCGAAGCGGCGGCTCGCGGCCTGCGGGTCGCCGTCACGGTTGTCGACGCGGGCGGCGACCCGATTCAGCAGGATCGAATGAACGACGCAGTTGCCGCGAGCGTCGACGTCGCGTACGCGACCGCCGCTACCGCCGTCCGATTTGGTTGCGTCAGTGAAGACGTATCGACTCGATACGGGACGGCGACACCGTCGCTCGCAGCGCTGCATCCTTCGCCATTCCTGGCTGCACCGGGAGGCGTACCGCTGATGGCAGGCGGCCGCGTCGTCGGTGGGCTCGGGGTGGGCGGGCCGGATCCCGATGCGTGTGCGGAGATCGCGCGCGAGGTGGCCCAGTCGTGAGCGACAGTAAGACCGAGGCGTGACTGACGCTAGGCCGATCCGCATTGCGGTCATTGGCTGCGGCGCGATCGGCTCCCTGTATGCGGCTCACCTCGCGCGAAATCCCGACGTCGAGGTGTGGGCTGTCGATCCGTGGAAAGAGCACGTCGCCGCGATCGAGGCACGCGGCCTTCGAGTGATTGGCCACGCTGACTTCGTCGCGCCGGTTCACGCAACTGTCGATGCTGGCGACCTTCCTCCTTGCCAGTTCGCAATCGTGGCGACCAAGGCGTTGCACACGCGCGACGCGGTGTCGGGCGCGCTCGCTGCGGTGCAGGACGCCGCTGTTGCGAGCGTTCAAAACGGCGTGGGCAACGAGGAGGTCATCGCCGAACTCGTGCCGCGCGTCATCCGCGGAAGTATCGTGACCGCGGGCCACGTGACGGAGCCCGGGTGCGTTCGGTACGACGGTCCTGGCGACTCGTGGTTGGGGCCGTTCGAGCCCAGCCCGGCACGACCCGACGAGATCGCGTCGCTGGCGTCGCTGCTCACGACCGGTGGCCTGCGCACCTTCGCTCTCGCCGATGCGCGCGGACCGCAATGGACCAAGCTCGTGTTCAATGCAGCGACCAGCCCGCTTGCCGCGCTCACGGGTCTGACGGTCGGTCAGGTTTGCACGCACCCGCAGCTGCGCATCGAGGTCGAACGGCTGATCGCAGAGGCAATGGCAGTGGCCGACGCATCTGGCATCGAACTCCTGCGTAGCCCGTTGCATTCGGTCGAGGAGGCGATCGCCGAGGCGTTCGACCACAAACCCTCGATGCTGCAGGACGTTCTTGCCCGGCGGCTCACCGAGATCGACGTCCTGAATGGTGGGATCGCGGCGCAAGGGCGCGCGGTCGGCGTTCCCACTCCCGGCCACGACATGATGGTCGCACTCGTGCACGGCCTCGAGAGCTCGTGGTCGTGAGCCGTCTCTCACAGCGTCGTCGGTTGACCTGACTTCAGCTGCATGACGACCCCGGCGGGGGAGAAAGCTGCGAGCATGCCCGCGTACTTCGCTGGGTCGGTGGTCTCCCCTTCGTGAATGGGAACGGCAACGCGCGGCGACACGGCAACGACGTAGTCGACGGCCTCGGCCAGCTTGAGCCACGGGCCATCGACGGCGACCGCGAGCACATCGATGTCGTCGTCCGGGACGAAGAACGAGTCACCGGGATGGAACAGGGCTCCCTCGTCGATGAGGTAGGCACAGTTCGTGCACCCGGGGACGTCGCCATACACCGCGGCGTGCCGCCCGCCGCGCACGTCAACGGTCGTGCCGCCGAAGCTCAGCCGTTCGCCCGGCCGTGCGACCGCATGCGCCGGCAGGTCCGCGACGACGCTCGCGGTGTCGGCGTCCACGATGAGTGTTGCGCCGCCGTTGGCGGTGAGCAGCGCGCCGAGCCGCGACGTGTCGATGTGGTCGCCGTGTTGGTGGGTGACCAGGACCGCATCAAGGTCACGCACGTCCTCGAAGGCAGACATCGTGCCGGGGTCGATCAGGATCCGGGCACGCTGCGTCTCCACGAGGACGCAGGCGTGGCCGAGGTGGGTCACCAACATGTCGATTCCCTCTTTCGCCGGGGTTCCCCTAAGCCGGATCGCGGTCCATACTCTCATTCTGAGAACATGACTTCCACTAGGCGATGGTGCCCATGACGTTGCGACTCCTCGGCCTCGGTGCCGGCGCCGTGGGCGGCAGCGCCGAGATCGTGCTCACGGTGGCGTTGCGGGCCGCGGCGCACGAAGGTGCGGCTGTCGAGTTGGTCCGGCTCGATGAGCTGAGCCTGCCCAGTGGCCCCGACCCGCAGTCGCCCGACGATCTGTGGTGGCTGTGGGAGCGGCTCATGGCGGCCGACGGCTTGATCGTCAGTGCGCCGATCATCAGTCGGACCGTCCCCGCCCGCCTCAAGCTGGTGGTCGATCGACTGCTTGGTCCCAATGCCGACGCAGCGATCGTCGAGAAGCTGCTGGCGATGCGGCTCGAAGGACATGAACCGGGCGTTCCGTTCCGCCTCGACGAGCGGGTGCTTCGTCCGCGGGTGGCAGGCTTTATCGCGGTCGGCGGGTCGCTCACGACGCAATGGAAGGCACTCGCGCTCCCCGTGATGCACTCGTTGACCTTCTCCCTGCAGGCCGCCGTCGTTGACCAGATGGTCGTTGCAGGTGCGGGTACCCCCAAGTCGGTCGTGCTGGACGACGAGGCGCTCGCCCGTGCCGCGACGTTGGGCCGCAACGTCGCGAGCCAGCTCGGTCGCAGCTTCGAGGACGCGCAGTACTGCGGGGACGCCGGCGCGTGCCCGCTCTGCCACCTCGACGTCGTTGAGTTGCATGGCCGGTCGGTTCAGTGCGCCAGCTGCGGAGCACAAGGCCGGTTGGCGGACGACTTCTCGGTCGAGTGGACAGACCTCGATTCGTCGGTGATCACGATGGCGGAGAAGCGAGCGCACTACCAGGAGATCTTGGAGACAGCGGGGCGTCACGCGAAGGTGCGCGACGAGATCGAGGAGAAGGCCGCGGCGTACGACTCGTCCGGTTGGTTAGTTAGTCCTACCCACTGATTCGCGCTACACATCAACGGGAGACAAAGGTGTCCGAGACTCGTTCCCTGCACGTCCTCATTGCCGGCGGTGGACTTGCCGGGCTGGCACTCGCTCAGGGGCTCCGGAAGTCCGGCCATACGGTCGAGGTCTTCGAGCGGGACGCCGATTTGAACCGCAAGCAGGGCTACTACCTGCACTTCAATGCCATCGGTGGCGAGGCATTGCGCCGGGTGCTGCCGCCTGACCTGTTCGAGCTCTACCTCGACACGTCCCGCGAGTCCTACGACCGCCCCGAATCGATCGTCCTCGACCCGGGGTTCAACGAGATCACGTCGAACCCGCACATGGGTCCGCCGAACGTGGGTCCGCGCAACCACACCGGCGTGCACCGCCGGACGCTTCGCCAGGTGCTCTCCGGGCGACTTGGAGATCGGCTGCACGTCGGCTCGCCCGTCGTCTCCTACGCCGAGGACGCCCACGGGGTGACCGCAACCCTCGCCGACGGCAGCACGGCACACGGCGATGTGCTTGTCGGGGCTGACGGGATCCGGTCCGCCGTCCGCACGCAGCTTCTGCCGCACGTCCCGGTCATCCCCACTGGCATCCGGGGAATCGGGGTGTTCGGACGGACGCCGCTGACGCCGGAGCTCGACGCGCTGATGCCCGACATCTTGAACCAGGGCGTGCTGATGGCGGTCGACCGCGCTGGCTCTCGCCTGCTCATCGCGACGTTCCGGCCACGGCGACCTGCCACCGAGGCAGCCCGCGCGCTCGCTCCCGACGTCGAGGTCGATGACGTACCGGCCTACGTCATGATCAGCTGCAGCGTCATGCCAGGCACCGTGGTCCCGCCGGCGTCCGAGTGGACCGCGCAGACCCCGGGCGTCCTGCAAGCGTCGATGCTCGAAGCCGTGGCCGGCTGGCACCCCGCGGCGACGGCGCTCGTGGCGGGCCTCGACCCCGACTCGATCTTCGCGATCCCGTTTGGGTTCCTCGAGCCGGCAGAGAACTGGGAGCCCTCGCGGGCCACGATTGTCGGCGATGCCGCGCACGGCATGTTGCCCACGCTCGGCATGGGCGCCAACCTCGCACTCAACGATGCCGCGCTGCTGACTGAGCAGCTCGACCGCTACGGACGTGGCGAGGTTGAACTGCTGGCCGCGATCGGCACGTACGAGGCGCAGATGCGCGAGGCGGCCTACCCGATCTTGGCGATGACTCTCGACCACGACAAGAACTTCGGCGGCGGGGGTCTGGCAAAGGCGATCAAGGACGGGCAGACCCCGTAACTGGGCGACCCGGTAAGGTTCGGGTCCGTGAGTGATCAGCAAGCACCTGCCGCCGGGACATGGCTGGGCATTGAGCGCCGCTGGTTGACGCTGATTGCCGTATGCGGCGCGACGTTCATGTTGTTGGTGGACATCACGATCGTGCAGGTAGCGCTCCCAACGATTCAGCACCACCTGCGCGCGAGCTTCAGTGATTTGCAGTGGGTGATCGACGCCTACGCCTTGGCGATGGCAACCCTGATTCTCGGGTGGGGGTCGTCCGCAGACCGCTTCGGCCGCAAGCACGTCTTCGTGTTCGGCTTGGGCCTTTTCACCCTCGCTTCCCTGCTGTGTGCAGTCGCCACGAACGCGCCGATGCTGATCTGGTCGCGTGCGTTACAGGGCGTTGGCGGCGCGGCGTTGTTCGCGACTGGGCTCGCATTGATCGGGCAGGAGTTCCAGGGTCGCGAGCGAGGCAAGGCGATCGCAGCCTGGGGCGCGACGGTCGGTGGTGCGGTCGCCGTCGGGCCACTGATTGGTGGCGCGCTCACGAGCGGCTTCGGGTGGCGATCGATCTTCTTCGTCAATGTGCCCGTCGGCGTCTTGACCGGCTGGCTGGCGGTCACCCGCATGGTCAACGTCAGCGACTCGGGGACGGTCCGACTTGACCTGGCAGGCCTCGTGACGTTCTCGGGCTCCATGTTCGCGTTGGTGTTCGCACTGATCCGGGCGAGCGCGGACGGCTGGACAAGTTCGCTCATCGTCACGCTGTTCGTTGCGTCGGCTGTCCTTATGGGGCTGTTCGTGGTTGCCGAGCTGCACCAAAGCCACCCGTTGCTCGATCTCTCGCTGTTCCGAAAGCCGTCGTTTACCGGTGTCTCGATTGGCACGTTTGCAATCGGTGCGGGCATGTTCGCGATCCTGCCGTACATCACGTTCTATCTGCAGAACGACCTCGGATACTCCCCGCTGCAGGGCGGTCTCCGGCTGCTTCCGTGCACCCTGCTCTGTTTCGTCGTCCCGCTCGCTATGCATTCCGTTGCGGAGAAATTGTCGCCTCGGGTGGGGTTGGCGATCGGTCTTGGGATCATTGGAGCGGGTCTTGCCGCCATGACCATCGTCACCGCGAGGTCGAGCTGGACCGCGCTGATTCCTGGATTCCTGCTGACCGGGCTTGGCATCGGCATCGCCAACCCGATGATCGCGAGGATCGCCCTCGGAGTCGTAGCGCCCGCACGTAGTGGGATGGCGTCGGGGATCAACAACACGTTCCGAATCGGCGGCGTCGCTACCGGTGTCGCTGCACTGGGTGCCATCTTCCAGCAGAAGGTCACCACCTCACTGGCGGCCAATCTCGGTCACCCGGCTCCGCAGCTCGCCAAGGTGGTGGCTTCGGCCGGAATCCGCGCAGCGGTTGCGGCGAGCTCATCGACACCTGGTATCGCAGTTGCAGCCCACGGGGCGTTCCTGTCCGGCCTCAGGCTGATCCTCGTGATCGGCGCCTCGGTGGTCGTCCTTGGCGCCGTCGCCGGCGCCGCGCTCGTGCGTGGCCGTGACTTTGCGAATCGCCCGCCGGTCGCACCTGCACAGAAGCCAGCTGTCGCCGTCCCGGCAGTGATCTAGCTGGCCTCGACCGCGGCTTTGATGCGCTGGGCGAAGGCGGGGCGTCCTTCACCGCGGCCTTGAGGGCGAATCCGACGATGAGCTTGCCGAGACCGTGGCCGGCGAACGAGTTGAAGATGGTGACCTTCGTCTGCGAGTTGCCAAGATCCTCGAGGTCGTAGCCACCGTCGGTGATCGTCACCAGGTTCTTCGACCGTTCCGCCCAACGAATCGTGGTCGGCGCCACAAACTCGGTGAGTTCGAAGCGGCGATCCGTCTTCATTCCGGCGTCCTTCACCCTGCTCACAAAGGTGGTGCCGAGGCCGGACGGCCCGTCGGGTTCCTTCCGGATTTCGAGCACCCGCGGGCTGAAACTCGGATCATTCGTGCCGGCCGCGAGGTAGCTGAAGACCTCCGCGATCGGACGGTTGATGACAGCGGACCCACTGTATTGTCCGGGCACGGAATCGCTCCTCATCTTGCTGGCTGGACGCGAGCCTATCCGCACCAGGCGTAGGTAAGCTTCCGTAATCTCGATCAGGGCAGGGAGGAACAGGCGATGGCGGTCATTCGCGCGGCTCTCGTGCAGACCAGCTGGACCGGCGACAAGGAGTCGATGATCGCGGCTCACGAGGAGTACGCCCGGAAGGCCGCGGCGCAGGGCGCGCAGGCGATCTGCTTCCAGGAGCTGTTCTACGGTCCGTACTTCTGCCAGGTCCAGGACGCCGCGTTCTACTCCTACGCCGAAGCGATCCCGGGCCCGACCACCGAACGGTTCCAGGCGCTGGCTGCCGAGCTCGGCATCGTGATGATCCTGCCGATGTACGAGCAGGAGCAGCCCGGCGTCCTGTACAACACCGCCGCGGTCGTCGACGCCGACGGCAAGTACCTCGGCAAGTACCGCAAGCACCACATCCCGAACATCAACGGGTTCTGGGAGAAGTTCTACTTCCGGCCCGGCAATCTCGGCTTCCCGGTGTTCGACACCGCGATCGGCAAGATCGGCGTCTACATCTGCTACGACCGGCACTTTCCCGAAGGCTGGCGGGCGCTCGGCCTGAACGGCGCGCAGATCGTGTTCAATCCGTCGGCGACCGTCGCGCGGCCTCTCGTCGTACCTGTGGAAGCTCGAGCAGCCGGCGGCGGCCGTCGCCAACGAGTACTTCATCGGGGCCATCAACCGGGTCGGCGTCGAGGAGCTCGGCGATGACGACTTCTACGGCACGACCTACTTCGTCGACCCCGAGGGCAAGTTCGTCGGCGACGTCGGCGACTCCTACTCACCCGACCTCGTCGTCCGCGACCTCGACATGGACCTGCTGACCGAGGTGCGCAATCGCTGGGCGTTCTACCGCGACCGCCGTCCCGAGGCGTACGGCGACCTCACCCGGCCTGTAGAACGGAGCGCGACATGACGATCCTGGTGAAGAACGGCACGGTCGTGAGTCCGACCGGTGCGATCGCAGCTGACGTCCTGATCGACGGCGAGCGCATCGTCGCGCTTCTCGAACCCGGGACGACGAGGCTTGGCGTCGACCTCGAAGCGAGCGCCGACACCGTCATCGACGCGCACGGCAAGTACGTCGTGCCCGGGTGGCGTCGACGCGCACACGCACATGGAGCTGCCGTTCGGCGGCACCCACGCGTCGGACACGTTCGAGACCGGCACTCGCGCGGCCGCGTGGGGCGGCACGACGACGATCATCGACTTCGCCGTGCAACGCACCGGCGAGCGCGTCCAGGACGGTCTGGCGGCGTGGCACGCAAAGGCCGACGGCAACTGCGCGATCGACTACGGCTTCCACCAGATCATCGGCGGCGTCGACGACGACTCGCTGAAGGCGATGGACGAGCTCGTCAGCGAGGGCATCACGAGCTTCAAGCTGTTCATGGCCTACCCCGGCGTCTTCTACTCCGACGACGGCCAGATCCTGCGGGCGATGCAGACGGCGGCCGACAACGGATCGATGATCATGATGCACGCCGAGAACGGCATCGCGATCGACGTTCTCGTCGCCGCAGGCTCTCGCGCGCGGCGAGACCGCACCGCGCTACCACGGACTCACGCGGCCGTGGGAGACCGAGGAAGAGGCCACCCACCGAGCGATCATGCTGGCGCGCATGACCGGCGCTCCGCTCTACATCGTGCACATGTCGGCCAAGCAGGCAGTGGCGACGCTCGCCGCGGCCCGCGACGACGGCTGGAACGTGTTCGGCGAGACGTGCCCGCAATACCTGTATCTCTCGCTCGAAGAACACTTGTCCGCGCCGGACTTCGAAGGCGCGAAGTACGTGTGCTCGACGCCGTTGCGGTCGCGCGCCGAGGGCCACCAGGA
The DNA here is from genome assembly GCA_963825425.1 of uncultured Actinomycetes bacterium. Classification (GTDB taxonomy): domain Bacteria; phylum Actinomycetota; class Actinomycetes; order Acidothermales; family Acidothermaceae; genus PALSA-607. The sequence goes on from CAWGTF010000012.1 coordinate 209,473, forward strand.
CGAGTTGTGGAAGGCGCTGCGCACCAACGACCTCTCGGTGGTGAGCACCGATCACTGCCCGTTCTGCATGAAGGAACAGAAGGAACTCGGCATCGGCAACTTCTCGAAGATCCCGAACGGCATCGGCGGCGTCGAGCACCGGATGGACCTGATCTACCAGGGCGTGGTCGACGGGCACATCACCCTCGCTCGCTGGGTCGAACTGTGCTCGACGACGCCGGCGCGGATGTTCGGCCTGTACCCGCGCAAGGGCGTGATCGCGCCAGGCTCCGACGCCGATGTCGTGGTG
>CAWGTF010000013.1:0-466779 GCA_963825425.1 uncultured Actinomycetes bacterium
GCAGTCATCACGTTCAACGACGTCCCCGCGATAGCGGGCGCGGCGCTGCTCGGCTTCGACCACCTCGGGATCACCCGAGCCGCGGAGGACCGATTGCGGTCGCAGCTGCGCCTCGCCTGACCCTTGGCCCGCTCAGATCGTGGGGATTCACTGCCCCCGGGGCAGCAAACCCACCCGATGTGTCCGTGAGGCTTACACCAGGCTCGACTCGTGGGTGATCTTGGTGCCGGCCAACGCCTTGCTCACGGGGCAGTTCTGCCGCGCGCCATCGGCAAATTCGTCGAACTGCGCGGCAGTCAGACCGGGGACGCTGCCACGAACGGTGATGTGACTGCCGGTGATGCCCTCGCCCGGCTGGAAGGTGACGTCCGCCTTGGTCTCGAGCGTGATGTCGGTATGCCCCGCCTTCGCGAGCGCGTTCGACAACGCCATCGAGAAGCACGACGAGTGGGCCGCGGCGATGAGCTCCTCGGGGCTGGTCTGACCCCCGGGTGCCTCGGTGCGCGCGGCCCAACTGACGCCGAAGCTGCCGAGACCTGACGAGTCGAGACTGACTTCGCCCTTGCCGCCAGCGAGTAGCGGGCCCTCCCAGTTGGTGTGTGCGGTGCGGGTGGTAGCCACGGCGGTAGTCCTTCCTGCTGTTCGGCTGTGGGGCTGATGGGCGGTCGGGCTGACGGGCGGTCGGGCTGATCGGCGGGGGCTCTTTGCGAGAATGGGGAGGTGACGCAAACCGCTGACGAGAGCTTCTACGACCAGATCGGTGGCGCCGAGACGTTCCGTCGCCTCGTGCACCGTTTCTATCAGGGCGTCGCGGACGACCCGCTGTTGCGTCCCCTGTACCCCGACGCCGACCTTGGCGACGCCGAGGTGCGGCTGCGGATGTTTCTTGAGCAGTACTGGGGCGGCCCGAAGACCTACGGCGAACTGCGCGGCCACCCGCGGCTCCGCATGAGGCATGCGCCGTTTCGGATCGGGCCCGCAGAACGCGACGCGTGGCTCGCGCACATGCGGGTCGCAGTCGACGAATTGCAACTGGACGCCGATCATGCCGCGACATTGTGGGGCTACCTAACGGGTGCCGCCGACAGCCTCATGAACAGTCCTGACGTCGAACACAGACCGCTGCCGATCGCGAGCCAAGACTAGGGTTTCGTTTGTGGCGAGTGCGGCGCAGGTTCGCGAGATCCTTCGCGCACGCAACTTTCGCCGGCTCTACGCCACCCGGCTCGTGTCGGCGGCAGCTGACGGCATCTTCCAGACCGCGCTCGCGAGCTACGTCTTCTTCTCGCCGCAAAACGCGACGACTCCAGGCAAGGCGGCCGCCGCATTTGCCGCACTCCTGTTGCCATATTCGATCGCCGGGCCGTTCGTCGGTGTCTTCCTCGACCGCTGGCGGCGCCAACGGGTGCTCGTGATCGCCAACACGGTGAAGGTCGCGCTCGTCCTCGTCGTTGCGGGTCTCGTGCTCGCCAACTCAGACGGCGTCGCCTTCTACGTCACGGCAGTGGTCGCACTGGGCGTCAACCGGTTCTTCCTGTCGGCGCTTTCGGCGGCACTGCCGCACGTCGTGGAATCCCACGACCTGGTCACCGCCAACGCGCTCTCGACAACGTCTGGATCTGTACTCACGATCGTCGGCGCGGCGATCGGCGCCGGCATCCGGCTAGGCACCGGTTCGAGCCCAGCCGCTGTCTCGTCCATCGTGGTGCTCGCCGCGATCGTCTACGGCGCGTCGGCTGCGGTCGCTTCAACGATGGGCACGCACCTTTTAGGCCCGGACGCCGATGAGCGGGCGTCATCGGTGCCGCGCTCGGCTTGGCACGCGGTCGCCACGATGACACGAGATCTGGTGGACGCCGCGCGCTACGTCGCTCGACGCAAGCGCGCGTCACACGCGCTCGGAGCGATCAGTGCGCACCGGTTCCTGTTCGGTGTCGCATCCCTGACGATCATCTTGCTGTTCCGCAACTATTTCGCGACTCAGGGGAACATCGACGGCGGCATTCTGGGCCTCGGAGCATCGATCGGGGCCCTCGGCGTCGGCATCGTGGTCGCGGCGCTCATCACCCCGTCGGCAACCGACCGGTTCGGCACCACGACGTGGATCACCTCGATGCTGATCATGGCCGGCGCCGTGATCGCGGCATTCGGTTTGCCGTTCCAGCGTGACCTGCTCGTCGTTGGCTCGTTCTTCCTCGGGGTATCCGCTCAATCCGTCAAGATCTGCGTCGACTCGACCGTGCAGCAACAGGTCGACGATGCGTACCGGGGCCGGGTTTTCTCGGTCTATGACATGGCCTTCAACGTCACGTATGTTGGCGCCGCGACAGTCGCGGCGACCGTCCTGCCGAAGTCCGGAAAGTCCTTCGCCGTGATGGCCTGCCTGGCCGCGGGATACCTGCTGGCGGCGATGATCTTCGCGTGGTTGTCGGTCAGCGCTCACGGCGGCCAGCCCGACGACCCGGCGCAAGCGGCGACCAGCGACGGCACACCGCGGCAGCCAGTCGGGATCGAAACCGGAAAATCCTCAAGTGGGGGGTATCCGCGGCCGTAGTCGACATAGATACGCATCCGTCGGGTGCCATTCGAAGGTGGAGGAACGGCTGTGGAGCCAACCGCGCTGACAGCCACCGAGGCGCTCTTCGCCGGGCTGTTGCCCGATGATCCCGAGGCGGTCATCGACCGGCTTGAGAATCGGCTCGCCGGCCAGACCTCTGAAGTCCTCCGGATGCGCAAGAGTGCGCAGACCAGCCAGGCCCTCCTCGACTTGCACACCGCATGCACCCGCCAACGCACCGTCGCTGGTACCGCCCGCCAGATCGCTGCGGTCGCTTCCGCAATCACCGGCTCCGACGTCGTGATCGTTAGCGTCTTCCAGGTTGCGAGCCAGCAACCACTGCTGGCCGTGAGTCTGAGCGACGGCGTCATCGACGAAGAGCACATCGGCAACCTGGTGTGCGACATGGCGACCCAGCCCGACATGCAGTGGCTGCGCACGGAGAACAGCCTGCGGGTCGTCGATCGCGCATCGGCGACGCCGTCGACAGCGCTGCTGCTCGCCGAACTACACGCAGAGCGGGTCCTCCTCACCCCACTATTCGGGCAGGGCGAGTTCGTCGGCTGCATCGTGGCGAAGCTGCCGCACATCGCACCCGACCACGAGAGCGCCGTCATCGAAGGCGCCACCGCCTTGCAGGACCACGCGGGTGACCTGATCCATCTCGCCCTCGTCCTCGACGAGTTGCGCCGCCGCGCGCTACACGACGCCGTCACCGGACTTCCCAACCTCTCGGTGTACGAGCAGCGGCTGGTTCGCGCACTCGCGCGCCGGACCGCAGCGCAGCCCGGCCACGCCGAGGTCACCGCGATCCTGGTTCAGGTCGTCCAGCTCGGCCGCATTACCGAGATCCACGGTGCGACCGGCGTCCAGGAGCTCTTGCGCGAAATCGCGAACCGGCTCAGCGAGCTGGCACCAGAACACGACCTCGGCCACCTAGGCGCGAGCCACTTCGCGCTGATCGCCCACGGTGACCCGGGCGCCGGCATCGACCTGGCGCGTACGGTCATCGAGGCGCTCGAGACGCCGTTCGAGGTCAGTTTCGGCACGCTGCGCGTGTTCTGCCACGTCGGGATCGCGGTCGCCGTCGATGGTGAAGGCGCAGGTTCGCTGCTGCCACGAGCCGAAGCGGCCGCGCGGCAGGCCCGCGACAGCGACGAGCCGATCGTCAGCGCCTGAGGCTTAGTCAGGTACGGCACAGGCTCCAAGTATCGAGACAGAAAGTCGCGCTCGCTCGGCGAGACCCGTCGAGGCCGGCCGGCGTCAAGATCGAACGGCACCAAGACGGTCAGCGCCTCGGCCAGCACGACGTCGGCGAGCTGGTCGCGTATCTCGTAGCGCAACACGAAGGACGACGACTTCACCTCCGCTGTCCAGACGTCGACCTCGACCGGATCCGGGCGCCACTCCAGCGGTCGGCGATAGTCGATCTCGTGCCGCGCGACCACCACGCCCTTGATGAGATCGGGGATGTGCTCGGCTGCCTCGCCGGCGAAGAGCATGCCGGTGCGGGCCTCCTGCATGTAGGTCAGGAACGTCACGTTGTTGACGTGACCGAATGCGTCCATGTCGCCCCACCGGACCGGACAGCGGAAGGTGAATCGCACGCTAGCCGCGAGTGAGCTTGCGGTAGGTGGCCCGGTGCGGCCGGGCTGCATCGACCCCGAGCCGGTCGACCTTGTTCTTCTCGTACGACTCGAAGTTGCCCTCGAACCAGAACCAGTTCGAGTCGCCCTCGTAGGCCAAGATGTGGGTCGCCACCCGGTCGAGGAACCAGCGGTCGTGGCTGGTGATCACTGCACAGCCGGGGAACTCGAGCAGCGCGTTTTCGAGCGACGCCAGCGTTTCGACGTCCAGATCGTTTGTCGGCTCGTCGAGCAGCAACAGGTTGCCGCCCTGCTTCAAGGTCAGCGCCAGGTTCAGCCGGTTGCGCTCGCCACCGGACAGGACGCCGGTCGGCTTCTGCTGATCGGGGCCCTTGAAGCCGAAGGCCGACACGTACGCGCGGCTCGGCATCTCGACGTGGCCGACCTTGATGTAGTCGAGGCCGTCGGACACGACCTCCCACAAGCTCTTCTTCGGGTCGAGGCCCGATCTGTTCTGGTCGACGTAGGAGATGGTGACGGTCTCGCCGATCTTGATGGTGCCCGCGTCGGGCGTCTCTTCACCGATCAACATCTTGAACAGCGTCGTCTTGCCGGTGCCGTTCGGGCCGATGACGCCGACAATTCCGTTGCGGGGTAGCGAAAAGGAGAGGTCCTCCATCAGGAGTCTCTCGTCGAAGCCCTTGGTCAGCCCTGAGGTCTCGACCACGATGTTGCCCAGGCGCGGACCCGGCGGGATCTGGATCTCGTCGAAGTCGAGCTTCTTGTACTTGTCGGCCTCGGTGGCCATCTCCTCGTAGCGATCGAGACGAGCTTTGCTCTTCGCCTGCCGCGCCTTCGGGTTCGACCGCACCCACTCCAACTCATCCTCGAGTCGCTTGCGCAACTTCTGGTCTTTGGCGCCCTCGACCTTGATGCGGGCGGCCTTGGCCTCGAGGTAGGTCGTGTAGTTGCCCTCGTACGGATACGTGCGCCCGCGGTCGATCTCGAGGATCCACTCCGCCACGTTCTCCAGGAAGTACCTGTCGTGGGTGACCGCGACGACGGTGCCCGGGTACTTCTCGAGGTGCTGCTCGAGCCAGAGCACGCTCTCGGCGTCGAGGTGGTTGGTCGGCTCGTCGAGGAGCAACAGGTCGGGCTGCTGCAGGAGCAGCTTGCACAAAGCCACTCGACGCCGCTCGCCGCCGGACAGCACGCTGACGTCGGCGTCGGGCGGCGGGCAGCGCAGTGCATCCATCGCCTGCTCGAGTTGGGCATCGAGATCCCACGCATTGCGATGGTCGAGTTGGGTCTGCAACTCACCCATCTCGGCCAGCAGCGCGTCGTAGTCGGCGTCCGGGCTGCCCAGTTCTTCGGAGACCTGGTTGAACCGCGCCATCAGGGCCATCGTCGCTGCGACGCCGTCCTCGACGTTGCCGAGAACCGTCTTCGTGTCGTCGAGCTTCGGCTCCTGGTCGAGGATCCCGACGGTGTAGCCCGGCGTCATGTACGCCTCGCCGTTGCTCGGCTGCTCGACGCCGGCCATGATCCGCAGCACGCTCGACTTGCCCGCGCCGTTAGGCCCGACCACACCGATCTTGGCGCCGGGCAGGAACGACAAGGTGACGTCGTCGAGGATGACCTTCTCGCCGTACGCCTTGCGGGCTTTTCTGAAGACGTAAATGAATTCGGGCACGGTGGAGAAGTCTACGGGACGTCGAGCAGTGACCTTCGCGGCCCGCGACGCGGTGCCTTACATGTCGTCGAGCGTGAAGTTCCCGGCGGTTGGTGCGGCACCACTTGCCGGCGGTGGCGTGTAGGGCTGGCCGGGTGCCGCGGGCTGCTGGTAGGGCGCGGCGGGCTGCTGGTACGGCGCCGGCTGGGCCGCCGCTTGTGCGGCCTGCGCCTGTGCTGCCTGCGCGATCGCGGTGTCGAGCGCGACAAGCGCGGCGACGGTCGCCTCGTGGTCGCCGCCTTGCCGCTGCTCGCGATAGAACGCTTCGCCCAGTGCCTTGTACAGCTCGGATTCGGAGCGACCCTGCTGGAAGGCGCCGACCTTTGCTTGCCCCTGTGCCATCGCCGCGGTGGCGGACGCCTTGGCCTTGTCGAGAAGTCCCATGTCCGTTACTACCCTCCGAAGAGACTGCCGAGCGGATTGCTGGCCTTCTCGTCGTGGCCGGCATGCGAGTGCTTGGTGATCGCGTGGGCCAGCGAGTCGATGGTCATCGACTGGAGTATCGCATTGCCGTCGCCCTCGAGAGTCGCCAGGTTGAACCCGTTGCCGCCGAGCAAACCAGTGACGATCGTCTGCGCGTTGAGCGCACCCACCCGCTCGACGCCGTAGCTTCAGGGAGTCCTCGAAGGCGACCAGGCAGCCGGTGTGCACCTGGATCTTGCCGCCGTACTTCGCCGGGTTGATATCGATGAAGTTGCCGGCGCCGCCGATCAGCACGGTGCCGACTCCACCGAAGCGCTGAAGGACGAAACCCTCGCCGCCCTTCAACCCTTGGCGCAGTCCGCTGAACGCGATGTCGTTGGTGACAGTGCCCTCGGCGGCGACGAACGAGTCCTTCTCGGCGAACCACCCTCTGGTGCCGTCGAGTTCGAGCGCCCGCATCTCACCGGGAAGCGTGCCAGCAAGACTGACCAGACCGGCGCCGCCGCGGGCCGTGAAGTACTGGAACGCGATCGACTCGCCGGCGAGCATCCGCTTGCCGGCGTTCATCGCCATGCCAAGCAGCCCGCCACCAGCGCCCCCACCGCCAGCTGCCGAACTCTGGGTGGCGATGTGCGTCTCGATGCCGACGTTGACCGTCTTCCACAGGAACTTGCCAGCGTCGGCATAGATGGTCTGGCCATCGGCAATCTGACAAACGGCCATCTGCATCGCGTTGCCGATGATCTTGTGAGAAAGAGTCATTGCGCCGGTCCCTCCACCGAAGAAAATCCCACCGTTGGTGAGGGCACGACGCTACCGATGTTCACCGGAAACGGGTAGCTCTCAAATTGGTCAAGCCGAGGTCTTGATCTGGTCAAGAAGCGGCGCCGCGCCGGCAACCGCAGCCGTGTCGTATCGAGAGAGCACCACGTCGACGACCTCGGGAGCCGCTCCGAGGACCTCGGTCACGACGTCGGCGCCCGCATCGTGCAAGCGATCGGAGAACTCGCCGGGTGCCAGCACGTAGGTGGCCAGCGCGACCTGCCTGACACCGCGCGCCCGCAGACCCGCGACCACGTCGGTGATCGCGGGTGAGCCCGACGCGAACCCGATCGTGGCACCGAGGCTTGCGGCGACGTCGGCCAGCTCGGCGTTCGCGCCCGGATCGGAGGTACCGACGGCAGCCAGCACGAGGGACATCCCGGGCTCGGCGCCGGCCTCCACCAGCCGCCGACGGATCAGCTCGAACAGCAACGGATGCGGCCCGAGCACTTCGGCCTGCCGGATCGCCAACTGCGGATGATCAACCGCGGCCTGCGACAGCAGACCGGGCAAGTCGACCTTCGCGTGGTAGGCCGCGCTCAACAGCAAGGGGACGACGACAACCTCGCGAACCCCTTGCCGCGCGAGCGCCTCGAGCGCCGTCGGCACAGAGGGATCGGAGAATCCGAGATAGGCGAGGACGGCGACCAGGCCGGGCCGTTCGGACCTGACCCGTGCGATCAGCGCATCGAGGACCTGCTCGGCGCGGGGGTCTGCACTTCCGTGCGCAACAGCAAGCAACGCGGGCTCGTTCATGTCGCGCCTCCCGAGACCGCCGCCGCGCTGCCAAGCAGGTCGTGAATCGTCGCGACGTCGCCCACCACGACGACCGCCGGTGCCCGCACGCCGACCGCGGTCGCGCGGTCGCCGATGGTGTCGAGGGTGCCCGTCGTGGTCCGCTGGCCGGGCAGGGTGCCGCTCTCGATCACCGCAACGGGCGTGTTCGGGTCGCGGCCCGCAGTGACGAGCTCCTTCGCGATGCGCTCGACGCGGGTCGCGCCCATCAACAAGACGATCGTGCCTTCGATCGCGGCGAGCTTGGGCCAATCGAGATCCTCGTGGCCGGTGACGACCGTGAACTGACGCGACAAGGTGCGATGGGTCAGCGGAATCCCGGCCGCGGCCGGCACTGCGATCGCGCTGGTGACACCAGGCACCACCTCGCAAGGCACTCCAGCTTGCACGAGAGCGAGCAACTCCTCGCCACCGCGGCCGAACACGAAGGGATCGCCGCCCTTCAGCCGGACCACGCGCTTTCCCTGCTTGGCAAGAGAAATGAGCAGGTCGTTGATGGCCGCTTGCGGAAGCGTGTGATTGTCCGGAGCCTTCCCGGCCTCGATGACCTCGACGTCGGGGGCGAGTTCGTCGAGCAACGCCCGCGGAGCCAGCCGATCGACGACCACGACGTCGGCCTGCGCCAGCAACCGTCGTCCGCGCACTGTGATCAACCCGGGATCACCCGGACCGCCTCCCACGAGTGCGACCGACCCAACCGCCTCACTACGGCGACGACGAACCGGCAGCTCGCCGGTCTCGAGCAACAGGCGGACCGCATCACGGATCGCCACCGCCCGACCGGGGTCGCCGCCCGCGTTGACCGCGATGATCAGGTCGTCGACCCGCGCGACGGCCGGAGTCCACGCAGTGGAGCCAGCCGCCGATGACGCGCGCACGCACCACACCCGGGCCGCTTGCGCATCAGCGGCCACTCGGGAGTCAACATCGTCATCGCCGGTGCAGGCGTGTACCAACCACATCGCATCGAGGTCGGACGTCGTGTACTCGCGCTGCGTCACAGCGATGCGATCGTCGCCGACCAACGCCTCGTCGGCTGCCGGCGCCACAACGGTGACCACGGCACCTGCATCGGCCAAACCGATCGCGCGCCGGGCACCGACCGGACCGGCCCCGACCACCAGCACCGCGCGCCCAGCGACGTCGAGCAGCAGCGGGTAGCCGGCGTTCATGACGTCTCGCCGCCCGAGCTGCTCGGCTCGTTCGAGGGCGCCTCAGGCGCGGTTCGGCGGATCGGGTCGCCGACCAATCCGGCCGCCAGCGTTTGCCCGTCGTGCTCGTCGATGACGAGGAAGCTGCCGGTCAGCCGGTCGTCGGCGTAGTCGTCGACGCACAGCGGACCGGCCACTCGCAGTGTCACCCCGCCGATCTCGTTCAGACCGAGCGAATCGGCGGCATCGCGCTCGAGTGTCACGACGTCGAGCCGGTGGTTCACGCTGGCCACGACCGCCTTCACGACCTTCGTCGTGTGCTTGATCAACACCCGATCGCCCGCGTTGAGCCGGCGATCCGACAGCTGGCAGACCGTGGCGTCGAACTCGCGGACCATACGTGGCTCCTGGCGGGGATGCACCATGAGGTCACCGCGGCCGACGTCGATGTCGTCAGCAAAGCGCACCACGACCGACTGCGGCGCGTGTGCGAGTGGCACCTCACCGTCGAACGTGTCGATCCCGACGATGGTCGTGCGCATTCCCGACGGCATGATCACGACGACGTCGTCGATTTCGATGACGCCAGACGCAAGCTGCCCTGCATAGCCGCGGTAGTCCGTCGACCTGATGACGTACTGAATCGGCAGCCGAGCCGGCTGGATCCACGCGTCGAAGCCCACCGGCACCGCCTCGAGGTGCTCGAGCAAGGTCGGGCCCGTGTACCACGGCATCGAGGTCGAGCGCTCGACAACGTTGTCGCCCAAGTGCGCCGAGACCGGAATCACCAGGTAGTCGCGAACTCCGAATGCTTCAGCGGCGGTCGCGAATTCCTCTGCAATAGCAAGGAAAGTAGCCTCGTCAAAGTCGACGAGATCCATCTTGTTCACTGCAAGAACAAGATGCCGGACGTCGAGCAGTGCGGCCACTGCCAAGTGCCGCCGGGTCTGTTCGACAATGCCCTTGCGCGCGTCGATCAAGATGACGACGAGCTCGGCGGTCGATGCGCCGGTCACCATGTTGCGGGTGTACTGGACGTGTCCGGGTGTGTCCGCGAGCACGAACTTGCGCTTCGACGTGGTGAAGTAGCGGTACGCCACGTCGATCGTGATGCCCTGCTCGCGCTCGGCGCGCAGCCCGTCGGTCAGCAGCGCAAGCTCGACGCCGTCGTTCCCGCGGTCGCGACTCGCCCGCTCGACAGCCTCGAGGGTGTCCGTGAGCACCGACTTGGAATCATGCAGGAGCCGCCCGACCAGCGTCGACTTGCCGTCATCGACCGAACCGGCCGTCGCAAAGCGCAACATCTCGACGTCCGGGTCGAGTGTGGGCGCCGGCACGGCAGCGACAGCGGCAGGCATGGCGGCATTGTCTATGACGGACATTTCCTAGAAGTAACCTTCCCGCTTGCGATCCTCCATCGCCGCCTCCGACGCCTTGTCGTCGGCACGGGTGGCGCCACGCTCGGTGATGGTCGCGACGGCAATCTCGTTGATGACCTGAGCGACATCGCGGGCGTCGGAAACGACTGCGCCCGTGCAGCTCATGTCACCGATCGTGCGGTAGCGCACGGTCTTCGTCTCGGTCGGCTCGCCGGGTTTCGGGCCGCCCCAGTCCCCCGCGGTCAGCCACATGCCGGCGCGCAGGAACACCTCGCGGTCGTGCGCGAGATAGATCGGCGGCAGCTCGATCGACTCCCGCTCGACGTACTGCCATACGTCGAGCTCGGTCCAGTTCGACAACGGAAAGACACGCACGTGCTCACCGAGCTTGTGGCGACCGTTGTAGAGGTTCCAGAGTTCGGGCCGTTGCCGTCGCGGGTCCCACTGACCGAACTCGTCGCGCAGGCTGAAGATGCGCTCCTTCGCGCGGGACTTCTCCTCGTCACGGCGGCCACCACCGAAGACCGCGTCGAACCGGTTGTTCACGATGCCGTCGAGCAACGGCACGGTCTGCAGCGGATTGCGGGTGCCGTCGGAGCGCTCGCGCAGCCGGCCGTCATCGATGTAGTCCTGGACCTTCATCACGAGTAGCCGCAACCCGAAGCGTTCGACGACGTCGTCGCGGTAGGCCATGACCTCGGGGAAGTTGTGCCCGGTGTCGACGTGCATCAGCGGGAACGGCACCGGTGCCGGCCAGAAGGCCTTGCGGGCAAGGTGCAGCATGACGACGGAGTCCTTGCCGCCCGAGAACAGCAGCACCGGCCGCTCGAACTCCGCAGCCACCTCGCGAATGATGTGAATGCCCTCTGACTCGAGCACGTCGAGGTGGGGCAACCGCAGCACACCGTTGGTCTCCGCCGTCGGCTGCGGCTTGAACACCGTGTCGTCAACGGTGGTCATGCGATCCCACGCTCGGCTAGTGCGGCACGTACTCGTGCGGCCGACTCCTCGACAGTGAGGCCCTGCGTGTCGAGCCGAAGCTCTGGATCCTGCGGGATCTCGTACGGATCGTCGACGCCGGTAAGCCCACGGATCGCACCTGCCCGTTGCTGTGCGTACAGACCCTTGACGTCGCGTTCCGCGCACAACTCGAGCGGCGTCGCCACGTGCACCTCGACAAACGCAGTTCCGTCGACGTCGTGGTCGGCACGCACGGCTGCCCTGGCCGCCGCGTAGGGCGCGATGACCGGAACCAGTGCGATGACGCCGTTGCGCGCGAGCAACCCGGCGACGAATCCGATCCGGCGCACGTTGGTGTCGCGGTCATCGCGGCTGAAGCCAAGGTCAGCGGTGAGGTGCGTCCGAAGCTCATCGCCGTCGAGCAATTCGACCGGGCGCCCGTCCGCGCGAAGCGCTGCGGCCAGCGCGCGCGCGATGGTCGACTTGCCGGCACTCGGCAAACCGGTCAGCCACACCGTCGCACCGGGACGGCGATCAGCTGACGCCAGCAGATCGGCGTCCTGCTTGGTGAAATTGGTCGCGTCCCGCTCGGTGTCAGTGTTCATGTGTTGATCCCGCACTCGGTTTTCGCGTAGCCGACCCAGCGACCCGACCGCGGGTCGGCACCCGGTGCGACCTTGCTCGTGCACGGCCAGCAACCGATCGACAGGTAACCCTCGTCGATGAGCGGACTGACCAGGATGTTGTTCTCGGCGATGTAGGTGTCGACGTCGTCGCGGCTCCACCGCGCGATCGGGTTCACCTTGACCTTGCGGCGCCGCGCATCCCACTGCACCACCGGCGTCGTCGCTCGGGTCGATGACTCATCGCGCCGGACGCCGGTAGCCCACGAGTCGTAGTTGACTAGCGCCGCCTCCATCGGGGCAACTTTGCGCATCGCGCAGCACTGGTCGGGATCGCGGGAGAAGAGATCCTTGCCGTACGCGTCGTCTTGCTCCGCGACCGTCAGCAGCGGCAGCGCCGACACCACGTTCACGTCGTAGACGGCAGCGACCGCGTCGCGCATGCCGATCGTCTCGGCGAAGTGATAGCCGGTGTCGAGAAATACGACGTCGACCCCAGGCTTGGCCTTTGCGGCAAGGGATGCGACCACCGCATCGCCCATCGACGAGAGCACGCAAAACCGATCACCGAACGTCTGTGCCGCCCACTGGAGGATCTCGTGTGCCGACGCGCCGTCGAGATCGCGCGCCGCCTCTGTAGCGAGGCGTTCGAGCGTGGCAAGGCGTTCGAGATCCGCGACCGGCAGGTTTGCCGTCGTCCCGCTCATTGCACCTCCAGCCCGACGAACTTCAACGTGAACACGCGAGCGCAACCGCGGCAATGCCATGAGCCGCCTTTGTCCCCGTGCGGGCGAAGGTCCTCGTCGCCGCAGTAGGGGCAGTAGAACGGCGTCGCCCGCTCACCAGCCTCCGGGCTCGTCATTGCAGAGTCGCTCGTCATTGCAAGTCGGCTTCGTCCGCACGATGCACCCACTGCGTGAAGCGCTCACCGTCGGCGCGTTGTTCCAGGTAGCGGTTCGCGAGTCGCTCGACGTAATCCTCGAGCTCGTCCTCGGTGACTTTGAGTCCGCGCAGCTTGCGGCCGAAGTTGGCACCGATACCGAGGCTGCCACCGAGGTGCACCTGGTATCCGCCGACCTGCTCACCCGCAGCGTTGGTCACGAGCGACCCCTTCAGGCCGATATCGGCGACCTGGAATCGCGCGCAGGAGTTCGGGCAGCCGTTGAGGTTGATCGTCATCGGGCTGTCGAATCCCGGCAGCCGCCGCTCGAGCTCGTCGATCAGCGTCATCGCACGGTTCTTCGTCTCGACGATCGCCAGCTTGCAGAACTCGATGCCGGTGCACGCCATGGTCTGGCGCCGGAACGTGCTCGGATTCACCTGCAGGTCGAGTGCCTCGAGACCCGCGATCAACGAGTCGACCTGGTCCGCTGCCACGTCGAGCACGATCATCTTCTGCTCGACCGTCGCGTGAACGCGGCCGCTGCCATGTGCTTGCGCAAGGTCGGCGATCTCGCACAGTTTCGTGCCGCTCAGTCGGCCGACTCGCGGCGCGAAGCCGACGTAGAACTTGCCGTCCTTCTGCGGGTGGACACCGACGTGGTCGCGCCGCCCGTCGGCGGGCTCGACGGGTGCCGGCCCGTCGGGAAGTGGGTAGCCGAGGTACTCCTTCTCGAGCACCTCGCGAAACTTCGGCGCGCCCCAATCGGCGACCAGGAACTTCAACCGGGCGCGGGTGCGCAGGCGCCGATAGCCGTAGTCGCGGAAGATGCTGATGACGCCGACCCACACCTCGCGGACCTGATCGGGTGTCACAAACACACCGAGCCGCTGCGCCATCATCGGGTTTGTCGACAAGCCACCGCCGACCCACAGGTCGAAGCCGGGAGTGCCGTCGGGACCGACGACGCCGACGAACGACACGTCGTTGATCTCGTGGATCGTGCAGAGCGGTCCGCAGCCGGTGATCGATGTCTTGAACTTGCGCGGCAGGTTCGAGAACGCTGGGTCGCCGACGTAGAGGGCGTCGATCTCGCGAATGTGCGGCGTCGGGTCGGCGATCTCGTCGGCGTCGACGCCGGCCACCGGGCAGCCGAGAACGTTTCGGGGTGAGTCGCCGCAGGCCTCGAGAGTTCGCAGACCAACCGCTTCGAGCTCGTCCCAGATCGCTGGCACATCTTCGATGCGGATCCAGTGCAGCTGGACGTTCTGCCGATCGGTCACATCTGCAAGATCGCGACCGTAGGTGGTGGCGATGTGCCCGATCGCGCGGAGCTGCTCGATGCTGAGCTGCCCACCCGGAATCCGGATCCGCATCATGAAATAGCGGTCGTCGAGCTCCTCCGGCTCGAGCAGCCCGGTCTTCCCGCCGCTGATCCCCGGCCGCCGCTGCGTATACAGACCCATCCAACGCATCCGGCCGCGCAGGTCGGAGCCGTCGATCGAGTCGAAGCCTGCCTTGGAGTAGATGTCGAGGATGCGCCGCTGGACGTGCAGCGGATCGTCGTCCTTCTTCATGCGCTCGTTGGGGTTCAGTGGCTCGCGCATGCCGAGAGCCCACTGACCCTGGCCGCGCGACTTGCCCTTCTCAGCGTGCGCGGTCCGAACCCGGGGGACGCCGGGTTGGCCGGGGTCTGCCGGTTGGGAGCCGGTCGAGGTGGTTGGTGCCGACATGCGCAAGGTCCTTCGGATCAGCAGGCGCAGTCAAGCCAGGGTGCGAACTCAAGGCAGCCGGGCGACCGCGCCCGAACGGGGGGCGACGGATCAGGCAGCCGGCAGACAGGCCGCGCTCGAGACGCGCAGCAAGTCGACGTGCAGGCGCGCAACGAGCCTCAGTGCAGGCATTCCCGCGCGCAGCGTCATGCAACGAGGGTGCCACACCCGTTCAATGCCTAGCGAGCCAGTGGAGATTAGGGCAGGCGCGCTCCCCCCCGTTCGCGTGTACGCGCGGGGTGGCATGACCGAGCATCGGTTCGCGGCAGTTCGCTGGCTTGTCCGGGGTCGCTAGCCAGACGGGGTCCATGTCGCGCCGTTCGAGCCGGGGAGCACAACGGTCTCGATGCCTTCGGCGCGACAAAGCTCCAGCAGATGCGGGTCGGACGTGGCCAGCGGGACGACGCGGTCGTGAGCGACCGCGGCAGCCAAGCAGTCGGCCATACTCACCGCGCACTGGGTCCGGTGGTAGTAGCGCCCCCGCAGTCGCCCAGCCCAGGCGCCGGCTTGTGCATCGATCGGGACGGCGTCGTGCAGTCCCAGTTCGGCGAGGTCAAGGAACACGTCGTCTTCGTTGACGCCTGCCAGCCGAATGAGATGGTCGACAACCTCACCCAGACCTACCGCGGTCAACGACACGTCGTCGGAACGCATCAACGAGGCCACCTCATCGGCTGCGGGTTCGTCGCGCAAGAAAGCGATAACGGCGTACGCATCAAGCACGATCAAGAACGCTCACGACCCCGGGTCGCTCGCCGCTCATCGGCGCGGGCCGCATCGGCCGAGGGACCCCGATCGGCGTACTTGCCTCTCAGCGCGGCGACCGGATGCTCAGAGATCGGCCGCATCACCACTCGGTCGCCAAGGTCGACAACCACCACCTGCCGGGTGTTCCACCTCGCTCGGGTCGCTGCCGGTATCGACACCTGACCGTTACGGGACACCGTCATCACGTGCTCACGAGGCTCCATGAACTCATTGTATAAGAACCAGCACTCGTTGTATGTCCTCCGCACGCTCCGAAACCCACCGGACGGCGTTGCCTCTGCGCCGCCCGGCGGGTCGTATAGCGAGCTCCTGCGGAGCTCGACCGTTAGCCGGCCGAACGCGACCGCCAACGACCGCCGGTGCTCGCCAAGGGCCTGGCGGTTTCCGTCGGCTCAACGGTCTCGCCCACGTCGAGCGCGGCGGCCAGCGGACCATCGATCAGCGGACCGGTGCCGTCGTCGTCCATCTGTGGGACGTCCCTGCCGACCAAGCCGCCAAGCGAGTCGCCAAACGACTCACCGAGCGAGACGCCCCAGTCGGTGGAACCGGGCGACGTGCCCGCACCCTCGTCGCCGTCCTCGTCATCGGAATCGTCCACCGATGGCATCACGCCGTCCGCGCCCGTGGCTTCGACGGATGGCTGCACAGTCCGTTCCACCCGCTTGATGATGGTGGTGGCTCGACCCAGATCCGGCCCGACCGCCATCGCGTCGATGTCGACCGACTGCCGCTTGTCGCCGTCCTTGGTCTCGTAGGGCCGCACCGACAACCGGCCGATCACGATGACCGACGTCCCCTTCTTCAGGGACATGTACACGTTCTCTGCGAGGGCGCGCCAGCAGGTGACGCTGGTGAAGAGGGTGTCGCCGTCCTTCCACTCCCCAGTCGCGCGGTCGAACCGGCGCGGGGTCGACGCGAGGCGAAACGATGCGACTGGCTGTCCGTCCTTCGTATATGCCATCCGCGGTTCGGCGACGAGGTTGCCGACCACGGTGACTTGCGTGTCGAACATGGTTCTCCTTCCGGGTGCGGCTGCCTGCCGCATGTAAGGAGAGTGGTGTCCGGGCACCGTCGAGACGGGCCATCAGGCACCGGCTGTGGACGGCGGCAGGCCGCGCCCACCTGTGGATATCGACCCCGTGGCGTAATCTTTGACCGCCCTGAGTGGGTGAGCGCCCGTAGCTCAGACGGATAGAGCACCTGCCTTCTAAGCAGGACGTCGCAGGTTCGAATCCTGCCGGGCGCGCTTCAGATCAGAGGTCGAGCACAACGTCGTCGCGTGGTTGCGAGCAGCAGATGTACACGCTTCCGTCGGCCGCAGGTTCAATCGGGTCGGGGCTGTACTCGACGTTCCCCGCGATGATCGTCGTCTCGCAGGTCTGGCAGACACCCGTGCGACATGACCAGCGAACCGGTACGTCGCAAGCCTCGGCGAGTTCGAGCAGCGTGTTGTAGTCGCCGCGCCACGGGATCGTGAGGTCGCTGCGCGCGAACGTGATCGTGGGCCCGGGTCCGGGCTTGCCGGAAGGTCGGTGAGGTGCCCGCACGGATGCCGCAGCGATCCCGGGTGTCACGCTCGGCGCCGGCCCGAACGGTTCGGTGTGGACACGCGAGCCATCGAGACCCAGGGCGCCCAAGCCGGCGCTGATGTCATTCATGAAGGCGGCCGGCCCGCAGACGTAGGCCTCGGCGTCGGCTGGCGGCGTCAGTCCGGCGAGGATCGACGCGGTGAGATGTCCCGCGCTGTCGAAGTCACGACCTTCGAGGTCACTCGGGTCCGGACGGCTGTAATACACGTGCGTCCGCACATTCGGCAATGAGGCAAGCAGTGTTCGGGTCTCAACGGCGAACGGGTGCTCGTGACCGTTGCGTGCGGTGTACAGCCACCAGATCTCTCGGTCTGAGCGCTGCTGCACCAGTGACTGAAGCATGGCAAGCACCGGGGTCGCCCCGATCCCCGCACTGATCAAGAGCACGGGTGCACGCGTCTGATCGAGGATGAACGTCCCGCGGGGTGCGGCGATGTCGAGTTGGTCACCGACGGCGAGCCGGGTGTGCAGGTAGCCGCTCGCCGCGCCGTCAGGTTCACGCTTGACTGTGACTCGGTAGTAGCCGGCGCCGGGTGGCCCGGAGAGCGAGTAGTTGCGCAGCAACGGCCGCTGCTTCTCGTCCCGTTGGACCCGCACGGTAAGAAACTGACCCGGGCGGGCCGCCGGTAATGGAGCGCCGGCGGGGTCGTCAAGGCGAATCGAGATCGCCGAGTCGCTTTCGCGGGTGATTGCGCTGACGGTGAGGTGGCGGAAGCCAGGCCACGCAGGGGGTGGGCTCGCGACCACAAGGCCGGCGTTGCCACCGCCGGGCTTGTCATGCAGCAGCTCTCGAAACGAGGTCTGCCAGCCGGGGCTGAGGGCGGGAATCTGCAGCGCTCGGAGCAATCCTTGGCGCGTGTGCCCTGGGAGGTAGAGCAGCGCGTCGACGTCGGCGACCGTCATATTCTCAGGCCCTGAAGAGAGCTTGGTGATCGTGTCTCCTGCTTGCACCTCACCCTCTTCGATCACGCGGAAATAGAAGCCCGGACGATGGTGCGACACCAGCAACGCGGGGATCCGCGGATCGTTCATCCGGATCCCGACGCGATAGCAGGTGACGCGAGGTTGCGATACCTCGAAGACCGCGCTACCAATCCGGTAGCGATCGCCAATGCAGACCTCGTTGTCGCCGAGTCCTTTCACGGTGAAGTTCTCGCCGAACTGTCCGTACCCGAAGTCGTGTCGGTCCAGCTCGCGTTCCCAGTACCGATACGACTCAATCTGGTAGACGAACACCGCCCGCTGCTCACCGCCGTGCCCAGCCAAGTCGCCCTGACCGTCGCCGTCAACGTTGAGCTTGCCGACCCGACGAGGACCCACAACGGGGTCCTTGAACACGCCAGTAAAGACGGTCTTCCCTTGCCAGGACACGTCTTTCGGCAAGCCAACGTTGACCGACAACAACACCCCGACAGGCTCGGTGTCCGCCTGGTTCGACACTCGCACGTCACGCCGCCGTTCGGAGCCGGCGCTACGAACTGACAACCTCGCTGCGATGCGGAAGCTTCCAGTTCGGGCGTGGGTAGTGGCACGTGTAGCCGTTCGGGTACTTCACCAGGTAGTCCTGGTGCTCCGGCTCGGCCTCCCAGAACGGCCCGACCGGCTCGACCTCGGTGACCACGGTGCCGGGCCACAGGCCCGAGGCGTTGACGTCGGCGATGGTGTCGAGCGCGACCCGCTTCTGCTCGTCGTCGGTGTAGTAGATGGCCGAGCGATAGCTGGCGCCGACGTCGTTGCCCTGACGATTGCGGGTCGTCGGGTCGTGCACCTGGAAGAAGAACTCGAGAAGGTCGCGGTACGACGTCTGCGTCGGATCGAAGATGATCTCGATCGCCTCGGCGTGCGACCCGTGGTTGCGATAGGTCGCGTTCGCGACGTCGCCGCCGGTGTATCCGACCCGGGTAGAGATCACGCCGGGACGGCGGCGAATGAGGTCCTGCATTCCCCAAAAGCACCCACCGGCCAAAACGGCCCGCTCTGTCGTGTCCGTCATCGCCATGCTCCCATCGGTTCGCCAGCGTCAAACTGGTGCAACGCGTGAACCAACTTTAGTCGTCGAAACTTCCCGTCAGGAGCTGGCGCTCGGCACGCGCGCGTCCTGAGCATCGACAACCGCGATGGCCGCGATGTTGACGATGTCGGTGACCTCGGCACCTCGGCTCAGCACGTGTACCGGCTTCGCCATGCCGACCAGGATCGGGCCAATCGCGACCGCTCGACCGAGGTGCTGCAGCAGCTTGTACGCAACATTCGCGGCCTCGAGGCTGGGAAAGACCAGAACGTTCGCTTCCCCGAGGAGAGTCGAGAACGGGTAGTCGTCGCCGCGCAGCTGAGGCGACAGCGCGACGTCGGCCATGAGCTCGCCGTCGACCATCAGATCCGGACGGCGCTGCTTCACCAGCGCGGTCGCGATGGCCATCTTGGCCGACCTCGGATGACGCGTCGAGCCGAAGTTCGAAAACGACAGCAGCGCCACTCGCGGCTCCATCCCGAATGCTCGGGCGCGGTCAGCCGCCATCACCGCGATATCGGCGAGCTCCTCGGCGGAAGGGTCGAAGTTCACGGTCGGGTCGGTGAGAACGACTGCGCGCCCGTCTTCGCTGATCATCAGATACAGACCCGCGGCACGTGACACTCCCGCCGCCGTGCCGATGACCTCAAGCGCGGGACGGATCACGTCGGGGTAGTGGTAGGTGAGCCCGGACACGAACCCGTCGGCGTCCCCCATCTCGACCATCATCGCGCCGAAGTAGTTCGGCTGGAGCAGCAACACCTCAGCCTCGCGCCGCGTGATGCCCTTGCGTTGCCGCTTCGTGTGAAGCGCTTCCGCGTACCGCTCGATGTCACCAAAGCTCGCTGGGTCGACGATCTGGATCGGTGTGCTGATGTGCGCGTCTTCCATCGTCGCGCGGATCACAACATCACGGCCCAGCAGGATCGGGATACCGATCCCGTCCTCGACAAGGCGCGCAGCCGCACGAATAATCTTGCGTTCCTCGCCCTCGGAGAACACGATCCGCTTCGGGCCGGTCTGCGCCTTCCTGCTGACCACGCTCATCACTTCGCGTCCGCGCGTCAGCCGGTTGGCGAGCGCGTCGGCGTAGGCCTGCACGTCGATTCGCACGCGGGCGACGCCAGATTCCATCGCCGCGGCCACCACAGCTGGCGCAACGCGCAAGGGAACCCTCGGATCGAGTGGCTTCGGGATGAGGTACTCCGGTCCGAACCGCAGGCTGTCGAGGCCGTACGCGCGGAGCACGGAGTCAGGAACGTCTTCCCTGGCAAGCTCGGCGAGCGCCCTCGCGGCTGCGACTTTCATGCCATCGTCGATCGCCGTCGCACGAACGTCGAGCGCGCCACGGAAGATGAAGGGGAAACCCAAGACGTTGTTCACTTGGTTGGGATAGTCGGATCGGCCGGTCGCCATGATGACGTCGCTGCGCGCCGCTTTCGCGTCGGGATAGCTGATCTCCGGATCCGGATTGGCTAGCGCGAAAACGATTGGCCGATCGGCCATCGACTGCACCATTTCCTTCGTCACGGTGCCGGCGGCAGATACTCCGAGCAGGACGTCTGCCGAGGCAACGGCTTCGGCCAGCGTGCGGGCCGACGTACCGGAAGCGAATCGTTCCTTGTAGCGGTTCATTCCGTCTGTGCGACCGTTGAAGACGACACCTTTCGTGTCGCACAGCACGATGTTTTCCCTGCGCATGCCCAGTGCAACGAAGAACTCACAACACGCGATCGCCGCAGCGCCGGCACCGTTGCACACCATCGTGACATCGGCGATGTTCTTCTCCGCAAACTCGAGAGCGTTGAGCAGTGCAGCGCCGCTGATGATCGCCGTCCCGTGCTGATCGTCGTGGAAGACGGGAATATCCATCGTCGCGCGCAAGCGTTCCTCGATCTCGAAGCACTGTGGCGCACTGATGTCTTCGAGGTTGATGCCGCCGAAAGTCGGTTCCAGCGCCTTGACGACCCGCACGAAATCATCGGTGTCGGTCGCGTCGACCTCGATGTCGAAGACGTCGACGTCGGCAAAACGCTTGAACAGCAGCGCTTTGCCCTCCATAACCGGCTTACTGGCCAGCGGCCCGACGTTGCCGAGCCCCAGCACCGCGGTTCCGTTGGTCACGACGGCGACGAGGTTTCCGCGCGCCGTGTAACGGAAGGCCGCCAACGGGTCCTCGGCGATGTCCATAACCGGGACGGCGACACCTGGCGTGTAAGCCAGCGCAAGGTCGTGCTGCGTCGCGCAAGACTTCGTGATTGCGATCTCGATCTTTCCGGGGCGTCCCGAACTGTGGTACTCCCGGGCTTCGTCTGCCAGCATGCGCGTGTCCATTCGCAGGTGCTCTTTGCTGCCCACGCTAGCCCCATCTACGATCCAGGAACACGGCACACCGAGCAGGCGGAGGCGACCGATGCAGGTTTCGGTGGGCTATCTCGTGATCGACGCGACCGACCCCGAGCGGCTGGCCAGATTTTGGTGCGCGCTGCTCGGCGTCGAAGTCGACAGCACCATCGGAGACGGCCAGTTCGTCGTACTCTCGCCCACCAAAGACGGCCTGACCGTCGGGTTCCAGAGAGTGCCGGAGCAGAAGACGAGCAAGAACAGAGTGCATCTGGATCTGGTCGTCGAGGATCTCGACGCCGCCACTGCGGAAATCGAATCGCTCGGCGGTCGCTGGGTCGAGCCTGGCACCACCCGAGACCTCGAGGGCTTCCAGTGGCGCATCATGGCCGACCCCGAGGGCAACGAGTTCGACATCGACGTGCTGCCACCCGACTAACGGTCGCTACGAATCACGACCGAGCCGAGAGAGCCAACCGCCGTTCGACGTTGCGTTGCTCCACTGCCACCTGGTGTTGGCGGTTGCTGCGAACTAGCAAAGCAACGCCTGCCAGGGTCAAGGCGACGCCGCCCACGAGCATCGCGACTGCGCCGCGCCGGATGTCGGCGAGGCTGTGCTCAGGTGTCATGAAAGTGCCCTCTGCATACATCCCGCCGGCGATCGCCACATAGATCGGGACGCCGGCCGTGACCAGCCAGAGTTTCAGCCGCGGACTCGGCCGCCAGCTGGCGGGATCCCGTCCGAGGATCGGCACCCAGAACAGCAGACCGCACGTGAGGAAGTAGACGTGCACGAACTCGTGGAAACCGAGGTTGCGCTCGGAAAGGCGATACAGCGGGGTCAGGAGATAACCGGCCATCGACCCGTAGTAGTCCAGCGGTACGAGCACTGCGGCGGTCATGCCAGTCACCAACCGCATGCTCGGGTCGTGCAGGATGCCAGCGACGAATCGACGCACCGGCGGCGACCCCGCGGCCAGGCACAGCCGCACCGGTGCACCGAGGGCTAGCAACGGCGCGGCGAGCATCATCAAAACGAGATGCTGCGTCATGTGCACCCAGAGCAGGTCGTCGTCGTAACCGGCGAATCCCGACTGCAGCACCAGCGCGAGGGACAGCAGACCGAGCCCGAAACACACCGAACGGCCCCTGGGCCAGGGGCGCCCGCTGCGCCGCAGTCGGACGACCCCGAAGGTGTAGAGGGCTGCCGCGATGCACTGAAGTGCGATCCCGACCAGAGCAATGGTGTCGGTCTGCCAATCCGTGACCACGCGGGCCCAGCTGATGCTCACCCGACCCTCATTGAAGGCTGCGTACCTGCTGGAGGGCGGCACGCCTCAGGCGGATCGAGGTTGGACCAATAGCCAGAACTCCCCTGGCGACCCGGCGCACCATGATCGCCACGATCAGGCAGCACGCCATCACATCACCGCCACGGGTGCTTCATGGATCGGCCGTTCGCTGTCGGTCAGCGGCCGGATCTCGGTGCGACCGGTGCGCACCGAGATGATCTCTGCACAGATCGACACGGCCGTCTCCTCCGGCGTCCGGGCCCCTAGATCGAGACCGATCGGGGCATGGAGCCGCGCGATGCCGGCGTCGTTGACGCCCGCCGCCCGTAGCCGCGCGAGCCGGTCGCTGTGCGTACGCCTGCTCCCCATCACTCCGATATACCCGACCTCCGTGTCGAGTGCAGCGATGATCGCGGGCAGGTCGAACTTGGCGTCATGGGTGAGCACGCACAAGACGTCCCGCGGGGTCAGCTTCTCCTGCATTCCGCGCAGGTAGCGATCCGGCCAGTCGACCACAACCGCGTCGGCCATCGGGAACCGCGCCGCGGTGGCGAAGGCCGGCCGGGCATCACACACCATGACGCGAAAACCGAGCACCCGTGCCATCCGGACCAACGCCGCCGTGAAGTCGACCGCGCCGAAGATGATCATGCGGGGCGGCGCAACAAACGACTCAATGAAGACCGAAAGTTCCTCGCGGCCAACCTCGCCGCGGGTGCCGTAGCGCCGCACGCGAGTCGAGCCCGCCGCAAGTTCACCCACCAGGTCGCGAGTCACGACCCGATCGAGATCACAATCCCCGAGGCTCCCAATCGAACCACTTGCCGGCCGATACAAGATCTTCGCGCCGGCATGGGGGCCAGCCACCACGGTCGCGAGCGCTACGGGCTCGTCGGCGCGTAACGCCGCGAGCAGCTGCTCCTGCACATCGGCGTCCCATTCCAGCGGCTCGACGAATAGCCGGATGGTGCCTCCGCAGGTCAGCCCGACGGCGAATGCGTCCGCGTCGGAGTAGCCAAACGTGTGCAAACTCCGGTCACCAGTGACAAGTGATTCGAGCGCGGCCTCCATGACGGCGCCCTCGACGCAACCCCCCGAAACGGAGCCGGCGACCTCGCCGTCCTCGCAGACCGCCATGCTCGCACCAGGGTCTCGGGGGCCTGATCCTTCGATATCGACAACCCGCGCGATCGCGACCCGCCGACCCGCCCGGCGCCATTGGTCGATCTCACCGACGAGTTCCTTCACGTCCGCATCGTGCGGCCGCCACCGGCGCGTGTCCAGCGACCTAAGCATTCACTTAGGTGCCGTTGACAACGTTGCCGTCCACGCCCGGATACTGCGGGCAGGGACCGGGGCAAGCAAGAGTGAGGGGTCCACCATGCAGGTACCTGCACCGTTCGAGTACCAACGGGCCAGCAGTGTCGGAGAAGCGATCGGGCTCATGGAGCGGCTGGGCAGTTCGGCCCGATTGGTCGCAGGCGGCCACAGCTTGTTGCCGATGATGAAGCTTCGGCTGGCGAACTTCGAGTACCTGATCGACATCAACGATCTGCACGACGAGCTGGGTTACATCACCGTCGAGCCAACCCAGATCAGGGTGGGTGCGCTGACTCGTCACCGCGAACTGCTGGAGTCGCAGGATCTCGGCGCAGCCTTCCCGATCTTCCAGGACGCCGAGCGGGTGATCGCCGATCCCGTCGTTCGCAACCGGGGCACGATCGGCGGCTCGCTCTGTCAGGCTGACCCGTCCGAAGATCTCTCCGCTGTCTGCACGACGCTCGACGCCAGCTGTGTGATCCGCGGCAGCGGTGGCGAGCGAGTCGTGACGATGGAGGACTTCTATCGCGGGCCGTACGAAACGGCGGTCGGTGACGGCGAGATCCTCATCGAGGTACGGCTGCCCATCAAGCCGGGCGGCTCGAGCGCCTACGAGAAGGTCGAGCGGCGAGCCGGCGACTGGGCGGTCGTCTCCTGCGGCGCCGCAGTCTGGATGCAGGACGGGGTCATCACTGACGCGCGCGTGGGTCTCGCGGCCGTAGGGCCGAACACGACTGGCATTCCGGCGATCTCCCAAGCTCTGCGCGGACACGCACCGACCGAAGATCTGTACGCCCAGGCCGGCGCGATTGCAGCCGAGAGCTGCACGCCAAGCACCGACATGCGCGGCAGCATCGAGTACAAACGCCACCTCGCGAACGAGCTCACCCGGCGGGCATTGCGCCGCGCTGTCGCCCGTATCAATGGAACAGAGGTCTGATCATGCATGTGTCGATGACGGTCAACGGCACCGAGGTCAGCGAGGAGATCGAGGGCCGTACGCTCCTTGTGCACTTCCTGCGTGACCAACTGCAACTCACCGGTACGCATTGGGGTTGCGATACGAGCAACTGCGGAACATGCGTGGTCTGGCTCGACAACGAGCCGGTGAAATCGTGCACCGTCCTCGCCGCGATGGCTGGTGGACACGAGGTGCGCACCGTCGAAGGGCTCGAGCAGGACGGCGTGCTTGATCCGGTACAGCAAGGGTTCATGGAGTGTCACGGATTGCAGTGCGGGTTTTGCACTCCCGGCATGATGATGACCGCACGAGCGCTGCTCAATCGCAATCCCGACCCCACTGACCACGAGATCCGCGAGGCGATCTCCGGCCAGATCTGCCGTTGTACCGGCTACACGACAATCGTGCGCTCGATCAAATGGGCAGCCGCGAACGAAGCGGCGGTAGCCGCCGCTCCTGCGGCCGTCACTGCGGGGGCGACCGCATGACCGCCGTCGAGGACCGTCCCCTGGGCACGTCGGATTTCGTCAACAACGACCTGAAGCCGGTCGGCCACGGCCGGATGCTGCGCAAGGAAGACCCCCGGTTCATCCGCGGGATGGGCCACTACGTCGATGACATCCAGCTGCCCGGCATGCTGCATCTCGCGATCCTGCGCTCCCCCGTCGCGCACGCCCGGATCGTCAAGATCGACGTCAGCGCAGCGCAAGCCCACCCGAAGGTGAAGGCCGTCATCACCGGCGCGGACCTCGCCGCGAAGGGCCTCGCCTGGATGCCGACGCTGTCGAACGACGTCCAAGCCGTACTTGCCACCGACAAGGTGCGCTTCCAGGGCCAAGAGGTTGCGTTCGTCGTCGCAGAGGACCGGTACGCAGCGCGCGATGCCCTCGAACTGATCGACGTGGAGTACGACATCCTCGCCCCCGTGATCGACGTCCGCCAGGCACTTGCACCCGACGCCCCCTTGATCCGCGACGATCTCGAAGGCAAGAAGGACAACCACTGCTTCGACTGGCAAACCGGCGACGAAGCCGCGACCGAGGCGGTGTTCGCGAAAGCCGACGTGGTTGTCAAGGAAGACATCGTTTATCCGCGGGTTCACCCTGCGCCTATGGAGACGTGCGGCTGCGTCGCCGACTTCGAGCGCGTCGCCGGCAAGCTGACGCTGTGGACGACGAGCCAGGCTCCGCACGCACATCGCACGGTCTACGCGTTGGTGTCAGGCCTGCCTGAGCACAAGATCCGGGTCATCGCGCCGGACATCGGCGGCGGATTCGGCAACAAGGTGCCGATCTATCCCGGGTACGTCTGCGCGATCGTCGCGTCGCTGGTCATCGGCAAGCCGGTCAAGTGGATGGAAGACCGTTCGGAGAACCTGGTCAGCACCGGCTTCGCGCGCGACTACATCATGCGCGGTGAGATCGCCGCGACGAAGGAAGGCAAGATCCTGGCGATCCGCACCAACGTGCTCGCCGACCACGGCGCGTTCAACGGGACGGCTGCGCCGATCAAGTACCCCGCCGGTTTCTTCGGCGTCTTCACCGGCAGCTACGACCTCGAAGCCGCGTTCTGCAAGATGACGGCGGTCTACACCAACAAGGCACCGGGCGGAGTTGCCTACGCCTGCTCGTTCCGCATCACCGAGGCCGTGTATCTCGTCGAACGGATGGTCGACTGCCTGGCCTACGAGCTCAAGATGGATCCGGCAGAACTGCGCCTGAAGAACTTCATCAAACCCGAGCAGTTCCCCTACACGACGAAGACCGGTTGGGTTTACGACTCCGGCAACTACGAACCTGCGATGCGGCTGGCCATGCAGATGGCGGGCTACGACGAGCTGCGCAAAGAGCAAGCGGAGAAGCGCGCTCGCGGTGAACTCATGGGCATCGGTGTCGCGTTCTTCACCGAGGCGGTCGGAGCAGGCCCGCGCAAGGACATGGACATCCTGGGTCTCGGCATGGCCGACGGGTCCGAGCTGCGAATTCACCCCACGGGCAAGGCCGTGCTGCGCGTGTCGTGCATGAGTCAGGGTCAAGGTCACGAGACGACGTACGCCCAGATCGTGGCGGAGGAGATCGGCATTCCGCCGGCAGACATCCAGGTCGTCAACGGCGACACCGACAACACACCGTTCGGTCTCGGCACGTACGGCAGCCGGTCGACTCCTGTGTCGGGCGCTGCCGCTGCGCTCGTCTCGCGCAAAGTGCGCGACAAGGCGCAGATCATCGCGTCGGGCATGCTCGAGGTGTCGGTTGCCGACCTCGAATGGGAGAAGGGCTCCTTCCGCGTCAAGGGCGACCCGACGAAGTCCGTGACGATCCAGGAGATCGCCTTCCGGGCGCACGGTGCCGGTGACCTCCCCGAAGGCGTCGAAGGTGGCCTCGAGGCACAGATCTGTTACAACCCCTCGAACCTCACCTACCCGTTCGGCGCCTACATCTGCGTCGTCGACATCGACCCGGGGACGGCGCAGGTGAAGGTCCGTAGCTTCGTCGCCGTCGACGACTGTGGCACCCGCATCAACGAAATGATCATCGAGGGCCAGATCCACGGCGGCCTGACGGACGGCGTCGGCATGGCGCTGATGGAAATCATCGCCTTCGACGAAGAAGGAAACTGCCTCAGTAGTTCGCTCATGGACTACCTCATACCGACCGCGCTCGAGGTACCGGAGTGGCAGACCGGGCACACGGTCACGCCGTCCCCTCACCACCCGATCGGCGCCAAGGGTGTCGGAGAGTCGGCTACGGTCGGATCACCGCCGGCCATTGTGAACGCAATAGTCGACGCACTGAAGCCGTTCGGTATCCGGCATGCCGACATGCCGCTAACACCGTCACGGGTCTGGGAGACCATGCAGGGAAGGCACCGGCCGCCGGTGTGACAAACGAATCACGCGGGCGCCAACGACTCACCGAGCGAGCGGCTGATCTCGCCGCGCGGCGGGAGCCGTACGTGCACGCGACGGTCGTGCGCGCGCAGTCGCCCACGTCCGCTCGACCCGGCGACGATGCGATCGTGACGCGAGACGGCACCATCGAGGGTTTCGTCGGCGGGCAGTGCGTGAAGGAGTCGGTGCGCACGGCCGCACTCGCAGCGCTGGAAGACGGTGAGCCGGTGCTGCTGCGGGTACTCCCTGATGCCACCGTGTCCTTCCCGGAAACGCCCGGTGCACGGCTGACGATCAATCCTTGCCTGTCGGGAGGTGCATTGGAGATCTTCCTCGAACCGCACCTCCCGTCCGCTGTTGTCGAGGTTGTCGGCGACACCCCGGTCGCCGATGCGGTCGCGATGTTCGCCGAGGGCGTTGGTTTCGCAGTCGGCCGATCGTTGCCGGGGCAGCCGCCCGAGGGTGCGATCGCGGTGATCGTCTCCAGCCACGGAGACGACGAGCCCGAGTCGATTCGGGCTGCGCTCGACGCGGGCGTCGGGTACATCGGCCTCGTGGCAAGCCGCACCCGCGGAGAGGCGGTGCTCGAAGCCATGGACCTGAGCGACGGCCGAACTGGCTCGAATCCACACGCCGGTCGGCCTCGACATCGGCGCCAAGACGGCGGCCGAGATCGGACTCTCGATCGTCGCCGACATCGTCCGGGCGAGGCACGCCGGCGCCGCACCCGCGGTGCTGCGAGACGAGACCACCTCGCCGCCGAAGACCGCCGTCGACCCGGTGTGCGGTATGTCGGTGACCGTGCTGGCCGATACTCCCCACTTGTCGATCAACGGGGTCGAGACCTGGTTCTGCAGCTCAGGCTGTCGCGACCGTTACGCGGCCCAGGTCGGTTAGGGCGAAGCCGTGTTCGTCACCGTCCTCGTGTTGGCGGCCGGTTCTTCGCACCGGCTTGGTCGCCCGAAACAGACGCTTCCCTACCGCGGCACGACACTGCTCGACGCGACTCTGCGCGTTGCACGAAGGTGCGACCTCGATCAGGTCATGGTGACGCTCGGCGGAGCCAGCGACGAGGTCCGAGCCGCCGTCGACCTCAGTGACGTCGAGGTGGTCGACAACCCCGATTTCGGCACCGGCTGCGGATCATCGATCGCCGCCGCCGTCGACGTCCTCGACGAGCGAACCGATGGCATCGTGCTGTTGCTCGGTGACCAACCTGGGGTTACACCGGCGACGGTCAGCAAGCTCATCGACGAGGCGGGCGACGAACCTCTCGGGGTGTGCAGGTACGCCGACGCGCGTCGGGCATCCCTTCTGGTTAGGCCGCAACGTCTTTGCCGACCTACGTGGGCTGCATGGCGACAAGGCGGTGTGGAAGCTCCTCGAATCGGGCAGCTATCCGGTGGTCGAGGTCGTCGTCCCGGGACTCGTGCCAATCGACGTCGACACATGGGAGGACTACGAAGCCCTGCTCGCCCGCGACGCCGAGGAGTCACAGGGGGTGTCCTCATAGCTGCTCCGCTGCGCGATGCTGCCGACGTCCAACGGCGACTCGACGAGATGGACTATCTGGTCGACGAGGGTCTCGCGACCGCCCTGTACCTCTCGATCGTGCTCGGTCGGCCATTGCTGCTTGAGGGCGAGCCCGGCGTGGGCAAGACGACCGCAGCCAAATCGCTCGCGCGAGCACTCGACGTCCCACTCATCCGACTCCAGTGTTACGAGGGCTTGACCGTCGGCGAGGCCCTGTACGAGTGGAACTACCAACGGCAACTACTCGCGATACGGCTTGCGGAGGCCACCGCCGAGACCATCACCGACGCCGACCTCTTCACCGAAGAGTTCTTGCTGGAACGGCCGATTCTGCAAGCCGTCCGCCATCGCGGGCCGGCCGCGCCAGTACTGCTGATCGACGAGATCGACCGCGCCGATGACGAGTTCGAAGCACTGCTCTTCGAGTTCCTCGGAGAGTCATCGGTGACGATCCCTGAACTGGGGACATTCACCGCTGTGCGGCCGCCCATCGTCGTACTCACGTCGAACAGAAGCCGCGAACTGCACGACGCGTTACGACGCCGATGCCTCTATCACTGGATCGACTTCCCTTCGCCCGAACGCGCGGCCGAAATCCTTCGCCGGACCGTCCCAGCGGCGAGTGAATTGCTGATCCAAAACACGACGCAGTTCGTCGGCCGGGCGCGCGCCCTCGAACTCGACAAGCCGCCGGGCATGGCCGAGACCATCGACTGGCTCTCGGCACTCAGTGTGCTCGGTGCAACCGAACTGATGCGCGCCGACGTGTTGCGCACGCTCGGCGCTATCGCCAAGACACCCGACGACCGCGACACGATGGTCGGCGCCCTCGTCGAGCTCGGCTACGGCGCCCCGTCGTCCTGATGACCATCTACCGAGCTGCGACGAGGATCCGATGAAGATCGACAATGAGTTCACCGTCAACGTGCCCGTCGACGAGGCATGGCGGGTGCTCACCGACTTGGAGCGCATCGCGCCGTGCATGCCAGGCGCGCAGCTCACCGGCCGAGACGGCGATGCCTTTCTCGGCAAGGTCAAGGTCAAGGTCGGTCCGGTGATCAGCGAGTTCGCCGGCACCGCGTCGTTCATCGAGAAGGACGACGCAACGCATCATGCCGTCATCGACGCCAAGGGCCGCGACTCTCGTGGCGCGGGCAACGCGTCCGCCATCATCACTGCTCAGCTGCGTGCCGACGGCGCCGATCGCACGGTGGTCTCGGTCGAGACCGATCTGAAGATCAGCGGCAAGCTCGCTCAATTTGGCAGCGGCATGATCGCCGAGGTATCGAGCAAGCTCCTCGCACAATTCGTCGAATCGCTCGAGAAGCAACTCATGACGACGCCAGAACAGGTGGTCGAGCACCACCGGAGCGGCACCCACCGATGCCGCGACCGCCGCCGACACGGTGACCGCCGCCAAGCCCGCTTTCCGGCCCACGCAGGAGCCCGAGGCCGTGAATCTGACGCAACTCGCCGGTGGCGCAGTGGCAAAGCGGCTGCTGCCCGTCGTCGGGTTCCTCGTCGTCCTCGCGATCGTCATCTATGTCATCGTCCGACGATAGGCAGCGCCGGACCGCTGGGCTGTTGCGCGGCATCGACCGAGCGGCGTTCGCACTCGGACTAGCGCTGCGATTGCGATCAGCGGGCGTCGACGTCGACCTGCCGAGTACCGGTACCCTCGCGAGCGCGCTCGCGGCGCAACCGCCGGCGACGCGGTCGGAGCTCTACTGGCTGGCGCGCATCAGCCTCACGCACCGGCACAGCGATCTCGACGTGTTCGACCGGGTCTTCGCGGCGGCCTTCGACGGCATGGGCCTGGGTGCCGACCCGCCCAGCAGGCGCAACCCTGATGCCGTACCGCCGACTGGCCCCGACGATCAGTTCGCCGCTCTCCCCGGCGGCAGAGATGACTTCGTGGACGGCGGGGGGTTGCCGTGGGCGACGCTGCCGCCCGCCACTGGGGCGAGCGACGACGCCGAGTCGTCACTGACCGTTCCTGAACGGCTGCCGAGCGACCTCGTTGCCCTGGCTGATACTCCCTTCGAGAAACTCAGCGTTCGAGAACTTGCCCAACTGGGCGGGTGGCTGGAGACGGCGTTCACCAACTGGCCAGCCCGGCGCACCCGCCGGCAGGAGCCTTTGGCGAGCGGCCGATACGTCGACCTGCGGGCCACGATGGTGCGCTCGCGCCGCACTGGCTGGGAACCCATACACGTGGTGCGCGCGGCACCTGCTTACCGGCCACGCCGGGTGGTGATGGTGTGCGACGTCAGCCAGTCGATGCAGGCGCATGCCGCGGCGTACATGCATCTGATGCATGCTGCCGTGCTCTACGCCGACGCCGAGGTCTTCGCCTTCGGCACGAGCCTGACGCGGCTCACGCCGGTATTGGCGCACCGATCGGTGGAGGTAGCGATCGAGCAGGCGACGGCCACCGTCGTCGATCGCTTCGGCGGCACCCGCATTGCGTCGAATCTCGACGCGCTGTTGCGGTCGCGGCACGGCGGTGTGCTTCGCGGTGCCGTGGTCGTGATTGCCTCCGATGGCTGGGACAGCGACAAGCCGGAAGCGCTCGGCGCCGCGATGGCCCGCCTCAATCGGCGCGCGCATCGGGTGATCTGGATGAATCCGCGCGTCGCGGCGTCCGGTTTCGCTCCGCTCGTTGCGGCGATGGCGGCCGCGTTGCCGTACTGCCACGAACTGCTGCCGGCGCACAACCTGCGCGCACTGGGTGATGCGTTCGACGCGGTCGGGCGTGCGGGTCGGCGAGTACCTGTTGCGTCGCGCCGATCAAAGGCTGACCTGCCAGCGGCGGGGACTACTTCCAGAGCGTGACGTGTACGGACGGCCTGAAGTGACCGATGTGCACTCCGGATCCCTTCAACATCGCCTGGATCGCACGCGGCGTCGAGATGAATCGGGTCAATTCCGCCGCCGCGGGGACGACGCCATGCTCGGGCAGCGTCAGGGTCGCCCACACTCCTTCTGCCTGCAGTCCCGGACCGTTGAGCACCACCAATCGGCCGTTCGCGATGTCTGCCGTGACCGCAAAGGACGCCGCGAGGGCGACACCGTTGTTGCGTTTCGCCTCGTCGAGGGCCGCCGCGTGGCTCTGGTAGATCCGCTGACGCTCCTCGGGGATGTCAAGCTGTCGCAGCAGTTGCGGTACAACGCCGCTCTCGCCGGCTGCCGACGGTCCGAGCAGCCAGGTCTGTTCCTTGAGAACCGCAGGACGAACGACCCCGGTCGTTGCGAGCGGGTGCCCCGATCCCACGACAGCGACGACGTGATAGTTCAGGAATGGCTTGCAGACCAACGCGCCAGGCCGATTCGGCATCCGCGGCCCGATAGCAACATCGACCGCTCGCGAGGCCAGCAGTGCCTCGAATTGGGAAGGCGGTCGCACACTGAGCTCCACGTCGAAGTCGTCAGCACGGCCGACGAACATCTCGATCAAACCTGGGGCCGCATACTCTGCGAACAGACTGGTTGCCGCGAGACGCATCAAGCGGCGGCCGTGCCCGGCCTGGGTGACCTCGCGAATGGTCTGAGCCTGCAGGCCTAGCATCTCGGCTGCCCGGCTCGCGAGACGGAGGCCGCCTGGCGTGAACGCCAAGCCAGCGGCAGTACGCGTGAACAACTGGTCCGAGAGCTCCCTGCGCAGCTGCCCGAGATGCAACGACACTGCGGCCTCGGTGACCCCGATCTCAGCTGCCGCGTCCTTGACCGAACCGTGGCGAACGACCGCCGAGTAGGCACGTAGCTGGGTGGGTGTCACCGTCGCAATCTAATCGAAACGTCGACCCCGAGGCTCAGCCGCGAATAGCGGCCACCGCGCTCACGACGCCGAGTGCCGCCAGGATCACCCCGGTAATACGGCGAACCAACGCCAGCGGCACGCGCTCGACGAGTTTCGCGCCGGCCACGACGCCGATGGCCACCACTGTCCACAAACCGAGCAAGGCGCCAACGCCGACGCCAATCGGATCGTGATACTTCGCCGCAAGGTTGGCCGTCGCGATCTGGGTGATGTCGCCCCACTCACCCACGAAGATCACGGCGAAGCTCACGGAGGCGACCCGGCGAAGCGTCGGAACCGCGATCTCCGCGACACTGCCGCTCTCGTCGAGCCCCGCTTCTTCCTCGCGCGACTCGTTGCCGAACAGCAGCAGAGCCGCACCCGCCAGAAACAGCACGGCCACGATGGCCTCGACCAAGCGATGCGGCAGCAGCGCCAATGCACCACCGGCCGCAACAGCGAGGACGACATGGACGGCGAAGGCGGCCGCCGCGCCGACCCACACGTACAGCGGGCGGAAGCGGGTGCCGAGAACCAGCGACGCGATCATGCTCTTGTCTGGCAGCTCGGCGAGGAAGACCACGCCGAAGGCGATCGCGGCCACGGCGAGGCTCATGTAGTTGAGCCTAGTGACGCCCCCTACGGCATGATGAAGCATGAGCGATTTGCCAGCCGGCCCAGGCAGTGCACGCAGCGGCCGCGCTTCCGGTGCTGGTTACACCGTGACCATGCGGGTGCTGGCACCCCACGACCCGACGCTGCTCCCCCGGCTGGCCGAGATCGTCAGCGACGCACGAGGCGTCGTCACCGGGATGGACCTCGTCGACGTGACGACCACGGGCGCGACCGTCGACCTGACGCTGCTGGCCCTCGACGAAGACCACGTCGATGAGGTCGCCGCAGCGTTGGAGACGCAGGCCGGCGTCAAGGTCCGGCACACCTCCGACCCGACGTTCCTGTACCACCTGGGCGGCAAGATCCAGGTCACCGCGCGTACCCAGCTGCGCACCCGCCAGGACATGTCCATGGCCTACACGCCTGGCGTGGCAAGAATTGCCTCCGCAATCGCCGTCCGGCCTGAGTCTGCTTGGACCCTCACCGCCAAAGGCACGTCGGTCGCGATCGTCACCGACGGGACCGCCGTCCTCGGATTGGGCAACATCGGCCCGCTCGGCGCGCTGCCGGTCATGGAGGGCAAGTCGCTGATCTTCAAGGAGTTCGGCGGCGTCAACGCCTACCCGCTGTGCCTGAATGCCAAGAGCCCGCAGGCCGTGATCGACGCCACGCTGGCAATCGCGCCGGGGTTCGGCGGCATCAATCTCGAAGACATCGCGGCACCAGGCTGCTTCCAGGTGGAGACGGAGTTGCAGCGGCAGCTCGATATCCCGGTCTTTCACGACGATCAGCACGGCACGGCCGTCGTGGTCTCGGCAGCTCTCCTCAACGCCTGCCGCATCACTGGGCGGACGTACCCCGACGTCCGCATCGTTCATGTCGGGTGCGGTGCAGCCGGGACGGCGATTTGCTCCGCGCTCCTCGACGCTGGCGTCAAAGACCTGATCATCTTCGACAAGGACGGCGTGCTGGCGGACCGGCCCGAAACCGCGCCGCATCATCGCGAACTCGCGGCCCGGTCGAACCCGCGCGGCATCACTACGATGGAAGAGGCGCTGCGCGATGCCGATGTTTTCATCGGCACCGCCCGCCGAGGTTCGGTCGATCCTGACCTCCTGCTCACGATGGCCCCGCAGCCGATCGTTTTTGCGCTGTCGAACCCAGAGCCGGAGCTGTTGCCCGAGGAGGCTCGCAAGGACGCGCTGCTGGCGACCGGACGCTCCGACATGCCCAACCAGATCAACAATGCGCTGTGCTTCCCCGGGTTCTTCCGGGGCGCGCTCGACGCACGCGCGACCACGGTGACGCTCGCCATGAAGCAGGCCGCGACCCGCGCGATCGCCGACATCGTGACCGACGACCAGCGCGGGCTCGGCGTCATCATTCCGACGATGTTCCAGACGAGGCTGCACCAGGCAGTCGCTCGCGCGGTGAGTGATGCATGGCTGGCCGAGCATCCAGACGGGCGCAAGCGCGACAGCACCATGCTGGCCGAACGTGGCGGGCACTTCGGGATGCCCGAGTTGCCGGCACACATTCCTAGCGACGACGCAACGTCGTGACCGGCCGTTCCTCGCACCCCATCGACACGCGCGGTCGCGCGTTGCACGATCTGCGCATCTCGGTCACCGACCGTTGCAATCTGCGCTGCCACTACTGCATGCCGCGCGAGGTCTTCGGTCCCGGATTCGTCTTTCTGCCGCATCGCGACCTGCTGCGCTTCGAGGAGATCGTCCGCGTGGTCGGCGCGTTCGCGCGCGCGGGAGTAAGTAAGGTGCGACTCACCGGCGGCGAACCTCTCCTGCGGGCCGGTCTCCCCGATCTGGTCACGATGGTCGCTGCGGTGCCCGGGATCGACGACATCGCGCTGACGACGAACGGCTCGTTGCTCGCGCGGCACGCAGACCGCCTGCGGGCCGCTGGGCTTACTCGCATCACCGTCAGCCTCGACACGCTCGACGAGCGAGACGTTCGCGCAGGTCGCCGATAGCGACGTCAAGCTCGGCTCGGTGCTCGAGGGCATCGATGCGGCGGCGGCCGCGGGGTTCGCGCCGCTGAAGCTGAACGCGGTGATCCGCCGGAACTGGAATGATGCGGACGTCGAGGGACTGGCCGCCTATGCGCGCGAGCACGGCCACACCATGCGGTTCATCGAGTACATGGACGTCGGCGACACCAACGGCTGGCGGCTCGACGAGGTGGTGCCCGCCGCCGAGATCATCGACCGGGTCGCCACCGTGCTGGCCGCTCGAGCCGGTGCCGCCTGGCTACCCGGGCGAGGTCGCGAACCGCTACCGCTATCTCGACGGCTTTGGCGAGGTTGGCGTCATCTCGTCGATCAGCCAGCCGTTTTGCGGCGCCTGCACGCGGGCCCGTCTGAGCGCGATCGGTGAGGTCTACACCTGCCTGTTCGCCTCGACCGGCCACGACCTGCGGGCGCTGGTGCGCTCAGGCGCCTCAGCCGCCGCCCTCGATGCCGCCGTCGCCGGTGTCTGGACGGCGCGCGCCGACCGCTACTCCGAATTGCGCGCTGCCCACGCCTCACACGAGGGGCCACACAAGGTCGAGATGTCCTACATCGGAGGCTGAACGGTGCCCGCGCGGCGAGTGCGCCGACTGTGACGATCTAGAGTGGGCCTGTGAGCGATTACTTGGTCTGGATCGACTGTGAGATGACCGGCCTCAACCTGCGCACCGACGCGCTCATCGAGGTCGCGATGCTGATGACCGACGCTGAGTTGAATGTGGTCGGGGACGGCGTCGACCTGGTGATCAAGCCGCCGCAGGAGGCGCTCGACACTATGCCCGACGTGGTGCGCGCGATGCATACGACCTCGGGGCTGCTGGACGAGCTCGATGCCGGGATCACGCTGGCCGAGGCGGAGGAACAGCTGCTGCTCGCCGTCCGCCAATATGTGCCCGAGGCGCGCAAGGCGCCGCTGTGCGGGAACTCGATCGCGACCGACCGCGGTTTCATCGCGCGTGACCTGCCGGTGCTCGATGACCACCTGCACTACCGCATGATCGACGTGTCGAGCATCAAGGAACTCGCCCGGCGCTGGTACCCGCGGGTCTACTTCGCGAGCCCTGCCAAGAAGGGCGGGCACCGGGCACTCGCCGACATCCGCGAGAGCATCGAGGAGCTGCGCTACTACCGCGAGGCGCTGTTCGTCCCGCAGCCTGGGCCAGACACCGCCACCGCTCGCGGTATCGCCGCCTCGATCGGTGCGGAGTCGATCGCGGCGAGGCAGCTGGCACCGAGGCCAGCCAGCCGCAGCCGTAACCCCGCTACACTGACCGAGCCGTGGTGGGCGTAGCTCAGCTGGTAGAGCACCGGGTTGTGGTCCCGGGGGTCGCGGGTTCGAGCCCCGTCGCTCACCCCACGAGTATCTGTGAAGGGCAGCGCACGATGCGCTGCCCTTCGTCGTTTCGCGCGACCCCACCGAGGGTTGGTAGACAGTTGCGGGTATAGAGACCGGCAGTTGTCGTCCACGGACGAAGGGAAGCGCGTAGTGAACGCCGTTGAGCGCTCGTTTCGGCGCTTCGATCGGTACCAGCAGCAACACCCCGCCCTCGCCGTCCCGATTGCCGTCCTGCAGAAGTTCGGCAACGACCAGGCCGGCGGCAAGGCCGCGCTGATCGCCTACTACGGGCTGTTCGCGCTATTCCCGATGCTGCTGCTGATGGCGACCGTGCTCGGGTTCGTCCTTTCCGGGCACCCCGCGCTGCAGGCGCACCTGCTGAACTCAGCGCTGGCCAACTTCCCGATCATCAGCGCTCAATTGCAGAACGACACGCACGCGCTCAAGGGCAGCGGGATCGCTCTCGTGGTCGGGCGTACTCGGCACGCTGTATGGCGCGCAGGGACTCGGCCAAGCGGCCGTCAACGCGATGAACACGATCTGGAACGTGCCCTACAAGTCGTGGCCGAACTTCTTCGGACGCCGGCTGCGCGGGTATTTCTGGCTCGGCGTCCTCGGACTTGCCAGCGTTGGCGCAACGACGTTGGCCGGCTTCGGTACGTACCTGGCTGCATGGTCCGCTCGGGTGGTTCTGGACGCTGGCGATGTCGTTCGTCGTGAACCTCGGCGTCTTCTTCGTGGTCTTCATCGTGTTGACCAGCGAGGATCTCGGCTGGCGCGATGTCGCTCTTGGCGTGGTGTTGGCAACCGTCTTCTGGGAGGCGCTTCAGCTGCTCGGCGGGTACTTCGTTCGGCACTCGCTGGCGCACGCGAACGCGACGTACGGCTTCTTCGCGATCGTCATCGGTCTGCTGTCGTGGCTCTTTCTGGCCGCCCAGCTCACGCTCTACGCCGCGGAGATCAACGTGGTGCGGCGCCACCATCTGTGGCCACGCTCGCTGACGCAGCCGCCGCTGACCCCGGCCGACCGGGCCACCTTCGAGCGCCTCGCGATGATGGAGGAGCGCCGCCCGGAGGTGAAGGTCTCGGTTCGGTTCACCGCCGAGGCCGACCGGCAGCCGCTCGATGGTGACTCGCCGCCCTTAGACCATTCGGCCTAACGAACTCGCGGCCATTTGGGCTAAAGGTCTGGCTCCCGCCGACCGAACTACATGGATGTAACTCGCCATTCGGGCGGTTCGGGAGGGAGCCCCATGAACAGTCACGACTCGATCTTGCTGCCGGAGACTGCTAAGCGCCCAGAGCACCCACTCATGAAGGCTATGCGTCGTGGCCTCCCGATCACGTTGCTCGTCGATCTCGTCGATCCAAATGGACCGCGCTCGCGCGAAATGTTCGAACGTGAAGCCAAGAAGGCGGACGCCGATGTGCTGGTGATCCCGGAAGCCGCGCACGCTCACACGGCCTAAAAGTCGGACGGATCTGGCTGAGCGATCTTCGCTGGTAGGCTCTCTTCGCTTACGCGCCGCTAGCTCAATTGGCAGAGCAGCAGACTCTTAATCTGCGGGTTCGGGGTTCAAGTCCCTGGCGGCGCACCATGTCTGACCTGGGCTTTTGCTCATCTGGGTCGGTCGTCGAAGGGGTCAAGCTGGCCCTGGTGGTCACGTCGTGGTCACGGGCGTGCAGCTCAGCGCGCGGCATGAGGGCAGCCGCAGCCTCCGCGGCCTGCCGGGCGATGTCGCGCCATGCACACGAATACTCGATACACACGAATACGGCCTGCCACCTGGCAGGAATACTCGAAACAGGGCGACTCCGACACACGGTAGATGTGCGGTGCGACGCGGCACGCTGACGGTTTAGCTAACGGATGTCCCGAAGAGATGGCCAATCCCGTACGTCAGCGCGAGCCCGGCCGCGCCGCCGATCAGCACCCGCAGCACCGCGCGCTTCGCCGCGCTTCCGCCGATCTGAGCGCTGATCGCGCCGGCGACGCCTAATGCGACCAGGACCCCACCGAAGGTGACGGGTATACGCCAAGCTTGGGGCGGCAACAAGATCGCCAGCATGGGCAATAAGGCGCCGGCGGTGAAGGCCAACGCTGACGCCGCGGCCGCTTGAAATGGGTTGGCGAGTTCTTTGGGGTCGATCCCCAGTTCCGCGTGGACGTGCGCGGCGAACGCGTCGTGATCAGTCAACTCAACCGCGACCTGCTTCGCCGTCGCCGCAGTAAGGCCCTTCGCCATATACAGCGCCGTCAGCTCGGCGATTTCCTGCTCCGGCGACTCAGCGAGTTCGCGGCGTTCTTGCATCAACTGCGCCGCTTCGCTGTCGCGTTGGCTACTGACCGACACGTACTCCCCCAGTGCCATCGACACCCCGCCCGCGACCAACCCCGCAAGACCAGCGGTGAAGATCGGCCCACGAGCGCTCGTCGCACCGGCGACCCCAAGCACGATGCCAGCGACAGAAACAATCCCATCGTTCGCGCCCAAAACGGCTGCGCGTAGCCAGTTCAACCTGCCGCGGGTGCCGCCGGCGTGATCCTCACTGGGGTGCGTGGCCAGGCCGTCGGCGGCGGCCTTCACCTGCGCATCGGTTGGCATTGACCGCTCATCAGACACCCACCTAGTCAACCAGACCACCGCTCCTCGTGAACCGCAATGCGGAGCGTCTCCTCAGGACTGATGCGCGTCGGTCCAACGGTGCACAGATGCAGCCAGTCGTCGCCGAAGTCGAACTGCTACCCGAATCGCTCGCTGGCGGTCAGCCAGGCCAACCTCGTACGTCGATCGTCGAGAAGCGAATCGGGATCGTTGTCATCGTCGTCGGGCTCGCCTGCCCGATAGCCGTCGGCCAGCCACAACCAGTGCAGATGTGCGCGAGCCGACCGAGCGAACCCATCGTCGATAGCCGTGGAGAACTGGTCGAAGGTGTGAGTGCGCGACGCGGCGAGGATACGTCCAGGTCGCGGCCACAGACCGATGCCGCGCCCCTAGACACGCTCAACGCGGATCGACAGCCCGTCGGTCGGCGCCGCAAAATCGTCTCAGAGTGTCGTGATCGCGGTGATGAACGGGCCGGATTCAGCTCGTGCCGCGGACGACGAGCTCGAGGGCGAGAGTGCTGGTCTTACGCACAGCCGCAGTCGACCGCAGCCGCAGCATCGCAGCGTACCTACGCCACGCGGCTGACATCGTCGCCGCCGTCAGAGCCGAACTCGAACCCTGACCTCGCTCTTTGCAACGGCGCTCGACCACGAGGGACTGCGGCCATCGCGACTGAAGCGATCGACGTCCCCGGTCACTACCCTTCGCAGCGTGCTAGCGCGGCGGGTCATGGCATGCGCTGGTAGGCGGGCAGTGTGAGGAAGTCGACGTATTCGTCGGTGAGCGTGACTTCTTCGAACAGGTCGCGGCCGGCGGCGTAGTCGGGGCCGAGGGTGCGTAGCTCCTCGTTGAGTAGCCAGGACACGACTCTTCGGGTGACCGGTCTGCCGTTGTTCAACTTGACGTCGTTGTGCATCCATTGCCAGACCTGGGTGCGGCAGATCTCGGCAGTTGCGGCGTCCTCCATCATGTTGTTGATCGCGACCGCGCCGTTGCCGCGTAGCCAAGACGCGAGGTACTGCACGGCGACGCTGATGTTGTTGCGAAGTCCTTCTTCGGTCATCGCGCCAGGAGTCGCGTGTGCGTTGAGGATCTGAACAGCGTTCGCCCGCACATCGTCGCGCAGCCGCTCCCGCTGGTCGGGGCGGTCGCCCAGCACTGCGGTGAACACCTCATCGCACAGCGGGACCAGGTCTGGGTGGGC
This sequence comes from uncultured Actinomycetes bacterium, assembly GCA_963825425.1. GTDB lineage: Bacteria > Actinomycetota > Actinomycetes > Acidothermales > Acidothermaceae > PALSA-607. The sequence goes on from CAWGTF010000013.1 coordinate 40,977, forward strand.
CACCCAGGAGCCGTCGAAACCGTCGCCCACCTCGCGTTCCTTGTCGGCACGCACTTTCGCCATCGCCATGTCGTTGATCGCGGCGTCGCGCCGGTTCGGGATGAACGCCGCCATGCCGCCGATCGCATGGGCTCCGCGCCGGTGACAGGTGGCGACCAGCAAGTCGGTGTAGGCGCGCATCATCGGCGCGGTCATGGTCACGCTGTTGCGGTCGGGTAACAGAAACTCCGAGCCCCGAGCCCGGAAGACCTTCATCAGCGAGAACAAGTAGTCCCACCGGCCGGCGTTGAGTCCCGACGAGTGCTCGCGCAACTCATACAGGATCTCGTCCATCTCAAACGCCGCCCAGATCGTCTCGATCAGCACGGTCGCGCGGATCGTGCCCCGCGGGATACCGAGCGCCGCCTGGGCGTAGACGAACACGTCGTTCCACAGCCGCGCCTCGAGATGACTTTCCATCTTCGGCAGGTAGAAGTACGGACCCTTGCCGGCATCGATCTGCCGTTGCCCGCAATGGAACAGGTACATGCCGAAGTCGAACAGGCTTGCCAGACATCGGCTCGCGGTCGACCAGCAGGTGCTTTTCCGTGAGGTGCCACCCGCGCGGGCGCACCACGATCGTCGGCAGCGTCGATGGTGACGGGAGCGTGTAGTGCTTCCCCTCAGGGGAGGTGAATTCCAATGTGCCGTCGATGGCAGCGCGCAGGTTGAGGTGTCCGCCGACCATGTTCTCCCACAGCGGCGTGTTCGCGTCCTCGAAGTCCGCCAACCACACCTTCGCACCCGAGTTCAACGCGTTGATCGTCATCTTCGCGTCGGTCGGACCGGTGATTTCCACCCGCCGATCCACCAACCCCGGCGCCGGCGGCGCGACCTGCCACGATCCCGCCCGAATCTCCGCTGTCTCGGGCAGAAAGTCCAACGTGCCGCCAGCGTTGATCAGCACCTGCCTCGCCTTCCGAGCCTCCAGGAGAGCCAGCCGTCGTGCGTTGAATGTGCGGTGCAGGTCGGCGACGAACTCGAGGGCGGCAGGAGTCAAGATTTCATCGCGGACGGCGGATGGTCCCGCAAGATCGCAAGGTCGACGCCGTCCGATATTGCTTGAAAGTCGCGGCGGTCGAGCGTGTCGGCTCGTCATCAGAACTGCTCGCTTTCGGTTGAGCCGGCGAGGGCCAACGTGTCGGAGGCCGGGTTGAGTGCGGTGGTGACCATGTCGAAGTAGCCGGTGCCGACCTCGGCTTGATGCTTGACCGCGGTGTAGCCGCGGGCGGCGGCCGCGAACTCGGCCTGCTGCAGTCGCACGTACGCGCTCATACCGGTGCGTGCGTACCCGAACGCCAGCTCGAACATCGAGTGATTGAGCGCATGGAATCCGGCCAGCGTGATGAACTGGAACGCGTATCCCATCGCGCCGAGTTCCTTCTGGAACGACGCGATCGCGTCGTCGTCCAACGTCGCTTTCCAGTTGAACGATGGCGAGCAGTTGTAGGCCAGCTTCTTGCCAGGGAACTCGCGATGGATCGCCTCAGCGAACTGACGGGCAAAGGCGAGGTCGGGGGTTGCTGTCTCAACCCAGAGCAGGTCGCAATACGGCGCGTACGCGAGACCGCGCGCGATCGCTGCATCGGGCCCAGGTGTGACCCGGTAGAAGCCCTCCGCTGTCCGGTCGCCGGTGACGAATCGCGCGTCGCGTTCGTCGATGTCGGAGGTGAGCAGGTTCGCGCCGAGTGAGTCGGTGCGGGCGACGATCAGCGTCGGGACGTCGCAGAGGTCGGCCGCCAGCCGCGCCGCGTTCAGCGTGCGAATGTGTTGCCCGGTCGGCACCAGCACCTTGCCACCCATGTGGCCGCACTTCTTTTCACTCGCCAACTGGTCTTCCCAGTGCACACCGGCTGCGCCGGCGGCGATCATTCCCCGCATCAGCTCGAAAGCGTTCAGCGGCCCACCGAATCCGGCCTCCGCATCCGCGACGATCGGCGCAAGGAAATGCGGATCGGGCGCTGATGAGTCCTCGGTCCACGAGATCTGGTCCGCTCGCAGCAGCGCGTTGTTGATGCGCCGGACGACGGCGGGCACCGAGTTGGCCGGGTACAGAGACTGGTCGGGATAGGTCTGCCCGGCCAGGTTCGCATCCGCCGCGACCTGCCAGCCCGACAGGTAGATGGCCTTCAGGCCGGCCTTCACCATCTGCACGGCCTGGTTGCCGGTGAGCGCGCCGAGCGCACTGACGTAGTCCTGGGTGTGGAGGAGCTGCCACAGCCGCTCCGCGCCGAGACGGGCCAGCGTGTACTCCTCGACCACCCGACCCCGAAGCGCGACGACGTCGTCGGCGTCGTAGTTGCGCTCGATACCGGCCCACCGGGCTTCGGTCGCCCAGCGGCGACGCAACTGCTCGGCATCCGGCAGCGCAGGTGTTGCAGTCATCGTGACCTCCGTCGGCAAAAGATCGTTCCGTGTACCGACGGTGCGGCAAGAGTGACCGTCTATCTCAGGCCGGAACGATGGAAACTTTGGCGATTCTTTCGCTATTGTCAAGACATGGTTCTCACTTCCACCCCGACGGCGGTCGACACGGGCACGGCCGTCCTTACCGTCGGGCGCCGGATCCGCGCCTACCGATCCAAGGCCGGGCTCACGCTCGACGCATTGGCGGCCGCGACCGGTACCTCGCCGAGCCAGCTCTCGTTGATCGAGAACGGACGCCGGGAGCCGCGGCTCACGCTGCTGAACGCGCTCGCGGCCTGCCTCGGGGTCGAAGTCGCCGACCTGCTGGCCGCCGATCCGCCCAGCCGCCGCGATGCGCTGGAGATCGAGCTGGATGCCGCACAACGCAGCCCGCTCTACGCCGCACTGAAACTGCCCGCCGTCCGGTCAAGCAAGAAGCTGCCGCGCGAGGCGCTCGAGGCGCTTGTCGGGTTGCACGCCGAACTCGCCCGACGCTCGAGTGAGGCCAGTGCGACGCCGGAGGAGGCGCGGCGGGCGAACACCGCACTGCGGCGCTGGATGCGCGAGCGCGACAACTACCTGCCCGACATCGAGACAGCGGCCGAAGAACTCGTACTCTCTGCTGGTCATACGGGCGGCGCACTCACGCACCGAACGGTCGAACGGATCGTGCAGCGGCTGGGATTCACACTGCACCACGCCTCCGACCTGCCGCACTCGACCCGCAGCGTCACAGACCTGGAGAACCGGCGGATCTACCTTCCACCACAGTCAATTCCGGGCGGCCACGGACTGCGTTCACTAGCGTTGCAGGCCGCCGCACATCGGGCGCTTGAGCACACGAACCCGCCCACCTACGCCGACTTTCTCAAGCAGCGGATGGAAATCACCTACTTCGCGGCCTGCTGCCTGATGCCCAAGACAGCCGCCGTGGCGATGCTGCAACGAGCAAAGAGCGAGAAGGACCTGTCGGTCGAGGACTTCCGCGATGTCTTCGGCGTCACACACGAAAGCGCCAGCCACCGCTTCACCAACCTCGCGACCTCTCAACTGGGGATTTCGGTGCATTTCCTGCGGGTCAGTCGCGACGGCACCCTGCTGAAGGGCTACGAGAACGACGGCGTCAACTTCCCGGCCGACGTCACGGGAGCGATCGAAGGCCAGACCATCTGCCGGCACTGGACGTCGCGACAAGTGTTCGACCACGGCGAGGAGGCCGGTGGGTTCAGCCAGTACACCGACACCCCAGCTGGCACCTTCTGGTGCAGTGCGCACACCGGCAAGGGAACCGATGGCGAGTTCTCCGTCACGCTCGGCGTGCCGTTCGCGGCATCGAAGTGGTTCCGCGGCCGCGAGAGCACCTCGCGCACCGCGTCCACGTGCCCCGATCCGGCGTGCTGTCGTCGGCCACCTACTGCGCTGTCGCGCAAATGGTCCGACGCGTCATGGCCCAGCGCGAAAATGCACACACACATCCTCGGTGCGCTTCCCTCTGGCACCTTCCCCGGCGTCGACGACGCAGAGGTATACGCGTTTCTCGAGGCCCACGCGCCGGGCTCGTCCTAGGGCACACAGAGCCGCGCAGCGAAAGCGATGCTCGCCGGCGTCCCTAGGATGAACCCATGGCATCAGCAACCGATGAGGTGCCCGCCGTCCGGGTGCGGGGTCTGACGAAGTCGTACGGCGACGTCGCAGCGGTCAAAGGCATCGACCTTGAGATCGCGCGGGGCGAGGTATTCGCGCTGCTTGGGCCCAACGGCGCGGGGAAGACCACCACCGTCGAAATTCTGGAGGGCTACCGGCATCGCGACCAGGGCGAGATCAGCGTCCTCGGCCTCGATCCGAGCAGCCAGCGCGCAGAGCTGAAGAAGCGAATCGGGATCGTCTTGCAGTCGACGGGTGTCGATCGATACCTCACCGTTGCAGAGACGATCGCGATGTACTCGGGCTACTACCCACACCCGCGCCCGGTCGACGAGGTGATCGGCCTGGTCGGTCTGGACGAGAAGCGTGACGCGCGCGTCGTCACGCTCTCAGGTGGCCAGCAGCGCCGCCTCGATGTGGCAATCGCGTTGGCTGGCGACCCCGAGATGTTGTTTCTCGACGAGCCGACGACCGGCTTCGATCCGTCCGCGCGACACGAGGCATGGGAGGTCGTCAAGAGCCTGGCCGAACTCGGCAAGACGGTGCTGCTGACCACGCACTACATGGACGAGGCTCAATACCTGGCCGATCGGGTCGCCGTCATCGCTGACGGACGGCTCGTTGCGGAAGGGACGCCGGCGACCCTCGCGGGCCGCGAATCGGCCCGCGCCACCGTGAGTTATCGACTGCCAGCCGGAACGACGCCGCCCCCCGGCCTCGGCGACCACTCACCCGGCGACGATCGCCTCGCGTTTTCACCGGACGACCTGACCCGCGCCATGTATGAGTTGACCCGGTGGGCGATCGACAACGAGATCACTCTCGAGGCGCTGCAGATTCAGCGGCCCTCGCTCGAAGACATCTACCTGCAATTGACCGGCGGGGTGCACTCATGAGCGCGGCCACCCTCACCGTCTTCCAGTTGCGCTTCGTCAACAAGGCGTTCTGGCGAAACCCGGCGTCCGCGTTCTTCACGTTCGCCTTTCCGCTCATGTTCCTCGTGATCTTCACTTCGCTGCTCGGCCACGGCCAGGTTCGGCTGGGCGGCCGCGACGTGCACCAGTCGACGTACTACGTCGCCCAGATGGCCGCGTTCTCGGTCATCACCGCGTGCTACACGAATATCGCGATCAGCCTGACCTTTCAGCGCGACACGGGCGTGCTGAAACGAACGAACGGGACGCCGATTCCGAGTGCCGTGTACTTCGCGGCCAGGGTGCTGCACGCGCTCCTCGTTGCCGTCGTCCTGGTCGCGATAACGGTGGCATTCGGGAAGCTCTTCTACCACGCCGAGATACCGTCAGGAATCGGTCTGGTCCGCTTCCTCGTCATGCTGGTGGTCGGAGCGGCGAGCTTTTGTGCACTCGGTTTCGCGATCACCTCGGTGATCCCGAACTTCGACGCGGCCGCACCGATCGTCAACGCGACGATCCTGCCGCTGCTCTTCTTGTCGGGTGTCTTCATTCCGCTCGGCGACAACGCGCCGGCGTGGATCGTCTGGACGGCCAAGGTATTTCCGGTCAAGCATTTCGCCGGCGGCATGCAGGCCAGCTACGTCGGTACGCCGTTCCACTGGATCGATGTGATGATCGTGGCGATCTGGGGAATCGCCGGCCTGCTCGTCGCCGTCCGGCGCTTCACCTGGGAACCGCGGGTCTAGGCGTCGTCCAGGAACTTCCGCGAAGGCGATCACGACGCCTCCGGTGGCGTGCTCGAGAGTGGCGCCGACGAGCGGGCCAGCCTGCGCGGCGGCAGCGCTGGCTGCTGCGTAGTCGGCGAAGTACAGGTCCAACATGCGGTACGCCGGGGTCGGGCTGCCGTCTTCCTTGGGCCAGACCTTCGACGTCTGCAACCGAGTCAGGCCGGGAAGTTTGCGCGCGAGCGCAAGCTGCTCGGGGTACGCCGCCTCGAAGGCGTCCGGGTCGGTGGGGTTGGAATAGATGAAGCTAATCTTGGTCGGCTTGTCTAGCTCAGTCATGGACGATCTCCTGAATGCTTGCGACTGGTGCCTTCAATCACTGCTTGACGACCGTAGCCAGAGGAACAGGCGACGACCATGACGGCATCACCGGGACATTTTGCTGATCGTCCAGCGGCGCCGCAGGACTTGCTCTCGGAGTTGCTCCGTAGCGTCCGTCTGAGCGGAGAACGGATCGATGCGTACGCTCCCCCGCGGACTTTCTCGATCGGCTTCGCCGACATCGGCAGCCTGCACATCATCGAAGAAGGCGAACTCGCGCTTCGGATCGACGCAGACCCGCAGGTCACGTACGTGGGCTCCGGCGATGTCCTCCTGCTCCCGCGCGGCGACACGCATCGCCTCACCGATGCAAGCGAAGCGCGCAGCCGAGATCGTGCGGGCCGAGCGCACGCGAGAGCGACGCACTCGAGCCAGCCCGCTGGCTGACCGGAACATTCACGATCGGCGACCCGCAGGCGAGCCACCTGCTCGGGAGCCTGCCGGCCGTGATCATCCTGCGCGGCGACCGCGGCCCCGCACTCGAAGGGCTCGAGGTAGCCCGCAGGATGCTCCTCTTCGAGATGCAATCGCCGTCTCAAGGATCGGCGGTAATGGTCGCCCGCATCCTCGATCTGATCTTCATCCAAATTCTGCGCGCATGGGCCGCTGGCCCGGACGCCGAACCCAATTGGTTGGCCGGTGCGCTCGACCCGCAAACCGGTCCGGCGTTGAGCGCTATCCACCGAGATCCCGGCCACGACTGGACAGTGGAAGAACTGGCCCGAGTATGCAACCTTTCCCGGTCAACGTTCGCTGCACGGTTCGTCGCGCACGTCGGGAAGCCGCCAGCCACCTATCTCGCACACGTGCGCCTCGACGCCGCGACCGACCTGCTCCGCGACACCGCCCTTCCGGTCACGCTCATCGCGAAGAACGTCGGATACACGTCGGAGGCGGCTTTCAGCCGCGCGTTCAAGAGCCGCTACGGCACGCCACCGGCGCACTGGCGACAACGACATCCGAGCGCAGCGTTCGTCCACGCGGGCGCGGCGCCCGACCTCTTGAAATGTGACGTCCGATACCCCACAATGCTAGGTATGGGAAACGAACCGCTGAAAGGTCACCTCGACCTGTTGCTCTTGCAGGTGATCGACACCGAACCTGCTCACGGATACCAGGTGGTGTGTCAGCTGCGCGACCGGAGCAATGGGGCGTTCGCGCTCGCCGAGGGCACGGTGTATCCGGCCCTGCACCGGCTGGAACGTCAGGGCCTGTTGGCGAGCGACTGGGACGACAACGGCGTGCGCCGACGTCGCGTCTACCGACTGACACCGGAGGGTCGCAACTCGCTGCACGCGCGGCGCGCTGAGTGGACCGAGTTCGCGGCGGGCGTCAGCACCGTACTGGGGGTGACGGTATGAGTGAGCACTCAGACATCATCGAGAGCTACCTCGACGATTTGTTGGCACATCTCGTGGGCGAAGCCGGTGCGGTTCGTCGGATGCTGACCGAAACCGAAGCCCACCTTTACGCCGACCTCGATGGCGGCGTGGCCCGCGGACTGCGACTCGACGACGCGGCGCGAGCTGCGATTGCGCATTTCGGCTCGGCGGAGCGCGTCGCGCACGAGTGGTCGGCGGGCGCACCACCGAAGCCACTGCCGCCGCTACCGAAGATGTTGCGAAACGGGGCCACGCAAGTTGCGCCGCTGCTCGGCGTCGGACTTGTGTCGATCGGTGTCAGCGGGCTCGTCGCTCGGGCGATGACGGCGCTGTGGGGTCTGCGGTTCATGTTCGCGGACCCGCCGGGGACGACCTATTCGGCCTCGTCGTGCAGCCACTGGATGTCGCTGCACCCACACGCCGCGACCTGCACGAGCGCCTACCTCGCGGAATCATTGTCTGACGGTCTCGATGCGCGATACGCCGCCGGACTTCTCGGGCTGACGGTCCTCGCCGTCCTTGCCGTGCGTCGCTGGCGCCGACACCTGCCGTTGATCAGCCTGCCCTCGCCGGTCACCACATTGGTAGCGGTCGGCGTCTTCTGCGCAGCTACCGTCGCACTCTCAGCTTTGGCGACCGACGCAATCCGCGTGGCACACGGCAACGGCGCGGGTCAATGGCTGTCCGCCGCGATCGTCGCGCTGCTCGTCGCCGTCAGCTACGGGCTTGCGTATTTGCGATCGGTACACCGACGGCCTGCGTTATACGCCGGGCGCCCACATGGTGGTCTGCGGTGATCGAACGACGACCATCTGCTTTCGCGGGTGCGCCGAGCGCGGCAGACATCGCCACGCGCAACCAAACGAAGCCAAGCAACGCACCAGCCATCACGTCCGTCGGATAGTGCATCCCCCGATAGAGCCGCGAAGCGCCGACCAGGATCGGAAGCACAATCGCGGCCGTTATGGCGAGCCGCCGCCAAACGACGCGCGCGCTGTGCCACCCAACGAGTACAGCGATTGCACCGAACAGTGCGACCGAAGCCGCAGTGTGACCTGAGGGGAAGCTTGACGTTGGCGGCGCGTGATCGAGACGGACGACGTTGGGACGCGGGCGGTGCACCATCAGCGTGGTAACGACAAAGATGGCGACCTCGCCGACGATGGCGGTAGCCACGAAGAGCGGCTCTCGCCACCTCTTGAAGACGAGTCCTGCGGCCACGACCACGAGCACCGACATCACGATGATCGGCAGGGTCGACGCCGCATCAGATGCGCCAAGCGTCAGCGCATTCAAGAGGTGGTCTCGATGGCCAGCGAGCGTCGATTCGACGGATCCGTCGGCGCGCCCAAAGCGGCTATGAGCGAGGACGTGGGCGTCGAGGAGCCCAAGACCGATCATTGTGAGAAGGAGCATCAATGCGCCACCGAACGCGATGGCGAGAGTTCGTCTCATTGACCCACCAACTGTTGACTGGCCTCGACGTCGAGGCCCCCGGCTGCGGATCGAGGCGAGACGCTCGTGCGCCATACCCGAAATCCCGCACAGGTAGCTGCAACCCAACCGGCCGCGAACACCCAGCCACCGACGACATCGCTGAGGTAGTGCACGCCGAGTGTGATCCGAGCGAACCCAATCAAGGCGACCACAATGGTCGCCGCCGCCAGCAGCACCCAGCGCCACATGGGCCGCATGAGCGGCAAGACCACGATCAAAATGATGGCGACGCCGACGAAGGACTCGAGGGCATGGCCTGACGGAAAGCTCTTTCCGGGAGCGCTCGCGACCGGGTTCGCGAGGTGTGGGCGCGCCCGGTTGGCGACCGTTTTGATGACGTTGTCCAGCAGCGCCGCCCCCGCCATGGTGACCGCTGCCCACACGGCAAGCCGCGCCGCACGCCTAATGACCAGCACGACCGTGAGGACTGCGACGAGAACCCAGAACGTCCGTGGCGCGCCGATGTTGCTCACGGCCTGAAGAAACGTGACGAGCCCGTGGTGGTTCACGGCGAGCGTGTGTGCGTGAGCGGCTACGTTCTGGTCGGCGCTCTGCAAGCCCGAACTGTGCGAACGCACCAGAACCAGCAGCACTCCAAACGGCACGATAACGACGAACGCTGCGATCGCCCACAGCGTCAGCTCGAGGCCGAGCCGGCCATCCGGGTCTAGCCGCCGCCGGCGGTGGTCGCTGCTAGGGGCCGCAGTCTTCGGTGCGTCAACTCGTTGCCCCATGAACTGTCACTTACCCCGACACCTTCGAAACTATTCCGCCGAGGTCTCAGTCAAGTGAGTCTCGTGCCGGTGTTGGACCTCGCCAACGGGGTAGGCCTCCAGTCGACCCCGTCAACCAGAGACAACGGACAACCAGAGACAACGGACAACCAGAGACAACGGAGAACGCGGTGACATCAGTGGCGGTAGTGGCCCACGCGGGTAAGAGCTTGGGCGGTGGCCTAGGCGAACTGCGTGATGTGCTCGCCCGTGAGGGCTTCCCCGATCCGCTGTGGTACGAGGTTGCCAAGAGCAAGCTGGCCCCGAAGTACGCGCGCCGCGCGCTCGTCCATGGAGCTGACTTGATCTTTGTCTGGGGAGGCGACGGAACCGTTCAGCGGTGCATTGATGCGGTCGCCGGCAAGTCTGCGACGCTCGCGATCCTGCCGGCCGGAACCGCCAATCTGTTGGCAACCAACCTTGGCGTTCCGATGGAATTGGCGGAGGCCGTCCGCGTCGGGCTGCACGGTCATCGTCGACCCATCGATAGCGGCACGGTGAATGGCGAGCACTTTGCGGTGATGGCGGGCGCTGGTTTCGATGCGCTCATGATCAAGGACGCCGACCGAGGAATGAAGGACCGCATCGGACGAGCAGCGTACGTGTGGACCGGTACCAAGAACCTCAACGCGAAGCGCGCGAAGGCGACCATCGAGGTCGACGGCAAACGCTTCTTCAAGGGCCGCGTCTCCTGCGTACTCGTCGGCAACGTCGGCCAGATTCTTGGCGGGATCAAAGCATTCAAAGGCGCAAGGCCGGACGACGGTGTGCTCGAACTCGGCGTTGTGACCGCGCAGAACCCGCTTCAGTGGACGAGAACACTGGGAAGAATGGCGCTTGGCAGCACCGGCAAATCGCCATTTGTGCACACGACCAAGGGAAAGAAGTTCACCATCGGATTCGACCGCAAGTTCCCCTATGAACTCGACGGGGGTGCACGGCCAGGCACGACGAAGCTGCGAGTCCGGGTGCACCCGGCGTCCCTGTCTCATCTGCGTTCCGTCCGCACCAACTGGAGGGGATGACCGATGAGTACGAAGACCGCGCTTCGCATGGAACGGCCGGCGGCGGCTTCGGGTGGCGCTGCGGTTGCTCGCGTGGGCTTGGTTGCGCGCGGGGTGATCTATCTGCTGATCGGATGGGTGGCGCTGATGATCGCTGTCGGCCGTAGCCATCAAGAGGCCGACCAGCGCGGCGCCTTGCAAACCTTGGCGAGCAAGCCGGCTGGCTCTGCAATGTTGTGGGCGCTTGCTATCGGCTTCGCGGCGTACGCGTTATGGCGGCTCAGCGAGGCGATCCGGGGTGTTCACGGGGAGGGCAAGAAGGCCGGTCCCCGCGTTGCCTCTGCGTTTCGGGCCGTTGTGTATGCGTTTCTCGCCTTCACAGCTGTCTCGGTCGTGCACGGTTCGAGATCTAGTCAGGGAACGAGTCAGCAAGACGCGACGGCGCGGATCATGCAGCACAGCGGCGGGCGATGGGCTGTCGGCCTCCTGGGCGGCGTCGTGTTAGTCGTCGGGCTCGGGCTCGCGATCGGCGGACTGCGACGGTCGTTCGCGAAGAAGCTCAACACTGCACAGATGAGCGAACGCACGCGGCGCACCGTGCTGCTCCTGGGTGCAATAGGCACCACCGCGCGTGGCATAGTCTTCGCCCTCGCGGGCGGGCTCGTCGTCGAAGCAGCGCGCACCTTCAATCCCGCGAAAGCACGCGGCCTTGATGAAGCATTGCGAACATTACGCGACCAGCACTACGGCGCCGCCTTACTGGGATTGACAGCACTCGGACTGATCATCTTCGGCATCTACGGCCTGTGCGAAGCGCGCTGGCGCCGGGTGTGAGGGACTCAGAGCTGTAGTGGACGACAAGGTCTCGACAAAGTGGTTCCTGACTCCGGCCGAACGCGGGAACTCCGCGACCGGTCTTGACCGTCGTCGCGATGCGAGCTGGTCGACAGGTAACGAGGTGCGCGCGCTGATTCATGGCGCGACGTACTTCGGCGCTTTGCACTCGGCTGCCGAGACTTTGGCGAGTGGCGACGTCCTGTACTTCACCGATTGGCGCGGCGACCCTGACGAGGCAGTGAACGGCGCCGGGTTGACGATCAGTTCGGTGCTCGCAGGCGCTGCGTCTCGTGGCGCAATCGTCAACGGCCTCGTGTGGCGATCTCACTGGGACAAGCTTGCGTTCAGCGCTGCACAGAACCGGCGGCTCGGCGCAGAGATTGAAGCTGCGGGGGGCTGTTGCCTGCTCGACATGCGAGTGCGCCTCGGAGGATCCCACCATCAGAAGTTTGTCGTCATCCGGCATTGCGACAGCCGCACGGCCAGCGATGACGTCGCCTTTGTCGGCGGCATCGACCTTTGCCACAGCCGACGCGACGATCGCGACCATGCCGGAGACCCGCAAACACAGCCTATGGCAGCGGTGTACGGGAACCGCCCGCCGTGGCATGACGTGCAAGTCGCGATCCGGGGCCCTGCGGTCGGTGCAGTCGAGTATGTCTTTCGCGAACGCTGGACTGACCCGCAGCCGCTCTCACGCGCGCCGTGGCGACGAGTCGCTGACCGGATCCGCGGTGAACAGGTCAAAGCCCGGCCGCTGCCGATCCAACAGCCCGATCCTCCGGTCGTGGGCACTCACGCGGTTCAGCTCCTGCGCACCTATCCCAGCCGTCGACACGGCTATCCCTTCGCACCATCAGGCGAGCGCAGCATTGCGCGCGGATACCAGAAAGCGTTGCGGCGGGCACGTGCACTCATCTACGTCGAGGATCAATACCTTTGGTGCGCCGACGTCGTCGACGCGTTCGCCGAGGTGCTGCGTGAACAGCCACACTTGCGAATGATCGTGGTCCTGCCGATGTGTCCCGATCAGGACGGCAAGATTTCGGGTCCCCCCAACGACATAGGGCGCCTCGATGCCCTCGAGTCATTGCGGCGCGCAGGCGGCGATCGAGTTGCCGTCTACGGACTGGAGAACAGTGATGGGGTACCGATCTACGTGCACGCGAAGGTCTGTGTGATCGACGACGTCTGGGCGAGCGTGGGGAGCGACAACCTCAATCGCCGCTCGTGGAGCCATGACTCGGAGCTGAGTTGTGCCGTGGTCGATCAGGACCAGGACCCTCGCGAACCCCTCGATCCCGGAGGCCTCGGTGATGGGGCGCGCGTCTTCGCCCGCGACCTGCGGCTGGAGTTAGCTCGCGAACACTTGGGCCGAGAGCACGGCGACGACGCCGATCTTGTCGATCCGGTGCAGTTCTTCGACGCCATGGCCGCCGCCGCGGACCGCCTCGACTGTTGGCACGACTCCGGCGGTCGCGGCGATAAACCAAAGGGTCAGCTCCGGCGACGGCCGGAGGTCACGCTGACGCGCGGCACGAGGTTGTTCGCCCGACCCTTGTACCGGCTGATCTACGATCCCGATGGTCGACCGTGGCGGCTGCGCCGCGCGGGTCGATTCTGACCTGGCGGACGAGCCACCATGGGCGTCATCAGCCGCACTCTTCGCCATCTCCTCACACCGCGCGCGGTACGTCGGGCGGTGCGCGCTCGGCAGTCCGTCGTGCCTCGGCGGGTCAGGCCGTCAGTGTTTCCCCGACGTCGGCGCTAACGGAGCCAGGCTTGAAGGCACCCTCCTGAGCGGGCGCGACAGCGACCCGGTCACGACCCGCACGCTTGGCCTCGTACATGGCCCCGTCGGCGGCCGCGAGCAGCGCGTCTGAGGTTGCCAGTGCGACGCTGCTGCGAGCAGCGCCGATAGACACCCGCACGCCGATCGCTTGACCCGACACGATGAACGGCGTACTTGCGATCGCTTTGCGGATCTGCTCGGCCCGTTCCGCAAGGACGTTGCCACTGCCCAGATCTGTCAACAACACGACGAACTCTTCGCCGCCCCAGCGGGCGACGAGATCGTCCGGCCTGGTCTCATCGCGAAGCCTGGCAGCGAACGCCGTGAGCAGTTGGTCGCCAGCGCCGTGCCCATGCCAGTCGTTGATTTGTTTGAAGAAGTCGATATCGATGAGGAGTAACCCGATCGGACGCTGGTCATACGCAGCTCGGGTGAGGTGGCGCTCGAGCCGTTCGGTGAAGTCACGCCGATTTCGGAGCCCAGTCAGGTCGTCGGTTCGGGCCTGCTGCTCGGCAACTGCGCGCGATTGCGCAAGTTCGAGGTTTGCCGACTGGGCGACCAACAGCGCCTCGTGGAGCGCGTCGGTCGTTTGGTGAAGCTCCGTCACGTCGGTGACGACGCCGTCGTAGACGTGCCGACCATCCGGCGCAACCGGCCACGGCCACATCCGGTCGAGTACCCAGCGGGTCACCCCGTCGTAGCCGACTACTCGGTACTCCACCGATACCGGGCCGCCCCCGTCACGGTCCTGCCCAGCGTTCGCCTGACGCTCATAGTCGTTGGGGTGCACCGCTGCGTCCCACGCGCGGGCTGGATCGACTCCGTCGGGGACGGGTCCGCCCAGGAGGGCCTCAATCCCAGGCCCGGTGAAGATCTCGTGATACTCACCACCGCGCAGCGTTTCGCCTATGTAGACGTGGCAGTCGATGCGGCTCAGAACTTCGAGCAAGCGTGAAGCGTCAACGCCCGATGTCCCCAGATCATCGTCGTTGTGGTCGTAGCTCCCCGGATCTTTGTCGAACTCCACCCATTCTGAATCGGCAGCAACCCGGCCCGAACGCACAACTAAACGCGCGACAAGACTCATCCGTTCGGCACCCGCGCCAGCGTTCGCCACACCGGCGGAGTCCGAACGGGCGCTCGGAATTGGGCCGGGTGGCTCGACGTCAACTCACGAGTTGTGCAGCACGGCGGCGCCGCCAAAGCGGCCATGCTTGAGGTCGGCTAGCGCCCGTGGTGCGTCGGCCATGTCATACGCGACGGTCGTTGCCCGGACGGCGAACCGCTGGGCAAGTCGCAGAAACTCCTCGCCGTCCCGCCTCGTATTGGCAGTGACGCTGCGCAGGTGGCGCTCCCGGAACAACTCGGCGTCGTAGTTCAATGCCGGAATTTCCGACACCCAGATCCCGGCCACCGCAAGCGTGCCGCCGGCGTCGAGCGCCCGCAGCGCAACGGGAACGAGGTCGCCTGCCGGCGCGAAAAGGATGGCACCGTCCAGTGGCTCCGGAGGTGAGTCCGCGGCCTCCCCCACCGAATCGACCCCGAGGGCCCGAGCAAGCTCCTGATTGTGCGAGCCGCGGGTGAGGACGTGTACGCGCATGCCGAGGTGCAAGGCAAGCTGCGCTGTCAGGTGCGCGCTGCCGCCAAACCCGTAGACACCGAGTCGGCCGCCCACCGGCACGTTCGCTGCGACAAGCGAGCGGTAGCCGATGATGCCCGCACACAGCAGCGGAGCTGCCTGCTCGTCGCTGATCTCTGGTGGCAGCGCATACCCGAATCGCTCATCCGCGATGCACAAGTCGGCGTAGCCGCCGTCGATGTCCCATCCGGTGAAAGTCGAAGCCGTGCAAAGGTTCTCATCGCCGCGCCGACAGAACCGGCAGCTGCCGTCAGTGCTCGCGAGCCACGCGACGCCGATGCGGTCGCCGATGGCGAACCTCCGTGCCCCGGCGCCGAGTGCATCGACATAGCCGACAATCTCGTGACCTGGCGTGACCGCACCGCGCCGTGGGCTGAGATCGCCCTCCGCGAGGTGCAGGTCGGTGCGGCACACGCCACAGCAACTCACGCGGACCCGGATCTGGCCGGGACCGGGTTGCGGATTCTCGCGCTCGATCCGGCGCAGCGGGCCGGCGTCAATCGGTCCGGGGTGGTCGACAACCCAAGCTTCCACGGGCTCATCATCGCGCCGCAGCGAGGGTTACCCCAGCGCGGGTTCGGAAAACCGTGGGTGGCGCGGCGCCCGGTCCGCCTCCGGGGGGGAAACACACAACAGACCGGGCACCGCGGCAAAAGAATGCCCTCGTTTGGCGCCGCGCGCTACTTCCGGCCCCCGTATTCACCTCACGAGTTCGGCGGCTGCGACCTACCGGGGCCTGCTTGACCTGCTGGCTCGCCACAAGCTGAACGGCAGCAACAGCACCACCGCGGCAGGCACGACCCACCATGCGGGCACCGATGCATGATGCAACCCGTAGGTGACCCCGAGCGCCACGACAACGCCGGCCGCAACGCGCCAATCATCACCAATGACGAAGTCGTACCAGAACGCACAGAATTGTCGTAACCGCACGATCATGAGCTCACCACCAACTCCGCAGTCGGCTGCGTCGACGTCCGGCTTCGACGCAACGCCGCGACCAACGCAACGGCGAACACCGCGACTCCGCCCACCACCACCGGCAACGCGGCATCGGATCCCGGCCAGTGCGCGCCCGCGCCCTCGGCTCCCCAGAATGTGCCGAACGCCGTCAGCATGATGCCGACCACGAACTTCATCGAGTTCTCCGGCACTTTCGCGAGCGGCGCCCGAACCGCAATTCCCGCAAGCGCCACGACGATGACCGCTACCCCGGCCGCCAGTGCGGCTAACGGCAAGTTGTGGTCGTTGGCACCGAACGTGAGTGCGATGAACACAACCTCGAGGCCCTCGAGGACACAGCCCTTGAACGCCAGCGTGAAGGCATACCAGTCGGTCACCGCGCCACGGCGTTCACGAGGAACGGCCTGGGCGGCCGCCAGCTCTTCGGCGTAGATCTGCTCCTCGTTGTGTAACGCCTTGTAGCCGCTGGCGCGCAAGATCGCTTTGCGTAGCCACTGCAGGCCGAAGACGAGCAGGAGTCCACCGACAACCAGCCGTAGCGCGTGCAGCGGGACGGCGGAAAGTGCCGGCCCGAGCGCGGCGATGAGCACCGCGAGCGTGACCAATGCGGCGAAGACGCCGTAGCGCGCCGACTTCCAGTCGCGGGCGGTACCCGCGGCCAAGACGATGGTGGTCGCCTCAACCGCCTCAACCGCGCACGCGAGGAACACCGCAAGGAACAGTGCCCCGCCACTCATGCGCTCGTCACCAGGCACCAACGCTAACTCTCCGCACGCAGGTGATAGATGGCGGCCTGCTCTGGGTGGAGATTCGGCGCCGCCACACCCGCACCCATGAGCAGCGCGCCCGGGACCACGATGTCGCGCACGCCATCGTGCGTCCTTTCCTGCTCGTGCACCGGGGGGCGCTCGCCCGGCATCGACACCCGGCGCACGTGGTAGCGCAGGTCCGGATCAAGGCCGGCGAACACGACGGGCGCGGTGCCGTACCGCGGACCCGTCTGTAGTCGAACGAGGCTGAACAACGCCTCGTCCCGCGCCGGGCCGACAACGCCGTACAGCAACGTCTCGTGGTCGGCGGGGCGATCGACGCGCACGACCTCGCCGACCCGCAACAGTTGGCGGACCGACTTTGCGAACGCGACCCAGGACGCTGAGTTGCTCGCGCACCTCCGGGGACGTGGTCGTCAGATCCCACTCAAGCCCCGCATGCCCGAACAGCGCCACTGCAAGCCGGAACGACAACTCATGCGTGCGACCCGTCGTGTGGTTGCGGCCGGACGCCACGTGCGCACCGATCAACTCGAACGGCAACAGCGTCGAAAGCCCAGCCACGATCCGCACTCGCTCGTACGGATCGATGCAGTCGCTGGCCCAGACTCGGTCGGTGTGCTCGAGCACGCCGAAGTCGATCCGTGCGCCACCGGACGAACACGACTCGATCTCAAGGCCTGGGTGGCGTTCGCGCAGTTGCGCCATCAGCCGGTAAGCAGCCAGGGTTTGATCATGGATTGCGGGTCGGCCGGCCCGCGGTCCGCCGCGATGCACCGGGTCGGCGATATCGCGATTGTGGTCCCACTTGATGTAGCTGATGCCGTACTCGCCAACAAGGGTTGACAGTCGCTCTAGCAGGTACCCGAACGCGTCCGGTTGCGACACGTCGAGCACCTGCTGGCCGCGAAAGGGCGGCGGCATCCGACCGGGCGAACCGATCACCCACTCTGGGTGCGCACGAGCAACATCGGAGTCGAGATTGACCATCTCGGGCTCGAACCAGAGCCCGAACTCCATGCCCCGCGATCGCACGTGTTCGGCTATCGGGCCAAGACCTTCCGGCCACACCTGCGTCGACACGTACCAGTCACCGAGGCCCGCGCGGTCGTCACGACGCGACCCGAACCAACCGTCGTCAATGACGAATCGCTCGACGCCGATCTGCGCTGCGACATCGGCGAGCGCCGCCAGCCGATCGAAGTGAGTGGTCGAAGTACACGGCCTCCCAGGTGTTGAGCACGATCGGTCTGGGACGCTGCGGATGGCTCGGTCGCCGTCGCAGCATGGTGTGCAGCCGTCGCGAAGCGCCATCGATGCCCGCACCCGAGTAGACGCCGTACGCCCACGGCGTGGTGATCGATTCGCCAGCACCAAGGATCACCTCGCCGGCCGCGAGGAGTTCGCCGGCGCCGAGCAGCACCGCGCCCGTGTTCAGCCGTTGCGCGAGGTAGCGCTGGTCGCCCGACCAGCCGAGGTGAATACCCCACACCTGGCCGTCGCGATAGTCGAAACCCTCGGTGCCGACCATCAGCAACAGCGGGGAATCAGGACCGGTGCGGCCGCGTCGCTGTTCGCGCAACCAGGTCCCCTGGCGTAGGGGTTGTCGCTGACCCTGCGCTTCGTTCCCCCATCTCCCCGCATGGTCGTACACCTCGACGACGTGCTCCGAGACCGGCAGCAGCGTCAGCAGATCATCAACGACATAAGAGGCACGATCGGACGCCGCGGTGCTGGTCAGCGTTTGCCGGTGCCGCAGCACGCCTTCTGCAGTGAGAACGAACTCGCCGTCGAGTCGCAAGTCGGCAGCCTCGTCGACACCGCGGTAGCGCAACGTCTGTCCGTCGTGCCGACTCGTCGGTTTCGACCCCGGCCTGCACGAACAGGGGTTGCGACGCAGTTCCGTCACGATGACCGGTCAAGGCGGGCCACCCCGACCAACCCTGGGCGCGGGTGGGCGAGATCGTCAGCGGCACGTCGGCGTTGTGCGTGGCTTCGTCAGTTGGGAAATATGCCGCTGCGGGCAGCCCAGCGATATCGGCCTCGCTCGAGAGCACCGAGGTCATCGCCCCAGTGCACGATGCGCGGCAAGTGCGGGCCGACAACGTCGAAGACAACCATGACGCCGTCGCGGCGGAGCGTGACCCAGCGGAGGGCCGCAGGCGGGTCGGTCAACAGCTCAACCCTTGGAGGAACCGAGCGACAGGCCGGCGATGAATTGCTTCTGCAGCAAGCACGTACACGACCAGCGTGGGTACCGCCGTGATGAGCGCGCCCGCGGCGAGCAGGTTCTGGTTGATGAAGTACTGGCCCTGCAGGTTCGCCAGCGCCGACGTGATCGGGCGCTTGTTGCCCGACGAGATCAGGTGATGGCCCAGAAGAAGTCGTTGTAGATCCAGGTCGTGAGCAGCGTCGCCAGCGCCGCCAGGGCGGGCCGGCACAGCGGCAGGGTGAGCTGTCCAGTAGCGGGTCCAGACCGACGCGCCGTCGATCAGGGCAGCCTCGGTGATCTCGTGCGGGATGCGTCTTCATGTAGTTGCTGAGCACGAAGACGCAGAAGCCCAGCTGGAACGAGGCGTTGATGACGATCAGACCGGCGTAGGAGTTGTACAGCAGACCGTTGCTGCTGATGAACGTGCGGCACGTGGATCGTGAGGTAGATGCGGTACAGCGGCGTGATCATCACCTGCGGAGGCAGCAGGTTGCCGGCCGCGAAGATGATCAGCAGCGGGATGTTGAACCAGAAGCTGAAGCGCGACAACACGAAGGCGACGGACGACGCGAAGAACAGCGTGATGATCACCGCTGGCACCGTCATGATCACGGAGTTCCAGAAGAAATGGACCATGTCGCCTTGCGTCCAAGCGTTCCTGAAGTTCACAAAAGTCAGGTGGTGCGGCAGCGAAAGGTAGCCGTACTTCGACGTCTCGCTGTACGACCGCAGCGACGTGTAGAAGGCCCACAGCGATGCGGAGTGAACCACAGGACGGTGGCGCTGATCATGAACACTTGAGCGGCAGCGCGGCCGGGCGTCACGCGAGGCTTCTGTGCCTTTTCGACGCACCGGCAGGGAGCGCTCCAGGGCAGGGGTGTACGTAGTCATCGCCGCTCCTCCTGACGAAGCTGTTGCACGAGGAACGTGATGATCGGAATGAGCGAGATGACCAGCAGCACGACGCCGAGCGCTGATCCGAAGCCGATCCTGCTCTGCTGGCCGACGATGTTCTGGGTGATCAGCACCGAGAGCAGCTCAAGCCCGTTGGCGCCGCCATTGGTGATGTAGACGAGGTCGAACGCGCGCAGCGACTCGATGACGGTGACGACGATGATGACGACGTTGATCGGGCCGCAGAACAGGGAAGACGACCCGCCAGAAGGTCTGCCAGGCGCTCGCCCCGTCGACGATCGCGGCCTCGCGCAGCGTCGGATCGACCGCCTTCAGGCCGGCCAGGTACAGCACCATGACGTAGCCGGCCTGCCGCCAACAGGCCTCGACCAGGACCGCCCACAGGTTCAGGTGCGGATTGCCGAGCCAGTCGATGACGTTGTTGTTGCCGTTGCGGCCGATGAGGTTGTTGATCAGGCCAAAGTTGGGCGAGTAGATGAGCTCCCACATGATGCCGATGAGCGCCAGCGACAGCATCACCGGCAGGAAGAGGATGCTCTGGTAGATGCGGCTGCCGCGAAGGTTGCGGTCGAGGAGGACGGCGAACAGCATCCCGAGCGGCGTGGCGAAGCAGGTAAGACGACCAGCCACATCACGTTGTGCCGAGGGCTGGCCAGAACGGCGGGTAGTTCGTGGCGGTCTGCTCGTAGTTCTGCGACGCCGTCGGCGTGGATCGCCTTGAGGCCGCCGATGCCGCTCCACGTCGTGAACGACAGGAAGACGGTGGCGATCGCCGGGAACCAGATAAAGAACAGGTCGACGACGAGCGGAATGCCGATCATCAGCGACAGGACGACGATGTCCCGTCGAGAAAGAATGCGAACTCCTCGCCGGCGACGCTTGCGCGCCGTCGGCGAGGGGCTCGACCGCTGCAGTAGCCGAAACCATCAGCTCGTGAACACGGTCTTCGCTTGGCCCTCCAGGCCCTTGAGGAGCGAGGCCGCGTCCTTGGGGCTGTTGAAGAAGCTCTGGATCATTGCCGAGACGGTGTTGTCCGCGAAGTCCGGGTTGGTGTCGCGGTCGAGGAACTGCGCGATGTTCTTGGAGCTGCTGATGATCTGTGCACGACTTCTTCTGGATCGCGTTGTAGTTGCTCGTGTCGGCATTGGTCGCCGCCGCGACGTCACTCGGGTCGGTCTTGCCGTACAGCGCCTCGGCCTGCGCCGTGCCGATGTACTCCAGCAGCGCCGTGGCGCCGTCCTTGTTCTTGACCTTCTTGCTCATCATGAACCCGTCGATCGGAGCGTCAATGGAGTCTTGGGCGTTGGCCGGGTCGATCGCCGGGTACGGGAAGAAGTCGAGGTCGTCGAGGTCGGCGCCGGTGAACTGCTGGGCGACGAAGGAGCCCAGGAAGTACATGCCGGCCTGCTTGTTGAGCAGGCTCTTGGCGGCGTCCTGCCAGATGCGGCCGTTCGCACCGGGCTGCTGGTAGGGCAGGATCTCGGTCCACTGGTTGAACACGTGAGCACCTTCGGGTCGTCCCACGGGACCTTGTGCGCCATCAGGTCCATGTGGAACTGGAACCCGTTCAGGCGCATGTTGATGATGTCGAACGTGCCCAGGGCCGGCCAAGCCGTCCTTCTCGCCCATGGCCATCGGCACGAGGCCGTCCTTCTGCATCTGCTTCTGCAGTGCGACGAAGGCGTCCCACGTCGCGGGGATCTGGTAACCCTTCGCGGCGAAGACGCTCTTGCGGTAGAAGATCGCACCATGGGTAGTTGTACAGCGGCACGAAGTAGTAGTGCCCGTCGTCGCCCTTGGACGCGGCCTTGAAGGCGTCCGAGAAGTTGGCACCGATCTTGTCCCACACGTCGTCGATCGGCGTCGCCAGGCCTTGCGAGGCGAAGAACCGCATGCGGAATCCGGCGAACCAGGTGAACAGGTCGTCAGGCGTGCCCTGCAGGTAGTTGTTGATGTTGTTCTGGAAGTCGTTGTGGTCGACGGTGTTGATGGTGACCTTCGCGTTCGGGTTCGCCGACGTGAATCCGGCGATCGTCGCCGCGAAAGCGCCCTTCGGCACCGCGTCGGAGTAGTTCGAGCCGAACGAGATCGTGCCGCTCGCGGCTCCGCCGCCGGGGCCGCCGAGCTGGCCGGCGCAGCGGCAGCCGAGCTGGACGGCGCGGCAGCAGCCGAGCTGGACGGCGCAGCGGCAGCCGAGGTCGCAGCGGCCGAGCTGGACGGCGCAGTGGTCTTCTTGCTGCTGCTGCATGCTTCGAGCAGCGCGCCGGGGACGACGGCAAGTCCGGCAGCGCCCGCCAGACCCTTGAGTACGGATCGACGACTCAGTGGCGACTGCGCGCCGGGCGTACCGGACTCGGAGTCCGACATTGGTGCCTCCATCAGTGTGGTGAGAGGGAACGAGGGCGTGTGTGGGGGATCGCGAACGCTTGCACAACAGATTCGAGCGGGACCCATCAGAAGCGCTCACAGCAAACCGCTCGCTCGGAGGTCTGTCAAGCATGGCGAAGGTTGCGATTCGGTCTCGCCGCTGCGTATCCAAATCGAGTCAGTATCGCTGCAAGAGCGTGACTTCGAGGCGTACAGCCAACGTTCGCGCGCCGCCGCGCTATGCCGGACGGGCGGCAGGCGAGGGTTCGATGTGCGAATGCCGTCACACGCGGGATCTTGTGTGAACGTGGCGCGTTCTGTGTAGGCTGACGCAGCTATGACGACTCCTAGCAGCAACCGTCGCTGGCCGCGCGTGCCAGGTATCGCCTTCGGTGGCGATTACAACCCAGAGCAGTGGCCTGAGGACATCTGGGCCGAAGATATCGCACTAATGGGCGAAGCGGGCGTATCGATGGTCACCGTCGGCGTCTTTTCCTGGGCACTCCTCGAGCCGACGCAGGGCAGCTACGACTTCGGCTGGCTCGACCGAGTCATGGACCTCCTCGCCGCCGCACCAGATTGGCGTCGATCTGGCCACCGCAACCGCCTCGCCTCCCCCGTGGTTCTCGCATCGCTATCCCGAGAGCCTGCCGGTGACCCGCGAAGGTCACCGCCTCTGGCAGGGCGCCCGCCAGGCGTACTGCCCGAGCTCGACCGCATACCGGGCGGCGTCAACGGCGCTCGCCGGTGCGTTGGCGAACCGCTACGGAACCCATCCCGCCTTGGTGATGTGGCACGTGAACAACGAGTACGGCTGCCACACTCCGGAGTGCTTCTGCGACGCGAGCGCCGCCGCGTTCCGCCGCTGGCTGCGCGAGCGCTACGGCGATCTCGGTCGACTGAACGAGGCGTGGGGTACCGCGTTTTGGAGCCAGCGCTACACCGACTGGGAGCAGGTCATTCCGCCACGGCTCACGCCGGCGTCGAGCAATCCGACCCAGAACCTCGACTGGAAGCGCTTTTGCAGCGACGAGCTGCTCGCCTGCTTCGTCGCCGAGCGCGACGTGCTGCGCGCCATCACCCCAGATCTGCCGATCACGACCAACTTCATGGGGGCCTTCAAGCCGGTCGACTACTTCAGCTGGGCACCGCACGAGGACGTCGTCTCCGACGACCACTACCTGCTGGGCTGCCGACCCCGCCAACCACATTCGCCTCTCGATGTCGGCCGATCTGATGCGGTCGCTCGGCGGCGGCAATCCGTGGATCTTGATGGAGCAGTCGACGAGCGCGGTGAACTGGCAGCCACGCAACCTTGCGAAGGCCCCTGGCCAGCTGAAGCGCAACAGCCTGCAACATGTCGCGCGGGGCGCCGACGCGATCTGCTTCTTCCAGTGGCGAGCGTCGCGGCCGCGGTGCGGAGAAGTTCCACTCGGGGATGCTGCCGCACGCCGGAACCGATACCCGAGTGTGGCGCGAGGTCACGGCACTGGGTGCGGACCTGAAGACGCTCGCCGAGGTCGCCGGTAGCCGGGTTGAGTGCGACGTCGCGATCGTCTGGGACTGGCCGGCGTGGTGGGCCGTCGAACTCGACTCGCACCCCTCGGCCGACGTCCGGTACCTCGATCTGGTGCAGCGCGACCTACGACGCGTTCTGGCACCTCGATGTCACCGTCGATTTCGTCCGCCCTGACGCCGACCTGTCCGGCTACAAGATCGTCGCCGTTCCCAGCCTTTACCTCGTGAGCGACGACGCGGCGGCGAATCTGAGCCGCTACGTCGAGGCCGGCGGCCATCTCGTCTGCAACTTCTTCAGCGGCATCGTCGACCCGAATGATGCGATGCGGCTCGGCGGCTACCCGGGTGCCTTCCGCCAGCTCCTCGGCGTCCGCGTTGAAGAGTTCTACCCGCTGCTGGAGCACCAGACCGTCACCCTCGCCGACGGCGCAACCGGCCGGGTCTGGACCGAGTTGCTCACGCCCGCCGGCGCGCAGGTTGTCACGACGTACGTCGACGGGCCGCTGCCCGGGTCGCCCGCGATCACCCGCCGCGACGTCGGAACTGGCGTCGCGTACTACATCACGACATTTCTGGACGCCGCCTCGCACGCGGCGATTGCTCCATGGCGTCTGCGACGCGGCAGCAGTGGCCACGCGGAGCAGCCAAAACGATGTCGGGACTCCTATCATCAATGCCGACGGCATCGAGGCGGCCGGGATCGAGACGATCCGCCGGCGAGCCGAGGGCGCAAGCTACCTGTTCGTCATCAATCACACGGATCGGGAGGTCGATGTGCCTGCCGCCGGGGTCGAATTGTTGAGCGGGACACCCGCGACACGGTTCGGTGCACGTCGCCGCTGGCGGCGTCGCCGTCGTGCGTGAAGAGGCGCGCCACTGCTCGTAGTCACACTGCGGTGGGGTGAGCGCTGTGCTCGCGAAACAACGGCAGTCGATGATCCTCGAGCACGTCAGGCGCTCGGGCGGGGTGCGGGTCAGCGAACTGACCGAACTCCTCGGGGTTTCCGACATGACGGTTCGACGCGACCTTGACGTGTTGGCCCGCCACAACCTGATCGAGAAGGTGCACGGCGGCGCGACCGTCGCGTCGGCTCCGAGCATGGACGAGCCTGGGTTCGTCGCCAAGTCATCGCGCGAGCTTTCGGAGAAGGAAGCCATCGCGCTGGCGGCCGCTCGACTCGTGCGCCCGGGCACCGCGATCGCGCTCTCCGGGGGCACGACGACATTCGCGCTCGCGCAGCGCATCACCCACGTACGTGACCTCACGATCGTGACCAACTCGATCCGAGTCATCGATGTCCTGCAACAGGCGCCCGGCGCGCCGACCGTGATTCTCACCGGTGGGATCCGCACGCCGTCCGACGCGCTTGTCGGTCCGGTCGCCGACCTGGCCATCCGGTCGCTGCACTTCGACATCTTCTTCCTCGGTTGCCACGGCATGGATCCGCACGCCGGGCTCACCACACCCAACCTCGCCGAGTCAGAGACCAACCGGGCGTTCATTCGCGGCGCTCGTCAGGTGGTGCTCCTCGCCGACCACACGAAGTGGGGCACGGTGGGGCTGAGCTCGTTTGCCGACCTCGACGAGGCCGACGTGCTGATCACCGATCCCGGCTTGTCCGACGACGCCCGCACCGCGGCGTCCGAGCACATCGACCGCGTCATCGTGGCCGGCACCGGGCCCGATAGCGAGGCGGGCGGGCTCGCGTCCGTCCGCCAGATCTGACAGCTTGGGCGGCCGCCTCGCTAACCACCAGCGTTAGCTAATCACCAGAGCTAAACGAGTCCGAACAACGTCGCGCTATCGTTCTTGTTGACTTCAACAGGTTTCCTGTGCCAGCCTCGGGCCGACCTTTGCTCGTAGCGCCAAGACGTCCAATCGCGAAAGGCAGGCAGCTGGTGGTTGCGGAGGCACGGGACGCAGCCCGGTGAGTGCACCGCCCGATCTTGAGCATGCGCACAAGACGAACACGTTGCTGTCCGATGGCCGCGAGTTGATCTATTTCGACGAGCCCGCCAACCACACCGACCGCACGCAGATCGTCGACCGACGCACGCTGCCGACGTCCCATCCCTCATCGACGCTGCGCCTGGATCGGATCCTCGACGAGTGGGTAGCGATCGCCGGTCACCGGCAGACGCGCACCTACCTGCCGCCCGACAGTGAGTGTCCGTTGTGCCCGTCGAGTGCGGCCTACGCATCGGAGATCCCGGCGACCGACTACGACGTCGTGGTGTTCGAGAACCGCTTTCCCTCGTTTTCCCTGGGCCCATGGGTCTCCGAGGAGATCGAGGCACACCGGGGCCAACGGCGACGGTCTGTTCGCGACCGCACCAGGGTTCGGTCGCTGCGAGGTCGTGTGCTTCACCTCAGACCACGACGCCGCGTTTTCCTCGCTCTCGCCAGCCCGGGTCCGCACGGTCATCGACGCGTGGGTCGACCGCACGCAGGAGCTCTCGCAGAACCCAAAGATCGAGCAAGTCTTCTGTTTCGAGAACCGCGGCGAAGAGATCGGGGTCACCCTCAGCCACCCGCACGGGCAGATCTACGGCTACCCCTACGTCACACCTCGCACCAAGCAGATGCTGGCGAGCGCGCGCGCCCACGCCGACGCGACCGGGCGCAACCTGTTCGCTGACGTCGTCACCGCGGAGATCAAGTCCGGTGAGCGCCTCGTGGTGCAGTCGCGCGTAGTGGACTGCCTTCGTTCCGTTCTCGGCACGATGGCCGCTCGAAGTGCATCTCTACCCCAACCGCCAGGTACCCGATCTTCCATCGCTTACGGACGACGAGCGCGCCGACCTGAGCCGCGTCTACCTCGAGGTCCTGCGGCGGATGGAAGCCGTCTACGACGACTCACTGCCCTACATCGCCGCCTGGCACCAGGCGCCAGTCAGGGTCGACCGCGATCTCGCGTATCTTCACCTCGAGGTGTTCTCGATCAGGAGAGCCCCGGGGAAGCTGAAGTACCTCGCGGGCTCGGAGTCGGCCATGGGGGCCTTCGTGAACGACGTACTGCCCGAAGAGGCGGCCAAGCTGCTGCGCTCCGTGACACCGCGACACGGCCGACCTCACAGCTGACGCCGCCGCGTACGGCGCCGCCCAGTACAACACGGCAGAGTCCGGCCACCTTCGGTGAAGCTGCTCGTCACCGGCGGCGCGGGCTATATCGGAAGCGTCGTCAGCCGGCTGCTGCTCGATGAAGGGCACGACGTCACTGTTCTCGACGACCTGTCGACCGGACACGCCGACGCGGTTGCGGACGGCGCCGAGTTTGTCGAGACCGACCTCAGCCACGCAGACGACGTCCTCGCGAGTGCGCGCTACGACGGCGTGCTGCACTTCGCGGCGAAGTCGCTCGTCGGTGAGTCGATGGTCGAGCCGTCGCGGTACTGGCGCAACAATGTCGGCGGCAGCCGCGACCTGCTCGACGCGGTGACCGCACACGGCGTCCCGCGATTCGTTTTTTCTTCTACTGCAGCGGTTTACGGCGAACCCGACGAGATACCGATCCGTGAGACCGCAGCCACCCGGCCGACGAATGCCTACGGTGCGACGAAGCTCGCCGTCGATCTGATGATCCGCGACGAGACGATGGCGCACGGGCTCGGCGCCGTCAGCTTGCGCTACTTCAACGTCGCAGGCGCATCGCGTGGCGCCGGCGAGCGGCACGCTCCCGAGACGCACCTCATCCCGATCGCGCTCGACGTCGCGGCTGGCCGGCGGGCTGCACTCGATGTGTACGGCACTGACTGGCCCACTCCCGACGGCACATGCATTCGCGACTACGTCCACGTCGAAGACCTCGCCCGAGCACATGTGCTTGCGCTACACGCGGCACGGGAGGGCACCCACCTGGTGTGCAATCTCGGGAACGGTGGCGGGTTCTCCGTTCGCGAGGTCGTCGACACAGTGCGCGCCGTGACAGGTCGCGATGTACCGATGCGCGAGACGGCACGGCGGCCCGGCGACCCTGCACAGCTGGTCGCGTCGCACGATGTCGCGTCCGCCGAACTCGGCTGGACGCCGACCGCCGACCTCACCCGTATCGTCTCCGACGCCTGGGATTTCCACCGGAGCATCGAGAAGGCAGACTCATGACCGCGGCCGATCTGTTTGCCAGCACCTTCGACCGGCCGCCGACTGGGGTGTGGTCCGCACCCGGCCGGGTCAACCTCATCGGCGAGCACACCGACTACAACGGCGGCTACGTCCTGCCGTTCGCGATCAACCGGCGCACGCAGGCCGCGGTGGCGCGGCGCAGCTGATGACCGAGTTTCTGTGCAGTCGCTGCAGCGACCCGGAGAGTTCGTCGAGTTCGCTCTCGACGAACTGAGCCCAGACGCCGGCAGCGGGTGGGCCGGGTACGCACTCGGTGTGTTGTGGGCGTTGCGCGGCGCCGGATACGACGTCGGCGGTCTCGACATCGTGCTCGACGGTCAGGTACCCAGTGGTGCCGGCCTGTCGTCGTCCGCCGCTATGGAATGTGCAGTGGGCCTCGCCGCCGCGGAGCTTGGGTGAGATCGACATTCCACGCGCCGAACTGGCGCGCATCGCGCAGTACGCCGAGAACAACTTCGTCGGGGTTCCGTGCGGCCTGATGGACCAGATGGCCGCCTGCGTATGCGAAGCCGATCACGCGCTCTTCTTCGACGTGCGCGACGACATCATGGAACAGGAGCCGTTCGCGCCGCACGTTGACGGTCTCGCCCTGCTGGTGATCGATACCCGGGCCCACCACGCGCACGCCGGCGGCGGGTACGCGGAGCGGCGCACGGCGTGCGAGGAGGCGGCGAGACAACTTGGCGTGCCCTACCTGCGTGACATCCCCGGGTCGGCGCTCGAGTCGGCGCTGGCCCAGCTCGACAATGACGTACTGCGCCGGCGCGCGCGTCACATCATCACCGAGAACGACCGCGTCCTGACGACGGTCGACCTGCTGGCCAGCGACCGGTTGCGCGATGTCGGGCCGATCCTGACGCAGTCGCACCTCTCGATGCGCGACGATTTCGAGATCAGCGTGGCTGAGCTCGACACGGCGGTCGACGCCGCCATCGCTGCGGGCGCGCTGGGTGCGCGCATGACCGGCGGCGGCTTCGGTGGGAGCGCGATTGCGCTCATCGAGGCGGCGGAGATCGACGAAATCAGCCGCGCCGTCGAGGCAGCCTTTGAGCGGGGCGGGTTCACCGCACCGCAGATCTGGTCGCCGCGCGCGTCAGCTGGGGCAAGCCGCGACTCGTGACAGCGTCGCCGTGGCTTCGCCTAATCCTCCCTGTCGGTTAGGGTTCCGCCCAGGGATCGTCGGCGTTTCTCGGTGATCCGCGTACGGAGCAGACGTACCCGATTGCCAGGGGGAACCGCGATGCGAGTGCTCGGTGCTGTCGCCGCGACGCTTGCGGCGCTGGCTTCGGTGGCGATCGGCGTTCCCAGCGGTGGCGGCTCGGTGCTGACCGCAGCCCGGCCCCCCAGCCCGCCGGCCGCGGCTGCGCCGTCCCCTACGCCTCGACCCACCACCGGCCAAGGCACGCTGACCCGCGTCGCCGGCGCCGATCGCATTGCCACCTCTGTCCGGATCTCGCAGGTCGGCTTTCCGAACAAGTCGTCAGCTACTGCGGTCGTGCTCGCGCGGGCCGACGACTTCGCCGACGAGCTCGCCGGTGGGCCGCTCGCGGCCCGCTTCCAGGGGCCGCTGTTGCTGACGCCCACCGCGGGACTCACCGACACCGTGCGGACCGAGATACAGCGGGTCCTCGCCGTCGGCCACACGGTCTACTTGCTCGGCGGTACCGACGCGATCTCCGCGACTGTCGGCACCGACCTGCAAGCCCTCGGCTACACCCCGGTGCGGGTCGACGGCGCCGACCGATATGACACCGCGGTGAAGATTGCCAACATCCTGGGCGACCCGCCGACCGTGTTCGAGGTCGACGGAACGAACTTTCCCGATGGCCTGTCGGCTGGCCCGGCGGCCGCGCTCAGCCATGGAGTCATTCTGTTGACGGCTGGGCACACCCCGGCCCCGGAGACCGCGCAGTACCTCGCGACCCATCCGACCGACGTCCGCTACGCGATTGGCGGCCCGGCCGCCGCGTGCCGACCCGACTGCGCAGCCCTTGGTCGGCGCCGACCGCTACGCGACCTCGATTGTGGTCGCGAATCAGTTGTTCGCATCACCGTCCATCGTGGCGATCGCAAGTGGCGTCGCGTTCCCAGACGCGCTCTCGGGCGGCGCGCTCGCCGGGATCGACGGCGCCCCCATGTTGTTGGTCCCGAGCAACGTGCCGCTGCCTGCTTCGATGCGCAGCTACTTCGACCGGTACTCCAACACCGTGCTGTCCGCGTGGCTGTTCGGCGGCACAGCGGCCGTCAGCACGCCAGTAGCAAAAGCGATCGCACAGGCACTCGTGCTCGTGCCGTCCGCTTCCTAGTACCGGCCGCGTCGTAGTACCGGCGGCCGGTTATCGCCGGGCGCGGCGGACGGCGATGATCGCAGCCAGTGCGAGGAGCGCAGCCATCCCGCCGGCGGCGGGCTTCGGAACGCGCTTCACCACCGGCGCGATCTGCGCGAATCGAGCCGAAGCGGCGCCTGCGCCGCCCGGGGACGCCGAACTAGCTGTGCCGCCAGGCTCTGACCCCGCGGACGGGCCGGGTGCCGCACCCGGCTCAGGCCCAAGGTGCAACTTGACCCGAGCGCCGTCGACCACCGTCGTGACGCCCTCGCGCATCGCATCGACGCCGCGCTTGGCGACCCGCTTGGGGTCGAGCCGGCCGGCGATCGTGTCGACCGTGTTCGCAAGCTCCTCGCGGGTGCGTTCGATCGAGCGCAGCAACTCTTCGGGATCACTGGCCACGGTTTGACACTCCTCGACGATCGCCGATCTGGTGGGCGGGACTTAGTTTCGCAGGTCGATCGCGACTTTGACATCGTCGTCATTGCGGGCGAGCGCATCGGCGAAGTTCGTCAACGGGACCTTACGGCTCACGAGTCGCGCGAGCCAGCCGAGGTCGGCTTTCGCTAAGGCCTCGGCGGCTTGTTCGTAGTGCCGCCGTGCGGCGTTGACGCTGCCGAACAACACGATGTTCTCCAGCACGATCTGCTTGTTGATCATGTTCAAACTGGTCGGCACTTCGCGGGCGCCCCCAGAGATTCCAGCAAGACAGATGACCGCGTCGTTGGCGACGATGTTGGTCAGCTCGAACACGAGCGGGCCGTACCCGGTGCACTCGATCACGATGTCCGGCTTGACCCCGACGGCCGACACCTCGCCGCTGTGGTAGGTCGCACCGAGGTCGGCAACGATCGCCGGCTTCGGACCAGAATCGATCCGGTCGAGAACATGAACCTCATAACCGCGCTGGACGCCGAGGAGTGCCGCCAGTAGTCCGATCGGCCCCGCCCCCGTGATGAGGGCGACCTTGCGGTCGAACGGCGCCCGCGACGCGATCTTCTCGCTCTGCTCCCACGCTTTGGACACGACCGATGTCGGCTCCATCAGGACGCCGCAGTCGCCAAGTCGCGCATCGAGTTTGACCGCGAACTCGGGTTCGACCCGCCACTGACTGGCCGCGTACCCGTTGCGCTCCTTGATGCCCCGCTCGGTGTAGTTGCCGTTGCGACAGAAGTCCCACTGACCCATCCCGCACGGCTCGCACGGCAGCGGGTCAGGACGCCGCACGATGCCCGCCACCAGGTCGCCGGGTGCGAAGCCACTCCCCGCTGGCGCGTCGATCACCTGCCCAAGAGATTCGTGGCCCAGGACCAGGCGGTCCTCGCCGGGTGGCACCCAGCCGTATCCCTCTTGGATGATCTCGATGTCGGTGCCGCACACGCCGACCAGCAGGCCCTGCACGAGGAGCGCGCCCTCGTCGGGCAACGGATCGGCATGGTCCGTGACTGCCGCGGTGTCGGGTTTGCCCGGCACCACCGACAATGCTCTGACGCTCACGCTGCCTCCCCCGCCCATCGACGTCCCGCCCTCGTTTGGCGAAACCCTTGGGCCACATCATGGCCCAGCGTGCGCTGGACGCTCGAGGTGGCCGTCGGCCCCTTCGCCGCGGGCAGCCAGGTAGCGTTCTGACAATGAGCTCACAAGTCCAGCTGAAGGCCGGCGACCCGGCCCCGGAATTCACCTTGCCAGACGCCGATGGTGCGCCCGTCTCCTTGAAGCAGTTTCGTGGACGCCGCGTGATCGTGTACTTCTACCCAGCCGCGATGACACCCGGCTGCACGACGCAGGCGTGCGACTTTCGCGACAGCTTGAGCCAGCTCGACGGGGCAGGCGTGACGGTTATCGGGATCTCACCGGATCCCGTGGCCAAGCTGGCCCGGTTCCGCGATGACCAGGGCCTCACGTTCCCGCTACTGTCGGACGTCGGCCGCACCGTGCTCGATGCGTACGGGGCGTACGGCGAGAAGAAGCTCTACGGCAAGACCGTCGTCGGCGTCATCCGGTCGACATTCGTCGTCGGCGCTGACGGAAAGGTCGAGGTCGCGCAATACAACGTGAAGGCAACTGGGCACGTCGCCAAGTTGCGCAAGGAACTTGAGGTCTAGTTCCGAGCTGGCTGTAGGGGCCGTAGCCCAATGGCAGAGGCACGCGGTTTAGGTCCGCGCCAGTGCGAGTTCGACTCTCGCCGGCCCTACAACTCACACCCGTCCGCGAACCGTGGAGTCGCGCACGATGAGCCCGCAGCCATGCCGACGGATACCGCCCTGCCGAGGTCCGCCGTCGATCATGCTGAACAGTTCTTGGGCCGCCGCAGCACCGAGCGCCTCGAGGTTCATGTCGACCGTCGTCAGTGGCGGTTCGGTCTCCAGGGCGAACACGCCCCAGTTGTCGTAGCCGGTGACCGCGACGTCGTCAGGCACCCGCCGTCCCGCTTCCTTCAAGCCCACGACAACGCCTGCGGCAATCTGATCCGAACCGCACAGCACCGCGTCGACGTCGGGGATGCGACTCAAGCAGCCGAGCCGTCGCCTCGCGCGCCCAGCGCTGCGACCAATGATCGCCGTACATCACTGGACCGGCGAGGCGCAGACCCTCTCTCCGCATTCGGCCGCGCAGCCTCTTGACCCGCTCGACGACGGCGGTGGCGCGACGCGGACCCGTGAGGTGCGCGATGCGCCGGCGCCCGATGGCGACCAGATGGTCGACGGCCAGCGTGATGCCGTTCTCGTCGTCCGGCATGTGGACCACGTCACGCTCGTCGTCCGATAGGCCGTATACATAGACAACAGGGACGTCGATGTATTCGGTCACCGAGGCCGTCACGGCGTTGTTGTCGCCGACGACGAGAACTCCGTCGACCTTGCGCGCGCCGAGCATGACGGCAAGCTCGCGACTGCGGGCCTGGTCGCCGCGCGCGTCGCACGTGATCATCGAGAGATCGATCGCGCCGAGCGCAGTCTCAGCGCCGAGCATCACCGGTGCCGCAAACCGATGGGTCATGCTGTCCGCGATGATGAATCCGACCGTGCTCGTACTGCCGGTCATCAAGCCCCGCGCGACGAGGTTCGGGGTGAACGACAGTTCGCGGGCGGCAGCCATCACCCGCGCACGCGTCGCTTCCGACACGCGATCCTTGCCGTTGATCGCCTTCGACGCGGTGGTGAGTGAGACTCCGGCCCGCTGCGCGACCTGACTGAGCGTGGCGGGCGGCCGTTTCGTCATGCCGCGAGTGTGCCATCCAACGGACCGATCGATCGTTCACCGCTCCCGAGAGCCATCGCTTTTCGTAACGAGTTGATAACACCGACGACAGCGCTCTTGACGTGCCGTCGGGCTAGGCACAGCCTGGGCACACGAGTTGGGGAAGCGCTTCCTCATTTCTTAAGCGGATCGCCCGCACAGGGCCATCCGGCCCCTATCTGCTATGCCACCGCACCGTGAGCGGCATCGCTACCGCGTGCCTCGAAATGCACCTGACTCAAGCAAGAAGGAGAACGTGTCTTGACGGACGTGGCGAACGTGGTCGACACCACGAACACCTATGTCGTGGGCCCCGTGGGGCGGACGACAAGGGCATCGCGGCTGTCGCCATTGCCGCTTTCCGGCGTGCGACTGCATCCCTACCGGCTGGTGGGGGCAATGGCAGGCACGTAACCGCCTCACAACCCTGCCTTATGGCATCTCGGCGTTGGAGTCGGCAGGCAACCTCGACAACTTTCGACGGATCCTCGGTCGCAGACGATGCGCCGTACCGAGGGTTCGTCTTCAACGACACCGACGTCTACAAGACGCTTGAAGCGATCGCGTGGTCTCTCGCCGATCAGCCTGACCCGATTCTCGACGGCTACATCGACGCCGTCGCGCAACTGCTATCGACGGTTCAGGCCGAGGACGGCTATCTGAACAGTTGCGTGCAGGGCACACCGAGCGCAGCGCGGTACACCCGGCTTGCCGAATCACACGAACTCTATTGCGCGGGCCATCTTTTCCAAGCTGCGGTCGCGGACTTCCGGGTGACCGGGAAGCGCCGCCTGCTCGACATCGCGATCCGGTTCGCCGATCATCTGGTGGCCGAGTTCGGATCGGGTCGTCGCGACGACTACGACGGACATCCCGAAGTCGAGACCGCGCTTGTCGAGCTATACCGCGTGTGCGCCGACCAGGCTTACCTCGATCTGGCGAAGCAGTTCATCGACACGAGCGGGCGTCGAATCTTTGTCGGCGAGGCACGCGGCGACTGCGTACTTCCAGGACGAGCAACCTATCCGCGACGCCACTTCGATGGTCGGCCACGCAGTGCGGGCGCTCTACCTCGAAGCCGGCGTTGTCGATGTCGCGGTCGAGACCGGCGACGCCGAACTTCTCCGACGTCGCTCACCCGCTGGAAGGACATGGTCGCCAGCAAGCTCTACATCACCGGTGGCGTCGGATCACGACACAAGAGTGAAGGCTTCGGCGATCCGTACGAGCTGCCGCCGGATCGAGCCTATTGCGAGACCTGCGCGGCGATCGCGAGCATCCACTGGAACTGGCGGCTGTTGCTCGCCACTGGTGATTCACGGTTCGCGGACCTTCTTGAGAGAACCGTCTACAACGGATTCGCGGCCAGTACCGGCACCGACGGCACGTCGTTCTTCTACTCCAATCCCCTGCAGGTCCGTGAAGAGCATGAAGCATCAGACGAGGAAGAGTCCGGACGGCGCCTCCCCTGGTACGCGTGCGCGTGCTGCCCACCCAACGTCATGCGACTCGTCGCGGCGATGCAGCACTACATCGCGTCGACCGATCAGCAGGGCGGCGTCCAACTCCACCAGTACACCGACGCAGACCTCGAGCTTCCGACTGCAGCAGGCACCGTGGAGTTCTCGGTGCGTACGCGGTATCCGTGGGCGGGCACGGTCGAGATCCAGATCACCGATTCCACGATCGCGTCCTGGGAGCTCTCGCTTGCGCGTCCCGGCGTGGGCCGGCGAGCCCGCGCCTGACCGTGAACGGCGAAGACATCACGCGCGACGCTGCGGACGGATACGTCCGCATCGAACGAGGCGTGGGCCGCCGGCGACACGCTCGTTCTCGACTTGGAGATGCCGCACGCAGATCACGTCGCCGATCCAAGGGTCGATGCCATTCGCGGGTGTGTCGCGATCGAGCGAGGCCCGCTGGTCTACTGCATCGAAGCGGCCGACAACGAGGGCATCGACCTCGCCGCGGTCGCACTCGACACGGATCAGCCACTCCCGCTGACCACGATCGATGGCTGGCCGCAGCGCGCAGGCGATCAGGTCTGGCCGGCGCAATCCGCACCTACCCCCACGACCAGCACACGCTCTATCGGCCAGCCGCCCGCGGGGAGGTGATGGAAACGCAGGTTCAGCTCACCGCGATCCCGTACTACCTGTGGGCTAACCGCGCGAGCGGGCCGATGCGTGTTTGGCTCCCCAGCCGCCAGTAGCCGAGCAAGTCAGCCATCCCAGTCTGCAGCCAACCCATTCGATCGAAAGGTCAAGATAAAGAGATGAACGCCAAGCAACGATGGGCGAGTATCGCCGCGGCGAGTCTCGCTCTGGCACTTCTCAGCTCGGCATGCTCGTCGAGCAAGAAGCAGGCGAGCACAGCCAAGCTCCACGTCCCCAAGTGCGACGTGCGCGCAGTCTGCAGAGCGCCTCGGCCACCTGCGGCCGCCACGTCAGCCGCCGCGTCGAGCAGCTCGTCGGCTGCCGCCCAAAGCAGTGCGCCGGCGGCGACGGGTGGGACGTTCACGATCTCCGACCCTTATCCGCAGTACACCGCCGGATCGTCGTGGGTCAACTTGTTGAACTCGTGCGGTGCGAGCGCGGGCGTGAAGATCAAGCGCACCGGCTATGACACGACGGCGCTGCTCAGTCAGACGCTGCTGTCGGCGCAGCAGGGCAACTCGCCTGACGTGCTGATCGTCGACAACCCGGTGGTCTCGACGTTCGCCGACGCCGGGTGTCCTCACCAGCAACGACGCAGGACAGCCTCGACACCGTCGGCGATCGCGCCGAACATCCTTGCGCGCCGGCGTCATCGAACGGCAAGACGTACGGCGTCCCGATCGGCGCGAACACCCTCGCGTTGTACTACAACAAGACGATCCTCACGGCTGCCGGCGTCGATCCCAGCCACCATCAAGTCGCTGGGCAGACCTGACCGCCGCGCTCGCCAAGGTGAAGGCGATCGGCAAGAGGCGGCATCACCTTCTCGGCATCGGCACCGAGGAGGGCAGCTTCCAGTTCCTGCCGTGGTTCTGGGGTTCCGGCGCGAACCTGACCAACCTCGACTCGACCCAAGGCGATCGCCGCGCTGCACGCTGTGGACGACCTGGATCAAGGACGGCTACGCGCCGAACTCCGTGATCCAGGACACGCAGACGACGTCGTGGCAGGAGTTCCAGACCGGCAAGTACGCGTTCGCGGAGAACGGCACCTGGCAGAAGGCGAACGCCGACAAGATGGGTTCGCGTACGGCATCATCCCGATCCCGGCCGAGAACGGCGGCGCGGCGCCGGTGCCGACCGGCGGCGAGTTCTTCACGATCCCGGTGCAGAAGGACACGTCGCGCTACGCCGACCTCGGCGAAGATCGTGCAGCTGCCTGACGTCGACCGAGCAACGTCGTCACCACCGACAACACGCTGAACTACATCGCGCGCGACCCAGGCGGCGCAGCAGGCCCAGGTGGCCTCCGACCCCGCGCTGCAGTCTGGGTCACCGCGGTGGGCGTGGCGAAGGCCCGCACCAGCGACAACCTGGGCACCAAGTACCCGAAGATCTCCCAGCAGATGTGGACCGCGGTGCAGAAGGCGGTGAGCGGCGCGAAGTCGGCGAGCGCAGCGATGGCGGCCGCGCAGGCGGCAGCAGCAGCCGCGACCAGGCGGCAAGTAGCAGCAACGTAACCCAGGCGGCAGACCGACGTGAGAGACCATGACAACGGACAGGTCAGGAGCGCGGTCGGTCGCGGCGCGACGGTGGAGGGGCGGCAGCGGCCGCCCCTCCACCGCGCGCACGCGGTGGCGGCAGGAGGCCCGCGCGCTAGTCAGGTGGCGGCGTGGGCGTTCCTCGCCCCGGTGACGGTCTACCTGCTCGTCTTCTACGCGTATCCGCTCTACCGCAACATCGACCTGAGCCTCCGCAACTACACGGTGCGCGTCGTTCGTCAGCGGCGACGCACCGTTCAGCGGGTTCGCCAACTACCGCATCGATCTTCACGAGCCCGACATTCGCGCCCGCGCTGCTCAACACCACGATCTTCACCTTCGTCTCGATCGCCTTCCAGTTCGCGATCGGTCTGGCGCTCGCGGTGTTCTTCTTCCAGCACTTCCAGCTGTCCGGCGACGCTGCGGGCGCTGTTCCTGGTTCCCTGGCTGCTGCCGCTGCTGGTGTCGGCGTCGACCTGGTCGTGGATGCTCAACAGCGACTCGGGGGTGGTGAACTCCGTGCTTCACGCGCGTCGGCATCGCGCCGGTCAACTGGCTCACCTCGCCGAAGTGGTCGCTGGTCGTCGGTGCTGATCGCGAACATCTGGATCGGCATCCCGTTCAACCTGGTGATCATGTACAGCGGGCTGCAGAGCATCTCGCCGGACATCTACGAGGCCGCCGCGATCGACGGCGCGAACGGCTGGCAACGGTTCTGGCGGATCACCTTCCCGCTGCTGCGCCCGGTGTCCGCGATCACCCTGCTGCTCGGCTTCGTCTACACGTTGAAGGTCTTCGACATCATCTGGATCATGACCCGCGGCGGCCCGGCGACCTCGTCGACCACCCTCGCGATCTGGTCCTACCAGCTCGGCTTCGGGTCGCTGCTGCCCGACTTCAGCTCCGCGGCGCGCGGTCGGCGAACATGCTGATCGTCATCGCGGTCATCTTCGCGCTCGTCTACATCCGAGTCCAGACGCAGGCTGGAGGCGATCATGAACCGCCGCACGATGGTGGCTCGACCGGGATCGGCGTCGCTGCTGACCGCCGTGATGCTGTTCCCCGATCTACTGGATGATCAACGTCTCGCTCACCCAGACGACCGAGACATGCGCAAGAGCCCGCCGAACCTGATCCCGGTCCACGGGACGCTTGAGGGCTACTCGCGCCGTCCTCCACCAGCAGCTGCCCTACCTCGGCGACGAGCCTGCTCGTCGGCGCTCGGCACGGTCGCGCTGACCCTGCTGCTCGCCGCACCGGCCGGCTACTCGCTGGCCAAGCTGCGACCGCGCGGCGGCGGCGCGCTGAGCTTCGTGCTGCTGATCGCCCAGATGATCCCCGGCGATCGTCATGGCGATGGGCTTCTACGCCATCTTCCTCAAGCTCGGCTCCTCAACACGCTGCCGGGCTTGATCGTCGCCGACTCGACCATCGCGGTTCCGTTCGGCGTGCTGATCTTCACCGCGTTCATGTCGCGGATACCCGACGAACTGCTGCAGGCCGCACGCATCGACGGCGCCGGCTACCTGCGGACCTTCCGGTCGATCGTCTTGCCGGTCAGCCGCAACTCGATCGTGACCGTCTCGCTTTTCGCGTTCCTGTGGGCATGGTCGGACTTCATCTTCGCCAACACCCTGGACAGCGGCGGCAAGCTCCAGCCGATCACCCTCGGCATCTACGCACTACATCGGCAACAACAACCAGCAGTGGAACGCCATCATGGCCACCGCCGTCGTCGCCTCGATCCCGGCCACCGTCCTGCTCGGTCGTCGCGCAGCGCTACGTCGCCGCCGGCGTGACCGCGGGAGCCGTCAAGGACTAGCCGACAGAGAGTTGAGTCCCACCACGATGACCGCGTCAATCGCTCCTGCGTTCTCGGTCCGTGACATCCCGTTCAGCCACTACGGGTCATGGTTCGACATATCACCAGTCCTTGCGGAGCGCGTCTACTCCGACGACCTACACCTCGTCTCTCACCAGACCGGAATGCATCCGATTCTGTCTTTCATCCCCTGGCAGCGACGGAGCTCGTGTCGAGACGACAGTCCGGCCGTCACCACATCGACTGGTCTGGCAGCACGACACCGGGGCGATCGAACTCGCGTACGAAAAGGCCGACACGGTACGGATTCGCGGCAACGAACGTCGGGCTCAGAATCCGTGCAGCAGTCAACGCACTCACACCGTTCGCCGGCACCTACTTCTACCGCGATCCAGTCGACGAGCTCATTCATCTTCACGGTTTACGGTACGGGACGTCGTTACAGAGTCACCCGTGCTCGCGGCGTCGTGATGGATGTCGTCGGCGACCAGTCGGTCGGCTCGCACGAACGAGCCGCTGACGCTGACGGCGACCGACGGGGCCTGGGAAGATCGCGATCGAGGAGTTCGAAAGCGCCCGCGTCGCGTACAGCGCCGCTCGTCAGCTTCGACGACGTCGTCGTGGCGGCACACGCGAACTTCGCCGACTTCGTCGACGCGGTCGCACCGTGGCGCACGGCAAGCACGCCGGCAGCCGAACTCGCCGCGTACGTCCTGTGGTCTGCGACCGTGCGGCCCGCGGGATTCATCGGTCGGCCGGCCATCCTGATGTCCAAGCACTGGATGGACAAGGTGTGGAGCTGGGACCACTGCTTCAACGCCCTCGCGCTCGCGGGACGGCCTGCCCGGACCTCGCATGGGATCAGTTCCAGCTGGTGTTCGACCACCAGGACGACGTCGGGGGACTGCCCGACTCGGTCACCCACTCCGAGATCCTCTACAACTTCGTCAAGCCACCGATCCACGGCTGGGCGCTGCAGAAGCTGCGCCAGCGCCAGCACGTCGAGCCGGCCGAGCTCCTGCGAGGCCTACCGCGGCCTGGCGAGGTGGACCAACTACTGGCTCGTCATGCGCCGCGCACCAGGCCACTTCCTGTGCCACTACCACCACGGCAACGACAGCGGCTGGGACAACGCCACGACGTTTGACACGGAACGTGTCGTCGAGACGTCGGACCTCGCGGCGTTCCTCGTCTCCAGACACAACAGCTAGCAGATCTCGCTGCCGAGCTCGGCCTGCTCGCCGACGCCGAGCACTGGGCAGGCGTGTCGGACAACATGTGCGCCGCAATGCTCGGGCAGCTGTGGGTCGGCGAGCATGTTCGTGGCAAGGGGCGCCAAGTCGGGCCTCACGTGCACTCGAGCTCGAGCCTGCTGGATCTGATGGCGATCGTGCTCGGGCCGAAGCTGCCCGACGACGTGCGGACAGTGCTCGCCACGAGCATCGAATCGCATCTCACCGCGCACGGCTTCGCGACGGAGCTCGTCTCCTCGCCCGGAGTACCGGTCTGACGGCTACTGGCGCGGCCCGATCTGGGCGCCGTCGACGGTCCTCATCGAGGACGGCCTGCGGCGAAGCGGATTCGTGACGTTGGCAGACGAGATCAGCAGCCGGTTCCGAGCGCTCTGCGAACGGTCCGGGTTCGCCGAAAACTTCGACGCCGAGACAGGCGCCGGGCTTCGCGACCGCGCGTACACGTGGACCGCAAGCAGCTACCTGATCCTGGCCGCCGCCCACGTCCAGCGGCAACTCACGCCCGTCGAATCCAACTGAATGTTGCGCTACACCTACCCTTGATCCATGGGCCTCGAGGCCGCTGCCGGGACCGAACGCAGCCCCGCCGGCACGCCCCGGAACGCCTATCTCGATCTGATCCGGGTATTCGCCATCGCCGTTGTGGTCGTCGGCCACTGGATTGCTACTGCCATCACCTACAAACACGGCCAGCTGAATGGCGTCGACGTGCTCGGCGTCTCGCCATGGACCTCGTGGCTGACCCTCTTCTTCCAGGTGGTGCCGCTGTTCTTCCTTGTCGGTGGCTACGCCAATGCACTGTCATGGACGAGGTACCAAGCGGCTGGCGGCTCAGCGTTCGACTGGACTCGACGCCGGGCAAGGCGACTGCTGGCACCCACCGCCGGCTACATCGCAGCGATCGCGATCGCGGTCGTGGCGTGCACCGCCGCGGGCGCCCATCGTGACGATCTCGAAGAGGCGGGGTGGGCGCTGTCGTTACACCTGTGGTTTCTGGCGCCGTACCTCGTGCTGCTTCTGCTGACCCCCGCCCTTCTCGCAGCACACCGCCGCTACGGCGTCGTGGTCCCCGCGGTGATGGCAGCCGCCGGCAGTCATCATCGACGTCGGCGTGATCGAAGAGCATTGGCGCGTCGTCGGTTGGGCTAACTACGTCCTGGTGTGGGGGACGTTCCACCAGCTCGGCTTCGCCTGGCACGGGGGATTTCTAGCCGGACGCCGAGGGCGACCGCTCGCGCTCGCATGCCGGCGCCAGCAGCGCCTTGGTGGCGCTGATCTGGTGGGGACCGTACCCGGTGAGCATGGTCGGCGTGCCTGGTGCACGCATCCGCAACGCCTCGCCACCATCGGCCGCACTCCTTGCCTTCGGATTGGCCCAGATCGCGGTCGTGCTGCTCGCGGCGCCGTCCGTTTCTGCATGGCTCGCGCCGCCCGCCCGCGACCGACTTCGCGACTTGATCCGCCGCGCCAACACGATGACGATGCCGGCCTACCTGTGGCACATGGTGCCGGTCGTCCTGGTCGGCGGTCGTCGCGTATCCACACCATTGGCTCGCGCAGCCCTCGATCGGCTCCCGCGCCTGGTGGGTACAACGCATCACCTGGCTCACCGCCCTGACGCTCGTCTTGGCAGCAGTGTTGGCCGTCGTCATCGTGGCCGCGCAACGCCTCAATGCCCTTCGCCCGAGGCAGCCGGAGTTGAGCCCGCAGAAGACGGCTGGCCGGACAGCGATGCTGGTAATCGGCGTCGCGATCTGTGCGGCGACGCTAGGGCGGCTGGCCGTCTGGGGCTTCGCCCCGGGCGGTTCGCTCGACGCGATCACCATCGGATGCTTCGCTGTCGGGCTGTCGCTCGTTGTCGTCGCTGGCACCTCCCCACGCCCGCGCGACATCGTGGAGTCCGCCGTGGGTTGCGAAGGTAGGTTCGCGGGTAGCCCGTGAGCACCATCCAAGGAGACGAAGGAGCGAGGTCCATGCCCGACCACGACGAAACCGACGAGCCGATACCAGGGAACTGGAAGCCGAAGCGAAGGCGCACATCGACGCGATGCCGGCGGAGACTGCTCTTGGCAACGCTGACCCTGAGGGCGGCGGCAAAGGCACCCCCGAGGAGTTCGTCACCGAGCACGAGGGGCGCGGCGGCAAGTAGGTGTCTGGTCGGCGAGTGGCATCTGGTGATCGGTAGGCGCGCGTTGCTAACTTGATCACCATGACTGAAGGCCTCGATCAGACAGCGCAGAACCGGCTCGCGGAGTCCGGGAAGTTCTTTACATCCGACTTGTCCGTGGCCGAGTTCACCTTGCTCGAACACACCGGGTTCGACGCCATCGAACTTGTGATGGGCGTGTCCGTCTTCCACGTCGGCTTCCAGCCCGGCCGCGGCATGCAGCCCGGTGAGTACCAGGTGCTGTCGCAGGCGATGTACACGGCGCGGATGAACGCCATCAATCGGCTGATCGCCGAGACCGTGAAGGTCGGCGGTGACGGCGTGATCGGAGTCAAGCTCGGCTACCGGGCGCACAGCGCTGATGCCCTCGAGTTCACCGCGATCGGCACCGCGGTGCGTCACCGCGACGGCACCGCAGCGCACCGGCAACCATCGGGCGCCCCGTTCACGAGTCACCTCGACGCGAAGGAGCTCTACCAGCTCCTCAACGTGGGCTGGTGTCCGGTGTCGTTCGTCCTCGGCACCTGCGTCTACCACATCGCCGTGCAAGGCGTGATGCAGACGATGCGCCAGGTCGGGCAGAACATCGAGCTCCCCCAGTGGACCCAGGGCTTCTACGACGCCCGCGAGATCGCGATGACCAGACTGCAAGCCGAGGGCGAGCGCGACGGCGCGCAGGGTGTCGTCGGCGTCACGGTCACCACGAGCGAGTGGGTCTGGGGCGGCCACACGCTCGAGTTCTACGTGTCCGGCACCTCGGTTCGTCGCGTCAGCGATCAACGCGGCCAGCTGCCACCCCTGGTCGTCCCGGTCGGCTAGCCGGCCGTTCCGCAGTTGCGGAAGACTGTAATGGTTTTTCTGCCGCATCTGCGGATAATGTGGCCTCATGGCCACGTATCGGATCGCCGACGTCGCGCGTCTGCTGGGCGTCAGTGACGACACAGCGAGGCGTTGGGCAGAGTCTGGCAGGTTCGTTTCGACGACCGACGACACCGGGCATCTCGCCGTCGACGGCGCCGAGCTCGCCCGCTTCGCGACGACCTTGAACGACACGGTCGAGCCTGGCCACGTCGCCCAAGCGTCGGCGCGCAACCAGTTGGTCGGCATCGTGACCCGAGTGATTCGCGACACCGTCATGGCCCAGGTCGAGATGCAGTGCGGCGGCCAGCGCGTCGTGTCCCTCATCAGCCGCGAGGCAGCCGATGAGTTGGAGTTGGAGCCAGGCGTGCTGGCAATCGCCTCGATCAAGGCAACCAACGTGGTGG
Organism: uncultured Actinomycetes bacterium; assembly: GCA_963825425.1. Taxonomy (GTDB): domain Bacteria; phylum Actinomycetota; class Actinomycetes; order Acidothermales; family Acidothermaceae; genus PALSA-607. The sequence continues at coordinate 84,648 of CAWGTF010000013.1, forward strand.
TGGAGCTTCCGGCACCCTACCAATACCGGACGCCGAACAACCGGCGTCCCTGCGAGACGCTTCGGAGAGTCCATGAACCGCCACGCATCCGCCGTCCTCGTCACCGCCGTCGTTGTCGCGCTCGGCCTCGCCGCGTGCAGTTCTTCGAAGAAGGCCGCAGCGCCTTCGAGTAGCGCGGCGGCGGCCACGTCGGCGCCTGCCGCAGTCGCCACGCCGAGCGTGTCAGGCACGGTCGTCGTGTTCGCCGCCTCGTCGCTGAAGGCCACGTTCACGACGTTGGCCGCGAACTTCGAACAGGCAAACCCAGGCGTGCAGATCGTTCCGTCCTACGGAGGCTCCGACACGCTCGCCGCCCAGATCACCCAAGGTGCGCCGGTCGACGTCTTCGCCGCCGCCAGCACCACGACGATGGGCACCGTCACGACGGCCGGTGACGGCGTCGGGACGCCGCAGGTGTTCGCCAAGAACGAGCTCGAGATCGCGGTCGCGCCGAGCAACCCCGACCACATCGCGAGCCTGGCCGACGTCACGAAGTCAGGGGTGAAGCTGGCGATCTGTGCGCCGACCGTGCCGTGCGGCGCGGCGGCGACGAAGGCCTTCGCGGCAGCCAAGCTGACCCCACACCCGGTGACGCTCGAGCAAGACGTCGCATCGGTGCTGACCAAGCTCGAACTCGGCGAGGTCGACGCCGGCATCGTCTACCAGACCGACGTGAAGTCGGCGGGCAGCAAGGTCACCGGCGTGAACTTCGCCGAAGCGGCGAGCGCGATCAACACCTACCCGATCGTCGTCGTCAAGACCGGGAAGAACCCGACGGCCGGCGCAGGCGTTCGTCGAACTACGTCGTGTCGCCGGCCGGGCAGCAGATTCTTGCAGGCGGCGGGGTTCCAGCAGCCCTGAGCCCGCCACACGCGACGCCGACACTGTGCGCGACTCGCGCGATCCTCGGGCGCGGGTGCCGTACGCGCTGTTCGTGCCCGCGGCGATCGGCGTCGCATTCCTGATGCTGCCGATCGCCGGGTTGTTGATTCGCACGCCCTGGCACCAGCTGCCGTCGCTGATCAGCAGCCCCGACGTCCGCACCGCGTTGCGGTTGTCGCTCGAGACTGCGACCGCGGCGACGGTGATCGCGATCGTGGTCGGCGTGCCGATTGCGTGGGTGCTGGCCCGGCTCGAGTTTCGTGGCCGGTCGCTGCTGCGCGCGCTGATCACGCTGCCGCTCGTGCTGCCACCGGTCGCCGGCGGCATCGCGCTGCTCCTCGCGTACGGACGCCGCGGCGTCGTGGGCAGCGCAACTCCTCAAGGTGTTCGGAGTGTCGCTGCCCTTCACGACCGCGGCCGTCATCGTCGCCGAGACGTTCGTCGCCATGCCGTTCCTCATCGTGTCGGTCGAAGGCTCGCTGCGCGGCGTCGACGTCCGCTACGACCACGCGGCCGCGACGCTCGGGGCATCACGGATGTTCACGTTCGTGCACGTGACGCTGCCGATGCTCGGCCCGGGCATCGCAGCCGGCGCAGTGCTGTGCTGGGCGCGCGCGCTCGGGGAGTTCGGAGCGACGATCACGTTCGCCGGCAGCTATCCCGGGACCACGCAGACCATGCCGCTGCAGGTCTACCTCGCGCTGCAAGACAATCCGGACGCGGCCATCGCGCTGAGCCTGGTGCTGCTCGTGGTGTCGGTGGCGATCCTCGCCGGCCTGCGCGACCGCTGGCTGCGCGCGTGACACTTGACGCGCACATCGTCGTCGAGCGCGAGCAGTGGCGGCTCGACGCGCAGCTGCACGTTCCCGGCGGCACCGTGCTCGCGCTGCTGGGACCGAACGGCGCCGGCAAGTCGACGGCGCTGCGGGTCATCGCCGGACTGCTGCCGGCCTCGGCGCGGTCATGTGCGCGTTGGCGAGCGGACCGTGGGAGGACCACGCATCCGGCGTCCGGCTGGCGACCGAGCAACGCTCGATCGGCGTCGTGTTCCAGGACTACCTGTTGTTCCCGACGATGACCGCTCGCGACAACGTGGCCTTCGGCCTGCGCGCGAAGGGCCTGGACGAAACCGGCCGCCCGCGAAATCGCCGAACGGGTGGCTGGCCCGCGTGGAGCTGCTCGAGCAGGCGACCCAGCGACCTGCGCAGCTGTCCGGCGGCCAGGCCCAGCGAGTGGCACTGGCCAGGGCGCTCGCGACGACGCCGGACGTGCTGCTCCTCGACGAACCACTCGCCGCCCTCGATGCCGGCACTCGCATGAGCGTGCGCGGCGACCTGCGCAGGCACCTCGGCGAGTTCGCCGGCGCGACCGTCTTGGTCACGCACGATCCACTCGACGCGTTGATCCTCGCCGACCAGGTGGCGGTCATCGAAGGCGGCGCTGTCGTGCAGACCGGCACACCGCAAGAGATCACCCGAACCCCCAGAACGCGCTACGTCGCCCAGCTCGTCGGGCCTCAACCTCTTCGCCGGCCGGCCAACGGCACGCAGGTCACGCTGCGCCGACGGCGCCGAGTTGGTCACGGCGGAGGCGCACGAAGGCGCAGGTGTTCGTCGTCGCGCGCCCGTCGAGCATCTCGGTACACCGCGACGTCCCGCATGGCAGCCCGCGCAACGTGTGGGCGGGCACTATCGCCACCGTCGAGCAACACGGCGACCTGGTCAGGCTGTTCGTCACCGGCCCACCCGACGTCGTCGTCGACGTGACGACAGCGGCGATGGCGGAACTTCAGCTCGGTGTCGCCGAACGCGTGTGGCTCTCGGTCAAAGCCACCGACCTCACGGTCTACGACGCGGGTTACGATTAGTCCGCGTCGGGAATCGCGTGCTGCCGCATGCCGGCGGTCCACTTCTCTTCGATGTGGCCGAAACGCCAGACCAACAACGCGACCGCCCAGGTCACGACGAAGAGCCCGACGATGACGAAGCCGAGCGTGTTGATGTTCGCGTTCTGCATGTCGGTCCAGAAACGGCCGGTCACGTTGAGCTGTTGCGACACGAGGCCGAGCAGTTCGACGCCGCCGATGACCGCCGCGATCATGATCGACAGGCTGGTGATCGTGATGTTGTAGAAGACCTTGCGAACCGGCCTGGAGAAGGCCCAGCCGTAGGCGAAGTTCATGAACGTGCCGTCGATGGTGTCGAACAGGCACATGCCGGCCGCGAAGAGGATCGGCAGCGCGAGGATCGCGTACCACGGCAGCGCGCTCGCCGCGCCGGCCGCGGCGAGGACGAGCAAGGACACCTCGGTCGCGGTGTCGAAGCCGAGACCGAACAGCAGGCCGACGCCGTACATCTGGCCCGGCTTGGTGATGGACTTCATGATCGGTCGCAGGATGCGGTTCATCAGGCCCCGGTTGGCCAGGTGGTGCTCGAGGGTCTCCTCGTCGTAGACGCCACGCCGCATGTCGCGAAAGACCCGCATGATCCCGACCAGGATGATCACGTTGATCGCGGCGATGACGAACGAGGAACGTGCCCGGAGACCGACGTGCCGATAAGTCCGGTGTAGTGGTGCAACGCAGAGGTGTCGTTCTTGACCGGGCCGACGAGGGCCTTGACGCCAAGTGACAGCAAGAAGGCCAGCAGGAACACGACCGACGAGTGCCCGAGGGAGAACCAGAAGCCGACCGACAGCGGGCGCTTGCCATCGCCCATCAGCTTGCGCGTGGTGTTGTCGATTGCGGCGATGTGGTCGGCGTCGAAGGCGTGCCGCATGCCGAGGGTGTAGGCCGTCAGTCCGATGCCGATCCCGAACGTCTTGGTTCCCACGGCGTAGTGGTGCGGCGCGACCAGCGCGATGATGATGAACCAGCCGATGACGTTCAGCGCGAGGATCACACCGAACATCGCCAGCGAGCTTGGTCCACTCAGCCCGGCTGAGGCCCTGCTTCAGCCGAGAGGCGATGCCGCTGGGTCGAATCTGCGTCTGGGTACTCATCGAGCTACCTCCGTAGAGTTCCGTCGAGGCTGGCTGCTCCCCGACGCCGCGTGGCGCCATCAGATGCGACAGGTTCGCAGCCGGGCTGGCGTTTGGATTGGCCCGCTACCCACCGCCGGCTCGCCTGCAGACCCCGCCACCGTAACATCCCAGTTGCGACTGTGTCGCATATATATTCCCGTGCACCCCGGGCGCCGACAGGCGAGCAGCCTGACGCCGCCGGGCCGCCTGCGCGGCTACGCTGCTATCGCGCATTCGAAGGAGTTGACCCGGACGTGGCTGCGGCACGGACCCCGACCAAGACCCAAGCTCAGGGCGCTGCGACATACGGCGCCGAGCGGCTGTCTGCTGCCGTCGGCGAGCTCCGGGCGCAGGGCACCCGGATCACCGACGCGCGAGTCGCGATCCTCGAGGCGCTGTCGGCCACCGACGCGCACCTGTCCGCCGACGACATCGCACACGCAGTGAACGGACTGCAGCCGCGCGTGCACCGCGCAACCGTGTACCGGACGCTCGAATCACTCGTGACCGCCGGCCTGGTTGCCCACACGCACCTCGGCCACGGCAATGCGGTCTACCACCTGACGACCGTCCCGCACGCCCACTGCCAGTGCCAGCGTTGCGAGACGATCATCGACGTCCCGCGGACGCTACTTCGAGGCGTCAGCAGCCGGCTGCTCGAGGACTACGGCTTCAACCTCGACACCGGTCACAGCGCGCTACTTGGGCTCTGCAAGCGGTGCGCCGAGGCCGGCGCCGGTGAGACCCGGGCCGGCGAAACGAGATAGGCACTCACATAGAGCAGCGCCGCCAGCACCAGCAACGCGTGATATCCGAACACGAGAGACAGATACTCCAAGCAGCCGCCAAGCATCGCGCCGAGCAGGTTGGTGCTAAACGACAGCGCCGCATCGCCGGTCTCCGAGAACCGTTTCGCAAAGATGATGTTCGCGGCGAAGATCGGGAGGAATGCGATCACGACCGCGACGAACAGCCGCACCAGGAACCCCAGCGACAGCAGCCACGACGATGGCACCAGCCAGTTCAGCGCAAGGCCACCGATCAACAGCGCATACATCGCAGGAATCGGGGGCGTCGGGAAACGCCGCGTCACTTCGACTGCCGCAACGACCGCTACGAGTACGCCTCCGAACACGAGCGAGTTGACCAGCCACGTGGTGCCGAACAGCAGCGCAAATGTCGTCACGCTGCGGGTCTCCATCAGCAGGAACGCCGCACCGAGCAGGAAGAGGTCGCGGTAGCCCCACATCCCCGCGACCTGGCCCGTGACGCGCCGGCGTACTCCTCGTCCGCCGGCCGCTGCGTTTGCCAACAGCACGCCGCCGACGGCAATCACGCTGCCGGCGATGATCAGCCCGAGCGCAGCCAAGTACAGCGAGGGGATCGTGCTGTCTTTCAGATACAGAAAGGGCTTGTCGTCAGTGGCCGGCGCCGGCGTCGAGGCTGGTCGAACCCACGTCTGATCACACACCTGGTCTGCCGGCGTCAAGCCGGCCACGATCACCGCGAGGCTCTCGGCTGCCTGCTGGTCGTAGATGCACGGATTATGGCCGAAGACATCGTCAACGGTGCCCGCCAGCCGGTCGACCAGCCACTGCTGGCGATAGAAGTTGTACATCGAGAACGCGCCATCAGGCGCGAGGTGCGAGCGCGCAACCTCGACGGCCTGTTTCGTAAAGAGGTAGCTCTCCAGCCGCAGCGAACTGGCGCCGGACACCAGCGTGAGCGAGTCCGGTAGCGCGAAGAGAATCAGGTCGTACTTCGTCTTCGTCTGCTCGAGGAACGCCCGACCGTCGTTGACGTGGCTGGTCACTCGCGGGTCTTGATACGCGTGGTCGGGGTCGTGCTGGTGACCGAAGCGCAGCAACGTCGGGTCGATTTCAACCGCATCGACGTGCTGGACGCCGTGTGCGAGCGCGATCGCGACGTCGGTACCAGTGCCCGCGCCGACGATGAGAACGTTCTTCGGGACCGCCGGAACCCGGTTGTAAGGCTCGAGGTACCAGGGCTCCTCCTTCGCCCGAGTCGCCGCCGACGTCAGTCGCTGGTGCGGGACTCCGTTCACGTCGACCTCGAACGCGGTGCCGCCGTTGCCGTCGTCGACCTTGCTCGTCGAGACCTTGTAGTACGGCGACCAGAACACGCCGGTGTCGTGCCGCAACGGATACACCAGGAGCAGAAACAGGGCCGCCGCCAAAGTGACCGTCACGGACGTTGCGAGCCTGCCCATCAACGTGATGAACAGCGCACAAACGATGCCGAACCACAGCAGGGGTGGCGCGTCGAGGAATGACAATCCAGTGAAGGTGGCGATGCCGGCCAGACTGCCGAGCAGATCGAAGCGGTAGGCGTCGAGCCGGGGCAGCTGCCGAAAGCACGCACCGACGATCTCGCCGGGACCTGCAAGCACTGCGGCGACCGCGAGGAAAATGCACGGAAGCGTCAACCAGATGGGCGGACCCGATGCCTGCAGCGCGCCGCTGCTGAAGAAGATCAGTTGGCTGCTATTACGATCCACCGTGACGGGATAGGCGCTGACGAAGCCCATGAGACCGAGCAGCGCGACCGGTGAGTAGAACGGCAACGGCCGGTCAGAGTGCGCCGGCCCTGCTGCGCGCAGGAACCCAAGCCCGATCCCGAGGAATGATCCGAGGAGCACGAAGTTGGAGAAATACGAGAGGTGGACGACGTTCGCGCCGAGCCAGCGAATGAGCGACAGCTCCAAGAAGAGCATGAGCACGCTGGCAAGAAACAGCCGCCATCGGACCGTCACTGGCGAACCTCTCGTCGTCCGGTGTGCCGCCGCTTGCGCAATCGGCAGGCACGGCTGCAGGCGGCTCGGCTCGCAGCGCCTAGGTCGTATTCAGCCGTATTCCGGCCCCGGTGGCAATGCCCCAGGTATCGGTTGCCTCTGACTCAGGTAGCGGTTGGGAGCCGCAGCATTGACAGGGTGTCGTATGTCGACATACTGAGACCCCTATGTTAACGCTCACTCAGGCTGATTCCACCTCGGTGGCCGCGCGTGGCTAGCCAGCCTCCGGCAGCGAGTCGCACACCGTCGGGCGGCGCCTCGCGGGCGCCCGCGATGACCGACGTTGCGCAGCTGGCTGGAGTCTCTCACCAGACGGTGTCGCGTGTCATCAACAAGCACCCCAGCGTCACGGCGACGACCCGCACCCGGGTGCTCGCCGCCATCGAGGAGTTGGGCTACCGCCGCAACAGTGCAGCCCGGACGCTGGTCACCGGAAAGTCGCAGACGTTGGGCGTCGTCACCCTGAACAGCGCGCTGTACGGCCCAGCGTCGACTTTGTACGGCATCGAACAGGCGGCACTCGAATCGCAATACTTCATCACCGTTGCGAGCCTGCGATCCACCGATCGCCCTGCGGTCCGGCAAGCCATCGGCCGACTGGTCGACCAGGGGGTCGAGGGAGTCGTGGTCATCGCGCCGCTCGACTCGTTGGCTCAAGCACTCGCGAGCCTGCCGCCCGGATTGCCGGTGGTGGCGGTCGAGGGTGACGCGGCCGCCGACATCGACGTCGTCACGGTTGACCAGCACGCCGGCGCACAGGCGGCCACCCAACACCTTCTGGACCTGGGCCACCCGACCGTGTGGCACGTCTCGGGGCCAAGCGACTGGCTCGAAGCCCAGCACCGCACGATCGGCTGGCGGGCCACCCTCGAGCGCGCCGGAGTCGAGGCGCCCCCGCCGCTACGCGGCGACTGGAGCGCGCGCTCCGGCTTCGAAGCCGGCCGGGTGCTCGCCCGCATGCCCGACGTCACTGCCGTCTTCGTCGCCAACGACTCGATGGCGGTTGGCGTCTTGCGCGCGTTCCACGAACGTGGCCGCGACGTGCCCGGCGACGTGAGCGTCGTCGGATTCGACGATGTGCCAGAATCCGCCTACTTCAACCCGCCGCTGACCACGATCCGGCAGGACTTCGGCGAGGTCGGGCGCCGCAGCCTCGCGTTGTTGGTCGACCAGATCGAGTCGGGTGCACGCGCAGCGCAACGCCAGGTCGTCGAAGCCACCCTCATCGTTCGTGACAGCACCGGCCCGGCCAGCACCGCAAGCACGGCAAAGCCCGGACACAACCCCCAGCGGAAACCACCGACGAAAGCGCGGCCGCACTGATGCCCAACGAGACCTCAGCCGACGTGCACAATGAGCATGTGAGCGATAACAGAGACCAGTACGTGGTCGGGAGTCGACTACGGCACGCTGTCGGGGCGCGCGTTGGTGGTGCGGGTGTCCGACGGCGCAGAGCTGGGCAGCGCGGTCCACACCTACGCACACGGCGTCATGGACCGAACGCTTGCGGCAACAGGTGCCCCGCTGCCGCCCAACTGGGCGTTGCAGGATCCGCAGGACTACATCGACGTGCTTCGCGACGCGGTGCCGAAGGCGATCTCAGCCAGCGGCGTTGCGCCGGCGCAGGTGATCGGGATTGCGACCGACTTCACCGCGTGCACGGTGTTGCCGGTGCTCTCCGACGGCACGCCACTGTGCCGCGACGATCGGTTCCGTGACCGGCCCCACGCCTACGTGAAGCTGTGGAAGCACCACGCAGCGCAGTCGCATGCCGAGCGCATCAACGTCACTGCGGCGGCCCGCGGGGAGAGCTTGGCTGCCACGTTATGGCGGGCGCATCTCATCGGAGTGGGAGTTCGCCAAAGGCCTGCAGTTGCTCGAAGAAGACCCCGAGATCTATGCCGCGACGCAGCGCTGGATCGAAGCTGCTGACTGGATCGTCTGGCAGTTGTGCGGCAAGGAGACCCGCAATGTCTGCACGGCGGGTTACAAAGGCATCTATCAGGACGGCGGTTGGCCGAGCAGTGATTTCCTCGCCGCGCTGAATCCCGGCTTTGCCGGACTTCGCGCACGACAAGCTGGAGTTTCCGCTCTCTCCGTTAGGCGGTCGGGCGGGCAGCCTGACCGCGGAGGCAGCCGCCTGGACCGGCCTTCCGGAGGGCATTGCGGTGGCGGTCGGAAACGTCGACGCGCACGTCACGGCACCCGCGGCCAAAGCGACATTGCCGGGTCAGATGCTCGCGGTCATGGGTACCTCGACGTGCCACGTGATGAACGGTGATCGGCTCGCCGAGGTACCCGGAATGTGTGGCGTCGTCGAGAACGGGATCGTGGAAGGACTGTGGGGATACGAAGCCGGTCAGAGCGGGGTTGGGGACATCTTCGCCTGGTTCGTCGACAACTCACTTCCCGCGGAGTACGTCGCACGTGCAGAGGCACTCGGCATGGACGCGCATGAATACCTCAGCTCCATCTGCGCCGCAGCAACGGGTGGGCGCACACGGTCTGGTCGCACTCGACTGGGAGAGTGGCAACCGATCGGTGCTCGTCGACCACTCGCTGTCCGGAGTCATCGTCGGTCTCACCCTGTCGACCAAACCGGAGGACATCTACCGGGCACTGGTCGAGGCCACCGCCTTTGGCACCCGCAAGATCATCGAAACGTTCGAGGAGGCCGGCGTGCCCTGCGAGGAGTTCGTCGTCGCCGGCGGACTGCTCAAGAATGCGTTCGTGATGCAGGTGTACGCCGACGTGACCGGCAAGGCGATGTCACTGCTCGATTCTGAGCACGGGCCCGGCGCTTGGTTCGGCGATCCACGCCGCGGTCGCCGCCGGCGCATATCCCGACGTCACAACGGCGTCGGCATCGATGGGCCGGGCGCTGCACAACGCCTACCTGCCCGATGCCGCCAACCACGAGATCTACAACCGCCTCTACGCCGAGTACTCGCAGTTGCACGACTACTTCGGCCGCGGCATCAACGACGTGCTGCACCGGTTGCACGACCTGCGCATCGAAGCGAGCGCGCCGTGACGGCACCGCCGTCGTCGACCGTGCCGGATCCGTTCGTCGGTCGCGCAGCTGCACGCGGAACTTCTGCGCTGGGGCCTCGTCGTCTGGACCGCCGGCAACGTCTCAGCTCGGGTTCCGGACGAGGACCTGTTCGTCATCAAACCCAGCGGCGTCAGCTACGACGAGCTCACGCCGGAGAGCATGATCGTGTGCGACCTCGACGGCCGAGTCGTCGACGGTCACCACTCGCCGTCCAGTGACACAGCAGCGCACGCGTACGTCTATCGCGCCATGCCTGACGTCGGCGGCATCGTCCACACGCATTCGACCTACGCCACTGCGTGGGCCGCGCGGGGCGAGGCGATTCCGTGCGTACTCACCGCGATGGCCGACGAGTTCGGCGGCGAGATCCCGGTCGGACCCTTCGCGCTGATCGGCAACGACGACATCGGCCGCGGCATCGTCGAGACGCTGCGCGGACACCGGTCGCCGGCGGTCCTGATGCGCAACCACGGCGTCTTCACCATCGGACCGGACGCGACCGCAGCAGTGAAGGCGGCGGTCATGTGCGAGGACGTCGCGCGAACCGTGCACCTCGCACGTGCACTCGGTGAACCCTTGAAGATCGAGCCGGCCGACATCGACCGCCTCTACGACCGCTACCACAACGTGTACGGCCAGCGTGGGTCTACGAGCCAGCGCTAACCCGACGCTCCCCGCACAGAGGGTGGATTTGCTGCCCCTGGAGGGCGGTAGATCCACACGATTTGGCCGGACGGCGGGTGCGTCAACGTCGGTGAGGGCGCCGGGGTCATTGATCCCGGCGCCCTCACCGCGTTCTCGGTGCGATCCCCCGTAGCGAGCGCGCCCATGCTGCGGTTCGCACCGACTGGCGGTCGCCCCCCACGTCGGCCGTCACGAGAAAGAGCAGCGAGTCGGCCCGCTGATACGTCGTCCGGAAAGATTCTTTCTTGGCCGACGCGAGCACGCGGTCAGCGAGCTCAGCCCGACGACCAGATCTCGTGCAGTCTCGCTGCCAAGGCTCGAAACGCGACACCGCGGTGGCTGATCGCGTCCTTCTCGTCAGGGTCGAGTTCCGCCGTGGTTCGCGAGCCGCCGGTCGGGCACGAAGATCGGGTCGTAGCCGAAGCCGTTGGTACCTCGCGGCGCTCGGGTGACAGTGCCCGTCAGCTGCCCGCGGACTACGACCTCCGCACCATCGGGAAAGACGGCAGCTGCCGCGCACTCGAATGACGCGCCGCGACGGTCGTCGGGAACGTCGGCGATCTGCGCCAGCACCAGCTGCAGATTGGCTTCGTCGCCAAGGCCGCCGGACCACCGCGCCGAGAGCACGCCCGGCATGCCAGCCAGCGCATCGACCGCTAGACCTGAGTCGTCAGCAACGGCCGTTAACCCCGTGGCGGCAGCAACGGCGTGCGCCTTCAGCAACGCGTTGGCCTCGAACGTCGCGCCGGTCTCGGGCACGTCGGGCAGGTCGGGATACGCATCGAGCCCGATCAGCTCGACAGACTCGAGCCCGGCCGGCCAGCAAGATGCGGCGAAGTTCGATCACCTTGTGCGCGTTACGAGTGGCGAGCACCACTCGACGTCCGGGAACGCTACCTCTAGTCATAACGCGGCCAGGGCCGCTCTCTGCAGAGCATCGAGGCTCGCGCAGCCGCCGACCGCGAGATCGAGCAGCGCATCTATTTCCGCTCTGCGCAACGGTGTGCGCTCGGCAGTGCCCTGCACCTCGATGAACTCGCCGTCGCCGGTGACCACGACGTTCATGTCCGTCTCGGCGCGCACGTCCTCTTCGTAGTTCAGATCGAGCCGGGGCTCGCCGTCGATCACGCCGACGCTGACCGCCGAGACCGAACGAATGAGCGGCTCGCCCGGCATCTTCCCGTTCTTGCGCAGCCAGTCGATCGCGTCGTGCATCGCCACGTAGGCCCCGGTGATCGCGGCAGTTCTGGTGCCGCCGTCGGCCTGCAGGACATCGCAGTCGAGTTGGATCGTCGCCTCACCCAGGGCCTTGTAGTCGATGCAGGCCCGCAGTGCGCGCCCGACAAGCCGCGAGATCTCCTGCGTGCGGCCACCGAGTCGACCCTTCACCGACTCACGTTCGTTGCGTGTCGTCGTTGCTCGCGGAAGCATCGCGTACTCGCCAGTCACCCAGCCAAGGCCGCTGCCCTTGCGCCATCGCGGCACGCCCTCGGCGGCACTCGCTGCGCACAGCACGCGGGTTCGGCCGAACTCGACGAGCACGGAGCCTTCGGCGTGGTCGAGCCAATGACGCGTGATGGTCACTGGTCGGAGTTCATCGTTCGCGCGGCCGTCAAGGCGGCTGGTGGGAGGCATGCGTTTGACCCTATCCGGCACGCCTGGCACCTCTTACAGGTCGTACACAGCTCCCGGTTGAGCCAGCGTCGTCGATCCGACGAACATCTCGCGCGCCGCGGCAAGTGCGGCCGCCGAATCGTCCCACGGCGCAACGTGGGTGACGACGAGCTGGCCGACTTCGGCATCGGCGGCCAATTGGCCACCTTCGATGCCGCGCAAGTGCAACGCCGGCGGCTGCCCCTCCGCAAAGCCGGCCTCGGCCAGCAGCAGATCAGCGCCCATCGCGAAGCCCGCGAGCGCGTCGAAGGGGCCGGTGTCTGCGGTGTAGACGAGCGATTTTCCCCCTGCAGTAAGGCGAATCGCGTGAGTCTCGACTGGGTGCGCGGTGCGAATGAGCTTGACGTCGAATGGCCCGATCGCACCGTCGCGCGGGTCCTCGAATGCGTAGATGTCATCGAGCTCGGACGCCGGGACGCCGAACGCTCCTGCAATGCGGCCGCGTTCGGTGACCGGCGCCATGACGGGGAGTACCCGCACCTCGGCGTCGCGCGGATGGCGTCTCACGTGCGCCAGCGGAACGAGATCGAGCCAGTGATCGCCGTGCAGATGGCTCAAGTAGATCGCGTCGATGTCATTGGGGTTGAGGAACCGCTGCAGAGGACCCAGCGATCCGTTGCCGAGGTCGAGCAAGAGCCGGAACCCGTCATGCTCGACGAGGTAACACGAGCATGAGGATTCGGGTCCAGGGTGGCTTCCCGAGCAGCCGACAACGGTTAGTCGCATGACAGTATTGTCAGATGCCTTCGACGCTGCGGATCTCGGGGCCCAGGAAACGGCGGCCGAGTGCGAAGAACGCGTCGGCGTCGCCGGTGGCAGCAAAGGAGTGCCGAGGCGGCGGCGCGGCCTCGGACCGTGACAGCCCGTGCCGGATCAGCGTTCGATAGACGTCGCGCGCGGTCTCGTCGGCACTGTTGACCAGCATGACGTCGTCGCCGACCACGAGGCTGAGGGCACCCGCCAGGAACGGGTAGTGCGTGCAGCCCAACACAAGGGTGTCGCAGCCGCGCTCGACGATCGGTGCGAGGTACTCCTTCGCGCAACCGAGCAACTCGTCGCTCATGGTGATGCCGGCTTCGACGAACTCGACGAACCTCGGGCACGCTGCGGTCGTCAGGTCGATCTGTGGCGCGGCCGCGAACGCGTCTTCGTACGCCATGCTGGTGATCGTCGCGTGCGTCCCGATGACGCCGACCCGCCCGTTTCGGGTCGCGCTCACGGCCTTGCGCACCGCGGGCTGAATGACCTCGACGACCGGGACGTCGTAGCGCTCGCGCGCGTCGCGCAACATGGCGGACGACGCCGAGTTACACGCGATCACCAGCATCTTCACGCCGTGGTCGACCATCTGGTCGAGCACCCTCAACGTGCACTCGCGGACCTCGGCGATCGACTTGGGACCATACGGAAAGTTCGCGGTGTCGGCGACGTAGTACAACGGCTCGTGCGGCAGCAGGTCGAGCATTGCGCGCGCGACGGTCAGACCGCCCACGCCGCTGTCGAAGACCCCGATCGGCGCATCGTCGCGCAGCACGTCGGCAGCAGTCGTCACGGCGGCCAGCCTACCGACGTCCGACCCAAGCAGGCATGATGGCGGGCATGTCGCGAAGGCTGGTTCTGATCGGCGCTCCCACTAGCGCGGGCAGCTACGCCCCTGGTCAGGAGGCGGCGCCGCGCGTGTTGCGCGAGCTCGGACTGGTCGACGCACTGCGCGCGGCGGGTCGCGACGTCGCCGACGCCGGCGACGGCCCGCTGCAGGTGTGGCGGCCCGACCGCGAGAACCCTCGAGCCATGAACCTGACCGCGGTCGTCGAGGCGGTGCACGCAGTCGCGAGCGCGGTCGCCGAGGCCATGAACGCGGACGCCGATGTGCTGGTGATCGGCGGAAACTGCACGGTCGCGTTGGGCGTGATGTCCGCGCTCACCGGGGAGCCGCCGGCGGGCTTGCTCTACCTCGACCGGCCACTTCGACCTCAACACCCCGCACAGCACGACCGACGGGGCGCTCGACTGGATGGGAATGGCGCACGCGCTCGACCTGCCAGGCGCCGCACCCGAACTCGCGAACGCGTTCGATCGCACGCCGTTGCTGACACCGGCGGACGTGTGGTTCGCAGGCATCGATCCGTCAGCGGCCACCGCCTTCGAACACGAGCAAGCAGACCAGCTAGAGCTGCACTGGTGTTCAAGCGCTGATCTCACCCGCCAACCCGCGGTCGTGGCGGCAGACGCGCTGGAGTACCTACCCGCAGGACCACTCGCCGTCCATGTCGATGTTGATGTCCTCGACTTCATCGACGCGCCGCTGTCCGAAAACACTGACGGTCGCAACACGGGTCCGTCGCTGGCCAGTTTGACGCAGGTACTCGAGCTCGCCTGCCACGATCCGCGGTTCCGAGCACTGTCGATCGGCGAACTCAACCCCGCCCGTGCCGCCGGCGAACCAGACGCGTTGCTCCGATTCATCGCCGCGCTCGCGACCGCGCTGCGGGCGAATTGAGTCCGAACTAGGGAACGCGGACGTCGCGGTGCTCTGCGGCGAGCTGGAGCTCTTCCTCGGTCAAGTCCGCCACCTTGGCCGGAGTGACGAGCGTCCAGTGATTTCCGACCGGGCAGCGTTGGTATCTCCACCAACCCAGGCGGACGGACTTCAACGACACGCCCGGAATCCAGATGGTCGTGAACAAGTGCCCACTGCGGCAGCGCACGATGGTGTTGCTGCCAAGCAGGTAACCACGACGGCGCGACAGCACGGCCATCTCCGCACCAAGCCCGGAGACGGCGACAGCCGCAACCACCTTGCGACGAGTACGCATACCACCAACCGTACGACTACTGGCTGCCGAAAGCGTTGTGGAGCACGTCGACGTATTGGCCGTACCCGTCCGGGCTCGCCCACTGCGTCGCCGACTCGATGTTCGACCCGTCGACCCACTCGTTCCACGTGGTTACCAGCTCGAACTGCTTGTTCGACGCCTTCATCGCCTGCACCGCAGCACTGAAGGCGCTCACTGATCGGGCCAGTTGCATGACATTGCCCTTGTGCCAGAACCCTGGCGACACCGAGTACGACGTCGGGGTGACCTCGGTCTGGGTCGCCGGGGCGTACTCGTGCCACGCGTCCGGCTGGTTCGGGCAGGTCAGATAGTTCTGCGCGAAGAACTCCTTCTGCACGACGTACCACTGGTGGTTGGCATTTGCGGCCGCCCACCGGGCCAGCATCGAACAGCCGTCGTTCGCGTCCGGCCAGACGAAGATGACCGGCTTCCCGTTGATATGCAGGAAGTTCGGGTCGTTCGCGTAGGTGGTGTAGAGGTAGGCGAGGTCAGACTGGATCGCAGCAACGGTCGGGTTGCCCTGGCCCTCGAGCTCGTAATAGACCGACCACTTGAACGGGGTGCCGTGCGCGGCCGCAAGGTCGAGCGACAACCGCTTGCTGAACACCTCGCTCTGGCCTTCCCAGGAGAAGATCGCGCCGCCCAGCCCGGCGTAACGCATCTCGGTCAGTTGTCGTGCGATCTCGGCCGTGTTTGATGTGTCGTACTGGCCGTCACTGGGCGTGAAGTTGCTGCCCGGGCCGCTCCAGCCCGCCGGGTACCACGGGTAGTAGAACGTCAGCCGAAGCGACGGCACCGCAACGGGAACGGGCGCCCCGGCCACCGTCACGTTCACCGCCGCACTACGGGCGGCCGGGAACTGGGCGTTGCCCGGCCAGAAGAGGCTCCACGACCGTGACGTCGTCAGCCCTACCGCGTACGCGTTCGCGCCCCCGGCACCGTTGGTGATGACTGATCCGGCGTTCGTCCAGACCCCGTTCACCAATTGCTGCAAATACACGCGACCGCCCGGCAGCGGTGCACCGGTAGCCGCCAAGGTCAGGCGGCCACTAAACAACACGGTGCCGCCGATGCCGATCGACGTCAGGCTCGTGTCCATGCTGAGCTGCGTCGCCCCAGCGGTGCTCACCGGTGGTGCGGCAACGTTGACGACGATGGCAGCCGAGCGGGACGCCGCGAACTGGGCGTTGCCGGGCCAGTACAGGGCCCACGACCGCGAGACCGACAGGCCGACGGCGTAGCCGGTAACGCCGCCCGCACCGTTGGTCACGACGGATCCGGCATTGGTCCAGACACCGTTGACCGACTGCTGGAGGTAGACCCGGCCACCGGGCAGCGGCGCGTTATCGGCGGCGCGAACCAGCTTGCCGTAGATCCCCACGGAGCCGCCGTACGCGATGCTTTGGGTGCCCTCGTTCGTGGTGATCGCGGTCGCAGTCGCGGCGGTGGCGGCCGCTGGCGTAACGGACAGTGCAGCCGAAGTCGTTACCGACAGTGGCGACACCACGACGACGGCGGCGGTAGCAAGGGCAGCAGTGGCGATCCGGCGAAGCCGGAAGGACGAAATGGGCATACCTACATTATGTGGGCGGTGACCCGGCTCACGGGTACGGCCGTTCGGGCACATCTTGGCGTGTCGGCCGCTGAGCCCGCCCAAACTCTAGGCCCAGAGCTGACCCTCTATGCGTGCTGCGGCCTCCTCGAGAGTGCCGCCGTAGGCGCCGGTCGAGAGGTACTTCCAGCCGCCGTCGGCGACGATGAAAGCGATGTCGGCCCGGACACCGGCCTCGACCGCCTTGGTCGCAGCGCCGAGAGCCGCGTGCAGAATCGCGCCGGTCGAAATACCGGCGAAGATGCCCTCCTGCTCGACCAACTCGCGGGTACGCAGGAGCGCTTCGGCGGGGCCGACCGAGAACCGCGCAGTCAGCACCGAGGCGTCGTAGAGCTCCGGGACGAAGCCCTCGTCGAGATTGCGCAGGCCGTAGACCAACTCGCCGTACCGGGGCTCGGCGGCGATGATCTCGATCCCCGGCACGTGCTCGCGCAGGAACCGGCCGCAGCCCATCAACGTGCCGGTGGTGCCGAGACCGGCGACGAAGTGGGTGATCGACGGCAGGTCCGCCAGGATCTCCGGCGCCGTCGTCTCGTAGTGCGCTCGGGTATTCGCGGCGTTCCCGTATTGATAGAGCATCACCCAATCCGGGTGCTCCGCTGCGATCCCCTTGGCGACCCGAACCGCCTCGTTCGACCCGCCGGCCGCAGCCGAGAACACGATCGACGCGCCCCACATCTCCAGCAGCTGGCGGCGTTCGATCGAGGTGTTCTCCGGCATGACGCACACCAGTGAATAGCCGCGCTGCCTGGCCACCATGGCCAGTGAGATGCCGGTGTTGCCAGAGGTGGGTTCGATAATCGTCGCGCCCGGCGACAGCAACCCGTCCTTCTCGGCCGCGTCGATCATGAAAAGGGCAGCGCGGTCCTTGATCGAACCGGTCGGATTGTGGTCCTCGAGCTTCGCCCACAGACGTACATCAGCGGACGGCGACAGCCTCGGCAGGCCGACGAGCGGGGTCTGCCCGACGGAATCAACAAGGGAGTCGTAGCGCACCCTTACCCACCAGCGACAGCGGGGAGCACCGTGACTGTGTCGCCGTCCTTCACCGCTGTCTCCAGGCCGCCCATGAACCGAACGTCCTCGTCATTGACGTACACGTTCACGAACCGGCGCAGGCCTTTGTCGTCGACGATCCGGTCGCGAAGGCCGGGATGCCGGGAGTCGAGATCGACCAGGACGTCGGCGAGCGTGCCGCCGTCACCGGCGACAGCCTTTTCTCCCCCGGTGTAGGTGCGCAGGATCGTCGGGATACGGACCTCGATGGCCATGCCGGAAATCTCCTCAAAGAAAAGTGCGGGCGGGCGGCGCTACTGCGTCTTGTCTGACTCCAACGCCGGAACCACCCTGACCTCTTCCTCGGTCACGACGGCATCGACGATGCGATAGGAGCGGAACTCCACGGTATCGGGCTCCCGTGTCGACACGAGCACGTAGTGCGCGCCTGGCTCTGAGGCGTAGGCGATATCGGTCCGCGACGGGTAGGCCTGCGTCGCCGTGTGGGAGTGGTAGACGACCACCGGCTCCTCGTCGCGATCGTCCATCTCGCGATAGAGGCGAAGCAGGTCAAGTGAGTCGAACTCGTAGAAGGTCGGCGACCGCGCCGCGTTGACCATCGGGATGAACCGCTCCGGCCGGTCGCTGCCGACCGGCCCGGCGACGATGCCGCAGGCCTCATCGGGGTGGTCACGGCGAGCGTGCGCGACGATCTCGTCGACGGTGTCCGAGCTGATCACGAGCATGAAAGCAGGCTAGCGGCCGCCCGCGGGCGCCGGACTGCGTGCCCGCGGGCGGTCAGTTGAGCGCGTTCAGCAGGTCGCTGAGCAGGTACCCGACCCATTCGAACAGCAGGAAGGGCCCGGCCCGCGGGTCATCAGCGTCGATCTCGGCGAGGTCGTCGTGGTCAGTCGCGTTCTCGATGCCCAGCCGGACGGCGAGCACCAGCCGCACCCGGTTCAGTACCCGCAGCCATGCGTGCGCCTGCTCGTCGTCGAGGGTCGCGTGCCCCTTCTCCCCGATCTCCACAAGCGTGTGGCGGACGGCGCGTAGGTCGGCGTTCATCCCGTCGCGCAGCGTCGCGTCGGTGTAGCGACGAAACTCCTCCGTCGCCTCGGCGTCACCCGGATAGGCGTCGGGCAGCAGCCGCCGCAGCGCCGGATCGGACGGGCGCCGTGACCGGGTCGGCCGACCAACGAATGCCCGCAATCGTGTCATCTCCTGGATCGGGCGGGTCGCCACCGCCGAGGAGTCCGTCGAGTTCGCCCAGCAGATGGGAGATCACCAGCACCTCGTCGTCCCGCAATTGCAGGCGCGCACCGCGAGCGCGCCGGCTGACCTTAGCCAACGACAACCACCGCTCAGTCGTCCTTTTGAAGGGTTGCCCAAAGGCCGTGGGCGTGCAGGCGCTGGACGTCGTTTTCCATCTGCTCCCGGGTCCCCGACGAGACGGCGGCCCGGCCTTCGTGATGCACCTGAAGCATCAGCTTCTCGGCCTTGGCCTTCGGATACCCGAAGAGCTTCTGAAAGATGTGCGTGACGTACTCCATGAGGTTCACCGGATCGTCCCAGACGATCGTCACCCAGGGGTGGTCGGGCCGGACGTCGGCCTCGGGGCGCTCCACCTCGGCGGGCGCGGTGCTCATGCGCCTCATCGTAGGGTTGAATGCGGCAGTGAACCCGGAGGACCCGGACCTGGAGGATGCTAGCCCGATGACCGCTGCCGCGCCCGCGCTCCAGGCGCTCGATGGAGTGCTGGCGAAGGCGCGCTCCGAGAACTTCCCGGTGGCTTTGTGGTTCTTGCCCAAGCAGCTGCGCGCGGACCTGCTCGCGATCTATGGATACGCCCGATTCGTCGACGACATCGGCGACGAGTTCAGTGTCGAGAGCACGGTGCGGCTCGCCATGCTCGACTTGGTCGATGCCGATGTCACGACCCTGTTCGCGGGCCGGGACGCCTCGCTCCCAGCGGTCGCCGCGTTGACCACAGGGGTGCGCGCAGGCCGAGTTCCCGAGATACCGCTGCGCCGGCTCGTCGAAGCGAACCGGCTCGATCAGCACGTCGATCGCTACGAGACTTTCGACGACCTACGGCATTACTGCACGCTGTCGGCCGACCCCGTGGGGCACCTCGTGCTCGCCGCCCTCGGCGTCGCGACCCCCGATCGCATCGAGCTGTCCGACAAGATCTGCACGGCGTTGCAGCTGGCCGAGCACTGGCAAGACGTCGCGGAAGATCTGCGTCGCGGGCGCGTCTACCTCCCACAAGTTGACCTTCGCCGCTTCGCAGTCAGCGACGACGACCTGCGCGCGACACACGCCAGCCCAGCGGTGAAGACGCTGATGGCGTTCGAGGTCGCCCGCGCGCGCGACCTGATCGGCCAAGGTGCACCACTCGTTGGATTGGTGCCCGGCCGCGGCAAGCTCGCGATCGCGGGTTTCGTTGCGGGCGGGCGCGCCGCGCTGCACGCGATCACAGCCGCCGACTTCGATGTTCTTACGGGCCCGCCCAAGCCCACGAAGCAGCGCACCTTGCGCGAGGCGGCCGGCATTTTGACGAGCCGAGCGGACGTCCATGGCTGACGAGACGCCGATGGCAGACGAGCAGCACGAGGGCGTCGCGGCCCCGAATGCGGTCGAGATCGCCGCCGCGTACGCGGAGTGCGAACGCATCATGAAGAGCGCTGCGAAGAACTTCTCCTACGGCATCAGGCTGTTGGCGCCCGCAAAGCGAGGCGCCCTTGCGGCCGTCTACGCGTTAGCCCGGCGCATCGACGACATCGGCGACGGCAACCTGCCAGCACCGGAGAAGTTGCGGCGCCTTGACGACGCGCGTCGCGACATCAAAGCCATCGGCGGCGCGACGACCGACCCGGTCTTGCTGGCGCTGGCAGATGCGGCATCGCGGCTGCCCATTCCGGTGCCGGTGTTTCTCGAACTCGTTGACGGCTGCGAGCTCGACGTCCGCGGCACCAGCTACGAGACCTTCCCTGACCTGGTGCACTACTGCCGGTGCGTCGCAGGCTCGATCGGCCGCCTGTCGACTGGCGTGTTTGACGCGTCCGACATGGTCGCGGCGAATCCGCTCGCCGACGCCCTCGGCGTCGGGCTCCAGCTGACCAACATCTTGCGCGACATCCGCGAGGACTTGCGCAACGGTCGCATCTACCTGCCGCACGACGAACTCGAGGCGTCGGGCGTCGAGCTTCGGCTGGACCACGACGGGTCGGTCGCCGATGACGGCGGCCGCACGTCGACACTGATCCGCGAGCAGGCCGCCCGCGCAGAGAAGTGGTACGCGGAAGGCTTGCAGCTGCTGCCGTTGCTCGATTCGCGAAGCGCGGCCTGCTGCTCGGCGATGGCGGGGATCTATCACCGGCTCCTCAAGCGGATTGCTCGCGACCCGCAGGCGGTGTTGCGCGAGCGCATTTCGCTGCCCGCGTGGGAAAAGGCCTACCTCGCAGCGCGCAGCCTGACCACGAGCCGGCGATGACCGCACGCGCGAACCCACCGGCTGTTGTGGTCGTGGGCGGCGGCTTGGCCGGGTTGTCGGCGGCCGTCACGGCTGCCGATGCGGGGTGGGCAGTCACGCTGCTCGAATCACGCGCGCGGCTCGGCGGCGCGACGCACTCCTTCACCCGGGCGTTCGAAGACGGCGAGATCGTCGTCGACAACGGACAACATGTCTACCTGCGTTGCTGCACCGCGTACCGCGAGTTCATCCGCCGGCTGGGCGTCGAGGAGCAGACCTTCATGCAGTCACGACTCGACGTCCCCGTGGTCGACCCGGCCACCGGGCGGATTGCGAGACTGCGCCGCGACCGACTGCCTGCGCCGTTGCATCTGGCGCGTGCGTTGCTGACCTACCGGCTGCTGCCTTTCCGGCAGCGAGTTCGCGCGATCGTCGCGATGCTCGCCCTCGACCGGGTCGACCGCAACGCGCCGTCGTCGGACACGCAGACATTCGGTAGCTGGCTGGCCGCTCACGGCCAGTCGCCCGAGGTGATCGAGCGCCTCATCGACGTGTTCACCGTCGCCACCCTGAACGCGCCGTCGGCACAGGTTTCGTTGACGCTCGGCGCGATGGTTTTCCAG
Source organism: uncultured Actinomycetes bacterium (assembly GCA_963825425.1). Taxonomy (GTDB): domain Bacteria; phylum Actinomycetota; class Actinomycetes; order Acidothermales; family Acidothermaceae; genus PALSA-607. The sequence goes on from CAWGTF010000013.1 coordinate 106,355, forward strand.
GACGGCCTGCTTCGCAAGGCCGACGCGTGCGACATCGGTATCGCGCGCGTGCCGCTCGGTCAGCTGCACGGCGACGCCGCGGCCGCGGTGCTTACTGCCCAGCACGCCGACGTCAGGTTGCGCACGCGCGTTCGCGCGAGTCGCTGCGCTCGAGGGCGATCGGTGGCGCGTCGACACCGATGACACCAGCATCGAGGCGGACGCCGTGGTGCTGGCGGTTCCCCACGATGTCGCAGCCGACCTGCTCCCGACGGGATCGATCGCCGACCCGGCCGCAGTGCGCGGCCTCGATGTCTCGCCGATCCTCAATGTGCACGTGATCTTCGACCGCGTTGTTCTCACCGAACCGTTCATCGGCGCGGTCGACTCCCCCGTGCAGTTCGTGTTCGATCGCACGAAGGCCTCGGGTCTGCACGCAGCCGGGCAGCAGGCATCCGGGCAGTACGTCGCCGTGTCGGTCTCCGCCGCAGACGCCTGGATCGACGAGCCGGTCGCGCAGCTACGCGAGCTGTTCATGCCGGAGTTGTTGCGCGTGCTGCCGGCCGCCCGCGATGCGGTCGTGCGGGACTTCTTCGTGACCCGCGAACGCGAGGCGACGTTTCGCCCTGTGCCGGGCAGCGCGGCGCGCCGGCTACCCACGACGACGAACGCGACGGGTCTCGTCGTTGCGGGCGCATGGACCGCGACCGGGTGGCCCGCGACGATGGAAAGTGCGGTCCGCAGCGGCGTGGCCGCCGCGACGCGCACTGGAGGCGTGGCACACCGCGGCTGCGCCGGCAGGCGCCGTCGTCCATGAGGCGTCGGCGTGAGTCCGATATCTGTGACCGGTACGGCTGGATCCGAGTCGCCCGCGCTTACGGCACTCGCGACGGCGCGCGAGTTGCTCGACGTGCCAATGCGAGAAGCGGTCGGCAGGCTCGCGCCACCGGTCCGAAACGTTGCCGCCTATCACTTCGGCTGGGTCGACGCCGACGGGACCGCTGGCGAAGCGCACCGCGGCAAGGCGATCCGCGGCACCCTTGCGATGTTGTCGGCGGAGGCCGTCGGCGCCCCGGCATCCGAGGGCGTCCCCGGCGCTCTCGCGGTCGAGTTCGTGCACAACTTCTCGCTCCTGCACGACGACGTCATGGACGGCGATACCGAGCGCCGGCACCGCTCGACCGCGTGGACGGTCTTCGGCAGTTCGGCCGCGATCCTGGCTGGTGACGCCCTGCTGGCGCTCGCCTTCGAGACGCTGCTCCAGGTCGACCCCGTGCGCGCACAGCCGGCGGGAAGGTCCCTTGCGGCTGCGAGTCAGCGCCTCATCGTCGGTCAGGTTGGCGATCTCGACCTCGAGCGGCGCCTCGACGTGACTCTGGCGAGTGTCTCGAAATGGCCGCGGGCAAGACCGCGTCGCTGATGGCTTGCTCGGCGTCCATCGGGGCGCACCTCGCGGCCGCCCCGGCCGATGCCGTGCGGGCCCTCGACGAATTCGGCTACGAACTCGGGCTGGCCTTCCAACTCGTCGACGACCTGCTCGGCATCTGGGGCGCGTCAGCCAGCACCGGCAAGCCGGTCGGTGCCGACCTGCGAGCTCGCAAGAACAGCCTGCCGGTCGTGGCGGCGATGAATTCCGGGACGGCGGCAGGGGCCGAATTGCGTAGCCTTTACGGATCCGGGGCACTGAACCCAGAGGCTGACGACGATGCGGTCGCACGGGCAAGCGCACTCGTCGACGAGGCGGGAGGCCGGGCCTGGGCCGTCGACGAATCGCAGCGGCGGCTAGACCGTGCGTGCGAAGCGCTGATCGGGCACAGATCTCGACCAGCCCACGACGCAGTTGCTCACCCAGATCGCTCAGTACGTCACCGCCCGAGACCATTAGCTGAAGGAGACCGAGCCACGCATGTCGACCGGACCGCTGATCACGCCCTCGTCGCAGTCGGGCTCAGCCTCCGCCAAACCGACTGGCGCGCCGCCCGCCCAGACGGTGCTGCCGCGGTGGCTTGTCACGGGCGGCGCGTGGTCGTGGCGCCTGATCGCGATCGGCATCGTCGGCTACTACGTCGTCCTATTCATCCTGGTCATCCAGTTGGCCGTGCTGCCCTTCCTCGGCGCCATGGTGTTCGCCGCCTTACTGCGCCCACTTGCTGCACGTCTGCAACGCATAGGTCTATCGAGACTTCTCGCGACCTGGGTGACTTTTCTCCTCGCGACTCTCGTGATCCTTGGTGTCGGCACCCTCGTCGTCTACCGATCGACGAAGGAATGGCACACGCTCGTGCGCGACACGTCGGCAACGACCGACAAGCTCCGGCACTGGCTCTCGACCGGCCCGTTGCACTTGAAGGACCAAGACCTCAAGAACCTTCAAAAGAAGGGTCTTGACCAGCTCAACCAACATCGCGGCGCCATCGTCAGCGGTGTCGTGAGCGGGGCCAGCGTCGCGGTGGAAATCTTGGCCGGGATCGTCTTGTCGGCCTTCATCTCGTTCTTCTTGATCTACGACGGCGAGCGCATCTGGCGGTTCGTGTCGTCCCCGTTTCGTGGTCGCACAGCGGAGCGCGTCGACCGCGCCGCGCTGGCCGCGTGGAACACACTGTCGGGCTACATCAGGGGCAGCCTCACCATCGCAACGATCCACGGCCTGATCATGGGCATCTCGTTGTCTGTGCTCGGCGTCCCGCTCGTCGCCCCGCTCACGCTGCTGGTGTTCATCACCAGCTTTGTCCCCCTCGTAGGGGTGCTCGTCGGCGGCGGCCTTGCGGTGTTCGTCACGATGGGCACGCAGGGCGTTACGGCCGGCATCATCCTGTTCGCCATTCTCGTCGTCGAACATCAACTCGAGGGGCATCTGCTCCAGCCGATCATCATGGGTCGCTCCGTTGAACTGCACCCGCTGGCGGTCGCCCTCGCACTTACCGTCGGAACAATCCTGCAGGGCGTCGTGGGCGCGATCGTCGCGGTGCCCATGGTGGCCATGTTCCACGCGGCGTGGCCACACCTTCGGGAGTCCGAACTCGTGGTGGCACCGGACGAACCGCCACCACCCGGTCACGTGCTGGTCGATCACCAACCCTGAGCAAGCAGCTGTCGGTCAACTGGCGAAGGTGAGCTCGAACCAGACGGTCTTCCCGGCGCCGGACGACAAAACGCCCCACCGGCTCGCCAAATCGTCCATCATCCGCAACCCTCGCCCGGTGCCAGCCAAGCCGATCGGACGCCGAGGGGTCGGGAACGTCGGATTGCCATCGCTCACTTCGGCCCGCAACATGTGCTTGTCGGTCACCAGTCGCAGTTCGACGTCAGTGCGGGCATGCACGATCGCGTTCGTCACGAGTTCGCTGACCAACAAGCTGGCCGCGTCGACGAAATCGGACCGCTCGGGCGGCACCTCCGTGTGGGCCGCCAGCTCGCCCCGAACCAGCCGCCGTGCCGCAGCGACGCTCGACGCGTCGCATGGGAGCACGGTCCGGACTTCCATGCCAAAAGGATACGAGCACACCGACGCGCAACAGGGACGGCTAGCCATCCGGCTCGCCGGTCGATAGACGTTTGCCGATCCCCCAACCTTTCCTGGCGCCCCGGCGTTTACCGGTCTGCCCACGTTTACTCGATCCGCCAGGTAAGGTCGGCCGGGTTCGCATCGACAGGAAGTAGGCCCCTCCGTGCCGCAGGTTCGTGCTCGACGGCGGCACCCGGTAGCCGTGACTGCGCTCGTCGTGAGTGCCGGTCTGCTCCTGGCGTCGTGCACGCAGGCCGCGGGGCAGTCCGAGAAGACCGGCGCGTCCTCCGCGGCGCCGGTCTCGCCAGTCAACTCACTGGCGGCGGCTTCCTCTGCACAGGCCCTCGCGTCATCCGCCTCAGCGGCGGCGTTAGCGGCCGGGGTCTCTGGGGTGACCGGCGCGAGCCCGGGGGCGAGTTCTCCTGCTCCGGTGCTTAGCGGGATTGATCCACTGACCGGCCTGCCGCCGACCAGCCCGGCAGCAGCGACTCGTCCCGCACTCGGCGTCAAGATCGACAACGTCGAAGGCGCATGGCCGCAGGCCGGGCTCAATCAGGCCGACATCGTGTTCGACTTGCCGGTCGAGGGCGGCCTCACGCGGTTGCTCGCCATCTTCCATTCCCAAGACGTCGCGGTGTTCGGGCCGATTCGGTCCGCGCGGCCGGTCGACGCCGACATCTTGCACTTGCTCGGGCACGCGTACTTCGCCTTCTCGGGTGGCACTAAGTCAGACCTCGGACCGATCAACGATCACTCCAACGCGACACCGATGTGGTGGGACGTGACACCGTCGCTGTTCGTGATTCGCCATGACCACGCAATCCCACATCAGGTCTTTGGCACCACCGCGATGTTGTACGCGGGCGGCGAGGCACGCTCTCCGTCAACGACCCCGCCACCGCCGATCTTCAGCTACCAGGTGGCAGCACCGACCGCAGCGGTGCCGGCGACCACGGTGACGGCGCAGTACAGCGCGGCGACCGCGGCCTGGACCTGGAACGGCACGCAGTACCTGCGCACCCAAAGCGGTCACCCAGACCTGTTGATCGACGGCAGTCAGGTCACGGCAACCAACGTCGTCGTGATGTCGGTCGGCGTGCAGAACACTAGCGCGCACGATTCGCACGGCACGGTGGTCCCGTTGCCGGTCGTGATCGGGTCTGGTCAGGTGTGGGTGTTCCGCAACGGGATCGTGGCTCACGGCACCTGGAGCCGGCCCACCGAGAACGCACCCATGAAACTGCTGAGCACGACCGGTCAGGTCATTCCGTTGATGCCGGGCCGCACCTGGGTCGAGGTGCTCCCCAACTCCAGCCTGCCGAGGATCGGCTGAGTCTCACGTCACTCTCGAACGCTCCGGAGCGAAGTCGAGATAGCGGCCCGACGTCGTGAGCTCACGTAACCGGCGCATCGCCTCGTGCACGTCGGCGAAGCTCGTCGTGAGTGCCGCCAGCCCGCACCGGATCAAGTCCGGCTCGCGATAGTCCGGCACCACGTGATCGTCGATAAGAGCACGGCATAGCTGGAATGCCGCGCGGTGCCGCAGCGAAACGTGGGATCCGCGAAGGTTAGCGTCTCGCGGGCTGGCGAGCTCAAAGCCAAGCGGCACCAGCCACGCGTCGCAGAGCTGGATCAAGTACGAGGTGAGCGCTATGCCCTTGGCGCGCAAAGCGTCGATGCCGGCGGCCGCCATCATCGTCACGCCGGCCTCGACCGACGTCAGTCCGACGATGTTCGGCGTGCCGGTCGCAAACCGATCGATCGTCGGCACCGGATCGTAGGCCGCACCCATCGCAAACTGATCGCGTTGGCCGAACCAGCCCCAGATCGGCTGCCGCAACGTGGCCTGCAATTCCCTGCGCACGTAGAGAAAAGCGGGCGCGCCTGGGCCGGCGTTGAGGTACTTGTAGGTGCAGCCCACAGCGAGATCGACGCCGTCTGCGTCGAGCGCTATCGGCACCGAGCCGACCGAGTGGCACAGATCCCACAGCACCAGGGCACCCGCGTCGTGCGCAGCACGCGTGATGCCGGCGACGTCGCTGATCGCCGACGACCGGTAGTCGACATGCGACAGGCACACCAGCGCTGTGTCAGATCCAAGATCCAGATCGGACGCCGAACAGCCGGCGAGTGGGTCGACGTCGACGTACTGCAGGCGAAGGCCACGAGCCGACGCAAGACCTTCGAGGACATACCTGTCGGTCGGGAAGTTCCCGGCTTCGGTGATGATCGTCCGGCGGTCGGGCCGCGCATCGAGCGCCGCTGCTGCGAGCTTGTACAGATTGACGGTCGTCGAATCACATACGAGCACCTGCCCGGCCGCTGCGCCGAGAAATTGCGCACCGAGCAGATCTCCCACGAGCGTAGGCAATTCGATCCATGGCGATCGGCCGGACCTCGATGGCTCACCCCACGACCCGACGCCCGCGGCCCAGTCGCGTGCGATGACATCGTTGATCGCATCGAGTGCACCGATCGGCGGCCGGCCCAACGAGTTGCCGTCGAGGTAGATCAGCTGGTCGGCGTCCCGGCCCGGAAAGGGCAGCAACTGCTGGCGAAAATCCCGAAGCGGATCGAGGTCATCGAGAACGTCGGCGTACGCGCGATCGGTGAGCTCGGGCATGAACTGCGCCTACTGCGCGGGCTGGTCGCCGCCGGACAGGACGTTCTCATAGATGTCTTTGCACTCAGGACACACCGGGAAGCGCTTGGGGTCGCGCGACGGGACCCACACCTTGCCGCACAAGCCGTGATCGGCGTACCCATCACCGACGCCTCAACGATCTTGTCCTTGGGCGCGTAGTGAGCGAACCGTTCGTGATCGCCATCGCCGTTCGACAGCCGCGGCACCGGCCGAGCATCCGTTTCGGGCATCGTCAAAGTGCCAAGGCCGGGCACCTCGGTCTGGGGTAGTTGCTCGACGTCGCTCATAGCGCAAAGCCTAACGTTCAGTTGTTCGTAGGGTCGGCTGGCATCGTGTGGAGCAGCGCAAGTTCGCCGCCCTGACGGCGTAGCACGCGCGACCACAGCGTCGCCGGGCTCGCGGTGAACGCGTCGTCTGGTTCGGCAGGAAGAACCAGCCAACCGCCCAGGCGAAGCTCGTGTTCGAGCTGGCCTGGGCCCCACCCGGCATAGCCGGCAAAAACGCGTAGGCCATCGAGCGCGTCGAGCAGATCGATGGGTTCGTTCTCCAGATCGACAGCACCGATCACGCCTGCGAGCGGCGTCCAACCGGGCATCACGTGCGCGGCGGCGGACCCGGACCCGCCGAGGCCCTGACGCCGGATCCGGCCAAGGCACACAACGGCGTCCGGTGTAACCGGACCACCGACATGAACGACTGCAGGCTCGCTAAGGACGTCGGCCCACCCCGGCATCCCCGGAAGCGGGACGGCGTCACGGGTGGCGATGTCACTGGGCCGGTTGAGGACGACGCCGAGCGCGCCCTCATCGTCGTGGTCGAGGAGCAGGACAACGCTGCGGACGAAGTTGGGATCGTCAAGGGTTGGCGCCGCAACCAGGAGCGCACCGGCGAGCGAGGCATCGACCATTGGTCCATCATGCCGACCACATCGAGCTCGCGCACCTCGTGCCTTCTTAACCACGGCCACCAGCTGACGCCGATGCCCAGCGCGATGACGTGGCCCCACGACGTCATGTCGAGCCCGGTAGCAATCGGCCAGCCCAGGTAGGCCCAGCCGCCCACGACCCCGATCGCACGCACCCGCCGAGGCAACAGCCCTGCGGCAGCGCCGAGCATCGCAGCCACGCCGTAGCTGACACCGACGTCGAGTCGCGATGCGGCAGTCGCGGGCAACACCCCATAGTGGACGCCGAGAGCAACCGAACCCTCCGTGAGCAGCGTCGCGCCGACGTGGCCGGACGCGAAGATCGCCACGACCCGGCGGGTCCCGAGACGCCGTTCGAGCACCATGGCCACGATGCCGAGAACGAGGACCGCCAGCGCGCAATCGACAATGCCGTCGACCCACAGCGCGCTGGTGATGAGCACGAAGATCGGCTGCTTCGACAGGTGTTCGACGTCGGTGCTCGAGATCGCCAAGACCGCGTCGTGATGGCCGGTGTCGAGCAAGCTGAGCACGATGCTGCCGGCCCCAAGCACGGCCACGTAGACAAGTGCGAACGGGGTGGTGCGCCAGGTCGGAAGCCACTGTGCCGGCATCCACCGTGTCGAAAGCCACCGCGGAGGGACCGGCCGCAGGGCTTGAGAAGGCGTCAAGGTCGACAACGACACCATCGCAACCTCCCTGGCGTCGCCGGCGACCCGTTCGGTAAGAGTCTGCCCCGCACTGCTGGGAACAAGCTGAACAACCGTCAACCGTCGGCTGTCTGTTCCCGATTCGTTCGAATCGCTTACCGGCGTCCGCGCACGGTGGCGAGCCGCTCGGCCCGCAGTGCATCGACAGTCTGCCTGCGCCCAGGGCGGCAATGGCGAACCGACCGCCCACGACAGCAGCAGGTCGGCCAGTTCTGGATTGCGCGCGAGGCCGGGGCCGTGCAAGTAGGTGCCGATGACGTGCGCCTGCACCGCACCCTCAAATTGACTGCTGGCGTCACCGGTGCCGTTGCCGACCCCGACCTCGACGCGAGCAAGTGGCTGCGCGTCACGACCCAGGTGGGTCGCGCCCGCATGGTTCTCGTAACCGGTCAAGGGCTGCTCGAGACCAGGCGTACATGGCACCGCGAGGAGCTCTCCGACCGCACGCTTCGGTAGCCGGTCGGTCGACACGTCGAGCAGGTCGACGCCTGGCTCGGGCACACCGTCGGATCCCGGAAAGACCGAGCCGAGCAACTGGTAGCCGGCACACACGCCGAACACCACAGCCCCCTTCGCGGCGGCCCGTGCGAGCCCACCGTCGGCCCGCAACGCCCGGGCGGCGGCGACCTGGGCGTCGTCCTCACCGCCACCGAGCATGTACAGATCGGCGTCGTCGGGCACCGGCTCCCCGGCGTCCAACTCGATGGCCTCGACGTCGAAGCCGCGTGCCTTCGCACGCATCGCGAGAACCCGCAGGTTGCCGCCGTCGCCGTAGGTCCCGAGCAGCACCGGATAGATCGAGACGAGGCGCAGTCGCGACTCAGCCGGCATCGTCGGCACCTCCCCCGCGGCGCAGCAACTCTCGGAACGCGGTGTACGTGCCGACGGCGTCGAGAGCGGGCCGGCCGGGCAGCCCGGCCTCGAACGGCAGCCCACCGCTGACCCACGGATCGGCGACTGTCGTGTGCGACACCTCGGCGTACATCAGCCGGACGGCGAGGTCGTGCCGCCGGTCGCCGGTCGCGATGACTTCGCGGTCGGCAAGCCGCTCGAACGGCACGTCCCAAAGCCACGAAGGATCCTTGCCGTCGGCCGCCCGCGCGTTGATCGCGATCACCACCGGCGCCGGCGCAGGTGCGAGCATCGCGAACATCTCCGACCATCCGGCCGGGTTCTTTCCGAGCAGCAACCGCACCTGACGGCCGCCGAGCGACACGGTTTGATAGCGACCACCGACAGACGCAACCGTGCGCATGGCCGGCAGCGAGACCGACGGCGGGACACCCAGCAGGTCGGCGGCGACGACGGCCATCGCGGCGTTCGCCTGGTTGGCGGCTCCGGGTAACTGCAGGTCGAGTGCGTAGCGCGCGGCGTCCGGGCCGACAAGTTCGCCGCCTGGCTCAATCGACCAGCTGACTTCTGGTCGCCGGAAGCCGCAGGTACAACTCCAGTCACCAACGCCGTCGCGGCGCAAGATCGAACCACACGCCGGACACACGGCGGAGTCTGCCGTCCAACGCTGGCCGACGGAGACCCACGTGACGTCAGGGATCACGCTGGCCGCCCACACGATGTGCGGATCGTCGGCGTTGGCAACCGCCGAAAGTCCTTCAGTGGCAGCGAAAACGGTGCGCCACCGCCGTGCGACCATCGCCACCTCACCGACCCGGTCGAGTTGGTCGCGGGTCAGGTTGCCCAACACGAGCAACGGCTTGTCGGTGCCCGGCAAGAGGCTCTGGCAGGAAGGTCTCATCGGCCTCGAGCACGGCAAGTGCATCAGCCGGGACGCCGACCGGCGGGCGGGCCAGCGCTGCGACGATGCCGGCCGGCATGTTCGCACCCGAGGCGTTCGTCACCACTGGCCGCGCTGCGCGCAACGCGGCCGCGAGCAGCTTGGTCGTCGTGGTCTTGCCGTTCGTCGCAGACACGAAGACGACGCGACGACCATCGACGAGCAGCCGGAATGCCTCGGGACACGCGACAGTGATGACGCGGCCGCCGATGACGAGGCCGTCACCGCGGCCCAGAGACTTCGAGAGGCCGCCGGCGACCCGGCCAAGGCCGATTGCCGTCCGCAACCGAAGGGAGCTCAGTTAGCGCACCGCTTCGCTGTCGACGAGTGACCGCTTGGCCTTGGCTTGCCGCCGCTCAACCCGCGCCGTCACGTCGGCCATCGCATGCGTGACGCCGCCGAGGACGGTGCCGGCAGCAACAACCCCGACGCCGATCCAGAACACCACCGGGTTCGCGGCGATCAGGCCGATGCCTGCCACCAGGAATCCGGCGCAGACCAGGAACACCACGACCCACGACACCGGTCGCGCCGGGATGTGACCGAAGTGTTCGTCGACCCCGAGATCGTCCAGGGGTTTGTCAGCCATGCGGGCGATCTCCTTGCTGGAAGCGTGGCGGTCGTCGGCACCATCATCGCGCCGCGACCCGGTGGGCGTCATGGCCGGGTGTCGACTTCGCCTTCGGGCTTGCCGGGCGCGGCGTTGGCCGGCCAACCGAAGGTATCGCCGCGATGCCGCGGGTCGCTGGGACAGTTGCACGCCGGGCAGCAGCTTGCCCAGTGGTTCGGCCGGTACCGGCACCGACGTACTGACCGGCGGCGCCCCGGGAATTGCCGGGACGGCGCCGTCAGCTACGGCTGGTGCAAGGCTCGGCGCGCCCACCAGGCGGCAGCGGGTTGACTTCGCTCATGCCCCATTGGATACCAGATCGACGGTCAGCTCGCCCAATCGAGCAGCGAGTCGGGCCGGTCGGGCTCCCGCAGCTTCGCGAGCGCCTCCTTCTCGATCTGCCGGATCCGCTCACGAGTAAGACCGACGTCGCGGCCGATCTCGTCGAGCGTGTGCGGCCGACCCTCGGCGAGCCCGAAGCGCAGCGCAAGCACCCGCGCCTCCCGCGGCTCGAGACCGGCAAGTGCACGGTGCACCGTCTCGATCATGGTCTGGTACTCCAGAGCGTCGGACGCGGCAGGCGCCTCGAAGTCCTCGATGAGGTCACCGAGCCTGGTGTCTTCGTCGTCACCGACCGGGTTGTCGAGACTGACCGGCTGCCGCGCGTTGCGCAGCATCTCCTCGATTTGCTCGGGAGTGCGGTCGAGCTCGGTCGCCAAGCTCCTCGGGAGTGGGTTCGCGGCCAAACCGCTGATGCATGTCGCGCTGCAGCCGGCCGAGCTTGTTGAGCTGCTCGACGACGTGTACAGGCAGCCGGATCGTGCGGGCCTGGTCGGCGAGCGCTCGAGTGATCGCCTGGCGGATCCACCACATGGCGTACGTCGAGAACTTGTAGCCCTTGGTGTAGTCGAACTTCTCGACCGCCCGAATCAGGCCGAGGTTGCCCTCCTGGACGACGTCAAGGAACGACATGCCCCGGTTGGAATAGCGCTTCGCGACCGACACGACCAGCCGCAGGTTGGCCTCGAGCATGTGCGCCTTCGCAAGCGCGCCGTCGGCCGCGATCGCCTCGAGGTCGCGCCGCTGGCGAGCCGTGAGCTTTCCGGCGAGCTTGTGCTCGGCGTAGACGCCGGCTTCGATCCGCTTCGACAGCTCGACTTCCTGCTCTGCGTCGAGCAGCGCCGTCCGGCCGATTTCGTTGAGGTAGTTGCGGACCGGATCGGCCGACACGCCAGGCTCGTCGGAGTCCAGATCCGGCTCGTCAGTCAGTTCCAGTTCATTGAGATTGGGGGTGCCGGCGTCTACCGCGAGCTCGGCCTCGTCACGAGCGACCTGAGGGTCGTTCGTGATCGGCTCGGTGGCCGAGGGCTCGGTCGCGGTTCGCTGGCGGTCACGCGTGGTGATGGCTGTCTCCTTCATAGGTGCTTGCACCTCATAGGTGCCTGCACTGCGTACAGGTGCTTGCACTGCATACAACGTTTGACGCCCGGCGATGTTCCTGCTGGCACGCTGGCGGAACGGGGAATTACCGACAATCCGGGCATTGGCTTGCAGTGCTTCTACCCGATCCGACGCTCGGATCACCCAAATGGTTCGCAGGAACGCCAGTCAGGCGGTCAAGACGTGCTGCGCTGCTAGGAGGTGCTGGGCCCGACCCACAGGTTGATGCCGCCCTCGACCGCGTATCGGTCGATCTCGGCCAGCTCATCGGGGGTGAAGTCGCGATTCCCGAGCGCGCCCACGTTCTGCTCGAGCTGCGCCACGCTGCTTGCCCCGATCAGAACCGACGTCACCCGCTGGTCGCGCAAAGCCCACGCGAGCGCGAGCTGGGCCAGCGTCTGACCACGTCGCTCGGCCAGTTTGTGCAGCGCCCTGACGTGCGTCATGTTCTGGTCGTTCAACAGCGACGGATCGAGCGACTTGTTTTGCGACACGCGCGAGTCTGGCGGGACGCCGTCGAGGTAGCGGTCGGTGAGCATGCCCTGCGCAAGCGGCGAGAAGGCGATGCACCCGACGCCATTGCGGCCGAGCACATCGAGCAGGTCCTCCTCGATCCAGCGATTGAGCATGGAGTACGAGGGCTGGTGGATGAGCAGCGGGCGTGCCGAGGTCGCGCAGGATCGCGATGGCCTCTTCGGTGCGGCGGCCCGAGTACGAAGAAATGCCTGCGTAGAGGGCCTTCCCCTGACGGACGGCGGTGTCGAGCGCGCCGAGCGACTCCTCCATCGGAGTGTCTGGATCGAAGCGGTGGTGGTAGAAGATGTCGACGTAGTCCAGACCCAAACGCGACAGACTCTGGTCGAGGCTGGCGAGCAGGTACTTGCGCGAGCCTCGGTCGCCGTACGGGCCGGGCCACATGTCCCAACCAGCTTTGCTCGAGATGATGAGTTCGTCGCGGTAGGGCTTGAAGTCCTCGGCGAACAACCTGCCGAAGTTCGCCTCGGCGGCTCCGTACGGCGGCCCGTAGTTGTTCGCGAGGTCGAAGTGGGTGATCCCCAGATCGAACGCCCTGCGCAGGATCTCGCGCTGGGTTTCGGCCGGCTTGTCGTCACCGAAGTTGTGCCACAGCCCGAGCGATATCGCTGGTAGGTCGATCCCGCTACGACCACAGCGCCGATAGGTCATCTGGTCGTAGCGGGCCTCGGCAGCGTGGTAGGTCAAGACGCGCTCCCTTGATTACATCCGAACGGCGGTGACGCCGCTCAGGGTACCGATCAGCACCATGGCGCCCGACAAGCTGGGTGACGCGAAATGCGGCAGCGACCCGACCGAGATCCGACCCACGGTCGCGCCCGGACGCCGCGTTGAGCGCGACCAGGGAGCCCGACCCATCGGTCGTGTACACCGTGCCAGACGCGACCACTGGCGGTCCGGTCAGGTCCGACGCCGCGTGCCACGCGATCGTCATGGCGTTGCCAGAAACGGAAAGCGCACGGATGCCGTCGGTGCATGGCAAGTAGGCCGTGTTACCCGAGACTGATGCCCCGCCGAAGGCCTGGCAGACGCTGCCGAGCTGCGTCACTTGCCCGCCGATTCCGCCGAGGTGACTCGGGTTGAGCAGGTAGGCCGTCCCGCGCTTGCCTGCGATCAAGCACCTTGCCACCGACAAGAATCGGTGACATCGAGCCCAGGTCGAGGTCGTTGTTGTTGTCGTCCGCCCACGTGCTCGGGGCGAAGTAGTCGAGCCGGCCAAGCGTCGGCGAGAGCCGCGTCACCGAATCCGACCCGTCGAACGTCGTGTTCGACGCACCGTTCCCAGCGGCGACGAGGATCGTGCCGTCGGTGTCTTCGACCGGTCCCGCAGTCGCCCAGATGCCGCCTTCGCGAGTGGTCGGCACGGCCCAGCCAATCGGCGTCCCGCTGCCGTCGCTTGCGACCGAGACAACCTGGCCGATGTAGCTGGCGCAGTCGCCCTCCAGACCGCCGTACGCGACGTACACGCGGCCGTTCGCGACCAAGATAGCCGCGCGCTGCTGGCTCGCGATCGCGGTGCCCGACAACGGGTCGAGTGTGCGATGGAACGCGATCGTGCCGGTCGCGAGGCTCACGCCGGCCAGCATGTGATGGCCGCCCGCGGTTTCAGCGACGGCAAGAACGAGTCCGTCACTTGGGTCGTACGCCGGAGTGCCGGTGATGCCGAGGGGGTCGATGTTGCCGCACGGAAGCTGCGATTGCGCGATGGGGTCAGCGATGTGCGCGCGCCAAAGAACAGCCCCGGTCGACAGCGACAGCCCGTACAGCGAGCCGCCCTCTGTCGCGGCGACGACGGTCGTCCCGAGCACGATCGGTTGGCCGTACACCGCGCCGTCCAAAGACGCTTTCCAGCCTGCGGAGAAACCGGTGAATGCCGGCGTCGCCGTTGTGAATCCGGTGCGTTGCGCATCGTGGTGATACGTCGGCCAGTCGGTCGCGCCGCCGACGACCGGCGCCGGTGGCGAGGTCGGCGGGTTACCCGAGCTGAGCCCCGACTCGACCGCGGCGGTGATGGCACTCGTGCCACCGAGCACCACCGCGCTGGGTGCCGCGAGCGACTGGATCGTCTGCCACGTCTGCGGCGTGATGTACGACGACGGCGCTAATAGCAGCGGCCGATCGCTCTTCCCGGCCCACGCGGCACCGGCAAGTGCGTCAGGGAAGTCGAGACCGGTCGCGAGCAACACGCCGTTGCTCGCCGTCGTCCCGCCGTTGACTGCTACGAGCACGGACGCGACAGCGTCGGCGGTCTGGTAGCGGTCGGGGCCTTGCAGGCGCGACAGTGCCGCTCCACCAGCGGCTGACACTGCATCCGCCGCAACCTGATTGCTGACCGCGTTCGTCCCACCCAGCACGACGATCGCCGACGGATGCAGCCTGATGATCTCGTTCGCCGTCTCAGCGGGCATCGTTGTCGGATCGGTGAGCAACAGCGGACCACCAGCGACCGCAGCGAGTGCGGCACCGGCTAGTGCGTCGGGGAAGTTCGTGCCGGTGGCGAGGTACACGTTGGTCGCCCCGCTCGGATACGTCGCATGCGAGATCGCGACGGCGGTCGCGTAACGATCGCTGCCCTGCCAGCGCACAACGGTTGTGCCGTGTGCCGCAACCTGTTGCGCGACCGCGGCGCTCAGCGCCGAGGTACCTCCGAGCAGCGCAACCTGGGCGGGCTTGAGGCGATCGATCTCAGCAGCGGCCGCAGCCGACAACGAACCGCTCGCAGTCAAAAGCAGCGGGACGCCGAGGTGCCCCGCTGCTGCCGAACCGGCCACCGCATCGGGGAAGGTAGCAGCCGGTCGCCAGTAGCAAGGTGCTGTTGGCCGGCAGCGCGTCGGGCCAACCCGCATCGGCGATTGCAGCGGCCGTGGCGTAACGGTCGGCGCCGGAGACCCGAGTGACGGCCAGACCTGTTGCGCCTGCAGCGGTCGGCACACTCGTCGAGACCGCGACGAGTGGCGTGCCCAACGCGAGCGCGGCCAGCGCGGTTATCCACTGAACACGGCGGGGGTGGCGGTCCGGACGCAAGACTTTCACGCATGAGCGCCCCTCAAGTTTGGTCAACCTCAGCGTCCGTTGAACCTCAGCGTCCGTTGAACCTCAGCGTCCCTTCAACCTGAGTGGCCCGTCAACAGTTGCACCCGCCAGTCAGGACCCGGCGCGACGACCGCAGCCGCGCAACGCGGGTCGACATCAACGTCGACGACGCGCCAGTCACCGGCGCCCCCGGAAATGGTCGACCCGCCCGGGCCAACCGTGACCGAGCGCAATGGAAAATCGAGACCGCGACCGATCGCCTTTCCGTACGCCTCTTTCCGTGCCCACACCGTCATGAAGGCAGTTGCGCGATCGGCATCGGTCATGAGCTCGAGTAGACGCAGTTCCTCGGGCGAGCACACCCGCGCCATCAGTCGCGGCGACGGAGCCGATTGCCGCAACTGCTCGACGTCCACCCCTATTTGGCGTTTCGCTACACCGACGACGACGTGACAGCCACTGTGCGCGATGCTCACGAAGAATTCGCGCAGTGCGCCGGTGAGCACGGGTCGACCGGTCGGTTCGAGTTCGATGCCAACGTCATCAGGCGGGACGTCGGCGATGCGCGCCACCGTTGACCGCAACAGCAGCCGGCCAAGCACGAACGCACGACGAGGTCTGTCTACGCGGATGTCGCTCGCGCGTTGCTGTTCGGATTCGGTGAGGCGCTGTGCGGCTCGGTCGAGCTCGTCGGACGACATGGCTTCGGTGGACGACGACGCGATGGTGACGACGTCATGCATCCGAGCCTCCCGTGCGCAGGCGTTGACTACCGGGCCTATCTTGTCGCACGTCCGTCTCCCGCGGCAGCCCGCACAAACGGACGGCGGCGCTGCCTGATCGACAGTGCCGCCGTCCGCTTGCTTGCTCGACGCTAGGAACTGAGCTGTGTCGTTCCGAGCGTGGCCTTCACCGTGGTCGTCGACCCGTTGCGGGTCAGGCCGATCGTCACTGTCGCGCCTGCCTTATTGGACCGGATCGCTTGTTGCAGCGCAGTCCCGTCGGCGATTGGCTTGCCGTCGACTGAGGTGATCAGGTCGCCGGCCTGGATCCCGGCCGTCGCGGCAGGACTGCCGGGCTCGACTGCTTGTACGAGTGCGCCACCAGTTGCGTCGGCCACTGACACTCCGAGGAAGGTGCCGCTCTGCGTCGTCTGACCGCCCTGGCTGTTCGCGCCCTTACCGGCCTTCAGCGATGGAAGGTCGTTGACGACGGTGTTGCTCGGAATGCTGAAGCCGATGTTTTGCGCAGGTTCACTCGTCGTGCCCGATGCGACCGCGACGTTGATGCCGATGACCTGGCCAGTCGTGTCGACGAGCGGACCGCCACTGTTGCCAGGGTTGATCGCGGCGTCGGTCTGCAGCAGGTTCGACAGGTTGTCGGTGGTGCCAGTGAGAGTGCGGCCCTTGGCCGACAAGATGCCCTCGGTCACCGTCGGCGCGCCGCCGTAGCCGAGTGCGTTGCCGACCGCGAGCACGCTGTCGCCAACCTCTGCGGTATCGGAGTTGGCGAATGTTGCTGGCTTCAGGTTCGAGACACCGGAGATCTTGATGACTGCAAGGTCTTGCGGTGGTGTCGATTCCGACGATGGACGCCGGGTGCGTGCCGCCGTTGTTCGGCAACGTCACCGTGATGGCTGTCGCGCCATTCACGACATGGGCGTTCGTCACGATCTCACCGTCCGCGGTGATGATGATGCCGGTGCCCGCGCCGCTCTCTTGGAAGCCGCCGAACCCGCCGAAGCCACCCCGGCCGTTCGAGCTAGACGTGATGGTGTCGTTGATGAGCACAACTGACGGCTCGATGCGGGCGAGTGCGGTCTTCACGTCGGCAGTCACAGATGCGGCCTGCGGCAGCGAGCTCGCGGCCGGGGTTGTTGCGGCCGTAGTGCTGGCGGCCGCTGTCGACGTTGCGTGGCCGGAGTGGTCGTCGACGATGTGGACGACGGTCCCGCTCGCTGCGGCAGAGATGACGACAGCCGCGACGACAAGTGCGGCCGCAGCGCGTCCGCCGCGACGTGGCTTGGCATCGTCGGTGATGACGTCTGCGGGTGCGGCCGAGTGCGGTCCACCGGCGTCGTACGGCGACGTGGCAGCAAACGGCGCCGTTGCAGCGACGGGCGACGCGGCAGTGAGGGCGCGCGGCAGGGCGCCGCCGCGGTCTCATCAGCCGGCACTTGCGCAGCCGGCTCATCCATTCGCGACCACCACGGCGGGTTGATGCCTGCTGGCAAATCCGGGGGCACGGGACCGGCCGCCGGGATCGGTGTGGCAGGTACGGCCGGCGGGGTGGGTGTGGCGGGTACGGCCGGCGGGGTCGGCATGCCTGTTGCGAAGGGCGTGAACGGAGTCGCTGGTCGCTCGGCCGTCTGTGCTGCGTCTCGCGTCCGCCGTCTCGTCTGGGTCGCTCCGCCGTCTCGTGTCGCTCCGCCGTCTCGTGTCGCTCGGCCGTCTCGTCGCGCTCGCCGTCGGGCCTGAGCTCGTCGTTGGGGTTCACGTCCGCTCCTCGTGTTCGTCACCGTGTCGATGTCGCCGTCAACACACACCGGCAACCGCTACGACTTACGGTGCCCGCGGAAGCTGGAGGTTTCCTGTGACAAACATGAAAGCAACCGAAGAAATCCAGCCCGCGTCCACTCGCGCTCCGCCCCGCTTGTGCACATGCCGGTGGTTCGTGCACAGCTTTCGAGGTGCAGGCGTTCGGTCGGAAAGTGTCGGTGGGGGTGGATAGCTTGCTTGCATGTTGGTCGCCGAGGTTGATGTCGCCGGGGATGTGTTGCCGGACGACGATGGCTGGGCGTCGTTGGAGGAGCTGCTGGAGTTCGAGCCTGGTCCGGCGATGATCGGGTACTTGTCGAGCCTCGATGTCGACGGAGCTTGATGAACGGTCGGCGTCGGTGGTGTTGCAGTTGGTGGAGCGCCAGCAGGCGTGGATCGCGGAGCTTGCGGTGCGGGTGACGGCTCGGTTGGCGGGTCCGACGCCGCCACCGGATCCGGACAGCACGGATCCGTTGGGCCGCGACAGCATCGACTTGGGCGCCAACTTGGTGGCCGCCACGTTGGGGATGACCACCGGTGGGGCGCAGACCCGGGTTGATGTGGCGCGGGTGATCACCGAGATCGCTGCCCGCGTGCCGGTTGGCGATGGCGGCCGGGTTCATGAGCTACCGGCAAGCGTGGATCGTGGCGGAGGCGGTCACCGTCGCCGGGCTTGGTCAGCTCGGGGTCGCCGCGGTCGATGCGCGGGTCGCCTCGGTGGTCAAGGGTCAAAGTTGGGCCGGGTTTCGGCGCACGCTGCGCCGCGCGGTGCTGGCCGCGAATCCGGATCTGGTGCTCGCCGAACACGCGCGGGCGGTGAAGTTCCGCTCGGTGGACAAGGTCGACTTCCCCGACGCGGTGATGAGCCAACTACAGATCACCATGTCCGCGATCGACGCCCAAACGGTGTGGCTCGGCCTCGACGCGACCGCAACCCAGTTACAGGCCGCGGCCAGGGCGGCCGGCCTGATCGATGAGGGCATCGACGCCTACCGCGCCGACGCGCTGCTCGCCTGGGCGAACAATGCGCTGGCCGACCCGAAAGCACCCGCGGCGGCACGGGCGCCGCCATCAGGTCCAGTTCATCACCGACCTCCCGAGCCTGCTCGGGCTGGCCGACAACCCCGCCGAGTTGCTCGGCTACGGCCCGATCCCGGCCGCCCTGGTGCGCGACCGGGCCGCCCAAGGCGGACTGGCGGCGGCTCATCGTCGAACCGGTCACCGGCTATGCTACTCGACTACGGCACCGTCAGTCTACCGGCCACCCGCCGAACTCGCCGACTACGTGATGGCCCGCGACCGGCGCTGCCGGTTCCCCGGCTGCAACACCCGCGCCACCTACTGCGACATCGACCACAACATCCCCGCCCCCCGCGGCGACACCTCAGCGGCCAACTGCTGCTGTCTCTGCCGGCGCCATCACCGACTGAAAACCTTCGGCGACTGGACCGTCAAACTCAAACCCGACGGCTCCTGTTTGTGGACATCACCTTGCGGCCGCCAATTCGTCTCCGACCCACCACCCCAACTCGACTGACGTGTCGATAAGGCTGCGTCGGTAGCTCGACTAGGTCGTCGAGTGCGGACCGCCGATTTGCGGCGCCAGCGACCAGTTATGCGAGGAACGCTCGCAACAGTGCGGCGGTGCCGTCGAGATGTTCGGCCATCGCGTCACGTGCTGCCTTCGGATCTCCCGCGAGTACGGCTTGCACGATCCGCGCGTGCTGCTGGTTCGAGTGGACGATGTTGCGCGGCAGTAGCGGAATCGCATCGAGCAGGTCGTTCACCCGCACTCGCGCGTCGGCAACGGCCGACGCCAGAGACGGCGATCCCGACAGCTCGGCGATCGCTAGGTGCAGCCGCGAGTCGGCCGGCCGGTATCCGGCGAGCGGGGCATCGAAGCAGGCGTTCTGCAATCGCAAGCAGACGCGCCCGCTCCCCCGCCCGAAGGCTTCGCCGGGCAGCACTTTGGGCCGCACCCGACTCGACAGCGAGCCGGAAGGCCAGTGCATCTTCCAGATCATTGCGCGCCGCGGCAGACGGCTTGAGGCGCCGGCTGCGCGCACCCGGAACCGAGTCGGTGACCACGAACGTCCCCCCGCTACGCCCGCGACGAGACTCGAGGTAGCCGGCTTCGCGAAGTGACCCGATCGCCTCGCGCAATGTCTCCCGGCTCACCCGCAACCGGTTCGCGAGATCGCGTTCGGCGGGCAGTCGTTCACCGGGTCGCACCACGCCGAGCTTGATGGTGTGCAGCAGCCGCTCGACCGTTTCTTCGAATGCGTTGCCGCTGCGAATCGGCCGCAGAACCGGGGCGAATAGGGACGGCTCCACCGACAATCCTGCGTCCGATGTGGGCATCTCGGAGGTCGGCGAAGCGGCGACGCGCGGCGAGACGTCGAGCGCCGCGGAGGTTGCGGCATTACGCGACAGGCTCACCGACGCATCCTAGAGCGGCGTAACGTACGCGCCGCTGATGCCGCCGTCGACGAGGAAGGTGGACGCCGTGATGAAAGACGAGTCGTCGCTAGCGAGGAAGGCAACTGCGGCCGCGATCTCCTCGGGCTCCGCGAAGCGACCGACCGGGATGTGGACCAGCCGCCGCGCCGCTCGCTCGGGATCCTTCGCGAACAGCTCCTGCAAGCAACGGCGTATTGACCGGTCCTGGGCAGAGCGCGTTCACCCGGATCCGTTCACGCGCAAACTGCACGCCGAGCTCGCGGCTCATCGCCAACACGCCACCCTTGGACGCCGTGTAGCTGATCTGCGACGTCGCTGACCCCATCACAGCGACAAAGGACGCCGTGTTGATGATCGACCCACCGCCGCGCGCCTGCATGTGCGGGATCGCGTACTTGCAGCACAGATAGACACTGGTCAGGTTCACCTCCTGCACTCGCCGCCACGCATCGATCTCGGTCGTGAGGATCGAGTCGTCGTCAGGCGGTGAGATGCCGGCATTGTTGAACGCAATGTCGAGCCCACCGAAGGTGTCGACCGCTGTCGCGTACATCGCCTGCACGTCGGCGTCCACTGTCACGTCGGCACGCACGAAGATGCCACCGACTTCGTCCGCCGCCGCCTTGCCGGCCAGTTCGTCGATGTCGACACACACGACCTTCGCACCTTCGGACGCAAAGCGACGAGCCGACGCGAGCCCGATGCCACTGCCGGCGCCGGTGATCACTGCGACCTTGTCCTGCAGGCGACCTGTCACTTCGACTCCCCTGTCACTTCGACTCCTTCGTGGAGATGAACACGTTCTTGAGATCGGTGAAGGAATCGAGGGCGTCCGGGCCGAGTTCACGACCGAGCCCCGACTGCTTGAAGCCGCCGAACGGAGTGCTGTAACGCACCGACGAATGGGAGTTCACCGAGAGGTTGCCCGATTCGACACCGCGAGCAACGCGCAGCGCTCGACCAAGGTTCTGCGACCAGATCGAGCCAGACAAACCGTAGTCGGTGTCGTTGGCGATCCGGATGGCATCGGCCTCGTCGTCGAACGGCACGACCGCGACCACCGGGCCGAACACCTCGTCGCGAAACACCGGCGCCGTATGGTCTTTCGGAATCACGACAGTCGGCGCGAACCAGAACCCTGGACCGTCGGGTGCCGAGCCGCGGAACGCGACGTCGGCGTCGTCGACGTAGGCCGCAACCATGGCCTTTTGATCGGCACTGATGAGAGGTCCCATCTCGCTCGCCTCGTCGCGCGGGTCGACGGACCTGAACACCAGCGACGGCAGGCTCAAACAGCGAGAGGAACCGGTCGAAGACGTTGCGTTGCACGAGTATTCGCGACCGCGCGCAACAGTCCTGGCCGGCGTTGTCGAATACCGCATACGGCGCAGTGGCAGCCGCCTCCTCGAGGTCGGCATCGTCGAACACGATGTTCGCGCTCTTGCCACCGAGCTCGAGCGTCACCCGCTTCACCTGATCCGCGCAGCCGGCCATGATGGCCTTGCCGACTTCGGTCGAGCCGGTGAAACAGATCTTGCGTACGGCCTGATGCGTAACAAACCGCTTGCCCGACAACAGACCCGCGCCCAGGCAGCACGGTGAATACGCCCTCAGGAATCCCCGCCTCGAGCGCGAGCTCGCCGAGTCGGATCGCTGTCAGCGGCGTCAGTTCGGCAGGCTTCAGCACGACGGTGTTGCCGGCCGCGAGCGCGGGCGCGAAGCCCCACCCGGCGATCGGCATCGGGAAGTTCCACGGCACGATCACGCCGACGACGCCGAGCGGCTCGCGAAACGTGACGTCGATGCCGCCGGCCACTGGAATCTGCCGTCCGAACATCCGCTCGGGCGCAGCGGAGTAGTAGGTCAGCACATCGCGAACGTTGCCAGCTTCCCAACGTGCGTTGCCGATGGTGTGCCCAGAGTTCGCGACCTCGAGCTGCGCCAACTCTTCTGAGGCGCCATCGACGGCGTCGGCGAACCGGCGAAGCAACCGACCACGATCGGCGGGCGCGACCGCACGCCACGACTCGAACGCGTCGGGCCGCACGGTCGATCGCGGCGTCCGTCTCCTGCAAGCCCACCAGCTGAATCGTCGTGACCAGCTGCGCCGTCGCAGGGTTGATGACGTCGTGTTCGATTGCAACGTCCGGAGCGCGTCGTCACAGTCGCTCGAATCCTCTGACGCGCTCCCAGTCGGTCACCGACCGCTCGAACGCCGCGAGCTCGACGCGCGCGTTGTTCGCGTAGTGCGCGACCACCTCGGCACCGAACGCCGACAGTGCGAGGTCGCTCTTCTCCCACAGTTCCAGGGCACCACGCAAAGTCGTCGGCAGGCGAGGGAAGTCGGCCACATACGCGTTCCCGGTAAATGCCGGCGGCAGCTCGAGTTCGTGCTCGATGCCGTACAGACCGGCGGCGATCATCGCGGCGACCGACAGATAGGGATTGGTGTCGGCACCCTGGAACTCGGTTCTCCAAGCGAAGGGACGACGGGGAGTGGCCGACGATGCGCAGCGCGCAGGTCCGGTTGTCACGACCCCAAGCGATCGCGGTCGGCGCGAAACTGCCTTCGACGTAGCGCTTGTAGCTGTTGATGTTCGGCGCGTAGAACAAGCGTCAGCTCGCGCAGCGCGTACAGCTGGCCGGCCAGAAACTGCTCGAACACCGGCGAGAACCCGTGCCGGTCGCTGTGCTGGTTTTCATGGCCGTCGCCGGCGAACACCGGCTCGCCGTCGAGGTCACGCAACGACAGGTGAATGTGGCAGGAGTTGCCTTCGCGCTCGTTGTACTTGGCCATGAAGGTCAGGCTCATGTCCTCCTGCGCAGCGATTTCCTTTGCACCTGTCTTGTAGATGCTGTGGTTGTCGCAGGTGACCATGCGCCTCGTCGTAGAGGAAGGCGATCTCGTGTTGCCCGAGGTTGCATTCGCCCTTCGCCGACTCGACGCGCATCCCCGCGCCGTCCATGCCGTTTCGAATGCGCCGCAGCAAGGGCTCTACTCGGCTGGTCCCGAGAATCGAGTAGTCGACGTTGTACTGGTTGGCTGGAACCAGGTCGTGGTACTTGCGGGAGAACGCGTCCTCGAAGCTGTCGCGGAACACGATGAACTCAAGCTCGGTACCAATCATCGCGCGCCAACCGCGTTCTTGTAGCCGGTCGAGCTGAGATCGCAGAATGCCCCGCGGCGACGCGACGATCGGGGCACCCTGGTCGTCGAGGAGGTCGCACATCAGCAGGACAGTGCCCTCGTGCCACGGCACTCGGCGCATCGTCGACAGATCGGGCCGCATCACGAAGTCGCCATACCCCGACTCCCACGACGACATCGCGTATCCGTCGACGGTATTCATTTCGACGTCGACCGCGAGCAGGTAGTTGCACCCCTCGGTGTCGTTCTCGACGACTTGGTCGAGGAAGAACCGCCCGGTCAGGCGCTTGCCTTGCAGGCGGCCCTGCATGTCGGGCAGCACGATCAACACCGTGTCGATCGTTCCGGCATCCACCTCGATGCGCAGTTGCTCGACGCTGATCAACCCTTGGCGCGGGGAGTTCTCAGACACCGCAAATCCTCCTGACTCTCGACGCCTCGTGCCGGTTGTGTCGTCGAACCGGGCAGTGCGAGTGTCAGCGATTCACGCCGACACTCGCACCGACATCCCGGCAGCCGCACCTACCCGAGCGACGAGAGTTCCGCCTCGATCGCCGCGAGCTCTTCTGGAGTTCCCTGCACCTTCGGACCGGTGAACCACTTGCGGGCTGACACCAGCCAGTAGATACCGGCGAACCCGATGACCGCGACGACAGCGACAGGAGCGAAGTTCCAGCTGTTGAGCCCGGCCGGGTGAAAACTGCGGCAGCATCAGCGGGAAGCAGATGACGACGACCCACACCACAGCAAGTCCAGCCGATGATCGGACTCCACTTACCAAGCTGCCACGGGCCGGGAGTGAAGTTCAGACCCACGCATCCGGCGTAGCAGCACCGGAATGACGTAGGAGATGTAGAGCCCGACGACCGCGACGGAGACGATGGCGAAGAACGCGACAGAGTACGCCCTTGTTCTGGTACAGCGACGGCACGCCGAGGATGAACGCGCCCACGACCGCGAACCAGATGGAGTTCGTTGGCGTGCGGGTGCGCTTGTTCACCTTGTGCCAGAACCTGCGAGCCCGGCATCGCACCGTCGCGGGAGAACGCGTAGATCATCCGCGAGTTGGCGGTCACCGACGCCATGCCGCAGAAGAACTGCGCGACGAGGCAGATCAGGATCAGGAACTCGGCGGCGTGGCGCCCGATCGACGCGACCCACAGCACGCCCGGTGCATTGATGCCGGCGCCGGCCGCACCGACGTAAGCGTCGCTGCCGATCGCGTACGGAATCGCGTACGTCAGACCGATCATCAACACGAGGCCGGCCACGACCGACACCCAGATCGAGGTCATGATGCCGCGCGGCCCGCTGCGTGGCGGCGTCGCGGGTTTCTTCCGTCATGTGGGCGGACGCGTCGTACCCGGTCAGCGTGTACTGCGCCATCATCAGACCGACGAGAACGACCCAGATCGCGTGGCCACCGAAAGCCCCAGCCGAGACCGTCGTAGTACTTGGTGAAGACGTTCGACAGCGACTGGTGCTTGTGCGCGTCGGGCAGGATGAACAGTGCGCCGACGATGACGACGACGCCGGTGAGGTGCCACCAGACGCTGATGTTGTTCAGCTGGCGATGACGTTGACGCCCAGCGTGTTGAGGATGCCGTGCACGATGAGGACGATCGTGTAGATCACGAACAGGCTCTTGCGGCGTCGCCGGTGAACCCGGTCGTCAGGTTCAGGAAGAAGCCGAGGAACGTCGCCATCCCGAAGTCGATCGACGCGGTGACGGCGACCTGGCCGAGCAGGTTGAACCAGCCGGTGAACCAACTCCACACCGGAGCCTTGCCCTCAGGCGCGAGCTTCGCCGCCCAGTAGTAGAGGCCGCCGGCAGTCGGAAAGCTCGAGCACACCTCGGCCATGCCCGCGCCGACGAGCATGACCATGCCGCCCGACGAACAGCCAGCCCCAGATGATGATCCGCGGGCCCGCCTGCGACCATGCCGAGGTAGTACGTCGTGATGCCGCCGGTCAGGATCGAGATGATCGTGAACGAGACGGCGAAGTTGGAGAACCAGCCCATGCCACGGTGCAGCTCCTGGGCATAGCCGAGCTCGTGCAAACGCTTCTCGTCCGCGTTCATGACGGAAACGCCGGACGGACTGGTGGGACGAGACTCCGTGACTCGGACATCCCGCTTCCTTCCTCGATGGGAGGGTGGCTTATTGGTCTGGTAGCGGACCATAGCCCCGCCCACAGCGGACGGCAAGGGGTAGCGAGAACGCGAACGTTCGCGTCAGCGGCAGGTCAACGGCACGGACGTCGGTACCACGACTACGCGGACGCCGGTGCGGATCGCGACTGCGAAGCGGCCGCCCGCTCGGCGGCGATGCCAACGAAGGCTTCGAAGAGCCTGCGGTCTTCGAGTTGCTCGGGATGCCACTGGACGCCGAACACCGGCCGACCGTCGGCCGCTTCGAGTGCCTCCGGCGTCCCGTCGTCGGCGCGGCCAACGATCCGAAGACCAGGCGCCACCCGGTCGACGGCCTGGTGGTGATGACACGCCGTGGGCACGCCGGCGCCCAATGTGCGGCCGATCCAGCTGTCGGGATCGAGGGTGACGGCCCGGGTGCTGAAGACCCCACGCCCCTCGGCGTGCGGCAAGACCCCTTCAATCTCAGGCAAATGCTGGATCAGATCACCACCGAGTGCGACGTTGAGCACCTGCAGCCCACGGCAGATGCCGAGCACGGGGACGCCGTGCTTCGACAGCTGCGCGGACGAGTGCGAGCTCGGCGTTGTCGCGGTCGACCCGAAATGGTCCCGCAGCCGGGTGCGCCTCCGCGTGCGTACGCCGCTGGATCGACGTCGGCACCGCCGCTGATCAACAAACCGTCGAGCGCACGCAGTACGTCGAGCACTCCGGAGTCGGCCGGCGGCACCAGGACGACCGCACCTCCACTCGAGGCGACGGCGTCGGTGTACAGGGTCGACTGGATGTCCGCCAACCGGTCCCACACGCCCCAGCGAGCGTTCTCACGGTACGTCGTGAGCCCGATGATCGGTCGTCCCATGACCTCGTCCTTCGATCGCTCGCCCTGCCACCCGCCGGCCCGCAAAAGGTATCGCAGCAGACCATTCAGGTCTCAACAATCAGCTTTCAAGGATAGTGCCGAGCCCGGCCGGCAACGGCTCGCTGTGCACGATCCGTAGCCGCTGCGTGGGGCGGGTCAGCGCGACGTAGAGGTCGTTCGCGCCGCGAGCCGACGCCGCGAGAATGCCGGGCCGGCTCGACCAGCACGACCGCGTCGAACTCCAGGCCCTTGGCCTGACTCACCGCGAGCACTCCGACAGGCGCGTCGAGGGCACCCGAGCCGGAGGCCACCGACCCGGCCGGCAACGACGCGGCCAGCGCGCGCAGCAGCGAGCCAACCTGCGCGGCCGGCGCGATGACGGCGAGCCTGCCGTCACCGAGTCGGTCGAGTTCGGCGCGCACCACATCCACGATCGCGTCGACGTCACCCGGCTGGATCTGGTGAGCCGTCGGCGGCACGTCACCATCGCGCACCGAGCGCGGCGCGGTCGCTGAGACACCGGCGGCCTCGAGCATGGCCGATGCCAAGGTCATGACCTGGGCCGGTGTGCGGTAGTTGACCGTCAGCTCAGTCAGCCGCCAGCGATCCTCGACGTAGGGATCCAAGACCTCGGCCCACGAGCGCGCACCTGCCGCCGAGCCGGTCTGCGCGATATCGCCGACTAGGGTCATCGACTTCGCCGGACAGCGCCGCATCAGCAGCCGCCACGCCATCGCCGACAGCTCCTGCGCTTCGTCGACGACGACATGCCCGTAGGCCCACGTTCGGTCCACGGCGGCTCGCTCCGCAGCGCTCAGGATCGGTCCTTCGTCGGCGAACCGACCAGCCAGCGCCTCGGCACTCACGAGCCCGCCTGCGCCGCCGGAAATCTGCAGCGCACCCTTCGCGTACTCGATTTCGGCCTGCCGTTGCTGGGCTGCCTGGCGTTTGAGCTCGTAGCCGCCGGTGTCGTCGTCGCCCAGCAGTTCGGCAGCCTCGTCGAGCAAAGGAATGTCGGAGACGGTCCACGGGGCACCGCGGTCACGACGAAGCAACGCCAGCTGCGCGTCGTCCAGATGGGGTGCGGCGGCGGCCAACCGATGCGGCTCGGCGTACAGACCTTCGAGCAAGCTCTGCGGCGTCATCGGCATCCAGGTCAGATTCACCTCGCGTCGCACGTCGGGTGATTCGCGCAGGTCGGCGAGCAGCTCGGGGCGGTTGTCAGGCGACAGTTGGACGCCGAGCAGGCGGGCGTACTGCGACGCCAACCCGTCGAGAATCTCCTTCACATAAGACACCCGCGCGAGATTGTGCGGCCGGCGATTGCGGCGCGCGTGCGCGCGAGCGGCCGCAACAACGTGCGGACGCAATATCAGCTGGTGACCCTCGACGTTCAGCATGCGCGGGCCATCAGGAATTCGTTGCCGTTGCTCGACGGCGGCCGCAATTACGCCTGCCATGCGAACGTCGCCCTTCAACGCAACAACTTCGGCGACATCGTCAGACGTCGCGACGACTCCGGGCACCAACTCGCCGGGGGTCACCATCACGACGCCGGTTTCGCCAAGCGATGGCAGCACTTTCTCGATATAGCGCAGGAAAGTCTGGTTCGGTCCGACCAGCAGCACGCCGCTCCTGGCCAGCCGCTCGCGGTGCGTGTACAGCAGGTACGCCGCACGATGCAGTGCCACCGCGGTCTTTCCGGTACCCGGACCCGCCCTGAACCACCAGCACTCCAGGCAGTTCTGCCCTGATGACGTCGTCCTGCTCGGCCTGGATCGTCGCCACGATGTCGCCCATGCGACCGGTTCGTTTTGCGTTGAGGGCGGCCAGCAGCGCGCCCTCGCCCGACAGCGTCGAGAGGTCACTCGCCTCGAGCCCGTCGAGATCGAGCACCTCGTCTTCGATCGCCGTCACCGCTCGGTTGCGCGTCGTCAGGTGGCGGCGGCGGACCACGTCGCCAGGCGAGGCGGCGGTTGCCTGGTAGAACAGCCTGGCCGCGGGCGCGCGCCAGTCGATAAGCAGCTGGTGCCGGTCCTCGTCGGACAATCCGATGCGCCCGACATATCGACGTCCCTCTTGCACTGTGTCGAATCGCCCGAACACCAGCCGGTCCTCGACGGCACGCAGTTGTGAGAGGCGCTGCTCGTACAGGCCCGCGAACGAATCGCGCTCGGAGCGGTTCTGATGAGTGCCCGAAGGCGCAGTAGCGCGGACGGCGATCAGCTCGCGTTCGGTCCGATCGCGCAGCTCATCGAGCCTGGAGTACAAGCGGTCGACGTACTGCTGCTCGCGCACGAGTTCGGTCTCTACGTCGGCCACCGAACCCCTTCCGATCGTGCAACACCGCCGATCGTGCGGCGTCTACCCTACCGGTCGGGTCGAGGTCGTGCTTCACGTGACATTTGTCTGAGGCGATCAGGGCTCGAGCCCGATACGTTGGGCTGTGGTTGCTCACATAGAAGAGGGAGGCACCCAGGCGTGATCGAGGCGCGCGATCTCAGCAAGCGGTACGGCCACAAGCTCGCGGTCGATCATTTGTCGTTCACGGTGCAGCCAGGCACCGTTACCGGGTTCCTTGGCCCGAACGGCGCCGGCAAATCAACGACGATGCGGCTGCTTCTCGGTCTCGACCGTCCTGATACCGGGAGCGCAACCATCGACGGTCGGCACTATCGCGACCTCGCCGAACCGCTGCGGGTCGTCGGCGCGTTGCTCGAGGCTCGAGCCGTGCACAGTGGCCGTAGCGCCTACAACAACCTGCTCGTGTTGGCCCAGAGTCAAGGCTTGCCGCGCAAGCGCGTCGACGAGGTCATCGAACTCGTCGGCCTGACGAGCGTGGCTAAGAAGCGGGTGAAGGGATTCTCCCTCGGCATGGGCCAGCGGCTCGGCATCGCCGCCGCGCTTCTCGGCAACCCGGACGTCCTCATGCTCGACGAGCCGGTGAACGGGCTCGACCCCGAAGCAATCCTGTGGATCCGCAATCTGCTCAAGCGACTCGCGTCCGAGGGCCGAACGGTCTTCGTCTCGAGTCACCTAATGAACGAGATGGCCGTCACGGCCGACCATCTCGATCGTGATCGGCCGCGGCAAGCTGATGGCCGACTGCACGACGGAGGAGTTCATCGAACGAAGCTCCGAGAAGTCGGTGTTGGTGAAGTCACCCGACGCGACGCGGCTCGCTGAGATCATCACCGCCGACGGCGGCGTCATCGCGAGGACGGACGGCGACGAACTGACCGTTCGCACTCTTCCTGCACCGCGGATCGGGCATCTCGCCGCAAGCGCGGGGATCGAACTTCACGAACTGTCTCCGCAAGCAGCTTCGCTTGGAGGAGGCGTTCATGGAACTGACCCGGGGAAGTGTCGAGTACGGCGGCTCAATCGACGGCGCCGCTCCCTCGTTTGCCGAAGGCGGTGCGGCATGACTACGGCAACCGCGATCCCGCCGGCCAGCCACCGCGGCGTCCGGCGGCGTCCGTACTGCACGCCTGCTTCGCTCGGAGTGGACCAAGCTCGTCACGGTGCGTTCGACGTTGTGGTCGTTGCTCCTACTCGTCATCCTCACGCCAGGGCTCACAGCACTGTTCACCTGGCTCAATGCGCACAGCTGGGCCAAGGCAGACCCTTCGCAGCGCGCCAGCATCCTCGAGGATCCGACCAGCTTCATTCTCGGTAGCGGGTTGGCGTTCGGCCAACTGACCATCTGCGTGCTCGGCGTGCTGGTGATGGCCGGTGAGTACTCGACCGGATCGATCCGATCCAGCCTGCTCGCCGTGCCGAAGCGAACGCCGATGCTCGCCGCGAAGTGTGCCGTCTTTGCGTTCCTCATCTTTGTCTTTGGCGAACTCGTCGTGTTCCCGTCGTTTCTTCTCGGCGCCAAGATCCTGCACAACCACGCGCCCGTCTCCCTCAGCGATCCGGGAGTTCTGCGAGCGGTGATCGGCGGCGGCCTTTACCTCGCGGTGCTCGGGCTGTTCGCGCTGGCGATCGGTGCGCTGGTGCGGCACACTGCGGGCGCCATCACAGGTGTCATCGCATTCGTGCTCGTTCTCGCACCGCTCGCCCAGCTGCTACCAGGCAGTCTCGGCAAGCACGTGCACGCCTACCTCCCGTCGGAGGCGGGGCACTTGATCGGGCAAGCCCATGAAAGCAAGACCGACCTGCTGTCCCCGTGGCAGGGGTTCGGGGTGTTCTGCTTGTGGACCGCAGTCCTGCTGCGTGCTCGCGGGCTGGCTGTTAAACCGTCGTGACGCCTAGGGGAGCACATGTCCGAACACTGAGCCCGCGTACCAGCCACGCCTGCTGCCAGCAGCTCCCGGTACGCCCGGTACGGGCGATGCCGCCAGCTGAGTACGGCCAGCCCGTTCAGGTCGGCCGGCACCGACGTCGGTGGTCACGCCGTGCGACTGATGTTCGTCGGTGCTGCGCTCGGCGTTGCGTATTTGATCGTTGCGTCTCAACCAAGAGCACGTTGCGCGCCGACGATTGCAAAGAAGAACCCCGACTTCGACGCGCACAAACTCGACACTGCGGTGAACGTGACGATCGCTCAGCCCTGGTGTTCGGCATCATCTATCGTCGTGCTGTTCGTCTTGCTCGCGCTACAGGTCCGCAAGGGCAAGAACTGGGCGCGCAGTCGTCACCTGGGTCATCAACGGGCTCGGCATCATCAGCGCGACTCGCGTCGCTCGGGCAGACCGTCGCGGCCGCCAGCCGGGTGGTCAGCCTGATCGCGGTCCGTGATCGACTTAGCCATCGTGGTGCTGCTACTGCAGCAGGTCGAGCAACGAGTTCTTCAAGCCACCGGCGCAGGCACGCATGTAGCCATGGCTCAAACGCTGTCGATCTACGCGCGGGCGAGCCGTTCTACCAACGATCGGCGCCGTGCCTCGAGGTTCGCGATCAGCGCTTGTTCCTCTTCGTAGTTGGTCAGATCGGCGGCGCTGTCGGACCGGTCGCCCTCATCGTCGACCTGGGCGCCGCGCTCACCACGAAGGCTGCGCAGGGTCTGATCGATCTCGTCGATCTCGACCTGCAGCTGCTGCTTGGCGTCGGTCACCGGTACCTCCTAGCGAGTTAGCGCTGTTGGTGGTTAGCGTGGGACGTAGGCGAGGCTCATGCCCCACAGGCAGATCACGGCGACCGTAGCGTACGCGGTCCCGATGGCGAGCCGAGTGGACGGCGCAATCGCGTAGTACGACGCGTCGATCCACTTGTGCGTTCTCCAACGCCGGACCAGCTCGACAGTTCCGAGCACCAGGATGAAGATGAGTACCGGGCTCGGGTGCAGAATCGCAAAGGCGCCCGCTGCGACCAGCCCGACTATCCAAAGCGCGGGATGCAGCGCACCGGCCACCCGGCCACCGTCGAGCGGCAACGCCGGCACCAGATTGAAGAGGTTCAGGAAGAAGCCCGTGTACGCCAGCGCGCGCAACAGCGGCGAGCTGAACACGTGCGAGAGCTCGAACGCGGCCAGCGCACCGAGAGCGCCAACAGCGGGACCGGCAAGCGCGCTGACCGCCTCGTGCCCGACGGACTTCGGCTTCGACTTCATCGTGACAAAGGCGCCCATGAACGGGATGAAGGTCGGCAGCGTCGCCCGGATACCCATGAAGCGCAGCGCAACGACGTGCCCGAGTTCGTGCACCGCGATCAGCGCGACGAACCCGACGGCGTACCACCAGCCGAAGATGAACGCGTACGCGATGACCGACACGGCCATGCTGAGCGCGAACTTGAACTTGACCAGCACCACGCTGGCCTTGAGCAGCACGAACAGCTTGGTCAGCAGGCCGGCCTTTGCGGCAATCCCGCCGCCGGCGGCCGCGGTGCCGCCAGCGCCTTCCCAGCGGCGCCGCTTCGTGCGCGTTGGCGCCGGCGGCTGGCCGCCGGGCAACTCGCCCGGTGCGTAGAGATAGGGACGCCGAGCGTCCGGCCCGAACCCAGGTTCAATGCCCGGTTGGCCATGCTGGTCAGCCACGGTGCTCGCAACCCCACTAGTCGACGACCTTCAGTGTAAGTGCGCGCGGCTCCGCACGCCGTCCGTTCGTTTCGGCGCGGGCGAAGCGGCACAGACTGCCAGGAAGTTCTCAGGGACATCGCAGGCCGCCTTCAGTCTCCGGGACCAAAGTGAGCCCACGACCTACTCAGCGACTGGAGCTCCGATGACCACACAGACGCATGACACTCCGGTAGTGATGGCGGACGCCGTGATCGCTCAGGTGATCCAGTTGAAGGACCCTGACGAGGCCATCTCGAGTGCAATCTGGTGGCGGGTAGCTGAGTTGCTGCGCGCGTGCACGACCGCTACGGCGAGCGGGCCGCACCTGACGACCACCCTGCTCGAGCATGCGTTCACAGCGACCGACGACGTGCTGTCGTCGCTGAGCGCCGACAGTGATCCGAGCACCGCGGATCCGAACGCCGCCTACCCGAGCAGCGCGCCGTCCGGCGTCGACGCTCTCGCAGCGACTCGGCGCAGCTGCCTGCTGCTGGCTCGGCTGTTGTTCTCACTCGATCGCACGACTCCGGCGATGCTCGCGACTCGGGTCAACCAGTTACGCCGCGCGCTGACCGCGTGGCGCTTCGAGACACTCGACGCGACCGTCGGTCGCCGCGTCAGTCCAGCGCACTAGACGTCAGCAGCTACCGGCACCGCCCGTGCGGCGCGACAGCCGCGTCTAGCGACAATTCGGGCCGCGAGTAGCTGTTCGTCTCGAAGCGAGGGACCAATGTCACAGCCTGGCAGGGACATCGGCCTGGATTCTCGAGCCAGGCGCGTAGCAGGCTGAAGGCGTCGCCCACGGGCGAGAAACCGGCGAAACACTATGCCTGCGCGAAACATCATGCCTGCGCGAAACATCCTGTCTGCGCAAAACATCCTGTCTGCGCAAAACATCCTGCCTGCGCGAGGACCCATGCCAGCAGCCATGGGATGGCTGATGCGTGCTCACCAACGAGACCGCGGGCCTACTCAAGGAGGAACTCGTCATGATTACGGCAAGACCCCGGAGCTCTGGTAAGAGGAATCGGCTATCGATCCTCGCCGTGTGCGTCGCGGTGGGTGCCACAAGCATTGCCCTGCTCGGCGCTTCTGCAGCATCCGCCGCCGCGGCCCCGGCCACCGCAACTGTCACTGGCGTCGTGAGTGCAGGTGGGCACGCCGTTTCGTCGGCAGCCGTAAGTGTGTACAACGCCGACACGAACGCGAAGCTTGGCACGACGACCACCGGCGCCAACGGCACGTTCACTGAGACCGGAATTGCTGTCCCGCGAGTGAAGGTGGAGGTCGTCAAGGCAGGGTGGGCAACTACGTACGCGTTCGACAAGTACACGCTCGCGAGCGCGAACATCTTCTGGCTCACAACGGGCCACACGCTGACGCTGCCCAAGGCGATCACGCTGTACCCGGAGGCAGTAATCGAAGGTCAAGTGCTCGGTTGGATGGACCCGGTGAGCGATGCCACGGTCACCGTATACAACGCGGACACGGGCGCGGTGGTCGCGTCCACCTCCAACACCTTCGGCGACGCCGAATACCGCATTGGCGGATTGCCTGCGGGCCACTACAAGGTCGGCGCGACGGCGCCCGGGTGGCTACCCGGTTTCGCCAACTATCAGTCGACTCTGGCAAGTGCAACCGTCTATTGGGTTGGCTTCGGTCAAACGCTACGTCAGCTTTGGGACCCGAACGTTCTCCTCATTGACCTCAATCCGGCGGGCTTTGTCGACGGCTCGGTGATGGGCATCGACAACGATCCGGTGTGGGGCTGGGACGACCCACTTGGTGGAGTCATGGTCAGCGTGTTGAACGCGAGCACCGGCGCGGTTCTGGGAACGGCAACGACTAACTCGCTCGGCGAATACTCGGTGGGCGGGCTAGCACCCGGCGACGTCAAGGTGCGGTTCAGCAAGGACGGCTGGTTGACCACCACCACAGGTGTCAACCACGTCGAGTCGTTCGTCGGCCTGCACCTTGGCGAGACGGTGATTTACAGCCAGCCCGCAGTCATGGGGCAGGTCCTGGGCACCTTCGACCCGCTTGGCGGCGCGACGGTCACGGTCTATGACGCGAACACCGGCAAAGTGCTGAAGTCCGTCACGCTGGGCAATGGCGAGTACGAATACCACATCGGCGGTTTGCCAGTTGGACAGATCAAGGTGGGCGCTACCGCACCTGGATGGTTGCCCGGCTTTGCCGACTTCGAGCCCGCGCTGGCGTCCGCTCGGGTGTTCACCCTCGAACCAGGCAACACACTCGTGCAGACCTGGAGCCCTGAGATGTCGCTGTACATCGACCTCGTCCCTGAGGCCTTTGTCAGTGGAACGCTGAACGGTGTCAACCAAGCCGCGCATTGGAACGGTCCACTCGGTGGGGTCACGGTGACGGTCTTCGACGCGGCCACCAACAAGCCTTGGCGTCAGGACAGACGGACGCCGCCGGCAAGTACCGCATCGGCGGACTGAACTACGGAGCGACGATCAAGGTTCAGGCCAGCAAGCCGGGATGGACTACGAACTACGCCTTCGACAAGTTCAGTCTCGCGACCGCGAACACCTTCCCGATCGGCTACCAGACTGAACTGGTCATGTCCAAAGCGATTACCGTGTACGCGGACATGACCGCCCAAGGCCAGGTCTACGGGCTGGCGAGTCCGCTCGCGGGTGCGACGGTCACCTTCTACGACGCGACCACTGGCGCGAAACTGAAGACGGGTACCACTGACGCCACCGGCCACTTCATGGTCAGCGGACTACCGACGAAATCAGTGAAGATCGCGGCCAGCAAGACAGGTTGGGTCACTGGCTACGCATTCGACAAGAACACGCTGGCGACCGCCAACGTTTTCACGGTGGCGTGGGGTCAGACCCTGACGCTCCCGAAGCCCATGGTGTTGCACCACTGACGTAAGAGCGGAACAGCACAGTGGCCCCTGGCGCCAAGCCAGGGGCCACTTGCTATTGCGCGGTTACCGAGCAATCGTCGTAGACCAGGCTGCCGGTCGCAGTGGTCTCCTTGCTCGAATAGATCTGCGGGATGATCCGCTCGCCGGCCCTTAGCGCGACACCGCTGACCTGGACAAGCGTCCAGGTGTTCAGCGGCAGGGTATTGACCGTCACGGTCTGCAATTGCGTGTTGCTGCTGAAGTTCTGGGTGTATTCGAGCAGCCGAATCGTGGCGTTCAGACTGCCGGACGACGTGGGCTCGACGTAGCATGAGGCGGTATAGGACCGAGCGGCCACCGAGTTGCTGACGACGCTGTTTTGGGTCAGGCCCACGAGGGTGGCCGCGCTTCCGGTCGCAGCTACCCGTAGCGCGGACGCCCCACCATGAACCGGCGTGGCCACCCTGGTCAGGGTGCCGACCTTGAACGCGATCCAGCCACCGTTGCCGGACTCGAATCCGGGATCGGGCAGCAGCTGCGTGGTCACCGTGTGCACCGGCGTCACGCTGCTGCTTGGCGCCGATGCCGGCCCCGGGCCCGCGACGTTCGTGGCCGTCACGGTGAACGTGTAGGGGGTGCCGTTGGTCAGACCGGAAACAGTGATGGGGCTCGCGCTACCGGACGCGGTCGCCGGGCCCGGGCTCGCCGCCACGGTGTAGCTCGTGATGGCCGATCCGCCATTCGACGCCGGAGCCGTGAACGCGACCGATGCGCTGGCGTCGCCGGCCGTCGCCACGACTGCGGTCGGTGCACCTGGCGCGGTCGGCGACGTCGTGCCCGACGCTGCGGTCACAGAACAGTCGTCGTAGACCAGCGACCCGTTGGTACTCGTCTCGTTCGATGAGTAGAGCTGCGGGATCATCCGCTCGCCAGAGTTGACCGCCGTGCTGGTCACGGCAACGTTGGTCCACTTGGCCAGCGGCAGCGCGTTCGTCTGATTGCTCTGCAGGTTGATCACGCTGCTGAAGTTCTGGGTGTACTCCAGCCACCGGATCGCCACGTTCAGACTGCCGCTCGTCGGTTGCACGTAGCACGATGCGGTGTAGGAACGGCCGGCCACCGAGTTGCTGATCACCGCGTTCTGCGTGAGTCCGACAAGACTGGCAGAGGTGGACGGCGAAGCGACCCGCAGTGCCTCACTACCGCCATGCACGGGTGACGTCACCCGCGACAGGGTGCCGATCTTGAACGCGACCCAGCCGCCGTTGCCGGACTCGAAACCCGGATCGGGCAGCAACTCGGTCGGCGGGGCCGTCGGAGTGGCGCTCGCGACCGCACTCGGCGGTCCTTGCCCCACACTGTTGACGCCGGTCACCGTGAAGTCGTAGCTCGTGTTGTTCGTCAGGCCGGTGATCGTCGCCGTCGTCGCGATCGAACCTTCATCAACCGACGTCCACGTACTTGTGCCTGTCAGTCGGTACTGCACGATGTAGTCGGTGACCGGTGCGCCGCTCACCGGCGGCGGCGCGACCCAACTGAGGTTCACCCGGCCATCACCTGGTGTCACGACAAGGGACGACGGCGGGCCGGGCGCGTTCGCGGCCACCGGCGTCACGGCATTGGACGCCGCGGATGCGATGCTCGTCCCCGCGCTGTTGGTGGCCGTGACTGTGAACGTGTACGCGGTGTTGTTGGTGAGTCCGGGGACCACGATAGGTGTTGCCGTACCCGAAGCCGTGATGCCACCGGGGGTGGACGTCACCGTGTAGCCCGTGACCAGCGAACCTCCCGTCGAGAACGGCGCCGCGAACGCCACAGTGGCCGCGCCGTCGCCCGCGGTCGCGGTTACCGAAGTCGGCGGACTGGGAGCAGTCGGAGCGCTCGTGCTGTTCAGTGTCGGTGCCAGATTGAAGGGATCCGGATTCGCGACTGTCCCGTTCACGATGTCCGGGGTCGAGCTGTCCCCTGCGTGACCCAACAACGGCGGCAAGCTGAGCAGGCGCTGGGTCGCCGCAAGCAAGCCGAACTGATTCATGTAGCCCGTGTACGTGTAGTTCGGCACGTACCGGCCGACGATCCAGGTCTTGACCTGACACGACACCGCTTGAACGCTGACATTGGGATCGGCGCAGTTCTCGCCGGTCGCGCCCTCGCCGGATACCGGGCCAGCGCCGATCCCCTCGTCGTACGTAATCAAGACGACGAGGCTGCCGTCTTGGTACTGAGGGCTTTGCTGTACGAGCGCCATGAACGCAGACAGGTACTGATCGATGTTGGCGATCTGACTGGTGCCGCCGGCGGCACTGATCGGATCGTGGCCGTTCTCGATGCTGTTCGGCTCGACGAACGCGTAGCGCGGCATGTTCCCCGACGTCAGATCCGTGTACAGCGCACCTTGCGCACTCTGCCAGGCGCCCGAGGGCACGCTTTGCGTCGAGCACGACGGACCCGAGAAGAAGGGTGCCGGATTGTGTCGGACCAGGTATCGGTTGTACACCGTGCCATTCACGGTGGCGTACGGGTTGCCGTCACCGGCTGCGCAGTTGCTCGGCATGTCGTCGGAGTAGTTCTTCCACCCGGATACCCCGTACTGCTGCTCGATGAGCGAGTAGAGCGAAGGCGTGCTCGAGGGGAGCTGACCCCTGCCGTTCGTGCAACTGGATGTGGGCGGCGTGTTGGTGGCACTGGGTGGGCAATTCGACAGCGTGAAGTTCGCCTGAGCATCACTTCCGGAGTTGATGCTCGGGTTCAGGCCTGATTCCAGGGCGATGTAGTTCGGTTCGGAGGGGTGGGAGGTGCTGTGCATAGCGGTCTCGCTAAACGTTCCGCATTGCGTGTCGAGAGTGCCCCTCTGGAAGGTCGCATCCGGAGAGTTGTCGACCGACCCGGATGACTCGTTTTCCAGCACGATGTCGATGACATGCGTCGGCCCTGCTTGGGGCTGGGTAGCTTGCGGGCCTTGGCAGTAGGTACCGGCTAGCAGCGGTGCCGCGGCGTCAGCTCGGGCGAGCAGTTGACTGCCTGCACCGACCGCAAGACAGCCTCCGACCAGGACGAGCGCCGTCAGCACTCGCGTTCGTCTCATTGCCCGCCCCTGGCAGCTGTGCATGGTCGAGGGACGTGTCCACCCACCGCCCCCGGTAAAGCAATCTCAAAGTACCCGCGAAGCTGGGCAGTTGATACCCCTGGGTGGCTACGAGCGACAGAGGGACTTCGCCAGCAACGCCGTGTCTGCGGGGCTATAGACGGCGGGTGTCTGGGGATTTGCCTGGAAATACATGACGTCGGCAAGGTTCGGTGAGTGCACCAACCCGACGGAGTGTCCGAGTTCGTGCTGGATGATCGCGTACAAGCTCGCCCCTCCCGCGTCGTTGAGACCGCTCGGCAATGGCAGCACTGAGGGCGAGACGGCGACGACGCTCGTCCCGGAACCATCGAGCTGCCAGCGCGTGTAGCCGCCGAACTGCTCGCCGGCCGGGGCGGACCCGTAGAAGTTGCTGCTGGCAGGAGACACGACGGCGATCACCAAGTCGTCCGGGCCCTGGCTGAAGTTGGCCAGGGTCGGCACGAAGGACGTCGTTCCGTCGTAGCGATACGGCTGGCCGGTCCGCGAACTGAGGTCCGCGACAGCGGCATGG
Source organism: uncultured Actinomycetes bacterium (assembly GCA_963825425.1). GTDB lineage: Bacteria > Actinomycetota > Actinomycetes > Acidothermales > Acidothermaceae > PALSA-607. The sequence goes on from CAWGTF010000013.1 coordinate 145,212, forward strand.
ACGACGGCGAGCACGGTCTGCTGTTCGAAGACGTCGGGTGATCCGTAGCCGTTCACGATGCCCGAGACGTTGACCCGGTAGCCGACCACGTACGCGCACCGGGCGGAAGTGCGCCCGAGGTCGGCCGCATTGGCCGTCGGATTGGCGAGGCCGAGCGCTGTCCGTGCCGCGTTGGACACCGCAGCGCTGACACCGTTGACGCCACCGTAAATGCGCGCGAGCGTGATGCTCGGCGAATGGGCCGTGAGATAGCCGGCCACTTGGTTATCGATAACAGTCGGAGCGTTCAGGAGTAACGGTCCGCCGAGGTGTGCGGCCTGCGCGCCACCGGCGAGCGCGTCTGGGAAGGACGCGCTAGTGGCGATGCCGACCGCCGTCGGAGCAGGGAAGAACTTCGCGGCGACAGCGGCACTTGTGCTGCTCGACGAGCCGACACCGAACACCGGGATTGCAGCAGGGTCGGCTGCGTGTGCAGCAGCTCCGATGCCGTACACCGTGCCCGGGTGGGCGGCGAGGTAGGCGGCATCGGCGCCTGGCAGGCTCCCGCCGTTCGTCAACAGCATGGCCGCATGCGCCTGTGCAGCGGCGGGTCCCGCTGCGACCGCGTCAGCAAACGTCGAGCCGTCAACCAGCATGACCGTTGCCGGATTGCCGAGGGCGTCAGCTACCGCGAGGGCAGTGCCAAAACGGTCGGCTCCGGCGTAGCGGGTGACGTGATAGCCCAGCGCGGTGAGTTGCGTCTCAATCGAGTTCGGCACGCTCGCCGGGCCGCCAAGCAGGTACACGGTGCCACCGGCGGGGAGAACCCGCAGGATTTCGGTCTTCGTCACCGACGGCAACGTGGCGCCGGAGGTCAGGAGCAGCGGCGCATCCTTGGCCGCCGTGAGGGTGACGCCAACGAGGGCGTCCGGGAACGAGTTGCCGCTCGCCAACACGACTGCGGACGCGGTTGCCGGGAAGGTCGACACCGAGGCAGCGACCGCGGTCGCAAACCGGTCGCTCCCCGCGATCCGGTCAACGACGGCCGCCGGCGGCGTCAAAGCGGGCAGCACCGTGCCATCGCCAGCGGCCAACGCAGAAGGCGTCACGAGCGTGGGCGCCACGGCAAAGATGGCGGCCAGAATCGTGGCACCAAGCAAGGCAGGAGTGCGCAGGTTCAGGGTCAACTAGTGGTCCGGGGGGTGGGGGTGGAAGCCATTTGTCCCTGTATCGGCCATTCCACGCCCGGGATGTACCCCCAGATGGCACAGCTTTGCTCCACCTACCGGTGGGCGGTGGTCTAGCTGCCGACGACGATCAGGTCCGCCCACACCTTCGTTGCGGCAATCAGTTCGGCGTTTCGCTGATCGCTGCCTTGGGCTCGTCCGGCCGCGGCGTCGAAGTCACGACCGAACTCCATGTGCCGTTTGATCAGCCGGTCCACCCGATCACCGTCGTCCGGTTGGAGGTACCAGACCTCGTCGAGCAATCCACGCACCGCCGCCCACCCGCCGTCCGGGCTTAAGAGGTAGTTGCCCTCGGTGACGACGAGGGGCACGTTGCTCGGCACGCAGATTGCGCCGGCGACGGGTTCTTCGAGGTCGCGGCGAAACGTCGGTGCGTATACGGCTGGCTCGGTGGGTTCCCGCAGTCGGCGAAGCAGGGCAACGAAGCCGCCCACGTCGAATGTGTCGGGCGCGCCCTTGCGATCGTCGATGCCGAGCCGCTGGAGCTCCGCGTGAGCGAGATGGAATCCGTCCATCGGCACGAGTACCGCATCAGCACCGATCGAATTGACGATCTCGTCGGCCAACCGCGACTTGCCCGAGCCCGGTGCGCCGGTCAGTCCGAGAATCTGGCGGGTGGGCGAGGCTGCGAGCTGGCGCGCCCGGTCGAGTAGTGCAGTGAAGTTCGAACGCGCAACCTCCGGTGGGGGTGTGCGCACTGTCAACGCAGCTGGTTGACGCGGATGAGGTTGCCCGCGGGATCCCGGAATGCGCAGTCGCGGATGCCGTACGGCTGCTCGGTCGGTTCCTGAACGACCTCGGCGCCGGCAGCCTGTAGTTGCGCGAAGGTCTCGTCGAGGTCGTGGGTCGCGAGGGTGATGATGCCGTAGGTCCCCTTGGCCATCATCTCGGCGATCGTGCGCCGCTCGTCGGCGGTGATGCCGGGGTCGGCGCCGGGTGGGTACAAGACGATGGACGTGCCGGGTTGGCCGGACGGGCCGACCGTAATCCAGCGCATCCCGCCGTATCCGACGTCGTTTCTGACCTCGAAGCCGAGGATGTCGCGATAGAACGAAACAGCCGCGTCCGGGTCGTCCTGTGGGAGGAAGCTTGCACTGATCGTGATGTCCATGGCCTCACGATAGGTGGCGCTCGGCGACCGGTGCTTCTCGATTCCTGATCGGTCTGGTCACTTGTTTCGCGACGCACGATGGCATCCCCGCCGTTGCGCGCGCGGCCTCACGACGGTAAGTGCTAGGCGGGACGCCGACCAGCTCGGTGAAGCGAGTGCTGAACGTACCCAGCGACGAGCAGCCAACCGCAAAACAGACCTCGGTAACGCTGAGCTCGCCACTGCGCAGCAGCGCCATCGCGCGCTCGATGCGCCGTGTCATGAGGTAGCCGTACGGCGACTCACCATAGGCGAGCTTGAACTCACGGCTCAGGTGGCCCGCAGACATGTGCGCGCCGCGCGCGAGAGCCTCGACGTCGAGCGGCTGCGCGTACTCGCGGTCAATCCGGTCGCGGACGCGGCGCAACAACGCGAGGTCGCGCAACCGCTGCGCTGCTGCGAGTGTGCCGCTCACCTGCCCGATCGTGCCATATCGGGCAGACCAGTTGCGTGACCAGCCGATCAGCGGCCGAGGTTGCGCTGGAGCAAGGCGTGTACCGAGACGGCAGCCAGAATGATCGCGCCGTAGATCAGCTCGGTGTAGAAGTCCTTCATGCCCACCGCGACGATCCCCGCCTCGATGCCGCCGATGAGAAACGCACCGACGAACGTCCCCCAAATCGTGCCGCGGCCACCGAACACCGAGGTGCCGCCGACGAAGACCGCGGCGAGCGCCGGCAACAGATACCCGGCTCCCTGCGATGGGTAGAAGTTGAATACTTGGAAGCTGTTCATCATGCCGGCCAGGGCCGCGAGGACGCCGGTGAGAATGAACAGAATCATGCGGGTGCGCATGATGGGGATGCCCATCAGTCCGGCAGCCTGTCGGTTGTCGCCGATGATGTGCGCGTTTGCGCCGAGACGATGCCGATACATCAGGAACCACAGGACGACCGCGACACCCACGAACCAGACGAACTGCATCGGCAGGCCAAACCAACGGCCTACGAGCAGCCGGCCCGCGATCGTGTGCTCTGTCTCGGTCAACGTATAGCTGCGACCGTCGACGAGGACGAGCGTTAGCCCTCGATACAGGAACTGGGTGCCGATCGTGACCACCAAAGCGGGAATGCCGACGACGGTGACGAAGAAGCCGTTAACGACTCCGGCAGCCGCTCCGATCGCGAGTGTTGCGAGAACGCCGAGTGTGACGTTGTGCGTCGTGTGTTCGACGCCGATGTAACCGACCATTCCCAGGCCGAACGTGGATGAGAACGACAGATCGATGTCGCCCGCCACGATGAGCATCGTCAGGCCGAGCGCAACCAAACCGAAGTACGGCACGGTCTGGGCGTACGACACATAGATGCGACTGTGCAGGAAGGTGTTCGGAGCCAGGATCGTGAAGATCAGCCAGACGATCAAGAACGCAATGGTGATGCCGATGGGGGAGGACCATCGCGAGAAGAGCGCGCGTGCCTGACGTTCCCGACTCACGCGACTCGACACTGTGCGTTCCGCCGTCGCAGTCACTGAGTTCCTCCGGCAGCTGGTTCACGGTTCGGTTCGGTGTAACCACCGGTCGAAGCGACCTGGCGCATGATCGACGTCAGCTCGTCTTGCGCGTAGCGGTTCTTCGGGAACGAGCCCGCGATGCGACCCCGGTCGATGATGACGATCTGATCGGAAACCGAGTGCACGTGGAAGATGTTGTGATCGATGAAGATCGCCGACTTGCCTGCGGCCTTGATGTCGCGAACGAAGTTGAGGCACTTCTCGGTCTCACTGAGCGACAGGCCCATCGTCGGCTCGTCGAGGACGATCAGATCCGCCTCGAAGTGCAGCGCGCGGACGATCGCGAGTCCTTGCCGCTCGCCACCCGAAAGCCCGGTCACCGGCGTGTCCGGCGTGAGGATGGCGGACGTGAACCCCATCGACTCGCCCATCAGGTCAGCCGTCACGCGGCGCATTTCGTGGACGTCGAGAAATCCGCCAGACCTTGGTCAACGGGCGGCCCATGAAGATGTTGCGCCACAACGACTGCTGCTCGGCCAGGGCGCGCTCCTGGTAGACCGTCTCGACGCCAAGCGCCCGCGCCTTTCGGACGGTCAGGTCGGTTACCGGGCTTGCCGCGAAAGAGAATCTCGCCGCTGTCCGGCTGGTGGTATCCCGTGATGATCTTGATCAGAGTCGACTTGCCGGCCCCGTTGTCGCCGACCAGGCCGAGCACCTCGCCGGCGTTAAGGCGAAGGCTGATGTCGTGCAACGCGTGAACGCCGCCAAAGGACTTCGAAACGTGTCGCAGCTCAAGAATGGTGTCGGACTTCGTCGGCGTATCTGTCGTTGCGGTTGTCATTTGCGTCGGGTTCGTCCTTGTCCGGGGCCGTGCGGCCAGCGAGCGTGATGCTCGCTGGCCGCGCCGCCGTTCGTACGGGCGGAATTACAACGTCACCTGATCTGCTTGGTGACGAGCGGCGCGATCAAGTCGATGTTCGACTTGTCGACGAATCCGCCACCGGTGTCGATGTGCAGGCCGCTGAAACCGTACACGTGCGTCAGGCAGAGCTGCTGCGATGCCCATGTAGCCCTGCAGCCATTCCTGCTGGTCGATGACCAGGTTGACGTAACCGTCCTGGATGCCCTTCACCGTCGCCGCAGACATGTCGAACCCGGCCGCGTAGACCGAACCGGGCTTGAGGTTCGCGGCCTTCATGAAGGTCGGGATGGCCGACGTGAGGTTGCCGTGGTCGATGAAGATCGCCTTCACGTCAGGGTGCTTGGAGACGTAACCGGTGAAGATCGGAACGCCCGCCGACGGGTCGGCGTTGGCTGCGTCATTGATCTCGAGGTAGTCGACCGTCATGCCAGCTGCCGTTAGCGCGTCGGTGATGCCCTTGGTGCGCTCGCCGCGACCGGGCTGCGGCCAGGCCCCAGACAAAGACGCGGCTACCCTGGCCAGATTGCCGCGCTTGATCGCCTCGTTCGCGAGCGCAGCGCCTGCGTCGTGCAAGGTTGCCCCGGCGTAGCCGGTGCCCTGCGCCGCGTACTTGGCCTCAGCTGCCGGCAGCTCGGTGTTCATGACCGTCACGACGATGCCCTGGCTCTCGGCTCTGGTCGATCAACGGGTCGAACGCGTGTCACCTGGGTGGCCCATTACGGCGATGCCGTCGGGCTTGGTCGCCACTGCCTGTTGGAACTGGGTGATCATCTTGTTCGGGTCCCAGTCGGACCACTGGTAGGTGACATCCGGCCCGAGTGCAGCGGCCGCCGCCTTGGCGCCGTTGTAGACAACGGTCTCGAACCCGCCGCCAGCCGTGCCGCCCGGGAAGAACACGATCTTCATTCCCTTGCAGAACTGCGCCCCGGTGGGCACCGCACCGCCCGCGGCTGCGGCCGCCGTCGAGGACGTGTTGGCGGGCGCCGAACTGGTGTTGCCGTTGGCCTTCTTCGAGCTACTCGTGCACCCTGCGACGGCAAGGGCGACGATTCCTGTCAGGGCACCCGCGCGCACTGCAACTGACCAGCTTTTCGTCTTCATTCGGCACCTTCCTGCGCCAAAAGCACTTGTTTGGGAGTTTTGGCAGTGGCCGCGTCCAAACTCAGCGATCGTCCTACCTGCGAGCGGACCACGGAAGCGGTCCCAGCTTCGATCGACGCTGAGTGTGCGCGCTAACATCAGGCTCCGTCAAGACCACGGTGCAGAACGGTAGGAGATCGCATCCTGCTCGTTACAATCCATTGCCGCGATCGATGCCTTTGCGCGCCGCGCCGGGGGGGAAACCCGCGATCCAACCTCCGAAAATGCGCGTTGGTGTGGACCGATTGCCGCTGTAGGGGCAGACCTGCTCAGCTGCAGCGCCATCGCCCTCAACTGGCTCAATGTTGCCAATGTTAGCGCTGTCCATGGGTTGTGAACGTTCTACTGAACCGACTATTTGCGGCTCGCGAACCTCGAATTCGGCCATCGGCACCCGGTCCGCCGTGGGAACGTCGGCGTAGCTGAGCTGGGGACGCGCCGAGAGCAGATCGGGCATCCGAGCTATCGCCGCTGTGAAGTGTTCAGAGTTGACGTGCGCCGCGCCGGCTGCGCCGTCAGTTAGTTAGTGGAGGTGCCGGGAATCGAACCCGGGTCCTTCGGTACTAAGCCAGGGCTTCTCCGGGCGGAGCCTGCTTTGCCTTTCTCAGCCCCGACGGTCACGCAGGCGTGCCATCGTGACGGGCTCAGCTGTTGTTGGTTTTTCCGGGTGACCCCGCAGCCGGGTTACTCGGTGGAGCCTCCTGCTGATGCCAGATCCCAAGTCGGAGGCGATCCTGGGCTGACAGATTTCATTCTCTTACTTAGGCAGCAAGAGCGAAATCAGCGCGGTTTGAATTCGCGTTTATCATTTGCAGCGCGTGGTTAACGAGATCATCGCTGCAATCCTCGGCCCGCTTCCCCTGCCTTAACATCCAAAGTCGAAACCGTTCACCCCCTGTGCAGTTGTGATTGCAGTCTACCGGCCCGGCGACCCAGACGTCGATCCGCGAATGCTCTGGCCCCCTGCGCCGAGTGAAGGAATTACGTCGCCTTTTCTGCTTGGAGGCAGCGTAATTCCTTCACTCGGCAACAAAACGAAGGCGGCGCGGACGGCGAGTGGTGACGCGAGGCGGACGGCAGCGGGTGGCCGAGTCTCAGTCGGGCATGCCTTTTGCCCGCCGGCCAAGGGCTCGCTGGATATCGCGACCCGCTTGCCGCTCCGCGAGCACCTGCCGCTTGTCGTAGGACTTCTTGCCGTGGGCCAGCGCGATCTCGACCTTCGCCTTGCCGTCCTTGAAGTACAGCGACAACGGCACCAAGGTGGCTCCCGACTCGCGGGTCTTGCCAATCAGGCGCGAGATCTCCAGCTTGTGCAGCAGGAGCTTGCGTGACCTGCGCGGTTCGTGATTGGTCCACGTGCCTTCGGTGTACTCGGGGATGTGGACCCCCTGCAGCCACACCTCGCCGTCCTTGATGAGCGCGTAACCGTCGACCAACGACGCACGGCCGAGGCGCAGCGACTTCACCTCGGTGCCGGTGAGCACCAAGCCTGCCTCGTAGACCGAATCGATGTGGTAGTCGTGGCGGGCTTTCTTGTTGCTGGCGATGAGCTTGTGTCCGGTCTCTTTCGGCATCAGCCGTGCCCGCCCGTGCCCGCATCAGCTAGCAATCCGCTCAACACTTCGACGGCCTTGGCCTCGGCCGCCGATGGCGTCGTGCCGACGGGCACCGTGACGTCGGGACCGATCCCCACGCCGTCAAGGGATCGGCCGGACGGCGTGAGGTAGCTGCCGACGGTGAACTCGATGGCCGAGCCGTCGGACAGGATCGTCGGCTGCTGAACCGAGCCCTTGCCGAACGTGCGGCTGCCCACGACCACCGCGCGATCACGGTCCTGCAGAGCCGCGGTCACCACCTCGGCAGCGCTCGCAGTGCCGCCATCGACGAGCACCGCAAGCGGCGTTCCGGTGTCGCCACCCGGCCTCGGCGTTGAGCTCCAGCGGCGACGAGCCGCGCTTCTCGAAGCGTCACGACCCGGCCTCCGTCGAGGAAGACCGACGCCGTCTTCACGCCCTCGTCGAGCAATCCACCCGGGTTGCCGCGCAGGTCGAGCACGATGCCCGTCAGGTGCCGGGCCCGCGCGGTCGCGGCGTACTGACCGACCTTCGCGCCGACGCCCTTCGTGAACGCACTCACCTTGACGACCATCACGGAGCCGGTGACTTTCGCGGTCACGTCCTGGGTCGGCACCGCGGTCCGGCGCAGAGTCACGCTGTGCGCGACACCGCCGCGGCGGAAAGCAACGGTCACCGTCGTACCGGCCTGACCGCGCAACAGCGCCACCACATCGGCGATCGAATGAGTAGCGACAGACGTTCCGCCGACGCCAGTGATGACGTCGCCGGTGCGCAATGCGCCGTCCGCGGGTGAACCGGTCTGCACGCTGACGACGGTGATGACGCCTGAGTCGGCGCGGTGCACCCACAGACCGATGCCGGTGTACTCGCCGTCCATCACATCTTGGTACGACGTGAAGTCGGCCGGGCTGTAGTAACTCGACCACTTGTCACCGAGGGCCTGCAGCATCCCTTCGACCGCGGCCTTGTCGAGCTCGTCCTTGGTGATCGGGTTCGCCGCGTTGGCAAGGATCGTGTTCGCCGCCTGATCAAGCGGTCCGCCGGACGACGTCGCGGCCTGCACCGGCGCCGTCACGGACGCCTCATCGGACGACGACGCAGGGTCGTGCGAGCCCATCACGCCGGTCAGCAATCCCGCGCTGAAGGCCACGACGACCGCTGAGGTCGCCGCGGCCACTCGGGTCGACGTACGCGAGAGGAGCACCGGCCGATTCTACGGGCAGGCGACGGATCGGTCAGTCGCGCAGATACATCCGCAGCGTCACGAAGGAGGCCAGACCGGAGATCAGCACCGAAATACCGAGGATGAACGGCAGCGTGTAGAAGACGTCGCTCCACTCGACGAGCGATCCGAACGCCCCGAATACCGACCGCAAGCTGTGGTCGATCAGCGCGACCTTGATCGCCGACAGGGCAGCAAATCCCACCACCGCACCGAGCAGTCCGCCGACGATGCCCTCGAGAAGGAACGGCAACTGGATGTAGAGGTTCGAGGCGCCGACCAGCCGCATGATGCCGGTCTCGCGCTTTCTGCTCGCGGCCGAAACCTGAACCGCGACACCGATCAAGACGACGGCGGCAATGATGACCGTCGCCGAAATGACGATCGCCACCACGCGCAGTTGATTGAGGATCGCGAACAGCTTGTTGAGGAACGCGTGCTCGTCCTGCACCGAATCGACACCAGGTTTGCCCGACAGCGCACTGCTGACGACATCGAACTTCTTCGGATCCTGCAGCTTCACGACGAACGACTCTGGCAACGCATCTGGCGAGGTGTTCTTCACCAGGTCGGGCGCGTCCTTGAACGTCTCCTTGAACAGTTCGTACGCCCTTGCCTGATCGACAAAATCGATGCTCTTCACGGTCGGTTGCAATGCCTGGAGTTGGCTTTGAACGTCGGCTATTTGAGCCTGCGTCGCCGCGGTCGGGCAGTTCGGATTCGTGCTGTGTGCCGAGCACAGGTACACAGAGACCTGCAGCTGGTTGTACCAGTAGTGCTTCATGTGGCCGACCTGCCGCTGCACGAGCAACGCGACACCGAGCGCCATCATCGAGAATGCGGTGATGACAACGACGGAGAACATCATGAGCACGTTCTTGCGCAGGCCAATAGCCAGCTCTGAGAACACGAATCGAAACCGCATGAGTTCCTTACCGGGCAGTTGCGGACGGGTCTAGTTGGAGTAGCCGTACACCCCGCGGGACTGGTCGCGGATCATCTTGCCGCCCTCGAGCTCGATCACTCTCCGCCGCATCGAGTCGACGATCTGCGAGTCGTGCGTGGCCATCACGACGGTGGTCCCGGTGCGGTTGATCCGGTCGAGGAGCTTCATGATCCCGACGCTCGTCGTGGGGTCGAGGTTCCCGGTGGGCTCGTCGGCCAGCAAGATGATCGGCCGGTTGGCGAAGGCACGGGCGATCGCGACCCGCTGTTGCTCACCGCCCGACAACTCCCCCGGCAGCCGGCTCGGCCTTGTCGGCCAGACCGACGAGATCGAGCACCTCGGGGATGATCTTGCGGATCTGGGTCTGCGGCCGGCCGATCACCTCGAGCGCGAAGGCGACGTTCTGCGTCACCGTCTTGTTCGGCAGCAGCCGGAAGTCCTGGAAGACGGTGCCGATCTGGCGACGCAGGCCCGGCACCTTCCACGACGACAGCCGGCCGAGGTCCTTGCCCGCCACGTGAACCCGGCCCTGGCTGGGCTTCTCCTCCTTGAGAACCAGCCGGAGGAACGTGGACTTGCCCGATCCGGACGCGCCGACGAGGAAGACAAATTCGCCCTTTTCGACCTCAAGGGTCACGTTGTCGAGGGCTGGCCGCGTCTGTTTTGGGTAGACCTTGGTCACGTCGTCGAACCTGATCACGACATCATCACGCCTGCCAGTCTAGGCACCAAGCACCCGGACGCCGGGGAGCGGCCGCGCAAGGTCGGCCCGGATTCTGCCGAATGAGGTAGCACGAAATGCATCCGATGGCTCGCGTAGGGGCGAAACCAGGGGGACACTAGTGGCGAGAGCTTCGACCCAGCGGGTCGAATTGAAGCTCCGGGTCGAAGCGAGAAGGGAGGGCGAGCGCGATGTCGTGTGAACATCTCATCTGCGCCGCCTGCGCAGGGCCGGTCGACGAGGGCCGCTGCCCCAGCTGCCGCGCCGCCCGCGCGCACCTGCACCCCCACAGCGGCATCGCGTTCCCGCCGGCCGCGATTGTCGCCATCGTGGCGATGGTCGCGCTGATCTTGCTGCTGATCTCCGGCCACTTAGGCGCGTAACCCACTAACGACGTAAAGAGGAAGGGCCCGGCGAGAGTTCGCCGGGCCCTTCCTTTCGCTTGACTCCTACTTGCCCGTCCTGTCGATCCAGGTCAGGTGGCTGAGCCGGTGCCGCCGACTCGAACCGATCAGCAGACCGCCGGCGAGCAACAATCCGAAGGCGACCAAGGTCGTCTGCAGGATCGGCTGCCCGGTGAACGGCAGGACCGCAACCGGCGGCGTCTTCGGCGGCGGCTGGGTGAAGGTGACACCGAGCACGGCCGTTGGCGGGGCGGCGCAGGTCGCTGCCTTGTTAGCGGTCAACGTCCAGGACGTGGTCGCCCCAGCCGGAGAAGGTGAAGCCGGTGAGCGCGGCGGCCGTGATCGTCGTGGTCGACCCGTACGCCACGTTGTACTTACCGGCGGCGACGCCGGTCGTGCCGTTGAGGTAGGTCACGCCGGTGATACCCGGGATCATGTAGTACGCCGCTGACTCCTTGCCGCTAAGGCACACGCCTTGCGTGATGCTCGGTGCGGCAGGCGTCACGACATCGGAGTTGACGATCGGCGGCGGGGTGCGGCGGCGGGCTCGAACTGCCACCTCCACCACAACTGCCGGCGCCCGCGATGGTCGCCGACCAGGCCATGGTGCCGGTGAGCGTCTTGCCGCCCGGCTTGGCCTGCGCGGTGATCTTGATCAGGGTGCCGACCGCCTCGCTGACGGTGCCAGCGGGGGCTGCCACGGGTGCGCCGTTGCCGATCGCGACGAAGTAGTCAGCGACGTTGGACGACGGAATCGTGTAGCTACCCATCGCGGAGGAGCAACTCGCGTTGGTGAAGGTCGGTGCCGTCGCGGCCGTATCGGTGCTGCAGGTACCCGGCAGCGTGACCGATCCGCTGTTGTCTACGGATTTGTTGTCAGTCCAGGTGCCATGAACGGTCAGCGACGCGCTCGTTGCGCTGCCCGACACACCGGTCTGAAGAACCGTGACGGACTGGAACGGCGGCTTCTTCGAAGGTGACGCGGGAATCGTGGTCGGCAACCCCGAGAGGGTGCCGCCACCGGTGTGGCTGACCTCGCTGATCGAGTCAGCAAGGATCCAGTCGTTGGAGATCGTCCAGGTGACCGTGTAGGTGCCATTGGATTGGCACTGCGCGGAACCCTTGACGAGGCTCGCGTGCGCGCTTGCGGCGGTGACGAGCGCCAACGAGGCAACCCCACCGACGCCGATACTCAAGGCGAGTGCCGCAATCGAGCGTGACCGCGGAATTCGCGGGTGCAACCGCATAACAGACCTGCCCTCTAGTCGAATGACAAGGGGTCGGTCTCACCACTCGCTCCCCGCAACCATCCGTAGGAGCTACGGCAGGTGACCGGTGTTACCAGTCGCGGATCAAAGCGTCCCCACGTTCTTGCTTTCCCCAATATGGCCGTACCCGCAACGGTTTCGCAATCCAACTGGCCGATCATGGGGCGGAATTCGTCGAAGTTACGCCGCCCGGACTAGCCCCGATACGCCGTCCGGAGCAGTGAAAATGTGACGGAAGAGACTCCCGACGGATCAACAGATCGCCAGCCTGTCGGCGTCCGACTGATTCGCTTGACGCGTGAATCGGTCGAAAAGGCCGCATAGCGGACTACTCGGCGCGCCGCTTCCAGCGGATGCCGGCCTCGATGAATTCGTCGATTTCGCCGTCCAGCACCGCGGTCGTGTTGCCGGTCTCGACGTCGGTCCGCAGGTCCTTCACCAGCTGGTACGGGTGCAGCACGTAGTTGCGGATCTGGGTGCCCCAACTGGTCGTGCTGTCACCGCGGATCTCGGCCATCTTGGCCGCTTCGTCCTGCCGCCGCCGTTCGAGCAGCTTGGCCTGCAGCACCAGCATCGCGCTGGCCCGGTTCTGGATCTGGCTGCGCTCGTTCTGGCAGCTCACCACGATGCCGGTGGGCAGGTGGGTGATGCGCACCGCGGAATCCGTCGTGTTGACGCCCTGGCCACCTGGCCCCGACGAGCGGTAGACGTCGACCCTGATGTCGTCGTCCGGAATCTCCACGTGATCGGACGACTCGACGACCGGCACGACGTCGACGCCGGCGAACGAGGTCTGGCGACGTCCCTGGTTGTCGAACGGGCTGATGCGCACGAGCCGATGGGTGCCGTGCTCGGGCGACAAAGTGCCGTAGGCGTAAGGAACCTTGACCGCGAAGGTCGCCGACTTGATGCCAGCTTCTTCGGCGTAGGAGGTGTCGTAGACCTCGGTCGGATAGTTGTGCCGCTCGGCCCAGCGCAGGTACATGCGCAGCAGCATCTGCGCCCAGTCGGCCGCGTCGACACCGCCGGCCTGGGAGTTGATCGTCACGACCGCTTCGCGCGAGTCGTACTCCCCCGACAGCAGGGTGCGGACCTCGAGTTCGCCGATGGCCTTGGTCAGTGCCCCGATCTCGGCCAGCGCTTCGACGTGCACCCCTGCGTCGGCTTCGGACTCGGCAAGGTCGAGCAACACCGCGACGTCGTCGAGCCGCGACCGGAGCCCTTCGACCCTGCGCACGTCGCCCTGCGCGTGCGACAGCTTGCTCGTTACGCGCTGCGCCTCGTCCGGGTCGTTCCAGAGGTCGGGTGCCGCCGCTTGCTCCTCGAGCTTGCGCCACCTGAAGACGCAAGGCCGGGACGTCGAGCACTTGCTCGATGCTGGACAGCGTGGCATCGAGAGCCTTGAGCTCGTCGCGTGGATCGGCAGTGGACACGAGGTCCGAGCCTAGTCGCTGCGCGCGGCCACCCGCCGTCCAGTCAGATCGTGCGCAGTTGCTGCCCCCTGAGGGCAGTGAATCCCCACGATCTGATCGGGCGAGAGAATGAGGGATGCCGATCCGACGGTGGCCCGCGCTCGCAGTGGCCGCGTGCCTGCTGTTGTCGGCCTGCTCAGGGGCGCATCACAGGGCCGCTAGCGCATCGATCTCGAGCGCGCCGGCGCCGCCGACGCCGTTCGCACCAGTGAGCAACGTACCCAGCTCGCCGCCGATCGTGGCGCCGGAAAGCAGCCCGGCGGTCGCTAGCGCGACCGCATCGGCGAGCAGCGCGCCGCCAACCAGCGCACCGCCCGTTGACCATTCAGCTTTGGGACCGGTCATTTTGGTGCCGGGCTACGGCGGCAACGACTCGATGCTTGACACTCTCGCGAACAGATTGCGCAGCGCAGGCCGGACGACGATCCTGCTCGCCTTGCCTGACGATGCAACTGGCGACCTCAACGTGCAAGCGGGCATCCTCGCCGCGCGCGTGACGCAGGCAATGAACGCCGGCGCAGCCGTCGGTCGACCTGGTGGGTTACTCGGCCGGCGGGATCGTGATCGGCCTGTTCGTGGCAACGCATCCGAAGGAGGTGCGCCAGATCGTCACCATCGGCTCGCCACTACACGGCACCGCGCTTGCCTCACTCGCCGTCTCGCTGAACCTGTCATCGAGCGTGTGTCCGACCGCGTGTAGGGAGATGGCGCCGGGCTCGTCGGTGCTCGCATCGCTTGACGCGGCCCAGCCTGGGCGCACCGGCGTGCCGTGGACGTCGATGTGGACCACCGGCGATCAGGTCGTGCTGCCACCCGATTCGGCACGCTTCACGGGTGCGACGAACATCGTGCTTCAACAGGTGTGTGCCGACGACACCGCGAACCATCTCAGCCTGCCAGCCGACCCGCTCGTGGCAGGCATCACGCTGCGCGCGCTCGACACGTCGGACGTCGGCAGCCCGTCGGCGTCCGACTGCTCAAGCTTGCGTGCACTAGGTACCGGCACGTAAAGGCGGGGTTAGTGGCCAGGCGGTCAGGTGAATGGCCCGAAAGGACGCCTTATTACCTCTATTTCCGATTTATGGTGACACCGGCACTTCCTTGAAGCTACGTTCGCACGTATGACGGATGACGATCTGGTCAAGCGGGCGGCGCACCTCGAAGCGGCTGCGGAGGGGCTGTCGGCGCTCGACGACCTCGCGCTGGTCGAGGAGTGGCCCGCCGCCGAGCGCGCGGCCCTATCGGACGAACGCGACGCCGTGGCCGACGAAAGCGACGATGTTGCCGTGTCCTTCGATGGGCGCGCCGAACGACGCGACCAAGACGCTGTATTCAGGCAATCGGCCACGCAGCAGCGGGAGCACGAGCCACACCTAGCAGGCGGTACGTATGACCGCTACATGGCGAACCGCGACCGGGACAGCGCTGCAGCCGACCGCGCAAACTCGGCGCGAGACCGTAAGCGGGCTCGCGTTCACCGCAAGATTGCAGCAGACGGACGACGGCGGTCAGCCGCCGACCGCGACCAGGCCGCCCTCGTGATCTCAGAACTCAGCGAACGGGACCTTGAGCTTTGCGCTGCGCGCGAAGAGCTGCGGCAAGCGCAACTCGCTCTTGACGACGCCGTGGTCCAGGCTCGTGCCCGCGCTGCCACCCACACCGATGCGGACATACTCGTGGCGACCCGGCGTGCATCGGAGAACTACCTACGACTAGTCGAGCGCGAGTTCACACTCACGCGCGACGCTGGTTAGGTCGCATTCCCCGCGCCAGGCGATAGGTCACACTTTTGGCTATCTACCCCTTTTGTCGGATCTATGCGAGACTGCCGTTTATTCGACCACCTGGGCTGCCCTGCCTCCGCACCCACGTGTTGTGCTCCCTGGATCTCGCCGCGCTCCCGCGGTCGCCCGTCCCCGAGCAATGGCATCAGTTGTAGCTATCTGGAGGCTCGTTGTGCGCACCGTCGGAGCACGCCAAGGCTCGACCCCGCGGCTCACATTCCGGAGGCGGCTGGCCGCGGGCGCAGCCCTCTGTATTGCCACAACAACCGCGGCGGTCGTAGGCGCCAGCGTTCCCGCGTTCGCCACCGTCTCAGCAGTCACTGTCACGCCGGCGCGATCGGCGGCCGGGGCACTGTCGAACTACACCGTCAGCTTCACCACGACCGTTGCCCTGGTCGCCGACGTCGACACGATCACTATCGTCGGTCCGGCCGACACCGTGTTCCCGTCGGTCGCCGCTGACTACACGGTCGGCGGAGTAGCTCCGACCGCCACGCCAACAGGTACCGCAGGCATCGTCACGTTCAAGGTCCACAGTCTCGTCCCGGCCGGCGCAGTCGTTGTCGAGTGGACCGCGTCACGAACCCGACCAGCGGTACGCCAACGCTGACCGTCCAGACCTCGAAAGAAGCCACGCCGGTGGCAAGTGGCGCGTACACGATCACCGCCGCGACAGCGATCACAGGCGTTACCGCGACAGCGTCTCCCGCGAAGATCTCGCCAACGCGCGCAGTACACCGTCAAGCAACGGCCGCGACAGACCGGTAAGCGGTTTCGACACCATCACCTTGAGCGCACCGTCCGGCGCACGGTCTTCCCGCTGGTCGCGGCTGACTACCCAGTGAACGCCGGTGGGGCGACGACAACAGTAGACCGCTACTCCGTCGCAGACCGCCACGAACAACGTGACGCTCAACGTTCCGACAGGATCAACTGGTGGCAGCACACCGATTGCACTCGTTGTCAGGCTTTCGACGTCATTAACCCGCCAACGCTGGCACATACAGCCTCACCGTGTCGACGACCGCTGATACAACGGCGGGAACGAGTCGGGAACGTACAACATTAGTGCCGCTGACAAGCGTCACTGGCGTTAGCGTGACGCCGAGCCAGGCGCTTGCGGTAGCTACGTCGAACTACACCGTCGGCTTCACAGCAGCAACTGCGCTGGTCATCAACACCGACACGATCACGATCGTCGGGCCCGACCGGCACCGTATTCCCGGCGGGCGCGGGCGCCTACACCGTCAACGGAACTGCCTCGAACGTCGCGCCCACAGTTAGCCCAGGCAGCGTTACCTTCACGACACACGTCGCGGTCCCGATCGGCGCAGTTAGTGTCGTGATCACAGGCGTCACGAACCCCGCTGGGGGATCGAAGACTCTGACAGTCGCGACCTCTGAAGACAGCATCGCCGCCACAAGTTCTGCGTACGTGATCACGACTGCCATCACTGGAACGCCAAGCGTCGTGCCGAGTCCGAACACGGCCGGTGCCCTCGCGAAGTACACCATCAGCTTCACGCCGACGACCGCGGTGGCCGCCGGGGGCACGATCACCATCGTCGGCCCGGGTGGCGAGGTCTTCCCGCTAGTTGCCGCGGATTACACCGTCAACGGAGTGGCTGTAACAGTGGGGCCTGTCGGGTCTTCGCCGAACGTCATCCTGACGACTCCGGTCAGTCTCCCGGCCGCAACTTCGGTAACCGTGGTGGCGATTGCGGTTCCGAATCCGACTGCAGCCAGCTGGGCGCTCACGGTGCAGACGTCGACTGACGTGAGTCCCGTGCAGAGCACCCCCTACGCGATCGTCGCCGCCAGTGGTAGCCAGGTGACCGCAGTGACTGCCTCACCAAGTCCGACAACGACCGGAGTGTCGTCGACGTACACCGTCGGCTTCCACGCCACGACAGCGGTGACCATCACCTCCGGCACGATCACGATCGCGGGCCCAGTCGGCACCGTCTTCCCATCTGGCCCGACTGCCTACACCGTCAACGGAACCACGGCGGTAACGGTTACGGGCGGCGGCACGGCAACCGCCGTCGTCCATACGCCGATCTCGATCGCAGCCGGACTTACAGTCACGGTTTTGGCGACCGGAGTCGTGAACCCCGCCGTCGGTGTTGACAACCTGACCGTCGCAACAACCACGGACGCGGTTGCGTCGGCGAGTCCGTTCTACTCCATCACAGCGGTCGTCGGCGGTGGCGGCGGCGGACCAGCGACGGTCCCGGCTACACCCGTTCGACTCTCGGGTACCGACCGATTCGGTACCGCGATCGCAGCATCCGTCGCGGAGTTCCCGAATGCTGGAACCGCTGGCGCCGTCGTCCTCGCCCGAGCGGATGATTACCCGGATGCGTTGGTCGGCGCTGCATTGGCAGCTGCACGAAACGCGCCACTGCTCTTCGCGAACGGCGGAAGTCTGACGCCTGCGACGCAGGCCGAGATCCAGCGAGTTCTCCCGGCCGGCGGAACGGTGTACCTGCTCGGCGGAACGACTGCGATTCCCGCGAGCGTTAGCACGTCGCTGACGGGTCTCGGATTCGTGTCAACCCGCTACGCGGGCGCCGACCGGTTCGGCACTGCCCTTGCAGTCGCCGACGCGTTGGGTGATCCGAGCACCGTGTTGCTCGCGACGGGGATCAACTTCCCTGACGCATTGGCAGCGGGTCCGGCAGCCGCGCATGTGCTCGGCGTCGTCCTGCTCACCAACGGATCGTCGCTGACCCCGGCGGTCACGCAGTACCTGGCCGCGCACCCGGGAACCGTGTACGCGATCGGCGGTCCTGCAGTCGCGGCTGACCCGTCGGCGACGGCCCTATCGGGCGCTGACCGCTATGCGCACCGCGGCGATGGTCGCTAGCGCGCTGTTCGCCACGCCGTCGAACGTCGGCTTGGCCAGCGGGACGGCGTTCCCCGACGCGCTGAGCGGTGGGGCGTTCCAGGCGCACTTCAACGGACCGATCGTGCTCTCCGACCCGCGCGCTTTGCCGACGTCGACGAGCGCGTACCTGACCGCAGCGAACAGCACGATCGTCACGACGAACATCTTCGGCGGCACCACCGCACTATCCGCGAGCGTGCAGGCCGCAATCGGTACTGCGCTCGGTTTGTAGCTTGGGGGCACCGTCTCATCGCTCACGCGGTGAGACGGTGCCGATCGTCGTTACGGGACAAGCGCCGTCACGGCGGACTGAGCGTAGGCAACTTGGTCAATGGTCACCCCGTCGGTGAACGCGGCAGCAACGAAACCGATGAACGGCAACGGCACCTTGCAGGTGAGTTCGACCCGTACCGTCTGACCGTCGACCTGAACACCAGATCGCTCATTCCCTGCCGCATCCGTGCCGTCAACGACGTGATACGTGGCCGCCGAACATTCGTGCGGGATCCTCGCCTGATTGGCGGCGTAGTCATTGAGTGTGGCCGTTGTCTGCTCGCGCGAAAGTGGAAGGTGCGGCCCGAGATCGCCGGTGTACACCGCTTGCAAGTCGGCCTGTTGTGCAGCGGCAAGCGCTGCGCCGTCCGCGGTCGACTGCATCTCGCGCTGGGCCAAGAACACCGTCGACACATCGGTCACGACGGTGATCAGGCCACCGATCACGAGGGCAAGAAAGATCATCAACAGCATGACCGATCCCTCATCGCCGTCCGCGTTTGAGCCTCTCATCGCTTTGTCCGGTACAGGTCGACGACCTCGTCGTGGACTGCGTGCACGGCCACCGTCAGAGAATGCCCGAACACCGACGGTCGGAAGGAACGGCAGATCGACCGCGAGATCTATCTCGACCCGGATGGTCTCGCCTGGCAGCAATCCGGCCGAGCACGGCGTGTCGGAGACACACGACACGTGCAGTTGGCTCGCACAGTCGAACGGCTTTGCGACCTCGTTCCGCAGCGCGACTGTCGCTGCAGTGCACGCTTGCTCGAGACGCATCGGCAGATGTCGCCGCCCCAATGAACGCCCTACCCGCCTCACGGGTGGCTTCGGTCGCGCCGTATGCCGACCCCTGCACCTGTGCCACCGCGATGATGATGTAGATCAACGGAATCATCAAGAATGCTGCGAGGACGACGAACTCGAGCACGGCGTTCCCGACATCACCACGAACCAGCCGGACGTCGATGTGCTCGGCGCATCCGATCCGTGATCGCCCTGAGCAACGAACTCACGGCCGCTCCTGCAGCGCGTCGCCTTGCGCGTGCAGAACCTGCGGGCCGAGTCCGAACAGACCTGCCAAGGGCAGCGGACTCGTGATGCGCACCTCGACCACTCGAACTGCGACGCCGGCCGAGTCGGTGATGACCGGGGCACTTGCGGTAATGCGCCTCGCGTATGACCCGGACAACGACTCGTCTACGCAACGCGCAGTCTGCGCCGTGGCGGCCTTCGCCATGGCTTCGTCTCCTTGGACCACGACGTTCGCGTCGGCTCCGTAGCGTGCGCCATCCTGCGCGCACGCAGCGAGCGTGTTGCGCACATACAAAGCGAGTCCGAGTTGAAGAATCGCCACGAATAGTGGGATGAGAATCAATGACACAAGAACGAAATCGACGGCTGCCGACCCATCGTCAACGTCGACACGACGCCGACGACCATCGGAGTCGGCTAGCCGCCCTGCTTGCTCACCTTTCCGAATGCACTGTTGAGCAGGTCGGTCAGCTGGGTGCTGGCGATCCCCCAGATGAGAACGACGATGACCGCTGTCATCAGCGTGATCATCACCCAGCCCGGGACGTCTCCTCTGTCCATCTCGTTCGGTGACGCTCCACACCGGCGCTGCACCGACTCGACGATCGGCATCGTGATGAGACGGTGGAGCTTGACGCCACTCTTGTGCGCAACGCGGGTCATCGTTGTACTCCTTCAATATTGGGCGTTCCGGGACCAGGGTCGTGCTGAACCATTTCGCGTCTCACGCGACGAACCGACGCATCACGGCACTGCTCGCGGCGTCATGCGAGCAGTCGCAATGAGACAAAGCCCGGAAACAGCGCGAAGAGCATCGTGACCGGCAGGATGAAGAACACAACCGGAACCATCATCGCGACTTCCTTCTTGCCGCCGCTTTCGAGCAATGCCCGCTTACTGGCCTCGCGGACATCCACGGCCTGCGCACGCAGCACGTCGGCGAGCGGCGTGCCACGCTCGACTGCAACGGCAACACCGTCGACGAAGCGAGCGAGCGTCGGGAGCGACGTGCGTGCGGCAAGGTCCTCGAGGGCGCTGACCAAGGTGGCGCCCGCCCGCGCCTGTGCGAGCGCAACTCCGAGCTCCTTGGATAGCTCTCCCTTGCTGGTGCGAGTTACTCGTTCGAGTGCGCTGACCGGCACCCTCGCCGGCGCCGACGGCTAGCGCGAGCATCTCGGCGACTGTGGGAAACTCACTGAGCATCCGTTGCTCACGCCGCGACACTTCCTGAGTCAAGGAATAGTCGCGGGCGACAACCCCAGAGGCCGCTGTCACCAGACAAAGCAGCAACAACAACACCGGCGGCCGGTGCGGATTGCCAGCAAGCATCAGCACGCTCAGGCCGACCCCGATGAGCAGTCCAACTGCACCCCATAGCACCTGCTCCGCGCGAAACTCCTCGATCGTCATCTCTCGGCCGGCTTGGTCAAGTCGCCGTCGCGTTGACGCCACGCCGCCCAGTACTCGGTTCAGCATCCGCGTGGCGTCGGCCATGATCGGGCGCAGGACGCGCTCGAGAGTCGGGAAGGGCGTCCGCGTCGGATAGCTCGACAACAAGCTCGACCGTCGCGGCGCGTCCCGAAGGTACGGACCCAGACGATCATCGAGTGCGGGTCGCCGATAGCGCGGTACGCCGTACACCGCAAAGGTCGCCCCCGCTCCCGCGAGACCGCCAACCGCAACGCCTACGAGCACGCTCATCTGAAGGACTCGTTGCTCAACCGGTAGCCGACCGATCCGCATCATGACGCGGTACGCCAGAACAGAAAGCCCGCCGCCAACCGCGATCACCAACGCCCCTGCCGTGGTGTTATAGGCGCGCACGGCCTCTGGATGCAGTGACAAAGCCGCCAACAACAGCCACGGTGACGCAACGGCGATGCGCGCACCGTTGACCGACCAGCCCTGCCGTGTCTCCAGTTCGGCCCGGGTGCGCGCGTCTTCGCGCAGGAACGCCGACAATGTACGCAAGAGGCGGCCAAGATCTGTGCCTCCGACGTCGCGCGCCAGCCGCAAGGATTCGACGATGCGATCGCCGGTCGGGTCAGCGAGAGCCGCCTTGAGTCGGTCGAGGCAGACCGCGAAGCGTCCAGTCGCCCGATAGTCCTCACCGAATCGCTGGAACGGTCGCCGTAGCTCTTCGGGCCCACGCATTCCGAGCTGGGTCAGCGCTTCCGGGAGCGAAAGGCCCGCCCGCACGGCCGAGGCGAGGTTGTCGACCGCCTCTGGCCAGAGGTCACGTAGCTCGCTACGTCGCTTGCGCTGCCGGTAGCGCACGAGCGAGACCGGAGCGAGCGCAGCAAATGTGGCGAACGCGAACGCGATCGTGAAAGCGCGCGATATCGCGGCAGCGAACAAGAAGACCGCAACCGCGAGCCCGATCGACGACGCGAGCAACTGGGTCGGAGTCACTGACTCGATGCCTGCCTGGGCGAGAATCTCCGCCATGTGCTGTTGAAGCGACAGACGCTGCCGATTTCGCTTCGGGGGTCGTCGAGAGCCCGAGCGCCAGGCCAGGACAATACCCACACCGCACAGCAATCCGAGAAACGCGCCCATCTCAGCTGGCCCGCAGGTCGTCGTAGCGTTCTGGCGCCAGCAGTTCGAGCAGATTGAAGCCCGCGGCCTCGAAACGCTCCGAGTGGGGCGGGAACCCGTCAGCACGAACCAGGCGCATCTTCCGGGTGACGAAGACGTCCTCGATCTCAATCACGCTGTCGTCGCCGGCGCCTTCTACTCGGCCGGGCACGGCGACAATCTCGCGGATTCGCCGGTGTCCCGTGCTGTCGGCGCCGGTGTGAACGACGAGGTCGACGCTGGTCGCAACAGTCGGGACGACGAATGCATGGCCCACGTTGTCCCCCGCGAGCAAGGGCAGGGTGCACATCTTCGTGACAGCCTCACGCGCACTGTTGGCATGAATCGAGCACATCCCAGGAAGGCCCGAGTTCAAAGCGATCAGGAGATCGAGACACTCCTCCTGCCGAACTTCACCAACGATGATGCGGGAGGGGCGCATCCGAAGCGCTTCCTTCACAAGCCGCCGAAGCTTCACCTCACCGGTGCCCTCGAGGTTCGATTGCCGGGTCTGCATGGACACCACATCCGGAAGCGGCACCCGAAGTTCGAATACCTCCTCGCATGTAACGACACGCTCCTGGGCTGGAATCGCAGCCGCAAGGCAGTTCAACAAGGTGGTCTTGCCCGCTTGCGTGCCGCCGGCCACGATCACGTTGAGCCCACTGACGACGGCGGCTTCGAGGAACCGTGCGGCCTGGGCTGTAAGGGATCCCAGCTCAACAAGCTCATCGAGTGAGTGCGCCGTGAGAACGAACTTTCGGATGTTGACGGCCCAGTGTTGCCGGGTGATGTCGGGGATGACGACGTGTAAGCGGCTGCCGTCAGGAAGCATCGCGTCAACGAACGGAGTCGACAGGTCCACCCGCCGTCCCGAGGTCTTCAGCATCTTCTCGCACAGGTCACGCACCTGAGCGTTGGTGAGAATCGTGTTGGTCAGCTCACTGCGACCACGTTTCGCGATGAAGACACGACCCGGTTCGTTGATCCAGATCTCTTCGACGACCGGATCGTCGAAGTAGCGCTGGAGCGGGCCGAACCCGGCGACCGCATCGAACACCGCCCGCACCGCACCCCGACGATCGAGCAGTGGCGGCAACGAACTGCTGAGCGTGCGCTCGTCGTAGTCGGACACGACTTCCTCGACGAGCAGCCGGACGGCGGCGCCATCGGCGGCCGGATCGAGCCCGCGCCGTCGAACTAACTCTCTGACCTCGTCTTCGACAACGTCGACAGCGTCCACAATTCCCCCTGGAATAGACAGACGCCCCACGACGGCCGGTCTTGCGGTTTGAGGACAGTAACCGCCGACGCGGCAATACGTAACCGGCCGATCGCCGCGTTGTGGAAAACTCCGAGCGCTGAGCGCGCAGAACGCCGAAGTTACCTCTATTGGCCTAGCGGCGATGATTTAGCGCGATTGTCGGAGCTGGATCGGTGCGTTACTCCGAGGCTGCGTCGCGCCAGGGCAGCGGGTCATCCCAGCTCGTCGGCGTCCCGCTTGCCCGAAGTGCTTCGAGGTGCGGACGACCGACCTGACGTGCCCGGCTCGCCCTGAATGCCTCGAGGAAGAACGCGCGGACAGCGCCGGCAGTCATCGGTCGGGCGAGCAGGAAGCCTTGGGCGTGGTCGCAACCGAGCGTCGTGAGCAGCTGCTGTTGTTCGATGGTCTCGATGCCCTCGGCAGTCACCACGATGTCGCAGCGGTGGGCGAGTTCGATCAGCGCCGTGACGATGTGCGTCGTGCGGCTGCCAACACCGAGGTCGGCCACGAACGATCGGTCGATCTTGATCTCGTCGATCGCCCGCTCGCGCAGCAGGCTCAGCGACGAGTAGCCGGTGCAGAAGTCGTCGAGCGACAGACTCACGCCGGCCGCGCGCAGCTGATCGAGAATCGACGCCGCGATCGGGCTGCGCGAGAACACCGCGGTCTCGGTGATCTCGCAGATCAACTGGTCAGCAGGCAGTCCGTTCTTTGCCAGGCAGGCCAGCACGAAACGAGGCAGGTCCTCGTCGAGCAGGTTGCGTGCCGACAGGTTCACCGCGATCCCCAGCGTCAAGCCCATCTTGTGCCACGTCGCGCATTCCTCGATCGCGACCTCGAGCACGTAGCGCGTCAGGTCGCCGACGAGTCCGACGCGTTCGAGCAGCGGGATGAACTCGACCGGCGGAATCAGACCGCGCTCCGGGTGGTGCCACCGCACCAACGCCTCGGCCGCCACCGGCAGGCCGCCGCGCATGCTGAACTTCGGCTGGTAGTGAAGGATAAGTTGCTTCGTTTCGAGCGCCTCTCGTAGGTCGCGGAGCAACTCCAGCTGCGCCAACGCCGGTGGCTCGAGCTCCGGCTGATAGCGATAGATCGGAGATGTCGTCGATACGCGCCTGGTACATCGCAAGGCGGGCCCGTCGGATCAGATCGTCGAGGTTGTCGCCGTCCATCGGAGCGCATGCAATCGCCGGTGTGCGCATCAACGGTGAGGTCGAGACCGTCGGCGGTGATCGCCGTCCCCAGTGACCGCACAGCGAGCTCAGCCTGCGCTTCACCGGCTGCGGCGCTCGGCAGTTCGCGCAACAGCAGCACGTACTCGGCGCCGTGCAGACGGGCTACCACATCGCATCTGCGAACCACCGTCGTGAGCCGATCGGCCACGGCACGCAGCATCTCGTCCGCGGCGTGCGCGCCGAGCAGGTCGTTGACCTCGGCGAAACGGTTCAAGCCGATAACCGCGACGGCGACCAGGCTGGTCGGGATGCAGTTCGGCCAACGCCTCGCGCGCTTGGTCCTCCAGCATCATCAGGTTGCCGACTCCGGTCACCGGGTCGCTGAATGCCGCTCGAATGCGCTGCTTCGCGTCCTCGCGGATCGAGTCGAACTTCAGCGCGTTGGCCAAGGCGACAGCGAGCGCATTCGCGAACGCGTTCAGGCAGTCGGTCTCGGTGGCGTTGAACACGACAGGAGCCGAGAAGAGCAGTCGCAGTTCGCCCACTCGACCCTCGCGAGTCGTGAGCTCGATGTCCATGCTGTGCGCGTGGTGATGCTCACCGTGCTCGAGTTCATGAGCGTCTTCAAGGTCACTCGCCCGCGTGATCGTGGCGTGACCGGTGACTTCGTCGAGCTGAATCTCGGCCGCATCCGCGCGCATCATGGTGGCGACGGCGGCGGTCGCCTCACCGATCAGTTGCTCGAGTTCGACGTCGCGCAACTCGTCGATGGCAACCTGGAGACGGTGCCAGGCAAACCGCTCTTCGCGAATCGCCGCACGGTCGGTGCTCAACGCCTGCACTCCGAGCAGCACGCACACGATGAGCAACGTGAACCAGGCCGACCAGCTGAGCGACGCGATGAGGATGAAGGCCGCACCGACGTTGCGCATCCAGATGACGATCGCGACGCGAAGGTCGTCCCACACGCTGAGCCACGCCGGCCGGCCGCGCTCAGTCGCAACCACCACTGAGGTCAGGCCGGTCGACAACAGATGCAGGGCGATACTCGCCGCGGCAAGCGAGGCCCACCGTTCGCGCGGTGAAGACGCCGCTCCATCTCAACGTTGGTGAGTAGACGTGCGCCGACGCGACGATGGCGCAGCCGACCAAGGTCTCGATGGCGACCACAGCGGTGTTGAAGACGGTCTTCTGGGCCGACTTGCGGCGAACGACCTTCACGACCGCAATCCCTGCGGTCATCGCGAGCACGAGGTGCCCGGGCGGGACGAGCACGAGGCCGAGCACGAAAGCGGTCTCGCGCCAGCTGTAGCTGTGCCGGTTCGCGCCGCGGCGGATGCCGACCTTGGCCAGTTCGCCAGCGATGCACAGCGCGACGACAAGTGCCCAGCGCCACAGCGCCGGCGCAGGCTCGGAGGCGGTCATCGCTAGCGCGGCAATTACGCACAGTGCGCCGACCGACGCCCGACGACGGACACGAGGCGCAGCACAGCCCGTGGCCGCGCAGGCTGCATGATCGTCGCTCCTCCGCCGAGACTTCCCCTGAAGGAACATCGACAGGAGCGCGGCAGATCGCATAGGCCGAACGGCCGATTATCGACGCGTTTGACGCGCCGATAGACGAATGTCTGGTTGATCCAGATGGTGGACCGACAACTGTGGACCATCGAACACGGAAGAGGGCCGGCGCTAACCGGCCCCCTTCGTACAGCATCACGCCGGAGTTTCTGACCTCAACGGCGCGCACGAACCTAGTCCCAGCTCGAGCTGCGCATAGCGGTTACCTCCCTTCCGCATCGAGGTGACCGCCGTGCGCAGCTGCACGAGTCGGTCACCTCACGACATGCGCCGGCCGACGGGTCCCTTTCGGGCTGTCCAGCGAAGAAAAGCCAGCAGGCGCCCGTCGTCCGGTACCGCCGATCCTGACGCATTCGCCGGACTTCGTACAGCCAAATGGCGTAATCTGATCACTGAGCCGTTCGGAGTAGTCACAGCAGGTGATCAGGACGGACCACTCCGCCGGAACGTTGGTCCGTCATCCACAGGCAGGACTGCTCTAGCCCCCGACCAGCTACCCGCGCAAGCCACACTGTCGGCAGCGGGACACCAGTCCCGGTCACGACACGGTGGGCCGGCCCATGTGGCCCACGTCACCTGGGGGTTGCGGCATGAGGACGACGGTGACGGTGGTGACGGCTGGGAACGGCCGCCGCGCCGACGTGACGATCGAGGCGCCGGCAACCACTCCGCTCGCCGAGATCCTGAGCCGCCTCCGGGAGCGTCGTTAGCGCGCCGCCCGATGCCACGGCGACTGTTGGGGCGCGCGACGCGACCGGCTCCGCGAGCGACGGCCGTGTTCGGGGACGGCGCGCTGCGCGACGGAGCGATCGTCACCTTCGGCGCGCACCCGGCGTCCACCAACAACACCGGGAGGTACCTGGAACTCCGGGTGGTTGCTGGTCCGTTTGCGGGAGACATCCACCCGCTCGCCATGGGCACGTCCTGGGTTGGCCGCGGCCAACTCGCCAGCGATCGCGATCGACGATCCCGGCATCTCCCGGCGACATGCGCTGCTCAGGATCGATCCGGACGGCGTCAGGCTGGCCGACGCGGGTTCGACGAACGGCACGACCATCGACGGCGTGGCTATAGGTGCGCGCCCTGTCCCTCTACAACAAGGCATGCGCCTGCGGATGGGTTCATCGACGCTCACCGTGGCGATGCCCGACGCTGCTGCCGATGTCGGTAAGGCCGACCGCCGACGGGCATCTGTCGTTCAACCGGCCGCCGCGACTCGACGCCCCAGATCCCACCGCGGCCCGCGTCAGGATCGGGTTCCCCGGCAGAGCCGGCCGTCCGGGGGCGCAATCGTCTTCCGTTGGTAACAACGATCGCGCCCCTCGTCGGCGGCGTCGTACTGGCAGCCATCATGCGGCGACCGGAGTACTTGCTGTTCACCGTCCTGTCGCCGCTGATGATGGCCGGCCAATGGGTGTCAGACCTTTCCGGCCACCGCAAGGCGACTCGTGCAGACCGCGCAACCTACGAGGCGGCGCTGAGAAAGGCGTCGCGAGCAGTCGCCGAGGCCGTGTCGGCCGAGGCGATCGTCCGCCGTGGCCGAGCGCCGGACGCCGTGACCTTGTCGAAGACGGCCAGCGCACCAAGCGCACGGCTGTGGGAGCGTCGGCGCGATGACTCCGACTTCCTGCTCCTCAACCTCGGCTGCGGAACTGTGTTGGCGGACATCGACGTCGTCATTGACGGACTCGGGACAGCCGTCCCTCCACCGTCCGTGCACGACGTTCCGGTGACTGTTGGGTTGGCCAAGGTCGGCGTGCTCGGCATCGCGGGTCCGCGCGGCGCAAGAACGGCCATGGCGCGCGCGATCGTCGGTCAGTTGGCCGTGCTGCATAGCCCGCGTGATCTCACGCCTCGTGCTGCTCACGGAGGCCGCGCGCGCGCGAGGAGTGGGGCTGGCTGCGCTGGCTACCGCATGCCAAGCCGGTCGCAGACGCCGGTTGTCAGGTACTGCTCGGCATCGACGCCGATAGCGTGACCGCCCGAGTTGCCGAGCTGGCCACACTGATCGAGGCCCGGCGCCAGGCAGTCAGCGGCGGTAAGCCGCGCGCAGTCGTGGTGCTCGTCGACGGCGCGCGCGCGATTCGCCGCACGGCCGCCTTGGCTGAGGTACTCGCGGGCGGTCCCGATGTCGGCGTGTACGCCATCTGCCTCGACGAGATGACAGCGCACCTGCCGGAGGAGTGCGGTGCAGTAGCTGTGGCGACAACTGCTACCGGCCTGAGCCGGCCGACCTGAGCGGGCCGACCCTGAGCAGGCCGACGGGGTGGCAACCACCCTGCTGCTCGCGATACCCGGCGTCCCGGGTGCGCAAGACGCGATCCCCGACGGCACGTCGATTGCCTGGGCTGACCGCCTGGCCCGCGCGCTGGCGCCGCTACGCGACGACAGCCCCGGCAGAGCCGGCACGCTGCCCGCAGCAGTGCGCTGGCTTGACATCGCCGGCTTCGGTGCCGACATGGCCGGCTGATCTGGTCACTCGCTGGCGGGCCAACGTCGGCAACACCAGCGTGCTTGTTGGCACCGCATCCGACGCGGGCTTCGTCGTCGACATCGCGCGCGATGGTCCACACGCCTTGATCGCAGGCACGACCGGCTCAGGCAAGAGTGAGTTTCTCCAAACACTCGTCGCGTCACTCGCCTGCGCCAACCGTCCTGACGAACTCACGTTCGTCCTTGTCGACTACAAGGGCGGCGCGGCGTTTGGCGCGTGCGCGGCACTGCCGCACACCGTCGGTGTCGTGACTGATCTCGACGGTCGACTCGTCGAGCGCGCGCTAGCCTCGCTCCAGGCGGAACTCAAACGACGCGAAGCAGCACTCGCAGCTGCCGGCGCACCCAACCTCGAGGTGTTCCGCGCCGGCGGCGGCGTGCTAGCTCGACTCATCATCGTGGTCGACGAATTCGCATCTCTGGCTGAGGAATTGCCCGACTTCGTCGGCGGTCTCGTTGGGATCGCTCAACGGGGGCGGTCACTCGGCGTCCACCTCGTACTGGCGACGCAACGACCCGAGGGTGTGGTCAGCGCCGACATCCGCGCCAACACCAATCTGCGCATCTGTCTCGGCGTCGTGCGCGAATCCGAGTCGCGCGACGTGATCGACGCCACCGACGCCGCCCGCATCAGCCGGGCAACGCCTGGCCGAGGCTATGCCCGCACCGGGCATGGCGAGCTCCAGGCGTTCCAGTCTGGCCGAGTTGGTGGCCTGCCCGCTGATGAAGCAGATAGCGGCCGCGTCGACGTCCAGCTGTCGCCGTTGCAATCGCTCTGCGTGCCGCGCGTGCTCCCCTCAGCCAAACCCGCGACGAGTGCGGCTGCATCGACAGATCTCGACACGCATCGTCGCGGCGTGTCGCGCGGCAGCCCACCAGCTCGGTCTTGCGGCACCGAGGTCTCCGTGGTTGCCGCCATTACCTGCGCTGATCCCGACCGAAACGGCGCGAGCCCCACGCCCACTGACCGCGATACTCGCCGTGCTGGATCTGCCGGCCGCACAGACGCGCCAAAACTACGCAATCGACCTCACCCGAATCGGGCATCTCGTCATCGCCGGCAGCGCAAGAAGCGGACGGACGACGGCATTGCGCACCATCGTCGGCGGGCTGGCTGGCTCGACGTCCGTTCGCGATCTCCACGTGTACGCCATTGATTGCGCCGGCGGTTCGCTGGCGGCGTTGGCCACGTTTCCGCACTGCGGCGCGACGATCGCAGCGCACGAGCACGAGCGAGTCCGACGGTTGCTTTCGGTGTTGAAAGCGGAGTTGGTGCGCAGACAGAGCATGTTCGCGACAGAAGGGTTCGGCTCACTCACCGAACAGCGCGCGCAGTCTTCGCGTCCACTGCCTCACGTCGTCCTGCTTGTCGACGGGTGGGAAGCGTTGCTTTCAACCTTCGAAGACCTCGATTCGGGCGTCGTGATCGACGCGAGCATGCGACTGCTGCGCGAAGGCGCATCGGTCGGAATCCACCTGGTCGTCACCGCCGACCGCGCAGGACTTGTCGGCCGGCTCGCCTCTACGGTCGAAAGCCGGCTGGTGCTCCGGCTGGCCGACCGCAGCGACTTCTCGCTGATCGGTCTATCGGCGCGAGCGGTACCCGCTGAGATGCCTGCCGGCCGCGGCTTCTTCACCGACACGCTCACGGAAGCGCAAGTGTGCACGATCAGCCGTGATCCGGCAGGGCCGGCGCAACTCGCCGCGCTCGCTGCGATCGCTGCTACCGCGCGGCTGCGTGACGACGACGTGCCGCGGCAGCTGTGGCCGCGTCGTGTCGACCCGCTGCCGTCCGTCATCACCACAGCTGAGATCGGCACGGCTCTGGGTGCCACGTCGCCGCGCGCGGGGTCTGCGCTGGTGACGCTCGGCGTCGGCGGCGACGAACTCGCCGCAGTAACGATCGATTTGCTCGAGTCCGGACCCGGTTTCCTCATCGCAGGTCCTCCGCGGTCAGGCCGCAGCACCGCGCTAGCAACCGTGGCAGCCGGTCTACGCGCCGCCGGCTGGCGACTCGTCGCAGTGACACCACGCGATTCCGTCGTCCGCGACTACGCCCACGAGGTCTTCGATGCGACGCAGTTCGGGGTCGACGCCGCATTCGATCGCGGTCTGGGCCGGCTTGCCGTCCTTGTCGACGACGCCGAGATCGTCGCCGATTCACCCGCGGCCGGAGTACTCGATCGGCTCATGCGCACTGCGCGCGACAGCGGGCACCTCGTGGTCATCGCCGGAACCACGGAGGAGCTGTCGATCGGCTTTCGCGGCTTCGTGGTCGATGTGCGGCGAGCACGCACCGGCCTGCTGCTTGCACCGCGCGGTCCACTCGACGGCGAGGTCCTGGGCGTGCGGCTGCCGCGATCAACAGGGGAAGCCGTGCCGGTGGGCCGTGGGCAACTGATCGTCCGAGGAGTGGCTACACCGCTCCAGGTCGCGCTGCCGACGCCGATCGATCGGCCCGGCCGTCAGCCCCAGACCGTCACCGAGAGGGTGCCGAGCGCGACGCCGCCCTGTGATGCGCTGACGTTGACGACGCCGTCTGAAGCGGCCGTGAAGTAGCCGTTCGCGCCGGCGAGCGGGGTGATGAACTGGGCCGAGGCCGGGATGAGGTTGAACGTGATGGGCGTACCAGCCGCGGCCTGCGGCACGTCGACCTTCAGGATCGACCCGCGGTGCACCCTGATCTGGAAGCCGGTCTTGGTCGCGGGCGCCTCGATGTTGGCCACCGGCGGCCCGCCCGGAACGATGCTCGATACCGGGGTGGGCAGCGCTGCGGTCGGTGACGCGGGCGCACTAGCCGAGAAGAGTGCGCTCGATGCCGCCGCAGACGACGCCGGCGCCGACGCACCCGAACTCACCGCAGCGGATGCCGGACCAGATGACGACGGAGTCGCTGTGGACTTGGCCGCGGTGCAGCCGGCCAGGAACGTGACCGAAGCCACGACGGTGCCTGCGGCAACGAGAGCCAAGCGGGGGCCTCGCGCGCCACGCGCAGGCAAGGGGACGGCGTTTGGTCGGGGTGTCGTAGGAGCTCATCGGTCCACCCTAACCCGGCGCCCCCGCCGAGCCCGCCTCAGACTCTTGTGTCGGGGTGGGTGTGCGCCCCAGGAGCGGACGACTCGATCCACGCCAAGAAGCCGGTCAGGGCCGCATCACTCATCGCCAACTCGACGTCCAGCGCATCGCCTTGCCTCGTGATGATGTTGCAGCTGACGACCACGGCACCGTGCGGCGCGGCGAGCAACTCGGCTCCGTGCGGGTAGCGACGGCCGGTGATCTCGACGCTGCGGCGCACGAACGTCCACCTGGGTTGGTAGCCCAGGCTCAGCAACGGGAACCACTGGAGGTCCTCGGGGGTGTAGCGGGCGATCCCGGTGTGCCAGCCACTGGTTTGCCACCACCTGCGCGGGCGCGCACCTTCAAGACGTAGGCCGCAATGCAGCGTCGCGCCGCGACGGCCGAGCAGTGAACGACGCAGCATCCAGGTCAGCACGAGAAGCCCGAGGAGCAGCACAAACCAGCCGGCGCCATCGAGAAAGTCCAGAACGGCTCTCATCGTCGGCGCCCCCTGCCCGCGAACGTCAGAGCGGCTGGCCGGCGGCCGCGAGTCGCGCTCGCGCCCGCGCAGCGGCGGACTCGCTCGAGTCGTCGCCCGCATCGCGCAGCCGTCGATGGCCCGCTCGAGTGCCGCCCGTGCCCGGTCGACGTCGATCTCGTCGGACAGTTCGGCGGTCTCGGTGAGGATCGTCACGACGTCGTTGCTGACGGACAGGAAGCCGCCATGGGTCGCCGCCTCGATACCGTCGCCCGCCTCGCCGCCGCTGATGCGAACGGTGAAGCCTTCTGCGAGCACGCCGAGCAGCGAGATGTGGCCGGGCAAGATGCCGAGTTCGCCGTCGAGCGTGCGCGCGACAACGAAGTTGGCCTCCCCCGACCACACCCTGCGCTCGGCCGAGACGAGCTCGACGGTCAACGGCACGACAGCCCTCCCCTGGTCACTTGCCGGAGAGCCGCTCGGCGTTGGCCTCGACATCGGTGATGCCACCGGCCATGAAGAACGCCTGCTCAGGCAGGTGGTCGAAGTCGCCGTCGCACAGCTTGCGGAACGACTCGATCGTCTCGGCCAGCGGAACGAACGAGCCCTTCTGCCCGGTGAACGCCTCGGCGACGAACATGTTCTGCGACAGGAAG
Organism: uncultured Actinomycetes bacterium; assembly: GCA_963825425.1. Taxonomy (GTDB): domain Bacteria; phylum Actinomycetota; class Actinomycetes; order Acidothermales; family Acidothermaceae; genus PALSA-607. The sequence continues at coordinate 177,978 of CAWGTF010000013.1, forward strand.
CGCTCGATCCGACGTGCGCGGCCGACGAGAACCTTGTCCTCTTCGCCGAGTTCGTCGATGCCGAGGATCGCGATGATGTCCTGGAGGTCCTTGTAGCGCTGGAGAATCTGCTTCACCCGGTTCGCGACGTCGAAGTGCTCTTCGCCGATGTACTGCGGGTCGAGAATGCGCGACGTCGAGTCGAGCGGGTCGACGGCCGGGTAGATGCCCTTCTCCGAGATCGGTCGCGACAGCACGGTGGTCGCGTCGAGGTGCGCGAACGTGGTGTGCGGCGCCGGGTCGGTGATGTCGTCTGCCGGCACGTAGATCGCCTGCAGCGAGGTGATCGAGTGGCCGCGGGTCGAGGTGATGCGCTCCTGGAGCACGCCCATCTCGTCGGCCAGCGTTGGCTGGTAACCGACCGCAGACGGCATCCGGCCGAGCAGCGTCGACACCTCAGAACCCGCCTGCGTGAACCGGAAGATGTTGTCGATGAAGAGCAGCACGTCCTGGTTCTGCACGTCGCGGAAGTACTCCGCCATCGTCAGCGCCGCCAGCGCGACCCGAAGGCGGGTGCCCGGCGGCTCGTCCATCTGACCGAACACGAGCGCGGTGTCCTCGATGACGCCCGACTCGGTCATTTCGAGGAAGAGGTCGTTGCCCTCACGCGTGCGCTCGCCGACACCCGCGAACACCGAGACACCACCGAAGTTCTTGGCGACGCGAGTGATCATCTCCTGGATCAGCACGGTCTTGCCGACGCCGGCACCACCGAACAGGCCGATCTTGCCGCCTCGCACATACGGCGTCAGCAGGTCGATGACCTTGATGCCGGTCTCGAACATCTCGGTCTTGCTCTCGAGCTGGTCGAACGGCGGCGACGCGCGGTGGATCGGCCAGCGCTCGGTGATCTTCAACGAGTCTTCGGGGACGTCGAGCACCTTGCCGAGCGCGTTGAAGACGTGGCCCTTGGTGACGTCGCCGACCGGCACGCTGATCGGGCCGCCGGTGTCGCGCACCGGCGCGCCGCGAACGAGGCCGTCGGTCGGCTGCATCGAGATCGCGCGGATGATGTTGTCGCCGATGTGCTGCGAGACCTCAAGGGTCAGCGTGTGCTTGTGCAGCCCCTCGACGTCCTCGTCCTCGCCCGACAGGTCGATGTCGACCTCGAGCGCGTTGTAGATCTCCGGCAGGTCGTCGACGCCGAACTCGACGTCGACCACCGGGCCGATGACGCGCGCGACGCGGCCGATGCCGGTGTGCCCGGCGTCAGAATGTGCGGCCTTGTCGACAGTTGCAGTCATGAGTTCTCACTCGCTCCCGGTAGCGGCGAGCGCGTCGGCGCCACCGACGATCTCGCTGATTTCCTGTGTGATGTCGGCCTGGCGAGCGGCGTTCGCCAGCCGGGTGTAGGTCTTGATGAGTTCTTCTGCGTTGTCGGTCGCCGACTTGCATGCGCGACGACGAGCCGCGAGCTCAGAGGCAGCGCCCTGCAGCAGGGCGTTGTAGACGCGCGCTTCGACGTAGCGCGGAAGCAGCGCATCGAGCACGCCCTCCGCACTCGGTTCGAACTCGTACGACGGCAGCGGGCCGCCAGCGGGTTCGTCGGTGGTCTCCTCGATCTCGAGCGGCAGCACCCGCCGGATCACCGGCGTCTGGGTGAGCATCGAGACGAACTGCGTGTAGACGATGTGGATCTCGTCGACACCACCCTCGTCGGTCGGCGTGTTGAACGCCCTGATCAACGTGTCGGCGACGTCCTTGGCGTTCAGGTAACTCGGACTCTCGGAGAAACCGCTCCACTCACCCGCGATGAACCGATCACGGAAGCGGTAGTACGCCAGCCCCTTGCGGCCCACGATGTAGGGCAACACGTCGAAGCCGCTCCCCCGCAAGAACGCGGTGAGCGACTCGCCTTCCTTCAGCACGTTCGAGCTGTACGCACCGGCGAGGCCGCGGTCGCTCGTGACGAGCAGGACGGCGGCCGTCGTGGCGTTCTCGTGCTTCGAAGTCAGCGGGTGGTCGATCCTTCGATTGACTCGCGACCGCCGAGACCGCTCGGGTGATCGCCTCCGCGTACGGCGTGGAGGCTGCCACTCGTTGTTGCGCCTTGATCATGCGAGACGCCGCGATCAGTTCAAAGGCGCGGGTGATCTTCGCCGTGGCCCGCACTGACTTGATGCGGCGGCGATAGACCCGGACCTGAGCTCCCATATCGCGACCTACCTACTTCTCGCCCGGCAGGTGCTTGCGGACCTTCTCGTTGGCCATCGTCGACTCGTCGAGGTCCGCCGCCTGCTCGTTGCCGAGGAGCGACTTGCCCTCGTGGGTCTCGAAGCTCTTCTTGAAGCTCGTGATCGCCTCGTTCAAGCTTTCGGCGGTCGCGTCGGAGAGCTGCTTGGTCTGCGCGATGTCATCGAGGATGCCCTTGTGCTGCAGGCGCAAGTTCTCGAGGAACTCCTTCTCGAAGCGCCGGATGTCAGACACCGGAACCTCGTCGAGCTGGCCGGTGGTGCCGGCCCAGATCGAGACGACCTCGTGCTCGACCGGGAACGGCGAGTACTGCGCCTGCTTGAGCAACTCGACGAGTCGCGAACCGCGCTCGAGTTGCGAGCGCGATGCGGCGTCGAGGTCGGAGCCGAAGGCCGCGAACGCCTCGAGCTCGCGGAACTGCGCGAGGTCGAGCCGCAGCCGGCCAGCCACCGAACGCATCGCCTTGATCTGCGCGGAACCACCGACTCGCGACACCGAGATGCCGACGTTGATGGCCGGCCGCACGCCCGAGTTGAAGAGGTCGGTCTCGAGGAAGATCTGACCGTCGGTGATCGAGATCACGTTGGTCGGGATGTAGGCGGAGACGTCGTTGCCCTTGGTCTCGATGATCGGCAACCCGGTCATCGACCCACCGCCGAGCTCGTCGGACAGCTTCGCGCAGCGCTCGAGCAACCGCGAGTGCAAGTAGAAGACGTCGCCGGGGTAGGCCTCACGACCGGGCGGACGGCGCAGCAGCAGCGACACCGTGCGGTAGGCCTCGGCCTGCTTGGAGAGGTCGTCGAACACGATCAGCACGTGCTCGCCCTTGTACATCCAGTGCTGACCGATGGCCGAGCCGGTGTACGGCGCGAGGTACTTGTAGCCGGCCGCGTCAGACGCGGGAGCCGCAACGATCGTCGTGTACGCCAGCGCGCCGGCTTCCTCGAGGACGCCGCGGATGCCGGCGATCGTCGAGCCTTTCTGACCGATCGCGACGTAGATGCACTTGACCTGCTGCTTGGGGTCGCCGGTTTCCCAGTTCGCCTTCTGGTTGATGATCGTGTCGATGGCGACGGCGGTCTTGCCGGTCTGGCGGTCGCCGATGATCAGCTGCCGCTGGCCGCGGCCGATCGCGGTCATCGCGTCGATGGCCTTGATCCCGGTCTGCAACGGCTCCTTCACCGGCTGGCGCTGCACGACGGTCGGCGCCTGGATCTCCAGCGCACGACGGCCTTCTGACACGATGTCGCCCAGACCGTCGATCGGGTCGCCGAGCGGGTTGATCACCCGGCCGAGAAAGCCGTCGCCGACGGGCACCGACAGGATCTCGCCGGTGCGCTTGACGACCTGGCCCTCTTCGATGCCCGCGAACGGACCGAGGATGACGGCACCGATCTCGCGGACGTCGAGGTTCAGCGCGATGCCGAGCGTGCCGTCGGCGAAGCGCAGCAACTCGTTGGCCATCGTCGACGGCAGGCCTTCGATGCGCGCGATGCCGTCGCCGGCTTCGGTCACCCGGCCGACCTCTTCACGCGATGCGACGTCGGGGGTGTACGACGACACGAAACGCTCGAGCGCGTCGCGGATCTCCTCCGGGCGGATCGTGAGCTCTGCCATCAGTCCATCCTCGTTCGTGGGTTTCGTAGAACCAGTAGAACCAGCTGCGCGGACGTCGAGCGTGCCCGGGCTACTCAAGACGTCGCCGTGCCTGCGCCAGCCGACCGGCAACCGACCCGTCAAGGACTTCGTCGCCGACGTGCACGACGACGCCACCGACGATGTCGGCGTCGACTTCGATCTGCAGATGGACTTCGTGACCGTAGAGACCGGCAAGTGCTGCCTGCAGGCGGGTGATCTCCGCATCGGTGAGTCCGACGGCGGTGGTCACTCGGGCGACCAGCCGGGCACGACGTCGAGACGCGATGTCGGTGTAGTCGCCGATCGCGTCCTCCGGTGCGCGACCACGCGGACGAGTCGCAACCTGCGTCAACAGCCGGAGCGTGACCGGACGCGCCTTGTCCTCGACGAGCGCGCTGACCAACGAAATCTTGTTGTCGTCCGGCAGTGCCGGATCGGCAAGAGCTGCCCGCAGACCGGCGTTCGCCTCGACAATGCGGCCGAACCGAAACAGCTCGTCCTCGACGTCGTCGGACTCGCCTGCGAGGTGGCCGCTGCCGGGATGCGCGTCGGCCTCGATCAACATCGCGAGCACGGCGAGCGTCTCGATGGAATCCGCTAGGTCGCGCATCCGTGACCACCGGGCGCGGACGACCTCGGTCACGATCCGAAGCGTGACGTCGGACACATGCGGGCCGAGCACGGCCGCGATCAGGCCCGCCTTGCGGTCGGCGTCCATCGACGGGTCGGACAGCGCGCGTCGCAGGCCAACCTGCGCATCGAGGACGGCTACGACACCGAACAGCTCTTCTCCGACGCCTCCGGCACCGGACGCCTGAGCCCCGGAGAGCTCACCTTCAACGAAGGCCCACGTCTGCGCGAGCGCCTCCCGACTGGCTCCCTGCATCAGCCGCGCACCTGTTCGCCGGCGGCTGCGGACCCGGCTGCCTCGCCGGCGCGCGACTCGACCTCGGTCAGGAACCGTTCGACGACCCGCCGCTGACGGGCGTCATCGGTCAGCGACTCGCCCACGACGCGACCGGCCAGCTCGACCGCGAGCGTGCCGACCTCGGCTCGCAACGCCTCGACGGTACGCGACCGCTCGGCCTCGATTTGCTGGTGCGCGGCCTGCTTGATCCGGTCAGATTCGACCTGCGCCTGCGCCCGCAGATCCGCGAGAATCTGGGCGCCCTCTTCGCGGGCCTCGTCGCGCTGCCGGGCGGCATCGGCCCGCGCGCTGGCAATCAGGTCGCGGTACTCGACCTCGGTCGCTTCAAGCCGGGCCCGCGCGTCCTCGAGCTCCTTGAACTCAAGGCGGATCGCTTCCTGCCGCTGCGCCAACTGCAAGTTCACGAACGGCACGACGTACTTGCCGATCACGAAAAGGATGATCAAGAAGATGATCAGCTCGGCGATGAACGTCCCGTTCGGGATCAGGAAGTTGTTCGTCTTCGCGCTCGTCGGCGCCGGCGTTGGGCTGGCGGCTGCGATGAAGATGTGCACGCTTGCTCCGACTACTTGCCGAGCACGAAGACGAACATGGCCATGAAGGCCAGGTTGATGAAGTACATCGCCTCGACCAGACCGACGGTCAGGAAGAAGATCGGCATCAGCCGCGGCTGCGACTCGGGCTGACGGGCGACGCCGGCGATCGTCTGGGCACCGGCGAGGCCGTCACCGACGGCAGCACCGATGGCGCCACCGGCGAGGGCGAGGCCGCCACCGACGAAGGCGCCGGCTGTCTTGATGGCGCTGTCGAGGTTTGCAGCGTCCGTGGCCATGTCTCTCCTTGTTTCCAGATGTTGGAGTTCCAGCTGTTGTCAGTGGTTAGTGCGCTTCGATGACGGGTTGCCCGTCGGTGGGATGACCGTCGGTGGGATGACTGTCGGTGGCGCCGTGGCTTTCGGTCGTGGTGGCGAACGCGAAGTACAGGATCGTGAGCAGCGCGAAGATGAAGGCCTGGATGACACCCACCAACGCGTCGATCACCTTCCAGATCCCCTGGGGGGCCCACAAGATGTAGGCGGGCAGGAGAGCCAGCAGGGCGACCATGATTGCACCCGAGATCAAATTCCCGAAAAGCCGGAGCGCGAGCGTGAACGGCTTGACGATCTCCTCGATCAGGTTGATCGGGAACATGATCGGATAGGGCTGGAAGAAGTGCTTGATGTAGGCCTTCAGCCCGCGCCGCCGCACGCTGACGATGTGCAGCGGGATGATCACGGCAAACGCCATCGCGAGCGTGAGGTTGATGTCGGCCGTCGGAGCTGGCAGTTTCTCGGGGTGCCCGCTGGGGATCAGCCCGATCCAGTTGCACAACAGAATGAAGAGGAACAGCGTCACCGCGAGCGGCACCACGAACGGCGCGACCTCGATGCCCATGCTCTCGTCGACCTGCTTGTTCACGTTGTCGACGATGAGCTCGAAGATCAGCTGCAACTTGCTGGGCACTCCTGATTGGGCGCGCGACCCGCATGTAGAGGCCGAGCCCGACCACGATCGCACCGGCGATCAGCGTCGTCAGAACCGTGTCGGAGTTGATCGTGAGCCCGAGGATCTTCAGGTGCGGATGCACGCCGACGTCGATCGTCGCCGCGACAACGTGCGCCGGAGCGGTGCTGGACCAGCTCATGCCTTACGAAACTCCTTCAGCGCCGGCACGCTGGTGGCGAGCGCGGCAAGCAGGTGGAACACCGCGAGCCCGGCCAGGACCGCGATGCCCTCGCGTCGGAACACGATAAGGAATAGCGCCGCAATCAGCGAAATGTAGCCGAGCCGGAGAAGCGAAGCCTTGGCGAACTTCTTGCGGTCGGGGTCGCCGGCTGCGGTGAACTTCAGGATCGATCGCACGGTGAGGATGTTGTTCACGGCGCCGAGCGCAAGCCCGCACAGGAGCAGCAACCCGACGACGACGTGGCCAAGAACCGAGGCGATCAGCAGACCGACGCCGCCGAGAATCGCCGCGATGATGAATACCCGGCGTGGGGTGCCGACCGGGACCATGAGCGGAGCGGTGCTGTTCATCGGTGGGCCTCCCCTCGGCACGTTGCTGAAGTGCTGCCTGAAGCGCTACCTGAAGTGCTACTTGGTGTCGGTGAAGTACCGGCGGATCTGCAACCAACTCGCGGTGAGCCCCGCCGCGATACCCACGGCCAGACCGATCAGGGTGGCCGCGGGGAACGAGTGGAACCAATCATCGAGGAACCAACCGATCCCCAGCCCGACCAGAAGCGACACCAGGTTCAAGGTGCCAATGCCAATCAGGGCGTAGAGACCTAGCTGCGGCCTCTGGGGAGCGGATGTCATCTTACGGTCTGCCGGGTCTGGGAGCGTGCCCGGGTCACGCCGGTCCGTGACGTGCGCGCTGCGCAGCCCGCAACCGCGGCATGTTCACCAGCACCAGCGCGATCGCGGCCAGTGCCCCGCCCAACGCGACCACGACCAGCGGCCCCTTGGTCACCGAGAGCGCGACCACGCCGGCGCCGAACAGTGCCGACCAGAAGTACATGATCAACACCGCCCGGCGCTGCGAGTGGCCGAGCTCCAGCAAGCCGGTGATGCAGGTGCTGCTTGTCGGGCGACCATGGCGCGCGGCCTTGCTTGGTGCGCCGGGCGACCGCGAGAACGAGGTCGGCGAACGGCACCAGCAGGATCGCGAACGGCAGCAGTAACGGCAGAAACGCGCCGTACTGCTGGTACTGCGTGACGACGTCGACCTGTCCGGTCAACGAGACGGTGGACGCCGCCAGCAGCAGGCCGATGAGCATCGAGCCCGAGTCGCCCATGAAGACCCGCGCGGGGTGGAAGTTGTGCGGCAGGAATCCCAGGCACAGCCCGGCCACGATGATCGCGATCAGCATCGGCGGCAGCGCGTACGGCAGGTGCGATTGCACCGACAGGTTGTACGACAGCGCGAAGAACGCCAGCGCGGCGATGCCGACAACGCCCGCCGCCAGCCCGTCGAGCCCGTCGATGAAGTTGACGGCGTTGATCACGATGACGATGAACGAGACCGTCAGCACGACCGACCAGTCCTGGCCGAGAATCAACGTGCCCTGGCCCGGAATCGGCAGCCACAGCAGCTGTACGCCCTGCAACACCATGACCGACGCGGCGAGAATCTGCCCCGCGAGCTTGGTGACGGCGTCCAGATTGAAGCGGTCGTCGAGAGCGCCGAACACGAAGACCACGCCACCGCCCAACAGCAGCGCCCGCGGCTCGGAGAACCGCTGGTTGACGACCTGCAGCGTCGGCATCCTGGAGGCCACCAGCAGCGCGGCCGCCATGCCGGCGAACATCGCGGCACCGCCAAGGCGTGGGGTCGGAATCGAGTGGACGTCGCGATCGCGGACGCTCGGTGAACGCGCCGATCCGGACGGCGAAGCGCCGCGCGACGGGGGTGGCCAGATACGTGACCGTCGCCGCGACCAGGAGCGTGATCAGGTACTCGCGCACGTCACTCCTTCGGGGCGGCGGCGGGTCGATCTTCGACCAGCCTTACTCTACGGCTCCCCCGAGCTATGACCTCACGCCCGCGACTCGAGTCCCGGCACGATCTCACGAAGGCGTTCGAGGCTGATCCAGCCGGGCCGCACCAGCACCGGAACCTCGCCGGTCACGTCGACGATCGACGACGGCACCGACGCGACTGTCGGGCCGGCGTCGAGGTAGACCGCGACGGCATCACCCAGTTGGGCCTGCGCGTTCGCGCAGGTGATCGCCGGCGGCAGGCCGGTGCGATTCGCACTGCTGACCGCCATCGGACCGGTCTCCTTGAGCAGCTCGAGGGCCAGCAGATCGGCCGGCATCCGCAGCGCGACGGTGCCGCGAGCATCGCCGAGATCCCACGCCAGCGCTGGGTTGTGCCGCACCACGATCGTCAGCGCGCCCGGCCAGAGCACCTCGACCAGATGGCGAGCGGGCTCGGACAGCGTTCCGACGAGGGCGTCGAGCACCGTCCGCGAGCCGATCAGCACGGGTACCGGCATGTCGCGGCCGCGGCCCTTCGCGGCCAGCAATGCGGTGACCGCGGACGGCGTAAACGCGTCGGCACCGATGCCGTAGACCGTGTCGGTCGGCAGCACGATCAGGTCGCCGCGGCGAACCGCGTAGGCAGCTTCGCGGATCCCGGTCGCGCGCTGGTCGGGATCGTCGCAGTCGTACAGGGTCACGCAGACTCCTCCCGCCGACGACGCTGCGCGGTCACGAAGCGGTCGCGTCCAGCAAGATCTTGCCGGACGGCGATGTGCGCCCACTCGCCGGACGCGCGGAACAGTTCCGCGACCGCGGGTCCCTGGTCGTCGGCGTGCTCGACCGCGACAAGGCCACCGTCGCGCAGCAATCGGCGTCCGGCTGCTTCGATCATGCGCGGCCCGTCGAGACCGTCGAGCGCCGCCCCATAGCGCGGCGTCCGGATCGTGATCGCGAACCTCAGGGTCGACGTGATCGCGATGCGCGTCGGGCAGGTAGGGCGGGTTGCCGACCACGAGGTCGACCGTGCCGTCGAGTTCGGGCAGCGCGTGCGCGGCATCGCCGTGGTGGACGATGACGCCGGTGCCCATGGCATTGCGCCGGGCCCACTCGTAAGCGGCCGCTTCGCGCTCGACCGCGTGGACCGTTGCGCCCCTGACCTCTTGGGCAATCGCCAACGCGATGACGCCAGAACCTGTGCAGAGATCGACGACGAGCGGCGCCGCGTCGTGGGCCGGCTCGCGAAGCGCGTCGATGCACCAGCCGGCGACGACCTCGGTCTCGGGTCGCGGCACGAAGACCCCGGGCCCGACGGCGACCTCGAGGTAGCGAAACGGCGCGCTGCCGGTGAGGTGCTGAAGCGGCACCCGCGACGCCCGGCGGTCGACCAGACCGGCGAAGACCACCTGCTGGCCCGGCGAGAGATCACCGGCGACGAGGAGCCGGCTTCGGGGACACCCGAGCACGAACGCGGCGAGCGCCTCGGCGTCGTGGCGCGGGGACGCGACTCCGGCGGCGGCCAATCGCTGGTGCGCGTCGTTGATGGCAGCGTTCAGCCGGACCGGCTCGGCCGGCAGCAGTCGTCGTCACGACGGGGCTCCGGTCGCGGCCATCCGGGTCGCGGAGTCGGCGTCGACGAGCGCCTGAATGACGTCGTCGAGATCGCCGTCGAGCACCTGGTCGAGGTTGTAGGCCTTGAAGTTCACCCGGTGGTCGGAGATCCGGTTCTCCGGATAGTTATAGGTGCGGATTCGCTCGGACCGGTCGACCGTGCGGATCTGGGTGCGGCGTTCGGCGCTCGCCGCGGCGGCCGCCTCTTCCTGCGCCAGCACGAGCAGCCGCGCCCGCAGGATCCGCAGCGCTGACTCCTTGTTCTGGAGTTGGCTCTTCTCGTTCTGGCACGACACCACTGTGCCGGTCGGCACGTGCGTGATCCGCACCGCCGAGTCGGTCGTGTTGACGCTCTGGCCGCCTGGCCCCGACGACCGGTAGACGTCGATGCGCAGATCGTTCGGGTCGATCTCGACGTCGACCTCTTCGGCTTCGGGCAGCACGAGGACGCCGGCCGCGCTGGTGTGGATGCGGCCCTGCGACTCGGTGACCGGAACCCGCTGCACGCGGTGCACACCGCCCTCGAACTTCAGCCGGCTCCAGGCGCCGTCGCCGGTGCCGGCCCGAACCGCGAGGGTCGCGTCGCGATAGCCGCCGAGGTCGGATTCGTTGGCGTCGAGAATCTCGGTCTTCCAACCCTGGCGCTCGGCGTAGCGCAGGTACATCCGCATCAGGTCGCCGGCGAACAGCGCCGACTCCTCGCCGCCTTCGCCCGCCTTGACCTCGAGGATGACGTCCTTGCCGTCGTTGGGGTCGCGCGGAATCAGCAGGGTGCGCAGTTCCTCGGCGGCGACGTCGCGCTGGCGCTCGAGCTCGGGCATCTCGGCGCGAAACGACGCGTCCGTGTCGCCGAGTTCACGGGCTGCCTCGAGGTCGTCGCCGAGGGTTCGCCAGCGCAGGTAGGTCTCGACGATCGGGGTGAGCTGCGCATATCGGCGTCCGAGAGAACGCGCTAGGCCTGCGTTGGCGTGCACCCCGGGGTCCGACATCTTCGTCTCGAGGTCGGCGTGCTCAAGGAGCAGCTCTTCGACGGCTTCGAACATCTCGACCTCCTCACTGCAAGGGCTCCCGGCACTACATCTGGTCGCGCTGACGCACGACATAGCGACGGCGCCGGTTCCCGGGCTCAACAAGCCCTGGGACCGGCGCCGTGCGTAGCTACTTGGCGGCTGCCTTGCCGAACCGCTTCTCGAACTTCTCGACGCGACCGCCGATGTCGAGGATCTTCTGCTTGCCCGTGTAGAACGGGTGGCAGGCGGAGCAGACGTCGGCGTGAATCGTGCCGCCCTTCGCGGTGCTGCGCGTGACGAAGCTGTTGCCACACGAGCAGACCGCGGTCGTCTCGATGTAGTCAGGGTGAATGTCGGGCTTCACAGTTTTCTCCTTGGGCTGTCGCGGCCGCCGGGTCGTCAACTTCCTCGAGTGAGGGCATCGACGGGAACCGGAACCGCATATGACCGGCCCTTCAGTGTGACAGACCGGCTTGACAAGTCACTAAACGCCCGCGGCCGACCCCCGATTCCCGTCGCCGTGACGACGCGCATACACGGCCCATCCGGATCCGACTACCCACGCTGTCAGAAGCAGCGACCCTGCGAGAAACGGGATATCGTGCGGCACTGTGGTCCCCACGGAAGAGATCAAACACTCCCACGCCCGCGCATATTGCTCCCGCAGCGCACCCGAGCAACCCAAGCCAGCGCGGAGTTCGTCGGGACGCGAACGCGGCCCAGGCGATGAGCGCGGGAGCCACGCCGAGCAAGAGGACGATCCAGGTGGCCAGCAGGGCGCTGCTCAGTCGATCGAGGGAGTTGGTCGACCAGAAAGCCCCGACCTGGTCACTCGGGGACGCGCCAGCAAAGACCCTGGCCTGCTGCCGCATGCCGTACATCTCGACCGCGGTCTGGCTCAGAGCGATCGTGCCGCCGACGAGTGCCAGAAGGCGGCCAATCTCGGCGAGTGGACTCGCAGCCTGGAGCATCTCCGCGAGACCAACGAGTCCAATGGTCAACAGTACGAGGGCAGGAAGGAGCAGCGCATCGCGCGAACACCAGTCGCGTCGAGTTCGCGAGGTGCCGATACACCTCGATGTCGTTGCCGCCGAACCGAGGGTGCAGCAGGTTCCCAGCGAGTGCGAGAACTCCCGAAGCGATCAGGATCAGCCCGGTGATCCCTCGCGATGGCATTGCGGGCCGGACGCCCGAGTTTGCCTCAATCGTCGTCATGTCGATGGTCCTGCCGCTGCGGGAGCCGCAGCAGGACTCGGCCGAGCGATCGCTCCGAGCTGCAGCATCGCCGTGAGGTCGTCTCGAATCGCCCAGTGTTCAGCAAGTCGGCCGTCGGCAATCCGGAACCAATGACATTGCTCCGCCCTGAATGCTCGCCCAGTCGGCGGCAGCATGCCGTTGAGTAGACCAAGGTTCGTGCCCGTCGCCACGATCCGCACGCTGGCAAGGTCAGCTTCCGCAACGATCGCCTCGATGGTCATCTTCAGGTCGGGAAACTGTGCCCGCAGAAATGCGACTGTGGTGGTGGTGTGGGTTGGCCCGTCGACCTCGCCTGGCGCCGCCTGGCCAAACGGTGCCAATGCGTGCTCGGTGAAGTGTGCAGCGACCACGTCGGCTGCGACATCAAGCCGACCGGAGTTGAAGAGTTCGTCAACCCACCGACGAACTAGCTGCTTGTTAGCCGTGGAGTCGGGCGTCATCAGGTTTTCCTTCCAGCGGTGTCAGCGTGTCGAGGACCGCTCCACGCGATATTGGGTAGATTAACCTCTAATAGATTTAGGAGCTTCTACTCAATGTCTGCTGGTGTCAAGAGGTCCTACGCAGGGGACTACCGCCGCGCCCAGGCCGGCTTGACCCGCGACCGGATATTGACTGCCGCGCGGGTGCGCTTTCTGCGCGATGGATACGCGGCGACCACCGTCGGGGAGATCGCGGCAGACGCCGACGTATCGATTCAGACGGTCTACAAGACATTCACCAACAAAGCTGGGCTCATCAAGGCACTGTTCGACACGGCGGTGGTAGGGGATAGCGACCCGGTGCCGCTAGCCGCTCGAAGCTCGATCGCCGCGGTCGTGTCCGAGCCAGACCGCCGCCGCAAGATCGCCATGTTCGCGGCATGTGCGCTCAGATCGTGCCCCGGGCGGCACCGATCAGCGCTCGCCCGGGAGGCGTCGGCAACCGACGCCGACCTCGCCGCCATCTACGCACAGATCCGTGCTGAACGCCTCACGGGTCTCGCGGGATTCGCCGCCCATCTCACCAGCAGGGACATCTTGCCGACGGCGTGACGCCGAGGAGGCCCGCGACGTGCTGTGGACCTACAACTCCCCCGAGCTGTACGACTTGCTGGTCGTGCAACGCGGCTGGACCGTCGACCGGTACCAAACGCACATCGTGACTGCAGTGACAGCGGCGCTCCTGCGCTAACCGCTAGTCGATGGGCATCGCTGTCGTCTTTTGGATCTGCAGCAGGAACTCGGCGTTGCTCTTGGTCTCTTTCATCTTGCTGAGCAGCAACTCCAGGGCCTGCTGGGAGTCGAGCGCGTGCAGCACCCGACGCAGCTTCCAGACGATCTGCAGTTCTTCCGGCGCCATCAGGAGTTCTTCCTTGCGGGTACCGGACGCGTCGACGTCGACCGCGGGGAAGATGCGCTTGTCGGCGAACTTCCGGTCGAGCTTCAGCTCCATGTTGCCGGTGCCCTTGAACTCCTCGAAGATCACTTCGTCACCACGCGAGCCGGTCTCGACCAGCGCGGTGGCAAGGATCGTCAGCGAGCCGCCGTTCTCGATGTTGCGGGCCGCGCCGAAGAACCGCTTCGGCGGGTAGAGCGCCGCGGAGTCGACACCACCGGACAAGATTCGGCCGGACGCCGGCGCCGCGGTGTTGTACGCGCGGCCGAGGCGGGTGATCGAGTCGAGCAGGACGACGACGTCGTGACCGAGCTCGACGAGCCGCTTGGCCCGCTCGATCGCCAGCTCGGCGACCATCGTGTGGTCTTCGGCCGGCCGGTCGAAGGTCGAGGCGATGACCTCGCCCTTCACCGAACGCTGCATGTCGGTGACTTCTTCGGGCCGCTCGTCGACGAGCACGACGATCAGGTGGCACTCGGGGTTGTTGCGGGTGATCGCGTTCGCGATCGCCTGCAACACCATGGTCTTGCCAGCCTTAGGCGGCGAGACGATCAGGCCGCGCTGGCCCTTGCCGATCGGCGCGACCATGTCGATGACGCGGGTGGTGAGCTGGCCGGGGTCGCCCTCGAGGCGAAGCCGGTCCTGCGGGTACAGCGGCGTGAGCTTGCCGAACTCGGGACGGGCCTTGGCCTTCTCGGGGTCGGTGCCGTTCACCGTGTCGAGACGCACCATCGCGTTGAACTTCTCGCGCCGTTCGTTGTCCTTCGGCTGCCGGACGACGCCGGTGACCGCGTCACCCTTGCGCATGCCGTAGCGGCGCACCTGGGCGAGCGAGACGTAGATGTCGTTGGCACCGGGCAGGTAGCCCGACGTCCGGACGAACGCGTAGTTGTCGAGGATGTCGAGGATGCCCGCAACGGGCACCAGGATGTCGTCCTCGCTGACGACCGGCTCGGCTTCACTGCCGAAGCGCTCGCGACCCGGGCCGCGGGCACTGCGGTTGCGCTCGCGGAAACGCCCGCGCCGCCGCCGTCCGCTGCTGTCGAACTCATCGTCGTCGCGCGACGGACCGCCCTGGTTCTGGCCGCCCTGGTTCTGCCGGTTCTGGTTGTTCTGCCGGTTCTGGTTGTTCTGATTGTTCTGCCGGTCGCGGTCGCCCTGCGTGTGCTGGCCCTGACCTGACTGGCCTGACTGTCCCGACTGGCCTGACTGTCCCGACTGGCCGGTCTGGTTGTTCGTGGCCCGAATCGGCTTGACCACCTTGCGCGGCCTCGGTCCGCTCCGGACGGTCACGGTCGGACCGGTCGCGGTTGCGGTTGCGATTCTGGCCCTGGCGATCAGAGCCTTGCCGATCAGAGCCTTGCCGATCAGAGCCTTGCCGATCTGGGCGCTGCCCACCGCCTTGGGAGGGCACGTAGGCACGCTCGGAAACCTGCTCAGAGACGTGATTGTCCGAGCCGTTGGAGCTAGCACGCTCAAAGCTTGGCGGGACGTCGGCAGCTGCGTCTGGCGCGGCCGCCGGCCGGCGGCAGCTGCGGTGGCGCGGCGAGGGCTGCGGGCCGCTCGCTGCGGAGCAGCGGCGCCGCCAGCGCCATTGGCGGCGGCGGCGGACTGCTGGCCGCCCTGAATGGCGGCGATGAGGTCACCCTTGCGCATCGCGCCGGTGCCACTGATGCCCATCGTGGCGGCAAGCGCCTTCAATTCGGGCAGCACCATCGAGGTCAGGCCGGTTCCGGCCGTGCGTCGTTTGGTGCGCGCGCCTCCGTTCTCGGCGTCGCCAGCTGGCGACGCGGCGAGGGTCGGGGCGTCTGTTGTTTCGGTCACTCGAATCCTTCCGGAAAGGCCCACAGCGTCGAAGCCGGTGTACGAAGTCACCTGATCGCGCTGGGAACCACTTTCAACGCGCCGGGCGGTCAGCCACGGCGGTTTCCTGGGAGCTATGGCGAACTGGCCATAGCGATTTATACGGGGAGCACCAGCTCTGCGGAACTGTGGCTCGACTCCACCTCGAGACCTGTACCGCTCCGGAAAAAGTGGGGCGGCCCTGAAATCAACTGAAATCAATGGGTCGGTGGGGAGCAAGCATCCAGACCGGCTGAGAAAACTACCACTGGTGCAAGGCCACCCTAGCACCTCTCACCCACCAAGCGGCAGCACGCGTGCGCCTTCGGTGTCGATCGCCAGCCGCGTCGCCGTGAACCACCGAGTGTCGAACTCGGCGACAGCGTCCGCGTTGGCGGTCGTCGTCAGGGCAAGTACGGACGGCCCCGCGCCGGAGATCACCGCAGCGATCCCGGCCTCGCGCAACCGGGTCATCAATGCGGCACTGCGCAACATCGCCGACGCTCGGTACGGCTGGTGCAGCGCGTCCTGCGTCGCGACGAACAAAAGGTCGGGACGGCGGGTGAGCGCCTGCGAGAGGAGCGCGGCTCGTGCCGCGTTAGCCACGGCGTCCTTGTGCGGAATCGTGTCGGGCAACAACTTGCGGGCCCGAGCGGTCGACGATTGCGTCTCCGGGATGAAGACCACGGCCGCGATGCTCTTGTGGACGTCTAGATGCAACGAGCTCGTCAACAGCGCTGACCCGCTCGTTGTTCCCGCCTCTTGCCAGGCCATCGTGAAGCCCCCGGCGAGGCAGGCGGCCACGTTGTCGGGGTGTCCTTCAAGCTGCGCGGCGAGCCGCAACACCGCGTCGTCCGGCAATCGTTCGGCACCACCGAGCACGAGCTCGCGGGCCGCGACGATGCCGGCGACGATCGCCGCCGCAGACGATCCGAGACCGCGGCCGTGCGGGATGTGGTTGGCGCACACGACCTCGAGACCGCGCGGTTGGCCGCCGAGCGCGTCGAACGTCGCGCGCACGGCTTGCACGACCAGGTGCCGCTTGTCGCGCCTGACCTCGTCGGCACCTTCTCCTGCAACATCGACCACGAGGCCCGACTCAGCGACGCGGACGACCACGTCGTCGTACAGCGCGAGAGCGAGGCCGAAACTGTCGAAGCCAGGCCCGAGGTTGGCGCTGGTGGCAGGCACCCGCACCCGCGCAGGTGCGGCCCGAAACGACACGCCCACTAGTCGTCCAGACCGAGATGTCGCGCGGCAAGAGCGGCGTCGGCCGTGATGGTGACCGGCGCCGGAGCCCCGGAAATGGCCCACTCCGGGTCCTTGAGGCCGTTGCCCGTGACCGTGCACACCACGCGAAGACCGGCCGGCAACGTGCCCTGCTCATGAGCCATCAGCAAGCCGGCGACGCTGGCGGCGGACGCCGGCTCGACGAAGACGGCTTCCTTGCTGGCCAGCAGCCGGTACGCAGACAGGATCTGCCGGTCGGTGACCGACTCGATCGCGCCGCCCGATTGGTCGCGGGCGTCGAGGGCATTGACCCAGCTGGCCGGATTGCCGATCCGGATCGCGGTGGCGATCGTCGACGGCTGCTCGACGACGTGGCCGAGCACGATCGGCGCCGCACCCGCGGCCTGGAAGCCGCGCATCTTCGGCCGCTTCGTCGTCCGGCCGGCCGCTGCGTACTCGACGTAGCCCTTCCAGTAGGCGGTGATGTTGCCCGCGTTGCCGACCGGCAAGCAGTGCACGTCGGGTGCGTCACCGAGCGCGTCGACGATCTCGAACGACGCGGTCTTCTGACCCTGGATCCGGTCGGGGTTCACCGAGTTCACCAGGGTGACCGGATAGTCCTGCGCCAGCTTGCTCGCGAGTGCCAGGCAGTCGTCGAAGTTTCCGTCGATCTGCAGCAATTTCGCGCCGTGCACGAGTGCCTGGGCGAGCTTGCCGAGCGCGATCTTGCCGCGCGGCACCAGCACGGCGCACAGCAAGCCGGCCCGCGCCGCGTACGCAGCGGCGCTCGCGCTCGTGTTGCCGGTCGAGGCGCAGATCACCGCCTTCGATCCTTCTTCGACGGCCTTGCTGATCGCCATCGTCATGCCGCGGTCCTTGAACGACCCGGTCGGGTTGGCGCCCTCGACCTTCAAGAACACGTCGCACCCGGTGCGCGCCGACAGCACCGGCGCAGGCAGCAGCGGCGTGCCGCCTTCTTGCAGGGTCACGACTGGCGTGGCGTCGGTGACCGGGAGCCACTCGCGGTACTCCTCGATCAACCCGCGCCAGCGCGGGTGGGCAACACGTAGGCCGGTCGCTCGTGCCGGTCGTCACTCGCTCTCCTCGCCCTCGACCCGCATCACGCTCGCGACATCGCGGACGATGTCGAGAGTGCGAAGGTGCTCGACGGTGGCCGACAACGCCGCATCGGACGCCGCGTGCGTGACGATGACCAGGCTCGCGTCGTCGCCGTGACCGGATTGACGCACCGCCTGGATCGAGACGTCGTGGGCAGAGAACACCGTCGCGACCGCCGCGAGCACACCGGCCTTGTCGGCGACGTCGAGGCTGATGTGGTAGCGGGTGACGGTCTCGCCCATCGAGCGGATTTCGAGGTCGGCGTAGGCAGATTCGCCTGGGCCGAGCGCGCCCTTCACCTTGTTGCGCGCGACGGCCACGATGTCGCCGAGCACGGCACTCGCGGTCGGTGCGCCGCCGGCACCTCGCCCGTAGAACATCAGCTGGCCGGCCGCTTCGGCTTCGACGAAGACCGCGTTGTAGGCCTCGCGAACACCCGCCAACGGGTGCGAGCGCGGAATCATCGCCGGGTGCACCCGCACGCTGACACCACGACCGTCGAGCGTGCGCTCGCAGATCGCGAGCAGCTTCACCACACAGCCCATTTCGCGGGCGCTCGCTACCGCTGTCGCGCTGACGTCGCCGATGCCCTCACGGTGGACGTCGGCAATCGTGACCCGCGTGTGAAAGGCAAGCCCGGCAAGGATCGCTGCCTTTGCCGCGGCGTCGAACGCGTCGATGTCGGCACTCGGATCGGCCTCCGCGTAACCGAGCGCGGTGGCCTCGTCGAGCGCTTCGGCAAAGCCGGCACCCGTTTCGTCCATGCGGGTGAGGATGAAGTTCGTGGTGCCGTTGACGATGCCGAGCACCCGGTGCACGGTGTCGCCCGCGAGCGATTCGCGCAGCGGCCGCAGCAGCGGGATCGCACCGGCGACGCTCGCCTCGAAGTAGAGGTCGACGCCGTGCTTGCTCGCTGCGTCGTAAAGCGTCGCGCCGTCCTCGGCGAGCAGCGCCTTGTTGGCGGTCACGATCGACGCGCCGTGAGTCATCGCGCTCAGCAGCAGCGATCGGGCTGGCTCGATGCCGCCGATGACCTCGACCACGATGTCGATGTCGTCGCGGGCCACCAGGGCTCGCGGCGTCGGTGGTGAACAGGGCCGGATCGAGATCGACGTCGCGTTTGCGGTTAAGCCGGCGGACCGCGATACCGGCAAGCTCGAGCGGGACGCCGACCCTGGCCGCGAGATCGTCGGCTTGCTCGGTGAGCAGCCTGGCCACCTCGGCGCCGACAACACCACAGCCGAGCAGGGCGATCCGCAGCGGTCGCCCGGTCATCGTGGTTCTCCGTCCTGCTTGCGGTGTCGTGGGCAGTGTGGTGGGCGTCGCTCATTCTGCCTGTCCGACGCTGGGCGGCCCACGCGCGGCGGGCCTCACTCGACGTCGAGGCGGAGCAGGTCGTCGATCGTCTCGCGACGCACGATCAATCGCGCGACGCCGTCGCGGACCGCAACGACCGGCGGCCGGCCGAGGTGGTTGTAGTTGCTCGCCAGCGACCGGCAATACGCGCCGGTGACCGGCACGGCCAACAGGTCTCCGGGCGCGACGTCGGCCGGCAGGAACGCGTCGCGCACCACGATGTCGCCCGATTCGCAGTGCTTGCCGACCACCCTGGTCAAGATCGGCGGCGCACTCGACGCTCGGCTCGCGAGCGTGCACGAGTAGCTGGCGTCGTAGAGCGCGGTCCGGATGTTGTCGCTCATGCCGCCGTCGACGCTGACGTAGGTGCGAACGAGTCCGGCACCGACATCGACCGGCTTCACGGTGCCCACCTCGTACAGCGTGAACGTCGTCGGGCCACAGATCGCGCGGCCCGGCTCGACGCTCAACCGTGGATGAGCGAGCTTGGCCGCATCGCACTCGCGCTCGACGATCGTCGCGCAATTGTGCTGCCACATAAGCGATTTCCGGCGGGTCGTCGGTCGCGACATACGCGACGCCGAGGCCGCCACCGAGATCGAGTTCGGGCAACTCGACGCCGTATTCGTCACGGATCTCGCGCAGCAACGCCGACGACGCGATGCGCTGACACCTCGAATCCGGCGGTGTCGAAGATCTGCGAACCGATGTGCGAATGCAGACCGACCAGCTCGAGCGCGTCGGTCTCGAGTACCCGGCGAGCGGCCTCTTTCGCGTCTCCCCCGGCGAGGGAGAAGCCGAACTTCTGGTCCTCGTGGGCGGTCGCGATGAACTCGTGGGTGTGCGCCTCGACGCCGACCGTCGTCCGGACGAGCACCCGCGGCCTGGTCGCCCGACCGGCAGCGAGCTTCGCCAACCGGTCGATCTCCACGAACGAATCGACCACGATCCGCCCGACGCCCGCGTCGAGAGCCGCCGTCAGCTCGGCCACCGATTTGTTGTTGCCGTGCAGGGCAATCCGGCTCGGATCGAAGCCGGCGCGCAGGGCGAGCGCGAGCTCTCCACCGGTGCAGACGTCGAGCCGCAGGCCTTCGTCGGCGACCCAGCGAGCAATCGCAGACGGTCAGGAAAGCCTTGCCCGCGTAGTAGACGTCGGCATCAGGGAAGGCGTCCGCGCCAAGCGCGGCAGCGATCTCGGAAGTCGGCTTCGTCGACGACGTAAGCGGGAGTGCCGAACTCAGCCGCCAGATCGGCCGCCGACACTCCCGCGACGGTCAGCACACCGGCGTCCGACCTTGTGACGTTCGACGACCAGACTGCTGCGTCGAGAGCGTTCACATCGGCGGGCGCGGTGACCGGCGGGCTGCCTGGCTCGCGCGCATCGGCGTGCAGCGATCCTGCTTCGTGAGTGTGCACGACTACATCCGCTCTGGCGCGCTCACGCCGAGCAGATCGAGTCCGTTCGCCAGCACGATGCGGGTCGCGGTGCACAGCCACAACCGGGCACGCGTGAGGTCGGTGGCAGTCTCGTCGCCCTGGGGCAGCACCCGGCACGCGTCGTAGAAACGGTGGTAGACGCCGGCGAGTTCTTCGAGGTAGCGCGCGACCCGATGCGGCTCGCGCAGCTCGGCCGCGCTGGCGACGACCCGCGGGAATTCCCCTAGTGCACCGAGCAGGTCGACCTCGCGGTCATGGGTGAGCAGCGCCGGGTCAAGTTCGCCGCGATCGATGCCGAGCTCGGTCGCGTTGCGCAGCAACGACGCGATCCGCGCGTGCGCGTACTGCACGTAGAAGACCGGGTTGTCGTTGGTCTTGCGGGTAATGACGTCGATGTCGAGCGTCAACGGCGAATCGCTCGGGTAGCGCGCGAGCGAGTAGCGGACCGCGTCGACTGCTGCCATCTCGACGAACTCTTCGAGCGTGACCATCTCACCGGCGCGCTTCGAGAGCCGCACCTCGGCGCCGCTCTTGAGGATCTTCACCAGCTGCCCGATCAGCACCACGATGTTGTAGTCGGGGTCGTCACCCGCGCAGGCCGCGATGGCCCGCAGTCGATGAACGTAACCGTGGTGGTCGGCGCCGAGCAGGTAGATGCACACGTCGAAGCCGCGGTTGCGCTTGTCGACGTAGTAGGCGGTGTCGGACGCGAAGTAGGTCAGCTCGCCGTCGCTCTTGACCAGCGGACGGTCCTTGTCGTCGCCGAAATCGGTGGTGCGCAACCACACGGCGCCCTCGGCCTCGTACATGTGGCCCATCTCCCGCAGTCGTTCGAATCCGCGCTCGACCGCGCCGGACGAGTGCAGCGACCGCTCGGAGTACCAGACGTCGAAGTGGGTGCCGAACGCGTCGAGCACGGCCTTCTGCTGCGCCAGCTGGAGCTCGTAGCCGATCTCGCGGAAGGCCGCCATCCGCTCGCCTTCGGGCAGGTTGACGATGGTCGGCTTGGTCGCCACGACCTGCGCTGCGAGGTCGGCGATGTAGTCGCCGTGATAGCCGTCGGCAGGTATGGGCTGACCGAGCGCGGCCGCCTCGAGCGAGGCTCCGAAACGATCCATCTGGACGCCGCGGTCGTTGACGTAGAACTCGCGGCTGACCTGCGCGCCGGCCGCACTGAGCACCCGGCCGATCGCGTCGCCGACGGCGGCCCACCTGGTGTGGCCAAGATGAAGCGGCCCGGTGGGGTTCGCCGAGATGAACTCGAGGTTCACCTTCTGACCGGCCAGCGGTCGGTGTGCCCGTAGACCGCGCCGGCCTCGACGATGCGCCGAGCCACTGCCCCCTGTTCAGCGGCCTCGAGGGTCACGTTGAGGAAGCCCGGCCCGGCGACGTCCACCTTGGCAATGCCCGGTGTTTGGCGCAGCCGACCCGCGAGCAGTTCGGCGATCTCGCGCGGCGGCCGGCCCGCCGCCTTGGCCAACTGAAGAGCCACGTTCGTGGCGTAGTCGCCGTGCTCCCTGTTCTTCGGCCGTTCGACGGTCACCGCCTGCGGCGGTTCGACGGCAAGCTCTCCAGCCACGACGGCAGCGGCGACGGCAGCGATCACGGCATCGGAAAGTTGCGCGGGGGTCACGGCCGGAGGCTATCGCAGCACGGGCCTAGACCTCGTGCGCGTTAGAGGGTTCAGCGGTCGACGTCCGGCACGCGCTTCGGCGAGCTCGTGAACCGCCCGGATCAGCACGGCGGGATCAAACGGCTTCGTGACGTACATATCGACGCCTGCTTCGAGGCCGCGCCGGATGTCGGTCTGCTGCGCCCGCGCCGAGACCATGACGATCTTGATGCCGGACGTCGTGGGGTCGGCGCGCAGTCGCGCCGTCGTCGTCAGCCCGTCGAGAACGGGCAGCGCTCCGTCGAGCACGATCACGTGCGGCCGGATCGGTGGCGACGGCGTCGAGGCAGGCCTGGCCGTCCTCGGCGAAGGTGACGTCGAAGCCCTCGAGCTCGAGGTTCACCGTGATGAGGTGCCGGATCATCGCGTCGTCTTCGACGACGAGCACCCGTCGGCGTCCGCTTGATTGGTCGGACCCGCTCACGCGTCGGACAGTACCGCTGATCCCCCTCAGTAGCTGAAGGTCGTCACGGAGCGGTCGCCAATCCACTGCCACAGTTGAACGGTGCCGCCGAGTTCGGCGTTGCCAGCGACTGCTGCGGAATCGAGTTGCCGCGCGTTGAAGCAGATCGGGCAGACGAGGAATCGGCCGCCGGCAGCAGCAAACCGATCGATCAGCGTCGGCAGTGGCGGGCATCCTTCGCAGGCAACTCCAACGGCGTGGCCGGGGAGGACCAGCCGCACCGCTTCCTTGGTCAGGAACATCAATGTCTCGCGGCCGGCCTCTGCCGCCCCGACTGCGACGAGCATGGCAACGGTGACCGTCTCCGGGTCTTCCAGCCCAGTGATCAGGCTGACGACCGACGGGCCCGCCGTCACTGGAAGTCCCGCTGAAAGCCCGAGCACAGCAGGTCGAGCGTGTCGATCTGTTCGGTGCCGCTGATGAACAGGTGCTGTTCAGCGACGCGGGACTCATTCGGGCGCCCAGCGAACTCAGTCGCACCTGCCACCGTGCGTAGAGCTTGGCGCCGACGTGACCGAGGGACGCGTCGAGCACCTCGAAGTCATCCGGGCCGCCGAACCAGGTTCGGAACTTCGCCGCGGTCGCTTCCGCTGTGGTGAGCTCGAACGGCCCAGACGGGACGAGCGCGCGGAACCGGATGTTGTCGTCGAAGAGCCGCTGCATCGCGTCGAAGTCGCGGTGCGTCAGCGCATCGAGCAAGAGGCCACCGATCGGCCAACCGGTCGACCGATGTGCGGTCAGGGAACAGGCTGTTGTCTGCATGCCGATCGTTCTACGCCGAGCAGGCAACGCTCACATCGGTCGTTCTGCCGACTTTTCCGTCGAGGTGCTGGCATCCACGAGCCCGTGACGCAGTGCGTACATGGCGGCTGCACCGCGAGTCGAGACGCCGGTCTTGGTGAAGATGTGCTCGATGTGCGTAGCGACCGTGCGCTGGGTGATGGACAGGCGGGCGGCGATCTCCTTGTTCGACAGACCACGAACGAGTAGCTCCATCACGTCGATCTCGCGGGTGGTCAGGCCGGCGACTGATTGCCGACGCCGCCGGACTGGATGACCGGCTGCGGCAAGCACCGCGTCGACGGATGCACCGTCGAGTCGGCCGGCGTTCACTTCGCGAAGGACCGCAGCGCGCCGCTCCCCCATCTCCAACGGCGGCCGATCCGGGCGGGCCTCCGCCAGCTGCTGGTAGGTCGCCGCCGCGGCGAGCAGGCGCGCCGTCGACGGAATCGACGCCGCGGTCAGGCCACGCGGGTATCCCGACCCGTCCATTCGCTCGAAAGCCATACCCTGCAACCGTCCCGATGGTGGCCAACCGCGGTTGGCGGCACAGGATTCGTTCCGTGAAGTACGGGACCTGCCGCAGCCGCTCCTCCTCGGCGGCGGTCAGCGGTGTCGCCTTGTTCCAGATCGCGGTCGAGACCCCACTGGCGCCAAGGCGATGCACCAGCCCGGCGTGCCTCACCAGGGTGGTCTGTTCCGCGGTCAAGACCGGCGATCTGCGCGGCTGACGGCGGCGAGCTCGGCGACAGCCCGGGAGTGACCGAGGTACCACGGAGACTTCAGATCCGCGTAGTCGGCGAATATCTCCAAGGCGGCGCCAAGCTCACCCTCGGGAATGCGCCGGTCGAGAGCTGCGTGGTCGTCGATCAGCATCGCCCACGCATTGATGGCATCGAGGTCGCCGAAGATCTCGTCGGCTTTGTCGATGCAGACATCAACCAGGTCTGGGTCGAACTCCGTGCCGCGGCGGCTTCGCAGCATGTCCAGGGCCACCGCCATCCCATAGCTCGGAGACGAAGACCTCCGCGTCGTCCGCAATCTGCACGACCCGCATCACCGGTTCGATCTGTGCGCCGCGAACCGCGCCGGGCGCACCCTTGCCGTCCCACCGCTCGAACGCGTGCGCGAGGGCACCTTGCACCTGCTCGAGCCCCAGCCGGTCGGCGATATCGCCAGTCGTCTGGCAGTGCGCGATAAACCCGTCGACGGCGTCGCGGTACCCGCCGGCAAGAAACCGCCCGATCGTGGTCAGCCGACGCAAGGTTGGTGCGCCTCGGACGCGACGTGCGAAAGCATGAGCCGCATCAGCGGCAGCCCAGCCTTGTCGACCTCGTAACTGTCCGCGCGGATCTTTCGATCGTCACCAAACCAGTGGGACAACTCGTGGGAGTCGGCGATACAGCCGACCCACGCCAGCAACGAGACGTAGAACGTGTCCGACTGGGCGGCCTCATCGAGTCCGGCGAAGCGTGCCAGTCGCCGCGCGATCACCGTCTGACGAAGCACATGTTCCTGCGGCAGGCCCAGCCCGAGGTCGGTCGCTAGCGACAGCGACGCGACGAACTCCGCCAGACGCACCTCGGAGGGCATGCGTCTGAGTCTGCACGCAAGGCGCCCCGGATCAAGGGCTCACGCGTCGGACTGGCCCGACACAGGGTCCGCTGATACCCTCGGCACTCTTGAGCCCCCGTAGCTCAGGGGATAGAGCACCGCCCTCCGGAGGCGGGGGCGCAGGTTCGAATCCTGCCGGGGGCACACTGTCATCTCTCAAGACATCGGAAACCTCTGAACCTGCGGTTGAACCCGCGGGTCAGGGGTTTTCGGTGTTTTGGGGCTGGTAGTCGATGGCGGGGTTGAGTGTGAGGTGGCGTAGTAGTTCGCCTGTGACGGCGTTGACGATGCGGATGTCGAGGTCGGCGATCAGCGCGATGACGTGGGTTCGGGCGTGGGTTCGGCCGACGCCGATGTGGTGCAGTTTCCCGGCGTGACGCACGGTCAGCACGCCGGAGTCATCGATGCGGTCGTGCCGGATCCGCAGGTGGGTGTCGGCGTCTCGGCTGTTAGCCGGTAGCGCTTTGGGTAGCGCTCCGTAGATCGCCGCCGGGGTCGCCCGGTGTGGCAATGACCGGTGCGGGCGTGCGGTGTTGTAGATGTCGACGAACACGTCGAGCAGCGCCTGCAGCTCGCCGATGGTGGCCGGCTGGGCGGGTTGGGCGCGTAGCCATTTCTTCATCGTCTGCTGGAACCGTTCGACCTTGCCGCAGGTGGTCGGGTGGTTGGGTCGGGAGTTCTTTTGCTGCACGTGCAGCCGCCGCAGCTCGTTCTCCAGGCTGTTGCGCCCACCTTTGCCGCCGGCCAGCCGGGTGGTGAACACCATGCCGTTATCGGTCAACGTCGACGCCGGGATCCCATAGGTGGCAATGGTTTGGCGGAAGGTGGCGAGCACGATCGGGCCGCTCACCGCAACATGCGCGCTGGCGTGCAGCGCTTTGCGGGAGCAGTCGTCGAGCCAGGACAAGATTTCGCTGTCGGCGCCGGTGGTCAGCCGGTAGTGGGTGAAATCCGATTGCCAGCACTGGTTGGGCAGATCCGCTTGGAACCGCACGTAGGACGAGCGTGGCCGCTTGGTTGGCTGCGGCACGACCAGGCCGGCGTTGGTCAGCTGGCGGCTGATCGTGGCCGCCGACACCACCACCTGGTGCTCGTGAGCCAGGTGCCAGCCGATCGTGTCCGGGCCGGCGTCAAGACCCGCGTCGGCCAGTCGCCGGCGTAGCGCGACGATCAACTCCACGGTGGCCGGCGGGGTCGCGTGCGGCGAGCTCTTCGGCCGCCGCGACCGCGGCTCGAAGGCTTCCTCGCCGACGGCCCGATAACGGGCCACGAGCTTGCTCACCCAGCCCTTGGACACCCCATACGTGCGGGCGACCTCAGCTTGAGGCCGGCCCTCCAACACAACCGCAGTGATCACCAAACGCGCTTTGCTCATCGAGCAGCATCAGCGCACCGAGTTTCCTATGTCGCGAGAGACCCGTTTCCTATGTCCTGATGCAGAACACTGCCGGGGGCACACTGCCGGGGGCACCTTGCCGGGGGCACCTGCCGGGGGCACCTTGTGATGGCGCAAGACATCACCGAAACGCCGTACGGCGGACGCGCGTCGTCAGCTGCCGCTGTGCAAAACGGGCGCATTCGGCACCAGGCTGAACGCGCCCTCCTCCTCCTGCGCGTTGTGCAGTTGCAGCACGGCGTAGAGCCCGTAGAGGATTCGCCGCAGTTCGACGATGTCCTCGGGTTGCGCGGTCTCGTTGTCGAGGTCGGTCAGCAGCCGGTGCACCCGAACGATCTGGTGTTCGATCTCGGCGTGCGTGCGGCTCATCGCCGCGGTCGACTCGCTGCCCGAGCGCTCGGGCGACCAGCGGCATCAGTACGGCCTCGTCGGCGCGCTCGTGCGGGAGCAACTCGTTCTCGAGCCGGTCGAGCAGGACGCGCGCCGGGCCGAGGTCGGGATCGTGGGTCGACAGCGCGTCGGCAACGGTGCGGATCTGGTCGATCACCGGCAGGACCGCGTCGTGCTCGGTACGCAGTTCATGGGCGAGCGCGACGTCAGCGGCGGGCATCGCGATGGTGTGAATCCGGCCGGGCAGCACCGCCCGCAGCGCGATCGCGATGGCCAGCACGTCGATGACCTCCTGCAGGATCGCGCCAGCCGCGGGCGGCAGCAGCCCGACTGCGGCAACCACCATCGCGACCAGCGAGAGCCCCATCCCGACCAGGACGGCCTGCAGCGCGATCGTCTTGCAGCGGCGCGCGATGAGCATCGCGTCGGCGAGCGCATCGATGCGGTCGACGGTCAGCACGACGTCGGCGGCCTCTGACGACGCGGTGGCTCCGCGCGCGGCCAGCGCCACACCGGCACCAGCCGCGGCCAGCGCGGGAGCGTCGTTCACGCCGTCGCCGACCATGATCGTCGCGGCTGGGGCCGACTCGCGCTCGATTGCCGCGAGCTTGGCCGCCGGATCGCAGTTGGCCAGCACCGCATCGACACCGACCACTCGTCCGACCATGTCGGCGATGTCGGCACGGTCACCGGTCACCAGCACGACGCGCGTGATCCCGGCCGTGCGCAGCGCGCGCACCATCCGCGGCGCGTCCGGACGGATCGGATCGACGAGCAACAGCGCCCCGACCGGCACGCCATCAACGGCCACGAACACGGTCTGCGAGCCGTCCAACTCCGCGCGACGACGCACCTGCCGGGCCCACTGCGGCGGGTCGTCCCCGACGATCCACGCCGCCTTCCCCAGCCGAACCCGGCGCCCGCCGACGACACCCTCCAGCCCGTAGCCGTGCACCTCGCGGACCTCGGTCGGCACCTGCAGCTCGAGCCCGCGCGCGGTGCCCGCCGCGACGATGGCTCCGGCTAGGACGTGCGGCGACAGTTGATCCAGCGACGCCGCGAGCCGCAGCACCTCTTCGGCGCTCACGCCTGCCCCGGCGGCGATCACGTCGGCGACGCGCAGGCTTGCCGGCCGTCAGAGTGCCGGTCTTGTCGAACAGCATCACCTGCCCGACAGCGAGCCGCTCCAGCGCGGCACCACCCTTGACCACGACGCCCACCCGAGCGGCGCGCGACAGTCCCGACATGATCGCGATCGGCGCGGCCAGCAGCAACGGACACGGCGTCGCGACGACCAGCACCGCAACCGCACGAACCGGATCACCACTCAGTGCCCACGCGAGCCCGGCGACGGCAAGCGTGAGCGGAACGAAGATCGCAGCGGCCCGGTCGGCCGTCCGCACGAACGGCGCGGACGACGCCTGAGCCTGCTCGACCAGACGCACCACACCGGCGTACGTCGACTCGGCCGCCGGCGCCATGGCAATCAACTCGAACGGCTCGCCCGCGTTCACGACACCGCTGCGCACGTCGTCACCGGCGACCCGCTCGACAGGCAGCGGCTCACCGGTCAACGCGGACTCATCCAGCACCGCGGCCGACAGCAAGCGGCCGTCGACCGCGACAACCTCTCCCGCACCTACCACGAGACGATCGCCGGTACCGACGTCGTCGACATCGATCTCGACGATGCTGTCGCCGACGCCGGCGACGGGCAGTGCGCGGCGCCCGCTCCACGAGCAGGCTCAGATCCCGCCGCGCACGCGCCTCGGCGCGTGCCTCAAGCAGTTGGCCGCTGGCAAGCATGACGGCGATCATCGCGCCGGCGAACAGTTCGTCGACCGCGATCGCACCGGCCAACGCCAGCAGCGCGATCACGTCGACGGTCGGTTGACGACGCCGAAGCGCATCGACCATGGACCAGGCCGAGAAGCTCAGACCCAGCACAGTCGCCGCAGCCCACAGCGGGGACGCCACCGACTCGTCGCCCGCCAGCCACGACACGACACCGCCGAGCAACAGCACCGACGACGACACGAACAGCGCAAGAACCCGATTCCGAAGCAGCCAGGTCACAGCCTCATCTTCGCGGTCCCAGTCCGGTTTGTCCGAAGAGCCTAAAGACCTAGCCGATCGGGACCGCTGAGCCGAACCAATCGTCACGGCGAGCGTTTCGTGACGGGCAATCCACCCTCGACGGGACTTAGGACCTCACCGCACCGGGACCCCGGGTCCTAGTGCCCGAACGCCTGTCGCCAGAGGCTGAGTGCGGTATTCGCTTGAAACCTCTTCAGGAGGGCACGATGTCGACTGTGACGTATCCGGTGATCGTCCGGGCTCGGTTGGACGCTCGACTGTCGCGGTGGCTCTGGCTGGTCAAATGGGCCCTGCTGATCCCGCACTACATCGTGTTGTTCTTCTTGTGGGTCGGTTTCGTGGGAGCATCGGTGATCGCGTTCTTCGCGATCCTGTTCACCGGTAGGTACCCCGCACGGCTTTTCGCGTACAACGTCGGCGTCCTGCGTTGGACCTGGCGGGTCAGCTTCTATGCATACAGCGGCCTGGGGACGGACCGCTATCCGCCGTTCACTCTCGCCGATGTCGCGGACTATCCCGCACACTTCGACGTCCAGTATCCGCAGCGGCTGTCTCGCGGGCTCGTGCTGGTGAAGTGGTGGCTGCTTGCGCTCCCGCACTACCTCGTCACCGGCGTACTCGCGGGCGGCATCGCGTGGAGCACCGAGGCTGCTGACCATTCGCACACGAACTATGGCAGCGGCTTGGGGCTGATCAGCGTTCTCGTGCTGATCGCCGCGGTGACACTTGCAGTCACAGGCGCATACCCGCGCTCGCTGTTCGACTTCATTCTCGGGTGCAACCGCTGGGTGTTGCGCGTGGTCGCGTACGCGGCACTGATGACGGACCAGTACCCGCCCTTCCGGTTGGACCTCGGTGGCGACGATCCCGTCGACAACGCCGTCGCAGTCTGACCGCGACCGCATGGGGGTTACGGAAGGCAGCGCCCCCTTCATCGCTCCGGCGGGGCTGACCTCACGCGAGGTTGAATCACGGCGTGCTGCAGGCCAAGCCAACGTCGGTGTAGTCAGCGCCAAGTCGGACGCTCGCCCAGATAGTGCGGGCAAACGTCTTTACCCGGTTCAACGCACTTCTCGGCGCGATGTTCGTCGTCATCGTTATGGTCGGCCCACTCCAAGACGCGATGTTCGGCGGCGTCCTGGTGTGCAACACCGCGATTGGCATCGCGCAGGAGTGGCGCGCCAAGCGGACGCTCGACAGGCTCGCAGTCGTGACCGCTCCGCACGTGCGCGCACAACGGGACGGCAAGTCGGTGACGGTGGAATCCGGCGAAGTCGTGGTCGATGACGTGCTCGAACTACAGGTCGGTGACCAACTCGTGGTCGACGGCGTCGTGCTCACCGCGCAAGGTCTCGAGATAGACGAATCGTTGCTGACTGGCGAATCCGAGCCGATCGTTAAACACACCGGCGATCAGGTCATGTCAGGCAGCTTCGTCGTTGCGGGCGCCGGTCGCATGCAAGCAACGAGAGTCGGCCCTCAGGCGTACAGCGCCACGCTGACGGCCCAGGCACGCCGTTTCACACTCGTCAAGTCGGAGTTGCGCGACGGCATCAACCGGATATTGCGGGGCGTGACCTGGGTGATCGTGCCGGTTGCCGCGCTGCTGGCCTGGAGCCAATTCACCCACAACAACAGCGCACGGGACGCCATCCGCGGATCCGTCGCTGGCACCGTAACCATGGTGCCAGAGGGCCTCGTGCTGTTAGCTAGCATCGCCTTTGCCGTCGGCGTCACACGACTCGCGCGTCATCGCGTCGTTGTCCGTGAACTCGCGGCGCTGGAAGGGCTGGCGCGCGTCGACGTGCTCTGCATCGACAAGACCGGCACGCTGACGACCGGCCGGATCACGCTCGGGTCAGTAGAGACACTCGCTGGCTCCACGGACGACGCCGACGCTGCACTGGCCGCACTTGCCGCGTGTGATCCGGCTCCTAACGCCACGCTGAAAGCCATCCGTGCCGGGATCTCGGCAGACGCCGCCCACGACTGGCGGGCCGGGACGACGGTCGCGTTCTCGTCGGTTCGCAAGTACGCCGCCGGGGACTTCGGCGAAAGAGGAGTCTGGGTGCTCGGTGCCCCCGAGGTTTTGCTGACCTACGCCGCGGGGCCGTTGGCAGAGGTTGCAAGGTCACACATCGCACAAGCCGTCGGAAGCGGCAACCGGATCCTGCTACTCGCCCGCGCGGAGCGGCTGCCGGATGCCGCAGACCTCGCAACCGTCGGATCGATCGAGCCCGCCGCGACCGTCGTCCTGCAGGACGAGCTCCGTTCGGACGCCGCCGAAACGCTGGCGTATCTCACCGCTGAGGGAGTTGTTGTCAAGGTCATCTCGGGTGACCATCCGCAGACCGTGGGCACCATCGCGGACTCGCTTGGGCTGCCCCACCGGGGCACACCCGTCGATGCACGCGAGCTTCCGTCGGTCGACGGGCCCGAGCTCCGGCAGGCATTGGAAGCGGCCGACATCTTCGGGCGCGTGACGCCGCGTCAGAAGCAGGCCATGGTGCAGGCGCTGCGGGCAAGCGGCCACACCGTGGCCATGACCGGTGACGGCGTCAATGACGTCCTGGCCCTCAAGGATGCCGACCTCGGCATCGCCATGGGCTCCGGCACCGATGCGGCGCGCGGTGTTTCGCAGCTGGTCTTGGTAGATGACAACTTCAGCGCGATGCCGTCCGTCATCGCCGAGGGACGGCGGGTCATCGCGAACGTGGAGCGGGTTGCGAACCTGTTCGTGACGAAGACGGTCTACGCGACTGTGCTCGCGCTCGTCGTTGGCGTCGCCAGACTGCCGTTTCCCTTCCTGCCCCGCCACCTCACCCTCGTGAGTGCACTGACCATTGGCATTCCCGGCTTCTTCCTCGCGCTCGCGCCCAACACCAAACGGGCGCAACACGGCTTCACCAGCCAAGTGCTGCGGTTTGCGGTGCCGGCCGGGATTGTCGCGGCCGCTGCCACGTTCGCTGCCTATTCCCTTGCTCGGTCAGAACCCTCCACGACCCTGCAATCGGCGAGAACCGTCGCGACCCTCGTCCTTGCCGGTGTCGCCCTATGGGTGTTGTCCATCCTGGCCCGACCGGCGACCCGGCCCCGCCAATGGCTCATTGCTGCGATGGTCGCGCTCCTCGTGCTCACACTTGGGCTGCCGTGGACGCGAAGCTTCTTCGCCTTAGAGTTGCCCCGACCAGTCCTGTGGCTCGCTGGCGTCGGTGTGGCCGGACTAGCAGGCATTGCTCTTGAAGGCGGTTGGCTGGTCGCCGGTTCTTTGCGTGTCGTAACAGACAAGTTCGGGAAACACATCTCCTGGCGCGGCCGATGGCCGACGCGTGCAGAACGACGTAGATAGCGAGGAACGCGATGGCATGGGCGCTGATATTGATCGCCGGACTCTTCGAGACGGGCTTTGCGGTGCTGCTCAAGCTCAGTCACGGCATTACCCGCCCGTGGCCCACCGCCGGGTTTGCGGCCTGCGCGCTGATCAGCTTCGGACTGTTAACGATCGCGCTCAAGAACCTCGAGGTCGGACCGGCGTACGCCGTATGGACGGGTCTCGGCGCCGCCGGCACCGCCGTAGTAGGAATGGCGCTCCTAGGCGAATCCGTTTCGACCATCAAGCTCGTGTCGATCGGGCTCATCCTTGCGGGCGTCGTCGGCCTGAACCTGGCTGGCGTGACGCCCTAACCTGGCGCTTGCTCCTGGCCTGGGGTCATGAGGCCGTCCGCGGAGGCCGGCTCCGCTAGTTGGCTAGCGGGTCGAATTTTGTTATGTGGTAGAGGTTTTCGGGTCGCCCAGCCGAACCGTACGCCAAGTCGAGTTCGATAAGGCCGCGCTTGAGCAGCTCCGCGAGGTGGCGTTGCGCGGTGGCCCGGCTGACGCCGATTTGCGCGGCAACGTCCGACGCACCGAGCGCCTCCGGCGTCTTGCGAACCGTGTCCAGGACCTTCGCCATCGTCGGCGAAAGCCCGACACGTGACGACGCGAGCGTGGACGGCGCCCGCAGCAGGCTGTACAGCTTGTCGACTCGATTCTGATCGGCCTGACCTCCGAGATCGACGACCTCGCGCCAGCGTCGATATGCCTGAAGCTGGTCGCGGAGTTGCGCAAAACCGAACGGTTTCACGAGGTAGTAGAT
This sequence comes from uncultured Actinomycetes bacterium, assembly GCA_963825425.1. Lineage (GTDB taxonomy): Bacteria > Actinomycetota > Actinomycetes > Acidothermales > Acidothermaceae > PALSA-607. The sequence goes on from CAWGTF010000013.1 coordinate 211,080, forward strand.
GGCACCGAGATGCATCGCGGTTCTGACGGCCTCGACGTCACGCGCCGCTGTAACGACAATGCAGTCAGGTGCGCGCTTCTCGGCCGAGCCGAGTGAACTCATCAGTGTGAGACCGTCTTCGTCGGGCAGGTACAGGTCGAGCAGCAGCAGGTCGGGCTCGAGCCGGGTGATCGCCTCGCGCGTTTCCGCGGCTGTGTGTGCCTCGCCGACACACGCGAAACCCTGCACGCGTTCGACACTCGCTGCGTGCAGGTGCGCGACGCGATAGTCGTCGTCGACAACGAGGGTCCGGATCATCGGGCGCGGTCCATCGCAGCAGCGACGGCGGGCGTCGCATCGGGTCCGGCCTGAGTCGCGAACCGGACGTCGAACCGCGCGCCGGGCCCGGGCGTCACCGTGATCGATCCTCCTGCCCGCATGACGAGCCGGTGTACGAGTGCGAGGCCGAGGCCCCGCCGCAACCGGCCGCGCGCGATCTTGGTCGTGAAGCCGTCCTGGAAGATCTCCTCGACTGAATCCGCTGCGACACCCGGGCCAGTGTCGGTGACCACTACCGATACTTCGCCGCCATGGTCGGAAAGCTCGAGCGTGACGCGCCGAGGGTCCGGGCAGCCATCGAGAGCATCGAACGCGTTGTCGACGAGGTTGCCGATAACCGTGAGCAGCGTTCGGGTGGCTGAGTGCGGCTGGTCGAGCCGTGATTGCGGTGTGACGTCAAACTCGATACCGCGTTCTGCGCCGATGGTGACCTTTGCCAACAGCAACGCGGCAACGGCAGGCGGCGAGATTCGCGATCGCAATTCTTCGGCTTGAGCCAGCGATCGAGTCGAGATGTCGGCGAGGTAACTGGTGGCCTCCGCCGTATCGCCGACTTCGAGCAAACCGGTGATGACATGCAACCGGTTCGCGAACTCATGCTCCTGCGCCCGCAGCGCCGCCGTCAGACCGTTGACAGTGTCGAGTTCTCTAACGAGCGACTCGAGTTCGGTCCGATCCCGCAGCGTCACGACGGATCCGGCGCTGCGACCGCCAAGTGTCACTTCCCGCCAGTTGAGGATCAACAGGTACTCGTCCGTGAGAACGAGATGATCGCTGCCCGGCACCTTTCCCGACAAGAGATCGTGCAGTCTCCCGGCCGGGATGAGCTCGTCGAGGTGCTGGCCGGGCACGACAGACTGCACAGGTAACAGCCGGCGTGCTTCGTCGTTGACGAGATTCACGCAGCCCTTGGCGTCGAAGCCGATGACGCCTTCACGGATGCCGTGCAGCATCGCTTCGCGTTCCTGGAGCAGAGAGGCGATCTCCGCGGGCTCCAGCCCGAACGTGACCCGCTTCAACCGGCGGGCGAGCAGCCACGAGGCGAGCGCCCCAAGCGCGAGAGCAAGTGCGGAGTACAGCGCAATCGCCCACGCCTCGTGCCTCAGCTGCGTCGAGACCTGGCGGGCCGGAATGCCGACGGATACCTCCCCGATGACGGTGCCGCCCGCGTCGCGTAGGGGTGCACGCCCATTGGCCGAACGACCGAGCGAGCCGTGGTCGATGCCGACGTGGCCCAAGCCGTCGAGTGCGACAACAGGCTCCTCGATCCGCTGGCCGATCAACGCCGCATTGGGATGTGAGTAGCGCACACCTGAACGGTCGATGACGACCACGTACGAAGCACCCGTACTTTGCTGGACGCGGGTCGCCAGGGGCTGGATCACGTGGCCGGGATCACCGGCGGCAAGCGCAGCCTGGATGGTCGGCATCTGCGCGACGGCAGTTGCCACTCCCAGGGCACGCTGCTCGTACTGCCGGTCAAGGCTGCGCGCGCTGAACTGCACGTAGAGGATCGCCCCGAGCGAGACGGTGATCACCAGAATGCTGAGGACCGCGACCAGGATCTGCGATGCCAGTGTGCGCGACCGCAACATGGGCTTCCTCCGATCCAGCCGGTCGCCGCAAGCCTGGCGACGAATCTGCGCATCACAGCACGTCGTGGGACCGCTGCCAAGGCGCACCGAACAGAATGCACAAAACGTTCGGTAATGCGGTCTTGTTACTCAATGAGCGTAAGCCTTCCGCCCGACCGGGAGCGCTCTTACGTTCCTCCATACACCTCGACCTACACCTCGACCGGCAGCGACATCCCGCCGGCTGAGCCGGCGATGGAGGAGGATCTGGTGGCAAGCGACTCAGGAGCCGGTCGGCTAGGTGGCGGTGTCCCTGCCATCGAGCTGACCGGAGTAAGCAAGCGGTTCTCCACTCCCGGCAGCGGCACATTCACGGCACTGAAGAATCTCGACTTGCAAGTCGAACCGGGTGAGTTCTGCGCCATCGTCGGGCCGACCGGTTGCGGCAAGTCGACAACGCTGACGTTGATCTCGGGTCTCGAGCGCGCGTCGAGCGGGACCGTCAAGGTTGGCGGCGAGCCCGTTACCGGGATCAGCGATGGCATCGCCTTCATGTTCCAAAATGACGCGGTCTTTCCGTGGAAGAGCGTTCTCGACAACGTCTGTGCAGGCCCGCGCTTTCGGGGTCGGTCGCGCAGCGAAGCGAACGTCTTGGCCCGCGACTGGCTACGGCGGGTCGGTCTGGCCGGCTTCGAAGATCGCTATCCGCATCAGCTCTCCGGCGGCATGCGCAAGCGCGTCGCACTGGCGCAGAGCCTGATCAACGAGCCGCGGATCCTGCTCATGGACGAACCCTTCGGCGCACTCGATGTACAGACCCGCTCGATCATGGCCGACGAGCTGCTGTCGCTGTGGGAGCTGACCCGCCCAGCGGTCGTCTTCGTGACGCACGATCTTGAAGAGGCGATCGCACTCGCCGACAAGGTCGTGGTGGTGACGGCCGGGCCGGGCACCGTCAAAGCCATCTTCCCGATCGATCTCCCGCGACCACGTGTCGTGCAGGAGATCCGGTTCGACCACCGGTTCGTCGAGCTCTACCAGCAGATCTGGGGCGCGCTGCGCGACGAGGTTCAGATCGCTTACGCGCGAACGACAGCGGTTGCGCAGGTGTCGTGATGAACACGGAGCGAGGAATGGTCGCTATGAAGACTCGGTCTGAGCAGGCGACATTGCAAGCCGAGGACGAGCGTGACGGCGACGCAAGTCCCGACAGCGTTCGTACCTGCGCCGCCGGATGACCATCTATCTCGCCCGGACGGCGGTTGTTGTTGTCGTCGTCGGCGGCTGGCAGCTCGGCGTCAAGACCAAGGTCATCGACCCGTTCTTCTGGGGCGAGCCGAGTGGTGTTGTGTCGCAATTGCGCACCTGGGTTGAGCACGGTACCGCGCAGGGCTCGCTCTGGCTCCAGATCTACGTAACGATGAAGGAAGCGGTTCTCGGCTTCATCATCGGCGTCGTCGCCGGCGTGATCGCCGGGATCGCGTTGGGGCGGGTCAGGTTCTTGGCTGAGGTCTTCGGGCCGTTCATCAAGGTGCTCAACTCGATCCCTCGCATCGTGCTCGGCTCGCTGTTCATCGTGGCTTTCGGGCTCGGCATCGAGTCGAAGGTGGTGCTCGCGGTTGTGCTGGTGTTCTTCGCGGTGTTCTTCAACGCGTTTCAAGGAACTCGGGAAGTCGACCGCAACCTGATCGCGAATGCGCGCATCCTCGGAGCGTCGCCGTGGAAGGTCACGACGCATGTCGTGCTGCCGTCGGCGTTTACCTGGATTCTCGCGAGCCTGCATATCAGCTTCGGTTTCGCGCTGATCGGTGCGATCGTCGGCGAATTCCTCGGTGCTGACAAGGGACTCGGCCTGCTGATCAGGACCGCGCAGAACGAGTTCAATCCCAATGGCGTACTCGCGGCAATGTTCATCATGGGCGCGGTCGCCCTTGCCGCAGAGTTCCTGATCACTGCGCTCGAACGTCGGGTGCTGCGCTGGCGCCCGCCGCAGCTCAGTGGCCCCGATCTGTTCAGTGGGCCGGACCAGTAGGACATCCGTAGGACCGTCCGCTCCTCCACCCCCGCAATATCCGACGCAATTCACCACCCCTACAAATCCTCCACCCCTGCAAATAAGGAGCTCTCAGTGTCTCGTCCGATGTGGGTACGCGCCGGCGTCTTGGCCGGCGTCGCAGTTCTTGGGATCAGCGCGTGCAGTTCGTCGAAGAAGACCGCGACTACGTCGTCGAGCGCGGCTTCGTTGGCTAGCGGAGGCTCGAGCCAATCGTCGTCCGCCGCCGCGAGCCCTGCTGCGAGTGCAACCGCTGCGACCGGCGCGACGGCCAGTATCAAGGTGATGGTCGGCGGCTTGTCGAAGCAGATCTACTTGCCGTTCATGCTTGCCAAGCAGCTTGGCTACTACGACCAGCAGGGCCTCAACGTCACTCTCCTCGACGAGCCAGCCGGCGTCGATGCGGAGACCGACATGCTCGCCGGCAAGGTCGACGCAGTCGGTGGTTTCTATGACCACAACATTGCGTTGCAGGGCAAGGGAAAGTCGACCGAGTCTGTCGTGTCGATGCTCCAGACGCCGGGTGAGGTCGAGCTGTGCCGCACCGACCTCCAGGGAACGATCAAGTCGCCCGCCGACTGGAAGGGCCGACACCTCGGCATCACCGACCTCGGCTCATCGACTGACTTCCTTACGCAATATCTCGCGACGAAGAACGGCGTGGCCGTCAGCGACATCCACGAGCTTGGCGTGCAGGCCGGCGCAACCCTGATCGCGGCGATGGAGCACAAGCAGATCGACTGCGCGATGACCACCGAGCCGACCGTGTCTGCGCTGCTGCAGAAGAAGGACGCCTACATCATTTTGGACATGCGGACCGCGGCTGGCGCGAAAGCTGCGCTCGGCGGGGAGTACCCGGCGACGTCGCTGTACCTCCAGACGTCGTACGCGGACGCGCACAAGGACACCGTGCAGAAGCTCGTCACCGCCTACGTCGAGACGCTGCAGTGGATCCAGTCGCACACGGCTGACCAGATCACCGACAAGATGCCGGCCGACTACTACGCGGGTACCGGCAGAGCCGCCTACGTGGCCGCGCTGAACAACGAGAAGGGTATCTACAACCCGACCGGAATCATGCCCCCCGACGGACCGCCGGTGTGCCTGAACGTGCTCGCCGCCAACCCGGCCGTAAAGGGCAAGACGATCGATCTCACGAAGACCTACACCGACGAGTTCGTGAAGCAGGCGCTCGCGACGCTGCCCAGCGCCTCGGCGGCGGCAAACAGCTAGCGGTGCGCGGCTAGCCGCACTGAGGCTGCGGGTCGATCACGTTCCATTGTTCCGCCCCCCGAAGATGGGCATCCAGGCCTGTCCTCGGGGGGCGAAGCTTGTTCTGGGGCTAGTTGCTCACGTGCAACGGGATCTCGGCGACGACAGCCCGTGAACCGTCCTTCGGTGAGTCGTATGAGGCGATCAACTCCCCGATCCCCGCGCGGTTGACGGTGAATGGGATCGTCACATCGAAGGCGCCGCGAGTGCCCGTACCAGACGCGGCGTGCACCACGACGTCCGCCACGATCAGACCATCCCAGTCAGTCAGCTCGAGCCTGAACACCGCCTCGAAGGTGTTCGCGGAGCCGACGACGCGTACCGGACTGTGTACCGTCTCGCCGACGGTTGGCGACTCGACCAACACCACCGGCAACATCGCCTCGACGTCTGACCGCGTGAGGGATGCGCCCGCGCCCGGGATTGTCAGCACCCCGCCATTCAGGCTCAGCGCGACCCGATCCACCGAACCGAACTGCGTGAGCGTACACACGAGTTGGGCGATGCCAGCGGCGGGCACGGTGGCCGGTCCGGTCAGCGACAGTCGCGCCGTCGCGTCGGACATCGTCAGGCCACTGAGGTGCACGTTCGATGGGATCTTCGACACGTAGCCGAACGCGGCGTCAGTCTCTGTCGGACCGGCAAGCAACGCTGTCACGGCGGCTCGGGCCACGGCTGGTCCGGGCACGACCCGATGCGACGCCGCGATGCGTCCAGCGTTGTGACCAGTACTGAGCAGGTAGACGGACACGACAGCTTGCGACGCGGGCGGGGACGCGGATGGCAGCGTCGCGGACGGCGATATTGCCGGTACGGACGGCGCGGCCGTGGGCGCGGTCCGTAACACGGTGACGGCAGCGGACGGCGACTGCCAAGGGGCTGGCTGGGACGTTACCGACGTCGGTGCTCTCGACTGGGACGGCGCGGGTGTAGCACTGGCCGGCGGCCCGGCGCTGTTCGCGTGCTTGCCGCAGCCCGCGGCTAGAAATGCCACTGAACATGCCAGCGCAACCGATGCCCTCGTGGGCGAGATCCTTGTACTCATCGCACACCTCCCGACTTACCGTCGGGTCAAACGCCGGCACCTGCCCCAGACAGGTACTCGGTCAAGTTCGCTGAGACGCCGAGGACGAGCGTGTGTTCACCGTGGCTCAGCCGAACCCCACGGGGATCCCAGGTGACGGTCCAGCCGCGGCAGTCGACGAAGTGTTGGACGGACTCAAGCAGCGCCCGTTCCCGGTCCTCGTGACTCCAATCGGGCAGGTTGCTCTCAATGGCCACTCGCTGCGCAAGCGCATGAGCGTCCAGCGTCGCGAGATCGTCCAGCTTGGCATCAATCGCCAGCACGACGGGGGCGAGATACAGGTCCGAAACGTCGTGGGGCAGGTTGGGCACCGGAGCCTCCTAGGGGCCACGCAGCACCAGTCGTTGCTGCACTCCCAATAGTCGTCCGCAGCGCGTGCGGCAAGCAGGGTAGGAGGTCCTGGACCGATTGGACGTTCGACCGCTTCAGCACCAGTCAAACGACATGCCTGCGGTCCGCGGATCCGCCCAACCCGGGCATGACCTTCGCGAAGCGCTGCTAGTCAACCGGCACGAAGCGCGGATCAGGAGCAGTTCCGTTCGACGTCACGCCGACCCAGGGTGCCCTTTCCGGTGAAGGGTACTCAGCCAGCACATCTCGCAGAGCCGCCACGAAACGCATGGCCTCGAGGTGAGTGCGCTGCCAGACGTTGCGGCCGAAAATGAGCCCGGTACCGCCAGCTTCCATCGTCAGGCGGGCTTTCGACAGCATCGCGTCGTCACCGGCCTTCTCGCCGCCGGAAACGAGCAGCAGTGACCGGTTGGCCGACCGCACGACCGCGCCGATCGCTTGCTCGTCACTGAACACGGCGTCGTACTCTGCGCGCACGCCGCTGCGCTTTTGCGGCCGAGGGAAGTTCACCTTGATCATGTCGGCGCCGAGTTCGCTGGCGACGCGGGCGCCGTAGTCGACCGCGTAGAACGAATCGGTTCCGCCCTTGGCGACGATTGCCGACCCGCGGGGGTATGCCCACACGATCAACGGCATGCCCAGCCGGGCGGCATCCGCTCGCACGACCCGGAATTGCTCGAAATCGACGGCCTGTGCGGGAGTACCGACATAGAGGGTGTAGCCGACAGCGTCCGCTCCGAGTGCGACAGCTTCCTCCACCGTCGCGTTCAGTGGCGACAAGGGCTCGGCGTCGTCGGGGATGTCGGTCTTTCCGTTGAGCTTCAAGATCAGCGGGACTTCGCCAGCAAACTCCCAGTAGAACTTCTCGGCGAGACCGATCTGGATCGCAATGCCGTTGAAGCCACCTTCGATCGCGAGTCGCATGATGTAGCGCGGGTCGGTGGCGGTCTCGTTAGAGAAGAAGTCACGCGGCCCGTGCTCGAGTCCTTGGTCGTAGGGCAGGAACAGTGTGGTGCCGTTTCGAAGCCCTTGCTGGTAAAGAATCCGACGTAGCCGTGCCCGCTTGCCGCTCGGCAACCCGAGCTGATCGAAGCCGAGTCGTGAGGTCATGACACTCGCCTCCTAATGATGGTGTTCCCCACCCTGCGCTGGGCCGACTCGTCGACCCAGGGAAGAACGACCTGCCCGAACGAGTCTTTGCTCCTGAGTTTCGCTGCACGAGACGAGGGGCATGACGACGCCACGCGGTGGGACTTTAGCCCGTACCGCCTGCTGGTCAGCGGGTCTTTGCTACGAGTGTCAAGGCAAGGAGGCATCTCGTGACGACCCGCCACAATCCCATCGTCGTCGGGGTCGACGACTCGCCGTCCAGCCGGAGCGCGCTCTACTGGGCAGTCGACGAGGCGACGTTGCGGCAATCGCCACTCGAGGTTGTGTACGCGTGGCGCAGCATGTACCGCACCTATCCGGGCGGCCCCGGCCTTGTCGACCTGGCGGTGGCATCGCGCGGATACGGCGAAGGGCGGCTCGCGTCACTCGTCGCTCGCGTCGAATCCTCCGACCCGCAGGCGTCCGTCACCGGAAAGCTGCTCGAGGGCAGGCCGAGCGAGGTATTGCTCAAAGCCGCTGCTGACGCCGACGCACAGGTACTGGTGGTCGGAGCGCGCGGCGTCGGTGGCTTCGACGGGCTACTGCTTGGTTCGGTTGGACTCCATGTTGTGTCGAACGCACCGTGTCCGGTCGTCGTCGTGCGAGTTGCGCGCCAGCCCGTCGGTCCGATCGTGGTCGGCGTCGATGGATCGGCCGAATCGAAGGCGGTGCTATCGGCCGCGTTCGACGAGGCGTCGGTGCGTAACGCACGGCTGGACGTCATCCACGTCCTGTACGTGCACTCGGAGGCGGAAGGCGTTCCGGACCGGAACGCGGCCCTCGCTACGGCAAGGTCCGAGGCGAGTGATTCGATTGAACAACTGCTTGCCGACGCTAAGTCCCACTACCCCAACGTCAAGGTCCGAGCGGACCTGCCGGCGGGATACCCCGCTGAGATTCTGATTAGCGCGAGCACAGAGGCCAGCATGCTGGTCATCGGGTCATACGGCGGCGGCGGCTTCGCGGAGATGGGTCTCGGGTCTGTCGCACACACAGTCGTGCATCACGCACACTGCCCCGTACTGGTGCTACGCCAGAGTGCCGCCAAGTTATGAACACGCGTGGTCGCTGGTTGATGGACATTGGCACGGCCCTGTCGAACCGCGCGTGATCCACCATGGCGGCGCTGCGCGACATCCTCGACCGATTTAGACCGGCTCCCGGACCTGGCCGAGCCGGCCCGGTCGGCGTCCCCTCGGCTGCGCTGCTCACTGGTGCCGACGAATTGGAGCCGGTGTTTGCTTCCTTGGACGACGTTATCGCGCGCTGCGAGACGATCCGCACGCAAGGGCGGCGACAGGCCGCAGAGACCCGCGAAGCCGCCGCTGCACGGCTCGCAAGCCTGAGGGTGCAGGCGGCGACGGACATCGATCAAGCCCGGGCAACATCGGCTGCCTCGGTGAGAGCGGCCGGCGAAGCCCGACAAGCTGCCGAGCTGGTGGCTGCTCAACACGAAGCCGACCGTATCCGCGCCGACGGAATCGAGCGGACGACTCCCTACATCGCCGCCGCGGTGTCCCGGGTCCGCAATCTGCCCGGCTCGCGGACCCTGACGGGTCGGGCAGGTGACCGGCCGTGACGGGCGCGTGGGTGGGTGCTGACGTGCGGGCGATCGCGATGTCGCGCCGCACGGTAGGTCGCGTCGGCGCCGCGTCCATCGCTGCCTGCCCGGATCTGGCGGCGGCGCTCGCCGAGCTGCAAAGCTCGCCCTACGCACGCGACATCCGGGCCACCGACGACCTCGCCGCAGCACAACGCGCCGTTGCATCCACGTTCTTGTGGAACGTCCGAGTGCTCGCCGGGATGGGTGCCCGCCAGCGGAGTTGGGATGCTTCGCATCGCGATGGCGTGGTTCGAGATCCTCAACATCGAAGCGCGCCTTCGTCCCGCCGACCGAGCGCGAGCAGCGCCGATGTTCGACATGGGCACTCTCGCAAGTACACCCGGCGGCTCTGAGTCGGTCACCACGAGCAACGTGGTCGAACGTCTTCGGACGACGTGGTGGGGAGCGCCATCGAACGATTCGCTTTGGGCCATCGGCCTTGCCATGCGCAGTCGGCTGGTCGACCGTGCCAGCTCAGGCCTGCCCGGGGCACGCGCATGGGCCGCCGGAGCAGCGGCGTTAATCGTTGCGCGCGAGCAAGTGATGGCCGGTCACCAGCTGCCGCCCGATGTTCGGCACAACCTCGCCCGCACGCTTGGGCAACCCGCGTTGGAGGCTGACACTGTCGATTCGCTGCGCGAACGACTACCTGAACGGGCGAAATGGGTTCTGCACAACGTGACCCGTCCTCAGGACTTGTGGCGAGCGGAGTCCGGCTGGTGGGCCCGCATCGAAGCCGACGGCCGTGAGTTGCTCCGCCGCTCGTCGTTCGGGCCGCAACCGGTGGTCGGTGCGGTGGCGGTCATGGCCGCTGACGCGTGGCTAGTGCGGGCCGCCTTGCATGCAGCGGCTCTCGGTGGCGCGAGGGAGGCGTTCGATGCGCTGGCGTGACGGTTGGATCCCGGTCGCGATGCGGCGAGTCGGCTTGCTGGCGCCGGACGACGCCGTGCGCGAAGTGCTGGTTCGAGTTGCTCAGGCAGGTGTCGTGCAGGTGGCGTCGTCCTCGCCGGAATCGGCGACCGGTCCAGCAAGCACCCTGATCCGGCGCACCCAACACAAGCCCGAGTTCGCGGTTCTGGCGGCACGTGCACCCGACCTGCGGTGGTGCGAGCAGCACGACCGGCTTGACGTCGCCGCAGGTGAGGCGCAGTTGGAAGCGGTCGAGGAGACCGGCGTCCGCCACGGCCCGGTCGTCGGCTTCGTCGGTTGGGCCCCGGCGAACGCGCTAGCGGACTTGGCGGAGGACCTCGCGCCGATCGGTGGCGCCGTCGTTGCGATCCGGCGGCCGCGGGGATCGCAGCCACCCACTCTGCTCGCAGAGGGCCGCGCACGACGCGCTTTCGCACCGCTCGTCGAGACCTATGCGACGCCCCCCTACCGTGACATCGACGTCTCCGTCCTGGCCGGCATTGCCTACGTGGCGATGTTCGGCATGATGTTCGCCGACGTGGGACACGGCGCGCTGCTCCTGGCAATCGCGCTCACGGCACGGTTCGGCCACTGGCGTCGACTGGACGTCGTGCGCCCGGTCTGGGTCATGGTTGGCGGCGCCGGCGCTGCCAGCATGGCGTTCGGCGCCCTGTACGGCGAGTGCTTTGGACCAACACACGCGTTCCCGGTGCTTTGGCTTTCGCCCCTCGACCAGCCGGTACGGCTGCTGTCAATAGCGATAGCTGTCGGTGCACTCCTCCTTGCAACTGCGTACGCCGTGGCAAGCGTGAATCGCTTCCGCGAAGGTGGTTGGCGGTCCGCGATCTACGCGTCGTCCGGCCTCGCCGGGGCTGCCACGTTTGCCGGCCTCGCAATCGTGGCGGGCGGCCTGTACATCCACGTGGCGGCGCTGGCAGTTGGCGGGGCGGTAATGGCCAGTGCCGCAGTCGGCGTCGTCTTCGTCGGGCTCTTCGTCGAAGCGGGCGGAGGGCTAGACGGCGCTGCTCAAGCAGGTGTCGAATCATTCGATGTCGTCGTCCGTCTAGGTTCGAACGTCGTCAGCTTCGCCCGACTAGCAGCGTTCGGCATGACGCACGCGGCACTCGGTCAGGTGGTTTGGCAATCGACGGTCGGCGCCGGTCGGCATGGACCCCTCGGCGCAACGGCCGCTGTGCTGATCTTCGTCATTGGCAACGCAGTGACCTTCTCGCTCGAAGCTCTGATCGCGGGCGTACAAGCGTTGCGTCTTGAGTACTACGAGTTGTTCTCCCGCATCTTCGTCACCGAGGGCGAACCATTCCGGCCGTGGCATCTCGCGGTCGAGGCTGGCGTTCCGGTTGCCGATCAACCTATGGAGGAGTCATGTCCGGTTGGTTAGTCGCAGTGCCGGTCGCGGTTGTGGCAACGGTTCTCCTGATGGCGACTCTTCGACGCCACCGGGTAGTAGCGACCCGGATTCTCTTGGCGGCCAACGCCATCTTGCTGTTGGTTGCGATGGTGCTGATCGTGCTGGCACTGACGGCGCAGCCGTCGTCGGCCGCGACGGTCGCTGCTGCGGGTACCGCAAAGGTCCTCAACGGTAGTGCGTTGCTCGGAGCCGGGATCGCGATCGCCGGCTCGTCGATCGGCGGTGGCATCGCCGTCGCGTACACCGGCTCCGCCGCATTGGCTGCGATGAGTGAGCGACCAGAGATGTTCGGTCGCGCGATGGTGGTTGTTGGCCTGGCCGAAGGCATCGCGATCTATGGCCTGATCGTCGCCATCATTCTTGTCGGGAAGGCGTGAGCACAGATGGGCACCGTCGTCGCGATCGGTGAAGCAGTCAAGACCGCGGGCTTCGGCCTCGCCGGCGCGATCGTGTTCGAGTGCGAGACTGCTGCCGAGGTCAGGCAAGCATGGGACGCGCTACCCGACGACGTGCTGACGGTCATCCTCACGCCTGCGGCTAAAGAGGCACTGCGTGCTTCGGCCAGCCCCGTAGTAGGCCCACCGGTTGTGGTGATGCCGTCATGAGAGGAGCCGTCGACGAGCAAGCGTTAGAGCCACTGCGGAATGCGCTGCTGTCTCGCGCCCGTGGGGAGGCTGCCGACTGCGTTTCGAGGGCGCGCAATGAGACGTCGGCGGAGTTCGACGCAGCGCGTGCCGACGCCGACCAAGCGCTGTTAGACGCGCGTCGTCGTGGCGAAACCGAAGGAGCGAACGCAGTCGCGATCGACGACGCGATGATCCGCAGACAGGTGCATGCACTCCTGCTGGCAGCTCGGCGGTCGGTCTACGAACAGCTCCGACTGAAGACCCGAAACAATGTCACGCTATTGCACGGCGAAGCGATCTACCGCGACCTGCGCGAAACGATGACGAGCGCCGGCCGGTCGCTCATCGGTCCTGAGGCGACGGTCCGCGACATCGACGACGGTTGCGTGATCGAATCGTCGGGACGCCGCGTGGAAGTGACACTTCGATCACTTGCCGATTGGGCACTTGACGGCGTGCTAGCCGATTCGCCGGAGTGGACGCCATGACCGAGGACGCCGTGACCGAGGACGCCATGAACGAGACCGACGGCCGAGCGCGGGTCGTGCGGGTCAGCGGACCGCTGGTCGAGGTTGTCGACCTTGACGGCGTGGCAGTCTCCGAGCTCGTGGAGATCGGGCCGCATCGGTTGCCGGCAGAAGTCGTCGGCATCGCCGACTCACGCTCGACACTTCAGTCGTACGAGTACACGGGAGGGCTGGCACCGGGCGCCGGCGCGTGGGCGCGTGGTTACCCACTCTCCGCTGCCTTGGGCCCGTGGCTGCTCGGCGGTGTCTTCGACGGTTTGCTGCGCCCGCTCAAGGGAGCTCCGACGTGGCTCGCGGGGGGCGGCGTCGGCGAGTCGACGGACACCGCGTGGTCGTGGCAACCAATCGTCAAGACGGGTGACGCGGTGGCGGCGGGGTCGGTACTCGGCGTGATCGCGACTGGTGGCGCGCTTGACTATCGCGTGATCGCCCCGGTCGCCGCGAGTGGCTATGTCGAGCAGGTCAGCGAGGCGGGGCCATATCGGGCCGACGACGAGTTAGTGCGGGTCAACGGCGTCGGCGTCACGATGACCGAGCGATGGCCGATTCGCCAGCCACGCCCATGTTCCGAACGTCGGGACATCGACCGGCCCTTGGTGACCGGTCAACGGGTCTTGGACATGATTTTCCCCGTTGGGCGGGGGGGCAGTGCTGCAGTGCCGGGCGGATTCGGCACCGGAAAGACGCTGTTGCTTCAGCAGGTTGCGAAGTGGTGCGACGCCGACGTCATCGTCTACGTCGGCTGCGGTGAACGCGGCAACGAGATGGCCGATGTTCTCGACGACTTCGCAGTTCTCACGGATCCACGGACCGGCGGGCGGCTCGCCGATCGCACGGTCATTATCGCCAATACCTCGAACATGCCGATGATGGCCCGCGAAGCGAGCATCTATAGCGGCGCCACGGTCGCCGAACACTTTCGCGACATGGGATATCACGCTGTCGTCATCGCGGATTCGACATCACGATGGGCCGAAGCGCTACGCGAGTTTGCCTCTCGTTCCGGCGTTATGCCGGCGGAGGAGGGCTACCCCGCCAGCCTCGCGTCGTCCCTCGCGGCCTTTTACGAGCGCGCAGGTCCGGTGATCACCTTGGGCGGGCTCGCCGGATCCGTCACGGTCATAGGAGCCGTGTCTCCTCCAGGTGGAGACCTGACCGAACCCGTCTCAGCGCTCACGCAGCGTTTCGTGCGCGCGGTGTGGAGTCTCGACCATGACTTGGCTTACGCGCGTCACTACCCCGCAGTCAATTGGTCGGGTTCATTCTCCCGCGACGCCGCCACCATCGCTTCCTGGTACGCGCGCGAGGGCGACTCAGGGTGGCAGATTCGGCGGGCGCTCTTGTCGTCGATCCTTGCCGATAGCGATCGCTTGACGGCCGTCGCCGAGCTGGTTGGCGCGAGTTCACTCCCGGACAAAGAGCGAGTCCAGCTGCTCGGGGGACGCCTCGTGCGCGAGGGGGTTCTGCAGCAGAGTTCGCTTGTCCCCAACGACGCGTTTTGCAGTCCCGACAAGGCCGTCGCGCTCGCGGAAGCCACTCTCGACGTCATCAACACCTGCTTCGAACTGGTGGACGGCGGGGTGTCGGCCGCCGACATCGAGGCATTCGACTTCTCGACGCTCCTGCGGGCTGCAAGCGACGTTGCGCCCGACGACATCGCCGAGATCGGTCGCCGGCACGACGATGTCGTCACGAGACTGCGCGGTGCACAGTGACAACCCGATGGGATCGCGTCCAATACGACACCGTGACTCGCCTTCACGGGCCCCTGATGGTGGTGCGCGGAGTACAGGGCGTCGGCTGGGACGAATTCGCGGTCATCCGGGTCGCCGGCGGAGCGGATCGACACGGATTGGTCCTCGACGTCGATGGCGATCTTGCGGTGGTGGAGGTCCTCGAAGGCACCCAGGGCATGACCTCGACTTCCACGTCGGTGTCGTTCGACGGCCATCCGCTGGAGATATCGGTCGGCACGGCGTGGCTTGGCAGGGTATGCGACGGGCGCGGACAGCCGCGCGACGGTGGTCCGCCGATAGTGGGACGACGCCAAGTGCCGGTCGAGGGACGTCCGTTGAACCCCACGATGCGCCAGCCGCCGACCGACCCGATCATCACCGGAATATCCGCCATCGACGCGCTGACCACGCTCGTGCGCGGCCAGAAGCTGCCGATATTCTCCGCGGCCGGCCTACCGCACATGGAACTCGCCGCGCAGATCGCTGCCCAGGCGACGGTTGGTGACGAGCCCTTTAGCGTCATCTTCGCCGCGATGGGACTCACGCACCCCGACGCGGCCGCCGTCCGAACAGTGCTCGAAGCAAGGCTTTCGGCCGGAGAGCTCGTCATGCTGCTGAACACCGCGGACGACCCGGTCATCGAGCGTCTCCTGACCCCACGCGTCGCACTCACCATCGCGGAGGATCTCGCTTTCGAGCACGGCCGAAACGTTCTTGTCGTGATGGCGGATATGACGAGCTACGCGGAGGCACTTCGCGAGGTTTCTGCGGCTCGGGGCGAGATCCCTGGGCGACGCGCGTATCCCGGATACCTCTACAGCGACCTCGCGTCGTTGTACGAGCGTTGCGGTCGGGTGCGTGGCATTCCCGGCTCGGTCACGGTGGTCCCTGTTCTCACGATGCCAGCTGGTGACATCACCCACCCGGTGCCGGACCTCACGGGGTACATCACCGAGGGTCAGGTGGTGCTCTCACAGGATGTTTACGCACGCGGGGTCTATCCGCCCGTCGACGCCCTCGCGTCGTTGTCGCGACTGATGCGCAAGGGCGCCGGCCCAGGCCGCACCAGGGACGATCACCTCGACCTTGCGGCCCAACTGTTGGCGTCGCTCTCGAGGTCTCAGCAGGTGCGCGAACTCGCGGAACTTGTCGGAGTCGAGGCGTTGAGTGCCGCAGATCTCGCCTTCGTCGACTTTGCCGACCAGTTCGAGCGCAACCTTCTCGCGCAACGGCCTGACGAGAAGCGAAGCCTCGCCGAGACGCTCGACTTGGCGTGGTCGGTCGCGCTGGCGCTTCCCGACCGCGACCTGACTATGCTGCCGCCAGCGATGGTGGCTGCGCATCGTCAGCCCACCGTGTCAACTAGTCAGCCCACCGTGTCAACTAGTCAGCCCACCGTGTTAGCTGGTCAACCAGGGAGGTAGCGATGAGCGCCGAGGTGGATCACCAACCGATCGTCGTCGGAGTTGACGGATCGGTGGGCAGCCGCGCTGCTCTTGGCTGGGCGATCGACGAAGCCATCCGTCGTGCAGCACCACTCGAGCTCGTGCATTCCTGGCGCCCGATGTACCGCGCTCCGCACGATGCCGCCGGCGACTCCGAGGCGGAATTGGTCGCCCGGGATCATGGCGCCTGGTTGCTCGCTGCCGCCGCCGGCTCGGTGAAGTCATCGGCGCCGCAGCTCGACGTCACCACTAGCCTGCTGAAGGGTCGCCCTAGCGCGGTCCTGCTCGACGCGGCCGCTAAGGCTCAACTCCTGGTGGTCGGCGCACGCGGCGTCGGGGGATACGCCGGCCTGTCCCTGGGCTCAGTCTCGTTGCACGTGGTATCCCACTCGCCGTCCTCGGTCGTCGTGGTGCGAAGTGCGCGCGAAGTGGGTCCGGTGATCGTCGGCATCGACGGATCGGACGAATCGAAAGCGGTGCTGCGCGCCGCGGTGGATGAGGCCAGGTTGCGCAACAGCCCGTTGATCGCCATGTATGCGCTTTTTGTCCACTCGCGCGCAGAAGGCGTTCTCGATCGCGAGCGCGCATTCGCCGCCGCCCAGGCAAACGCAAACTATTCACTCGAGCAACTGCTGCACGGCGTCTCGACCGAGAACGACGCGATTCAGATCACCCAATCGCTGCCGATCGGCTACCCGGCCGAGGTGCTGGCGAACGCCTCCATGTCTGCGCAACTCCTCATTGTCGGATCCCACGGTGGCGGCGGATTTTCTGGCATGAAGCTGGGTTCGATCGCGCATGCGGTCGTGCACAACGCACACTGCACAGTGATGGTCGTGCGCGAACAACCGAGCACGCACTCAAGTACCCACTGAGGCCCTGATGGCCGCCGCCTCGGTACGCACTCCCGCTGGCCGGGCGGGCCGGTTGTGGCTCCGGCACCGCATCGCGGTGGCTGACCGAGGTGCCGGCGAACTCGAGCGCAAGGTCCAACTGGTGAGCACTGAGGTGCGTCGCCGCAAGGCACAGGTCGACTACAGCCGGGAGCAATGGCGATCGGCCTGCGAGGAAGCCGAACGCTGGATGCTGCACGCCGGATTCGTCGGCGGCATCGACTCGGTGCGGCAGGCCCGGACGACGCCGGTGCAGGTCGCGATGACCTGGACGACGACCATGGGAGTGCGTCATCCCGACGGCGCTACGGTTGAACCGGCGGCTCCCCCGGACGTCGGAATGAGCGCGACACTCCTGCAGGCAAGGCTTGCGTCCGCGACCGCACTGCGTGCTGCGGTCGAGGTCGGGGCGGCGCAATCTGCACTCGCCGCCCTCGAGTCGGCCCTGCTCACGACCCGTCGCCGCGCGCGGGTGCTGCGCCGCCACTGGTTGCCGCGTCTGGAGTCACAGCTCCATGATCTGGAAATCAGCTCTCGAGCAGGCGGAGCAGGAGGATCAAGCCCGGCTCCGGCGGGTGAAGTCCTAGCCGCCAGCGTCAGCTGTCCGCCGAGGTCATGCCGAGCACCGCGACGCGGCTGGCTTTCAACGCACGGTCGACGATGTCGACGGCGTCTTGAATACGGTGCCGTACATTCGGGTCGCTCGCCGCCTGAGCCGCGCTTTCCATCGCGAGAGCCGCCTCGAATAGCTGACGCACGACGGTTGCGAGCAGCTCGTTCGCGATCCGGTCGCGCTCGGCGAAAATCTCGAGCAGCCGGCTCTGTTCCTCGACGCGCTTCCGCTCTGTCTCGTCGCGGGTTACCTTCGCGAAGCCTTCGAGCTGGCCGTTCTTGTCGTAGACGGCGGTGATGACAACGTTGGCCCAGAATCGGCTGCCGTCCTTGCGTACCCGCCAGCCCTCGTCACGCGCCCGACCCTCTGCCCTTGCCTGGTCGAGCTCGCGCTCCGGCTTGCCGGCCCGGACCTCCTCGTCTGTGTAGAAGACGGAGAAGTGCCGCCCGACAATCTCGTCAGCGGAGTATCCCTTGATCCGATGAGCCCCGGCGTTCCAGGTCGCAACCGTGCCGTCCGGATCGAGCATGAAAATCGCGTACTCTTCGACCGCCTCGACAAGCAACCCAAGCCGCTCGGCGGTGGCCGGTCCCGAGCTCGACGTCGTCGTTTCCGGGGCATGGGACACGTTGCTCAGTGAATCACGACGGCCGAAACCCGACAAGGTCGCGCCTGCCGCCGGCCGCCGCTCGGCCGGTCTACCTCTAGCGCCGCCGGCCAGCCGCACCGCGGCTCTAGGTCCTGGACTCGCAGGGCTTTCGTCAGTGATGCGAGGCGCAGATGGGCGCCTACTTTGGCCAGGTGGGAGGCGAATAGCGCCCCGATTGCAGCGATGCGCCGGGAGGCATCCAGATGGCTCAAGTCGAAACCAACGAGCTGCCACGTCGGCTGTTGACGAGAGGGTTCATGCTGTGGCTCCCGTCGGTCGATGAGGCGTTGGCCGCGATGCTGGTGAGCGCCGTCGTCTACCACGGCCGCTCGCTTGGGCTCGACGTCGCTGTTGCCGAGATCCACGACCTGTGGCTGACAACACCCAAGGTCATCGTCACTGGCAGCCGGCCATGCGTGCAGCAGTTCGAGTCCGACGTGCTACGCGGGTGCACCTTTCTCAAGACGGGCGGGCTACGCGATATCGATCAGCACTCGGAGCCACATCGATACGCCGAAGCTTTCGCCAACTGGCTCGCGCAGCAGTCGGACGGTCGGCAACCTCGATCCCGCGGAGACCGCACCCTAGTCAGCAGATGCGGGGAAGCTGTTCGCCGATCAGCATGTCGACGATGCGCCGCGATCCGACGATGGTCGTCATCACCACTCGCGCCGTTGTCGCGTCGATGACGCTGCCGACCGCGCACGCGCTCGACCCTTCCGGGCAACGTGCGCATCACCGCGACGACCGCGTCGACGACGTCGGGGGCGACGATCGCGACAAGGCAACCTTCGTTGGCCACGTGCAACGGGTCGAGGCCGAGGATCTCGCACGCCGCGGCGACCGTCGGCGGCACTGGGATCGCCGACTCTTCGAGACATATCTGGACGCCGGAGGCCTGCGCGATCTCGTTCAATGCCGACGCGAGGCCGCCACGGGTGGGGTCTCGCATGACGTGAATTGCTGGCCCGGCGACGTCGATCATTGCCTCGACGAGCCTGTGCAGGGGTTGCGAATCGGACGCGATGTCGGACTCGAACCCGAGACCGGCCCGCGTGCTCATCACTGTGGTCCCGTGCAATCCGATCGGTGCCGACAACACGACGACGTCACCGACGCATGCCCTCGTCGCGCTGGGCTCGGCCGCAGGCAGCCGGCGTCCGAGCCCGGTTGTGTTGATGAACAAGCCGTCGGCGTCACCGCGACCCACCACCTTGGTGTCGCCGGTGACAATCGTGACGCCTGCTGCGACAGCGGCTCGCCCGACCGATTCGCAAATCGCGCGCAGCTCGTCAATCGGGAAGCCCTCCTCGATCACGAGGGCCAGCGTCAACGCGATGGGGAGGGCACCCATCATCGCCAGGTCGTTGATCGTCCCGTGGACAGCGAGGCTGCCGATGTCGCCCCCCGGGAAGAACCGCGGATTGACCACGAACGAGTCGGTACTCAGGACCAGGTCGTGAGTACCGACGTGGATCAGCGCGCCGTCCTCCATCGCTCCCGCGCGGGCCGCCGCTCCGAGCGCAGGCATGATCACTTCGCGGAGCAACTCAGCCGAAAGCTGACCGCCCGAGCCATGGCCGAGCAGCACCCGCTCACGCTCGACGATCGGGACTGCGCATGAGGCCGCTGTCAATCCAGCGCCGGGCTCGATCGGCTGGACGGTCACCGTGAACTCTCCGTGCCGACAGCCGAAAGGACTGGGCGCCCGCGGCCCGCGTTGTAGAACGCAGCGCACGTTCCTTCGCTCGACACCATCGGCGCACCGAGTGGCACCCGCGGCGTGCACAGCGTTCCGTAGGCCGTGCAGTCGGTCGGTAGCTTGACTCCACGCAGGATGTCGCCGGCGATGCAGGCCGGGTGCTCGGCCGTCACGATGCCGCCGACGTCGAACCGGGTCGCGGCATCGAATTCGGCGTACTCCGGGGCGAGCATGAGTCCGCTGTCAGGGATTGATCCCACGCCTCGCCACGTGCGGTCGGTGATGGCGAAGACCCGGCGGATCGCGCTCTGTGCGTGCGTGTTGCCGAGGCGTTGCACAGCTCGGATGTACTGGTTCTCGACAGCAGCCCGACCCGCCTCGAGCTGCCGAACGGCCATCAGGATGCCCTCGAGCAGATCGAGCGGTTCGAAGCCGGTGACGACGATCGGTACCCGATATCGCTCAACGATAGGTTCATATTCGCGCCAACCCATGACGGCGCAGACGTGGCCCGCGGCGAGGAATGCGTCGATGCCGCACTCGGGATCATCGAGGATCGCCGTCATCGCGGGCGGCACCAGCACATGGCTGACGAGCACGCTGAAGTTGCGCAGGCCGAGCTCCTTCGCTTGCATCACGGCCATCGCGTTGGCCGGCGCGGTTGTTTCGAATCCCACAGCGAAGAACACGACCTGGCGGTCGGGGGTATCGACAGCGATCCGTACCGCGTCCATCGGCGAGTACACGGTGCGGACGTCGGACCCGCGCGCCTTTAGCGCGAGCAGATCCGTCTGTGATCCGGGCACTCGCAGCATGTCGCCGTAGCTGGTGAAGATGACATCGGGTCTCGCCGCGATCGCGCACGCCTTGTCGATGAGTTCGAGTGGCGTGACACACACCGGGCAACCGGGGCCATGGACCATCCGCAAGCCGGCGGGCAAGAGGTCGTCGATGCCCTGCCGAACGATGGTGTGCGTCTGGCCACCGCACACCTCCATCAGGCTCCACGGCTTGGTCACTGCGGCGTTGATTTCGCCAAGCAACTGCTTCGCAAGAATTGGATCGCGGTACTCCTCGACGTACTTCATCTCGCGCTCGACTCCTCGGCGATCGGCCCGAGTTCTTGGGCGAATGCACCAGGCATCGCTGCGATGATCTCCAAGGTGCGCAGCGCCTCGTCCTCGTCGAGGCGGCTGATCGCGAAGCCCACGTGCACCACGACGTAGTCACCGATCTCGGTCTCGGGAACGTAGCTCAGGCAGACCTCCTTCCGGACGCCACCAAAGTCGACAACGCCCATGCGCAGCCCATCGACATCGACGGTCGACGTCACGCGGCCGGGAATACCAAGGCACATGCCGCTCAGTCCCTTCTGGTACGGGCGGCTGCGATAGCCGATTGGCCGAAGCTGATCCCGCCGTCGTTGGTCGGCACTTGTTCGCCGGCGTATGCGACGAATCCGCCAGCCGCCAGCGCTTCGATGACACCGGCCGTCAGCCGGCTGTTCTGGAACACCCCACCACCAAGGCACACCGTCCGCAACCCCGTCGCGCGGCGGGCCTCCTGGCAGAGCGCTTCGGTGACGGCGACCAGTGTCTGATGAAAGCGCGCCGCTACGACCGGACGCGTCGACGCGCTCTGCGACCGCCCGGATCACGTCGCCCAACGTCGGCCGCACGTCGTACACGAGCAAGCCCGTCGACGCGGCGCAGCGTCCATGCGAGTTCGCCGAAGTCGCCATCTGCGGCCACGTTCTCGAGCGCCACCGCGGCTTCGCCTTCGTAGCTCGCGTCATCACGCAGATCCAAGCATGCTGGCGACCGCGTCGAACAACCGGCCCGCGCTCGACGCGAAGGGGCTGCCCATCCGCGCGTGAACCATGCGTCGGATCGTGTCGACCTCGCCCGGGTCGAGTCTTCCGAGAAACGGGTCAAAGTCGCCGTGCGCAGCCAGCCCAGGTTCGTCGTCGAAGCCTTCCACGCCGAACAGATAGCCCAGGGCCATCCGTGCCGGGCGCTTGACTGCAGCGCGCCCACCGGGCAATGGCGCGCGCGAGAATCTGCCGAAGCGCCGGTAGCCGGTGAGGTCGGCGATGAGCACCTCGCCGCCCCACAGCGTGCCGTCGTCGCCCAGCCCAAGACCGTCATATGCGATGCCGATCACAGGTTCGGTAACGCCGAACTCCGCGGCGCACGCTGCTATGTGCGCGTGGTGGTGCTGTACGGGCATCCGGTCTTCGACGGGGTATCGCTGCGCGAACTGCGTCGACAGGTAGCCGGGGTGCAGATCGTGCGCCACGATTTGCGGTTCGATCCTTTCCAGCCGCGCCAAGTGCATCAACGTGCGCTCGAACGAATCGAACGACTCGACGTCCTCGAGATCACCCAAGTGCGGACCGAGTACCGCCCGCCCCTCGCTTGCCAACGTGAATGTATGTTTCAACTCGGCACCGACACCGAGCATCGGACGCCGAGTGGGCACTGGCAGTGCGATGCGCGGTCGGCGCGTAGCCCCTGGCACGCCGCAGGATTCGTGGCCGATTGGCGATCACCTGAACGACGGAGTCGTCATAGCGGACGGCGATGTCGCGGTCACTCATGAGGAAGCCGTCGGCGATACCGGCAAGGGTCAAGAGTGCCGCGTCGTTGTCGACCACCATCGGCTCGTCGCAGCGATTCCCGCTGGTGACGATGAGCGGTCTTGCCAGCTCGGCCAGCAGCAGGTGGTGCAAAGGCGTGTATGGCAAGAACACGCCGACCCGCGATGTTCCCGGACTAACGACAGCAGGCAACGTACCGGCGGAGCGCACGAGCACGATCGGCCGAGCTTGCGACGTCAGCAGCAACGCTTCGGCCACAGTGGGTCGCGCGACTTCGTACAGGGCAGCGTCGTCGGCGACCATGACGGCCAGCGGCTTCGTCGGCCTGCGCTTGCGTTCGCGCAGCAATCCGACGGCGTCCGCGTTGGTGGCATCGCACACGAGTTGGTAGCCACCGAGGCTCTTGATGGCGACGATCTGACCCATGGCGATCGCTTGAACAGCCGCCTCCAATGCGAGTTCACCGGCGGCGATCTTGGCGGCGGCGCCGTTGCGCTGCCACGCGAGTTGCGGCCCACACGCGGCGCAGGCTACCGGCTCGGCATGAAATCGACGATCGGTCGGATCGCCATACTCGACCGCACAGAGCTCGCAGAGCGGAAAGGACTGCATGACAGTCCGTTCGCGGTCGTAAGGCAGATCACGAATGATCGTGGCGCGCGGCCCGCAGTTCGTGCAGTTCGTAAACGGGTACCGGTAGCGCCGGTCCTCCGGATCGAAGAGCTCGCGCAGACAGTCCGCGCAGGTCGCGATGTCGGGTGGCAGCTCACCGGCCGAATCCCGGTCGGTGCGGCGACTCGCGGCAACCCAAAAGCCCGATCCGACAGCCGTGCGTGAGGGCAAGGTCGCTGAGCTGCGACCGAGTCGACGCGCGCCAGCGGTGGTGCATCGGAGGCGATGCGTTGCACAAACTCATCGAGCGCGTCCGACGTTCCCGAAGCCTCGATGACGACGTGCCCGTCGGCGTTGCGAACCGTTCCGTCGAGACCCAACTCGACGGCGAGCCGATAAACAAAGGGACGAAATCCCACACCCTGCACCGTGCCGTGGACGACGATCCGCCGTCCGACCCGTCGCTGGTCGAGCATTTCGGCTGGCGGCGCCACGCGCACCATTACCGCCGGCCCGTCGTCCATGAAGCAACGATAGATGCCGGGAACCGCGTTCACGCAGGGGTCGTCGGTCCGCGGGCGACGGACTTTGGTCCCTAACCGATAGAATCAACGCCACAGTTGGGTGGAGCAATGCTGACGAACTCATCGAGTCCGATCATGTCAGCGGCAACAAAGAGCGCGTCGGACGTTCTGCAAGAGCTCGGCACGTCCGCCACCGAAGGCCTGCCAAATGACGAAGTCGCCCGGCGGCAGTCGCAGTGGGGTCCCAATGCGGTATCCACTCACCGCGCCCGCCTGCTGCCGGTGCTCTGGCATCAGCTGCGATCTCCGCTGCTCGCCCTGCTGGTCATAGCAGCGGTCGCATCGTATTTCGTTGGTGAGCGCAGCGACGCCGTCATCATTGGGGTGATCGTCGCCCTGTCCGTCGGGCTCGGATTCGTGAACGAATACAGAGCCGAAAAGGCCGCCGAGGCGCTTCACTCGCAGATCCACCATGAGGCAATCGTGACCCGCGGCGGGTTGGCGACGTCCGTAGACGTCACTTCGCTCGTGCCCGGCGACCTGGTCGAACTGCGTCTCGGCGACATCGTGCCCGGCGACGTTCGCCTCATCGACGTCAGCGGGCTGGAGTGCGACGAATCTGTTCTCACCGGCGAGTCATTGTCCGTGGAGAAGGCCACCGCGGCCGTTTCCGCCGGAACCGCTCTTGCCGAACTGACCGGCTGCGCTCTCATGGGCACGGTCATTCACGCCGGAAGCGGCCGCGGCGTCGTCGTGGCGACTGGTGCCCGTACCGAGTTCGGCAAGATCGCCGCCGGTCTCAGCACTCATCAGCTCGATACCGAATTCCAAGTCGGCCTGCGCAAGTTCTCGATGCTTCTGGTGTACGTCGCCGGCGCGTTGACGACGTCCATCTTTGTGATCAACGTGGTGCTGCACAAACCAGTCATCGACGCCGCATTGTTCTCACTGGCTATCGCGGTCGGGATCACGCCGCAACTGCTACCCGCCGTCGTATCAACCAGTCTCGCCGCCGGCTCGCGCCGGATGAGTCGTCGCAAGGTCCTGGTCAAGCGGTTGGTCTGTATCGAGGATCTCGGCAATGTCGACGTGCTCTTCACCGACAAGACCGGCACCCTGACGCAGGGCCGCGTCGAGTTCATGCGCGCAGTGTCAGCCGGAAGCGTCGATACCGGGGTCATTGTGCGGTGGGGACTGCTCTGCACGGAGAACACCGAACAGGGCGGCTCGGCCGTCGGTGGAAATCCGCTCGACGAGGCGCTGTGGGATTCACCGGCGTCGGCGCCCGGAGCGCGCTTCGTTGGACGGCTACACGCGACTGGGCATCCTGCCGTTCGACCACGACCGCCGGATGGTCTCAGCACTCGTTCGCGACAGCGCAGGCGAACTCATGGTGGTCACCAAAGGAGCCCCCGAAACAGTCCTTGACCGTTGCGTCAACGTGCCGGACGCCGCCCGGGCCGCGCTCGGCGCGGAGTTCGCCGCTGGGAATCGGGTCGTCGCGGTCGCTACCCGCCTCACCTCCGAGGCGCACCCGTTGACCACCGAGGATGAACGTGGCCTGTGTCTCGCCGGACTACTCGTCTTCCTCGACCCGCCCAAGCACGATGCTGCGGCGGCACTGCGGCGGCTGGCGGTCCTTGGCATCACGGTGAAGATCGTGACAGGGGACAACGCCGCTGTTGCGGTGAAGGTCTGTCGCGACTTGGGTCTCGGCGACGCCGTCGCGCTCACCGGTACAGACATCGATGCTTTGGACGACGCTGCGTTGGCCGAGGCGATCCCCCGGACCACGGTGTTCGCCAGGGTCAGCCCTGAACACAAGGCAC
Source organism: uncultured Actinomycetes bacterium (assembly GCA_963825425.1). Classification (GTDB taxonomy): domain Bacteria; phylum Actinomycetota; class Actinomycetes; order Acidothermales; family Acidothermaceae; genus PALSA-607. Next base: position 236,577 of record CAWGTF010000013.1, read on the forward strand.
GGATCGTCCGTATCCAACGGCGTACCGGGGGTTCGGTCGCGTTCCTGGGTGACGGCGTCAACGATGCGCTCGCCCTTCACGCTGCCGACGTCGGCATTTCTGTGAACACCGCAACCGACGTCGCAAAAGACGCAGCAGACGTGATTCTGCTCGAAAAGGACCTCGATGTGCTCGCCGACGGCGTCGCAGAAGGCCGGCGGATCTTCGCGAACACGATCAAGTACGTGTTGATGGGGACGTCCAGCAACTTCGGCAACATGTTTTCCGCGGCCGGCGCGTCACTGTTCCTGAGCTTCCTCCCGATGCTGCCGTCTCAAATCCTGCTCAACAATCTGCTCTATGACACGAGCCAGCTGGCGATTCCCACCGACGGGGTAGATGAAGAGCAGCTTCGCCGGCCTTCCCACTGGGATATCGGGTTCATCCGCCGATTCATGATCTTCTTCGGTCCGCTCAGTTCATGCTTCGACTTCATCACCTTCGCCGTCATGCTCTGGGTCTTCCACTCCGGTGCAAGCCAGTTCCGCTCAGGGTGGTTCGTCGAGTCTCTCGCTACGCAGACCTTGGTCATTTTCGCCATCCGCACCCGTCGCGTGCCGTTCTTCCGGAGCCATCCGAGCCTGCCGCTCACGCTGGCGGCCGTAAGTGTGGTGATCGTCGGTACGCTGCTGCCCGCCACGCCGCTCGCGCATGCCCTCGGATTCAGTCCGCTCCCAGGGGCGTTTTTCGCGGCCCTGGCTGCGATGGTCGTCGGCTACCTCGCGCTCATCGAAATGGGCAAGCGCTACTTCTATCGGGACATCACCGCCCAGGAGCCGCCACCGCCGCGCTACAGCAAGACTCGGCACGTGCGGAAGCGGGCGGCCCACTTCAGTACTGCGGGCTGAGCGAAGGACCTAGCGGCTGGGCAATAAGGACCAATGGCCGTAACGTCCGCGCCCCCTCGGGCGCGATCCTGGGCTCACCAAACAAGGAGGACCCATGACCACCCCCGAAATCAGTCGACCGCTCATCGTCGTCGGCGTGGACGGATCGCCGCAAAGCCAGAAGGCGGTCGCCTGGGGCATCGAGCAGGCCAAGAAGACCGGCGGCACTTTGGAACTGCTGATCGCTTGGGCGCGACCCGTGTCCTACGGGCTGCCGCTCGTGGTCGCAGGCCTTGACCCCGAAGCTCAGGCACGCGAGATCGTCGAGAAGGCGGCAGCAGATGTCGACCTGCCGGCTGACCGCGTCATTACCAGTGTCGTCCACGGCGCCGCACCGTCGATCCTCGTCGACCGCAGCTCACAGGCTGATCTGCTCGTCGTCGGCTCGCGTGGGCACGGCGGATTCGCCGAGCTACTGCTCGGTTCGGTTAGCGCGCAAGCAGTCCACCACGCGGCCTGCCCCGTCGTCGTCATTCGATAGCCGGTTCGGGCTGTCGCTTCGCCTTCCGTACGCGCGGTCCGCGCTCGGCATGCCTGGAAGGAGATCGCGCCGATGCAGATACCTGACGTCGATGTAGATGCGCTTCTCGTCGACGCAGGCATCGCGCGGATTCGCACCGTGCGGCCAAGTGACGCCGCGGTCCTTCATCGGATGTACGACCGAGCCTCTGCGGACGCGCTACTGATGCGCTTCTTCTCGGTTTCGGAGGTGAATTCCCGCCGCGACGTCGAGCGGATGACCCGTCCTCCAAGCGACGACCACGGCTCGCTGTTGGCGCAGATCGGTGATGAGGTGGTCGGCGTTGCGTCGTTCGAACGACTCGACGACGACCCGACCGCCGGGGAGTTTGCCGTGCTGGTCGACGACGCCCAGCACGGTCGTGGTGTCGGCATGCTGCTTCTTGAGCACCTCAGCACATTGGCTACGCAGTGTGGCATTACCCGTTTCGTCGCCGAGGTGATGCCAAGCAACGCGTCGATGCTCCACGTATTTCGCGACGCCGGCCTGCCGATGGCAAAACAGACTGGCACCAATGTCGTGCACGTCGAGCTGCCCCTGCAATTTGACGGGTACTTCCGCCGCGCAGTCGGGACCCGCGAAGCTCTGGCGGACGCCAAGTCGCTGGCGAGGATCCTCGCGCCTACCTCAGTTGTGGTCGTCGGCGCAGGGGTCGACCCGGCAGGTGTAGGCCACCAGGTACTCGCCAATATCGTCCGAGGCGGCTACCGGGGAACACTTCATGCAGTGAACCGGTCAGGGCACCGGATAGCGGGCATCCGATCGCATCGGTCTCTGGCCGAGGTGCCGTCACCGGTGGATGTCGTCGTTGTCGCGGTCCCGGCGGGTGAGGTCCTGGGCGTCGTGCATGAGGCAGCCGCGTGTGGTGCCGCGGGACTCGTGGTCGTTACCGCGGGTTTCGCCGAGGTCGGTGCCGCGGGGCAGTTGCGCCAGGACGAACTCGTGCGAGCGTGCCGGTCGGCGGGCCTGCGCTTGATCGGTCCGAACTGCTCAGGGATCGCCAACGCGGATCCAGCCGTTGCCCTCAATGCGACCTTGTCGCCGACGATGCCCGCCAGCGGCGGGATCGGGCTGATGGCGCAATCAGGCTCAGTCGGCACAGCGGCGCTGGCGTACGCAGCTCGCGTGGGCGTCGGAATCTCGAGCTTCGTTTCGGCCGGCAACAAGGCCGATGTCTCGGGCAACGACCTATTGTGCGCGTGGGAAGCGGATTCGGCCACCCGAGTGTGCGCTTTGTACCTCGAGTCGCTCGGCAACCCACGCAAGTTCGCCCGCATAGCAGCGCGAGTCGGGCGTAGCAAGCCGGTGGTTGTCGTCAAGTCTGGTCGGACGGAGCCAGCTAGCCGCAGGACTGGTTCGCTACTCGCGACTACCGCAACCGCCGACATTGCCGCCGACACGCTGTTCGAACAGGCTGGTGTCACGCGAGTCGAATCACTGGCTGAGCTGTTCGATGTGGCAAGCCTTTTCGATCTCGCACCGCTACCCAGCGGACGCCGCGTCGCGGTCGTTGCGAATGGGGCCGGCCCGGGTCTCCTGGCCGCCGACGCCTGCGGGGCTGCTGGTCTTGACGTCGTGGCACTCAGCGACGTAACACGACGCCGGTTGGCGGGCCTGCTGCAGGCGGGGGCTGCCATCAACAACCCGGTGAATCTCAACGCCACGGCAGACCCGGTTTCCTTTGAGGCCGCACTCCGGGTCTTGCTGGACGACGCCGATGTCGATGCGGTCATCGCTGTGTGCGCGCCGATCCAGTCAGGCTTGAACGGCGCCTTCGCTCGAGCGTTCACCACGGTTCGCGCCGACGTCGACACGAAGCCCGTGCTCGCCTGCTTTCTCGGCGTGGTCGACGCGCCGGCGGAGCTGCGTTCCTCGAGCGGCCGTCTCCTCGCACCGTATTTCGCGTTCCCCGAACCAGCCGCGAAGGCACTCGGCGCGGCCGCTCGCTACGCGACGTGGCGTCAACGCCCGAGCGGCAACGAGCGCGAGTTTCACGACGTCGACGTCACGTCCGCGCAGGCGATCGTGAGCAAGGCACTCGGTGGCACGAGTGATCTCTGGCTCGACGCCAAGGATGCGGCCGCCCTCGTCGCCAGCTACGGCGTGACAGTCACGCCGGCGGTGTTGGTCAGAACCGCCCCGGACGCCGCAGCGGCCGCCACCTCTCTTGGGTATCCGGTCGTGTTGAAGGTCGCAGCCGGGGCCGTGACAGACAAGTCAGGCCGCGGGGGCGTTCGGCTGAACCTTCGTTCGCCGGCTGAGGTCGCTGCCGCGTACGAGTCAATGGAAGATCGCCTCGGGGACGTCATGATCGACGCGATCGTGCAACCGATGGTCAAGCCGGGCGTCGAAGCGGCCATCGGAGTTGTCGCCGACTCAAGGTTCGGCCCGGTCGTCACGGTCGGTCTTGGTGGGATGTTGGGTGACCTCCTTGCTGATCGTGCGTTTCACCTGCTCCCGATGACTGCGGAGGACGCCGCGAGACAAATCCGATCGCTTCGAATGGCCCCGCTACTGGCTGGTTACCGGGGCGCGCCGCCAGCCGACGTCAGCGCGCTGGAGGACATGGTGTTGCGCGCCGCCGCGATGGCTGCCGATATTCCTGAGCTCGCGGAACTCGACATGAATCCGGTGATAGTCAACGCCGACGGCGCGTTTGCTGTTGACATCAAAGTCCGCCTGCAGTCCGCGCCGGCACCGAGTGACCCGCTGGCGCGAAATCTGCGATAAGTGCAGATCGAAGGCCAGGAGCGGGCCGATGGTCCCAAGCCCGGATGACGTCCGGCACTGCGCGCCGCCAAAGCTGCGCGGTTCGATTGACGCATGACAACTTCGCTTCGTGCAACGGCACTCGCTAGCCACCCGTTCCTCTCGGCGATCCCGGCCGAGTCGCTGCGTCGGCTGGCCGTTCACGCGCACAGCCAGACCTTCGCGAAGGGTCACGAAATCTTTCGTGAGGGCCAGCTCGCGGGTGAGTTCTTCCTCGTCCGCCAGGGCTCTGTTCGACTGGACGCCGAGGTGCCTGATCGCGGACGCGTCGAGGTCGAGACCCTTGGTGCGGACGCCGCACTGGGCTGGTCGTGGCTCTTCCCGCCGTACCGCTGGCACCTCTCGGCGACCGCAATCGAGCGAACCACCGCGATCGTGTTCGACGCTGATGTGCTGCGCGGCCTCATGGCGGCAGATCCGGTGCTCGGCTACGAGTTGATGCGACGATTCACGGCTGTCCTCTTCGATCGCTTGCAGGCAACCCGGCGTCGGCTTACGGCGCCCAACCTCGCCGCCGCGGCTTGCGGCTTGAGCAGCGGGCCGTGGGCTGGCCGACCGAGCGCGTCAGCCGATGCCACCGACCGCGCCGGGCGGACGCTCGCAAAGGTGCGATAGCCGCACCGGATCTCAGGCGTCGCGCCGCTTCAGCATCAACGCGCCCCCGACAAGCGCGACCACCGCGTACAGGGCGGTGACGGCGATGCCCGGCCATGGTCTGAGTTGCGTGGGATCGAAGTTCATGGTGACCAAAATCTGCGACCCGGCATTGAGCGGCAGATATTTGGCGACGTCGTTCGAATACGGTGCGGGCAGGGCGGCGGCGAGTATCGGCGCGACCAGGACGATCCCGAAGAGCGTAGCGATCGCACCGGCGGTGTTGCGGATCAGAAACCCGAGCCCAACGGCAAGCAGGCCGATCAGCGTCAGATAGATCGCGCCGCCGACGATGGCCCGCAAGGCGCCAGGTGTACTCAGCGACGCTTGTGCGTGCGTGCTGGCTTGTGCCTGCTGGCCAAGCAGGAATCCCGCGAAGGTCGACGCCACCGACACGACGAACACGACGACACCGAAGACAAGTGCCTTGGCGATCAGCACCGGCTGCCGGTGCGGCACGGCGGCCAAGGACGAGCGGATCATGCCGGTGCTGTACTCGCCGGTAATCACCAAGACCCCGAGAACGCCGATCGCCAGCTGCGCCAGGAAGACTCCGCGCAGGCTCACTTGCGTCGCGTCCAAGCCGATCTGCGCGCCCGGGCCGTTCCCCTGTTCGACCCGATGCGCGTGCAGGCTGCTGAACAACGTGCCGAGACCAACGATCATGACAACGGCCGCCAACAGGCTGAACCAGGTCGAGCGTAGCGAGCGAATCTTGATCCACTCCGACCGAATCACGCCGGCCTGCGTGATCCGCGCGGCCCTCACATCGCTGCGAGCGATCGTCGTCGCTGTCATCGCGCTTCCCCTACTCCACTCGGCGCAAGTTCGGTGCTACTGAGTTCGGTGTTACTGAGTTCGGTGTTACTGAGTTCCGCCCCATGAAACTCCACGGCATCGCGGGTGATCTCCATAAACGCCTCTTCCAGCGTCGCCTGCTGCGGTGTCAGCTCGATCAACGGGATGGCTTCCCGCGCGGCGACGAGTCCGATCGCGGCACTGTCCATTCCGCTGACCTGCAACACGTCGGGTGCGAGCCGCTCGACCCTCGGCGCGGCGACCAGCAGTGCGGCCAACCGCTCCGCCTCGGTGGTGCGTACCAGGACCACGCCGCCGCCCGCCCCGCGAATGACGTCCGCCACGCTGCCCGACGCGATGAGCTTCCCTCGGCCGACCACAATCACTTCGGTGGCCGTCACCGCCATCTCACTCATCAAGTGCGACGACACGAACACCGTGCGGCCCTCAGCCGCCAGTGCCTTCAAGAGGTTGCGGATCCACAAGATCCCCTCTGGGTCCAACCCGTTGACCGGCTCGTCCAGCAAGAGCACGCCGGGATCACCGAGCAGCGCCGACGCAATGCCGAGCCGCTGGCCCATACCGAGGGAGAATCCGCCGACGCGCTTGCCGGCGACGTCCTCGAGACCGACGAGCCCGATCATCTCGTCGACTCGCGAACGCGGAATGCGGTTGGTGGCCGCCATCGCGAGCAAGTGATTGCGAGCCGAGCGGCCGGTGTGCACCGCACGAGCTTCCAAGAGCGCACCAACTTCGTGCAATGGTGCCGCAAAGTCGACGTAGGACTTTCCGTTGATCAATGAACGTCCTGCGGTCGGTCGGTCAAGGCCCAGCAGCAGGCGCATGGTGGTCGACTTCCCTGACCCATTCGGGCCCAGAAAGCCAGTCACGAAACCGGGTCGCACCTCGAAACTGAGGTCGTCCACCGCAGTCTTTGGCCCGTAACGCTTCGTCAGTGCTTGTGCCTCGATCACCCTGCACACACCCATCTGGCTCCGAGCAGCTCCGGCATGAGACGGACGCTACTGGCGACTTCCTCGACAACGTGTATGGCCACAGCAAGCCCACAGCAAGCTCACAGCTGCACTGCGGACTGACTGCTCCACAGACGCACATCATCGGCGGCCTGCACAGGAAGGCACATCAGTGATGACCCTGATCCCGACCCTGAATCGCTACGAGCCAGACCTCGAACAACCGGCGAAGAGCTCAGCCCTTGACCGCACCGGTCAGCCCACCGACGATGCGGCGCTGGGCGATCGGTGAAGAAGAGGAGCGTCGGCAGCATCGACAGCGCGGTGAAGGCGAACACCCGTGCGGTGTCAGCGGAGTACTGCGACTGGAACGTCGCCACACCCAGTGGCAAGGTGAAGTGGATCTGGTTGTTGAACACCAGCAGCGGAAGGATGAAGAAGTTCCAGCTGGTGACGAAGGCCAAGATGGCGACTGTCGTCAGCGCGGGCATCGAAAGTGGTAGCAGCACCCGCCAGAAGAATCCGAGTTTGCTCGTGCCGTCGATGACCGCCGCATCTTCGAGTTCGCCCGGAATCTGCGCGCATGAACGGCCGCAAGATGACGATCGTGATCGACAGCGAGAAGGCAGCTTCGGGCATCGCGACCCCGAACATGTTCTCGAGCAGACCGAGATCGCGTAGCAGCAGGTAGAGCGGCAGCGACGCGACCGTGAGCGGGAAGAGCAGGCCGATGGTGAAGAACGAGAAGACCGCTTCGCGACCCTTGAAGGTGTATCGCGAGAGGGCGAAGGCCGCCATCGACTCCGAGCGAGACAGCCAGCGTCGTGGCGATGATCGCGATGAGCGCGCTGTTCATCAGGAAATGCCAGAACACGTGCGACGTGACGATGGATGCGGTAGTTGGACCAAAGCCAGGGGTGCGGCAACCCGGTCGGGTTGTTGTTGATCTGTGGGGTCGTACGGAAGCCGCCGATGAAGATGAAGAGCAGCGGCACGATGGTGATGATGATGATGACGACGCCGGCCAAGTAGGCGAGCGCGGTCGCCAGCGGCGAGCTCGCCGCCTTGTTCCGGCTGCGCGGCGGCTTTGCGCGCACGGTCAGCAGCTGCGTGGTCGCCGTCATCCCACCATCCTCGTGAGAGCGCCTGCGGTGTCGCGGCGTAGTGCAAAGCGCTGGTACAGCAGGGCGAACGCGAAGCAGAAGATGAACAGGATCACCGCGACCGCGCTGCCGTAGCCGAATTCGTAACTCTGGAAGCCCTTGTCGATGAGATATGTCGACATCGTGGTCGACGCACCTGCCGGGCCGCCGAGAGTCATGATCCAGGGAATATCGAACAGCTGCAGCGAGCCGATCATCGACAGGAAGATCCAGATCCGGATCGTCGGACCGAGCAGCGGCAAGATGACTCGCCGCGTCGTTTGCCACGGGCTCGCGCCATCGAGTGCCGAAGCCTCGCGCAATTCCGTCGGGATGCCTTGCAGGCCGGCGAGCAACAAGATGACGCCGAAGCCGATGTACTTCCAGGTGATGACAACGAAGAGCGTGTAGAGGACGACATGGGTGTTGGCCAGCCAGGTCGTCACCAGACTGCCGAGCCCGAAGATGCTTGAAGACTTGGTCAACGAATCCATCGGGCTGCAGCAGCATCAACCACATGACAGCGGTGACGGCTTCAGAGAGCACGTAGGGAGCGAACACCACAAGGCGCAAGAAGCCGCGACCACGAAGTTGGCGATTCAGCAGCAGCGCGAGCGCGATGCTGAGCGGCAGCTGAAGGAAGAGCGACAGCAGCGCGATCGTGACGTTGTGCTGAATCGCGTGCAGGAACACCGTGTCGGAGAACGCCCGTCGGTAGTTGCCTAGTCCGACGGGATGGTTGAGCGGCCCGAACCCACTCCACTTATAGAAGCTGTAGTAGACCGCGACCGCGATCGGCACCAGCACGAACCCGACGAACAGCACGAAGGCTGGGCCGAGGAGAAGCAACAACTCCAGGCGCTGACGGACTCCCGACCGGGTTGACTTCCGGCCGGGAGCCGCGTCGAGCGGGAGGCACCACGCCCGGCACCGGTTGCCCGGGCCGGGTCGTGGTGTGCCCTTCACTTGCCATGACGAGCTTTCACCAATCAGTTGGACACTGCAGTTACTGGGATGCCGCCTTGCCAGCTGAGTCCGCGATGTCCTGAGGTGTTCCCTGGCCGGCGAAGAAGTTCGACACCGCGTCGTTCACTGCGTTGCCGACATTCGTCGGAAGAGCCTGGTCGAAGTACAGCTGGTTGTACGACACACCCTGCAAGTAGGTGAGCACCTTCTGCAAGGTGGGGTCGCTGATAGCCGACGTGGCGCCACCGTTCGACGGGATGCTGATGGCCGTCGCCTTCACGAGCTCTTCTTCGACCGGGACGCTGGTCAGGTACTGCAGGAACGCAGCACACGCGTCCGGTGCCTTGGTCGAGCACGAGAAGCCGTCGCCGCCACCGAGTGCCGCACCGGGCTCGCCGTTGCCACCCGTGATCGACGGGAACGGGAAGAAGCCCATCTCGCCTTCGACCGTTGCCGCCTGGTCCTTCGGAACCAGACCGATGATCGTCGGAATCTCCCAGTCACCCTGCAGCTCCATCGCTGCCTTGCCGTTGGCGACCAGACCCGCTGAACTGCCAGCGCCCTGCTGTGCAGGAGTGGCGAGGAAGCCGGTGTTGAAGGGCTTCGCGTCGAGCAGCGTCTTCAGATCGCTGACCGGCCTTGACGAAGCACGGATCGGTGAACTTAGCGGCCGCAATGCCCGCCGTGATGGTGTCCTTCGGGCACTCCTTCAGTACGAAGTTCTCCCAGTAGAAGGCATCCGGCCACTTGTCCTTGCCACCGACGGTCATCGGCGTGATGCCGGCGGCCTTCAGCTTCGTGATGTCGGCCAGCAGGTCGGTCATCGTCGCCGGGGGTGTGGTGATGCCGGCCTTGGTGAACAGGTCGGTGCGGTACCAGAAGCCGACCACGTGGTAGTCGTAAGGCACCCCGAGCTGCTTACCGTTGTCTGCCCAACCCGCGGCACTCTTGCCGAGTTGACCGATCCAGCTGGACGTCAGCTGCGTGAGGTCGGCCAGCTTGCCCGACTGGGCCTGAGTGGCCATCGCGCCGCCACCCCACTGCTGGAAGATGTCGGGCGGGGTGCCCTGCAGCGCGACCTGGATCTTGGTCTTGATGCTTTCGTTCTGGATCGGCTGCACCTGGATGGTGACGTTGGGGTTGGCGGCGTGGAAGTCGTCGGCCACCTTCTGGAATGCGGTCTTGCCGGGGTCGGTCGAGACGTTGTGCCACCACGTCAGCGTCACGGGCTTGCCTCCGTTGAGCTGGCCGCCACTAGCCGGCGACGACGCAGGCGCGCTTGCCGCGGTCGTGGGCGCGCTGCTTGCGGATGAGGTTGCAGCAGCGGCGCTGGCTGCGGGGGTGCTGGCTGCGGAGCTCGCAGGCGCCGAGGTCTTCTTGGAGCTTGAGCATGCAGCGACGGCCAGGGCAGCACACTGCGGCAATCGCAGTCGCCCTGACTATGGGGTGGGTAAAGCGATTGGTGCGGCTCGTCATGAACGTCCCTTCAGCGAGGGTCCCGCACTCGACACGGGTGCCCGGAGGTGGGGTACGCCCGTCACCGGTCGTACCGGAAGTTACCGAGAACGTCACGATAGTTCCGACGGCGGCGCTACGGTAAGGCTCGCGATCTCGCCCGGTCAACCCTTTCCTGGGAACCTTCCCGAACCGTTATCTTTGCTCACTGAGCGACCGATGGCAGCCGAGACAGTTCCGAAAGTTTCCGGTACGATCCCGATGTTCTCCAGCCGGAGCGCCGCTCTCGGTAGACCGGGTGACTGCTCGAACGCGCTCGGTCGGGACGCCAGGCTGGCGCCAGCAGTCCGACGCACGCTACTGACGAAGTGGATACGACGTGGTGACACCTGACCCCAGCGGGCTTGCGACGGCGACCGACCTGCCGTGGCGCGACACCGATCTGCCGCTGGCGCAGCGCGTGACTGACCTCCTCGGACGGATGACACTCGAGGAGAAGATCGGTCAGCTGTACGGGGTCTGGGCCGGGGCAGATCCAAAAGGCGACGGCGTGGCGCCGCATCAGCACGAGCTCGTGACGACGCGATCTGCCCTGGAACGACCTCATCGCACATGGCCTTGGTCACCTCACGCGCCCCTTCGGGACGGTGCCGGTAGACCCGGCAATGGGTGCTCGATCACTTGCGCGCGCACAGGCCGACATCGCCGCGGCGAATCGGCATGGCATTCCGGCCATCGCGCACGACGAGTGCCTCTCGGGCTTCATGGCCTTCGGCGCAACCATCTACCCGACGGCTCTCGCGTGGGGCGCCACCTTCGATCCGGCTCTCGTGGAGACCATGGCGGCGCAGGTCGGCAAGACGATGCGCTCCGTCGGCGTCCACCAAGGTCTTGCTCCTGTCCTCGACGTCGCCCGCGACTACCGGTGGGGCCGAGTCGAGGAGACGATCGGCGAGGACCCCTACCTCGTCGCCACGATTGGCACCGCGTACGTGCGCGGGCTCGAGTCGGCCGGTGTGGTTGCCACGCTCAAGCACTTCGTCGGGTATTCGGCATCGCGCGCCGGGCGCAACTTCGCGCCGGTCTCCGCAGGTCCGCGCGAGATCGCCGACATCTTGCTACCACCGTTCGAGATGGCAATCCGCGACGGCGGCGCACGTTCCGTCATGCATGCGTACACGGATATCGACGGTGTGCCCAGCGCCGCCAACAACACCCTCCTCACCGACCTGTTGCGCGATGAGTGGGGCTTTGACGGCACCGTTGTGGCCGACTACTTCGGCGTCACGTTTCTTAACCTGCTGCACAAGGTCGCGGCCGACGAGAGTAGCGCCGCCGCCATGGCGTTGTGGGCCGGCATCGACATCGAGCTGCCCAGCGTGCGCTGCTACGGACAGCCGCTCGTCAAGGCGATCGAGTCGGGTCTGCTGTCGGAGGAGTTCGTCGACCGGGCCGCACGTCGAGTGCTCACGCAGAAGGGTCAGCTCGGTCTGCTCGATCCTGACTGGAGCCCGACAGCTCCGCTCACGCGGTCCCGACACGGTTGCGACTGGCGACATCGATGACGTCGCGGATCGATCGAACTCGACCCGCCCGAGTCGCGCGCGGTTGCTCGTCAACTCGCCGAGGAGTCGGTGGTCCTCGTGGCAAACAACGGCGTACTTCCGCTAGCGCCCGGGGCGCGAGTCGCGCTACTGGGCCCACGTGCCGACGATGCATTCGCCATGCTCGGCTGCTACACGTTCCCGAGTCACGTCGGGCTTCAGTACCCGAAGTGGCCGCTCGGGCTATCGATTCCCGACGTTGCTCGAAGCGACCCGCAAGGAACTGCCTGACACTGACGTGGCGTACGCCCCAGGGTGCGACGTCGACGGCGACGGACACGGGCGGCTTCGCGGTCGCGGTCAGCGGCGGCTAGCTGCCGCCGATGTCTGCGTCGTCGCACTTGGCGATCGGGCCGGCCTTTTCGGACGAGGAACATCCGGCGAAGGATGCGACGCCGAAACGCTGGAACTGCCCGGCGTACAAGGACAACTACTCGATGCGATTATCGCGACCGGGCGGCCGGTCGTGCTCGTCATGGTGTCCGGCCGTCCCTACGCTCTCGGCGCGTACGCAGATCGGTTGGCGGCGGTCGTGCAGTCCTTCTTCCCTGGAGAAGAAGGAGGCGCGGCACTCGCCGGCGTGCTGTCCGGCCGGGTGTGTCCCTCCGGGCGGTTGCCGGTGTCGCATCCCGCGCAGCCCCGGCCAGTCGGGCACGTATCTGACACCCACCCTCGGTCTGCGCAGCGGCGTCAGCACGGTCGACCCGACGCCGCTCTGGGCTTTCGGTCATGGGCTTTCGTACACCACCTTTCGGTGGGCGGACGTCACGGTCGACGGCGTGGCAGTGACCGACACGGATCGCGTCGAGTCCACAACGGACGGCGCGGTGCGGGTCGTCGCTCACCGTCTCGAATATCGGACGCCGAGCAGGCACCGACGTCGTCCAGCTTTACCTGCATGATCCGGTTGCCCAGGTCACTCGGCCCGACGTCCGCTTGATCGGATACGCCCGCGTTGACGTCGAGCCGGGTCGAATCGCGGCGGGTTTCGTTCGACGTGTCGGCAGACCTCTCCTCCTTCACCGGTCGTGGGCGGTGTCCGGATCGTCGAGCCGGGCGATCTTCAACTTCGACTGTCGACATCAAGCAGCGAATCGCGCACACATCGTGAACATCCGACTGCTCGGTCCGGAGCGCACCGTAGGATTGTCGAGGCGCATGGTGGCCGACGTCACGGTGGAGTAGCGGCAGGATCCCTCGATCCCAACCACGGGTCCTCGGCGCTGCTTGCGTATCGTGTAACGCGACTTTCGAAGGAGACTCGTCGTGGCCATCGCCGATCGAGGGCGGGTGACCCGGGTGACCATCGCCGCGATCGCCGCAGAGGCGGGCGTATCGGTGCCAACGGTGTCAAGGGTCCTCAACGGTCGAATCGACGTCGCTGCCGACACGCGCACCCGGGTCGAGAAACTCCTCGAGAAGCACGACTACCAGCGGCGCGGACTCGGCGCGCGGCACTCGAGCGAATCTCATCGACCTCGTGTTCAACGATCTCGACAGCCCATGGGCCGTCGAGATCATCCGCGGCGTTGAAGATGTCGCTCACGATGCGGGCGTCGGAACTGTCGTCTCGGCGATCCACAACCAAGTCACGTCGGAGCGACGCTGGTGGCAAAACGTCCAGGCCCGTGCATCCGACGGCATCATCTTGGTGACATCGCATCTGCAACCGAAACTGCAAGCGGAGGTGCACCGCCACCTGCCGACGGTTGTCGTCGACCCCTCGGGCAGCCCGTCTTACGACGTGCCGACAATCGGGGCCACCAACTGGGCCGGCGGGCTCAGTGCGACCGAACATCTCATCGAGCTCGGGCATCGCCGAATAGGAATCATCACCGGCCCGCCGCGGCTGCAATGCAGTCGCGCGCGTCTCGACGGCTACCGGGCCGCTCTTGAAGCCGCCGGACTGGAGTTCGATCACGATCTGGTTTACACCGGCGACTTCGACCCCGAGTCGGGCTTCACCGGGGGAGCCCAATTTCTGGGTCTGCCGGACCCCCCAACTGCGGTGTTCGCCTCCAGCGACCAGATGGCGTTCGGGGTCTACGAAGCCGCGCGCCAGCATGGGCTTCGGGTGCCCAGCGACCTCAGCATCGTCGGCTTCGACGACCTGCCCGAAGCGCTATGGGCGTCTCCCCCGCTCACCACGGTGCGTCAACCACTCGCGGAGATGGGCGCTCTCGCCGCACGAACGGTCCTGCGGTTGGTGCGCGGCGAACCGATCGAGACGCTGCGAATAGAGCTTTCGACGCAGCTCGTCGTCCGCGAGAGCACCGCCCCGCCCCGCGCGCGGTAGGCGTTGCGTTGACAGACTGTCGGCCATGCGCGGCGCCGGCAGTCATCCGCCGTGGCGTGGTGTCGCGCTGCTGGTTGCGGGCGCGTTCTTCATGGAGAACCTCGACGGCACCATCATCGCAACCGCGGCGCCGCGAATGGCGGGCTCCCTCGGCGTCCGGGCCGTCGATCTCAACGTCGTCATCACCGCCTACCTGCTCACCCTGAGCGTCTTCATCCCGGTGAGCGGATGGCTTGCGGATCGGTTCGGGGCCCGCACCATCTTCGGCACCGCCATCGTCGTGTTCACCGTCGCATCAGGGCTGTGCGCGATCAGCACGAGCCTCGGTGAACTCACCGCTGTACGAGTCGTTGCAAGGTATCGGCGGTGCGATGATGGTCCCGGTCGGGCGGCTCGTGGTCCTGCGAAAGACGACACCGGCCGAGTTGATCGACGCGTTCGCGTACCTGACCTGGCCGGCGTTGGCCGCACCTGTCATCGCACCTGCGCTGGGCGGTCTACTCACGACTTACGCGTCGTGGCGCTGGATCTTCGTCATCAACCTGCCACTGGGCGTCGCTGCGCTGTTCGTCACCGCGCGCATCGTGCCGAATCTGCCGCATGTCGATCGAACACCGATGGACTGGCGAGGATTCGCGCTGACCGGCGTCGGGCTCGCCACGCTGGTGACCAGCCTCGAACTGGTGACAGCCCGCCGGGTCGACTGGCTCTTTACCGGCACGACCGGTGCGGTCGCGCTCGTCACCATCGCCGTCGCTGTTCGCCACTTGCGACGAGCTGTGCATCCCCTCGTCGAACTCGCATCGCTGCAGATCCCGACGTTTCGGGTAACCACGCTCGGGGGCTCCTTCTTTCGACTCGCGGTCGGCGCGGTGCCGTTCCTGCTGCCGTTGATGTTTCAGGAGGCGTTTCGCTGGAGCCCGGTCAAAGCCGGTGTGCTCGTCGTCGCCGTGTTCGTCGGCAACATCGGCATCAAACCGGTCACCGGCCCGTTGTTGCGCCGATTCGGGTTCCGGACTGTCCTGGTGCATGCCGCGCTCTGGAGCGCCGTGACTATCGCACTGTGTGGTCTTGATCACTGCACACACTCCGCTGTGGGCGATCGCTGCGCTCCTGTTCGCGTCTGGAGTGTTTCGATCCATCGGGTTTACGGCGTACAACGCCATCAGCTTTGTCGACGTGGCGCCGGACGCTATCGGCGACGCGAACACGCTGACGACGACAGTCCAGCAGCTCACCATGGGATTGGGCGTTGTCGCGGGAGCGCTTGCACTGCGGGCGGGCAGTCCCATCGCCAAACAACTCGGCGTCACCGCCGGCGCCCGCTCTGCATTCTCGCTGGCGTTTTGCCTCATCGCGGCCGTGGCGTTGCTTGCGGTGGTCGAGTCGGCACTGCTGCCGCGTGATGCGGGCGCGGCGGCCGTGACACCGGCAGCTAGGAGGAGATAAGGGACGCCGCCCACGCGTCGTCCGCTGGCCTGCCGGTGTCCATCGATGTGGCGAAGAAGGCTGGCACGGCCTGCGCAGCCAGCGGCCGCGCGAAGTGGTAACCCTGACCCAGGTCGCACGACAGTTCGCGCAGGCTGGCGTACTGCTGCGCCGTCTCGATGCCCTCGGCGACAGTCTGCATATGCAGTGTGCGGGCCAGTTCCACGACGGTTCGGACGATCGCCGAGCCCTCGACAGAAGTCTCGATCGTGTCGGTGAAGGCCTTATCAATCTTGAGCTGGTCAGCCGGAAAATGCTGCAGCGAGGCCAACGATGAGTAGCCGGTACCAAAGTCGTCGATCGCCAAGCCGGACTCCGAGTGCCTTCAGTGGGCTGAGACGCTCGATGATGCGGAGTGGATCGTGCATCAGCACCGATTCGGTGACCTCGAGCGTCAGCGCGCGCGCCGGCAGACCGGTCTGTCGCAGTACTTCGGTCACCATGTCGGCGAAACCCGGGTCGTCGAGTTGCCGGGCCGACACATTGACGCTGATTGCCAAGTCGGGAAGCGATGATGCACGCCAAGCCGCAGCCTGCGTACAACCCGAACCCAACACCCACTGACCGATCTCGACGATGACGCCGTTGCGCTCGGCGATCGGGATGAAGGCCTTCGGTGCAATCAAGCCTCGGACCGGATGATCCCATCGCACCAACGCCTCTACCGCGACCGCTCTGCCGGTCCGCAAGTCGACGACGGGCTGGTACTGAAGGCGCAGCTCTCCGCGGGCCACTGCGTGGTACAAATCGCTGCCGAGTTCCAACACGTCCATCGTCTCGGTGTGCATGCTGGGGTCGTATACCAGCGCGGTGCGGGCGCCGCTGCGCTTCGCGCGGTACATCGCGACGTCCGCGTTGCGCAGCAGCTCGTCAGCCGTCCGTACAGACTCGTCGCTCGAGGCGATACCGATGCTGGCAAACGCAAAGACCTCCCGGCCGACGAGTCGGATCGGTTCCAGCAGCGCCTTCGTGATTCGGTTCGCGACTATCTGACCGGCGTCGCATCCGACCGTCCTTTCGAGCAGGACGGCGAACTCGTCGCCGCCGAGACGGGCGGCGGTGTCATCGTCGCGCAAGGCCTCACGCAGTCGTCCGGCCACCCATGCGAGCAGTTCGTCGCCGGCCGCATGGCCCAAGCTGTCGTTGACGTCCTTGAAACGATCGAGGTCGATGAAGAGCACCGTGACTTCGGTGCCCATCCGAGCGCCGTTATGCAGCGCCTGATTCAGCCGGTCGAGGAACAGCGATCGGTTGCGGCAGCCCAGTCACCGAGTCGTGGTACGCGTCGCGCATCGCTTCGACCGTGCGCGCGTCGGTCAATGCGAGACTCGCCTGCTCGGCAAACGCGGCGAGCATCTCGCGCCGGTCGTCGACATCTGGCGTCTCCGGAAGGACGACAGTCACCAGGCTGCCGATCGTGTCGCCTTCGATGTGCACCGGCGCGGCGAGTGCTGTACACCTGACCGCCTCGTGCTCGTCGCTCACTCTGGTGACCACGCCGTCGATCGCGACCGAGTCGGAGGCCGCCGCCATGATGAGCGCATCGTGATCGTCGGTGTCGTCGGCCGGCGCTGCCGAGGAAACGATCCGGTTCCGCCCGGCCAATGGCTCACTGAGCACGAGTGCGACGAACGCATCACTCAATAGCGCAGCCGCGCCAGCGGTCACGGCATCGAGCACGGTCTGCAGTGGCGCACGATGGGAGATGGCCCGCTGGATCGTGAGCAGTGACTCCAGCAATCGCTGGCGCTGCCCGAGCGTGTCGAGCAGTCGCAACCGCTCCGTCGCTTCCTGCTCACGTTCGGTCCGCAACCTGCGCTCGACCTGCAGCGTCCGCAGGCTGCGCAGCGCCAAGCCGAGAACGCTCGCCATGCTGAGCAGCAGTTGACGTTCCTCGCCGGTGAATTCGTCGCCCGCCCGCGCCACCACGAGGTGTCCAGAACGATCGTCGTAGAGGTGCGCGGCGACGGAGTGCAACAACCCGAGGCCCTGCGACGTCGATGACGGTCGTGCCGGCGACGGCGTTGGTCAGCGCGTCGACAGGCGGCTCGCGGCGGCCGACGCCGACGCAGGCCAGCACCTCGCGATCGCGGACGAGTGCGCCGAGCTCCGCGCCGAACGTCTCGATGGCGCGCTCTACCGCGACCCGGACGGCGTCCTCCTCAGTCTCCTGAGACGCCACTGCGTCGAAGTATTCGGTCAGCTGGTGAACTGACCAGTGGTAAGCCACCGTGCGCTCCTCACCCGAAGGCCACGATCACCAAGGTCAGATGGTGCATACCCCGCGCACCACGGGTGCGCGCGATCTCGCCGTACGTGTAGAAGCCGCCGAACGGCGCGCCTGCGGCACGGTGCATGAACTTCGCGACTTCTGCGCGCACGCCGTCCGGATCGAGAAACATGAAGCGCACACCGCAGTCGAACACCAAGAAGCCGATCGGCGCGGCGCCCTCAAGCGGCGCAACTGCCTCCGCGTACGCGTCGTCAACGCTGGAAAGCAAGCCCTCGCGGTCGGTCTCCATGGCCCAGAGCAAGGCACCTTGGGGTACGGCCACCAACGACTTGATCGAGCCGTCGCCGGCGTTTCCCTCGTTCATCACCCGAATGTCTTCGCCGCCGTGCCGCGACATGCCGAGCGGATGCTTCATGGCGAAGAATCTGAAGGCCGGCGTGTCGTCGGCCAGCGATTTCGGCGCATTGGTGCGCCGCGAGAAGACGTCGAGGGCGGCCTCGCCGTCCAGCGTGTGGACCGTTCCGCCCGCACTGCTCGTCACCACCATCGGCTCGCCGTGCTTGCGCCACCCGTGCGCGACGCCGACGCCGATGGGCGCGTCCGAACCGATGGCCGCAGCCACCACCGCATCGCTGAGCACCCGGACGCCGTCGGCGTCCGCGAGGAACTGGAACGTCTTGTCGTAGTCGAAGTTGTCGGCAGCGCACCCGCCGGCGAGCGGCACCGTAGCCGCCGACCACGCTGTAGGCACCGCGGACGAGTTCGTGCTGCTCGCCGGCAAGTCCGTCCGCAAGCAGCAGCAGGATCTTGTGCTCGCGGGTCAACTCGTGCACCGTGCTCGCGACCTGCTCGCCGGCCGCACGCTGACCCGCCGAAACGTTCAGCGCGGCACTGATGCGGACCTCGAATCCGTCGCCGCCAATGACGCTCACCACCACCGAGGGCTCGGCCGGGCCGGTCTGAGCGAGCTGAGCGACACCGGTGCACCCGATCAGGGGCGTGTCACCAGCCTCGGAACGAATGCCGTCGAGCATGGCCTGGTAGTCCACACCCGCCGGACAGAAGACCATGACGAGCGAGGCCGCGCGGCCGGCAAGTGCTTCACGAGCGGCCGCCGCGCCCGCCGTCCGCACGTCGCTGTTGCAGCTACGACCCGACCCGAACCAGCGCTGCCCCGTCCGCCGCCTGCGCGCGCACAGGTTCCAGCACGGCCACCTGCGAGCCGTCCAGCACTGTCATCCATCGCCTCCAGCGCACCCAAAACAGAACTCGTCTTCTCCGAATCGGCTTTATGGAGGCGAATGTGAGGACTATGAGGAGTTGGTGCGCCGCCGGCCGGAAGCACCAGGGTGGTTGATCCCGAGACCATTCCAACGTCGACTAGAACCTGCCAGGATTGGGCGCAGGTCAGCGATCTGCCGACATCCTTGGAGGCATGACGATGAACGCCCTCGATTCGAAATCTGACGAACGGCCTACGGCAATGGTGGGCGACAAGCTCTTCGGTCGGGTGGCGCTGGTCACCGGCGGAACCCGCGGTATCGGCGCGGCGATCTGCCGGAGCCTGGTCAGCCAGGGCGCTTCTGTGGCCGCTGGCTACAGCGCCAACCGCGACCGTGCGGAACAATTCCTCAAGGAGTTGGAGTCGGACTTCGGCGCCGACGTGCACGCGACCCTGCACCAGGGCAACGTGTCCAAGCCGGAAGACTGCCGTCGGGTGGTCGGAGAGGTGCTCGAACAGCACGGCCGGCTCGACATCCTGGTCAACAACGCCGGCATCACGATCGACAAGATGACGGCGAAGATGACGGTCGAGGACTGGAACACGGTTCTCGCCGTCAACCTGTCCGGCTCGTTCTACATGGCGCAGCCGGCTCTTGAGCACATGGTTGAGCGCGGGACGGGTCGCATCATCTTCGTGTCCTCGGTTATCGGCGAGCACGGCAACGTCGGCCAGGCGAACTACGCCGCGTCCAAGGCCGGCATGATCGGCCTCACCAAGGCCCTGGCGAAAGAGGCGGCCTTCATCCTCAAGCGGGCCGACCGGCTCGAAGACGACGGCATCGGCATCACAGTGAATACAGTCACGCCAGGCTTTGTGGCGACGGAGATGCTCGAGCACGTTCCGGAGAAGATCCAGGACAGGATCCTGGGGCAGATTCCGATGGGCCGGTTCTGCCGTCCGGAAGAGGTCGCACGAGTGGTCCATTTCCTCGCCGCCGACGCGTCGGCGTACATCACCGGCCAGGTCTGGGGGGTCAACGGCGGCCTGGAGATGTAGCCCTCCGCAGGGAATTCCAGACTAGGCTCGCTTGACATACCAAGCGCTTGGTGTGTATGGTGTGCATATCGGAAAGTGTTGTACCGAAGACCCCGAAGGAGCACACCATGGCAACCACAACCGCCAAGACCCCCACGACCGAGATGCCTGCGCTCGCCCAGCAGATTCGCGAGCAGTTGGTCTCCACCGTCAAGCAGGGCCAGCAAATGTCCGTCGATGCAGCGCAGACCTGGGTCAAGGCCGTTTCGGTCCTTCCGCTCCCCGACCTGCCCGCGATCCCCGGTATCCCCGCCGTTCCCGGCGTCGAGGCAGCAACCAAGTACGCGTTCGACGTTGCGGCTGACCTGCTCGTCGCACAGCGCGACTTCGCCTTGCAGCTGGCGAGCGTGTTCATCCCCGAGAAGTTGGTCGTCTGATCACAAGTCCCCAAACGGGGCGACGAAGCACGAACGGAAGCGTCGATGACAGCAGAGGATGGTCCCCAGTTCGACCTGGGAAGTTTCATCCGCGCGCAGCGACAGATGGCCAATCTGTCGCTGCGCCAGCTGTCTGCCCTGACCGAGGTCTCGAACCCCTACCTCAGCCAGCTCGAGCGCGGACTGCACGAGCCCTCCCTACGCGTGCTCAAGTCGATCGCCGACGCGCTGAACCTGTCCGCTGAAACGCTGTTCGAGCAAGCAGGCTTGATCAAGAGCGTCGACCGGACGGACGACGCCGCAACCGAGAAGGCGATCCAAGCGGACCCTCGGCTCACGCCGGCGCAACGCCGGGCGTTGCGCACCGTCTATCGCAGTTACGTCGAGGCCAACACCGAAGAGTCGTGATCTCACCGGCCAAGTGGGGCACTGACCTTCCTCGTGCACGCGCGGCTTAGGAGTCGGACACCATGAAGGCAGCAGACAGTCACGAATCGGTAGGGCGTTCGATCCTCGACCGCCTCGGCATCGCCGAGGATCCGCTCACCAGCGCCGATCCGGTCTCGTTCCTTCGCTCGCTCGCCGCAGCCGGCGTCGCACTCATGAAGAACCCGGTCGGGGTGGCAGCCGCCAACGGCCGCCTCGCGATTGGCATGGCGGCAGCATTGAAAGCGACAACCGAACGCGCGCTCGGTAATCAGGCACCCGGGCCGATGATTGCGCTGAATGGGGACAAGCGGTTCGCCGACCCGGCGTTTTCCGACAACCCGCTGTACTTCTTGCTCGCGCAGCAATACCTGTTGAGCGCCCAGCTGGTGACCGAGTTGCTCGACGCGGCCGGGCTTGAGGGGATGCAGGACAGCAAGGCGCGGTTCGCCGCGAAGTTCGTCGTCGACGCACTCGCTCCGACTAACACGTTGCCCGGTAACCCGGAGGCAATCCGCACTGCCTTCCAGACCGGTGGCAAGAGCCTGGTCAAGGGCGTGAAGAACATGCTCGGCGACCTCAAACACAACGGTGGTTGGCCCTCGCAGGTCGACCCGACCGGATTCGAGGTCGGCGTGAACATGGCCGCTACGCCCGGCGCGGTTGTGTACCGGAGCGACCTGATCGAGCTGATTCAGTACGAGCCACAGCTCAAACGCGTGCACGCGGTCCCGTTGCTGTTCTGCCCGCCGTGGATCAACAAGTACTACATCATGGACCTCGCGCCCGGACGGAGTCTGATCGAATGGGCGGTCCAGCATGGTCACACCTGCTTCGCGATCAGCTACCGCAACCCCGACGCGACGATGCGCGACCTCGACTTCGATGACTATCTTCGGCAAGGTCCGCTCGACGCAGTCCGCGTCGTGCGTGAGATCACCGGCGCCGAAGAGGTCAATACGGTCTCGGTTTGCCTTGGCGGCACCCTGACCGCAATCGCACTGGCCCACAACGCCAGGCTCGGCGATCGCTCAATCAAATCGGCCACGTTCCTGAACACCCACACCGACTTCACCATCCCAGGCACGCTCGGCGTCTTCACCGACGAGGCGCACCATCGCCGGGCTCGAGAAGCAGATGGCGAAGAAGGGCTTCCTCGAGTCCGACAAGATGGCGCACACATTCGACGCGTTGCGAGCCAACGATCTGGTGTTCTCCTACGTCGTCAACAACTGGCTGCTCGGCAAGAAGCCCCCTGGATTCGACCTGCTGGTATGGAACAACGACAGCACCCGGATGCCGGCCAAGATGCACTCGCGATACCTGAGGTCGTGCTTCCTGCGCAACGAATTCGCGCGGGGCGAGTTCGAGATCGACGGTCACCGCCTCGATCCCGGCAAGGTCGACATCGACACGTACGTGCTGTCGGCGGTCGACGACCACATCGTCCCGTGGGTCTCGGCCTACAAGACCACTCAGCTGTTCAACGGAGATCGGCGATTCGTGCTGAGCACGTCCGGGCACATCGCCGGGATCGTCAACCCACCGCGCCCCAAGTCGATGCATTGGACCAACGACGCCCTACCTGCTGATCCGCAGGACTGGAAAGCCAACGCCGTTCTCCAGCCCGGCACGTGGTGGGAGGACTGGGCCACCTGGATCGCCAACGAAGGCGGCCCCAAGGTCGCCGCCCGGCGCGCGTTGGGTAGCAAGGACTACCCGCCGATCGAGGCCGCGCCCGGACGCTACGTGCACGATCGCGCGTGACGCCACCACGATCAAGCGCGGTCAACTCGCGGCTGCTGCGCGTTCACGGACTGCAGATCGCGGTCCGGGTTCAGGGCGAGGGCGAGCCACTGCTGCTGATCAACGGGATGACCCGCCCGCTCCAGAGCTGGGACGCGTTCACACAGCAGCTGCCCGCGCGAACGATCGTCAGCTTCGACGCTCCCGGCGTCGGCGGCAGCCCCACGCCATTGCTGCCGCTGTCGATGCCGGCCCTGGCCGCGCTCGCGTTGGCCGTGCTCGAGGCGGCCGGCTTCAACGATGCCGACGTACTCGGCTTCTCTCATGGCGGCGGAGTCGCTCAGCAGCTGGCTCGCGACGCCCCCGGCAGGGTCCGCCGCCTTGTGCTCGTCGCCACCTCGTGCGGCGTCGGTGCAATCCCGGGCGGCGGCCGAGCCGTGTTGCGGGGCCTCGCTGCGCCTGGTGAGGGCAACCCGCCCGCCGACGCCTGGGGCGCGGTGTGGCACTCGCTGGCGTTCTCGAGCTGGTCGAGCATCCCGTTCCTCGGCACCATCAAGGCGCCGACGCTCGTCGTGTGCGGGACTCACGACGACGTCGTCCCGCCCGCCAACAGCCGGATACTTGCCGGTCGGATCCCCGGCGCCAAGCTGGTCATGCTGCCCGGAGGTCACGACCTGCAGCGCCCCGAGCCCGCCCGGGCCTTGGCGCGCGCCGTCGAGGAGTTCCTACCAGCGTGGCGCGACGCCGAGCGAGCACCGACCGCCAGCTAGTCAGCGCGGGTGCGTGCATATTCATCAAGCATCTGCAAGACTCTACTTAGCAGCGTGCACGCGTGTCTGCGGACCTGCGAAAGGAGGCTCTGGTGGTCGCGACGTCGCGCAGCCAGCTCTATGACGCGTTCGGTAACTACGTCCGCAGCCAGCGTCAGCTGGCCCAGTTGACGCTGCGCCAGGCCGCCGAGCTGGCCAGCATCTCTAACCCTTATCTCAGCCAGATCGAGCACGGGGTTGTGCTCCCGTCGATCGCGGTCATCAACGCCCTCGCCGACGCGCTCAGTGTCTCCGCGGAGACGCTGCTGCTCCAGGCCGCAGGCGTCGCGCCGACCACCGCGGAGCGCTCGACCCGCACCGAGGACGCGATCCGCCAGGATCCCCGGCTCGACGACGGGCAGAAGCACGCGCTCCTCGCGGTGCTGACGACGTTCGTGCGCCCGCCGTCGGGTTCGATTACTCGTGAGCCCAAACCTGCCGAAGCTTCAACACGCACCACCCGACGACCAGCAACTGCTGGCACCACCAAGCCCCGACCAAGGAAGACCTGACGATGACCGATCTGCGCTTTGACGGACACGTAGCCATCATCACCGGCGCCGGTGGCGGTCTTGGCCGGTCGCACGCCCTCGAACTCGCTCGTCGGGGTGCGCACGTCCTGGTCAACGACCTTGGCGGCGCAGTCGACGGCAGTGGCTCTTCGGCGTCCGCGGCTCAGCGCGTCGTCGACGAGATCACCAGTCTCGGCGGCAGCGCGGCGCCCAATCACGACAGCGTCGCCACCCCAGAAGGCGGTCGGGCCATCGTGCAGGCCGCGATCGATGCGTTCGGCCGAGTCGACGTGCTGGTAAACAACGCGGGCATCCTGCGCGACAAGGCGTTCCACAAGATGGACGCAGCGATGATCGACACGGTCATCGACGTCCACCTCAAGGGAGCCCTCTTCGTCAGTCAGCCGGCTTTTGTTCTGATGCGCGAACAGGGCTACGGGCGGATCGTCAACACCAGCTCAGCGTCCGGCTTGTTCGGCAACTTCGGTCAAGCGAACTACGGCGCAGCCAAGGCGGGCCTCGCCGGGCTGACCCGGGTGCTCGCAATCGAGGGTGCCAGCTACGGGATCAAGGTGAACGCCATCGCGCCGATAGCCGCGACCCGGATGACCCAGGAGATCCTGGGCGGCGACCTCGCGGCACTCGTCTCGCCGGATCGAGTGAGCCCGCTGGTCGCCTACCTCGCCCACCAGGAATGCTCAGTAAGCGGAAACGTCTACTCGGTCGCGGGTGGCCGCATCGCCAGGATCTTCGTCGCCGAGACGGACGGTGTCCTGCTCACTGACAACACCGCCGAGGCCATCCGCGAGCAGCTGTCCGAGATCAACGCACTCGACGTCGATGTCTTCCACCAGCCTTCGTCGCTCGACGATGAGACCGCGATCATCGCCAAGGCGCTCTACCGGGATGAGCCGGCCGCCTGACGCGCTAGCCGAACGCCAGCTGGACGTCGTCCGAGAACGACGTGCGGTGGGATTGCGGACTCGAAGCCGACGGCACGCGCGCTTCGGTTTGCGAATCGGTGGCGATGGCCACGACGGCCGGATCGATCCGCATGACGCAGTATCCGGCGACGGCGCCGGCGCCGAAGCCTGGCGCGAAGATCCGCGTCGGCTCCTTGATGACGCCGTCGCGCACCGCGTCATGGATCGCGAGCGGGATGCTCGCTGAGGAAACGTTGCCGACCTTTTCGATGTTGAAGTACAGGCTGTCGGTCGACAGTCCGGCTTCAACGGCCAGCGTGCTCACCATCGTCTTGTTCGCCTGATGCGGCACGACGAGGTCGATGCTGTCCAACAACGAAGCCGCCACGCCGTCCGGATCCGGGAGGGCCTTGAGTTCGTCGATCATCTGGCCCAGATAGCGGCCGGCCAGTGCCTTGACCTCGGGGCCATACACGGTGATGTTGTTGTCGAAAGCCGGATTCGGCCAGATGATCGAGTTCACCTGACTGGCCGGCCCGCTCGCGTAAGTTTGCAAGTAGTCGATGTCTGGTGGCTCGCCCGGCGGAGCAACGCCGACAACGATGGCGGCAGCGCCGTCACCGAAGATCATGCGCGACGGCCGGACGTTGCCAATCTTGTCCGAGAACTTTTCCACGCAGACAACGAGAACTGGACGCCGCACTTCCTGGAGGATCCTGGTCGCCTCGGACAGACCGTACGCCAGCCCCGCACAGGCGGCGACGATGTCGCAGGACGCATGCGTTTGAAAGATGCCGAGTTCACCGGACACCCACGTCGCTACTGAGGGAATCATCCGGGTACTCGTGCAGGTGCAGACCAGCACCGCTCCGACCTCGTCAGGACCCCGGCCGGCGTGCTCCAGAGCAGCCCGCGCGGCATCGAGCGCGATCTCTTCGAGCCGGTGTGACGTGTAGCGCCGCTGTTCGATGCCGGTCTTCTCGCATGATCTGGGCCGCCGTCATCGGCGACCAGTTGTAGGCAGCGTTACGGACCAGATCCTCGTTGCTGCACACGACATCACCGTGGACCACGGCCAGCGCCTCGATGTGCGGCAGCGTCGCAAACTGCGTCGCGAACGTTCGATCGGCGGGTAGGGGCGGATCGGGTTGGACTGGCCACCACCGCCGGCGAACGCGATGGCTGGCCGTGCGTCGGCTGCGACTCGGCGCAGGAAGTGCCGAACCTCGTTGATCACGTGGGTGGAAGACGACGACGTAGTCGTCATCGCGCAACTTGCCGACCTCGACGAGCTCAGCCTGCGACCGATCCCACGGGTACTGGTTGTGCAGCACCATCGACCAGCGGCTCAATGCCTCGAGCTCCGGGACCTCTTCGTTGCAGTCGATGATGTCGGCGTAACCGTAGACCGGAAAGTCGGGGTCGTAGCTCGGCAGCCGGAAGGTGAGGTTGGTTGGATCGGCGAGCATCTCGGCCACCGTCGGCTTGATAGTTGGCAGCTCGCTGGCGTGATGCTTGCGGTGCCCGAACACGTCGAAGAGGACGCCGAAAATGCGGTCCTCGACCGCACGGTCCCATGTCGGCGGCAACATCGTGTAGGCACTCCTGCACCGCCGCGATCTTGCGGTCACCGTCGTCCCACGGGGTCAGGATCGGCAAGAAGACCTCGCTGCGGGTGCGAGACACATCCGACCAGCGCGTGGGCCGCTTCTCGTACAACGTCATCGCGAATCGATTGGCCCAGAAGAGATTCAGCGCGAGGTCGCGCATGAGCTCGTACCGGCTCGAGTACGCGCCCTCCTCGATGCGACGCAGAATGTCAGTCCCCGTCGGCGCCTTCACCTCGAAGTCGCGCCTGATGACATTGTCGAACTGCTCGAGAGTGTGTATCGCGGAAAGATCCAGCTCCGGGATGACGTTGGAAGGAAACACAATCCGGCCACGACGGTTCACGACGAACGGGTGCATGGCGCCTCCCTTCCATCGAGACAATCAGTGATGGTGCCCACAACCCGTTTAGGGTGACGGTTCAGCGAGTGCCTTAGCTGTCGTCCGGCTGATACCCCGCTCGACGGCAGTGATCAGGTACGGCCGCAACTGGTCTGCCGGAATGATCGTATGCACTGATCCCACTGCAAGAGCACGCTCGATGTTGTGGACCTGCTCGAACTCGCGGGCCACTTCACCGAGCTTCTCGGAGCGCACCGCAGCCCGCAGGTCGGCCATGTTGACACGCAGGCGCGGGCGCTCGGACTCGTTGGCGTCGGCCAAGCTGGCTTCGGCCGCCGCGATCCTGCTGTCTTGCGCCGTGCGGGTCGCCACCTCGCGAGAGAACACCACGGCCGCCGCTGGCGCACCCCCGATGACCGACGCGAAGGAGCCTTCGACGGCAACGACTTCCATGTTGTCGTTCAGGACACCGGAGAAGACCACGAATGCCCCACCGTGATAGCGCGAGATCACACAGAAGATGATCGGGCCGTCGAAGTTGACGATCGCCCGACCAATTTCGGCGCCGTACTCGAGCTGCAGCTTACGCAACGACTCCGGTGATCCATCGAAACCGGACAGATTCGCGAGGACGACGAGCGGGCGGTTTGCCGCTAGCTGCGTTGATCGCTCGCGCGGTCTTTTTCGACGACCGAGGAAACAACGTTCCGGCAGTCCAGTGGTCGGGTCCGTCGGCTGGGAATTCGCCCCGCCTGGGAATGGGCCTGGATTCGATCCCGAGCAACGCGACCGGATAGCCGCCGAGGTGAGCGTCGAAGACGATAGTGGTGTCGGCGTCCGCCATGCCGACCCAGCGTTCGAGCACCGAGTGGTCCTGGTCGACCACAGCTCGCATGACGCTGCGAATGTCGAAAGGCTTCTTCCGCTCCTGATTGACCTCGGCGGAGAAGATATCCCCGATGGTCGTGAAATCGCTGTCCGGATGGACGTGTGGGTAACTGCGCACGTCGCGATCACGCGGGTCGCTACTCTCGGCTCGTCGCGGGAACCGCTCCCCCGGTGCAACGTACGTGTGGTCGTAGTGCGCGAACAGGGTCGCGCAGGCCGCGGTCAGGTTGGGTGCCCAGTACTGGGCCTGTCCGTTGGGGCCCATGACCCTGTCGTATCCGCCGATTCCTAAGTTGTCTTCGGCTGATACCCCGCCGGAGTAGTCAAGCGAGTGCTTGCCAGTGAGCACCATGGCGCTATCCGGCGTCATGATCAGGATCCCCTTGGTGTGCAGCAACATGGTGGCCTCCGCGTTCCAGTACGGCTGCGCACCGACGTTGATCCCCGCGACGATGACGTTCACTTCACCCCCCGCCTGAGTGAACGTGATCAGGCGGCGCAACGTGCGCGCCACCCAGTCCATGTTCTCGGTGCCACTGTCCATCGAGATCTTCGCGCCCGACGACAGCGCGAACCACTCGACCGGCACACCGATCTCCGCTGCAAGGTCAAGGGCGGCAATGATCCGTGCACACTCCGGTTCGGCAACCGAGCCCAACGACTTGGTTGGATCGCCGAAGAGCGCGACCCGCACGATGCCTCCGGGGTAGCGCGAGGTGGGTGTTGACACGACCCCGGCCACAATCCCGGCCGCGTTGCGTCCCGGCGGCCGATCCACCGGCACGAGCCGACCATCTGCACCCAGGTCGTGCTCGACGAAGGTGCCATCGGGCCCGGTGAGCAGCGGAACGATCTCATACGGATAGACGGCACCACGTGCTCGCGAACTCCGCACCTTCTCGGTGTAAGCGGACAGCGGCGCCAGCGGTTCGGTCGGCGGTTCGGTCACGATCACCGCGACATCGGCACCCGGCATGCACGAGAACAACAACGCCACTTCGTTGGGCTCCGACTCAGGCTCGCCACGGAGTCGGGCAACCACCATGACCTCTTCCAACCCGGCGTCCGCAGTCAACGGCGCCATCGCCCGGGCAAAGCGTGTCAGTTGATCGAGCGGAACATCGATCGGCGGCCACACGTAAAGGAAGATCCGATTAGCGTCGAGCCGTCGTTGTGCCCCGTGGGTCGCACGGACGCCGCGGATGCTCTCGAGGCAGGCGCCCAATGTCCGCTCGACGGCCGGGAAGACAACGACCTGACCCGACGTGTCCCGCAGCGGCGTGATGTCGCGGACCTCCGCCAGCGCCACGAGCCTCTCGTCGGCGGAGTTATCGGGGGCTACGCAGTGGAACAGATAGGTGTCCTCCGTCGACGGAAGCCTGGTCCGCACGAAGTTACCCAGCCGCCACACGCCGAGGCGCTGGCCGATCAGCGGATGCATCCCGCGAATGTCGCGATCCTCCTCCAGGCGCCCGTGCGACGGACGGAAGGTGAACTGCAGTACCTGCGCAGAGTCGCGGTCGCAGACCGTGATCGTCACCCGTCGTCCGACGACCCGGGCCGCCACACCGGCCAGCGCGTCTCGAAGGGCTGCGGCGACCGAGTCCGCGTCGTCCAACCACTCGCTGGACGCTAGGTACAGATCGATGACGACGTTCGCCGGATCACTCAACTCGTCAGTCAGGTCGCCAACGCGACCGAGAACGGCAGGCAGGTCGGAGATGTCGCCGATCGTCGAGATGAGGTGACGTTGCTCTCCGCGAAACTCGAATGCGCCAGTCAGGAATTGCCGACCGTCGAACTCGAATGAGCGGACGTCGCGGAGCGTGCGCACTTTGTAGTAGCGGCGGCACAGCACTTCGAGCATCGGGTTCGGTCCGGCGCTGTCCTTTCCGATGCGCTGTGCCAGCAACCGGATGAGCGGTTCGGGGCTTGCGGCCAGCACCTCGATCTGCTGCGGGGTAGTCAACTGCGTCCGGGTTCTCGTCAAGGTATTGAAGGTGCTCGCGAACGTCTGCGTAGACCGCTTCTCGGACTTGCAGGATCAGTGGCTCGTCGAACAACCGGAACCGAATGCTGCGGGCAAGGTCGCCCACCGCGGGGTAGCGGACCTGCGTGGCGATGATCAGCTTCCCGAGCACCTCGGCGATCTCGTCGGGGAACACCGCCGCCGATACCGCGGCATCCCGCAGCCAGCGCTGGAGAAGGGCACTGACCACCGGCAGCTGGTCGCCCTCCCGCTGGTGCGAGCGGAAGATCCGGTACACGGCCTCTTCGAGCTCGCGACCGGCTCCAAGGCCCTCGACACCGTAGTGGCGAAGGGCTCGTGCCAGATCGGTCCGGAATCCCTCCGGCAGATCCTCCTGGTTCGCGTCGAGGGAGTGCAGGTAGGTGTGGAAGTTCTCCCGCGGGCTATGGACCCGCTCGTCCGGAGCCTCCTCCTCGCTCGGTTGGCCGGCTGCGAGACAGCTCGCAAAGGTCGGCGAACGCCGTGACCAGCGCGAGCTCTTCGCGGCGGAGCTCGCGCATCGTCCGGCGCGAGCTCGCCCCGCAACTCGAGGTACTCGGCGACCAGCGAGCGCGCCCGCTTCGCGCTCACGTCGTAGCCGGTGATCATCGCTCGTAGTGCGGCAAGGTGCGCGTGCGCGCGGTTCAAGGAATCGGACGCCGATGCCGGCGCCACGAAGCTGACTGATCGGCGCGTCCGACCTAGCAGCGCACGACGGCCGAACGATCGAGTTGCAGCAGCGCCGCGCCTGCGTCGACCTGGGAGTTGACGGCGACGAGCACCGACCGCACCCGTCCGGAGCATGGGGCCCGAACCTGGGTCTCCATCTTCATGCTTTCCAGGACGGCGACTGCGGCGCCCTCGTCGACGTCGTCCCCGGCCTTGACCTGCACCGCCACCACCACTGCCGGACCGGGCGCGGAGCACGAGTGCTCCGTCGCTGGATATCCGGTGAGCCACGCCCTCGACCTCGACCAGATGATCGACCGGCCGGCGACAGACAGCAGACCGAAGTGTGTCGCGCCAAGGGTGAGCCGGCTTTCGAAGGCGTTGATCCGCTCGACGTCGACATCGACAAGTCGCCCGTCGATCTCCAGCCGATACCGGCGAGGGCCAACCCGCGCGACGTCAAACCGATACGTCCGCGAGCGGTAGCGAAGCTCGACCCTGCGACCGATCGGCGTCGTCGGCCCGTGGTCGGCCGCGGCGGGCGGATCCGATGAACGCAGCCCGGTCTACTTCCTCCTCGGCGTCGTAGACGTCGATGGCGACGCCGAGCAGAGCGACGTCGGCATAGCGACGGGCTCCGTCGGTCATGGGGCGCGTCGGCGCGGTCGAGCCAACTGAGGTCCGCCGGCCCCGGAGACGACGTC
This sequence comes from uncultured Actinomycetes bacterium, assembly GCA_963825425.1. GTDB lineage: Bacteria > Actinomycetota > Actinomycetes > Acidothermales > Acidothermaceae > PALSA-607. The sequence goes on from CAWGTF010000013.1 coordinate 267,734, forward strand.
CGGGCGGCCGAGCAGGTCTAGCTGGTCGAGCAGGAACGGCTTCGTTGTCAGGCCACCAGACAGCACGACCTTGGTCTCGCGCAGCGCACAACGCAGCCGAGCCAGCGCCTCCCGGCGGTCACGACCCGAGGCGATGATCCTGGCGACGGGCGAGTCGAACTCGGGTGAGAACTCGGGTCACCAACAGCATGCCCGGTATCGGCGCGGATGCCAGGCCCTGCTGGCAACTCGAGCATACAACAAGGTGCCACCGGTGGGCGCAAAGTCTCGGTCAGCGTCCTGTGCGTCGAGGCGAGCCTGCACGGCGTACCCAACCTGGGGCGGTACATCGCCGAGCAACGGCTCGCCCGCGGCGACGAGCAACTGCAGCTTGACCAGGTCGAGGCCGGTGGTTGCCTCGGTGACCGCATGTGAAGCCGGCAATCCGGCCTGCACGGCCACGACGGTGAAGACGTTGTCGATCGGCGGTAACAGAATTCGACTGTCGCGGCGCCGCGCAAGCCGGCGGCCCGGTACGTGCGCGACGGCCGCGTCGCGCAGCGCGGCGTCGCTGCTCGGCACCAAGGCTTGGCGAGCCCGGACTCCACGACGAGCGCCCGGTTCCGTCGCTGTGACGGACCTGGTGCTGATTCCGGGCGCCCACACGGCGCCGTGGTTGTCGGCAATGACCTGCACGTCGAGATGCCGAACTCCGGCGCTCAAGTGAGCGTGTAGCGCGGCCTGCGTCGACACCAACCTTGCGCATGACCTGCGACGATGCGCCGACAAACAGCACGCCCAGCCGTTCGCACAACTCGGCGAAGGCGGGGTCATGGGCGACGAAGTCCCAGCCGACCCAGGCCGCGTCTGCGCGGCTGACTCTGCAGCGCCTGCTCGAGCTCGCCGTAGTCGACGTATGGGCCGCCAGCGGTTGCGCCAGCTCGCTAGGACTACCGCCTCGTCGGCCGACCGGACGAACAGCGCCCGCCGCTCTGCGTCGGTGTGTAGCGCGATGACGCGGATGCCAAGACCACGCTGCTCGTTCAACTCTCGAACCGCGCGGATCGCCCGCATTGCGGCCGCACCGCGATTGACCACCGCGACCCGAGCGAACACCCGGCACCTCCATCGACGAACTCGCGCTGCGAGCGGCGTCAGTGGATTGCCACGCCGTACAGTCACAAGCCGTCAGCCCATCCGGGACTCAGCACGAGCCGAAGTCATGGCCGTCGGACCTGTCCGAGCCAGGTATGCCGATTATTCACCCGATAGTCAAGCCTCATCTTGCGCTTGACACCCGGCGCGCGGCCTATCGGACGACGACCACCGGGCAGCTCGCGTGGTGAACGCAGTGATCGCTGACTGACCCGAGCAACATCTCCGCAAACCCGCCGTGCCCGCGCGATCCCACGACGAGGAGGTCCGCGCTCTTCGAGCGCTCGACCAGCACGACGGCCGGGGCTCCGTTCGACGACGGACGTGCGCAGCCGCTGCGCCGGCAGGTCGATGCCACTCGCCGCCTTCTCGACGACGTCTTGCGCCTCGTGCTCGGGGTTGTAGCCGCCAACCACGAGCGGCAGCCCGTACGACATGGGTCGGGCCCACACGATCAGCAGCTCGAGGGTGCCGCCGGTTGCCCGAGCCTGCTCGGCCGCCCAGGCGGTGGCTTTCACGCTCTCGCTGGATCCATCGACGCCCACCACGATGTGCGGGCGAGCTATGTCTGCATCCGTGCTCATGACCTCTCCTCGATGTCGTGGGTCAGGCAGAAGGGCTCTCGAGTTGCGCGCCCGCCTCTGGTGCCGGCGGCGCGGTGAGGGCCGCGGCCGGCGCCTTCTTGGCCAGGATCTTCTTGGCAGTCTTTGCCGGCGCCGTCTTCTTGGCCGGCGCGGTCTTCTTGGCCGGCGCGGTCTTCTTGGCCGGCGCGGTCTTCTTGGCTGGCGCCGTCTTCTTGGCCGGCGCGGTCTTCTTCGGCGGCTGCCACCTTCTTCACTGGTGCGCCGGTCGGCAACACGGTGCCAGCCAAGTCGATCAGCCGGCACGGGATGTCGGTGTTCTCGTTGACCCAAAAGCTCGCGCAGACCCGGTGATACCCATCCGCGATCTGCAACGGAAAGCCGCGCAGGAGGTCGCCACGCACCAGCAGGACCGGCGACAGCGCGCGGCCTTTCCGGATCTTTCGCAGATCAGACGCAACGTGCGGATTCTCGGTCGACAGCAGGGGTTCCCTCGAGGCGCGCAGCAGGTCCTTGGCTTTGTAGTGCGCGACCGGTGCCGCCTGCAACTGCGCGATCAGCGACGCCAGGAGCCGGTCGTCACCAACCAGCAGGGACAGATAACTCGACGCTGCCGGATAGTCGTGCGCGTCCGGGGCGTTCTTCCAGATCACTTGCGCCATCGGGTTTCCCTCGATCGTGAAGGCCAGCCAATCGACGTCCCCATGATGCCCTAACTGGCACGGCCCTCACGAGCTTCCCAGCTGCCCCAGATCCCGGGCCTCCGCCCACAGCGCCACGTATGCGCGCGCGGCCTCGCTCGAGGGCGCGGAGACGACGACCGGCTCGCGCCTCGGGCCCATGTTCTCCACCACGGCAGCGGCCGGTATCGCGGCGTCGGCAATCCCGCGGCGTCCGTCACGAAGCGCCGCCATCGACTCGCGGTGCAGCTTCTTGCGCCGATCGACCATCGAGAAGAATGCCAGGACGGCGGGACGCGGCGCCTTCGCCGCTGCGACGAAGTCGATGAGCTGGTCGTAGGTCCGGACGGCGAGTGTCGTGGGGATCAACGGCACCAGCAGGGCGTCGGTCGCACGCAGGACGCTTTCGGACACCAGCGAAACGCTGGGCGGGCAGTCGAGGAACACGACGTCGTAATCAGCCGCGACGGTCGTCAGCAACTCGGTGATTCGCCGGGTCGGGCTCTTGCCATGGTCTAGCGCGAGATCCATGTTCCGGTAGGAGAAGTCGGCAGGAAGCAAGTCGAGGTTGTCGTAGTCGGTGGCCTTCACCGGGTCGTCCATGCCGGTGCGACCTCTGACCAATGCTTTGGCCCCACCCGATACACCTGACTTGATACGGAACAGAAAGGTCGCTGCCCCTTGGGGATCGAGATCCCAGAGCAGGGTGCGGTGTCCGTCGCGCGCGGCCAGGTACGCAAGGTTGACGGCGGCTGAGGTTTTGCCGACGCCACCCTTGATGTTGTACGTCGCGAAGACCTTCACGACGCACGCTCGTACAGAGCGGCGAGATGCGCCCGTGGCTGCGGGCCGGCAAAGCGCTCGAACAGCAGCGCGAACGTGCCGCGTGCGACGATCTGCCGCTCGCCGAGTCGGTCGGCGAGCCGACCCATCGCCATGACGGCCTCGACGGTCGCGGTGTTCGATGCGTCCGCGGCGAGCATCTGCGCAGCGAACGTCCTGATCGCATGCTGCTGCACCTCTGTGTCCTGGAACTCACCAAGACAGTCCTGCAGTTTCTTGAGGTCGTCGATCAGCGCACGCTGCGCGGCGGCATTGTGCAGCGACCCGAAGATCTCCAGCGAATACCGCAGCTCCTTGCACCGCTTGCGCAGATCGTGCAGATCACTTGGCGGGGAGTCGGCGCCAATGCGCGCGCCAGCTTTGATGACTCGCTTGAAGGCTCGGGTGACTGCCGACTTTGCCACCGAGTCGACCTGCGTTCCGGTTGGTCGCGCCGCGCCGACCTCGTCGGTCGGCAGCTCACCGTCGGTCGATACCGCGGCCCACGCGGCGAACGCGCGTTTCGCTCGAACGGACCGAAACGTTCGCACCAGCACCACGTGCTGCCGCTGCCTGCGCCGCGACGAGGAAGCCGCGAAACGGTTCCAACTGCGAGGCATCCCAGCCCGGAGCGGTCACCTCCGCGGCCAGCTCGTCGAGACCGAGTAGGTACACATCGAGATCGCGCATGGGCGTCGTCAGATCGCCGAGCCACTTCAGCGCGACGATCGCAGCCTCTGTCTGCGCGACGGGCAATGCACCCTGGGTCACCTTGAGAGTCGAACGTGCGCGCCGCACCGCAACCCGCAAATCGTGCAGGAACTCGGTGTCAGTACCGGCGACGACACCAGGCAGGTTGCGCTGTGCAGCATCGAGCAGCGCTCGCATGATCCGGCGCACTGCGTACTCCGTCGGCATGTTTGCGCTCAGAGCGATGTCGAGCTTGCTCGAGTAGTCACCTGGGGTGCGACCGGTCGCGGTCAGTGCCTCGGCAAGCGCTGACTTATCGGACGACGTAAGGCCGGGCACCTTCGCGATGATCCGAGCCGTAACTGCCGCTTCCGCTGAGTAGCCGCGTGACGCGACCACGCTCACCCGCGAGCGCGTGCTGCCGGCCTCGCCAGACCGACCACCCACGGGATGTTCGATGACAACCCTGGCGACCGTCTTCTCGTCGTCGTTGCGCACCCGATAGCTGCGGACGACAAATCGCTGCGTCGCCACCGGGAGCAGCGCGCGCATCTCGACCACCGGCTCGAGGAGGCTACGCATCGGGCCTGCTGGCACAACCGCGTCGAGCGGATACGCAGCCCGAGCGAGTGGTGTGCGTTTGCGGCGGTGCGGCGACGGTGAGCACATCGTCGCGGGTCGTCAGTGTCAACCGCCCGCTCCCAGCGGCCTTCGATCGCTCGGTGCGCTGCAACGCGAACCCGGCCCGGTGCAGTCGCCAGTCAAATGTGTCGAACCACGTGCGGCGAAGGCTCGACGTGGTCTCAGCAACCACCCCGACGTGCCTTCCGGGTCGACCCGCAGCGCGTGCAAGGGCCTCCTGCACAGCGCGATCAATGTCGGCTGCGCCGTCAGCGGCCACGAACTCGCGGTCGGCGACCAGCACAGAAATCCTCTCAGCGGTGCGCCGCACTGTACCGGCCGCCTGACGCCACGGGCAACGACGGCGCGGACACTACGCTGGACACATGCCTATTCCTGCATACGCCGTGGCGGGTGACGCCGACGGCACCCCCACGACGGCGACCTGCACACACTTGGCCACCATCACGGACGTGGCGCCGTCGAGCACCCGCGGCTGCGAGGAGTGCTTGCGCGAAGGCAGCCGCTGGGTGCACCTGCGTGAGTGCCTCCAATGCGGCAACGTGGCGTGTTGCGACGACTCCCCCCGTCGGCACGCGACCGCCCATTTCCATGCCTCGTCGCACCCGATTGTCCGCTCGCTCGAACCACGCGAAGAGTGGGCCTGGTGTTACCCGGATTCGCTCTTCCTGCTGCCGGCCTGATCTGGTGCAGGATGGTGCCGTGGACAGCGGCGATGCAGTGAGCTCGGCGGAGCAAGCACAGCAGAGTCAACGAGACCTGCTCGACGCGCTCCTCGGAATCGGCACCGGCCTTGACCTGCAGACGGTTCTGCACCGCATCGTCGAGGCAGCCGTCCGACTGGTCGACGCGCGGTACGGAGCGCTCGGTGTCATCGACGAAATGCGGCGGCTGTCGCAATTCCTCACGGTCGGCATCGATGACGCGACGGCGGCGCAGATCGGTCCGCTGCCACGCGGCGGCGGCATCCTCGGATTGCTCATCAACGACCCGCAGCCACTGCGTCTGCATGACCTCAACGACCACCCAGCCGCGTTCGGCTTTCCGGCCCACCACCCGCCGATGAGAAGCTTTCTCGGCGTCCCGATCCGAGTGCGCAGACGAGGTGTTCGGGGACCTCTACCTCACCGAGAAAGCTGGGGGTGTCGACTTCGACGACGAGGACGAGCGCGTCGTCCTCGCCCTGGCCGCAGCGGCGGGAGTCGCGATCGAGAATGCGAGGCTCTACGAGGACGTCCAGCATCGCGAGCGCTGGTTGCAAGCGTCCGCCGAGGTGACAACAGCCCTCCTGTCTGGCAGCGAGCCGGAGGAGGTGCTGCAGCTACTCGCCGCCCGTGCCAGAGACCTAGCAGAGGCTGACTTCGCCGCGATTGTGCTACCGCTCGGTGACAGTCTGGTGATCGAGGTCGCTGAAGGCGCGGCCGCCGCACACGTCGTCGGCAGGCGCATCGATCCAAAGGCGTCCCTGATCGGCGATGCCTTGCTCGGTGGCACCACGGTCGCGATCGACGACATCCACAAGAGCCCACACTGGCCAAACAACTCCGAGGCGCTGGACGAGTTTGGACCGGTCATCATCGTGCCGCTCGTCGCTGGTGAGGCCCGGCATGGCGTGCTCTGGGTCGGCAACCTCATCGGCGGCCGCCATTTCCGCGCCGCGCATCAGGCGATGCTCGAGGCTTTCGCCGATCAGGCCGCCCTCGGTCTCGAGCTGGCCCGCCAGCGTCGCGAGACCGAACATCTCAGCCTGTTCCGCGACCGCGACCGGATCGCCCGCGACCTGCACGACACCGTCATCCAGCGGCTGTTCGCAACGGGCATGCAGCTCGAGGGCTCGATGCGTTACATGACCGGGCCGGAAGCGTCGGAGCGCGTCCAGGGCGCCGTCAGCGATCTCGACAAGACCATCAAGGAGATCCGCTCGACGATCTACTCGCTACAACGGTCCGATCGTTCGCGCTCGAGCAGCTTGCGAGCCCGCATCGTCGAGCTGATCGAGGAACTCACGCCAGCTATCGGCTTCGCGCCCACGTTGCGTCTCGAGGGTCTCGTCGACACTCGCGTCTCGAAAGATGTCGCCGACAACCTGCTGCCGGCCTTGCGGGAAGCGTTGTCCAACATCGCCCGGCACGCCCACGCCAGCCGCGCCGACGTCTCCGTCGTGGTCGACGACGAGTGGACCACCTTGACCGTCAGTGACAACGGCGTCGGGATTCCGGGCGACGGGCGGCGCAGCGGACTCGCCAACCTCGGGGCGCGGGCGAAGAGCTTGGGCGGGACCTTCGTCGCGCACTCGGTGCCGGAGGGTGGTGCCGAACTCGTGTGGCGGGTGCCGGTCGGGGACGCCTGAGACGGCCCGACCCAGATACGGTAGAGATGAGCCCGTCGGCCTGGCGGGAAGGGCAGCCGTTTGGGAGGTCTGGTGTCTACCACCGAGGGCCAGATCACCGTGTTTCTGCTCGACGATCACGAAGTCGTGCGGCGCGGTGTCAAGGAGCTTCTTGAGTCTGAGTCCGACATCGTCGTTATCGGTGAGGGCTCGACCGCCGCCGAGGCGCTCGCCCGCGTCCCCGCGCTACGCCCCCAGGTCGCCGTACTCGACGTCCGGCTGCCGGATGGCGACGGGGTCAGCGTGTGCCGCGAGCTTCGCTCCAAACTGCCCGACCTTACGTGTCTCGATGCTGACCTCCTTCGCCGACGATGACGCGCTGTACGACGCGATCCTGGCCGGCGCCGCAGGATACGTGCTCAAGCAGATCAAGGGCAGTGACCTGGTGAACGCCGTTCGGACCGTCGCCGTAGGCGGCTCGCTGCTCGATGCGAAGACGACGGCCCGAATCATGCAGCGGCTGCGCGACGACGCGGCAGACCGCGAGAAGGCCGACCCGTTCGCCGCACTCACCAGCCAGGAGCACCGGATCCTCGACCTCATTGGCGAGGGCCTCACGAACCGGCAGATCGGCGAGCGGATGTTTCTCGCCGAGAAGACGGTGAAGAACTACGTCTCGTCGCTGCTCGCCAAACTCGGCCTCGAACGCCGCACTCAGGCGGCGATCCTCGCCACCGAAAGCAAACAGGACAAGCACGTCACGCCGTAGTGTCCGCCATCTCGAACTGCTGCGCCTGAATCGCGGTAATCGCGACGGTGTTGACGATGTCAGCAACCGAGGCGCCACGTGAGAGGTCATTGACCGGACGCCGCAGCCCCTGCAGGACGGGGCCGATGGCCACCGCACCGGCCGAGCGTTGGACCGCCTTGTACGTCGTGTTCCCGGTATTGAGATCGGGAAAGATGAGCACGTTCGCGTGGCCGGCAACGGCATCGCCCGGCAGCTTCGACGCCGCCACACTGGGGTCGACCGCCGCGTCGTACTGGATCGGGCCCGGTGAGGGGCAGATCGGGCCGCAACGCAGCCACCAGTTTGGTCGCCGCCCGCACCTTCTCCACCTCCGACGCCGGTCCCGGAAGTCCCGGTGGAGTAGGAGACCATCGCCAACACTGGTTCGATGCCGAACGCGGCAGCCGTTTCGGCGGTGCGCACCGCGATGTCCGCCAGCTGGCCGGCGTCCGGATCCAGATTGACCGCACAGTCGGCGAAGACCAGCACCTTGTGCGGCAGGCACATGAAGAACGCGCTCGACACCAGGGCCGCATCCGGTGCGGTCTTGATGATCTCCAGGGCGGGCCGGACGGTATTGGCTGTCGTGTGGGCGGCACCGGACACCATGCCGTCGACCCGGCCGGTGTGCACCAACATCGTCGCGAAGTACGTGCTGTCACCCATCAGATCCCACGCCGCGTCCGCCGTCACGCCCTTGTGAGCGCGCAGCGCGACATAGAGGTCGGCGAACTCTTTGCGCAGACGGTGACGTCGTCGGGTCGATCACCAGCGTGTCCGCCAAGTGCAACCCCAGCATTTCGACCCGAGCCGCTACCCGCGAAGGGTTGCCCAGCAGCGTCAAGGACACGACGTTTTGGTGTCCGAGTTCCTCCGCCGCGCGCAGTACCCGGTCGTCATCTGCCTCAGGCAACACGATGGAACGCCGATTGCGGCGGGCTCGCTCGAGCAAGCCCGAGGAGAACATCAAGGGCGTAATGACATCAGTGCGGGTGAGCCGGATTCGCGCGGTGAGCTCCTCGGCGTCTACCGAGCTAGCGAACTGCCCGAGCGCGGCCGCGATCTTCCGCCGGCTGCCCGGTCGAATCTCGCCGCGTACGCCCTCCAATACGTGCAGCGCCTCATATGTGTCCATCTCGACCGCAACAACGGGGATTCCCGAGGGCTCGAGCAGCGCGAGCGTCGCTGGGTCGAGCTCGAGTCCGCAAGTGAGGACAATGCCGGACGGCGTTGGCAACGAAGGACTCAGCGCTGCTGCGCTCATCGCGACAGCGAGGTCGCCGCGATCGCCCGACGCGACCAGCAACGTGCCGTTCAAGAGTCTTGGCAACAGGTTCTGGATGTACCCCGAGCCCGCGAGATAGGCCTCGACCTCGCGGTGCATCGCGGCGCCGGCACCCGCAAGCACCGTCGCACCCAGTGCGTTCACCAGCTCGTCGATGGTCAACGCCGAAAGGACCGGCAGATCGGGAAGTACGTAGACCGGCGCTTGCTCGGTCGAACCAACTGGCGCCGCGCGTAACTGATCGATCATGGTCGGATCGACCCGATTCAGAAACGTCGCGATCAGCGCGCAGCCGTGGTCGAGCAGCAGCTCCTGCGAACCCCTGCTCGCGATCGAGAGGGCCTCCACGTCTTTGCCGTAGCCCGACACCACGTTCACCACAGGTGTGGCGAGGTTGACCGCCAACTCCGCGTTGAGCGCCAGCTCGGTGGCAGCCGTTGGCCCCGTGTAGTCGGTGCCCAGGCACAGCACGAAGTCGAACTTGTCACGGAGGCGGGAGAAGTGATCGGCGATCTGGGCGATCAGTCGCGGTGTGCCGCCGTCGCGCTCGACGCGTGCCGCATCGGCGTACGTGAACGCGTACGAGTCCTCGTAGTCCAGCTCGAGCCGGTAGCGCTGCCGGAGCAGTTCGATAAGCGGATCTGGCGCCGGATTCGATGCGATGACCGGACGAAAGACGGCGACCCGCTCGACCTGGCGGGTGAGTAGTTCCATGAGGCCCAGCGCGACGACAGCCTTGCCGGACCGTGCCTGCATCGATGTCACGTAGAGCGCGTTAGGCATCTGCCCTCCTTAGCTGGTCTCCGTTGTACACGGTGGGTGCCGGGCGCAGATGAGGGCCCTCGCGTGGGCGGGGGCCCTCATCCTCGGTGCGGTCGCCGTTACGGTTCGACGGGAGCCGGGGTCCGCGCACCGAGCTTGGGGAGCAACTCCGCCGCCGGGTCGGTCCGGCGCAGGTGCACCAGTCCCAGACCAGCCAGCACCAGCAAGAACCCGGCCCCGATGAACGCCACCACAGCGGCGGTCAGCGCGTACTGGGCCATCTTCCAAAACGCGTACCCGTTCAGCAGCAGACCACGCAACGTCTCACCCTTGAACATGGTGTTCACGGTGTCCGCGAGCTTGGTGTTCGTCGGGTCAGTCTGCGCCTGAGCGGACAGCTGCGAGTACGTCTTCCCGCCACCGATCTTCTGCAAGTGCACCGCGATGAAATGATCGGCGTAGGTCTCCGCCTGCGCGCCGTTGGTCATCTGCTGGCCGGCGTACTTGGTCATGTACGGCTTGATCGCCGGGTCAGAAATCGCCGCCGAACCCGCCGCCGGGAAGATGATCTGCTGCTGCGACAACTGCGTCTTGACCTGGTTGTCGATGAAATTGTGAGCCCACAAACCCAACAACCCGACCACCACCAGGACAGCCGCCAAAACCAGGCCTCCCGCTGTCAACAATGCATCAAAAGTCTTACGGCGCATGACGACCTCCTTCATAGGAGCCGGACCATCCGGCGAACAACCGTCGAACCTTGCACCACCGATACTCGACAACACCCGCCGCACCGGCCGTACCGACGAAGGTCCCGCCCACGCGATGCCATAGACCCCAGTTCACCCGGGACAAAGTCGACTGCAGCGGGTCCGTGCGCTGGAGTGTTCGCGCTCGGCATCCCGGCGCAGGGCAAGTTGTCACAAGAACCCGGGACCATTGACTCGACCAACCGCCCGCCGTCCTGTCGATGCTGGTGGATAGGAGATTGGTCCGATAGGAGTCAGCCATGAACTCGTCCGTCGTCCCGACGCGAGTAAGCGCGGCACATGCACTTGTCGCGGCGGCCGCGACGGCGCCATCGATCCTCAATACCCAGCCGTGGTCGTTCGAGATACGGGACCACACGATCGATCTGTACGAGGATCCCGACCGTGCAGTCCTGCGACGCATAGACCCGGCCGGGAGACAACTCACGATCAGTTGCGGTGCCGCGCTGTTCAATATGCGGGTGACAGCCGCCCATCTCGGTCGCGCAATCGACGTCACACTGCTTCCGGATCCGACGAAGCCCCGACTCCTGGCGACCGTCGTTGTCGGCGCGCGGGTACCGATTCGCGGCGCGGACGCGATCCTCCAGCCGGCGATCCGGCGGCGGCACACGCACCGCCGCGCGTTCAGCCGCCGGGGCGTGCCCGGCGCGATCGTGCGTGAGCTGGCCGAAGCCGCCCGACTCGAGCAAGCGGCGATGTTCGTGATGTCCCGAAGGGAGCGGGCATGGCTGCTCGATCTGATCGCGCTCTCCGACGCTGTGCTGGTCGATGACCCGGGCTACGATCGCGACCTGGCCAGCTGGACCGACGGCAACCCGCGGCGACACGATGGGATTCCGCCGAGCTCGTTCGGAACGACCTCGGTGAGCGGGTCACCACCGATGCGCGACTTTGCGCACGCCAACCCCCGAATCTTCGTGCCACGCCAGAACTATCCAACAGACCCGTGCGTGGCGATCCTGTCGACCCAACAGGACACGCCTATGGCGTGGCTGCGGGCCGGCCAGGCGCTGCAACGCGTCTTGCTCCTCGCCACTGTGCGGGGACTCGCTGCCTCGTTCCTCAATCAACCGCTGGAGACCGCGGAGATCCGGGGCGAGCTATTCCCGTACGGGCATCCACAGATGATCATGCGGCTGGGGTACGCACAGCCGGACGTCGCAACCCCACGGCGTCCGCTCACCGAGATCATCCGCCACGAGTCCGATCCCGGCAGCTAGCCCGTTGATGCCTGCGTCCACCGTCGCACCAACGGGAACAAGGGCCCAGCACCTCGAGCCGTTGTGCTCTGCAGCTGGGCTGGTGTCCGGTGAAGGGTTGGCTCACGGGGCCGTATCGAGGAGGCTGCAATGACGAGCACCATCTTGCTGGCAGTCGATGACTCGGCGCACTCGCAGCGCGCTGCCGAAGTCTCGCAAGGGCTGGCTCAGCTCACCAAGTACAAGGTTGTTGTGATCCACATCCACGAACTCGCGACCGGCCGCTGGGGAAGCATGCGGGTCGACGACAACACCGGCGACGCATTCGCCGAAACGATCGTCAAGGGCCTGCTAGGTGCTGGCATCGATGCCCGCTTCGAGACCCGTGACGCCCACTACGGCCAGGTGGCACAGACGCTTTCGGTCGCCGCCGAGGATCTGGACGCGGACATGATCGTCGTCGGATCACGAGGCCGCTCGAACGTCGCCTCGCTCACCCTGGGCAGCGTGTCGCACAAGTTGTTGCACCTCGCGCGCCGTCCCGTCCTGGTGGTTCCGTCCGTCTAACAGAGCCTCCCGTCTAACAGAGCCTCGAACGAGAGAGGTGAGCAGACCATGCGCGCCGTCGTCGTCTACGAGTCAATGTACGGAAACACCCGTACGATCGCCGAAGCCCTGGGTGACGGTTTGAGTTGGGTGTTCGATACCACTGTGGTGCCCGTCGACAAGGCAACGTCCGACCTCCTCCACGATGCCGACCTCGTTGCCGTCGGCGGCCCAACCCACGCGCACTCGATATCGCGCGCCGCAACTCGCAAGGCAGCTGTCGATGCCGCGCACGACAAGGCGCTGCCAGTCGATGCGTCGGCGGCAGGACCGGGCCTGCGAGAGTGGTTCGCGGACGTCGGTGCGCATCCACATGCGATCGCCGTCGCGTTCGATACAAGGCTGGCTCTGCCAGCTACGGTGACGGGCCGGGCCGGCCGTGGGATCGTGCGACGGCTGCGCAGACGCAACTTCGCTGACGTTCGCGACGCCGGAAGTTTCTTCGTCGACAAGAACAACAAGCTGCTCGCAGGCGAGACGGAACGGGCCGCGGCATGGGGGCGCTCATTCGTACGAGATCTCTGACCCACGGCGTTCCATGCAGAACCTAGTCCTTACTAGCAAGGAGAGTGCGTTATGACCGTGCGGGTCGCTATCAATGGCTTTGGTCGAGTGGGGCGAGTCTTCTACCGCATCGCCCAAGAGCGCGGGATGGAAGTCGTCGCCGTGAACGACGTGACAGATGTGGCCACCCTCGCCCACTTACTCACCTACGACTCGACATTCGGACGGCTGCGTGGCGCCGTCGACCACGGGGACACCTGGATCTCGGTCAATGGACACCGCATGGCGGCCCTCTCTGAGCGCGACCCCCGCCGATTGCCGTGGAAGGACCTCGGCGTTGACATCGTCATCGAGTCGACAGGGCTCTTCCGCGGGCGCGACGACGCTGCGCTCCACCTGGAGGCAGGCGCCCGCAAGGTTCTCATCTCCGCACCCGGCAAGGGCGTGGACGCGACCATCGTGCTGGGTGTGAACGAGGACACCTACGACACGACCCTGCACCATGTCATCTCTAACGCGTCCTGCACGACGAACTGCATTGCACCGATGGTGAAGGTGCTCGACGACGCGTTCGGGTTTGCGCGCGGCTTCATGACGACGATCCACGCCTTCACCAATGATCAGGTAACGCTGGACTCGCCGCACAAGGATCTACGCCGCGGCCGGACAGCCTCTGTCAACATCATCCCGACGAGCACCGGTGCGGCGCGGTCGGTTGGTGTCGTCATCCCCGAGCTCGCCGGTCGGCTCGATGGTGTCGCGATCCGCGTGCCCGTCGAGGACGGGTCGTTGGTGGATCTTGCCGCGATGCTCGACCAGGAAGTCACCGCCGACGAGGTGAATGGCGCGTTCATGAACGCCGCAGACGGACTACTGAAGGGCATCATGCGGTACACCGCTGACCCCGTTGTCTCGCGTGACGTCATCGGTGACCCGGCGTCCTGCATCTTCGATTCGCTGCTCACGCAGGCAAGCGGACCGCTGGTCAAGGTCTTCGGCTGGTACGACAACGAGTGGGGCTACACCAGCAGGCTGGTCGACCTCACCGAGTTCGTCGCCGCGCGGCTGTAAGTCGTCGGATTCTCCAGCTCGTTCGACTCCAGCTCAATTCCAGGGTGTCGGCCCGTCAAAAGGGGGGCCGGCACCCTCGATGTTGTCCGCAACTAGGAACGCGCGTCTGCGACGCGCTACGACCGGCGTCTGCGACGCGCTACGACCGAGCGTCTGCGACGCGACGAAGCGGTGGCGCGAAGCTCGAACACGAGTCGGCGATCGGCAGATGCTGGCCACTGATCAGCTCGGCGTGCAGGCGCAGGTATCGGTCGGTGGTCGTCGGTCGCCAGGTCTGCAAGTGCCAGGCGTCGAGGCGAGCGATGTCGTCCGCGTCGTCGACTAGCTCAACGCGTCCAGTCACGACGACACTCCAGCCGGAGCGATCGACGGCGTTGATCTCGTCTACTTCGAACGCCACCACGTTGCCTGGGGTGTGCGTCGCCAGAGCGGATCGTCTGCCAGTGCGGATGACGACGTCCGTACCGTCGAGGATGAAGTTCACCGGGGTAACGAACGGCAGCGCACGGTCGGAATAGACGAGCCGCCCGACAGGAACGGTCGCCAAGAGGGCTAAGGCGTCGCCCTCGGACAACGTGCCGGAGTTAGGGAGTTCCGCTGACATGCATCCATGCTCTTATGGCGTAGCGGTGACACGAAGGGGCGAAAGTCCTCACTGGCTGGGATCGAAGCCTGCCGCCCACAAGTCCCCGAATCGGGCTGGCCTGAGTCCTCGGTCCTGCCCGGGCGAGACTTTGGGCCGTGTTTGATCCCGCGCGCGCGGAGGAGGCTTGAGATTGCGGAGATCGGCGCGTCGCTAGACACATTCGAAGCCGCATCAAGCGAGCGAGGCGCCTCGAGCAGAAGGAGGAGCCGTGACCGCCTGTCATGACACGTCGAGTTGGGGATTTGCAGAGGACCCGAGCGACGCACGCGTCGCAGGTGCAGTTCTGGCGACCCGGTTTCGGCGAGTAGTCGTCGGTGTCGATGGCTCCCCAAACTCCGTCGCAGCATTGCGGTTCGCCGTTGGGCTCGCCGGACGCGACGGAGGAACCGTCGACGCCATCTGTGCGTTTCATCGGTACGTGCAGCCGCAGTACCCATTCGCCCTCGCTGTTCCGCCATACGGCACGTTGGGTGAGGGTGCCCACGAGGGAAACACCCTTGTGAACACTGTCATCGATGCTGAGGTCGATGCTCGTCACAGCCTCGAGAACGCGATGAACGACGCGTTCGGATGTTCGGAGCTCGTTGGGGTCCATCTGATCGCGCTCGAGGGGTCTGCGCACGACGTGCTCACCCGCAGCGCGCAGGACGCGGACATTCTCGTCGTCGGCGCCCGCGGTCACTCGGGTCCACTTGCGCTGGTGCTTGGCTCGACGGCACAGGCATGCACGCGACACGCGCACTGCCCTGTTCTCGTTGTGCCGAGCCCTGCTCCGGCCGTGCCCGGCACTACCGACGCACCGCTGGACTAGAGCTGCTGCACCGGCCGACGCTCCGTCATCCCGTTGGCCGGTGCAGTTCCGCTCTGGAGGACACGGTCACGAGTGTTCGCTGACCGTCTGGTTGGGCGGTGGGACCGTGCACCGGGAGACCGTGCACCGGCCCGTTCATCGGACGCAGTCGGCCAGCATCGAGAATCAAGATCTCGTCAGCCTGCTCAAACCAGTCGATGCGGTGAGTCGCGATCAGGACAGCGCGATCACGGGTTGCCACGAGCACATCGCTGATCAGCGCCTGCGCGGCTGCCTTGTCTAGACCCTCAGTCGGTTCATCGAAGAGGACGACGGGGAACTCACCAAGCAGCACCTGGGCGAGGGCGATCCGACGAAGTTGACCGCCCGACACCTGGGTGCCGCGAGGGCCGACCACGGTATCGAGGCCCTGCGGTAGGCCGTCGAGCCAGTCACCCAGTCCGACCCGGCGGAGTAACTCGGCCAATACCCCGTCAGTCGCGTCCGGGTCGCCGATGAGCAAGTTGGCCCGGATGGTGCTGTCGAACAGGTGCGGCTGCTGCAGACAACAGCCGACTACGCGGCGCACGTCATCGCCGCTGAGGTCACGCACGCTTACCCCATCGATCGTGAACGATCCCGAGTCGAACTCCAAGAACCTCAACAGCACGGCCATCAACGTGCTCTTGCCCGCACCGCTCTCACCAACAACCACCACCCGGCTACCCGCCGAAAGCTCGAGGTCGGCTCCTCGCAGCACCGGGCGCACGGTGTTACCAGTATCGCCGGCGCCGCGGCCCGGATAGCTGGCCGTAACACCCCGAAGCCGAACCATCGTGGGGTTTCGGGGAACTTCCTGGGCTAAGAGCGGATCGACGATGAGTGCGGGCGACCCAGTGAGGAGGAGGAGTTTGTGGGCCGCGGTGCGCGCTCGCCTGACAACTTGCCCAACACGAGGAAGGTCGACGACGACCTCGGGCGCGGCCCACGCGATCAGAACGACGACGGCGAACATGACACCGGCTAGCGCGCCCGATCGAACCGCGGGAATCCCGATTCGCACTGCCGACCAAAGAGCGAACCCGGCCGATACCGTCAACAACGCAGTGCCGGCCGACAGCCCAAACGCCGCACGACGCTCGACTCGCGCGAGCGCGCGGTCCGCCAACTCGACGCGCTCCAACGCGGCGTCGGTGGCGTTGAACACCAGCAAGTCGTCGCTTCCTTCGAGCAGGTCGACCACCGCAACCGCAAGTGCGCCGCGCGCCGCAACGGCGTGCCGAGACGCCCGGCCCTCGGACCACAAAACAGCTAGCGGGACGCCAACCCCGCCCAGAACAAGCGCGAGAGCCAACGTGAAGGCCGCGGCAGGCAGCAGCACCGCCGTGAACACGACGGCAACCAGACCTACCAACAACGCTCCTGCGGCAGGCAGCAGAGCACGCACGTACACGTCCTGCACCGCATCGACCTCGGATGCCATTTGAGACAGCAGATCGCCACTGTGAGCGTCGCTCAGTCCGATCGGCGCCAGCGGTATCAATGCCTGAAAGATCCGTTGTCGCAGCGCCGAAACGACGCGCAGTGCGCCGTCATGAGCTGCGAGCCGCTCACCGTACCGAAGGACACCACGACCGATCCCAAATGTTCGCACCAACACCGCGGCTACCATCAGTGTCAGAACGGGCGGGTGCTGCGCCGCGCGAGCGATCAGCCATCCCGACGTCGCGGCAAGGCTGACGGCACAGGCACTGGCACCGGCGCCGAGCAAGGCCGCGACAACCAAGCGCGTCCGCACGCCCTTGGTGCACGCGAGCAGCAACCGGTTGGTCGACAACGTTGGTGAACTCATGCGGTGCTCGTCCCGACAGCAGCGAGTTCGGCCGGTGCGCGCATCGAAACAATGCGATCGGCCCTCATGAACAGGTTCGGCTGGTGCGATGTGAAGAGCACCGCACGGCGTCCGCTGAGTGACGCGAGGGTCTCGGCAACCACCTCCGCCGCTTCGGGATCGAGGGACGCCGTCGGCTCGTCCAGCAGCAGCAGCGGCGCGTCGCGCAGGAGTGCCCGAGCAATCGCAACTCGCTGCCGCTGACCAACAGAGAGCCCGACACCGTGCTCACCGAGCATGGTTGAGAAGCCGTTCGGCAATGCTGTGATGAATTCCTCTGCCGCGGCCTGACGGGCGGCCGCGCGAACCTGGCCGTCGGTCGCATCCGGCCGGCCGAGCCGGATGTTCTCGGCAACCGTTGCAGCGAACAGATGTGGCCGTTGGCCGACCCACCCGATCAGCTCCCGCCACGACTGAGGTTCGATGTCAGCGAGGTCGGTGTCGTGCACCAACACCCTACCTGCGTCGGGTGCGCGCAGTTTCAACAGCACCGACAACACGGTGGACTTGCCGCATCCGCTCGGACCGACCAGCGCCACTAGCTCGCCCGGATGCACCACGAAATCCAGATCCTCAAGAGCGGCAATCGACCGTCCGGGGTACCGGACCGTAAGGCCAACGCTCCGAACCGGACCCCACAGATCTGCTACCCGCCGCACTCCCACTTTCGGCGAGTCTGCCTCCAAGATGTCCAGCGCCGACTGCACTGCGGCCACGCCTTCGACGCTCGCGTGATACGCCGCACCAACGCGACGCAACGGCAGGTAGACCTCAGGCGCGAGCAGCAGGACGAGGAGCGAAGTTCGTAACGTCAAGTCGCCGTGTACCAAGCGGAATCCAACGGAGACCGCCACAATCGCAACCGAAAGGCTTGCAAGTAGCTCCAGGACGAGTGACGACAAGAATGCGGTTCGCAAGGTGCGCATGGTCTTGCGCCGAAGGTCCTCAGAGACCGCCCGAAGCGTGCCGAGTTGAGCGGTCGCGCGGCCGAACAAGCGAAGAGTCGGAAGGCCCCAGATGATGTCGAGGAAGTGGTTCGCCAGTCGGCTCATCGCACGCCATTGACGATCCATGCTCTTGCGCGTGCCGATGCCGATCAAGATCATGAAGATCGGGATGAGCGGCAAGGTGCAGAGCACGATCACGCCCGAGGTCGGGTCGCCCGCGAGCACACGGCCGCCGACAATGATCGGAACAACGCAGGCGAGAATCAGTTGCGGCAGATACCGAGCGAAGTACCCGTCGACGGCGTCCAGTCCCTTCGTCGCCAAAAGGACTAGCTCGCCGGTGCGGCCCTCGGCCAACCACCGTGGCCCGAACTCGACTGACCTGCCGAGCAGCTTGCGACGCAACGTCGATCGCACGCTGGCAGCACACCGGTAGGCAGTGACGTCCGATGCCCAAGTCACGGCTGTTCTGAGGATCAGAGTGAGCCCCAGCATGGTCAACTCACCGCGCAAGACGCGGGGCCCAGCGCCTCCAACGATCGTGCGGCTCAGAAGGTCTGCAACAAGCGTCGCCTGGACGACGACCAGCAGAGCTCCTGCGATTCCGAGCAGGACGCTCACGACGATGAACGTTCGCGCCGACCGCGCATGCTGAAGCAGTCGCGGGTCGACTGGCCTCATCAGAGCGCCGAGTCGCCGCTAGCCAGCGTTCCACGCGGCACGTCGCGCCCGGGTGCCGACGCGATGACGGCCGCCACGGCAGCCGGTATGTCAGCCCGCCCGATCCTCTTGCGGAACACCCAGTACGTCCACGTCTGGTACGCCAGGACGACGGGCGTGAAGATTACTGCGACCCACGACATCACGGTCAGCGTGTAGTGGGTCGATGACGCGTTCACCACCGTGAGAGTTCCTGCGGGATCGGTCGTCGAAGGCAGCACATTGGGATGCAGCGCGATGAACAGTGCGGCGACCGCACCGACGATCGCTGCACCGTTCAGCGCGAACGCCCAACCTTCGCGACCCCGCAGGCTCAGTGCCACGCCGGCCACGAGACACCCGGCGGCTACGGCAGCCACGACGGCAGAGGCCGCCTTTCCGTAAGAGATCTCCGTCCAGAGCAGGAACGCCGCGGCCGCAACGACGGCTACCGGCGCCACTCGTCGCACGCAGCGAGTTGGCGCGCGTACGCATCTCATCCGTGGTCTTCAGAGCAAGAAACACCGCGCCGTGCAAGGTGAACAGCGACAGAGTGACAATGCCACCAAGCAATGCGTACGGATTCAGCAAGGTGAAGAAGTTGCCGGTGAAGTTGTGCGCCGCGTTCAACGGCACGCCCCGGACGATGTTCGCGAATGCGACCCCCCACAACAATGCAGGCAACGCGCTCCCAAAGAAGATGGCGCCATCCCACGCCCTGCGCCACCGAAGATCAGGGTGCTTGCCCCGGTACTCGAACGCTACGCCGCGCACGATCAACGCGACGAGAATGACCAACAACGCGAGGTAGAAGCCACTGAACAGCGACGCGTACCAGCCAGGAAAAGCGGCGAACATCGCACCCCCGGCCGTCAGGAGCCACACTTCGTTGCCGTCCCAGACCGGCCCGATCGTGTTGATGACAACCCGCCGGTCGACGTCATCCTGTGAGATGAACGGAAGCAGGATCCCGACGCCGAAATCGAAGCCCTCAAGAAGGAAATAGCCAGACCACAACACGGCAATCAACAAGAACCAGAAGTCGTAGAGCGCCACAGCGAATCCCTTCAGTACGCGAAGACGGGCTCGGGCTCGTCAGCATCCGACTCGATCGGCGGACCTGACCGCGCATACCGCATCATCAGGAAGACGTCGATAATCGCCAGAACGCCGTACACGAGGGTGAAGATGATCAACGAGGCAAGTACCTCGCCGCCCGTCACCGAAGGCGACACGCCGGCTTCCGTCTTGAGGTGGCCGAACACGAGCCACGGCTGACGACCCATCTCGGTGAAGATCCAACCGAGACTGTTGGCCAGGAAGGGGAGCGGCAGCGCCCAGAGTGCGAGCGTGTAGAAGCGCCGCCCCGGCGGCGTTCGTCCCCTGCGCATGAGCCACAAGCCAAGAAGCGCGATGGCGGCCGCCAGCATGCCGAACCCGATCATGAGCCGGAAGCTCCAATAGGTGACCGCAATCATGGGCCGGTAGTCGCCTGGCCCGTACTGCTGCTGATATTGGGCGTTGAGGTCATCGATGCCCTTGACCTGACCGTCGAACGAGCCGGTGGCCAGAAACGACAACGCTCGCGGAACCTTGACACTGAAGACCTCACTGTGCCCGTTCAACGACCCCCAGGTGAACAACGAGAACGGCGCCGGCTTGGACGTGTGGTACAGCGCCTCCGCAGCGGCCATCTTCATCGGCTGCTGCTCGGTCATGATCTTGGCTTCGATATCACCGCTGGCCGCAAGGCCGATGCCAGCCAAGACGGTGGCTACCAACGCCAGTCGCATCGAGGGCCGGTACACGTCGACGTCGACATGCTTACGCAGGTACCACGCGCTGACTGCGACGACAAAGACGCCGCCGGTCAGAATGCTCGCAAAGATGGTGTGCGGAAACGTGACCAACGTCGTCGAGTTGCCGAGGACCGCCCAGATGCTGGACAGCTCAGCCCGGTTCTTCGCAACGTCGATCGTGTAGCCGACGGGGTGCTGCATGAACGAGTTGGCCGCAAGGATGAAGTAGGCCGAAATCATCGTCCCGATCGAGGCAATCCAGATGGTTGCCAAGTGAACGCGCTTGGACAGCTTGTCCCATCCGAAGATCCACAGTCCCAGGAACGTCGACTCGAGGAAGAAGGCAAGCAGCGCCTCCATCGCGAGCGGGGCACCGAATACGTCCCCGACGAATCGGGAGTAGTCGCTCCAGTTCATGCCGAATTGAAACTCTTGCACGATGCCGGTCACGACGCCGATCGCAAAGTTGATCAAGAACAGCTTGCCCCAGAACTTCGTCATCCGCAGGTAGTGCTGCTTGCCAGTGCGGTACCAAGCGGTCTGCATGATGGCGACCAATAGAGACAGGCCGATGGTGAGCGGAACGAAGAGAAAGTGGTAAACCGTCGTGATGCCGAATTGCCATCTGGCCAGGGTCAGAGCATTCATCCGGCAACCGTCCCAGAGTGATGATCAACGCGGCAAGGACCTTGGTCCCGCGGCCCACGGCTATTCGTCCCAACCCATCGCGACGCCCGCACGCGATGGAGAACACAGCTGCTAATCGGTGACTACTCCCATCAGTTGCATCTCGGGCATCTGGGAGTCGCCCGAGATGTCTCCGCACGCAGGACAGACCCGAACGTGACCCGCGAGATGGTCGTGATCCAGCGCGCCGACAAATCCACATACGGGGCAGGTCAGCACGATCTCAAATTGCTCACAGGCCAAGTCGAGCGCTCGCCAGCGGACCGTCTGCGGCGAGCGCGGCGAACGCCTGGCGAAGGGTTTCCTCGCTGATGGTCGACGCGTGCCGGATGACCACCAACGCGACGGCGCGCCCGGCCGCGCGCTGTTCGACTTCTTCGATCAGCTCGCCGACGAGCGACAACTCATGCATCGGCAGTCTCCGCGCATAATCGGACGACGGTTTCCACGAGGTGCGCGACGGAAGCGTTGACCGCAGTGCCCAGATCGGAGCCGGGTTCGACCGACTGGATCGTGACACTCACCGCGACTGCCGGTGGATGTGCGCCATACAACGCCTCGGCAAGCGACAGGATCGTGCCGGCACCGACGTGATGCGTCATCGAACCTGCATTCGCTTCGGGCAATACGGGGCCGACACTCACAACACCCGGCGCCAGCGCCGGATCGAGCTGGGCATCGACGAATACCACGTGTGACTGCGTCGGCGACTTCACGTGCGAGATCCGGGGTCAGCTGATGGACCGCGACCACGTCAACCGATTCCATCCGCACGTCGTCCCTGAGCGCGTCTGCCACCACCCATCCGACGGCGTCGTCGCCGCGCAGCCGATTGCCGTACGCGATGACTAGCGGACGGCGCTGCGTCATCGACGCACCTCGTCGAGCACCGCACCGTCGTGGTCGACCAGGGAGATGTGCAGCGGCATCTGCCCCATCGCATGAGTCGAGCACGACAGACACGGGTCGTAGCACCGGATCACGGCCTCGACGCGGTTCAGCATGCCTTCTTCGATTCGCTCACCCTTCACGAAGTGCCGCGCGACCTGTAACACGCTGGCATTCATGGCGGCCGCGTTGTGGCCGGTGGCGATAATGAGGTTGGCCGTTTGAATGATCCCGTCGTCGTCGACCACGTAGTGGTGAATCAGCGTTCCACGTGGAGCCTCGGCTACTCCGATGCCGACGTTGCGGTTGACCTCGGCGTGTGACGCGACGCGGGTGCCGAGGATCTCCGGGTCGTCGAGGAACATCTCCATCCTCTCGATGCCGTACAAGATGTCGAGCAACCTCGTCTGGTGGTAGTGGAACGAGCTGCTCGGATAGCGTCCAAATCGGGAGCGGAACTCCTCGAGTTCGGCGTCCGCTCGCGGTGTTCCGAACCGCTCGGCGACGATTGCCCGCGCCAACGTGCCGACCCGATACAGGCCGTTGTCGATGCCGCGGGGCTTGAAGTAGGTGGGCTTGAGAAAGGACGCCTCGTCGGTGTATTCGCCGATGTAGTCGGCATAGTCGTAGGCATCGAAGTCGGCGAGCAGCGTGCCGTCGTGATCGACGACGCGCAATCGCCCGTCGTAGTGAGCGACGTTGCCGTCAGCGATCGACCAGCGACATGAACGCCGACTTGAAAGACCCGAAAGTCTCCGCCTCCTCGGCCCAGCTCAGCAGGTTGTTCTTGTACCAGGCCAGCGCACGATCCGCTGCCGCGTAGGCCTCCGGAATCATTGCGCGGATCTCGTCGCGCTTCTCGGCCGTCAACGCCGACTCAACGCCGCCTGGCACGATCCAAGCCGGGTGAATCCGCTTCCCACCGAGCAGTTCGATCGCGTGCTGGCCGAACTTACGCAGATAGATGCCGTCCATCGCCAACTGTGGATTGGCCTTCGCCACGCCGACAATGCTGCGCGTGGCGGGATCAGCGTCAAAGCCGAACAGCAGGTCCGGCGAGGCAAGGTGAAAGAGACTCAACGCATTCGACTGCACGATCTGTGCGAGGTTCATCAGCGCTCGCAGGTCAGCACCGACCTTGGGCGGTCTCACCGCAAGAATGCGGTCGCAGGCCTTCGCGGAGGCGATGAGATGACTGACGGGACAGATGCCGCAAATTCTCGCCATCAGTGATGGCATCTCTGCCATCGGCCGGCCCTGGCAGATCTTCTCGAAGCCGCGGAACTGTGTCACCTGGAAATGTGCATCGGCGACCTGTCCTGCATCATCAAGACTGATCCTGATCCGGGCGTGACCTTCGATCCTGGTGACCGGATCGATGGTGATCTCGCTGGCCATCAGACTCCTACTCGTTTGCTGGGGCAGGTCATCTACCGAACCGCGCGTGAGTGGCCGCCTCCGGCGAGCGCCCGTCGAGCAGCGCGACGACGGTGTCAAAGATCAGATCGGCGGACGGCGGGCAACCGGGCAGGAAGACGTCGACTTTGACGACTTTGTGAACCGGCAGGGTCTTAGGCAAGTGGTGCGGCAAGTTCTTCGAGGGCATGCCCAGATTGACCGTGACGTTCTCGACGTAGGCCCGCTGAAACAGCGGCTGTGCGTCTGCGAAGACATTGCGCATACCTGGCACGTTCGTCGTCACCGCGCAGTCACCCAAGGCCACCAGGATCTTGCTACGACTGCGCACCAAGCGGATGCGCTCCAGATCCTCGTCCGTCGAGACAGCGCCCTCGACGAGAACGATGTCGACGCCTTCGGGGTATACCTTCGCGTCGACCAGCGGGCTGTACACGAGGTCAGCCCGCGCTACGACCTCGAGCAGCCGCTCGTCCATATCGAGAAACGACATGTGACACCCTGAGCAGCCATCGAGCCAGATCGTCGCGAACGTCGGGCGGCTCATCGCCGTCCCCCTTCTTCGCGGCCCTTTAAGTACGGAAGGAATGGCCGACCCGCCTTCGTGCTGGCGACCGGGCGGCCCTTCTCGAACAACGCGCCGGTCGGGCAGACCTGCACGCACTTGCCGCAACTCGTGCACGTGGGTGACTCACCCCAGGGCATGCCGAGGTCGGTCACGACTCGGGCATCGATCCCTCGGCCCATGACATCCCAGGTATGCGCTCCCTCAACCTCGTCGCACACGCGCACGCATCGCGTGCACATGATGCACCGATTGTGGTCGATGGCGAATCGCTCGTGGCTGGCATCGACGTCGAGTTTCGGGTTGATGTTCGCCAAGTCGAGGTGCGTCAAGCCGACTTGCTCGGCGCGACCCTGCAGTTCGCAATGGTTGTTCGCCACGCACACCGCGCACACATGGTTACGTTCGACGAAGAGCATCTCGATGATCGTCCGTCGATATTCCTGCAGGCGCGGCGACGCAGTCGTGATGTCCATCTCGTCGGCGACCTGCGTGGTGCATGCCGGCAGCAGCTTGGCGCTTCCCTGCACCTCGACCACGCAGAGCCGACAGGCTCCGATGTCGCACAGTCCGTCGAGGTGACACAAGGTCGGTATCTCGATCCCGTTCTCACGCGCGACTTCCAGCACCGTTTGCTCGGCGCTTCCAGCGCACTCGACGCCATCGATTCGGAGGGTGTGAACGGTCATGACACCGGCTCCTTGGTCGACACGGACTCATTGGTCGACACGGGCTCCTTGGTCGACACAGGGCAAACCCCCGCCGGGCACACCCTCTCCTCGATGTGCGCCAAGTACTCGTCGCGGAAGTACCGCAATGTCGAGAACACTGGATTCGGGGCACTCTGGCCAAGGCCACACAAACTGGTGCTGCGCACCATGTCACCGAGCTTCTCCAACTGCTCAAGGTCGGCCAACGTGGCCATGCCCTCCGTGATCTTGGTCAGCAGCAGGTACATCTCCGTCGTGCCGACCCTGCACGGTACGCACTTGCCGCAGGATTCCTCTCGGCAGAAGTCCATGAAGTAGCGCGCGACCTCCACCATGCACGACGTATCGTCCATCACCACCATGCCGCCCGACCCCATGATGGAGCCGGCTGCAACGAGTGACTCGTAGTCAAGATTCATATCGAGCAGTTCCTCGGGCAGGCAGCCGCCAGATGGGCCACCCGTTTGCACCGCCTTGAAGGTCCCGCCATCAGGAATCCCGCCGCCGATGTCGAAGATGACATCACGTAGGCGAATACCCATGGGCACTTCGATGAGGCCGCTGTTCACGATCCGGCCCGCCAACGCGAAGACCTTCGTGCCCTTGCTCTTGCCGGTGCCTATCGTGGAATACCAGTCGCCGCCTTTGCGCACGATCACTGGCACGCTTGCATACGTCTCGACGTTATTGATCAGGGTCGGGCTCCCCCACAGACCGTGCGCGGCCGGGAACGGCGGACGCGGAACCGGCGTGCCACGGCCACCTTGGATGGAGGCCATCAGCGCGGTTTCCTCGCCACACACAAACGCACCGGCACCGAGCCGCAACTCGACGTGAAAGGCGAACGGAGAGCCACCGATCGAAGCCCCGAGGTAGCCGGACTTCTCCGCGCGGTGGATCGCCGCCTTTAGCCGCTGGACCGCGAGCGGGTACTCCGCGCGACAGTAGACATAACCCTTCGTCGCTCCGACGGCGTACGCAGCGATCGCCATCCCTTCGAGCACCCGGTGCGGGTCACTCTCAAGGACCGACCGATCCATGAAGGCACCGGGGTCTCCTTCGTCCGCGTTGCACACGACGTACTTCGGAGTGGCAATCTGCTTCGCCACGGTCGCCCACTTCAATCCCGTCGGATAGCCGGCGCCACCGCGACCTCGCATGCCGCTTCGGGTGATCTCGTCGACGACCTGCTGGGGCGTCATCTGTGTCACGGCCTTCGTCAAGCCGCTATAGCCTTGGCGCGCGACGTAATCATCGATGCTCTCGGGATCGATCTGGCCGCAATTCTCGAGCACGATCTTGACTTGGCGTGCGAAGAACGGCTCGCGTTCGGGCTTGGTCGCGACGCCCTGTGCGACTTTCAGCCGATCGACCAGAGGGCTGACATTCTCGGGCTCCACGGCGCGAAATAGCTCTCCGGTTTCCGGTATCTCCACGAGGGGCCCGGCAGCGCAAAGGCCCAGGCAACCGACGCGCTTGACTGCTACGTCGGTCACCCCGTCACCGACGAGCTGCTCTGTCACTTGCTCGAAGACTCGGTCGGATCCTGCGGATAGACACCCGGCGGCCTGGCAGACACACGCGGTGACACGGGGCCGGCCCACCACAGCCGGACCGGTCATCCGGCGGCTGTGCCGTGGTGCTTGACTCGCTGCCGGCTCCGATCGGACCTCGGTCACAACGCCTCCAATGTGGCAACGACCGCAGCGGGCGTTTGCTTGCCTTTGGCCTCACCGTCGAACACGACTGCGGGCGCGATGCTGCACGCGCCAAGGCAACGCGCGGTGACGAGTGAGATCCGGTCATCGGGCGTCGTCTCTTTGGGTTTGATCCCGAACCGTGCCCGAATCGCGGTGAGGATTGCACTCGCGCCGTTGATATGGCACGCGGTCCCCGTGCAGACGACGCAGGTGTGCTCGCCTTGAGGCTTCAAGGTGAACAGCGAGTAAAATGTCGCGACGCCGTAGACCTTGCTCAGCGGTACGCCGAGGGTCTCCCCCACATACGTAAGCGCAACATCGTCGAGGTACCCGAAGGACTGTTGGGTTGTGTGCAACACCTCGATCAGCGCATCAGGGGAGTAGCCAAGGCGCAGCATGCGCGCATCAACGGCTCTCCAACGCTTGTCATCACTGGGCGTCGGCGGCTTCGTAATCGTCACGGTGCAAGCCAATCTCTCCAGGGGCACTGCCCGACAGGGACCAAGGTCCGTTGTGGCCGGACCGACGGCCCCTTGGACGGGGAGCGTACTTCGCGCAGCATGAGGCAGGACAGATGTTCGAGGCGCATAGGTGTGTGGAGGCGAAGTCCGGTGCCAACCATTTCAGGGCTACGGGCCGTAGAGATTCTCGACTCACGCGCACGTCCGACATTGGCAGTTACCTTGGCGCTCACTGATGGCACGGTTGCACGTGCCGGCGTGCCGTCAGGTGCGTCGACCGGCACCCGAGAAGCTGTCGAGTTGCGCGACGGCGATCCGGCCCGATACGGCGGACAAGGTGTCCAGTCTGCGGTGGCAAACGTCAACGGCGAGATCGCCGCGCACATAGTCGGCCGCAGCCTGACGGGCCAAGCTGCGCTAGACCATCTGCTGATCGAACTCGATGCGACGAGTACGAAGTCTCGACTCGGCGCCAACGCCATTGTCGGAGTATCGATCGCCTACGCGCGGGCACTTGCCGCGAGCGCCGGTCTGCCCCTGTGGAGCGTCTTGAACAGCCCGGGCACGCAGCCTCGGCTGCCCGTGCCGCATTTCAACGTCCTAAACGGCGGTGTGCACGCTCCGAACGGCCTCGACTTTCAGGAGTTCATGGTTGCTCCACTTGGCAGCCCAACCCTCGCCGAAGGGGTTCGCGCCGGCGCCGAGGTCTATGCCTCCCTGCGAAGGCTCCTCTCAGCGAAGGGCTTTGCAACCGGCTTGGGCGACGAGGGTGGCTTTGCGCCCGAAATCGACGCACCGGAGGACGTCCTTGCCCTGCTTGTTCAGGCCATCGACGATGCCGGCTACCGCGCGGGCCGCGATGGCGTCGCGATCGCGCTTGATCCGGCAGCCAGCGAGTTCTATCGGGACGGTACATATCGGGTCGCGGGACAGCAGCTATCCACAAGCGACATGATCGGCCGCTACGAGGAAATCGTGACGCGGTTCCCGGTGTGGAGCATCGAAGACGGTCTCGCCGAGAACGACTGGGATGGCTGGGTCGAGCTGACCAGTCGACTCGGCAGTCGTGTCCAAATCGTCGGCGACGACATCCTGGTCACGAATCCATCGATTATCAAAGAAGCCATCACGCGCAGCGTCGCGAACGCCGCCTTGATCAAGGTGAATCAGATCGGCACCGTCAGTGAAACGCTCGATGCGATGGCGCTCTGCCGCCAAGCCGGCTGGTCGCAGATGGTCTCCCATCGATCTGGCGAGACCGAAGACACCTTCATCGCCGACCTCGCCGTCGGCAGCGGATGCGGTCAGCTGAAGACCGGTGCGCCAGCTCGCGGCGAGCGGGTCGCCAAGTACAACCGTCTGATCGAGATCGAAGTCGATACAGACCTGCCGTACGGGCTCGCCTGAGCCGACAGTCCTACCCGAGTTATTCGCCTTGTAGGTCTCTGCGCCGAAATGCGAGCGATCCCAGGCACGCGCTGGCAAGCCCGAGCGCTGTCATGACGCCGTTCGCTTCCCAGTGCGGCGAGACGTCCGGGACAGCCGCCATCTGATGGAACACGGAGGTATCGAGTATCCAGTGGCTCGTCGCACCGATGCCGCCGACGACCACGACGACGAGCGACCAGCCAAGGAGCGCGTAGACAACGACGGACGTGGACCGCGGACGGATCCCGAACACGAGGACGCCGACACCACCGATGGCGATCGCTGGCGGGACCACGTTCAAGCCGGCGTCCAGCAATGTTGCAAGACCTACCCCGGCGTGCTGACTCGCGGCGCCAAGCCAGCAACAGATCCCGGCGAGGACCCCTCCAGCGAAGACCACCCACCCGGCGACGACGAGCCTGCCCGCGAGCCAGCGCTGCCGAGAAACCGGGCGGACCAAGAGGTGATCGAGTCGCCCGTCGGCTTCCTCGAAACGCGCCGCCGTGACTTGACCTGCGGCAGCAAAGGAAACGAGCACGGCCAAGATGAGGAAGCAGACACCCAGCACGGCATCCGCACCCGATCCCGGCGCACCAAGTTTCGAGAGCACCCGTTCGACCGACGACCCGGAAACCGTGGCGCCCGCCGACTTCGCAATCAACCCGTACAACAGGGCAGCGATGGCGATCGCCACCCACCAACCAACGACAGTGGATCGCAGCATTCGGATCGCGAGTCCAGTGGGGCCGAACAGCAGCCGCAAGCGTGGCTGGCTGTGGGTCCGGTCTGGCACGACGCTCGCCCCGACGTCCCGCGAACCGGCGAGGCGCACAGCCACGAAAGTGAGCACTGTGGTGAACCCTGCGATCGGGACGAAAGCGAAGGGCCGCGGCGCAGTGAGCGGCTGGAGTTCTTCAACCCAACCAAGTGGGGACGCCCAGTTGAGCCAGTGCACGCCGACTCCTGCGTCGGCGATCAGGCGTATCCCGTAGGCCAAGCCGAGCAACGTCGCTGCGTACGCCGCAGCCTGTCGGCGGGTCGCGGCCATTTGGCTCGTCACTGCACCAACTGCGAGAAACATGACTGCGGTTGCCACCATGGCGAGCGCCAGATACAGCGCCGCCCCGAAGGCGATGTCCACCGCCGAGTCGAGTCCGACAACCACCGTGATGAGACCGGTCAGCGCCCACAACGCAAAGGCGCCGATACCCAGGCCGCACAACGCCTGCAACGTGGCGCCGCTTCTCGTGGTCGGTCCGGTGAGCAGGAGGTCCCAACGACCGTTGTCTTCCTCACCGCGAAGGAGCCTGGTGCTGGTCAGGATTCCCCATACGGCACCCATGATGGTCAGCATCATGGAGATCTTGAAGACCGTGAAGCCCGCCACCGTCTGAAGCTGTGGAGCCGGTCCGAACAGCGCGCTGGTTGCATTGTTCGAACCGAAGGCGGCCGCCAATGCATCCCGTTGGGCGACGGTCTTGTACAGCTGGGTGTAGCTGAGCGCCGATGAGGCGATCGAAGCTCCGAAAAGGGAGCCCCAGACGACACCGGAACGCACCGCCTTGCGCGCGGTGAGGCGGCCAATCACGTTGGCTCGCTTTGGCCTTGCGCGCCGTATTGGGCCAGGAACAATTCCTCCAAGGACGGCTCACGGCTCAACAGCTGGGTCACCCCGACTGCGGCGAGGACCCTCAACAAGGGCTCGACCGGCCCCCGCACCTGGCAACGAACGACCCGGCCGTTGATGGTTACCGCAGTCACCCCGGGCACCGCGGACAGATCGGGAACCGAACCCTCGAAGGTCGCCTCGACAGTGAGCGCGCTGAGGTGTCGCAGCTGGGCGAGCGTGCCGATCTCGACCAGCTTGCCGTGCCGGAGGATGCCGACCCGGTCACACACGGCCTCCACCTCGCTCATGATGTGCGAGGACAAGAACACCGTCTGGCCGCGTTCGCGCGCTTCGCCGATGCTGCGACGGAAGGCCTGCTCCATCAACGGGTCGAGACCGGTTGTCGGCTCGTCCATAACCAAGAGGTCGGGCCGGCCCATCAGCGCCGCGATCAGGATCACCTTTTGGCGGTTCCCCTTGGAGTACGCCCGGACCTTCTTGCTGGGGTCGAGCTCGAACCGCTCGATCAGCTCGTCCCGGTAGACCTCGTCGACCCGACCCTGAACACGCCCGAGCAGGTGGAGCGTTTCGGCGCCAGTGAGTGACGGCCACAGGTTTGCTTCGCCCGCCACGAACGCGAGGCGCCGATGCGCCTCGACCGCCTGGCGCTCGCAGTCGAGCCCGAAGATCTCGCTGCGACCTGAGGTTGGACGGATGAGCCCCAGCAGGAGGCGAATCGTCGTCGTCTTCCCGGCACCGTTCGGCCCGAGGAAGCCGACCACTTCACCCGGGGACACCTCGAGGTCGAGATGGTCAAGAGCCGCGACACCCCCGTAGCGCTTGGTGAGAGCCTCCGCCCTGATTGCCATCGGTGGCATCGGCAGCTCCGTTCCGCTCCTGCCTACGTGGGATGACTAACCGGGTAGCTCGCTAGCGTGCGAATGTACTGCGCCCGCTCGTAGGGCCGGGCGTCGCGTGCCGTGCGGCTCGACATGCTGCCACGCAGCTGGCCGACGGACTGGTATTCGCGACTCGTCATCCAGGCTGCGAGTTCAGCCTCCGCTAGCGCGATCTGGCCGGCCCCGCGCCGCAAGAGCGCCGACGCCATCATGGCCACATCGGCACCAGCGAGGAGAGCCTTGGCGACGTCTAGCCCGCTGTGCACGCCGGAGGTCAACGCGAGAGATGTCTGTGGGAGCAGTGGACGCAGCAAACCGATCCAGCGCAGTGGCAGCTTGATGTCTTCGGGCGTTGACAAGTCAACGCGGTTCTCAACATCCAGCGTATCCAGGTTGATGTCGGGCTGGTAGAAGCGGTTGAACAGCACGAGACCGTCGACCCCTGCATCGACGAGACGGCGCGCGAAGTTCGCCGTCGACGACAGGTACGGGCTGAGCTTGACCGCGAGCGGGCGACTCACCCGGAAGCGCAGGTCGTCGATCAGCCGCAGGTAGTGGTCTTCCACAGCCGTCGCCGACATCTCCGGGTTTGCCTGAACGGAATAGAGGTTGAGCTCGATCGCGTCTGCACCACCTACGGCAAGCAGCTCAGCGTTGCGCAACCACCAACCTGCGGTCGCGCCGTTGACGCTCGCGATCACCGGTATCGTCAGGTGCGCTTTGGCTGCGGTGATCAGCTTGAGATGACTGAGCGGGCCAAGATGGTCGAACTCCATCGGCGGGAAGAAGCTGCCCAGCTCAGGAAACGAGTCGCTGCCGGCATCGAGGTCGATGCTGAGGCGCACGGCGTCGCGGTTGACTTCCTCTTCAAACAATGACGGCAGCACAACCGCCCCCGCGCCTGCGTGCTCCAGGGCAAGCAGGCGTTCGAGGCTGTTCGTCATCGGACTCGCCGATGCGACGATGGGCGAGCGAAGCGACAAGCCCAGGTACGTGGTTGCAAGATCTATCACGACGCGCCTCCTTGGTCTGCATCGTCGGCTGGAGCCACTGCCTGCTCGCCGTCGTCGTGCGGCAGGGCGCGCTCGACGTGCGCGAGCTGCTCGTAGTAGCGCCACCGTTCGGTGACGTCGGACTGAGCCATGGCGAGCAGGTGCCGCGAACGCTCTGGATCGGAACGGGCAAGCATCGAGAATCGCGTCTCCGCGAGCGCGAAATCCGAGACCGAAGTTGTCGGCGGTTTCGAATCGAGCTGGAACGGATGCGCACCTTCCTGCGGGCTCGGGTGGTAGCGGTAGAGCGGCCAGTACCCAGACCCCACGGCGTCCTTCTGGTGCGTCATCGAGGTCGACATCTCAATACCGTGCGCGATACAGGTGCTGTAGGCGATGACCAACGACGGACCAGGCCACGCCGCAGCCTCACGAAGGGCTCGTACGGCCTGCATCTCGTTTCCGCCGAGCGCGATCTGGGCGACGTAGACGTTGCCGTACGACCTGGCGAATGCTCCGAGGTCCTTCTTCGCGGTTTCCTTTCCCGACGCGGCGAACTTCGCCACCGCACCTCTGGGGGTGGACTTTGAAGCCTGCCCTCCGGTGTTGGAGTACACCTCGGTATCGAGCACCAGGACGTTGACATCGCGTCCGGAGCCAAGCACGTGGTCGAGGCCACCGAACCCGATGTCGTATGCCCAGCCGTCTCCGCCGACGATCCAAAAGCTCTTGTCGACGAGTTCGTCCGCCAGGCTCGCCAACCGACGAGCCTGCGCAGCCTGTGGTCCGGTGACTGCGGCCAGCAGGTACTTCAGCGTTGCCACGCGTTCGCGCTGCGCGGCGATCTCGGCGTCACCAACTTGATCAGAACCAAGGAGAGCACTGACGATCTCGTCTCCGATGTGCGGCCGCAGTTCGTCGAGCAGGCGGCGCGCCTCGGCGGACTGCTGCTCCGACGCCAGCCGCAACCCGAGCCCGAACTCAGCGTTGTCCTCGAAGAGCGAGTTCGCCCACGCTGGCCCTCGCCCTGCGGCGTCCTGCGCCCATGGCGTCGTCGGCAGGTTCCCGCCATAGATCGAGGAGCAGCCCGTCGCGTTCGCGACCACCATTCGGTCACCGAAGAGTTGGCTCAGCAACTTCAGGTAAGGCGTCTCGCCGCACCCAGCGCAGGCTCCGGAGAACTCGAACAGCGGCTGCAACAGCTGCGATCCCTTGACCGTGTCGTGTCGAACCAGGGAACGATCGAGTTCGGGGATCTTCTCGAAGAACTCCCACTGGGGCCGTTCGGCATCGCGATGAGTGAGCGCGTCAGCCAGGTTGATCGCCTTGTGGTTGACGGCTTCCTTGCTGTGCGCAGGGCAGATCTCCACGCAAAGCCCACACCCCGTGCAATCGTCGGGGGCTACCTGGACCGTCAGCTTGAACCCAGGCAGGTCACGGCCCGCGCAGTCCTTGGACTGAAAGCCGTCGGGGGCATCAGCCAGCGCAATCGGCTCGAACGCCTTCATGCGAATCGCGGCATGCGGGCACACGATCGTGCACTTGCCGCAGTCGATACAGATCGACGGGTCCCAGATCGGAAGCTCGGTGCCGATCGCGCGCTTCTCCCAGCGCGAGGTGCCTGTCGGGAACGCCCCATCGGCCGGTAGCGCGCTGACGGGCAGCCGCTCTCCGTGGGCCGCAACCAGCTCGCGGGTCAGCGCGGGAGCTGCCGCCGCGACGGAGACGAGCTCGATCAGCGACGCATCGTAGTCCGACGGATCCTCCTCAGCCGGAACATTGACGCGCACGAGAGCATCGAGTGCACGGTCGATCGCGGCGAGATTGCGCTCCACGACGGCGGGCCCTCGATTGCCGTAGCTGTGTTCGATGCCGGCCTTCAACGCCTGCAGCGCCTCGTCTCGGGGTATGACGTTCGACAAGGCGAAGAAACACGGCTGCATCACGGTGTTGATCCGACCGCCTAGGCCGACCTCACGAGCCACGTGGTTGGCGTTGATCACCCAGAAGTCGAGCTTCTTGTCACGAATCTGGTGTTGCACCAGCGCCGGCAAGTGCGACCACACCTCGTCCGCCGGGTATGGAGCGTTGAGCAGGAATGTCGCACCAGGTCGCGCGACATCGAGGACAGGTGCCGTTCGCAGCTGCGCGAACTGGTGGCAGGCGACGAAGTCAGCCTGGGAGATCAGGTACGTCGACCTGATTGGTTCTGGTCCAAAGCGCAGGTGCGAGACGGTGACCGACCCTGATTTGCGCGAGTCGTACACGAAGTAGCCCTGCGCGTACAGGTCGGTGAGCTCCCCGATGAGCTTGATTCCCGCCTTGTTCGCACCGACGGTGCCGTCACTGCCCAGGCCGTAGAAGACCGCCTGAACCGCCTTCGTCGGAACCTCGAAGGACGTCGTCCGGCTCGACGCTCGTGCCTGAAACGTCGTCGACGATCCCGATCGTGACGTGCCGGCGTGGCGTCACGTGACGCATGTCGTCGAAGACGCCCTTGAGCATTTGCGGCGT
Source organism: uncultured Actinomycetes bacterium (assembly GCA_963825425.1). Lineage (GTDB taxonomy): Bacteria > Actinomycetota > Actinomycetes > Acidothermales > Acidothermaceae > PALSA-607. The sequence goes on from CAWGTF010000013.1 coordinate 302,243, forward strand.
GAATTCCTTGCTTCCCAAGCCGTATCTGCCAGCCGTGATCTGAATCTCATGCCGGCCGCTTTGATTGAGTGCGGCCACGACGTCGAGGTAGAGCGGATCGCCGACACCGCCTGGCTCCTTGGTGCGGTCGAGCACGCATACCCGGCGCGCGGTCAGCAGGCAACAGCCGGGTCAGCTCGGAGACGGGGAACGGACGGTACAGGCGGACCTTGAGCAGGCCGACCTTCTCGCCGTGCCGGTTCATCTCTTCGATGGTTTCCTGAGCGGCGCCCACTCCTGACCCCATCAAGACGACAACACGTTCCGCGTCGGCTGCGCCCTCGTATTCCACCAACCGATACGCCCGGCCGGTGCGGGCGGCCAGCTCGTCCATAGCGGCCTGGACGGCGGCGGGCACCGCCTCGTAGAAGGGATTAGCAGCCTCGCGGCCTTGGAAGAAGACGTCGGGGTTTTGAGCCGAACCCCGCAGCATCGGATGGTCAGGGGAAAGGCCACGCATCCGATGCGCAACCACGTCGTCCTCGCTGATCAAGGCTCGCAGGTCTTCGTCGGAGAGCAACTCGATCTTGTCGACTTCATGGGAGGTACGGAAGCCGTCGAAGAAGTGCAGCACCGGAACCCGCGTCCGCAACGCCGCCGCATGGGCGACGAGTGCGAAGTCATGCGCTTCCTGAACCGAGCTGGCTGCGAGCATGGTCCAGCCCGTCGACCGAGCCGCCATGACGTCGCTATGGTCACCGAAGATTGACAGCGCGTGCGTCGCGAGCGCCCGTGCCGCAACATGGATCACTGCCGGGCGTCAACTCGCCGGCAATCTTGAACATGTTGGGGAGCATCAGCAGCAGGCCCTGCGACGCGGTGAATGTCGTGGCAAGCGTGCCCTTCATCGCGGCTCCGTGCAGTGCGCCCGCGGCGCCCGCCTCGGACTGCATCTCGACGACGTCGGGTACCGCACCCCAGATGTTTCGCCGACCGGCACCGGTCCAGGCGTCACAGAACTCACCCATCGGTGACGCTGGCGTGATCGGGTACAGCACGATGATCTCCGACAGCGCGTGCGCGACCCGGGCGGCGGCTTCGTTGCCATCGATCGTCGCGATCGCCGGGCCACGGTCTGCGACCAACATCTGAGCCTCCATTGCGAGAACGTCCTAACGACGAGTGCATATAGGTGAGCGTGGAAGCACTGCATCAGCGCTCCCGAGAGCAAACGTACGGATCGAGTCGTCGGTACCGTGAGGGTCAAACGTCCCAGTGGGCGAGGCACCAAGCCACCCGAACCACCGGCCGACGGACGTAGATGAGGGCCCTCGCGTGGGCGGGGGCCCTCATCCTCGGTGCGGTCGCCGTTACGGTTCGACGGGAGCCGGGGTCCGCGCACCGAGCTTGGGGAGCAACTCCGCCGCCGGATCGGTCCGGCGCAGATGCACCAGTCCCAAACCCGGCCAGCACCAGCAAGAACCCGGCCCCGATGAACGCCACCACAGCGGCGGTCAGCGCGTACTGGGCCATCTTCCAAAACGCGTACCCGTTCAGCAGCAGACCACGCAACGTCTCACCCTTGAACATGGTGTTCACGGTGTCCGCGAGCTTGGTGTTCGTCGGATCAGTCTGCGCCTGGGCGGACAGCTGCGAGTACGTCTTCCCGCCACCGATCTTCTGCAAGTGCACCGCGATGAAATGATCGGCGTAACGTCTCCGCCTGCGCGCCGGTGGTCATCTGCTGACCGGCGTACTTAGTCATGTACGGCTTGATCGCCGGATCAGAAATCGCCGCCGAACCCGCCGCCGGGAAGATGATCTGCTGCTGGGACAACTGCGTCTTGACCTGATTGTCGATGAAATTGTGAGCCCACAAACCCACCAACCCGACCACCACCAGGACAGCCGCCAAAACCAGACCTCCCGCTGTCAACAATGCATCAAAAGTCTTACGGCGCATGACGACCTCCTTCATCGGAGCCGGACCATCCGGCGAACAACCGTCGAACCTTGCACCACCAATACTCGACAACACCCGCCCACCAGCCCCACCGACGAAGGTCCCGCCCACGCGATGCCATAGACCCCAGTTCACCCGGGACAAACACCCACGTGGCACCCGCCGAACGGCACCTTCCGTGAGTTCTCACGTGCGTCACTGGGCCGAAAGACCCTCAGCTCGAGAACTTGGGCCTTCACCACCGCGCCATGCGCATGCGAGGGTTGTCTTCAGCAGCCGCCCTCGACAGGAGAGAACCCCGACATGTCCACGACTTCGGAACTTACGAGTTCGAATCTCGCGGCGGGACCCCTGACAGCCGCCGAGGTCGCTCGTATTCACGCCTACTGGCGGGCTGCGAACTACTTGTCCGTCGGGCAGATCTACCTGCTCGACAATCCGCTGCTGCGCGCAGCCCCTCACGATCGAGCACGTCAAGCCTCGACTGCTCGGCCACTGGGGCACGACGCCTGGGCTCAACTTCGTCTACGCGCACATGAACAGAGCTCATCAAGCGCGACGGGCTCGACGCGATTTACATCACCGGCCCCGGTCACGGTGGGCCCGGACTGGTCGCCAACAGCTATCTCGAGGGCAGCTACACCGAGACGTACCCGCACATCACCCAGGACGCCGAAGGGATGCGCCGGCTGTTCCGTCAGTTCTCCTTCCCAGGCGGCATCCCCAGCCACGTGGCACCCGAGACGCCCGGTTCGATCCATGAGGGTGGCGAGCTCGGCTACGCCCTCGTGCACGCGTTCGGTGCCGCCTTCGACAACCCAGACCTGCTCGTGTGCGCCGTGGTCGGCGACGGCGAGGCGGAGACCGGGCCGCTCGCCACGAGCTGGCATTCGAACAAGTTCCTCAACCCCAAGACGGACGGCGCGGTGTTGCCGATCCTGCATCTGAACGGCTACAAGATCGCCAGCGCGACCGTGCTCGCGCGGATCCCGCGACCTGAGCTCGTGAAGCTCTTCGAGGGCTACGGCTACCGACCGATCATCGTCGAGGGCGACGAGCCCGCGACCATGCACCAGTTGATGGCGGCCGCGCTCGACGACGCCGTCGCCGACATCAAACGCATCCAGCGCGAAGCACGCGAACAGACCGGAGGAGCTGACAGCGAACCCGTTCGGCCGGTTTGGCCGATGCTGATCCTGATCACACCGAAGGGCTGGACCGGACCGAAAGAGGTCGACGGACTGCCGACCGAGGGCAGCTTCCGCTCACATCAGGTTCCGCTGTCGGAGCTTGCCGAGAAGCCCGAGCACCTGAAGCTGCTCGAGACCTGGCTGAAGAGCTACCACGCGGAGGAGCTCTTCGATGAGGACGGGCGGCTCCTGGTCCGAGCTGGCCGAGCTTGCGCCGTCCGGCCATTTGCGGATGAGCGCGAACCCGCACGCGAACGGCGGCTTGCTGCTTCGCGACCTCGACCTGCCCGACTTTCGGTCCTACGCCGTCGAAGTCGACAAGCCGGCCACGACGTTCACCGAGGCGACGAGGGTTCTCGGATCGTTCCTGCGTGACACCTTGAGCTTGAACGAGGAAACGCGGAACTTCCGGGTATTCGGGCCCGACGAGACGGCATCGAACCGACTGGGCGCCGTCTTCGAGGTTGACGACCGCGAACTGAACGCGACCATCCTGCCGACCGACGACCACCTCTCGCCCGACGGTCGGGTGATGGAGGTGCTGTCGGAGCACATGTGTCAGGGCTGGCTCGAGGGTTATCTGCTCACCGGCCGGCACGGGCTCTTCAACTGCTACGAAGCGTTCATCCACATCGTCGACTCGATGTTCAACCAGCACGCAAAGTGGCTCAGGACGACACGTCGAATCCCGTGGCGGCGGCCGATCGCGAGTCTCAACTACCTGCTCTCCAGTCACGTGTGGCGCCAGGATCACAACGGTCTTTCTCACCAGGATCCCGGGTTCATCGACCACGTGATGAACAAGAAGGCAGAGATCATCCGGGTCTACCTGCCGCCGGACGCCAACACGTTGCTGTCGGTGGCCGACCACTGCCTGCGCAGTCGCAACTACGTCAACGTCATCGTCGCCGGGAAGCAGCCAGCGCTGAACTTCCTGTCGATGGACGAGGCGATCGCGCACTGCACGCGCGGTATCGGGATCTGGGAGTGGGCAAGCAACGACTGCCAATGACACCGGCACCGGTGAGCCCGATCTCGTGATGGCCTGTGCAGGCGACGTCCCGACACTCGAAGCACTCGCGGCGACCGCGCTAGTGCGGGAGTACTTCCCGAACCTGTCGGTGCGCTTTGTGAACGTGGTCGACCTGATGCGTCTGCAGCCGGACACAGAGCACCCGCACGGCATGTCCGACGCCGAGTTCGACCAGCTGTTCACGATCGACAAGCCGGTCGTGTTTGCCTACCACGGCTATCCGTGGCTGATCCACCGGCTGACGTACCGGCGGAGCAACCACGCCAACATCCATGTGCGGGGCTTCAAAGAGGAAGGGACGACGACCACGCCGTTCGACATGGTGATGATGAACGACCTCGATCGCTACCACCTCGTGATGGACGTCATCGACCGCGTCCCGTCGCTTCGAGAGAACGCGGCGCACGTTCGGCAACGCATGGTCGACGAGCGGCTGCACAAGCGGCAGTACACCCGAGACTTCGGCGACGACGCGCCCGAGGTCAAGAATTGGACTTGGCCCTTCTGATGCGCATTCTGGTCGTCAATGCCGGGTCGAGCAGCTTGAAGCTCAGGTTGCTCAGCTCCGACAACGTGGTCGAAGCGTCGTGGGACGCGTTGCCGGCGACACTGCCGGATGCTGATGTCGTCGTGCATCGGGTCGTCCATGGCGGGACCGCATTTCGACGTGCCGTGATTATCGACGACGACGTCGAAGCGGCTTTACACAAGCTCATTCCACTCGCACCGCTGCACCAACCGAAGACACTCGCCGCCCTGGACGACGTTCGGGCGATGCTCCCGGATGCGGTGCAGGTCGCCTGCTTCGACACCGCGTTTCACGCGACTATCGGGGACGCCGCCGCGACCTACGCACTGCCGCGCGACTGGACCGCCAAGTACGCACTGAGGCGTTACGGCTTCCACGGCCTGTCGCACGCGTGGGCCAGTCGTCGCGCCGCCGAGTTGGTCCCGGGCGCGCGCCGGATCATCACGTGTCACCTCGGCGCCGGCGCATCGCTATGCGCAGTGCGCGACGGCGAATCGATCGACACCACGATGGGTTTCACTCCGCTCGAAGGCCTGGTCATGGCAACCCGTTCCGGCGATGTCGACCCCGGGTTGTTGATGTGGCTGGCGCAGCGCGAGCCTGAACTCGCGGACGTTCTGGATCACCACTCAGGTCTCAAGGGACTCGCAGGCAGCGGTGACATGCGCGAGCTGCTCGCGCGCCACGACGACGATGCCCAGCTTGCCGTAGAGATCTACTTGCACCGGCTCCGCAAGGCGATTGGCTCGATGGCCGCATCGCTTGGTGGTCTCGACGTCTGCGTGTTCACCGGTGGCGTCGGTGAGAACTCACCCGAGGTCCGCAGCCGCGCGATCGACGGACTTGGCTTTCTCGGCCTCGCCGTCGACGACGGCATCAATGGCGCCGCAGCCGGTGACGCGGACATCACCGCGTCACGTGCTGCGGCGCGAACTCTCGTCATCGCCGCCCGCGAGGACCTCGAGATGGCTCGCCAGGCACATCAGCTACTGGGGATCTCGAGTTCGGCTCAGCCTGCGCCGCCCTCGACGTCCCGGTAGTAGTTACGCCAGATCAGCCGGTAGATCGGGACGAGTTTCGGGATGGATCGAACGCCCGGGATGTACGGCACCAGCACGAACGCGAGAGTAAGCAAAGCCATCAGCGACCACACCAGCGCGTCCGCGTTGCCCGAGGTCGAGAACGGCTTGACCTGGTACCAGAACGTGTAGAGCCACAGCCACGCCTGACCCGGATAGTTGCCGGTCTCGTTCATCATGCCCCACTGGTCGCCACCCAGGTGCTGCGCGCGGGCGAGGTCTTCCAGGTAGGTCCCGTCGGCCAAGAACAGCAACGGCTTGGTGTAGTCGGTCTGGTAGAAACGCCCTTGGGCGAGCAACGCGCCGTCGAGGCCGCCCGACTGCGCGAGTGCGAGCAGCTGGGTCATCATGACCGGCACCGGCCCGTAGTCGCCGGCCGCCATCTTGGCCGGGTCGGTATCCGGTGCATTCGCGAGCGCGGTGTCATAGTCCGACGCCCACTTCTGCTGCTGGTCGGCGCTGCCGGCAGTCCAGGTCTTGAGCGCTGCCTGGAGGTCAGGCGATACCGCCGCACCTTCGAGACGGTCGCACCACGAAGTCCTGCACGCTGTCGATCGGAATCGTCACACCTGGCCAGTTCTGCGGCGCCAAAGGCCCGATCTTCTGCGCGGCGCTCTTGTCGTGCGTGTAGGGAGCGCCGTAGGTAGCCGAGCCACTCGTACCGTCGAGCTCGGTTGCGGCCGTCGCGACGAAGTCGTTCGGCGCCGCCTTCGCCCACTGCGCCAACGTGAGCTGCTTCTCGTCAGGCGACGAGAACAGTGCCGCGAGGATCACCGTCAAGATGCTCACGACCACCAGGGCAACCACGAACTCTTTCACCAGGTCGTAGTGCCGCTTGGGGCCTGTCCAAGGCTGCGCGTCGGGGTCAGCACCCCGTCGATGTGCACGCATCGTCGCCGCGGTCATCAGCTGCACCGAACCTTCGGCAACGGTTGCGTCAGCGCCGCTGTGCATCCCTCGGCGGGAACGGCGCAACGACGCCGTGCCGGCGGACGAGCAAGACGTGCACGACGACCAGGACCACCGACGGCGAGCGGCAACAACACGATGTGCCACATCAGCATCTGCCCGAAGTCGAGCACGTTGAAGTACGCGCCGATGCCGACAGAGTTCAAGCCGTCCTTCGCTTGGGTGGACACCCACTGCGAGGCCAGGTTCTGCTGCGTGAGGTAACCGGTGAACGCAGTACCGATCGAGGCGACGAACGAGACCGCGCCGGTAATCCAGGTCAGCGCACGCTTGCCGCGCCACGCCGCCATGAAGAACTTGCCCCACAGGTGGATCACCATGAACGCCATGAAGAGCTCGACGCTCCACAGGTGGGTGCTGTTGACGTAGTGACCGAGGCTCGACCCGTGCCACCAGGCCGGCCCCCGCAACGCGAGGACGCCACCCGTCACGAGCACCACGATGAACGCGGCGATCGTCGCGACCCCGAAGACGTAGATCCACGACGCGACATAGATCGGCTGCTTGTCGGGCAGCAGTTGGTCAGGCGGGAAGCTGCGCAGTGCACGGCGGCGCACCCATCCGGTCCAGCCGCCGGACTCTTCCGGCGCGCCGGCCACATCACCAGGCGACGCGGGAACGGCGGTCACTTCCGCCGCCTCGTCCCGGGAAACGGCAGCAAGATCGCGGCCGCGAAAATGGCCACCATGAGCAGGATGAGAACGAGGTTGGCGACCGAGATCTGGATCACGCCCCAGTGCACGTAACGGCCCGGGTGGTTCAGGTTGATCGCCGAAATCGTCGAGAGGGTTGTCCGCATCGTTGCTCCGATTGTGGTGAGCGACACATGTACGGGACCATGGAGTAGGCCGAACCTCACGATATAGGGCATAAGGGCACTCGTCTGTAGGACTTTCGGCCACGCCACGCCGGGATCTTGCCGTCGACCGTCGGCCGGGAGGCAGGCGCTAGCCTCTGAGCCGATGACGACATCGGCGAGTACACCAGGCGGCCACCTGCCGCCGTCCGGCCAGCAGTTTGCGCTGGCTTTCGGGGACCAGGTCGCGACCGTGGTCGAGGTCGGTGCCGCGGTCCGCGAGTTTCGGGTCGGCGACCGCGACGTGTTCCAGTCCTACGAGCAGTCCGCGCTGACCGCGGGATTCCATGGCGCGGTGCTTCTCCCGTGGCCGAACCGACTCGCCGACGGCCGCTACGAGTTCGACGGCGTCCAGTACCAGCTGCCGGTTTCCGAGCCCGCGCGGATGACCGCCCTGCACGGGCTCTCACCATGGCGGCCCTGGACTCTCGTCGCGCAGGAGCCGAACCGGGTGGTGCTCGCCCTGGCACTACTGCCGAGGCCGGGTTATCCGTTCTTCCTCGACACCACCGTCGAGTACCGCCTCGACCAGCACGGACTTGAAGTGCGGACGACGGCGCGCAACGTCGGCGACCAAGCGTGCCCATACGCGCTGGGCTTCCATCCCTGGCTGTCATCGGGTGACGCGACGATCGACGAGTGCACGCTGAGCCTCGACGTGACTCATCGCTTTGTCACCGACGACCGACTGCTCCCCGTCGGCGAGGAAGAAGTCGCTGGCACGCCGTACGACTTCCGCGAACCGCGCCGGCTCGGGTCGCTGGTGCTCGACGACGCGTTCACCGGTGTCGGGCGGACGGCGGATGGGCTGGCGTGGGTCGAGCTCGCGGCGCCTGACGGGGCGACTGCCGCGATCTGGATGGATGGATCGTGCGACTACTGGCAGCTGTGCACCGGCGACATGCTGCCGCCGCAGCAGGCGCGCCGAAGCGTTGCGGTTGAACCGATGACGGCCGCTCCAAACGCGTTCGTCACTGGCCGTGGTCTGCGCCGACTCGAGCCCGGCGACAGCGCTACAACGACCTGGGGCGCCTGCCTGCGGTAACCGCACGGCGCACCCCAGGCGGTCGCTGCCGCCGTCCCCGTCAGCCTGCGATCAACTCGAGGCTGCGGGCGTCGGGCTCGGTGCAGGCCCGCCACCATCGGCGGCTTGACCCAGGATCGGCTGGCAGAGCTTCAGCGCGGCCGCGGTCTTCGCGTCGGTCCGGTCAAGCCCTCGGATGGCCGCTTGGGGGTCGGTCGACGTGATCGTCACCCCGTGGTCGGACATGCAACTCTTGAACGCCGCGAATGTGGTCGCGCTGATCGTCGCGCCACCCCCGAACCCTCCCGCAGGCGCCAGGCTGGCGCACGCCGCCTGCGCGGCGGAGGTGCTGGGGTTCGGGCTGCCGAATCCGCCGAAGCCGCCGCCATCACCGCCAGGCCCGCGGCTCGCGCCAGGTGGACGGCTGAATCCGCCTGGTGGGCGGCTAAAACTGCCCGACGGACGAGCACCCGGTGAGAACGAGGGCAGCGTGACGCCGTGCTGCTGTAAGCAGGCCCGGTACGCCTCGAAGGCCGCTCCGTTCCGGTCACCCGGTCCGGCAGTGCCTGCCGCGCTCGCGGCCGGGCTCGGTGTCGCGCTGACCGCGGGACTCACCGCGGGTGTCGTCGACCCTGTTGACGAGGCCTTCGTGCTCCCACCGCCGCACGCAGCCACCAGCACCGCGACACCGACGAGACCGGCGGTCGCTACCAACATCCGGGTGACCCGATGGGCGCGCATCAGTTGCCACCCGCCGACGCCGACGCGCCCGGAAGTGCCGCGCCGCCGCGCCCACCGCGACCGCCGAAGCCACCGCCGCCGAAAGCCGTCGCCGCGCCTTCACTCACCGATTGGGCCGCGTAGACACCGGCGGAGGATTGCACTCCTCTGATCACCACGGTCTGCCCTGGGGCGAGCGCGCTAACGGTTGCGGTGTCGGTCTTGGAGACTGTCGTGCCGGTGTTGGTGGTCACTTTCACGACGTTGCCCGACGTGTCAGTGACATAGAGCGTCGTACCGTCAATCACGGTGACGGTGCCAATGATGTTGGCCGCGCCGCTCGTAGTCGCGGCGCCGGCCGGCCCCGTGCCGGCCGCAGCGCCGGTGCCACCCGTGGGGGTCGCACCTGTTGCGCCCGCGGACGGCGAAGCGCTCGCGCGGGCGCCAGTCGCGCCGGTCCCGAACGCTGCGGCTGCCGCCGCGAGTTGAGATGCGTTGGAAGTGGCAGCCGGCACCTTGCTCTTCTCGAACCTTGACGCCGATGAAGAAGCCCGCCGCGCCCACCGCAAGCAACGCGAGCACCAGAGTCGCGACTGGGAGCTTGCGTCGGCGGGTGTTCGGTAGTGGCGGCGGGGGCGGCTCGTCGAAATCTGGCGCGAAGCTCGAAGCGACGCCATTGGCCGAGTCGTATCCGACGGTGTTGCCAGCGTCGTATCCGACGGTGTTGCCAGCGTCGTATCCGACGGTGTTGCCAGCGTCGTGTCCGACGGTAGCGGCCGGGTCGGTGCTGTGCTGAGTCATGAGATTCTCCGGTCGGGGTTTATAGCGCACTCGTGTCGCTGCATGTCGTGCCGCACTCGTGTCGCTGCATGTCGTGCCTCACTCGTATCGCAGTGCTTCGATGGGCAGCAGACGCGCTGCCCGACTCGCTGGGTAGAGCCCGAAGAAGAGGCCGGTCACTACGGACACCGCGAAGGCGAGTACCACGGAGTAGTCCGCCACCACGGGCTGGATACCGATGATCTTGAAATGGCTACCGCCGATGCCGACGCCCACGCCAATCAGTCCGCCGATCGCCGACAACAGCACGGCCTCGACCAGAAACTGGCCCAGGATGTCGGACCGCTTGGCACCGATTGCCTTGCGAATGCCGATCTCCCGCGTCCGCTCGGTCACCGTCACGAGCATGATGTTCATCACGCCGATACCGCCGACCAGCAAACTGATTCCGGCAACGATGCCGAGCAGCGTCGTCAAGACCTTGTTCGACGACGTCGAGGTCTGCAACAGGCTCGCCTGGTTCAGGATGCGGAAGTCGTCGGTCCCGCCCGCTGCGATGTTGTGGGTGGTCTCTAAGGTCGCGGTCACCTCGGCCTGCGCGTCGGCCTGCTTCGAGGGCGACGAAGCCTCAACGTCGATGCTGCTGTACGACACGCTGTAGCCCGCCAGGGTGTCCTGAACTGCCGACAGCGGCGCCATCACCACGTCGTCCTGGTCCTGGATTCCGTTCGTGCCCTTCGACTTGAGCAACCCGATGATCTGGTAGCTCGCGCCGTTGAACTGCACGTTGTTGCCGATCGGGTCGGCATTGCCGAAGAGATTCGTCGCGACGGTCTCACCAATGACCGCAACCCGGTTGTGCTGGGTCTGATCCGCAGCAGTGAAGAAGGTGCCTTCCTGGATCGCGTAGTCCTTGATCTGCTCATAGCTCGGAGTCGTGCCGACGAACGAGGAGGGCGAGTACGACGCGCCTTGATACACCGCAGTCACCGAATTCGCCATCGTGACCGGAGCGACGGCGACGATGTCAGGGTTCTGCGTCTTGTCTTCGAGAGCCGTGACATCTGCGGCGGTCAGGTTCGACGCTTTCGATTGGGTGCCGGTTGTTGCGCGGCCACCGAAACCGCCGAAACCGCCCTGCTTGTTGATCTGCAGCAGGTTCGTGCCGAGGCCCTCGATCTGCTTCTGAATCTTCTGCGACGACCCGGTGCCGACGGCCACCAGCATGATGACCGAGCCGACGCCAATCAGCATGCCGAGCATCGTGAGCAGCGACCGCAACTTGTTGTGCAGGATGCCTCTCAGGGCGATGCGCATGCTCTCGGTACGAATCATCAACGCGCCCCGGCCGGTGCATACGTCGACATCGTGTGCAGCGGCGGTGGCCCGTCGATGGGCGCTTGTCGCGTGTCATCGATGATCAGGCCGTCCTTCACCCGCACCACGCGCTTGGCGTGCTGCGCCACCTCGTTCTCGTGCGTGATCAACACAATCGTGCGACCCTCTGAATTGAGCCGGGCGAAGATGGCGAGGACGTCGTCGGTGGCGACCGAGTCGAGGTTGCCGGTTGGCTCGTCGGCGAGGATCAGCGACGGGTTGACCGCGATGGCGCGCGCCACGGCGACCCGCTGGCGCTCACCACCCGACATCATCGCCGGCCGGTGCCCGTACCGCCGAGCCAGCCCGACCGCGTCAAGCGCTGCCGCGGCGCGCCGGCGCCGTTCGCCCGACCGCACCCCCGCATACGTCAGCGGCAGCTCGACGTTTTGTAGCGCGGTCGAACCCGACAACAAGTTGAAGCTCTGAAAGACGAACCCGATCTTACGATTGCGGATCTCCGACAACTCGTTTTCGTCGAGCAGTTCGACGTCGACACCGTCGAGCAAGAAGCGCCCTGTCGTCTGCATGTCGAGGCAGCCGATGATGCTCATGAGCGTGCTCTTGCCGGAGCCGGACGCACCCATGATCGCGACGTAATCGCCTGGGTAGACGGACAAACTCACGCCGCGCAGCGCATGCACCGCCGCTTCGCCGTCGCCGTAGGTCTTCGTCAGCTGCCACAGCCGGATCACCGGAACAGCAGCTGCTGCAGACCCGACGCGGGCGGCCTCCGCTGGCGCGCTCATCCGCGCGGCCCGCCGAAACCGCCGCCAAGTCCGCCGCCGCCGAACGGTACAGCGCCGCCGCCCGTGAGGCCGGTGGTGCCGGTGCGCGTCCCCGTGCTGCCGGTCGCGACCGTCGTCGTGGGCAGCACGACCACGTCGCCCGCCTTCACTGCGCCGGTGATTTCGGTCGTCGTGCTGCCCTTGAGGCCGACCACGACGTCAACCTGCTTCTGCGTGCCATCTGGTTGCATGACGAGCACGTACGAGGTCCCGCCGGCTGTGTGCACTGCGGACGACGTCACGTTGAGGACGCCGTCGGCCTTGGCCGTAGTGACCGTGACGGACGCCGTCATGCCCGGCTTGATTGCGGGGTTCACGTTGTTGAGGGCGAAGGTCACCTGGTACTCGACCACGTTGCTCACGACCGTGGAGCTGTTCGCGACCTCGATCACGGTTGCCGCGAACTGTTGTGTCGGCAGCGCGTTCAGCGTGACCGTCGCCGGTGCACCGACCACCACCTTCGACGCGTCGGCCTCGTCGACGTCGGCGACGACCTGCAGATCGGTCAGGTTGGTCAGCGTGATGAACGCGGAAGACGAACTGCTGCTACTCGAGGAGGTCGACGAGGCCGTGGAGCTGGCGCTCGAGGTCGCACCGGCGCTCACCGTCTGCCCGACTGTGTCATTGATCGCGCCGATGGTGCCGTCGGCCGGAGCCAACAGTGCGGTCGCGTCGAGGGTCGCCTTCGCAGTGTCGACTTGGGCTTGTGCCTGCTCGATCGCCGCTTGATCGGTCTGGATGGCGGATGTCGACGGCGGGGCGGTCTTCTGGGCGTTGTTGTTCTGGGTCGACTGAAGGGACAGCTGCGCGTTGGTGACACCCTGCTGGGCGTTGGCGATCGACTGCTGGTCCTTGGCGAGACCCTGTGCTTGCGAGGTCTGGGCGTTGCTGATAGCGGTCTGGTCGTTTTGCAGCGTCTGCTGGTCCCGCAGTTCGCCAGACGTCAGCGAGTTCTGCGCGTTCGTCACCGAGTTGTTGTCGGTGGCCAGCTTCGCGTTGTCGGAAGCGATCTTGGACGCGTCCGCCGCGACCTTCGCCAGGTCGGCGGTAACCGCGTTGTTGTCCGCGGTCCAGGTTGGGCTCGCACTCGTCTCGCCGGCGACCTTGGCCTGGTCCTTGGTCAGCTGCGCATTGTCGGCCGTCTGCGTCTGAGTGTCGGCCGAAAGTTGGGCGGTGTCGGCGGCGATCTGGCTGGTCGCCTGCGTCTGTGCCTGACTCAGTGCGGTCTGCAGCGTCGCCTCGTCTTGGTTTGCGGTTGCCTGGTCGTTGGCGAGCTGCTGTTGCGCCTTCGTGATGGCAGCCGCAAGGTTGGTCTGGTCGAAACCGAGGTTCTGCTCGGCGTTGGTCAGCGAAGTCTTCGCTGAAGTGACCTGCTGGCTGGCCTGGGCAGCGGAGATCTGCAAGCTTTGCTTCACCAACGCGGTGACACCCTGCTGCAGCTCGGTCAGGTTGGCTTGCGCCGAGGCCAGCTGCGCGTTGGCGGAGTCATAGCTCGCCTTCGCTGCGGTTGAGTCGACTCGGGCGAGCACCTGACCCTTCTTGACGGTCTGGCCCACCTTGACGTCGACCTCGGTGAGCGTCCCGCTCGTGCCGAAGTTCACGTTGACGTTGTTCGGCGCCGTGACATTGCCGGTCGAGCTCACGGTCGTCATGACGGTGCCGCTCGCGACGGTCGCCGTGCGGGTCACGGCCTTGGTCGAACCGGTGCTGGGCGTGCCCACCGTGGCGTAGGCGAGCCCGCCGCCGGTAAGCGCGACTGCTGCCAGTACGACGTTGGCCGCAGTCCACTTGGTGACGCGCATGTGCATCCTCGCAGTCAGACGCGCTTGTCTCGGCTCGCGCCAGCTGTCCGCACTTCAGGACGGCCAGAGCTCGCAGCCAGGACAGCAGGTCAACCTGTACGTCTGCTGTGACGCGACCTCGAATTTGCTGAGAATGGCGCTCGAGAGCGTGGCCCTAGCCGGCGAACTCCAGGACCGGCTGCCCGGTCACGCCAGGACGGCAGCGGAAAAGCGAGCCGGCCTCGGGCTGGGTGCCCTCCGGCAAGTCTTCCCTCGAGGTGGTGATGACCAGTTCGTCGAGGTCGGCTCCGGCGAACGTGCACGCCGTCACGTTCGTGACCGGAAGTTCGATCAGCCCGTCGAGCGTGCCGTCCGGCCGGTAGCGGCGGACCGCTGATCCGCCGAACAGCGCGACCCACACGTGGCCGTGCGCATCGACCGTGAGCCCGTCGGGCGAGCCAGGGCTATCGGTGATCTCGACGAACGTGCGCCGCCCGGTCAAGCCAGCGTCCGGCGCGTAATCGAAGACGTCGATGCGACGCGTTGGGGTATCGATGTAGTACGCGATCGACCCGTCCGGACTCCAGTCCAGACCGTTCGAGATCGTGCTACCACCGAAGATCGCGGACGTCGCGCCGTCGCCGTCCAAGCGAAAAAGGGTGCCGCGACCCGGCGCCTTGTCGTACGCCATCGAACCGCAGTAGAACCGGCCGTCAGGGTCGCACCCGCCGTCGTTCATCCGCAGGCCTGGATCAGCCCACAGCTCCGGCAGCAGCTGCAACTCGCCGTCCGCGTCTTCGAGTGCGAACCCGCGCTCAACCGCGATGACCGCCCCTCCACCTTGTCGCGGTCGCAGCGCTGCCGCGATCGCACCGACGTGTCGCCTCGCGATGTCGCCTCCCGCCGGGCCGCGCAGACTCATGGACAGAACATCGCCGGCGAACATGTCGACCCAACGCAATCCACCCCACGCAGGCGACCAGACCGGGCCTTCAGCGTGGAAAGCGACGGGTCCGGTGAGTTGCTCCACATCAGCCATGAGGCGCGATGCTAGGGCAGCACGACGACCTGCGGGCAGGCGGTCGACAAGTTGGCACGCACCCGTGGGGCGGTCGCCCCGGTCAAGGCTGCGATGATGGTCAGTAGTCGTCAGCGTCTGCTCGCCGCGAATTCGGTCGCAGGCTGTCGAGAAGCCCGGAGTGGAAGGACACGCGATGGCGCAAAGGGTCTCGGTCAATCTCGTCGACGACATCGATGGCGGAAGTGCGGTGGAGACGATCTATTTCTCCCTCGATGGCGTCAACTACGAAATCGACCTGGGCAAGCGCAACGCTGACCGCTTGCGGGCCGCGATGGCTGCGTACAGCGAGGCCGGACGTCGATTGGTGCGGACCACCGGACGCGGCCGCGGCCGCACCGTGGTTCAACGCCGTGTCGAGGTGGCCGCCGATCCGCGGGCCGTTCGTGCATGGGCGAAGGCCAACAAGGTGGCGATCCCTGATCGCGGCCGGATTCCGCAAACGGTCCTCGATCGCTACCGGGAAGCCGGTCACTAGGTACGCGTGGGATCCGATCGCCTCGTCGCGACGAACCCCTGAGGGCCAGTACCCTGAAGCGGTGACACGCGCGCTGGATCCGCCGGCTCGTTCCTCGCCAGCTCCACCAGCGTCTGTGACGGGAGGTGCGATGTGCCGTTCGACCTGAGCATGTGGAAGTTGATGGTGCTCGGCGTCATCGCGCTCGTCGTCTTCGGTCCCGACAGATTGCCGCAGTTGGCGCGAGATGCCGGTCGTACCTTGCGGCAGCTGCGAGAGATGGCGCAAAGCGCCCGGACCGAGTTGAAGGCCGAGCTCGGTGACACCGTTGGTGAGTTCGACTTCTCCGACCTGAACCCGCGAACCTTCGTGCGCAAGCACCTGCTCGACGACCTCGACTCCGACCTAACCTCGGCCCCCGCGGCATCCACCGCGGCATCCTCCGCGGCATCCCGCAGCGGCATCCTCCGCGGCATTCAGTGCGCTCACTGAACCAGCCCCGTAC
This sequence comes from uncultured Actinomycetes bacterium, assembly GCA_963825425.1. GTDB lineage: Bacteria > Actinomycetota > Actinomycetes > Acidothermales > Acidothermaceae > PALSA-607. The sequence continues at coordinate 318,351 of CAWGTF010000013.1, forward strand.
GACCTCGACGCGACCTGACGCAACTCCACTACTGGCCGGTAGGCTCGGGGACGCCAATCGACCACAAGTCGTCGGCGCGACCCACCAGCCGAACCGGGCCAACGCCCGGCCCGTCGACGGGCGCCCGGCGCGGACAAGCGCGGGGCGAGTGAGTTGAAGGTCAAAGAGATCATGAAGGCGCCGGTGTACACCGTCGGCGTCGACGTGCCCACGGCCGATGTCGCCAAGCTCCTCGTCCAGCACCGCATTAGCGCGGTCCCTGTCGTCGATGCCTCCGGGGCGGTTGTCGGCCTCGTCAGTGAGCACGACCTGATCTCCCGCGACGGCCCCACTGCGCTCGACGTGATGTCACCCGGCATCGTCAGCGTGACGGAGGACACCGACGTCGACGACGTCCGACATCTGCTGGTCGATCGGCGGATTCGCCGGGTCCCCGTGCTCTCCAGCGGTCGGCTCGTCGGCATCGTCAGCCGTGCCGACATCGTCGCGCTGATCGCGATGGAATGGGTTTGTGAGGTCTGCGGCACGCAGGCGCGCGGCGAGCACCCGCCGGCGTCCTGCCCGACTTGCGCAGCCGACACCGTGCGTTTTGTGCACCTGCAGCAGCCACCCGGCACGTAAGTGCAACCAGCCAGCAGCGCCGTGATGAGCCGCCCCGAAGGAGACGCCGTGCCGCCCGCACAGCAGAGGACCGTTACCCGAAAGCCCAGCACGAAGACGGCTGCGCGTTCAGCCTTCCCCGGCGAACCGGTCGACCGGCTGCGCGACTACTACCGGCAGATGCAGCTCATCCGCCGGTTCGAGGAACGCGCGGCCGAGATGTACCAGCGGGCCAAGATCGGCGGCTACTGCCACCTCAACCTTGGCGAAGAGGCGACGGTGGTCGGCTTGATGGACGCGATGGCGCCCCACGACTACCTCTTCACCACCTACCGCGAGCACGGCTACGCGATCGCGCGTGGCATCGAGCCCGGCCGGATTATGGCGGAGCTGTTCGGCCGCACCACAGGGGTGTCAAAGGGCTGGGGCGGCTCGATGCACCTGTTCGACGTCGATGCGCGGCTGCTTGGTGGCTACGGGATCGTCGGCGGCCAGATCCCGCCGGCCACCGGCGCCGCGCTCGCCATTGCCTATCGCGGCCCCGGCGGCCCCGATACCGAGGCCGTCGTGTGCCAGCTCGGTGACGCCACGACGAACATCGGTGCGTGGCACGAGTCGTTGAACCTCGCGGCAATCTGGCGGTTGCCAATCGTCTACGTCGTGATCAACAACCACCTCGGCATGGGCACCCCGGTCGAGAAGGCAGCCGGCGAGCCTGACCTCTTCAAGCGCGGTGCGGCGTTTCGGATGCCGGGAGTGCGCGTCGACGGCAACGACGTGGTGGCCTGCCGCGAGGCGATGGCCGAGGCCTTGCGGCTGGCCCGTGAGGAGCGTCAGCCGTCCATCCTGGAAGCGACCAGCTGGCGGTTGCGCGGTCACTCGGTGGTCGACCCAGCCAAGTACCGCACGAAGGAAGAAGTGCAGCGACTGCACGACCTCGACCCGGTCGCGGCCTACCGCAAGAAGTTGCTCGATACCGGCGTGCTCGACGCTGCCGAGGCGGCCCGCATCGACGCCCAGGTCGAAGTTCAAGTCAACGCGTGCGTCGAGTTCGCTGACAGCAGTCCCAACCCCAGCCCCGATCAGCTCTTCGCGCATGCGTATGCCACTCCGGTGGCCAACGCCCCCCATGAGCTGCCCGGCGACCCGCTCCTGTCCGTGTAGCGAGAGGCGACCTTCAGTGGCTGTCATTACCTATCGCCAGGCGCTGCACGACACGCTTCGCGCCGAACTGATCCGCGACCCCAACGTGTTCTTGATGGGCGAGGAGATCGGTGTCTTCGAGGGGTCGTACAAAATCACCGCCGGCCTGCTCACCGAGTTCGGTCCCGAGCGGGTGCGCGATACCCCAATCGCCGAAGAGGGATTCGTCGGTGCCGCGATCGGCGCCGCGATGCTCGGCCTTCGGCCCGTCGTCGAAATCATGACGATCAACTTCTCGATCCTTGCCATGGACCAGATCGTCAACCACGCCGCGAAGATCCACACCATGTTCGGCGGCCAGTCCCGAGTCCCCATGGTTATCCGGACGCCGGGTGGCGGGGGTCAGCAGCTCGCTGCGACGCACTCCCAAAATCTCGAGGTCTGGTACGCGCACGTGCCCGGCCTCAAGGTCGTGATGCCCTCGACGCCAGCCGACGCCAAGGGCCTGTTGGCAGCGTCGATCCGGGACGACGATCCAGTGATGTTCATCGAGCACCTGGCCCTCTACAACACGAAGGGCGAGGTACCGGACGGCGACTACGTGACCGAAATCGGCAAGGCGGCCGTAACGAAGGCGGGCACCGACATCACGATCGTGTCGTACTCGCGGATGGCCGCCGTCGCCCTGGACGTCGCTCGGCGCTTGGAGGATGACGAAGGGCTCTCGGTCGAAGTCGTCGATCTCCGATCGCTGCGGCCGCTCGACCGCTCGACCATCCTGCAGTCGGTGCGCAAGACCGGCAAGGCAGTCGTTCTCGAAGAGGACTGGCTGTCGTACGGCGTCGGTGCCGAGATCGCCGCGACCATCCAGGAAGGTGCGTTCGACTACCTCGACGCACCAGTCCGCCGAGTCGCCGCAGCCGAGATTCCGTTGCCATACGCAAAACCGCTCGAGCTGGCCGCATTGCCGGACGCCACGGCGCTGCTGAAAGTCATCCACGAAACCCTCGACGCCACCCGCTTCCGCGGCTGAGCCTCAGAGCATAGGGAGTTCTTGATGCCTCAGGTCTTCATGCCTCGGCTTTCCGACACCATGACCGAAGGCACGGTGAGCACCTGGACGAAGGGCGTCGGCGACCGGATCGAGAAGGGCGACGTCATCGCCGAGATCGAGACCGACAAGGCCACCATGGAACTCGAGGCCTACGACGCCGGCGTCCTTGAGCAGATCCTCGTTGACGTCGGCAAGACGGTGCCGATCGGCGAGGTTATCGCGGTCATCGGCGACGGATCGGGTGCTGTCACCTCACCTGCGGCGGCTCCAGCCGCCGCAGCCGCGCCACTCCGCGGGCACGCCGTCCGCGCCCGCTCCGGCACCACCCGCACAATCGGCGCCTAGCGCAACACCCCCGCCGTCCACCAATGGCAAGCACCCGCTCGCGTCGCCGCTGGCGCGCTCGATCGCCCGTGATGCGGGTCTCGACCTCGCCACCGTCGCGGGCTCAGGCCCCGGCGGTCGGATCGTGCGGGCCGATGTTCAGCACGCCATCGCGGCCCTGACCTCCGCGCCAGCTCCACAGACTGTGCAGGCTGTGGCACCGGCCGCGCCGGTCGCTGCCGCTGCGGCATCGCCGTTACCTGCGGCGCCGGTCGTACAACTGGCGACCGGCCCCGACGACGAGGAGATCGCGCTCAACAACGTGCGCCGGATCACCGCCCGCCGGCTCGTCGAGAGCATGCAGCAGGCTCCGCACTTCTACCTGACCAGCGTGGTCGCCGCCGACGAACTCGTCGCCGCTCGGGCGCGCATCAACGAGGGTCTCGCCGCGCTGGCGGTCGCTCGCTCGGAACAGCCGACGAAGATCAGCGTGAACGACATCGTCGTCAAGGCGGTTGCAGTTGCACTGCGTGCGCATCCCGAGGTGAACGTGTCCTTCGGCGGTGACAAGTTGATCCGGCATCACCGGGTGCACGTCGGGGTCGCCGTGGCCATTCCCGATGGCTTGATCGTGCCGGTGATCCGCGACGCCGATACGAAGACGGTGACCCAGATCTCCGCAGAGACCCGAGACCTGGCGACCCGCGCCCGCGCGGGCAAGCTGAAGCCGGACGAGTTCACCGGCAGCACGTTCAGCGTGAGCAACCTCGGCATGTTCGGCGTCGACCAGTTCACCGCCGTGATCAACCCGCCCGAGGCGGCGATCCTCGCTGTTGGCGCGACAAAGCAGGACGCCGTCGTTCGCGATGGCCAGATCGTGGTCGGCTACACGATGGCGATCACGTTGTCGGTCGACCATCGTGCTCTCGACGGAGCTACCGGCGCGAAGTTCCTCGCTGACCTGACCGCGCTGCTCGAGAACCCCCTGGCGACCCTGGCCTAGGGCGCCCCGCCTGCGGCCAACACCTCACAGCGTGGTGAATCACTGCCCTCCTGGGGCAGTAAATGCACACGATCTGAGGCTACGTGCCGCCGGCGCCGGCGAGGTGACCGAACTCCCAGTGCCACGGCTCGAACGGGTCGTGGATCGCCCATGCCGGATGCACCCAGCCGAACCGGCCCGCGTTGGCGGTCATCCAGCGGTACTGAGCCGAGCGCGAGCTCTGCATGCCGCAGCCGAGGTCGACTGCAAGACCCCAGCCGTGGTTGCTCGTCCCGGGAACCGCAGCGAGTGACGGCCGCTGGCGAAAAACCCGCACCTGCTCGGGATAGCTGCGATACGCATCGGTGACGCACAGGTTGGTGCCGAACACCCGCGCGTAGGCCTGCGACATCTCGGTGAAAGCCGCCGCGGCGTCCGGCCTCAGTCGACCGCCACCGGTGATCGTGCACAACTGCGACGAGGGAATGAATCCATCGGCGTACCCACCCCACGGACCCGCCGGATACGACCCGCCGGACGCGGCGGCGCACGTGGTCGCGTCGCCGGGCGCACCCGCCGTGTCCGCCGCGAGTGCGGCGGCCTCCTTCAGCGCGGCGGCGCGGGCCGCCGAATTGTGCGCTGCGGTCGCGGCCGCTATCTGTTGCAGCGCGGCTCGCTCCAACGAGGTCTGGTAGGCGGTCTGGGCAGCGGTCAACCGACTCGCAGCCTCCGCAGACTTGAGTTGCAACGCCGACACCTGCGCCGACACCTGACCTTGCACAACAGCGGCCGCCGCGACGGCTTGCGCGGCCTGGGCGTCGAGTTGCTGGGCCTGCTGTTCGTCGTACACCGCGGCGTGCAGCACGTCGGCCCGCCCGCGGTTGATAATCGAGAGCATCTGCACGCCCTGAACGGTCACCGCAAGGTTGGACCCCTGCGCGAGGGCGGCCATCGATTCCTGCGCCGTCGGATCCACATACAACTGCGCCGCGTACTCGGCCAACTGGTCGCGCAGGCTCGCCAGCTGCACGTTCAGGGCGGCCGCCTGCGCGGTCGCAGCGGCTGCAGCCGACTGCAGGGCGGCGAGCTTGGCGCGCGCAACGTCGAGGGTCTTCGCGCCGGCCGTCAGTTCAGCCTGGACGGCGGCGGCTTGCGCAGTCAGCGCCGCCAAGGTCGTGGGGGTGGGCGGGGTCGTCGCTGCCGCGACCGAGGTGAGCGCGGGAACCGCGAGGGTCAGCGTGAGTGCCGGCACCAGTGCCAAGATCGCCAGCGTGGCCCAGCCAGGCCGACGGCGTGTGCGCAGCCGGTGCCTTCGGGAGCCGGGGCGACGCTGGCTGGCGTCTCCGGGGCGTCGCTGACAGGCGGTCACGGGCTCGGCGTCCCCAGGGCTAGAGGGCGGTTGGTTGGCGGCGATGCTATCGCCGGGAGGTGCCGGGCTACGGGTAACCTTGAGTTTCTTGACATCCGCACCTTTTTGCGAAGAGGCGAAACCCCCCAGTGTCTTCCACATCAGCCCACCCGTTTGCCGGATTCGGGGCGAACGAATGGCTCGTCGACGAGATGTACCAGCAGTACCTGAAGGATCCGAGCTCAGTCGACAAAGCTTGGTGGGATTTCTTCGCCGACTACTCCCCCGCCGATCCGTCCGCAGCAGCTCCCACGAACGGAAGACCTCCCGCAGTTGCCAGCAACGGCGCGCAGCCCAGTGCCGCACCGGCTCCCGCTGCAGTCCTGGCCCCGGTGCCGACCACGACTGCCCGCGCGGCATCGACAACGGCAGCCGACACCGCACCCGACACCGCAGCCGCACCCGACACCGCGAGGGCCACCCCCGCCGTCCCGATTGCAGCCGACGAGATCGTCCCGCTCAAGGGCGCAGCTGCCCGTACGGTCGCCAACATGGAGGCCAGCCTCCACGTACCGACCGCGACCAGCGTGCGCGACATCCCCGCCAAGCTCGTAGCGGACAACCGGCTTGTCATGAACAACCACCTGCAGCGCGGCCGCGGCGGGAAGATCTCGTTCACCCACATCATTGGCTACGCCATCGTCAAGGCGACCGCAGCACAACCGGAAATGAACGTCGCGTACACCGAGATCGCCGGCAAGCCCGGCATCGTCTGGCATCACGACGTGAATCTCGGGCTCGCGATCGACATGACCAAGGACGACGGCACTCGCCAACTCCTGGTTCCCTCGATCAAGGGCGCCCAGAACCTCGACTTCGCGCAGTTCTGGGCCGCTTACGAAGACATCGTCCGGCGAGCCCGCACCAACAAGCTGACAGCCGATGACTTCGCCGGGACGACGATGACGTTGACGAACCCCGGCACGCTCGGCACTGTGCATTCGGTACCGCGGCTGATGCAGGGCCAGGGCTGCATCGTCGGCGTCGGCGCGATGGAATACGCGGCGCAGTTCCAGGGGGCATCTGCCGAGACACTCGCCAACCTCGCCGTGAGCAAGGTCATGACGGTCACCTCGACATATGACCACCGGGTCATCCAGGGAGCACAGTCAGGGGAGTTCCTGCGGCAGATCCACCGGCTGCTGCTCGGCGAAGACGGCTTCTACGAAGACCTGTTCCGGGCGCTGCGGATCCCCTACGAGCCGGTCCGCTGGGTGCAAGACATCGTCTCGACGCACGATGACGAGGTCGGCAAGCCGGCTCGGGTCATCGAGTTGATCCACGCGTATCGGGTGCGCGGCCATCTGATGGCCGACACCAACCCGCTGGAGTTCGAGATGCGCAAGCATCCCGACCTCGACATCGTGAACCACAACCTCACGCTGTGGGATCTCGACCGGGAATTCGCGACCGGTGGGTTCGGTGGCGTCGCCGTCATGAAGCTGCGCGACATTCTCGGTGTCCTGCGCGACTCGTACTGCCGCACGATCGGCATTGAGTACATGCACATCTCCGACCCTGACCAGCGACGGTGGATCCAGGATCGGATCGAACTCGCGCACAGCAAGGCAAGCCGCGAGGAGCAGCTCTACATCCTGAACAGGCTCAACGTGGCCGAGGCGTTCGAGACGTTTCTGCAAACGAAGTACGTCGGCCAGAAACGTTTCTCACTAGAAGGCGGCGAGACGCTGATCCCGCTGCTCGACAGCCTTCTTGACGAGTCGGCGAAGAGAGGCCTCAACGAGGTCGTGATCGGCATGGCCCACCGCGGCCGCCTGAACGTGCTCGCGAACATCGTGGGTAAGAGCTACGGCCAGATCTTTCGCGAGTTCGACGGCAACATGGACCCGAAGTCGGCGCACGGCTCCGGCGACGTGAAGTATCACCTCGGCGCGAACGGTCGCTACACGACGGCCGACGGCGCATCGATCGACGTCTCACTCGCCTCCAACCCGAGCCATCTTGAAGCGGTCGACCCGGTGCTGGAAGGAATCGTGCGCGCGAAGCAAGACGCGCTCAACAAGGGTGCGGCGTACCCCGTCTTGCCGGTGGCGATTCACGGCGATGCGGCATTCGCCGGTCAAGGTGTGGTCGCCGAGACACTGAACCTCTCGCAGCTGCGTGGGTATCGCACCGGTGGCACCGTGCACGTCGTCGTCAACAACCAGGTCGGCTTCACCACCTCGCCGATGGCCGCGCGCTCGAGCGTCTACGCGACAGACGTTGCCCGCATGATTCAGGCGCCGATCTTCCACGTGAACGGTGACGACCCAGAGGCGGCTGTTCGGGTAGCGAGGCTCGCGCTCGAATTCCGACAGGCGTTCAAGAAGGACGTCGTCATCGACATGGTGTGCTACCGGCGCCGCGGCCACAACGAAGCCGACGACCCGTCGATGACCCAGCCGCTGATGTACAACCTCATCGACTCGAAGCGCTCCATTCGCAAGCTCTACACCGAGGCGCTCATCGGCCGCGGCGACATCACCCTCGACGAGGCAGAGGCCGCGCTGCGCGACTACCGCGGGCACCTCGAGAAGGCGTTCACCGAAACCCGCGACTCGACCAGCGCACCGCACGAACCAACCGTTACCGAGAACGCCCCGGCGTCGGCGCCGGAGGTCGAAACGGCGATCAGCCGCGACGTACTCAAGAAGATCGCCGACTCGCAGATCAATCTCCCCGCAAGCTTCGTCGCGCATCCCCGGCTGCTCCCGCAACTCCAACGGCGAGCGGCGATGGTCGACGACGACGCCATCGACTGGGCGATGGGCGAGCTGGTCGCGATCGGCTCGTTGCTGCTCGACGGGCACCCGGTGCGGTTGGCCGGTCAAGACACCCGCCGCGGCACCTTCACCCAACGGCACGCCGTCCTCATCGATCGCCAGACCGGCGACGAGTACACGCCGCTCGCCCATCTCGCGCCAGGGCAGGCGCCCTTCTACATCTACGACTCGTTGCTGTCCGAGTACGCAGCCGTCGGCTTCGAGTACGGTTACTCGGTCGTTCGCCCCGAAGCACTGGTTGCGTGGGAAGCGCAATTCGGCGACTTCGCTGACGGCGCCCAGACGATCCTCGACGAGTTCATCTCGTCCGGCGAACAGAAGTGGGCCCAACGCTCCGGCGTCGTCATGCTGCTCCCGCACGGCTACGAAGGCCAGGGACCCGACCACTCTTCGGCGCGCGTCGAGCGCTACTTGCAGCTATGCGCCCAAGACAACATGACAGTCTCGATGCCGTCGTGTAGCGCCAGCTACTTCCACCTGCTGCGCTGGCACACCAAGAGCCCACACCACCGCCCGCTCATCGTGTTCACCCCCAAGTCGATGTTGCGTTTGAAGGCCGCGGCTTCCTCGGCATCGGCGTTCACCGAAGGTGGCTGGGCGCCGGTGTTGCCCGATCCCCGACCACAACCAGCCGAAGGGGTGCGCCGGCTCATGCTCTGCAGCGGCAAGGTCACCTGGGACCTCGTCGACGCGCGCGAGAAGCACGGCCGCACGGATACCGCGATCGTTCGGGTCGAACAGCTCTACCCGCTACCCGTCGCCGAACTGAAGGCCGCCGCAGCGCAGTACCCGAACATTGACGAAATCCTTTGGGTGCAAGAAGAACCCGCAAACATGGGTGCCTGGACACACATCGCGGTGCGGCTCCACGCGCAGCTCGGCCGACCGATCACGCCGGTGACGCGCCCGGAGAGTTCGTCGCCGGCTACCGGCTCGCACGTGCGCAGCGAGCAGGAGACCGAGACGCTGCTCGCGACCGCGTTCCCGGAGTAGCTCGTGTACTTCACCGACCGCGGCATCGAAGAGCTCGAGACCCGCCGCGGCGACGAGTCGGTGACCTTGGCGTGGGTCGCCGACCAGCTGCGCACCTTTGTCGATCTGAACCCGGAGTTCGAAATCCCGCTCGAGCGGCTGGCGACCTGGCTGGCAAGGCTCGACGACGAGCCGGACGGCGAGTAGCTAAGCCTGCCTGATACCGAGGGTGTTGCCGTCGGGATCGTGGAACCAGGCGCCGCGGGCCGGGCCGAGTTGCGCGATGTGATCGGTCGTGGTCAGCGGTCCATCGGTGTAGTCGAGGAACTCGACGCCTTTGGACACCAGGTTCTTGACCTCGACCTCGATGTCGTCGACCTCGAAGTGGGCGAGAGTGTGCTCGGTCGTGACCGGCGGCCGCTTGAAGATCGAGAGTTCGCTGGCGTCCTCCACAGCTGAAGCGGGCCGCGAATGGCGTTTCCCAGAGGAACGTGAGACCGACTGTCTCGCCGTAGAACTGCTTCGAGCGCTCGAGATCCGTCACCGGGATCGTCGCCACGACCATCGTTGCCGTCAACATCAGGACACTCCTCCGGTCGGCATCACCTTGTAGACGTCGATCGTGGTCTCTTGCGGCGGCGATGTGAAGCCACCGTCGATGCCCTGCTGCATCCGCGGCAGCAAGGTCGTGTCGCGAAAGTGCTCCCAACTCTCCAACGTGTCGTGCACGGCCATGATCGTCCAACCACCGGGTGACGCGCCAGCTACGTGAAACAGCTGACCCGCAGGCAACTGGCCAGGACCCGGGTGAACGGCGGCGATCGATGCCTCGTACTGCTCCGCGGTGCCCCCCGGGAAGAAGTGCACGACCCCGTACTGCTTGCTGCTCATGGCTGCTCCTTTGGGCGAGGAAATACTTGACATGCCAAGTAGTAGACCTTATTACTTGGCATGTCAAGTATTTGTCGTACACTCATCACATGAGTACCGAAGGAGCGGACAGCGTCGAGCGCTGGACGCCGGCCTGGCTAGCGCTAATTCGGACGCATGCCCGACTATGGGACCAGGTCGAGGCGCGCATGCGCCGTGACAGCGGGCTGACGATGCCGCGCTACGACGTGCTGATGCATCTGGAGATGTCGGGTGGGCGGCTCGGGCTCACCGACTTGGCGGGGGCGATCGTGTTGTCGCCGTCCGGTCTGTCGAAACTCCTCGATCGGATGGAAGCCTCAGGTCTCCTGCGTCGCGAGGCCGATCTGCACGACGCTCGGTCGACGTACGCGACGATCACACCTCGCGGCAGGACGCTGGTGAAGAAGGCCCGGCAGGGCCATCACGCGTGGCTACAGCAGCTGTTCGGCGACGCTCTCGATGACCGAGACCTGGCTGACCTCACCCGCGTCATGGATCGGATCGACATGCGAGCCCCGCGTACGTAGACCACGACCCCGCGGCTTAGACGGTAAAGACGACTTTGCCGAAGACGTTGCCTGCCAGCATCGCGGCGAAGCCCTCACGTGCTTCAGATAGCGGCAGAATCCGGTCGATGGTTGGCCGGACGCCAGTAGCCATAAGGAAATTCAACAACTCCACGAGCTCCTGACGGGAGCCCATCGTCGATCCCACCACCCGCAGTTGTTGGAAGAACACCCGACGCAGCTCAGCCGACGGCGCGTCGCCAGTCGTGGCGCCGCAGGTGACGATCGTGCCGCCCGGCCGAAGGCAACGCAGCGAGTGGGCCCACGTCGCTGCGCCCACGCTGTCGAACACGGCGTCGACACGCTCGGGCAAGCGGCCGCCCGACTCGTACGCTGCGTCCGCGCCAACCTTCAGCGCGAGGCCACCGCGATCCAGCGATCGACTGGTCACCCAGACGCGGCGGCCTGCTGCCTTGGCCAACGCGATCAGGGCAGTCGCGACACCGCCGCCGGCCCCTTGTACAAGCACTGTGTCGCCGGGTCGAGTGCCCGAGTTGCTGAATAGCATCCGGTAGGCGGTCAACCAGGCGGTCGGCAGGCAGGCGGCCTCCTCGAAGCTGAGCCCGGCCGGCTTTGGCACCAGATTGCGAACCGGCACCACAACGAATTCCGCAAGCGCACCATCAAATCGCTCCGACAACAGGCTGCGACTCGGATCCAGCGTCTCGTCCCCGCGACCGGCGTCCGGATCACCGATGACTCCGTGGACGACGACCTCGTTGCCGTCGTCATCGAGCCCCGCCGCGTCGCAGCCGAGCACTCTGGGCAATTCGTCGGCCTGGAGGCCGACCCCGCGCAGACTCCAGATGTCGTGCTGGTTCAGTGCCGCGGCCTTTACGTGCACGCGCGCCCAGCCATCGGGTGGCAACGGATTCCGTACCTCGCCGACAGTCAGACCCGCCAGCGGGTCTGCGTTGTCGAAGGACGTCACGCTCGCGGCAAGCATGAAACCGACGGTACGCCGTCACTGAGCGCCAACCCGCCGGCGTCCCGCGACTCGCTTGTCACTTTTCGTATCCGGATCTTTACCGACTGCCCCCGCGGTAGGCACTTAACCTGCTGGAAAGATGCACCCAGCATGATGTGCATCTAGGCCGGGCGACCCCCGGTTTTGAAATTGCCGGAACACGGGCCCGCATCGGGAGCCGGAACGCCGGCCACTACCTGGAGGATCTGTGACACCGCTTCGCCTTCGACCACGAACCCAAGCCGCCGGCATTGTCGCGATCGCCGCGGCACTGGTGCTCAGCGGCTGTGCAAGCAAGAAGAGCACGGCCGCGACTAGTCCGACCTCAGCGGCGGCAGCCGCAGGCGACCCGGCATCGCTGGTGCCTGCGGCAATCAAGACGGCCGGTGTCCTGAACATCGCGAGCGACGCGTCCTACGCTCCGAACGAGTTCTTCGACACCGACGGTAAGACGATCATCGGGATGGACGCCGACCTCGGCAACGCCATTGCTGGCGAAACTCAAACTCAAGGCGAACTTCCAGAATGTCACTTTCGACAACATCATCCCTGGCCTCGCGGGCAGCAAGTACGACCTTGGGATGTCGTCGTTCACCGACACCAAGGACCGCGAGAAGACGGTGGACTTCGTCACCTACTTCAGTGCCGGCGAATCGCTGATCGTGCCCAAGGGCAACCCGAAGAAGCGTCACCGGGCCCGACCTGAGCCTTTGCGGCCTGACGGTCTCCGTCGAAAAGGGCACCACCGAAGAGAGCGAAGTCCCCGCACTATCGAAGGCTTGCACCGATGCTGGCAAGAAGGCAGTTACCGCGCTCTCAAGTGACGACCAGAACGCGGCGAACCTGGCTCTGTCCAGCGGTCGGGCCGATGTCGGGTCCGCCGACTCGCCGGTAGCTGAGTACGCGGTGAAGCAGTCGAATGGCGCGTTCGAAATCGCCGGCAAGTCGTACGAAAACGCGCCGTACGGTATTGCGCTGCCAAAGAACGACGGCACGCTGGCTCAAGCTGTGCAGGGAGCGCTCGCTGCGCTGATTGCGGACGGAAGCTACAAGACGATCCTGACCAAGTGGGGTGTCGCCGACGGCGCCATCACCACGCCTGCGATAAACGGCGCTACGAGCTAACCACCAGTGTCGTCCGACCAGACCGCGCGGGGACGGCCCGACACCATTCGGGCCGTCCCCGTTCGGCACCCCGGCCGGTGGATCGCCGTTGCCGTGCTTGCGCTTTTTGGCACGATGCTCGGAAACCTGTTGGCGACCGACAAGTATTTGCAATGGCGAGTTGTCCGGCAGTATTTGTTCAGTCACATCATCTTGCATGGCGTCGTTCTCACGATCGAATACACCATCCTTGCGATGTTGTTCGGCGTGATCCTCGGAGCAATCGCTGCCGTCATGCGACTTTCACCGAACCCGATCGTGTCAGGCGTCGCCTGGCTCTACGTATGGCTATTTCGCGGAACTCCTTTGCTGGTGCAGATCCTGCTGTGGTTCAACATCAACCTGCTCATCAAACGGGTGTCCATCGGTATTCCGTTCGGCCCGCATTTCTGGTCTGAGTCGACGAACAAACTCGTGACGCCGTTCATCGCTGGCCTTCTCGCGCTCGCGTTGAACGAGGGCGCGTACATGTCGGAGATCGTGCGCGCTGGGATCATCTCTGTCGACGAGGGACAGACTGAGGCAGCGCATGCACTAGGTATGACCCGGCTGCTCACGATGCGTCGCATCGTTCTCCCGCAGGCAATGCGGGTGATCGTGCCGCCGACCGGCAACGAGACGAACAACATGCTGAAGAACACCTCGCTGCTCAGCGTCATCAGCATCGCTCGAGCTGCTTCGCTCGTCTCAAGTCATCTACAACCGCACGTTCCAGGACGATCCCACTGCTGATCGACGCGTGCATCTGGTACCTCGTGATGACCTCTGTTCTTCAGGTCGGCCAGTTCTATATCGAGCGCTACTACGGCCGCGGCTCGAGCCGAACGATCACTCTGACGCCTCTGCAACGTGCACGGATCGCGGTGTCCAGTGTCGGCCATGGCGGGGTTGGTACCCGATGACGGCCCTGATGGTCGACGCGCAGCAGGTGCACAAGTCGTTCGGCGCCAACGAAGTACTGAAGGGAATCGACTTCCAGGTTCAGCCAGGGCAGGTCGTCTGCCTACTCGGCCGGTCGGGATCTGGCAAGAGCACCTTCCTGCGTTGCATCAACCATCTCGAAAAGATCAGCGCTGGCCGACTCTACGTCGACGGCGAGCTGGTCGGTTACCGGCAGAACCGGCGACGTGCTCCACGAGCTGTCGGAGAAAGATGTCGCGAAGAAGCGGACCGAGATCGGCATGGTGTTCCAGCATTTCAATCTCTTCCCGCACATGACAGCGCTCGGCAACATCATCGAGGCGCCCTGCCTGGTCAAGAGCGAACCGAGGGTCGAGGTACGGCAGCGCGCGATCGAGCTGCTGGCCAAGGTTGGCCTCGCCGACAAGGCGAGCGCCTATCCGCGCCAACTCTCCGGCGGCCAGCAGCAGCGAGTGGCCATCGCCCGCGCGCTCGCGATGCGGCCCAAGCTCATGCTGTTCGACGAGCCGACGTCGGCCCTCGACCCCGAACTGGTCGGCGACGTGCTCGCCGTCATGAAGGACCTCGCCCATTCGGGCATGACCATGATCGTGGTGACCCACGAGATCGGGTTCGCCCGCGAGGTCGCGGACACCGTCGTTTTCATGGACGGCGGGGTGGTGGTCGAGCAGGGTCCGCCGTCCGACGTGATCTCGAACCCGCGCCACGAACGAACGAAGGCATTCCTCTCACAAGTCCTGTGACGCTCCCACTAGGCTCACCGTCCATGGAAGTTCGCGAACTCGCCGTTCCCGGCGCCTGGGAGTTCACGCCCCGCCAGATCGGCGACGAGCGTGGCGTGTTCCTCGAGTGGTTTCGGGCCGACGTGGTCAACCGCACGATCGGGCACAGCCTCGAGATCGCGCAGTGCAACCAGTCGGTCTCGCGCCGCGGCACGGTCCGGGGCATCCACTACGCCGACGTGCCGCCCAGCCAGGCGAAGTACGTCTACTGCCCGGGTGGCGCGGTTCTCGACGTCATCGTCGACATCAGGGCCGGCTCGCCGACCTTCGGCGCAGTCGACACGGTCCGGCTCGACAACGTCGATCGGCGGGCCGTCTACCTGTCCGAGGGCCTCGGCCACGCGTTCATGGCGTTGACCGACGGCGCGACGGTCACCTACCTCTGCTCCACGGGCTACGCGCCCGATCGCGAGCACGGCGTGAATCCACTCGACCCCGCACTCGGCATCCCGTGGCCCGACAACCTCGAGCCGGTGCTGTCGGACAAGGACCGCGACGCACCCAGCCTGGCTGAGGCCGCCGAACAAGGTGTGCTGCCGACCTACGCGGAGTGTCTCGCCTACTACGCCTCGCTGCACCGCGCGCGCGGCTGATCCTGCGCGGGGCCGGCTTGGGATCGCCAGCCGTGCCGGACGTCGAGCACTACATCACCGTGGTCGCGAGTACGACGCTGCAGCCCACCCCGCTCGTACCGGAGGTGTCGCTGTACTGCGCCGAGAACGCGTACGACGTGTGGAGCCTCACCGATGACGGCGACGAGTCCGCGCCGATGCCGTTCTGGTCGTTCCCGTGGGCCGGCGGGCAGGCACTCGCGCGCTACCTCCTCGACCACCCGGACGTCGTCGCCGGACGCCGCGTGCTCGACCTCGCCGCCGGCTCGGGACTCGTCGCCATCGCCGCAGCCCTAGCCGGTGCCGCCGAAGTCACCGCGAATGACATCGACCCCTATGCGGCGGCAGCGCAAGAGATGAACGCGAAAGCCAACGGCGTGCAGCTCACGGTCGTCATGGGCGATCTGCTCGACGCCGAGACGGACGCCGACGTCGTGATCGCCGGCGACGTCTGTTACGAGCGCGAACTCAGCGATCGCATGCTCGCGTTTCTCGCCCGAGCGCGGCGAGCGCGGCGCGCAACGTGCTGCTAGGCGACCCGGGCCGCACCTATCTCCCGCGCGAGCGGCTGGCAGAAGTGGCCAGTTACGACGTCCCGACGACGCTTGTGCTCGAAGACCAGCAAACGAAGCGGACCACCATCTGGACGCTACGACCGAACTAGCGGCGGCGCCACGGGTAGTAGCGAAACAGCACCTTGCCGACGACACAGGCATCAGGCAGGACGCCGAAAGCGCGGCTGTC
Source organism: uncultured Actinomycetes bacterium (assembly GCA_963825425.1). Taxonomy (GTDB): domain Bacteria; phylum Actinomycetota; class Actinomycetes; order Acidothermales; family Acidothermaceae; genus PALSA-607. The sequence goes on from CAWGTF010000013.1 coordinate 334,284, forward strand.
GTCGAGACCCGCCACCGCGTTGTCCGACAGCACCCACCACCCGCCGTCGGCTCGCCTGACGACGCGCTTCACGAGGAGCAGCCCGTCAACGTGCGGCCGCCGCACGACCACGACATCGCCTACGGCGATGCTGGCCCGCCGGGAGAGCAGCAGGCAGTCGCCGGGCCGCAATGCGGGCAGCATCGAATCCCCGGCGACGACGAAGGCCGAGAACGGCATGCGCACGTCGATGATCACCTCCCGCGCGGTTGGAGCACACGATGCCAGGGGTAGGGTCCCCCCAGACCAGAAGATCGACGCCCGGACCGTACCTGCGGAGGAACCAGATGTCGCTGCTCGCCAGAATTCTCACCCCCAAGACCGTGGTCCACGCGCACTGCGACCTGCCGTGCGGCGTGTACGACCCGGCGCAAGCACGGATCGAAGCGGAGTCGGTCAAAGCCATCATCGAGAAGTACCAGGCCAACGACGACCCGGCCTTCCGGACGCGGGCGCTGATCATCAAGGAGCAGCGCGCCGACCTGGTCAAGCACCACCTCTGGGTGCTGTGGACCGACTACTTCAAGCCGGTGCACCTCGAGACCTACCCGCAGCTGCACACGCTGTTCTGGGAGGCCACCAAGCTCGCCGGTGCCGCGGGCGCCAAGGGCCAGCAGGACCCGGCCGTCGCTCAGCAACTCCTCGACAAGATCGCCGAGATCGACACCATCTTCTGGGCGACCAAGAAGGCCTAGAGGCGTCAGGAGCGAGGCGGGCCGAGCGTGATCCGACCAGCCCGGCCCGACGACGTCCCGACGATCTTGGCTTTGATCCGCGAACTCGCCGCTTACGAGCGCGAGCCCGACGCGGTCGTCGCGACCGAGGCCGATCTCGACGCTGCGCTCTTCAGTGACGGTGCAGCGTTGTTCGGTCTGATCGCCGAGCATCCGGGCACCGACGGTCCGGTCGTCGCTGGGTTCGCGTTGTGGTTTCTCAACTTCTCGACCTGGGTAGGCCGCCACGGCATCTACCTCGAAGACCTCTACGTACGGCCGGAGCTGCGCGGTTACGGCTACGGCAGCGAGCTGCTCGTCGAGCTCGCGCGGATCGCCGACGAGCGCGGTTACGGTCGCGTCGAGTGGGCGGTCCTGGACTGGAACGAGTCCGCGCATCGCTTCTACACGTCGTTGCACGCCGTCCCGATGCAGGAGTGGACCATCTGGCGGGTCAGCGGCGATGCGCTGCGCAAGCTCGCGCAGAAGTCGAACGCCTCAGACAACAAACGGCCGGACGCCGGTGGGCGGGCCTAGAAACGGACAGTTTGGCGGCCGCGCGGTAGCGTGAAGCCCGGCCCGGAGCAGAGCTCGCAAAACGGCTGAACAGGGATGGAGTGCGACGCGCGTGGCGACGACAGAGGGCGTGCCAGCAGTCGGCGCGCACATGAGCACCGCGGACACCCGCCCTCGGCCGGACAGAAACCGTGCCGGTGGCGATTTTGTGTCCGTTCGGGTGCCAGCCATGGCTGCGTACCTCTCGGTCCTTCGCACCACGACGGCGAGTCTGGCGGCGCGGCTCGACTTCACCCTCGATGAGATCGAAGACTTGCGGATCGCGGTCGACGAAGCGTCCTGCCTGCTGCTAGCCGGCGCGGCCGAGGGCGCCGAGCTCACCAGTGTCTTCGCGATGTCTGCCGACTCGATCGAGATCTCGGTGTCGACGATGACCGACAAAGGGCACCCGCCGAGCCGCGACTCGTTCGCGTGGACCGTGTTGTCGGCGCTGGCCGGCGAGGTCGACGCGTGGACCGAGGCCGACGGCCAACAGACGATCTCGCTGATCAAACACCGCTCGAGGGACACGGTGACGTGAGCACCAGCCCCGACGTCGACGCGGACGGCGGACTCGAGCCGGCGACGCCAGATGTGGCGCTCGACGCAGCAGCCGGCGCCGATATCGCCCGCGTCGACGCCGTTCCGGTGGTCACCGTCCGATCGGAGCAGGCCGCGCGCGATCGCGCCCGCGCTCGCGCGCTTTTTGCGGAGATGGTCCGCCTGCCTGAGGGCTCTCCCGAGCGGCACGCGATCCGCGACCAGCTTGTCGAGGCTCACCTGCCCCTCGTTGAGTACCTTGCGCGCCGATTCCGCAACCGCGGCGAACTGCACGACGACTTGGTTCAGGTGGCGACGATCGGGCTGATCAAGTCGGTCGACCGCTTCGACTTGGAGCGCGGCGTCGAGTTCTCGACCTACGCAACGCCCACCATCGTGGGTGAGATCAAACGGCATTTCCGCGACAAGGGTTGGGCGATCCGCGTTCCACGGCGACTGCAGGAGCTCAAGCTCGCACTCGCGAAAGCGACCGGCGAACTCTCCCAGCGCAATGGCCGCTCACCGACGGTCAGCGAGCTGGCCGTCTTCCTTGGTATGAGCGAAGACGACGTCCTCGAGGGCTTGGAATCGGCCAATGCCTACTCGACGGTCTCGCTCGACACCCCCGACAGCGGCGACTCCGATGCGCTGGCGGTGGCCGACACACTCGGGGTCATCGACGAGTCGCTCGAAGGCGTCGAGTACCGGGAGTCGCTGAAGCCCTTACTCGACCAGTTGCCGCCACGCGAGAAGCGCATTCTGCTGCTGCGCTTCTTCGGCAACATGACGCAGTCGCAGATCGCCATCGACCTCGGTATCTCGCAGATGCACGTGTCGCGCCTGCTCGCCCGCACGCTCGCCCAGTTGCGCGAAGGACTGCTCGTCGAGGAGTAGGCAGCGGGTTCAGTCGGCCGCGTTGTTCAGTCGCCGCGTCGTGGACGGCGCGAACAGGCCGACCAGCCCCGCCAATCCGCACACCGCGAGCGGAATGCCGACGAGCTCGCCTCCGTGCAGGATCGTGGTCACGCCGATCGGCGTCACGATGAGCTGCGTCAACACCGCCGGCGACCGTGCCCACCGCCGCACCCGGGCGAGTCCACGAACCACCAGGCCGAGTCCGATCGCGCCAGCCGCTGCCATGCCGACGACGGCCCACAGATCACCGGAGTCGAACGGTCGATGCCCCAAGAGCTTGTAGAACGACAAGCCAATAGCGGACGCCGCGAGCCCCAGCGCCTCGACACCGGTAGCGCTAACAGCAACCAGCAGCGGGACGCCGAGTGGTTCGGACTCGCCACCGCGGACGTGGGCGCTCGACTCGACACCCCAGACTTCGACACCCCAGACTTCGACACCCCAGACTTCGACACCAGGCGAAGATAGCCGGTGTGCCGAACGCCGGGTGGTGCGGAGCGCGCCGACGAGCGGCGTACCCTTCGTAGATGCGAGCCCTGCTGGTTGCCAACCTGAATGCAACCGCCATGACACCGCGCAAGCGTGAGGTTATCGTCCGGGCGTTGGGCAGCGAACTCAAAGTCGACGTTGCTGAGACCGACGGCCGCGGGCACGCCGCCGATCTCGCGGCGCAGGCGCGCGCCGACCAATTCGACCTCGTGATCGCGGTCGGTGGCGACGGCACCGTCAACGAGGTCGTCACCGGCTTGCTGCGAGACGGGGTTGGACCCGACACTCCGCGCCTCGCGGTGGTCCCCGGCGGGAACGCGAATGTCTTCGCCCGCGCGCTCGGCCTGCCCTCCGAACCGATCGAAGCGACCGGCGCCGTCATCGAGCGGATTCGAGCCGGCCGGGAACGCCGGATCGGCTTGGGCCGGTTGACCACGGACGGCCTGGATCGGTGGTTCACGTTCTGTGCAGGTTTCGGACTCGACGCCGAGATCGTCCGCGAGGTCGAGCAGCGGCGCCGTGACGGCTCGAAGGCCACCCCCGCCTTGTTCATGCGCACCGGTCTGCGTCAGTTCTTCCGAACTGATCGCCGTCATCCGGCGCTCGCCCTCGAAACCCCAGGCTTGGATCCGGTCGAGAAGTTGTTCATGACGATCGTCACGAACACCACGCCGTGGACCTACTTCGGCGACCGGCCACTCGAGCCCACACCTGACGCGTCCTTTGACACCGGACTCGACGCCTTCTCCCTGCGTCGGCTGGGCACCGTTCGGACCGGCAACAACCTGCGGCGCCTGCTCGTCGGCGGCCCCACTCCGAGGGGGCGCAGGATCGTCACCCTGCACGACCTGCCCACCCTCACTTTGCGCACAACGCGCCCGATTCCGGTCGAAGTCGACGGCGAGTATCTCGGGGAGCACTCCGATCCGGTGCTCTACTCCGTGCCCGAGGCGCTCGCCGTCATCGCCTGACGCTCCCCGAGGTCACAAGTCGCGAGTCGCCCGCTATCTCCCCTTAGCTGTGTCCTAAGACACGGTCACAAATAGCCACCCGGACGAAATAGACGAGGCGCGACCCTTGCGAAGGGGTCGGGCGCCTGATTTAGTCGAGGGCGGAGCAGCGGTCGCGGGCAAGCTCGTGAACGTGTTCACAAGGAAATGTTCTAAACCCTCCCATTCCTGGGTAACGGCGTGGGTACTGCGACAAGACGGACACGTTTAGCGCTCGTTCAAATGACGCACAACTAGCCCAACGCATACCGAGCCAGACCCCGCCCGACCAATCAAGACCCGAACCGCCGCCTCACCACACCCCGCACTTGCGAACTGCTGTAAGTCTGAACTGCGTGCCCGACGAGTAGATGAGCGCGGGACTTGTCCCGCTGACTGCTGAGGAGATGGACCACATGGACTGGCGCCACCGCGCTGCTTGCCGTGACGAAGACCCGGAACTCTTCTTCCCGATCGGCAACACCGGCCCAGCCCTTCTCCAGATCGATCAGGCGAAGGCGGTCTGCCGGCGTTGCCCGGTAGCCGAACCCTGCATCGCCTGGGCGCTGGAGACTGGCCAGGATTCCGGCGTCTGGGGTGGCCTGTCAGAAGACGAACGGCGCGCTCTCAAGCGTCGCGGCGCTCGGCTGCGCCCACAGACCGTCTAGTCCCCGTCCAGTCCCTCGCGCCGTCTCGTTCCGCGGCCCCTCTAGTCGCCGAGCTGTACTGGGATTCGTAGCGTCGCCACTGTGCCACCGCCCGGCCGCTCGCGGACGTCGAGGCGGCCCCGAAGGTCACCCTCCACCAGCGTCCTGACGATCTGCAGCCCCAGCCTTGGCGACGCGGACATCGAGAATCCAATGGGCAGCCCCTCCCCGTCGTCGGCGACCACGATCTCGAGTTCGTGATCAAGTCGGCGGGTGGACACCTCGACCACTCCGGACCGACCGCGCAGGCCGTGCTCGAGGGCGTTTTGGAGCAGCTCCGTCAAGACCATCGAGAGCGGGGTTGCCAGGCCTGCTGGCAGCTGCCCGAAGGTACCAACCCGTCTGGGTAGCGAGCCGGATTCCGCCGCTGAAACCTCACCCACCATCGCGATCAGGCGATCGGCCACCGGGTCGAAGTCGATCGGACCGTCGAGTGTCTGCGACAGCGTGTCGTGCACCAAGGCGATGGCTCGGACCCGCCGCACTGCCTCCTCGAGTGCAGCACGCGCCTCCGGGATGTCCAACCGGCGGGCCTGCAGCCGCAACAGGGCAGCGACGGTCTGCAGGTTGTTCTTGACCCGGTGATGAATCTCGCGGATCGTCGCGTCCTTGCTCACCAATGCGCGTTCGCGCCGCCGCAACTCGGTCACGTCGCGGAGCAGCACCAAGGTGCCGACCCTCTCGCCGCCGGGCAGCAGCGGAATCGTTCGCAGCCGCAGGACGACGCCGCGCGCTTCGACCTCGACGTCTGATTCACGGCCTGACAGGCCGCTGACCAGCCAGCCGATGGGCTCGTCGATGAGGCCGACCGGGGGTGCCAGCGTCGCGGTCGTCTCACCGAGATCGATACCGACGACATCGCCCGTCAACCCGAGGCGCCGATAGGCCGAAACCGCGTTCGGGCTCGCGTACGTCACCAGCCCGTCGGCGTCCAGACGAAGCAAACCGTCACCCGCACGAGGCGAACTGTCTGAATCGACCTGCCCGCCCGGAAAGGGGAAGCGGCCTTCGGCCACCATTCGTGCGAGGTCGGCCGCGCTGGCCAGGTAGGTCAGCTCGAGCCGGCTCGGCGTTCGGGCGGTCGCCAGGTTCGTATGCCGGGCGACCACGGCGATGACTCGGTCATCGCGTCGAACCGGGATCGTCTCCTCGCGGACCGGAATCCCTTCGCCCCACTCGGGATCGCCCTCGCGGCAGATGCGGCCCTCACGCCACGCGCGATCGACCAGGATCCGTTTGCCGTCCGCGATCCGCTGGCCGACTTTGTCTTCGACGTACGCCGTTTGGGCCGTCACTGGCCTGATCTGGGCGACCGCGATGAACCCGGGCGGGTCGGCGGTGCGGACCCACAACAGCAAATCGGCGAACGACAGATCCGCGAGGAGCTGCCATTCGCCGACAAGCAGGTGGAGCCAGTCAAGGTCGTCGTCCGCCAACGACGTGTTGCGCCGGACGAGGTCGACCAGATCCGGCACAGCGAGACGACCGGTGCCCTGGCCGAACAGCGGACCTAGTCGGGAGCCGGAGGCGTCTAGTCGGGCAGCCGGAGGCCGCTTGTGGTGTCGAACAGGTGAAGGGACTCAGTCTTCGGCCGCAGCCCGATGACCTCACCCTTAGCCGGCACCCGCGCAGCGTCGGCGGCCCGCACCACGATCGTCTTGCCGCCCTCGATCTGCGGGGTGACGTAGGAGTACGAGTCAGACCCGAGTTCTTCGACGACCTCGACGGTGGCCTGGAGCCCTTCGGCCGGAGACACGATGTCCCAGCCTTCTGGCCGGACGCCGATCGTGACCACGCCGCCAGTGAGTGCAGCGCGCTGCGCCGGCGTCAGTGGCATGACGGTGTGCGACAGCGTCAAACCCGCTTCGCTCACCGGCAGATCAATGAGGTTCATCGCCGGGCTGCCCATGAAGCCGGCCACGAACACGTTGACCGGGCGGTCGAACAGGTTGCGTGGCGTGTCGCACTGCTGGAGCAGGCCGTCCTTCAGGACGGCGACCCGGTCACCCATGGTCATGGCCTCGACCTGGTCGTGCGTGACGTAGACGGTGGTGACGCCCAGGCGCCGCTGGAGCGACGCGATCTGGGTGCGGGTGGCGACCCGGAGCTTGGCGTCGAGGTTGGACAGCGGCTCGTCCATGAGGAACACCTGCGGCTGCCGCACGATCGCGCGGCCCATCGCGACTCGCTGCCGCTGACCACCGGAGAGCCGGGCCGGCTTGCGGTCGAGGTAGGGCTCAAGGTCGAGCAGCTTGGCCGCTTCGAGCACCCGCTGCTTGATCTCCGCCTTCGGCCGCTTCTTGATCTTGAGGTGGAATCCGATGTTCTCGGCCACGGTCATGTGCGGGTACAGCGCGTAGTTCTGGAACACCATCGCGATGTCCCGGTCCTTCGGCTGGACGTCGGTCACGTCGCGGTCGCCGATCATGATCTGGCCCTCGTCCACCGCCTCGAGGCCGGCAAGCATGCGCAGCGCCGTCGATTTGCCGGAGCCCGACGGACCGACGAGAACCATGAACTCGCCGTCGTGTATGTCCAGGTCGAGATTGGAGACGGCTGCAACGGTTGTACCCGGATAAATCCGAGTCGCGTGGCGGTATTCGACCTCTGCCATCAGTGGGGCTCCTCGAAGACGTGGCGAGTCATGTGCTGCGGGACTGCAACCGATCGCACTCCTGCGCGCGATGGTACCTGCGGGGGTTAGAACATCCTTAACGGAGGGTGTCATTAGTCCCGCGCGTCGGCAAGACTAACGGCGTATCTGACCTGACCTGCCGCGGCCCGCAAGGCGTCTTCTGCCCGTTTTGTGGAGACTCCGGCGAGCAATGCAACGACCGCAACCTTCGCGTTGCCTCCTGCCTCGTCCAACACATGGGCGGCCCGAACGTCATCAACCCCAGTCGCCTGGACGACGACGCGCAGCCTCCGGCGTCGCAGTTTGGCGTTGTCGGCCACGGCATCGATCATCAAATTCCCATATGTGGCGCCCAATCGGACCATCACCAAGGTCGAGATCGCGTTGAGTACGCACTTCTGCGCGCTGCCCGCCTTCAGCCTGGTCGACCCGGCGACGATCTCAGCGCCGGTCGGGACCTCGATGGCCAGGTCGCTCACGGCACCCAGCTCCGAACCCGCCGCGCACGCAAAGCCGATGGTCAGTGAGCCTGCTGCGCGACCTGCAGCGATTCCGCCTAGCACGTATGGCGTGCGGCCGCTCGCGCTGATGCCGAGCACCACGTCGTCCGCTGTTGGCCTGAGGATCCCGACTTCGGCCTCGCCCGCGCTCTCGGTCGTCCTCGTGGTACTCACGGCCCTCCGTGAACGCCGTCGACGCCACCGGCGAGTACGACGACCACTCGGCCGTGCAGGCCGTACGAGGGCCCAATCTCCGCGGCGTCGACCGCAGCCAGCCGACCTCCGGTGCCGGCCCCGACGTAGATGAGCCGCCCGCCTGCTCTCATCCGGTCCGCGATCGCGTCGACGGCGACCGCGATCGAGGCAGCCGCATCGCGCACGGCTGCGGCGACGCTCAGTTGGTCGTCGACGAAAAGCCGCACGCTGTCGATCGTGGTCCAAAGGTCGAGTTCGGTCAGTTCGGGCCGGATCGCTTCGGTACTCAGAGCATCGAACACTGCAGGGTCGCCCTCAACGGGTAGCACGCTCCCTGCCTCTCCTGGCACTATTGGTCTGGACCAATAGTCGCCGAAATCTAGACCGACGCCCGACTCGCCAACGCGGGTTCTCCGCAGCGAAAGGATCCAGGTGTGGCCATCATCTCCGCCCCGCGACTGCTGGTCGAGGGCGCGCTGATCGGACCAGCCGCCGTCGTCGTCGACGGTGCCCGGATCGTCGACGTCATCGAAGGCCGACCACCGGCGGCTATCGACCACGTCGCCTTCGACAGCGGAATTCTCTCCCCCGGCCTCATCGACCTCCAGATCAACGGTTGCTTCGGCGTCGACTTTGTACGCGCGACAGACGACGAGTGGGAGATGGTCGCGCGAGCGCTGCCTAGCGTTGGCGTCACCGCGTTCCAGCCGACGTACATCACGAATCCGATCCCGGCCCTCGTTGCCGGGTTGCGCCGCTTCGCGGCGGTGCGGCCTCGCCTGGACGAAGCGGCGGGAGCACATGCGCTAGGCGTCCACGTCGAGGGCCCCTTCCTGTCGCACCGGCGCAGGGGCGTGCACGACCTGCAGTTCATGGTTGAACCGGATGCCGCCAACCTCGACGCGTTGCTTGCGGATCCCACGGCAACCGCGCAGATCACCATGCTCACCCTGGCTCCCGAGCTTCCAGGCGCCCTTGAGGCGATTCGCAGGCTGGCCGCCACGGGCATCGTGGTGTCGGTCGGGCACTCCGACGCCACGGGCGCGCAGATCCACGAGGCGGTCGTTGCGGGCGCTCGAATGGTGACGCACATCTTCAACGCGCAACGTGGCTTCGACCACCGGGAGCCCGGTGTGTCAGGCCAGGCGCTGTACGAACAAGCCATGACCATCGGACTCATCGCCGACTTCGAGCACGTCTCGCCGGAAGCGTGCGCCATCACGCTGAACGCCGCACCGGGCCGAGTGGCGCTCGTCACCGACGCGGTCGCACCCGCCGGCATGCCGCCCGGCACCTACGAGCTGGGGGGCCAGCAGATCGCGATCGCGAGCGGGGTGGCGGTCGCGCGCAATCTCGACGGGACCGTGGCCGGCGCGGCGACCTTCCTTGACCAGGCGGTCCGCAACCTGGTCGGCTTCGGTCGCGACATCGCCGAGGTCCTGTCCGCAGCCACCACCGTGCCGGCAAATGCGATGCAGCGGCCCGACTTGGGCCGGCTAGCACCCGGTGCACACGCCGACCTTGTGTGGTGGAACGACGATGTGCGGCCAGCGCGCACCTGGGTCGACGGGGTGCCCGTCTACGACGCGAGCGCTACCAGGTTTTGGTGATCTTGCGCAGGCCGCGGGGGGCGTCGGGATCGACACCGCGGACAACCGCAAGCTCGCGCGCGAGCATCTGCAGCGGGATGATCTCGACCAACGGGGACAGCTCCTCGGGCAACCCGGCCGGCAATCGCAAAGCCGCCTTTTGCGATGCCGAATCACGCAGACCCGAACCGACGATCGCGAGGGCCGTCTCGAGCTCGGCAAGCCGGTCGAGGACGGGTTGCATCGCCGTCCCGCCGATTCCGTCGGCCGCGATCGCGATGACGGCGCTGTCGCGCTGCAGCATCGCCATGGGCCCGTGCAACAAGTCGGCACCCGAAAACGCCTGGGCCGACATGTAGCTGGTCTCCATGAGCTTCAGTGCCGCCTCGCGGGCCGTCGGGTACGAGTAGCCGCGACCGGTGACCACCAAGCGCTCGACGCCCTCGAGTCGTCGCGCCACCGCAGCTACCTGCTCGGTGTCAGTCACCACGACCTGTGCCGCCTCGACGATTCCACGCGCGGGCGAACCATCGCCGCCGCGCAAAGCATCGACGAGCAAGTACAGCGACAGCAGCTCGGCGGTGTAGCTCTTCGTCGCGGCGACGGCTTCTTCGGGACCGGCGAGGACGTCGATGTGCAACCGCGCCGCGGCGGCCAATGCAGAGGTCGGTGCGTTCGTGACGGCGAGCGTCAGCGCTCCACATTGGCCGGCCGCCGTGAGTGACTCGACCAGGTCGGGTGACCCTCCCGATTGGCTGACCGCAACGAAGAGGACATCGCGAAGATCAGGCCGCGCACCGTAGGCCGTCAGGGTCGACGGTGAAGCGAGCCCGGCCGGTAGGCCAAGAACGATCTCGACGAGGTACTTCGCATACAGGGCCGCATGGTCGCTCGTGCCGCGTGCCGCGAGCACCACGAATCTGATTCCGGCAGCAGCAACGTCCGCCGCCACCGCCGCGATGTCGGCTCGCCCGCGCGAGAGGATCCGGTCGAACATCGCCGGCTGTTCGGCGATCTCGCGCGCCATCAGCCGGCCGGGTTCCGTTGTCACTAGGTCCTCGCTCGCTCGATAACCAGCGCCTCGCGCCAGCGATTGGTGTAGACCACTTCGTAAGTTGGCATAGACCACTTGCAGTGTCAAGGTCAGACCCCGCTTGGTGCAACGCTGACCGTCTCGTACTCTCATCCCGGAATCGGCGTGCGTCGAGCCGATCGGCAGTCCCGCCCGATCCGCCCGGACCGGTCTACCACTGCGAGGTTGAGACCAACGTGCCGGCAAGACCGGAAACCCTCGACGAATCACCGAACGGCGAGCCGCGGGTGCCGAAGTACTACCTGCTCAAACAGCATCTGCTCGACATGACGCGCACGCTGCCCCCGGGGAGCCCGGTGCCACCGGAGCGGACGCTCAGCGTCGACTTCGCGCACGTCGCGCACGACTGTTCGACAGGCCCTCCAGGAGCTCGTGGTCGAGGGGCGACTGGAGCGGATCCAGGGCAAGGGCACCTTCGTCGCCAAGCCGAAGGTTGCGCAGGAACTGCGTCTGACGAGCTACACGGAGGACATGCGAGCGCAGGGCCTCGAACCGACATCGACGCTGCTCGAGATCGGCTACGTCCTCGCCGACGAGATCCTCGCCGAGCGGCTCGCGATCAAGCGGAACGCGCGCGTCCTTCGCATCGAGCGGCTTCGGCTCGCGAACGGCGAGCCCATGGCGATCGAGACCACGCACCTCGCGGGTCAGCGGTACCCCGGCCTTCGGCGGCTGCTCGCCCGCTCGACGTCGTTGTACGCGGTACTGGCGCAGGAATACGGCATCGAGTTGCTCGACGCAGAAGAGACCATTGAGACGGTGCCGGCCCCGCCCCGCGAGGCATATCTTCTTGGCACCGACGTCGGGCTGCCGTTGCTCCTACTGAGCCGCCACAGCCGCGATTCCGCCGGCCACCCGATCGAGTACGTGCGATCGCTCTATCGAGGGGATCGGTACAAGTTCGTCGCCCACCTGCAACGTCCGACGAGCTGAACCCCTACGCCACCAAGCCGAGGCGCCGTAGCTCCACGGTCAGGTCGTGCGGGTTCGTCGACGCGCTCATCGCAGCTTCGAGAGTGACCGCACCGTCGCGGATCAGGGCGACGAGGTGCTGGTCGAACGTCTGCATGCCGTAGTAGGCGCCCTCGGCGATGAGGTCGTTTATCAGCGAGGTCTTGTCAGGGTCAGCGATCGCTTCTGCGATTCGGCCGGTGTTGATGCAGATCTCCATCGTGACGCAGCGCCCCTCGCCGTCCGCCCGAGGAACTAGCCGCTGGCACACGATGCCGCGCAACGCACTCGCGAGGGAGAGCCGGACCTGCTTTTGCTCGTGCGGCGGGAAGAAGTCGATGATTCGGTTGATCGTCTCCTGCGCATCGGTGGTGTGCAGTGTCGACATCACGAAGTGTCCGGTCTCCGATGCCGCGAGCGCGGCCTTGACCGTTTCCTGGTCGCGCATCTCGCCGACGAGGATCACGTCGGGGTCCTGCCGCATAGCGGCACGCAGCGCTGTCGAGAAGTCTTCGGTGTCGACGCGAACCTCGCGCTGGTTGATCATGCCGAGCTTGTCGAAGTGCAGGACCTCGATCGGGTCCTCGACCGTGACGATGTGCACTTCGCGGTTGTTGTTGATGTGGTCGATCATGCCGGCGAGCGTCGTCGACTTGCCGACGCCGGTGGGGCCGGTGACCAGCACGAGGCCGCGCGGTTCGAGGGCAAGTGAGGCCAGGATCGAGGGGAGCCCGAGTTCTTCCAGCGGAATAGCGCCGACGCTGACCCGCCGGAAGACCAGCCCGGCCGAACCTCTGGACCGGAACGCGTTCACCCGGAAACGGCCGACGCCCGACAGCGAGAAGGCGAAGTCGGCCTCATTCGTGCGGGCAAAGAGCTCGACGAGGTCCTTGCGCATGACTTCGGCGACCATGCCCTCGGTGTCCGCAGCGGTGAGATCGCGCGTCTGAAGCTTGCGCAGCGACCCGTTTATGCGCACGCGGGGCGGCGAGCCGACCTTGCAGTGCAGGTCGGACCCGCCAGATTCGACGAGGGCTCGCAAGAACGGCTCGATCGTCACGTTACCGGTCACGACTGATTGCTTCGACCGTTCAGGAAGCTCTCTTGACCATGCCGACGCCTGAATCCGTAAAGATCACCCGATGACCGCGATCAAGTCGCCTTCCTGGACCACGTCGCCCTCGGCCACCTTGAGGCTGACGGTGCCCGCGGCCTCGGCGATGACCGGGATCTCCATCTTCATCGACTCGAGGATCGCGATGGTGTCGCCGTCCTCGACCCGGTCGCCCTCGGCCACCACGATCTTCCAGACGTTCGCGACCATCTCGGCGCGGACTTCCTCAGCCACCGGGTGGCTCCTCTCCTGGCAGTCTTGCTCGGATGTTAGCTGGCGGGCGCTTTGGGCGACCGCATCCGGTCGATCAAGCCGGTGTCATAGACGCCCGCGACGAACTCCTCGTTGGCCAGCAACTCGGTGAAGAAGGGCAGGTTGGTCTTGAGTCCCTCGATCTCGAAGGACGCGACAGCGGCCCTCGCGAGTTCGAGCGCGGCCGGCCGGTCGGAGCCATGCACACAGAGCTTGGCAAGCAGCGGGTCGTAGAACGGCGTCACGGTGTCGCCGTGCGCGTAGCCAGCGTCAACGCGGACGCCGGTCCCGGCCGGCTCGACCCAACGGGTGATCGTTCCCGGGCTCGGCAGGAATCGCTTCGGGTCCTCGGCGTAGATCCGCAGCTCGATGGCGTGGCCACTGCGTACGACGGCGTCCGGGTCGAAGGTGGCTGGCAGGTCGGACGCCGCCAGCAGTTGCTGCTCGACGAGGTCGATGCCGGTCACCAGCTCGGTGATCGGGTGCTCCACTTGCAATCGGGCGTTCATCTCGAGGAAGTAGAACTCGCCCCCAGACGCGAGGCTCGCTGGATCGAGCAGGAACTCCACAGTGCCCGGCGCCGCGGTAACCCACGGCCTCACCGGCACGCACCGCGGCCTCGATCATCCGCGCGCGCAGCGGCGGCGTGAGCACCGGGCATGGCGTCTCCTCGGCCACCTTCTGATGGCGGCGCTGCACCGAACAGTCGCGTTCACCCAACGCCACGACCCGACCGCCCGACAGGCCGAGGATCTGCACTTCGACGTGCCGTGCGCTCGTCACGTAACGCTCGAGCAGGATTGAGGGATTGCCAAAGAACCGCTCGGCGCGCGACTGCGCGGTTGCGAATGCAGTCGCCAACTCCTCCTCGTCGCGAGCAACGCTCATGCCGATGCCGCCGCCACCACCCGCCGCCTTGACCATCAGCGGGAAGCCGACGGTGCGCGCCGCGACGAGCGCGGCTTCGACGTCGGCAACAGGCTCGCGGGTGCCGGGCGCAACCGGCACGCCGGCGTCGCCGACCAGGTTGCGGGCCGCGACCTTGTCGCCCATCGCCACGATCGCCTCGGGCGACGGTCCGACCCAGACCAGTCCTGCGTCGGCCACCGCTCGGGCGAAGTCGGCACTCTCGGACAGGAACCCGTAGCCGGGGTGGATCGCCTGGGCGCCCGACTGCTCGGCCGCTTCGAGCACCTTGGTGACATCGAGGTAGCTCTGCGCCGGCGCGGCCGGCCCGAGCAACACAGCTTCGTCTGCCTCTTTGACAAAAGGCAGGCTGGCATCGGCCTCGGAGTAGACGGCGACGGCCTTCAGGCCTAGCCGTTGGACGGTGCGAATCACTCGCCGAGCGATCTCGCCCCGGTTCGCGACCAGAACCGAATCAAATGTCCATGGCAAGGTCATCGCCGGGTTCGGTCGCCGACCAGCTTCCACGCGGCCGGCAGCAACGCTCCCGCAGCCAGCGCCTTGAGCAGGTCGCCGAGGACAAATGGCGCCACGCCCGTGGTGATCGCCTTGGTGTACGACCAGTGCTCAACGTGCGCCAGCCACCACACGCCGGGGACATAGATGACCGCGGTGGCCAGCAGGAACGAGCCGGCGAGTGTGTCAAACCGGCGGTCGATGCCGTGCCGAGCGTGCCACCCCACCAGCAACGCTGCGAGCAAGAAGCCGACGAAGTAGCCGCCAGAGGCGCCGCTCAGCACGGCCCATCCGTGGTGGTGACCAGCGAAGACCGGCAGGCCGGCCCAGCCGATCGCGATGTACACCAACTGCCCGGCCAGTCCGCGAAGCGGACCCACCGCAGCCGCGGACAGCAACACCCCGAACGTCTGGCCGGTGACAGGCACCGGATTGTTCGGCAGCTTGAACGAAATCTGGGCCACCAGCGACATGAAGGCGGCGACGCCGACGACCAGCGCGACATCACGGACCATGCTCTTGGGCAACCGGTCCGCCAGCACTGGACGGCGAAAGGCGAAGCTGCTTGACGACCCGTAGGCGGACGCAGAAGCGGTCACGTGCGGTCCCTTCAACTAGAGGCGACGATCGCCTCCAGAACCTACCGGTGTAGGTCACCGGCCCCTACAGGGGAACTCGCACGAAGTTTCAGGCCAGGATTTGGCGGGATCGCTCGCTCGGGTGCGCGGCGGCGTGCTCGATGCGGCGGGCGACCACCTTCGTGAGCGTCTCGACGACCTGCGGGTCGTACTCGTACGCCATGCCAAGGCGGAGTCGCTCCAGCGCGTCGGCGTTGGCATCCGGGGTGGCGTTCGCACCGACCAGATCGTCATAGGCGCTGGCGGCCTTGATGATGCGGCTTTCGATCGGCAGCGTGTGGTCGGGCGACTCGCGATGACGCCGGTAGGGGTCGGCCTGGCGGGCGACGATGTCGGCGACCCGGTCGAGAACCCCGGTGGTCTTGATGACGTCGGCGCCCAACTCAGCAACCCGGCGACGCTCGACCGGCGCGACGACGAGGGTCGACCCGCCGGGGATCGGATCGATGAGCGAGAGCTGGCCGATGTCGTGCAGGAGCGCGGCGTACTCGAGCTCGAGGAGGTCGTTCTCGGTGAGACCGAGTTCGCGGCCGATCGCGATCGACAGCTGGCTGACCCGGCTCGAGTGACCCTCCTCGACGTAACCGCCGACCTCGGTGACCCGCGAGAGCGAACGGATGGTCTGGCGGTAGGTCGTGCGAATCGCGGCGTACCGGCGGAATGCGAACTGGGTCAGCAGCAGCGGAATGCAGAAGACCGGCAACGCGTAGAGCTGCATGGACGGCGTGGCAAGTGCCGTCAGCACACCAGTAGCCCCGACTGCGACGGCAAGGGCGGCGGTTGCACTGATCTCGTCGCGAAGCGTCCAGCCGAACGCTGCGGCCCGGTCCTGTGCCCGCACGAAGGCGGCGATCACGAAGTCGAGCACGGTCGCCAGCGCGACAATGGCGACCATCAGAAAGGCGACCCAACGCAGTTGGGACTTGAAGTCGGAGAAATGCACCATCGTCAGCCGTTGCGGCGCGGTGAGCCGGAACGCGGCCGCCGCAATTGCGGCCATCACGACACGACGGGCGACAGCCGTCAGGCGCGGACGGCGGCCAGCAACGACTCGCGCCAAACAGCCCACGAGGCAGCCCGCTGCTACTACGGCAATCACCTGTGCGGTCGACTGTGCGACTGGTCGACCGCCGACGTCGAACAACATCGCGTATCCGAGGGCGCCCGCGGAGGCAATCGGTGCCGCTGGCCGGTCGCCGGGAAGGCGGACGTTCAGCAGTTCACCGATCGCAATCAGAGCGGCGAACGCGATCGCCACGTTCGGGCGAGCCACGCCATGGATGCCGGCCGCCACCGCCGCGCGCTGTCGCTCCACCGCACACGAGTGCGACGAAGATTCGCCCGGCGACTTCTGAACCGCTGTCTTCGCGCGCCCTCACGTCACGAGACCTGCTGCTCGTCGCGGATCCCGAAGGCGGTCTCGAACGCGAAGCCAGCGGCGATGTCGCTCGACGGATCGTCGTGATCACGGAAGACCAGCAGCGCGGGATCGACGACATCGTCGGTTGCATCGACGCTGGCCTGCCAACCACTGACGCCGACCGCGACGACGAGCGCCTCAACCATGCCCGCGTCGAACTGGGTGCCGGCCCAACGTCGCAGCTCGCGGATCGCCGCGTCGACCGAGCGGGCACCGCGGTATGACCGGGTCGACGTCATGGAGTCGAACGCGTCGGCCACGGCGATCAAGCGCGCGAACTCGGGTATCTCGTCGCCGGCTAGTCCATCTGGGTAGCCACGGCCGTCGACCCGCTCATGGTGATGGCGGATACCGAGCGTTGCCTCTTCGAGGAACGAGATCCCGTTCACCATCTCAAAGCCACGGCTGGGGTGCAGCTTGATTGACGCGAACTCGTCGTCGTCCAGCGGTCCGGTCTTTTGCAAGAGCTTGGTCGGGACGCCGAGCTTGCCGACGTCGTGCAGCATGCCGGCGTAGCGCAGCATTTCGAGGCGATCCTCACGCATGCCGAGTTGCTGAGCGATCATGACGGACGCCGTCGCGACCCGCTCGCTGTGGCCGCGGGTGTAGTAGTCCTTCGTCTCGACCGCCTGAATCAGCGAGCTGACGGTGGCGTCGTAGGCCGCGTGCTGCTGGCTGTATTGCTCGAACGCCCAACGCGCGATGACCAGCGGCGCCAGCACGAGCAAGGCGGCCACCGGACCGACACCGCCGACCCACAGCACCGCCATGATGAGCCCGATCGAGCCGTAGCCAAGGCTCGGGATCGCCATCTCGGCGACACCGTTCCACCACACGGCCCGTATCGAGGTGTCGGTCGTCAAGCACACCACGATGGCCACGAACAGGTTGTTCAGCACGAAGAACACGAGTGCCGCGACAGCCACTGCCGGCAGCACCTCTGGGAAACTCGCGTGTGCGAAGCCGTGGGTGGCTGCGCCCGGCACGGCGCGGTAGACGATGCCGGCAAGCGCGGCGCTGAGCGCGGCCTGAGCTCCGTTGAAGATGTGCTTGAACCACGCCGCGTTGTGGGCGTACGTGAGCGCGCTGACTGAGCAGACGAGCGCGCCGCCTGCTGTTCCGAGCAGCAGCAACGACGCAAGCGCGACGGGGAAACCGACAGAGATCCCGAGCGTGCCCGCCCTGGTGATGATCTCGCGCGAATCAGCAAACCAGTACAGGACGCCGAGGATGGCGACGTAGGCCCAGTCGACCTGGCCGCGTCATGCTCACGCCGACTACAGCGAGCCCGGCACAGATGACCGCAAAGACGTATGCCCGCGCGCCGCGCGGCATGTCTCGCATGGTGTCTCCTGCCGGGATCAATCCAGGGACCGGGGAAGTACCGGGAGAGGGAGTACAAGGAACTGGCGTGAGCTAGCAGAGCGAAACGGGACCTGGGTCAAACATTGCCTACCACCACTTGGTGTTGGCGCCGAGCAGGAACTTTTCGACAACGGCGGTGATCTTCTGCATGGATCTCAACTCCTACGAATCACGTCATAGGCGCCGCTAAGGCCTACGCGAGATACGCTCCGCTAAAGGAGTAGAAGCTGGTCAAACACGCCCAAGTCCCGTTCGCTCTGCAGTTGTTTTGCGACCCGGGAAATTGGGGGGTCCCCGGGGCGCAAACGGCGATCTCTGCACTGGGCTCGGTACCGGACTCGAACCGAAATTCGAGCGGTGAAAAGGCCGTCCGCATAAGGAGTGAATCGGTGAAGATCAGGGCAAGTCAAGACCCTGCAGACACTGCAGCCACACGGGTTTCGGGGCACTCCTTGCTGGCCAGTCACAAAGGACTAGTCCCGACACGACAAGGATGAGGGCACGCTACGAGACGGATGACGATGAAATACCAGCCATCACCCTATTCATCCGTTTAGTGCCACTCTGATACGGCCAATCTGAGTTCGCCCACCGTCGAATCTCATTCAGCAGCCGACCAACGCTGTCACCAACTGTTCATCCAACACTGCAGGACTTAAGGGACTCCCGCGAAGCTGTCGCGGCGCCCTACACTCGGGTGCGGTGTGTGACGGATGTGACGATTGGGGCTAGTTACCATGGGCGACCCGACGGATCCCGCGGCTGACGCGGGGGCGGTCGCGGGCGCTGCGCTGCCGGCGAGTTCCGCCACCGCCGCCAATCCAGGCGCCCTAGATCGTTACACGGCGTCTGGTCGCAGCATTGCTCGGCGTCCGGACTGACTATGCCAGCACCCGCTTCGATTCCGAGGTGGCGGCGGCACTCGCCGCGAACCGGCTCGACGTCGCGACCGCACGCACGTTGCGCTGGTGGCAGCGCGCGTCGGTGCGTGAGGTCGAGGGTTACGTCAGCGGCGTCCTACCCGTCGTGTTGGCAACTCGCGCCGATGCCGACACGACGGCCGCGATCGACACCGACGAGTCCGCCGCGTCGTGGCAACGAGCGCCAGATCATCAAGCCCAGCCCTGCGCCGGCAACCGTGTCGGCCCCGGCCGCAGACACTGTCGTGCTACCAGAAGCCGCATCGGCGCAGGCGACACCCGAGGAAGCCCCGAGACAGTCGCGGGTCATCACCATTCCCGATCCCTCGACGCGACGGCGATCGCCGAAGGAGATCCAGCAGGCTGTCCGAGAAGCGTTGCGTGCCACTGCAGCGCCCTGCACCCAGGACAACTGCATCCAGGACAACATGATCCAGGCCTGCCGTTCGACGTCCCCTCCCTCCAAGACGCGTCTTCACACGGAAGGGATCGCGGCGACCATGCCCACTCTGCGCCTACTGCCTGAGCTCGAGGAGGCCCTGCGGCAAGTACCAGGCATCCGCGCCGCCAGTGTGGTGACCGGGCCCGACGCCGTCCCGACGGAAATTCATATCGTCGCGAGTCGCAGCAAGGGCGCCAAACAGGTTGTCCGCGACGTGCAGTCGCTCGCGATGGCGGGCTACGACATCGACATCGATCACCGCATCGTGAGTGTCGTGCAGTTCGACGACGACATCGACGACGTCCAGGGCGACGACGAACTCGCACACCATTATTCGGATGCCCGACACGGCGCCAGCGATCGACACGTTGCCACGTCCCGTTATCGCAGCGATCACCATCCGGACCGCAGGCTCGGAGGCCGATGCGTCGGTCGTCGTCCGTACCGGCGACTCGTCTTACGACGGTCGCTCAATCGGACCATCAACGATGAGCCATCGACACACGCTCATTGCGCGAGCCACACTCGACGCCGTCAGCGAGCTACTCGGATTGCCTGCAGAGGTGGAATTCGTCACGGTGTCGACGATGGGCAACCGGCGGATGGCGGCGTGCGTGGTTCAAGTCGCCGTCCCAGGCATCGGTGAACTCGTCTTGACTGGATCAGCCTTAGTTCGAAGCGACGAAGCGGACGCCGTCGCGCGGGCCGTGCTCGACGCACTCAACCGTCGGCTTGCCGGCTAGATCAGTTTCCCCGCGAAATCTCGATCTGCACCTGCCGGATGCGCGCGAGGACCTTGCTGCGCAATTCCTCGGAAGCGTGGTCGCAACCGCAGGTGCGGGCGACCAAGGCTTTCACTGCTTGGTCGAGGTCGTACTGCCGAAGGCACGGCCCGCATTCCTCGAGATGGCCGCGGATCTTCTCGCACTGCGCCGCATCGATCTCACCGTCGAGGTAGATGTAGACCTGGTCGAGGACCTCCGTACACGGGGTCTCGTGGTGCTTGCCGCAACTCATAGTTCCTCGCCGCCCTCAACGGCACTGCCGGCGCCAACCGCACCCACGGCCTCGATGGGACCGCGCACGACACCGCGCTCACGGGCGTAGTCCTCCAGGGAGGCCCGCAACGCTCGCCGTCCGCGGTGCAATCGCGACATCACCGTGCCAATGGGTGTGCCCATGATGTCGGCGATCTCCTTGTAGGCGAAGCCCTCGACGTCCGCCAAGTACACCGCGACGCGGAACTCTTCGGGAAGGGCCTGCAGCGCCTCTTTCACATCGGAGTCGGGCAGATGATCGAGAGCCTCGGTCTCTGCCGACCTCAATCCGGACGACGTGTGCTCGGCCGACCGGGCAAGCTGCCAGTCTTCGAGTTCGTCGCCGCCGGTCTGCTTGGGCTCGCGCTGCTTCTTGCGGTAGCTGTTGATGAAGGTGTTCGTCAGGATCCGATACAGCCACGCCTTGAGGTTGGTGCCCTCTTCGAATTGGTGGAACGCGGCGAACGCCTTAGCGAACGTTTCCTGGACGAGATCTTCCGCATCGGCGGGGTTGCGGGTCATCCGCAGCGCGGCCGAATAGAGCTGGTCGAGGTAGGGCATCGCGCTCTGCTCGAAGCGCGCGCTGCGCTCCTCGGTCGATTCCTCGACGGTGGCCAAAGACCGCGCTCCCTGTGCTGTGCCGATCAGCTGCTCGCGTACCGACCCTGCGGGGTCGCTCATCGACACTACCGGTCCGCTTGTGAGGACCGGCCATGCCGGCCAGTGCAGCGGCGAGTTGTCGCGACTTCTGAGTTCGTGCGCCGTGTGCACCTGCGCCACCCTTCGGCCCTGATTGATCCAACGTCGACAAGTGACAACGCGGCCCCCCGCGGCTCGATTCCCCGCACCCGACCCGCGCCTCAGTTAGCGAGCGTCGCGGCGAGCCAGCTGACCGCGACGCTCACCGCTGCCGGCAGCGCGGGGCCCGCGAGCCGGTGATCGGCGCCGCTGACTGCATAGACCGCCACGGTCGGCGGAAATTGGTCCGGCCCGCCAAACGGATCCCGTGCTCCCTGCAGGACCAGCAGCGGGACGTCGACCTCGAGCTCGGGGGCCCGGGACTTCTCCGGATGTCCCGGCGGGTGCAGCGGGAAGGCCAGCGCGAGGATACCGACCGCGCCGGTCGCGGCCGCCGTCCGACAGGCCACCCGAGCGCCGCTGCTGCGCCCGCCCACCACCACCCGCAGGCCCGGGCCACTGCGCTCCCAGCATCGCGCGGAGCTGCTCGACGACTGCCGTCCACGCGATGTCGAGCTGGGCCGCTGGCGCTGGTGCGCGACGCCCGGCGACCAGGTAGGGCTGCCGCACCCTGCCCACCGCAATTCCCGCATCGAGTGCGGCCGATGTCACCGCGCGCAGATCCGGGGCGTCGATGCTGCCGCCTGCTCCGTGGCCGAGCACCAACAAGCCGGTCGGAGTGCCCGCAGGACGCACCAACTCGACCGCTGCCAGACCTGCGGCAGTCGGCACCTGAATGCTTGTTCTGACATCGGTCGCAGTGCTTGTTGGCGGGCCGGCTAGCGGGCGCTTTCGGCCTTTCCCTGGCACGTCACGCATCGCGCGGCTTCGGGCTTGGCCTCGAGGCGCGCCGCCGACAGCTCCGCTCCACAGTCGACACAGCGGCCGTATTCACCTGCGTCGAGACGGCGCAAGGCTTCCTGAACGTGTTTGCGCTGTTTTTCAGCGGCCTCGATGACGGCCGCCGATCGCGCGTTGTCGGCCAGGTCGCCACCCGCATCGGCATCCCCTGGCGTGCCGCCGTCGTCGGGGTCTGGGGGCTCGACGCGCAGGGTGGCCACTGATCGGTCGAGCTCGGCCACCATCTCTTCGAGCCGCGCTCGAGTCTGCGACTGTGACGGCAGTGTGGAGGCCATCGACGTCCCCTCAGATGTAGTCGGAGTGTGTAGTCGTCTGATTGGGCAGTCGTCCGCTGATCGGTTCGACCCAACCTGCTGGCTCTACCCATCGGAAGGTGCCTTCACCGCATCGGGACCAACGGATATCGGCTCGATCAGGTGCGGACCGTCGTTTCGCACGTCGTTCACCTCAGTCGACACCGGATACGCCTCCAGGCGCCCGGCCGCCGCCGGAACCAGCAATCGCCCGAGCGTATCGGCCTCGGATTCGCGCGGATCCAGCCAGCGCGCCCAGTGTTGCGGCTCGATCAACATGGGCATCCGGTCGTGGATGCGCCCAACGTCATCGGTTGCCTCGGTCGTGATCACGGCCGCCGACCACAGCCACGGATCGGCGTCCAGCTCGGCATTTGGGTCGCGCCAGAACTCGTAGAGGCCGGCCATCGGCAGCACGCCGCCGCCGCGACCCCGAATGAAATAGGGCTGCTTGGGCCGCTTCCCGCCCGGCTTGTCTGCTACGGCGTCGGTCCCATCGTCGGTGTACCACTCGTAGTAACCGTCGGCGGGCAACAAACAACGACGCACCGCGAATGCCTTCCGAAACGCAGGCTTCTCCGTCAACGTTTCGACTCTGGCGTTGATGAGCTTGCTCGCGATCTTGCGATCCTTGGCCCACGACGGAACCAGACCCCAACGGACGACGCGCAGCTGGCGTTGCGGTGGAGCGCTCGGCTGCTGCCTATCGAGACGCTCTACGACCGCGTACACCTCGTCGGTCGGCGCCACGTTGTAATTCGGCGGCAAACCGAACTCTGGGGTGCCTTCGTCGGAGAAGCGCTCCTCCAGGACGGCACGATCGACGCCGAACTCCTCGATCAGGTCAGCCGGATCCCGGGCTGTGGCGTAGCGTCCGCACATCCGGCCAGGATGCCACCCCGGTACCTTCTTCGTGTGAGTCAACCCGGTGTGAGTCAACCCGCAGCGCCGTCGCCCGCGAAGGGTTGGTGGCCCGCGCCTACAGCGGCGCAACCGGTCGATGCGACCGTGGCACTGCCGGGCTCGAAATCGCAAACCAATCGCGCATTGCCACTCGCTGCGCTGGCCGACTCGCCATCGGTCGTCCGCGGCGCCTTGCGATCACGTGACACCGATCTGATGGCCGCCGCGCTGCGCGCGCTGGGCATCGTCATAGACGACGCGGGTGACGACTGGACGGTGACACCCGCGGCCTTGCGCGGCCCGGCCGACATCGATTGCGGCCTCGCCGGAACCGTCGCCCGATTCGCCGTCGCACTCGCGTCACTGGCCACCGGAACCGTCCGGTTCGATGGCGATCCGCGTGCGCGGGAGCGGCCCGCTGCGGCCGCTCGTTGACGGTCTACGGCAACTCGGCGTCACTGTCGACGACGACGGGCGCGGCGCCCTCCCGCTGACCGTCACCGGCCGTGGATCGGTGCGGGGTGGTGACGTCGCGATCGACTCCTCGACGTCGAGCCAGTTCATCTCGGCGTTGCTCCTGATCGCCGCGAAGGCCGACGACGACATCGTCGTGCGTCACCTCGGGGGTGCGCTGCCCTCGCAGCCACACATCGACATGACGGTCTCGATGTTGCGCGACAGGGGCGTCACCGTCGACACGACCGAGTACGGCACGTGGCGGGTCACACCAGGGACCATCCGCGGCGGCATCGTCGACGTCGAACCCGACCTGTCGAACGCGGGACCTTTTCTCGCCGCGGCGATGGTGACTGGCGGCAGCGTTCACATCTCCGGCTGGCCATTGCACACCACCCAGCCCGGCGATGCGTTTCGCGGCCTGCTTTCCCGCATGGGTGCGATTGTGTCTATCGACGAAACAGGGCTGACCCTGCAAGGCGCTCCGACGATCCACGGTGTCGACGTCGACTTGCGCGAGCACTCCGAGCTGTCACCCACGATTGCCGCGCTCGCGTGCCTCGCTGACGGGCCCTCGACGTTGCGCGGCATCGGGCACATTCGCGGCCACGAGACCGACCGGCTGGCGGCGCTCGCGAAGGAGATCAACGGTTTGGGTGGCGACGTGACCGAGACCGACGACGGCCTCATCATCAAGCCAAAACCCTTGCGTGGCGGGGTTTTCGGCACCTACCACGACCATCGTCTCGCCACCGCTGCGGCAGTCTTGGGCCTGGTCGTACCCGGCGTGCTGGTCGAGAACATCGCGACCACGGCGAAGACGATGCCGACGTTCGTCGACCTGTGGGAGTCACTGCTCGCATGAGCAGGCGGACGCGCGATCTCGATGAGGACGACGTCCGCGTCCGGCCTGGTCGTAGCACGCGGCCACGCAGCCGATTGCGTCCGGCGCACGACGAGGCGACGCCGGCGTACGTACTCGCCGTCGACCGAGGCCGGTTCACCTGCGAGGTCGGCGACCGCGAGGTGACGGCGGTTCGAGCTCGCGAGCTCGGCCGCAAGTCGGTCGTCGTCGGCGACCATGTCGGGTTGGTCGGCGACGTCTCGGGCACCACCGACACGCTCGCCCGACTCATTCGCATCGAGCCGCGGACGTCGGTGCTGCGCCGTAGCGCCGACGACGGCGATCCGATCGAACGCATCATCGTCGCCAACGCCGAACAGTTGGCGATCGTGTCGGCGGTCGCGAACCCGTCAGCCGCAGCCGCGACTCATCGACCGCTATCTGGTCGCGGCGTTCGACGGCGGACTCGAGCCCTTGCTCGTGCTCACCAAGGCCGACCTCGCCGATCCCTCCGCTCTGATCGAGGCATACGCACTTCTTGCTCTGCGCATCGTCGTCACCCGCAGCGGGCAACCGAGCGACGAGCTACAAGCGGTTCTGCGCGACCGGGTGACCGTGCTGGCCGGGAGTTCCGGGGTCGGCAAGTCGACGCTGATCAACGCACTCGTCCCGGGTGCCGACCGCGCGACGGGTGATGTCAATGCAGTGACGGGGCGCGGGCGGCACGTCTCGACATCGGCCGTCGTCCTTGACCTGCCGCGAGGTGGTCGGGTGATCGACACCCCCGGCATCCGCTCGTTCGGACTCGCCCACGTCGACGTCGATCGGGTGGTGGCCGCGTTCCCGGATCTCGCGCCGGGGACTGCCGAGTGCCCGCGCGGTTGCCAGCACGTTGCCCCTGACGAAAGCGCGCCGCTCGCCAACCAGGACGGCGACGAGATAGCCAGGTGCGCGCTGGACGACTGGGTCGCCGCAGGCCACGCCGAACCGGCCCGCCTCGACTCACTGCGCCGGCTCCTCGCCGTCCGCGACAAACCTGACCTGGAGTGACGCACGCTCAGAGCTCGACGCTGCCGCCAGTTCGCCAGTAGACGCCGTTCTCGCGCGCGAGGAAATCCTCCTCGACCAGGTATCGACGCAGCGCGGCGTAGTCGGGGTGATACGCGGTCAGCTTGTCGTTGACCTCGACTTCCGGGTAGCGAACGCCCGGCTCGAAGTCATGCGCAAGCTTGTCGAGCACCACCAGCCGCTTCGTGCGCCCCGCCGGGAGGCGGACGAGGCGACCGTCACGGAAGAACGCGCGAAGCACAGCGGCGCGCGCAGGTGTTGCAGCCGCGATCTCGTCGGACGCCGCGTGCTGCACGGGCGGCCAATGGTGCCCGGTCACGACGTCCCGAAGGACATCGACGTGCAACGTCCAATGCGCACCATCGGCCGATGCGAGCCCGGCGGACTCCAGCCTCGTGAGCACTCGCAGGACGTCGCGGGCCGGCAGGTGCGCGCGCTCCGAAATATCGCCGATCGTTTGCGCACCGAGTACGAGAGCTGCGACCACTGGGAGCCGGTCGCCGGCGACAAGCAGTGCCAGCACGCTGGCCGCGTCGGGCGTCGTGTCGTCTGCAGTCACCGGAGAATCCTCTTACTGCTCAGGCAATTCGAAGAGCAGAGCCATCGAAAGTGCGGTCAGGCTGAGCCCGTCGCGCACCTCACCACCACGGACAAGGTCACGCACGACTGGGAGCGGTATCCATTCGATGCGCTCGGACTCGCTGGCATCAGTCGGCGGGCCTACCAAGGTCGCTCCCGTCGGCCATGAACAGGTGGAAGGTCATGTCGCTCATGCCATTGTTGGGGTGATAGGTGGCGAGCTCACGCAAAGGCCCGGGCCGCCAACCGGTTTCCTCCAACACCTCGCGGGCCGCCGCTTGCGCAGGGGTCTCCCCTGCTTCGGCACGACCGGCGGGGATCTCCCAGCCCCACGTGTCGGTGACGAAGCGATGCCGCCAGAGCAGCAGCACGCCACGCTCGGGTTCGTGGACGACGACACCGCTTGCCGGCAGCGGCATCCGAACAACGTGGTGTTCGAATCGGCGGCCGCCCTCGCCCGGAATCTCGACGTCGACCAAGGCCAGCCGGACCCAGTCACTGTCGTAGACCGTCCGCTCACCGTGGACAGTCCAGCGCATGGATCGACCGTATAGCGTGCCGACCATGCCCGACGCGCCCACACCCACGCCAGCCGACGCCGTCCCGGCCGAACGCACCGAGGACCTGTCTCTGGCATTACACCTGGCTGATATCGCCGACGAGATCAGCACCGCTCGCTTTCGGGCCACCGACCTGCGGGTGGAGACCAAGCCGGATCTCACCCCGGTAAGCGATGCCGACCGCGCCGTCGAGACTGCTATTCGCAGCAAGCTCGCAGAACTTCGACCCGGCGACGGGATCGTCGGCGAGGAGTTCGGCGCCGACTCACCGAAGACCGGACGCCGATGGGTGGTCGACCCGATCGACGCGACCAAGAACTTCGTAAGAGGCGTGCCGGTCTGGGCGACCCTGATCGCACTGATGGACGGACCCCAGGTACTGCGTCGGGGTCGCGAGCGCGCCCGCCCTTGGCCATCGGTGGTGGGCCGCACGGGGTCTCGGCAGTTGGACGTCGCGCTCTGGGGCAGATCCACGACGCAATGAGGTCTCGGCCGTGAACTCACTGACCGACGCGTCGCTGTCGTACTCCGACCTCGCCGACTGGGGCTCGAAAGCGACCGGCTTCCGGCAACTCGCGGCGTCGGTTTGGCGTACTCGCGCGTACGGAGATTTCTGGTCGCACCTGCTGGTCGCCGAGGGTGCCGTCGACGTCTCCACCGAACCTGAGGTTTCGATCTGGGACGTCGCTGCCCTCGTCGTGATCGTCGAGGAAGCAGGTGGCCGGGTCACCGGCGTCGACGGCGCGTCGAGCCCGGACGCACCGAGCATCCTGTGCACCAACGGACTGCTCCACGAAGCCGCGCTGGCGGCTCGCTCGCGACGTCGAGCTCGCTGGCCGTCGAGGCCACTCGCGGCCTTGTGGGTGCGCTCCCGCGGGTCCACGATGAAGCGATGTGCAGGTAGTGCGCTGGGTGCCCTGGAGGCTGCGATGCGTGTTCGGGACGGTATGAACCCCGACGTCTTGACGATCGGGCCAAGCCACACCCTGCGCGAGGCAAGTCACCTCATGGCGAAACGGCGGGTCGGCGCCGCGGTGGTATCTGACGCGGACGGGCTCGGGATTCTCACCGAGCGCGACGTCCTCGAGGCCATCGGCGCCAACCAGGATCCCGACACCGAACTCGTCGGCGACCACCTGACCAAGGATCTCGTGTTCGCCGCTCCCGACTGGAACATGGATCAGGCCGCCGCGGCCATGGTTCGGGGCGGCTTCCGGCACCTCGTCGTCCTGGAAGGAAACGAGGTCGTCGGCATCCTCGCGATGCGTGACATCGTCCGCAGTTGGCTGGCGGTCGCCGCACCAACTGCCGCGACAACGTAAGGGCACTCCGGGGCTACTCAGGTTCCGACAGCGTGACCCGGATCGCCCGACTCGCCTGAAGGCTGTTCCTGCAGCACCCGTGCCCGCGGGTCGGGCACATCGAGGATGCGGGTAGTCACCAAGGGCCGCACACCGCGACAGTCGTGGATCCGCGAGCACCGTCTGCAACGCCTGGCGATCGCCGCCGGTGACGACGGCGTCCAGCCGTGAGAGCAGTGGCAGTACCACCTCGGCGGCCGTGTCCGCGGCCTTCGCCAACGCGACTTTGACCTGGCCCTCACGTCGCCGCGCGAAGCGGTGCTGCGACCAGCCGCCGGCAGCCGATCGCCCATGGACTTGCCGCGATCCCACCTTGGACGCGATCAGTTCGTCGCCGTCGAACACCCCAGCTGCGTATCCTCCGAGCCGAACGAGCAGGATCGCGATGACGCGTGGCGCCTGTGCGTGATCGACGATCGCAGCGACCGGCTGCTCGCTCGCCCATCCGGCCGGCAACGGTGGGAATGGCGCGGCAAGTGAGGCGGTCGCGCCGTCCGCCGCGGTCAGGCGCATCGCGTCGCCGACGGCCGACCACTGCGCGCCACCGTGGCGCTCACCGAAACCGGTCACCCAACGCTCGAGCCGTTCTGGTCCGATGTCGAGAGTGCGCACGTGTGACACGTGCCGAGTATGCCGCGCGCACTACACCAATCGGTTCACAAACGAAGAGGCTCAGAACGTGACGGGCTTCCAGGTGGCTCCGGCGTCATGGGTCATCAGCAGCGACGAGATCCCTTGAGCCGGGTTCCCGTAGACGGCGACGCCCTGTGTCGCCGTCGTGAATCCGACGTCGAAGTAGCCGACCCCACCGTCACCTTGGTTCAGGGGCGTCGCCCAGGTGTGACCGCCGTCGGCCGACCGATACACGAAGCTCGCACCGGACGCCGCAGGCACCGCAACGACTGCCGTGCTTGCTGCCGCAATGCCGCTGGCGATACCACCGCGCGGCGGTGCCGCACTGGTCGCCGTCGCGTGCACGCCGCCGTCGGAGGAGAACAACACGACCTTCGTCTCGCTACCGGCGCCCGGATCGCCCGCACACAACTCGAAGAGCTGCGTCGTTGACACTGGCGCGACACCCGACCAACGCGAGGTTGGCGCCGGCGGCCGAGCATGGACTTGTCAGGCGATGCCAACTGCTGCCCCCGACGACCATGTCGAACGTGCTCGACGTCGCCGCCGTTCACGACGACCCACACGGTGTTCCCGTGCGGGGCGAGCGAGCCTGCTCCGTCAGCCAGTTTCGGACCGGAGATGGCGGTCCATCCATCGGTCGACACCGGTGTCTGCAAGAGCCGGTCACCCTGAATGCAAGGCGGCGTGCCGCAACTCGCCTCGAGCGCATAGGCGACTCCGCCGGACGCCTCAACATCGCTGACCGGACCAGGCGTTTCTTGGTGGCTCCACGTCCGCCCACCGTCGTGGGTCGACCACAGTTGGGGTCCGAACGCCCAGCCGTCGTTCTTGGTGGCGAAGCGCACCTTCGAGATGGCCGGGCTCGGGCCGGTGACCGCACCTGGCGCGGCGCCGACGTAGGCCCACGTCGCCCCGGCGTTGCTTGTCGACGCGAGCACCGAGCACGAGCCGGTCGCGCAGGGCGCCACCCCGAGCACGAAGCCCTGGGACGCCGACACGAAGGTGACCGAGGCCGGCTTGAAGCCAGCGAGCGAAACGGCGGCGGACGTCGGCGCGACCGACGGTGATGTCGTCGCAGCGTTCGTTGGCGCTGCGGTTGAGGCCGGCGGCGCCGCGACGGATCCGCCGGCGGACGCGACGGCTGACGTCGCGGGTGCGGGCGACGAAACGGCTGGCGTCGATGCTGCCGGGGCAGTGGCCGGAGCGCTGCTGCCGGTGGAGTTCGGGTGCGTCTTGCTGGAACATCCAGCAGCCGCGATAAGCGCGACGAGCGTGATAGCGCCCGCCCGCGTCGTCCATGAAGTAGTCATGTTCTAGGGACGCATGGGAGGCGCGTCCGGGTGCATGTCAGTCACCGGAGTTGTCTTCGTCGTCACCGCAAGTGGATCCGCTGTCGCGCAAGCCTTGCGCGATCACTGCGCAGATCTCGGCGAGCTGCGTTACCTGCTCCGACGTCAGGGGGTCGAGCAGGTGGGTTCGGACGCCTTCGACGTGACCGGGCGCCGCGGCCGCGAGTGCCGCGAACCCGGCGTCGGTCAACACGGCGAGCTGGCCGCGGCGATCGGTCGCGCAGCTCTCGCGGCGTACCCAACCGTTCGCTTCGAGCCGTGCGACCGCATGGGACAGCCGACTGCGTGACGACATCGACCGGTCGGCCAGGGCGCTCATCCGCAATCGGCGATCAGGTACCTCGGAGAGCCGGACCAGCACCTCGTAGTAGGTGTGCGGCATCCCGCTGTCTTGCTGGAGCTCCTGGTCGAGGCGGTCCATCAACATCTGGGTCGACTCGAGGTACGAGCGCCACATCGCCTGCTCCTCGGCGCTCAGCCAGCGCGGCTGCTTCTTGGCTGCTCGTTGGGACGGCAGAACCTGCGTGGATGGCTTCGGGTTGGCGGGCATGGCAGGAATCCTACCTACAAATTCGGGAAGATAGTTGAATCTTCAATCGTTTAATGCTACGTTCGCTCTCAGAGGTTGAGAGTTCAATAATCGAAAGGTTGACGACGATGACTGCCACTACCGCAATCGAAACTGTTCCTGGCTACCTAGCTGGCACCTGGGCCATCGACCCGGTCCACACTGATGTCGGCTTTGTTGTCCGGCACATGGTGGTGGCGAAGGTTCGTGGGCGCTTCACCAAGTTCGAGGGCCAGATCGTCACTGGCGAGAATCCGGCCGACTCCTCCGTCACCGCGACGATCGACCTCACCTCGATCGACACCGGCAACCAGCAGCGTGATGACCACATCCGCAGCGCCGACTTCTTCGAGGTCGAGACCTACCCGACCATGACCTACCGCTCGACCGGCGTCCGGCAAGACGGCAACGACCTGATCCTCGACGGGCAGCTCACGCTCAAGGGCGTGACCAAGAACGTCCCGTTGCGCCTCGAGTTGAACGGCTTCGGTCCCGACGCTTACGGCGGCACCCGCGCCGGCTTCACCGCGACCGCCGACATCAACCGCCGCGATTTCGGCGTCAACTTCAACGCCGCGCTCGAGACCGGCGGAGCTGTTGTGGCTGACAAGATCGCGATCCACCTCGAGGTTGAGGCTGTGCTGCAGCCCTAACCCGTACTCGACGTGCTGGCCGGCCCTGGTCAGGGCCGGCCAGCACTGCGTTCCGTGGCCAGCAAGTCGGGCCAGTATGTTGTCTGCCGTGACCCTGCTCGGCCTTGCCGGCATCATCGCCATCAGTGTGATCGGGCCGCTGCTAGCGCTGCCACGGCGCTACGGCGCCCCGATCGTGGTGGGCGAGATAGCGATCGGCGTCGTGCTCGGCACTAGCGGCTTGCGAGTCATCCATCCGGGCGATCCGATCCTCAGTTTCCTCGCCCAGGCCGGCTTCGGCCTGGTGATGCTCATCGCTGGCTCCCACGTGCCGATCGGCAACCACGCCCTGCGCAAAGCGTTCAGCCGCGGGTTGATCCTCGCCGTTGGGACCGGCATCGTCGCCGTGCCGATCGGCGGCCGCACTCTCCTCGATGGCGCACACCCATCACACTGCGCTTTACGCGGTGCTGCTCGCGTCGAGTTCGGCCGCGGTCATCATGCCGATAGTGGAGGGCGAAGGGCTCGCCGGAGACCGGGTCTTGACCCTGATGGCGCAGGTGGCGATCGCCGATACCGCGTGCATCATCGCGCTGCCGCTGGCAGCCGACCCGTCAAAGGCCGGCCGCGCCGCCGTAGGCGCCGTCATCGTGCTTGCGGTCGCGGGCCTTGCCTACCTCGTCTTGCGTGAGCTTGCCGATCGCAACCTGATCACCAAGCTGCAGGCCGTCAGTGTTCAGCACAACTTCGGCCTCGAGATGCGGGTCAGTCTGGCGGCTCTGTTTGCGCTCGCCGGGCTCGCCGTCAACGTGCATGTGTCGGTGATGCTCGCCGGGTTCGCGTTCGGCTTGGTGCTCTCGGCAATCGGCACTCCGCGACGGCTTGCATCGCAACTGTTCGCCGTCACCGAGGGCTTCCTCGGCCCGGTCTTCTTCATCTGGCTCGGCGCGTCGATCGACCTTCGAGCCCTGGCTCACCACCCACGGTTGGTGGTTCTCGCGCTCGGTCTCGCGGTGGCAACCACCGCCCTGCACGCTCTCGCACGACTCCTCGGTCAGCCGTTGCCGCTCGCCGTGCTGGCCAGCGCGCAACTCGGCGTCCCCGTCGCCGCAGTAGCGCTCGGTACACGCGGCGGGCTGCTGCAGCCCGGCGAAGGCGGCGCGATTCTGGGAGCCGCCGTGCTGACCCTCGCCGTTGCATCGGTGGCCGGCGCCTATGCAAAGCGGACGGCTGATGCCGCAACACCCGCGACTGCGAACGCCAATACGGGGGACGTCGGCGAACCCAGCGCCGCCGCTGCCGGCACGACCGCGAGCCTCCCACCGCAGTCGGCGCCAGACAGCGCCACGAGTCCAGTCCCAGCGGCGAGACGGCCAGCGGTGCAGCCGGCAGGGCCGCCGACCGTGCGGCCACGGAAGCGGCCGGCTGCCCGATCCAAGCCAGCTCCGGTGGCCGATGTGAAGGCATCGGATCCGACCAACGTGATCGAGCGGACGCCGCGCGCGACCACACCGCCGCCCCGCTCGCTCACGCCGAATCCGGCGACCAAGCCGATCGTGCAGTCGAATGTGCGGGTGCAACCCGCGCCGCAGCGGGCGGGGCGAACTCCGCCGACCCGGCCACCCCAAACCTCACGGCCAGCACGATCGGACGACGACAGCTAACTCTGCGGCGAGCGCCGGAACCCTGGCGACGACCGCCAACCGGTCAGGCGGGGATGGCCACGGATGTCAGGATTTGCCGTAGCCCAAGGGCATCGAGGAGGAGCTGCGCGTCAGCCGAATCCGTTGCAGCGCCGCAAACGGCGAGCGCCGCCCTCCTGCATTGGTCGGCTGAAATCGCAATCATCGCGCCGACGTCGTGATGTGACTGCTCCATCAGCGTCCTCCTGCTCGTGCTTGCCGTGACGCCCGATGCGGCGGTGCCGGGTGAGCGCTGACCTTGTTTCGTGACGACTTCTGTTTAGTGAGGATTCTGTTCGGTGAGCACTGATGTGCCCACGTCGCACCGGGTTCTAACGTCGATCTACCCGGTGGCATCGTCAGTGTCCGCGCCACCCGGCTCGGCATCGACGGCACCGTGCTCCTTTTCATGACTGTCGAGCGCATTGACCACCGCCTCGACCGCATCGTGGCTGCCACCGTGCCGCAGTTCCGCGTAGTACGCGGCTCCGAGTTCGCGCAATAGCGCCTCGGCCTTCCGCTTGGTCTGGATCGCGTCGATCTTGGCCTGGCCCTGCTGCACACCCTGCTTGCCGCGAGCGGCCGCCTTCTCCGCGGCCACCTTCGCCTTGTCCAGGAGCGTCATGACTTGTGCCTTTGTCTCGATGGTCCGTTGGATCGGAAAGGCCACGTTACCGCTGCCGGACGGACGCTGCGAAGGCGCTGAAGTTCGTCCGATCGGCGGCTCGGCGCGAACGTTCGGTCGGGCGCGTCGCGACGCAATTGCCGGGTTTCGCGCTTACCTTCGTAGCCATGAGCGACCCGAGAGGCCGGCACGCGCGGCCGCGCAGGGGCAAGCTGACGGCCGCGACTCGCGAGACCGCACCCGCAGGCAACGTCTCGGTGATCGCGGCCGAGCTCAACACGGCCCGCTGCAGGTGGTGCAACGACGATCTCGAGCACTGTCATGACTCGCTCGTGCGCCACACTGCAGGCGACGAGCACTGCATGGATCCCCGGTGCACCGTTCCAGCCGATTGCTCATCACATGGTGATTGCGTGCGGCGACTTCGGCTGCGGGTGCGCGTTAAGCGCTCCTGATACCGCAGCGACGGCCTAGTAGCTGCCCTAGCCCGGAATCAGGTCGCGGACCTCGGCATAGCGGGTGCGCACCCAAGGCGCCGTCGGCGCCTCGAAGGTTTGGGTGTCGGCCGACTCCCACACGGGCGGCTCGGCTGCGCCACTCACCATCCAGGCGGCCTGTCGCGCGGCGCCGTCAGCGACGTATTCACCGGCCGGCGGGACGACGACGGGCCGGCCGAACACCGCCGGCGCGATGCCCCGGATCGCCGCAGAACGTGCACCACCGCCGATCAGCAGAATGCGTTCGACCGCGAATCCGTGAGCGACGAGCGCGTCGAGCCCGTCGGCGAGTCCGCACAGCACACCTTCGACGCTGGCCCTCGCGAGATGGGCAGCCGTCGAGTTGCCGAGCCGCCAGCCGTGAACTGCGCCACTCGCGTTCGGCCTGTTCGGCGTCCGCTCGCCCTCGAGATAGGGCACAACGACGAGGCCATCCGCTCCCGGCGGCGCGGACAGCGCGAGTTGCGGCGAGACCTTGCGCATCGACGCCCAGGATCGCTGCTGTCGCGTCGAGGACACGCGCCGCATTCAGCGTGCACACCAACGGCAGGAACTGCCCACTCGCGTCGGCGAACCCGGCGACCTCCCCTGCGGCGTCCGCGGTCGGGGTTGCACTGACGCCGAACACCGTGCCCGACGTGCCGATCGAGACGATCACGTCACCACGGCGCGCACCAAGTCCGAGCGCAGCCCCAGCGTTGTCGCCGGCACCGGCGCCGAGTCGGACCCCGGTTGACGTGACGCCTGCCGACTCCGCGGGGCCAAGAACGCGCGGTAGGTGGGGCTCGAACCCCAACGCCCCGTGCAGCAGGTCGCCCCGATATTCACCGGCGGACGGCGACCAGTACCCGGTGCCACTTGCGTCGCTGCGGTCAGTGACCAGCGCTGCCAGGTCAGGGAGCGCCGGTTGCGGCGAGGCGCCACGTCAGCCAATCGTGCGGCAGACACACCGCCGCGGTGCGCGCGGCGTTCTGCGGCTCCATCCTCGCGAGCCACCGCAGCTTTGTCACAGTGAACGAGGCCACCGGTACCGAACCGACCGCTTCCGCCCACACCTTGGCGCCGGCCGATGCGTCGCCGCCTCCGAGCTCGGACACCAAAGCCTGCGGCGTCCGGCGCCGATCGCGTGTCGTTCCATAGCAGCGCCGGCCGAACGACCTCACCGGCCACGTCGAGACACACCATGCCGTGCTGTTGCGCGGCTACCGACAAACCCGCGACGTCGTCGAGACCGCCCGCATCGTGCAGCGCCGAATCAAGTGCCGCCCACCACGCCGCCGGGTCGACCTCGGTGCCGTCGGGGTGCGCGGCGCGACCCTCACGCACCAACGCACCGGTGTCGGCGTCACGGATGACGACCTTGCACGACTGCGTCGACGAGTCGACGCCCGCGACGAGCGTCATGTCGACCGCGTCAGGTCAGCGCGCGCCGAGCACGTGCTCGACCGCAAGCTGGTCGAGCTGAGTGAAGTGGTACCCACGCTTGCCTGCGGCCTCGACGTCGAAGTCCTCGAACGCCGAGCGGTCCTCAAGCAGGTTGGTGTACGACTCGCCGTCACCCAGCGTCGGGACAGCCAGCTCGGCCACGCGGGAGGCAGCCAGCGCGGCCTGCACCTCAGGGTCGGCGCGGAAAGCACTGGCCCGCTCCTTCAGCAACAAGTAGGTCGTCATGTTCGCGGCTGCCGATGCCCAGACGCCGTCAATGTCTTCCGTGCGCAAGCGGCTTGTAGTCGAAGTGGCGCGGGCCATCGTAAGCGCGGGCGCCGGCGATGCCACCGTTCTCGAGAAGGTCGACAAGGAAGAAGGCGTTGAGCAAGTCGCCGTGACCGAACATGAGGTCTTGGTCGTACTTGATGCCGCGCTGCCCGTTCAGGTCGATGTGGAAGAGCTTTCCCTGCCACAACGCCTGCGCGATGCTGTGCACGAAGTTGAGCCCAGCCATCTGCTCGTGACCGACCTCGGGATTCACGCCCACCATTTCGTGGTGCTCGAGCGTCGAGATGAACGCCAGTGCGGAGCCAACCGTCGGAAGCAGGATGTCGCCGCGAGGCTCGTTGGGCTTGGGCTCGATAGCGAACCGAATGTCGTATCCGTTGTCGATCGCATACTGCGCCAGCATGTCGATGCCCTCGGCATAGCGCGCAAGCGCCGACCTCACGTCTTTTGCCGAGTCGGTCTCGGCGCCCTCACGCCCACCCCAGAACACATAGGTCTTCGCGCCAAGCTCCACAGCAAGGTCGAGGTTGCGGATGACCTTGCGCAGCGCGTAGCGCCGAATCGCGCGGTCGTTGCTCGTGAAGCGCCGTCCTTGAATACCGGATGGGTGAACAAGTTGGTGGTCGCCATCGGAACGACAAGGCCGGTTTCGGCAAGCGCGTCCTTGAATCGAGCGATGTGCTTGTCGCGATCGCTGTCGCTGCTCCCAAAGGGAATCAGGTCATCGTCGTGGAAGGTCACACCGTATGCGCCGAGCTCGGCGAGACGGTGCACCGTCTCGACCGGGTCGAGCGCAGGCCGGGTCGCGTCGCCGAAGGGGTCGCGGGCCGGCCAGCCCACTGTCCAGAGCCCGAAGGTGAAGCGGTCTTGAGGCGTCGGACGCAGCTGCGACGGCACGGAAGTCTCCTCGGCGAGGTCGATTTGTTGGCCAGCTCAACATATTTGCTACCTCAACATATTTGGCCGGACGGCGGCGGTCAACGGAAAGCGGGAACGTTCGCAGCATCCGCCTACTTCCGCGCGCCGGCGCTGCTGTCTCCTGTGAAATCATCAGCGTATGGTCGCCGAGCGCCCCGCCGGGCAGCGAGCTTCACCGAGTGCCCGCAACGGCGTGCCCGCGAACGGCGTGCCCGCGAACGGCATGCCCGCGAATGGCGCGCATCGGGGGGATGCCAGCGATCCGGAATCGCCCCGGGCGGAGCACCGCCCGACCGTATGGGGGGTCGCCGCGCTGGCCGGGGTCTCCAAGACCACCGTCTCCCGGGTACTGACCGGCTCGCCTCGGGTATCGCCGCAGGCCCGCATCGCGGTCGAGAAAGCCATCGAGAAGCTCAACTACGTTCCGAACCGGGCCGCCAGAGCGCTCGTGACCCGTCGCGCCGACACCTTGGCACTGATCGTTTCGGAGCCTGAGACCCGGCTGTTCTCCGAACCGTTCTTCGCCGGCACGGTGCGCGGCATCAACCAAGAGCTCGCCGACACCGACTACGCATTTGTGCTGCTCAGCGCCGAGGGTGACAGCTCCCGGATCGAGCGGTACATCATGAACGGCCACGCGGACGGCGTCATCTTGATGTCCTTGCACCGGCGCGACGCACTGGTCCGATTGCTGGCGCAAAGCCGTACACCCGTGGTGCTGACCGGTCGCCCGTTTCCCGGCGAGAATGTTCCGTACGTCGACGCCGACAACAGAGCCGGCGCGACCGCCGCAGTGCATCATCTGGTGGCACGCGGCCGCACCCGGATCACGACGATCGCCGGACCAGTCGACATGCCCGTCGGTATCGACCGCCTCGACGGTTTCCGCGACGCGTTGCCGCCGGCCAGTCGCAAGTCGTGGCGTCGATTGGTCGAGCACGGCGACTTCTCCGAAGACAGCGGCGAGATCGCCATGCGCGCGTTGCTCGACAGGGTCCCTGATCTCGACGCGGTCTTTGCCGCGAGCGACCTGATGGCGATCGGAGCGATGCGCGCGCTGCGAGCCGCTGGCCGTAGGGTTCCCGACGATGTTGCGGTCGTCGGGTTCGACGACTCCCACGCGGCCCGCCTCGCCAACCCTCAGCTGACCAGCGTCCGGCAGCCCATGGAGGAGATCGGCCGATCGCTCGCCCGGCTGCTGCTGAACGAGGTCCGCAATCCCGGCCACCGCTCGGCGTCCCTGATCGTGCCGACCGAGCTGATCGTTCGCGAGTCGAGCTAGCGCGCCGGCACGAGTCGTTGTTCGACTAGATCGACGGTAGGACGTTCGTCCGGACGACGCCGGAGTAGAAGAGCGCGCTGTCCTTCGGCGTCCGCTGCTGCGTCTCGAAGTCGACCCGCACGATCCCGAACCGCTTCGAGTAGCCCCACGCCCATTCGAAGTTGTCGAGCAGCGACCACAAGTAATAGCCGCGGACGTCGATGCCATCGATCAGCGCGCCGTGCACCGCAGCAAGGTGCTCGCGCAGGTAGCGCACCCGCTCGGCGTCGTGAATCGCGCCGTCGGCCGCGACGTCGTCCTCGTACGCGGCACCGTTCTCGGTGATCGCCATCGGCGTCCGGTACTCGCGCCAGAGGCGCGCGAGCAGCTCGCCGAGCCCACTCGCGTCGACCGGCCACCCCATCGCGGTGTGCCGGCCCGGGACGTCAACGAACTCGACGTCGCTGCATCCTGGCCAGGTGTCACCTGCGCCGTCGCCGTGGCCGTCGGCATTGGCGCGCGGACCGGTACCGTCGTAGTGCCGGACGACGACCGGGTTGTAGTAGTTGACTCCGAGCAGGTCGATAGGCGTGGCGATCACCGCCAGATCGCCGTCCCGGACGTAGCTCCAGTCGCTAATCGATGCGGTGAACTCGCGCACGTCCGCGGGGTAGCCCGAGCCGAAGAGCGGGTCGAGCCAGATTCGGTTCTGGAGTCCATCGACTTTGCGGGCAGCTGCAACGTCGGCGGACGAGTCAGTCGCGGGGCGCGCGACAGCGGGGTTGAGCGGTGATCGCGATTTGCGCGTCGGCGGGCAGCGTCGTGCGCAGCACCTGTGTTGCCATCCCGTGGCCGAGCAGCAGGTGATGCACGGCGCACAGTGCCTCTTCGCCACTTGTGTGTCCTGGCGCGTGGACCCCTGCGGCGTAGCCCAGGAACGCCGAGCACCACGGCTCGTTCAGCGTGGTCCACAAGCCGACCCGATCGCCAAGTGCGGCTGCCACCACCCCGGCGTAGTCGGCGAAGCGCTCGGCGGTGCTGCGCGCAGTCCAGCCGCCATCGTCTTGCAACTCCTGTGGAAGGTCCCAGTGGTACAGCGTGAGCGCCGGCGCAATCCCGTGCGCGAGTAGCTCGTCGACGAGTCGCGAATAGAAGTCGATTCCCTTGCGATTGACCGGGCCTGCGCCGGACGGAATGATTCGCGACCACGACGTGGAGAACCGATACGCGGTCACGCCGAGTTCAGCCATCAACGCAACGTCAGCGGCGTGCCGGTGGTAGTGATCGGCCGCTACGTCGCCGGTGTCACCGTGCAAGACCTTGCCGGGCGTGTGGCTGAAGGTGTCCCAGATCGACGCGGTCCGCCCGTCCTCAGCTACCGCGCCTTCGATTTGATATGCCGCAGTTGCGGTACCCCAGACGAACCCATCAGGAAAGCGAAGACTGCCATCCTTGAGGTCCTTCGCGTCAATCGATTCGGCCTGCGTCATCCTTTGACCGCGCCTTGCATGATGCCTCCGACTATTTGTCGCCCTAGCAGGGCGAACACGACGAGGACCGGAAATGTGCACAGCAGCGTGCCGGCCATGATGACGGCCTGCTGCGGGATGTACCCCGACCCCAATCCGGCAAGGCCGATCTGCACGGTCGGGTTTCGGCTGGTAAGTGCGATGAGCGGCCAGAAGAAGTCGTTCCAGGCTGCGAGGAACGTGAGCATGGCGAGCACCGCCATGGCCGGCCTCGCAATCGGCAGCACGATCGAGCGGAAGATCCGAAACGTTGATGCCCCGTCGACCCACCCTGCTTCGAGCAACTCGGTCGGTACCGCATTGCCGAGGTATTGCCGCATGAAGAAGACGCCGAATGCGCTGACCAATGTCGGGAGCACAACCGACTGAAGGTGGTTGACCCAGTGCAGCTTCGCGATCAGCAGGAACAAGGGAATAACGCCGAGCTGCGGCGGAATGGCGATTGTCGCGACCGTGACGCCGAGAAGTACCCGGCTCCCCCGGAAATGCAGCTTGGCAAATGCGAAGCCGCTCAGCGTGCAGAACGCCACCGTGCCGATCGTGATTGACCCGGCGACGATCATGGTGTTGACGATTGCCTTGAACAACGGCTGTTCGTGCAGCGCAAGGCGGATGTTGTGGAAGACCGACGCATTGGGGATAAACGGTGGCGGTGTTTGTGCCATCTCATAGTTGGTATGAGACGCGATAATCAACGTGTAGTACAGGGGAAAGACAGCGATGATGGTGACTACCGCGAGGACCACGTACGTGTAGCGGCCCGCTGTGAGCTGCCTGCCCGCCTTTGCTTTTGCCATCGTCGCCGCCTCAGTTCCGGCCGGAGCGGCCGCGCGCAAGCGCGGCGTTGACGCCGACGAGAACCAGGATGATGAACAACATCGTCCAGGCAGTCGCAGCGGCTTGGCCTAAGTGGAAGTTGGTCCAGCCCTGCTGGTACATGAACAACGCGAGTGTCTGGAACTGGTGCTGAGTGCCGCCGTTCGTCGTTCCGTCGCCCGCAAACAGGTAGGGCTCCGCGAACATCTGCATCGCACCGATAGTGGAGATGACGATGGTGAACAGAATCGTCGGCCGCAGCGACGGCACAGTAACGAACCAGAACTGCTGCCACCGGCTCGCACCATCGATCGCGGCGGCCTCGTACTGATCGGTCGGGATCGACTGCATGCCGGCGAGATAGATCAGCGCGTTGTAGCCGGTCCATCGCCAGGTCACGATCGCGGCAATTGCGATCTGTGACTGCCATTTCGAGCCGTTCGTCCAGTAGATGTGATGCACGCCGAAGAAGTGCAGGAACCAGTTGATGAAACCGTAGTCGCGACCGAACAGTTCGGCGAAGATGAGCGTGCTCGCCACTACCGATGTTGCGTAGGGCATCAGCATCGCTACCCGAAAGAAGGTCCGACCGCGCATCTTGTAGTTCAGAAGCTGCGCGAGGCCAAGGGCCATACAGAGCTGTGGCACGGTCGAGATGATGCCGATCGAGATGGTGTTTCGCAGCGCATTCCAAAAGAACTGGTTGTGCCACAGCGCCACGTAGTTGTGAAAGCCGATCCACGTCGAGTGATGCAGGTTCTCGAGGTTGACGTTATGCAGCGAGACCCACCCGGTGTAGAGCAAGGGGTAAAGGCCGAACGCGGCAAACACCACGAAGAACGGCGCGACGTATGCATACGCAGCGCGCGAACCAAGCCGTTTGAAACGCCGCTTCGACTGCCGAGCCGGTGGCGCCTCAGCGCGACGGCCGGAGCCGGCGAGCACTGTCATCCAAAGCCCTTCGCGATCGACCGAAGACGAACGAGTTCGTTCAAGAATGAAGCCGGCGCCATCGACGGAAAAGGGGGGACCGCCGATGCCGCCGGACTTCACCGATGCAGTGCTCGCGCCAACCCAGGCCGGCCGGCGCGAGCACCACGCTTCTTTCGCTACCCAGTTATCTGCGCGATGTTGGCCAACGCTTCACTGAAGGCCTTTGCGGGTGCAGCGCCCTTCGTCTCCACGTTGGAGAGCGAGGTGTCGATGGCGCTTTGGATCTGTGTGTCGTACGGGCCGATCGGCTGCTGCTTCAACTTGCTGGCCGAGTCACCGAAGATCTGACCGATCGGCGCCTTGTTGAAGTAGTCGCTGGTTGCGGAGGCCACTGCAGGATCCTTCGCGGCGGTCGATGACGATGGGAAGTGCTGCTGTGACGTCCACATCGTGATCTGCTGCGCAGGAGCGGTTAGCCACTCAGCGAGTGCCTCTGCGGCTGCCTGGTTCTTTCCCGCCTTCGGTACACCGAGCCACGAGCCACCCCAGTTTGCTGCGCCGCCGGGCAGGTTGGCGACGTCCCAGTCACCGGAAACTGCCTGACCCGCTTCTGAGGTGATGTAGCCGAGCATCCAGGAGGGGCACGAAATCGCGGCGAACGCGCCGTTGGCGAACGCCTGGTTCCACGGCGTCGAGAACTGGCTAAGACCCGCGGTGATCTTCGCCTGCGCTGCAGACGTTGCGAGAGCCCATGCCGTGGTAACGCCGTCAGAGCCCTTCACGTCGGGCTTGCCTGCGGCGTTGTCGTAGCCTTCGGTGCCCTGCGTGACCGCAGCATTGAAGATGCTCGCCGCGGAGTCGAGGAACGGCTTGTGCGTCTTCGCGACGTACTGCTTGCCGAAATCGATGAAGCCCTGCCACGTCGACCACGCAGTGCTCACCGCCGCCCGATCCGACGGCAGGCCAGCCGCCTTCAGCAGGTCGGGCCGGTAGCACATTGCTTCGGGACCGGCGTCAGTTCCAAGGCCGACCGTCTTGCCGTCGGAGGTGCTCGCCATCGCCCACTTCCAGGGGTAGAAGCTGCTCTTGAGCTGCGCACCCTCGGGCAACGAGTTGAAGTCGACGAACTGATCGGCGTGATTCGCAGTCACGTCGGCCACGAAGCCGATCTCGATGGCCTGGATGTCGTCGAGGCCCGATCCGGCGGCGAGGTGAGTCTGCAGCGCCTTGTAGTAGTCGGACGACTGCTCGACGTCATCTTCCTTGATGGTGATGTTGGGGTGCAGCTTCATGTAGGCGTCGTACAGTCCGGCTTCCTTGAAGCCGAACGTGCCGAACAACCCGATGGTGATCGTCTGGGGAGCCGCGCCGGCCGCCGAGGCGGAGGCGGGCGCAGACGAGGCGGGCGTGGTTGCAGCCGCACTCGTTGCCGCGACTGGCGCAGACGACGCGGCGGACGGCGAAGCCGCACTGCTTGTTGGTGCCGCGGCGGTCTTGGCCTTGGACGACGAGCAGCCGGCGACCGCGACGGCCGCCACCGCGACGACGCCGATCAGCGCGCGGCGGTTTCTACGAGCCATGAACATGGATCCTCCTGGGGTCCACCGGGTGGACCCGCTCGTTGGAAGCCACCCGATTTGGGGACCTTCGAATCTGGTCTCACGTGGGCACGTTCCCACGTCAGCTGGCCATGAGTGTCGGAGTGATCGGGGATGCTGTCAAGGTCGCCGAGTCGAGGCAGGCGGGATCGACGCGATTTCGTTATACAAGTCAGCTTAATCGGCCCCCCGGCCCGGCGTTCACGACGAGATGGCACCGTCCGGCTGCCCGGCAGGGATGGTGGGAACGATCCCCACGCTTGCCACCCAGATCGACAGAAAGCGGCCAGTACCTAGCCCGGAATGCGGACCGCCAGAACAGTCACGTCATCATGCATACCGCCCCGCACCATCGCCGACACCAGCTCATCGCAAAGCTCGGCGACGTCCAGCGTGGCCAGCGAGCGAGCGGCGATCCGCAGC
Organism: uncultured Actinomycetes bacterium; assembly: GCA_963825425.1. GTDB lineage: Bacteria > Actinomycetota > Actinomycetes > Acidothermales > Acidothermaceae > PALSA-607. The sequence continues at coordinate 377,650 of CAWGTF010000013.1, forward strand.
CGATCCAGTCCGTGATCGAGATCCGCGTCGCGAGTCTCGATGAGTCCGTCGCTGTACAGCAAGAGCGTGCAGCCAGCCTCCAGCCGAAGCGACAGGTCGGCGCGCGCCGTCTCCACGCCAATACCGAGGAGCAAGTCGTTGCGGGTATCGAGGACAACCGTCTCGCCGCTCGGCGCGAGCACGACGGGCGGCAGATGACCCGCATTGCACCACCGAAGAACAAGCCCGCCGGCAGGATCAGGGTGCACCCAACCGAAGAACGCCGTCGCGAGCAGGTCAAAATCAAGGTTCGCAAAGAACGCGTCAAGCCTGCTCAAGACTTCGCTCGGCGCCATCTCGTTGGCCACGGCAAAGCCGCGCAACAAGGTCCTGAGTTGCATCATCGTCGTGGCAGCCAGCGCATCGTGTCCTGCGACGTCACCCAGAACCAGGGCCGCGGCGCCATTAGGCAAGATGAACGCATCGAACCAGTCGCCCCCCGAACCGCTCGAATTCGCGGCACCCTGGTAGCGGCCAGCAAGCTGCAGATCCTCTGCTCGCGTCGATGCGCCCCGGCGGCCGGCTACCGAAAGAAGCCCGATTGCCGAGTTCGGAGGTCGAAGGCTCCAGACCGGCTGCCTCTGCATGGCCCGCCGGTCCCCGCTGCCGTCTCCCCCGCCCGCAGTCGCGACTTGTTGGCCGCGCAGCAAGGACGTTTGTGGTGCTATACCGGCTCGGACGTTGGCGGCCAACCGCGACGAGCGGTCAAGGTCGATACCGTAAGCAGCATCCTCATCACCGGGTCGTGCGCCCGACGCAATCGTGACGAGTAACCGAGCCATCGAGGTGACCGGCAGGCCCATCTCGTGGGCTTGGTAGGCGAGTTCAAGACGTGCGCGATCGGCCCCGCAGTGATGCCATTGCATCAAGATTCCGGCGGCCTGTGCCTGAAGCACCTGGGCCACGGCCGCGGCGCTGGCACCACGCATCGCTCGCGACGCCGCGGCTTCGTCCGCGCGTCTGGTGCCGTTGCCTTCGTCGACGTCACGGTTCGCGGTTTGCCATGCCTCCGACGCCCCGCCCGGCGCGGCGCGCATCGCTGACCCGACCGTCGCTGATACGCCCGCGGCGGCAAGCTTTGTCCGCAGCCGCGCCGCGGTCTGCGTCAAGCCCGGCAGCGTCCGTATGCATGAGGATGCCGAACCTGTCGACTCCCAGTCGGGCTGCCAGGTCGTCACCCCGGCTCCAGCCGTGCAACACCTCCGCGGTCAGCAACAACACGCCGTCCGCGGCAACGCCGCCATGACTCACCAGGAGGTCGCGCAAACCGTCGATACGAATGGCGATCACGCCGACGCCGTCCGACGCTCCGCTGGTCGACCCGTCTGCCGCGGCGAGTGCGCGCAGGAACCAACAGCGATCGGCCAACCCAGTAAGCGGATCGAGACCACTCTGCCAAGGAATTCCCAGCGCTGACTCGGAGTCGACGGACCCCGCCGGCACGTCCTGCGGCGCAGCAACAGCAACATCCGGCGCACTGCGCCCGGTACCAGCCACGGCAGCCACCTCCGCGGACGAGCTGTTGCGGAATGCGTTGCCAGTTTCTGGAGCAACACCCTCGGCGCCCCAATGACGTCGAGTCATGCCTGTCGACTTGGTTGAGCCTCGCTATCTAGGGTCGCTATACCTCCATGCGCAAACGGCGGGACGTGATGAGCTGAGCGACCTCAGATGCCGTGAGTTCGTTCGCAAACGCATGGGCCCGTAGTCGCACGAGCGCGGCGGCGGGTGACAGATCAAGCTGCGCCATAATCATCCCGGTGGCCTGGTAGACCTCGATCCGCGACAATGCCGCGACTTGCGCCCACTGCGCCAGCGGGTCGTCACGCTCTGTCGCGGTGCTCGACTCATCGACGAGATCGAGCAGGATCTGCGCTGCGCCGTCTGCCACGGTCAACGCGTCGCGAAGCTGGGCGGCCGACAAAGGCCCGGCCACGGAGCGGAACAGGTCGAGGGCGCCGAGACCGATCATGCCCACCCGAATCGGAAAGGCGAAGACGGCCCGAACCCCCGCTCGTTCCGCGGCATCTTTGAACGCCGGCCATCGAGGTTCGTCCTGCGCTTGGAGGTCGGGGACCAGCACCGGCGTCATCGTGTGAGCAGCCTCCAGACATGGTCCCTCCCCCGCGGTGAACTGGAGGGAGTCGAGCAGTCTGGCCGCTGCGTCACTCGCGCCGAACGTGCCGCGACTTTCCCCCGCGTCGATGAGCGAGATTGCCGCCGCATCGACTCCGATCAGTGGCAGGCAAGCAACGCACAGTCGGTCCGCCGCAGGCGCACCACGCTCACCCGCCACCAAGACGTCTCCAACGGCCGAACTCATGGCATGCATCTCATCGCCGACTCATCGGTTGCGCTTGCGCGACGTTGCAGATGCAGCCGCGCCGCAGCTCGTTGGAGGCTGTTGCGCGGCAGTAGCGCAGTGCCGTGCGATCGTGGCGAGCCGCGTCGTGTCCGCAACTACACCCCACAGCGGGAGGCGACGACAGGTCACCCGATGGTGAGCCCGGTCGGGACAGGACAACGACGGAACGTTCGTCGATCAGCCGCTCGGTCACACCACTCGCCGCCTTCGCTCAGAAACTGACGCGCAGAGGGGCAAGGTCTAGACGAAACCTAAGCACGTGGTGCTGCTCTCATGATGCCACAAAATGCCGCACAATGTCACGAACGACCCATGTCCCCCGTCCTACGCTCACAAATCGGCAGGTATCCGCCGTCAGGGGTTCCGGCTCAAGGGACCCGGCGGCCGACCTGGACCGTCGTCGGGTCGACCTCGCCGCGGACGACGTCCATCGCGAGCTCACTGAGCTTTCGATTGTGGTTGCGCGCGAAACGGCGCAATGCGGTGAACGCGGCGTCCATATCGACTCCATTCCGCTCGGCCAGCACGCCTTTCGCCTGCTCGATGACGATCCGGCTGTTGAGCGCGTGTTGGAGCTGTTCGGCCATCATCGCGCTGCGATGGGTCGAGCGTCGTTGCAAGATCCCGATGGTTGCCACATCGGCAAATGCCTGCGCGAGACGTTGGTCGTTGACAGGCATCGGATGCGACGTGCCTTGAAACATATTCAGGGCACCAATCGTCTCTGTGCGAAGGCGCAGCGGGACCGCGGCCACCGACCGGAACCCGGCGGACATGGCAGCCTCAGCGAACACCGGCCAGCGGTTCTGATCGGCGTCGAGATCGTCGACGCTCACCGGGACACCGGTACGCACGCAGTCCAGACACGGCCCGGCATCGCTTTGCAGCTGGAGGATCTCGAGCAAACGGGTCTCCTCGTTGGAGGATGCGACGACCGCGAGGTTGCCGCGCTGATCGTCGAGCAGCAGGCCGGCAGCCGTCACGCCGAGCAGGTTGACGCAGGCATCGACCAGTTGATGCAGCAGGTCGACGACGTCGTAGTCATCGACAAGGGTGTCTGCTAGTAGCACAAAAGTCTCCGCGAGCAACTGCTCGCGATCTCTTTCCGGGCCGGGTCCGCCGGCCACCTCGCCCTTACTCATTGATCCTCCACCGAAAAACGAAGACGACGCGCGACCACATCCGTCGCCACGTCAACGAGCGGTCGCCCAAGCGCAAATGCACGCGCGCGAAGCATCAGAAACGCTTCCTCCGTTGGGACACCGAGCTGGACCTGAACGATGCCGGTGGCCTGATGGACCTGGAGCTGGTAGGTCGGACGGGCGTCCGCGTCATCGGAGAACAGGTCGTCGCTCGCGGTGTCGATATGCAGGAGCGCCAAGGCGGCCGCGTCAGCAGCGAGCAGCGCCGCACGGAGCTGGCCTTCGAGAAGTGGGCCAGGTTCGCTTCGATAGACGTCGAGTACCCCGACGTTGATCGCCCCGATTCGCAGCGGAAACGCGAACACCGCACGAACGCCAGCAGCTCCGGCACCCTCGATGAATGCTGGCCAGCGATCGACCACGATGTCATCGGCGGTGATCAGGTCAGGGATCAAGACGGGTGTGCCGGACTGCGAAGCATCGACGCAGGGGCCCTCGCCCAGTGTGAGCTGGAGGTCCTCAATGCGCGCCGAGACATCGTCCGTCGCACACACCACGCCGCGGTTGCCCGCATTTGTCACCATAGAGATACCTGCACCGGTGATGCTGAGCATTCGCACACACAGTAGGCAGATCCGGCGTGGGACGGAATCGTGTTCCGCAGCCGAGTCGTCCAACTGGCGCGCCCACCCATCCAGGTCATCCGTTTCCCCTGTACCGGACAAAGGCGCCCGGTTGACCTCAAGCATGCACCAGCGACGAACCGAACGCGAGTATGCCGGTCCCTCCCAAAACCACCCGATCGATGCGATTTCTACTGCGCCCACCTCGGGGACCTCGGCCCGTCAGACCTTCAGGGCTGCAACGAGGGCAGCTTTGGAAGCGACTGGGTTCGGACCCGCGGCCATGTCACCGTCACGCGGGCCCCGCCCAACACCGACTCACCGACCGACCAACGCCCATGCGTCGTCCGGACAACCGCATCGGCAATCGCCAGCCCAAGGCCGGCACCTTGACCACCGTTTGCCTCGACGCGGTGGAACCGGTCGAACAACCGCGGCCGCTCCGCGACTGGAATGCCTGGGCCGTCGTCGGCCACTGTCAATGCAACGTGACTGGAGGTGCTGTCGACCCGGACGGCGACCTGACCTGGCGACTTCGCGTAGCGGGTGGCGTTGTCGAGCAGGACGCCGATCAGCCGATCGAGCCACTCCGGCGCGGCGGCGACGTGTGGTAGCTCGGCTCCGAACGCGTCGACGCTCAGTTGGATGTTTCTCGATGTCACCACTGGTTCGAACCGGTCGGCGCACTGCTGCACGACGGTAGCCAGATCGACGATCTCAGCCTGGGGCGTCGGCGGTTCGGAATCGAAGCGCGCCAGCCACAGCATGTCTTCGACAATCTTGCGCAGTCGCGGCGTCTCGCTAGCGACCCGCTCGAGCGCATCGCGATAGCCGCCCGCCGTGCGGTCGGTCGTAAGGGCCAACCCGACCTCGGCTTCGATCACCGTCAGTGGAGTCCGAAGCTCGTGCGAAGCGTCGGCAGTGAACTCCAGCTGGCGGACCCGTGCGCTCTCGACAGGCTTGGACGCTGACCGGCCGATAATGAACGCGCTCACGAATACGGCGGCAAGCAGTGCAGGGGACACTGCAAGAGCAGATGTCAGTAACAGGCTGCGCACGTGGTTGCGCTGCGCGAGACTTTCCGCGGCGTAGATCCGCGATCCATCGGCCTTCACGACATGTGCGAAGCGGAAGTCCCTGCCATCCACAGACGCGGTGCGAGGTCCGGTCGAGCGCTCATGCAAGAGTGCGACGGGGAAGGCCGACGTGTCCGGGCTTGTCGCGGTCACGACGCCGGCCGCGCTGATCTGCCAGTAGTACACCGGGGGGTCGTCTGAGTCGCTCTTGATGTCTGAGCGCGACGACAGTTGTGCGGGCGCGAGCTGTCGAGCGTTGGCGAGTTGCTCCGCCAGCCGAGCGTCCGTCTCGTGCAAGAGCCTGCTCGACACCAACGTCAAGATGCCGATCACGATGAATGCGTAGAAAAGACCGACCACAACCGTTGCGGCCGTTGCGACGCGTAGCGCAGGACGCAGCGGGACCGACATCTTCATTTGCAGCGACATTCGAAGGGACTCATTGGCCGGATCTTATGACGGCAACAGCCGATAGCCGACGCCACGCACAGTCTCCACGCGGGTGTGCGAACCGACGAGCTTGGCGCGCAGTCGGGCCAAATGGACGTCTATCGTGTTCGACCCGATGCCGTCGGCTTCAACCGGCCACACGTTGACCGCAATCGACTGGCGGGTCACGACAGCCGGTGTGCGGCGCAAGAGGAGCTCGAGAATTGCAAGTTCGGTCGCCGTGACGGCCAGCGGCAGGTCGCCAATGCGCGCGTCGCGGGCCGCCGGATCAAGACTCAGATCGCCACAGCGCAGCACGACGTCGGTCACAGCTGACGGTCGTCGCTGCAATGCACGAAGGCGGGCCAACAACTCACCAAAGTCGAACGGCTTCACGAGGTAGTCGTCCGCGCCGGCGTCCAAGCCGGCGATCCGATTCGCGGACCGATCCATCGCGGTCAGCATTAGCACCGGCACCGGTATCCGTCGTGCCCGGATCGCTACCAGAGCGTCGTAGCCGCTCATCCTTGGCATTCGCCAGTCGAGAACGACGACTTCGTATTCGTAACTTGCCAGATAGCTCAGCGCGGCCGCGCCGTCGGAAACCGCATCAACGACGTAGCCGTTCTCGGTGAGTCCGCGGGTAAGCACGCTGCGCAGAGCGTCGTCGTCCTCGGCAATCAAGACGCGCACAGATCATCGTCTCCGGATCTACCTGATAGTGGGCCATTGCGAACTAGCGCCAGCCCGGTCGACGACCAGCGGCCGCGCGGATCGGACCGCTATGCACCATCTATAGCCTAAGGCTGGAAATACTTAGCGCCGGTACTGCCACGGACGACGGGCGATTTTGGAGATCACCGAGAGCGTGCTCATGCTCGACCCCGCCCACACGGCCCAGGTACTGATCAACCTCAAGGTCATGGGTATCCGGATCGCCGTCGACGACTTTGGAACCAGCTATTCCTCGCTCAGCCACCTTCGACCATTCCCCGCCGACATGCGCAAGATTGGCAGGTCCTTCATCGACCCGCTGAGCTGCGATGCGACCAGCGTGCAGGGCTACCTCATCTCCCGCCCGCTGAGCTCCGAGACGGCGCGGGCGTTCATCAACGAAATGCCGGACGTCGTCCTGCTGGCGCGCCAACGCCCCGCTTAGCTCGCTTTGGCTCCCGCCAGAGCGGCGTGAAGCGTCCGGTTTGCGACTAGCCAGGGCATACCTGTCCGGCGAATCCTCGCCGAGATCGGTTTAGGGACTCTTTGGGGGGTATAGACCCCGGTAACCGTCTAGACGCCGCGGCTCTTCTCTGCGTGGGCGGTGACATGGACGACGAGAAGTTGTCTTCCGTGCTGAGCGAGTTCGCGCGGACGCTGGCGACTGAGTTCCCGATCCAGGCCATCCTCGATCACTTGGTCAAGCGAATCGTCGACGTGTTACCCATTTCGGCCGCCGGGGTCACCCTGATCTCGGCCGGAACTGCTCCGCACTACATCGCGGCCTCGGACGATTCGGCATTGCGGTTCGAGCGGCTGCAGACCGACGCCGGGCAAGGTCCTTGCCTGTCGGCCTACGAATCCGGCGATGCAGTTTCGGTACCAGATTTGGCGACTGAGGATCGGTTTCCACTTTTCGGCCCGCTTGCACTGCAAGCAGGATTGGCGGCGGTCTTCACCTTTCCGCTGCGCCACGCCCAGGGCCGCCTTGGAGCACTAGACCTCTACCGGCAGACCCCAGGGGCGCTGAGCGAGCGAGACATGGCTGGCGCGCAAATCCTCGCCGATGTCGCGACTGCATACCTGCTGAATGCCCAGGCCCGTGATGACGCCCGCGCGACCTCGGACCGCTTCCAGCACAACGCCCTACACGACTCGCTGACCGGACTACCCAATCGTGCGTTGCTGCAGGAGCGCCTTGACCACGCGGCATTGCGGGCGTCTCGTTCGCACACGACAGCGGGCATCTTGTTCGCTGACCTTGACCACTTCAAGCGGGTCAACGACACCTACGGACACCATGTCGGTGATGAGTTACTGATTGCCGTCGCCCAGCGATTGTCAGCGCTCGTTCGGCCCGGCGACACGCTGAGTCGGATCTCCGGCGATGAGTTCGTGTTCTTGTGCGAGGACATGACGAGCGAGGCCGATGTCGAGGCGCTCGGTAAGCGCGTCGAGCACGCGTTCCGCAAGCCATTCTCATTGCCCGGGCATCTCATCGCGGTGACGGCGAGTGTGGGAATGGCCTACGCCGGCCGCGGCGAGGAAATCTCCGATCAGCTCCTGGTCAAGGCAGACACGGCCATGTACCTGGCCAAATCCAAAGGGGGGGGCGTGCATCAGGTTATCGACCTACGTCAGGCGATGGACGATGACGAGCGCAGCACCCTGGAGAGCGATCTCAGTACCGCGTTCTTCCGCGACAAGCTCGATGTTGCCTACCAACCAATTCTGCGCTGCGCCGACAAGACCATCGCGGGAGTGGAGGCACTCTTACGCTGGACAGACCCCGCGCGCGGCGCGGTGCCGGCGTTGACAATGATCTCGGCGGCCGAGCAGACCGGACTGATCATCCAGATCGGTGCATGGATCTTGGAGCGAGCCTGCCGAGATCGAAGTCGCTGGCTGGAGCGCGGGATGCCCCTGGATGTCGCCGTCAACGTTTCCGCACGCCAGCTGATGAGCTGGACCTTCCCTTCTACGGTCGCGGGGACCCTGCGCCGCACCGGCATGGATCCAGCTGCCCTCATCCTGGAGATCACCGAGAACGTCTTCATCGAAGACATCGAGCGGGCGATGACCGTCTTGGCCGACCTGAAGGAACTTGGTATCCGGGTCGCGATAGACGATTTCGGAACCGGCTACTCCTCACTCGCCTATCTTCAGCGACTCCCCATCGACATGGTCAAGATCGACCAGAGCTTCATCGCTGACATCGGGCTAGCGGAAAGTGGCACCACGATCGTCTCGGCGGTCACCGACCTCGCCCACGCCCTCGGGTTTGCAGTGACTGCCGAGGGGGTTGAAACTGGCCACCAAAATGACGTGGTCATCGCGCTCGGCTGCGAGTTTGCCCAGGGCTTTCTCTATGGTCGGCCCATGTCAGCGACGGACCTCGTGGCGACCGTGGTCGACGTCGACCGAACCGCCTAAAGCATCGGCAGCCAACAAAAGGCCTGATCACCAAGATCGGCGATCAGGCCTCTGACCTGCTGTTATGTGGTAGCGGGGGTAGGATTTGAACCTACGACCTCTGGGTTATGAGCCCAGCGAGCTACCGAGCTGCTCCACCCCGCGTCGGCTCCGTCACTTTACGTCAAGCACGCGGCGCCCACAAATCGCCAGCAGCCAGCCCTTATGGCGACGCACTCGGTGAGGTCGCGCCACCCGTCGGCGATGGCACCGTCGAGGGGCTAGGCGACGGGCCCGGCGATAGCACCCCAGCCGCCTTCGCGAGGGCCGCCGCCAGACGTTGTTGGGCCAACCCGTACGCCGCGAAGTCGCCAGCTTTCAAAGCCGCCTGTCCATCGGCGTACGCCTGCTGCGCGGCAGCGATGTCTTGCGCCAAGTCTGAAGGAACCAGCACCGACGTCGACGGTGACGGACTCGTGGACCCGGACGGCGAGGGGCCGGCCGAACCCGGCGGCGGGCTGCCCGTTGGGCCAGTGCTACCTGTCGATCCAGAGCTCGACGACCCTGGCGGTGCGCCAACGAGGCTGGCAATCGCTGCCGAATACGTGCTCTGGAAGCCGATGTTGTTACCGAACGACACGAGCACCTTCTGCAACAACGGATAACTGCCTTGGCCGCCCGCTGCCTTCACGTATACCGGTTCGACGTACAGCAGGCCACCCGCGACCGGCAGCGACAGCAAGTTGCCGTAGGTCACGCCGGCAGCTCCGCCCTGCACCCGCAAGATGTTCAGAGTCGTCTGCACATTCGGATCGGACTCGAACTGGTTTTGTACCTGACCCGGTCCACTGATCAACAGGCTTCGCGGCAACTGCAGAACACGGATCGTCCCGTAATCGGGGCCGGGATCGCTGTCGACGGCCATGAACGCCGACAGGTTGGTTCTTCCCTGCGGCACGAACGTCGTCGTCAGCGAGAACGTCGGCTTCGGCTGGTCGGGCATCTTCAACGTGAGGTAGTAGGGCGGCTGGAATGGCTGCGGATTCGTAGATTGGGTCGGATCCGCGGGCACCTGCCAAAAGTCCTGCTGACCGTAAAACGCGTGCGGGTCGGTGACGTGGTACTTCGCGAGCAGGTTCCGCTCCACCTTGAAGATGTCCTCGGGATACCGCACGTGCGCCAGCAACTGCGTACTCATCGCGGACACCGGCTTCACGGTGCCGGGAAAAACCTTCATCCACGTCTTGAGAACCGGATCGGTCGAATCCCACGCGTAGAGCGTGACCGCCCCGGTGTACGCGTCGACTGTCGCCTTAACCGAGTTGCGAATGTAGTTGATCTTCTCGCTCGACTGCGCCTTCGTCGTAGCGGTCTGTGTGTTTGTGTCTTGGGTGATCGCGTTGAGGGTTTCTCTTTGTGAGTAAGGGAATCCGTCGCTGGTCGTATAGCCATCCACGATCCAGACCAAGTGCCCGTCGACGAGAGCCGAGTAGGGGTCGCCATCGAGCGTGAGGTAGGGCGCGACTTTCGCAACGCGCTGCCGTGGGTCACGGTTGTACAGAATGCGCGAGCGTGAGTTGATGCCGTCGGAGAGCAGGAGGTTCTTGTCGCCGAAGCGGAGCGCGTACTCGACCTGCCGGAAGGTCGAACCGATCGGTACCCCACCGCCACCTGTGTAGGTGTTGTACTGCGCCCCGTTGACGCCGTTGGTCGGATAATCGAACTCCCGCGGTGACGCACCCGTGGCTTGGCCCACAACGGAAAATGATGTCTCGCCCTCGCCGAAATAGACTCGCGGCTCAAACGTGCCGAGGGTACCGGTGGCCGGAATGTTGGCCTCGATGAACGAGGGTCGCCCGTCGTTGTCGACACCGTCACCTGGAGCCGCGACGAAGCCGTAGCCGTGCGTGTACACGAGGTGCTCGTTGATCCACGTCTTCTGGCTCGCCGGCACACCCTTGAGGTTGAGCTCGCGGGTTGCAACGACGGCGTCCTGCTCCTGACCGTTGATGATGTACCGGTCGACGTCCAGCTTGTCGATGTTGTAGAAGTTGCGGAACTGCTGAAGCTGGTTGTACGTCGGCGGCAACACCGCATTGTCAAGCAGTCGAACACCGGCGCCGATCGCGGTGCTGTTGGTCAGCGCGCTCGCGCTCACTGTTGTCGTGGCTGCGTACGGGGCGACCTTGACGTTGTTCAAACCGTACGCGTAGCGCGTCTCGTTGATGTTGCGTTGAATGTAGGGAGCTTCCTTGTCTGCCTCGCTCGGCTTCACCTGGAAGTTCTGCACGATCAACGGGTAGATGCCACCGATGATGACCGCCGAGAAGACCAGCAACCCAAAGGAAACCGCGGGCAACAACCAGCCAGTCCGGAAGATCGTCGCGATGAAGAGCGCGGCACACAACAAGGCGATGACGGCCAGGATCTCCTTGGCGGGCATCACCGCGTGAACGTCTGTGTACGACGGCCCTTGCACCGCGCCACGGCTCGAGAAGGCCAGGCCGAACCTGTCGAGGTAATAAGCAATCGCCTTGCAGATGACGAACACGAACAACAACAGCGCAAGGTGGGTACGCGCTCCCCTGGTCACGCGCTCGCCCGGCGTCCGGAACGCCACGCCGCCGAACACGTAGTGCGCCGCAACTGTAAGCAACGTGCACACGACGATCAGAGCCATGACGTAGCCGAGAATGAATCTCTGGAACGGCAGGATGAACGCGAAATACGACACGTCGCGATGGAATTGCAGATCCTTGTGACCGAAGGACGTGGCATGGCTCCACAACAGCCAGGTCTGCCAGCGCCCGGATGCCGCCGTTCCAAAGATCAGACCGAAGAATGCCGCCACCGCCCCGAATACCAGCCAGCGACGTGGTTCGATCGCGGTGCGGTAGCGGTCAAGGGTGAGCTGCTCGACGGAGGAGGCGCGAAACGCCGGTCGCAACCGGTACGCGAGGTAAATGTTGCCGAACGTCATCGCCGCCATGAAGAGTCCGAAGCCCGCGAAGAGCGCAACACGCGTGACCAGCTTGGTGGTGAAGACCCCGCCGAACCCGACGGAGTCGTACCACAGGTGCTCGGTATCGATCGCGACGAACAGCGCGATCGCCACGATGAGGACGACGAGAACCCCGAGGGTGATCAGGAACGGCTTTCCCCAGCTGGGAAGCTGCGGCCGCGGAATCGGCTGGCGCGGACCACCGCCACCGGCGCCATACGGTCGCCGTTCGGGGCGGGGAAACGTCACGCAGACCTCGCGATAGTCGGGCCCGGAAAATTGACCGGGATCGGCGCCAGCGGCGAGGGCTCCGAAGCGGGCCACGCCGGGCGGCAACGCCGCCGTGCGATCAACCTACCGAAAGTGACCCAGGCCGGAGCGCATCGCCGTCCGGCAAGATGTCCCGCATGAGCGAGCCACCGGACGAGTCGCGCCGCGGCCACCCCTTGCTCGAAGCGGTGGCGGAGGTCGACCGGCACCTCGCGCAGGGCGGTTGGGACCAGCCGACTCGCCTCTACGCGCTGGTGCGCACAGCCGACCTGCTCGCCTCCGAACCGACGCTCGCGCAGACTCTCGGCATCGCTGCGACACCCGCCGCCGACGCCTTGACGCCAGTGGAGCAAGACTCCCTACCGACGGGCACACCGCTCGATGAGTGGCTTGCCGAGATCGGCTGGCCGGCAGAGGTGGCCGGCTGCGCGCTGTCGCAGGAGGTGTTGACGCTGCCGCCGTCAGTGGAGGCGGACCTTCCGGCGGACGCCGACGCAGTCGCCTGGGCAGTCACTCACCCGTTGCGCCGTGAGGTGCGGATGTTGGTCGGCGTCCTGCGTGATGGTTCGCGGACGGCGACCCTGCGGGTTCGAGGCGTCGCTGACCAGCCCGATGACGTTGTCAGCGGCGAAGACTTGGTGCCACTCCTGACCGATGCGCTTGCGGCGACGCTGGTCGACTGAGCCGCTACTGCTGACCGGCTACTTCGCCGGACACGTCGGCACGCCAGGGCTGCCCGCGTTGATCTGCTTCAGCACATCGACTGCCGACGTCAACGTCGTGATCGGAACAAGGCGAAGGCCATGCGGGACGGCGGTCAATGCTTCCGCGCAGTTGGACTTCGGCACCAAGAACACCGTGGCGCCGGCATTGCGTGCGCCCGCCATTTTCTGGATCACACCACCGATCGCACCGACGTTGCCGTCCGCGTCAATCGTGCCCGTGACGGCGATGGTCCGGCCGCCAGTCAGATTGCCGTCGCTGAGCTTGTCGACGATGCCGAGCGCGAATGACGTTCCCGCGCTTGGCCCACCCACATCGGCCAGGTTGATGTCGATCGCAAACGGCTTGGTGAAGCTATCGACCACGCTGATCCCGATCGTCGGCGTGGTGGCGCCCTTCGCGGGTGGCTGCAGGGTCACCGGTACATCGAGTTTCGTGGTGCCACGCACGACATGGAGGACGACACCATCGCCAGGCTTGTGTGACGCGTCGACCTTCAACAGATCGGCACTATTCGTCACGGTGGTGTTGTCGACACCGACAATGATGTCGTCGTTCATCAACTTTCCTTTGAGTGCAGGCAAAACCACGCTGGCGATGTCGACGCCCGGCGTAAGCGGGTAGCCCAGGTAGCGCAGTGCTGCGACCTTGGCTTCTTCCTGCGACTCGATCATGTCGTTGTTGTCCTGCGTCGCGACCTGCTGCGGCGTCGTTCCCGGGTCGGGGTACAGCAAACGGCGGGGAATCACGGCATAGCTGCGCCGCCACCAACCGACGAGCACCTGGAACCCGGAGATGTTCTGACGCGGACCGCCCGATTCACTCACGGTCACCAGATAGATCTTTCCCTTGGGTGTCGCGGTCGGGTGCGCGATCGTGATCAACGGCTTGCCCTGCGCGGTACCAAGGGTGTCGGAGACGGGACCAGGAGCATCCTGCACGTACGGCGCGGGCAGGCGGGTGCCCACGAACGCGAGGGTGATCGCTAACAGGCTCGACACAAGCAGGGTCGTTGCCTGGCGTCGCATGCCATCAGCCTAGTTGCGCGCTGGGAGACACCAAAGCCGTGACCCTGGGGGAGGTCACGGCTTGGGCGCAGCTCTTGGGGGGAGCTGTGGCTGCGTGCTCGGAGCTTGGGGGGCTCGGGGAGCTGGGGGCTTGCGGTTGGGATTACCGCACGAAGTACCCGGTGCCGCGCTCGCGGCGAGCGCCGAAGGCCGGCTCCAGAACCTGAGCCGCGGGACGGTCCGGCTCGGCGCGGCGACCGGGCCGTCGGCGGGGCGAATGCGATCTGAACGGGCGGCAAGAACTCGCGATCGGGAATCAGCAAACCGGTCGAGGAACCATCAGCCGCGGGCAACTCCTGCTGCTCCGATGTGTCCGTCGTCGCTGGCGTAACTCTCGATGACCTCGGCAATCGTGGTCGGTGCCACGTCGTCGGCGTTCGGGGAGTCCGCACCTTCCAGGGAGTTCGGGATCTCGACTCGGTACCACGTCTTGAAGGACAACGGAACCTCGGTCAGCGTGTGAACCGATGCCTCACTGACATTTTCGACGTTGCGCAGGTGCTCGACGAACCGGGCTGCGTCATCGACGGTGGCAAGCCGACGGAAGGCTGGAGTGCCGTCCGGCGCTGGGAAAAATACGACGTGTTCCACGGTGCCTCACTCAGACGGCTGGGCCCGACGGTGTTCGCGAGAGCCCTGGCGATTGGACGGTGACGATCCATAGATCGGCATCTGCAGCAGGCGACCTTGAGCCAGCGAGCCCACAACTGCCTCGGCAAACGGGCGAATTATTCAGACCGAGCGACCGACTGCGCCGGCTCCTCGAGATTGTTCGGATCGGCAGGATGTGCCGGCTCGCCTCGGCGAAGCTGCGGCGGCGAGCTAGCGGTACTGGCCGCGAGCGCACGGCGAAAGCGGGAGAACGACGCCATCGAATCTTGCATCGCGGCGGGTCGAGGGGGTCGGCCACGCATGGACGCCCAGATCGTGCCCACAATCAAAGCGGCGACCGGAATCATCAACCACAGCAAGACTTTCATGGATCTCGCGACTATCCCCTTCTTGCGTTCAGCCTTCGACGTCCAGCGTAGCCTCGATGCCGACCCAGGCGACGGCCCCGTCGGCAAAGCTCTGCTGCTTCCAAATCGGCACCCGCGCCTTCACCTCGTCGATGAGTTCCTTGCCGGCGGCGAAGGCCTCGCCTCGGTGTCCGGCGGCGACGGCCACCACGACCGCAACATCGCCAATCGCCAGCAACCCAGTGCGATGCACGGCGGCGACGGCGACGGCATCGTGCTTTTGCGCAACCTCCTCGGCTACCTCGTGCAGCACCGAGACTGCGTCGGGATGCGCCTCGTAGCGCAACGAACTCACGTCGCGGCCGTCATCCGAGGACCGAACGGTCCCGATGAACACGGTCGTGCCGCCCGCGGCGGGATCGGCCACCGCGGCCACCACCTCGTCGACAGACAACGGAAGCTGTCGAATACCGACGAGGCGGACGACCCCGACTGGCGCATTGCCGGAGGCACGGTCGGCCTCGACGGTGTGGTCAGCCATGCCGACGCCGCCTCGCCCGCCGCACCAACGCGGCGGTCCCAACCAGGGCAACGGTGGCCCCGACGGCCGCACCCGCGGCCGCATCGCGGCGTCCGAGCCGGTGACCGCCGATCGCCAGGCGACCGGCAGATTCGGCGACCGCCACTGCCAACGCGCTCTCGTTGTCATAGGCCGGACGCCACCCGGCGTCGGTCAGCCGCCGTGGGTCGACCACCCACGGATGCACAAGGAACTGCAGGTCACTCGATCCGGCGGGCGTCACGCCGAGTCGGTGCAAACGCTCGGCAGTGCCGAACGCGACGGACGACGGCAACTCGATGTGCCGCTTGCCGGTTACTCGTTCGACGTCGTCTTGCTCGAGCCAGCCGTCGCTGCCGACAGCGACCACGACATGACCACTCGGCGGCGCCGGCGTCCCCACCGGGTCCGCCTTATCGCCGTCCTCATCGACCGGCGCGCGCAACCCGCCCGTCACCACGAGTTCCAACGCCGACAGCAGATCGTCGACGTGACAGAACTGCCAGCGCGTGTGCGACCCCTTGACCGCGAGCAACCTCGGTGCTTCGAAATGCCGAGTGAAGATGGTGTCGACGCCACCGCCGACGAGCGCGGCCGGACGGAGCACGGTAACCAGCAGCCCGGGGTGCGTACGAGGCGCTTGTGCAGCGAGCCGCTCGATTTCCAGCAGGTCACCCATCCACGCGCTGTCAGCAGTCGCCTGCAACTCGGCATCCTCGGATAGCGGAACCGGATTGTCCGCCAGCGCGCCGTAGACCATCGCGCTTGTCACGAGCACCACGTGCGTGACGCCCGCAGCCGGCGCCGCGGTCAGCACTGTCGCCGTCCCGCGGGCAGGTGACCCCCGCCCATGTTTGGCGTGCACGTCCGCATCGTCGTGATCGACACTGCTATCAACGGCCAGATGGACAAGTACGTCCACTCCGGCGAGCCGATCGACCAGCGCGGGCTCGCGGACGTCGGCGAGCCGCCACGTCACCTCCGGCACATCGCCTCTGATCGTGTCGATGGCAATGACTTTCTTGACGGCGGGAGACGATGCGAGCCGCCGCACAAGGAGCTCACCGACGCCGTGCGCGGCGCCTGTAACCGCGACCACGGGACCGGGGCGACGCGCGCGACCACGTCCACGGCCGCCGCCTGCTGGAGCCGGACTCCCGGCGCCGCTGGTTGGGGTCGCCGGCGGCTCGGCCGTTCCGAGCGCTGCGCCGTGCGCGAACCGGCGGCTCTTCGGTACTCATCGGCTCCCCCGCACGACTACTTTGGATGGCACGGACTTGGCCGGACGGACCCACGACTGGTCCTGCCTCTTCCCCGTCATGGAGCCCATCTTGCCCGAGGAGCAGCGGTGAGCGAGATTCCGTTCGGATTCGGCAAGCCGGGCGACCCGGGCGATCCCGGTTCCGGCGGCCCTGGTGCAGGCGGGATGGGATTCGGCGATCTCGGTGGCGCCGACATCAGCAGCGCCTTGCACCGCTTCGCCGACATGCTCTCGTGGCAGGGCGGCCCGGTGAACTGGGACCTGGCCAAGGACGTCGCACGGCAGGCCGCAGCTGGCGACGACCCGTCGATCGGACCCGCTGAGCGCGGCGCCGTCGCCGATGCGATCCGGCTCGCCGAGCTCTGGATCGACCCGACCACGTCCTTCCCGGCCGCGACCACCTCGGCAAGCGCGTGGAGCCGTGCCGAGTGGATCGAGGCAACGCTGCCAACCTGGACCGAACTCGTCGAACCGGTCGCGAGCAAGGTTGTCGAGGCCTTCAGCGGCGAGCTGACCGGCGGCCTGGCCGCTGGCTTGGGCGGCGCCGGAGGTCTGGCCGGGTTCGGATTGCCTGGCTTCCCGCCATCAGTGGATCTCGACAGTGACGGCCAGGACAGCGAGTCGCCAGGGCTGCCGCCCGACATGGCCGGCCCGCTGTTGTCGATGATGCGTCAGATGGGCGGCGTCATGTTCGGCGGGCAGGTCGGTCAGGCACTGGGCACCTTGTCACGCGAGGTCGTGTCGTCGACCGATGTCGGACTCCCGCTCGCCGGCGTCGGTCACGCTGCACTCATCCCCGCCGGAATCGCGGCCTTCGGTGAAGGTCTTGGCGTTGCGCCGGATGAGGTGCGGCTGTTCCTCGCATTGCGCGAAGCGGCTTGTCACCGGCTCTTCGCCGCTGTGCCGTGGCTACGCGGGCGGCTGGTCGCGGCGCTCGACGACTACTCCCGGGGCATCACCGTCGACACGTCGCGCATGCAGGAGGCGCTCGGCTCGATCGACCCGACGAACCCGCAGGCGCTGCAAGACGCGCTCACCGGCGGCTTGTTCGAACCAGAGAACACCCCCGCGCAACAAGCGGCGCTCACTCGACTTGAGACGCTGCTCGCGCTGATCGAAGGCTGGGTGGACGACGTGGTGGCGCAGGCCGCGGAAGGCCGGCTGGCCGGGGCGTCGGCATTGCGGGAGACGGTACGTCGGCGGCGCGCGCTGGGTGGACCCGCCGAGCAGACATTCGGCACGTTGGTCGGTCTGCAACTGCGCCCGCGCCGGATGCGCGAGGCATCGCAGCTCTGGCAACTGTTGCGTGAGAGTCGGGGCGCGGAGGGCCGAGATGCCCTGTGGGAGCACCCTGACCTGCTGCCGACCGTCGATGACCTCGACGATCCGGCCGGATTCGTCGACCGCCGCGACAGCGACTTTGACCTGCGGACGCTGAACGACACGCCACCAAGCGACGGACCGGCCAGCGACACATCTGACTGACCGCGGTCACCAGAGAGTGCCCGCTGCCGAAGTAGTGGAGGCTGCTTCGGTCGGAGTGTCGGTGGCCACATTGGCCGGCGTCATCGACCTCATTGATGGCGTCATCGACTTCGTCGGCGCCGGCCTCGTACGCGGACTCTTCGCCAGCCACATCGGGCTCGGCCGCCCAGCCTGCACCGGCGACCACGCCGAGTAGGTAGCCGCGCGCCCGCTCAGCCTTCGGGTAGGCGTCAACGAGACGGTAGAAGCGCGGGCCGTGCCCGATCTCGATGAGGTGAGCCAGTTCGTGGACGAGCACGTAGTCGACCACCCAGCCGGGCATCGTCGCCAGCCGGTCGGACAGCCGGATGGTGCCATCGACCGGAGTGCACGAGCCCCAGCGTGAACCCTGGTTGGTCACCCAGCGGACGCCGGTCGGCTTCGCTACCCCGCCCAGATATTGCCGAGACAGCTCCGCCGCGCGTCGCCCGAGTTCGCCGTCGCCACGCGCCGCGCGACGCGCACTGCGTCGCTCCTGCGTGGCCAACCGTTCGAGCATGATCGCGATCCAACGCTGTTCTTCGGCGCGTGACATCCGCGCCGGCAGCAGCACGATGGTGCGATCGCCGTCGCGATACGCCGATACCGTGCGACGACGACGCGCGCTTCGTCGGACCTCTACTGGACCCACTGGCACTTCACTCCCTGTAACGGCCACGCCGGCACCGTACCGCCGGTGTGCGACACCTGCACGACACCATGCACAGGCGGCCCAAAGCTGCCGATTTCTTTCCCATCCACAGCACGGATCGCCATCGGCGCTGGTGGCAGCGCAGGTGACTTCGCGAGGAGTGTCCGCGTGCACACCCCTATCCCGCCCCGTCCACAGGAACACTCCTGCGCGTCCCCACCCCGCCCACAGCGCTGTCCACAGGCCCGCGTCTTGAGCGTCGGTGCAGCGTTGACGACACCGAGTGCGGCCTCCTAACGTCGGGGCCGTCGAAGCCCCCGGTCGGGCGCCATTCGCAAGGGGAAGGCGGATGGCAGCAAGCCGGGGGCTTCACATTGGGCCTGTGGGTGGGCTGTGGGGCGTGCGTCTGTGGGTGCGCTGTGGGTGCACCTGTGGATGAGGTTGTGGGCGACCCCGTAAACGGCCTGTGGATAACCCTGTGCACGAAACCTGACGGCGCGCTCGTGCGGCGCGCGTGCGGCACGCGTGAGCGTGTCTGACGTAGGCTGACGCTCAGTTCGTTCGCCCGAGAGGGGGGACGACGCCCTTCGAGGCGGTCGGCGATCTACAGCGACGACTTGACCGAGACTGGCTCGCGAACGCGATCAACCGTGATCGGCGCATGCCCAACCGTTAGACCGCCCCAACCCGTTCCACCTGTTTGACCCCCGACCGTGACCAAGGAGGATCGCGTGGCCGAGAAGTACAGTGGCGAGGCCTACTGCGTGAAGTGCAAGGCAAAGCGCGAGTTCGAGGGCGACGTTGTCGTCAACGACAAGGGCACCAAGATGGCCAAGGGCAAGTGCCACGTATGCGGCACCACGCTCAACCGGATCCTCGGCAAGGCCTGATCACGCCCGTTAGGCACAGTTCCAGCACCGAATTTGAGACAGCACTGAGTTTGAGACGAAACTGAGCGGAGGCCGCGCTAGCGGCCTCCGCTCAGTTTTTCTGCTAGCTATGGGCGGTAAAGCAACGAGCCTGGGGTCGTCAGCAACTCCCCCGTCTCGAGCCAGGTCTTCAGCCCGGACAAAATCATCGGCCAACCGCCGTAGAGCTGGTTGTTGGCGCCTTCGCGAAGCTGGTCGTGCGTCACGGTGAGTCGGCACGAGTCGCCCACTGGTTCGATTTCCCAGGTCACCCGCGAGGTGCCTTCGCTTTTCACGTCGTCCCCCCACAGCGCGACCATGCTCTGGACGAGCCGGCGCGGCGGGTCGATCTCGAGGTTCTCGCCTTCGCCCAAGAGCTGCCCCAGCTCGCCGTCCGGGCCGTCGCTGCCGCCTGCACGCATCTCGTAGCGCGACCCTGGGGTCCAGTCCGACGTCGCGCGCATCCCGAACTGGTACTTGCTCCGGATCTCGGTGTCCGTGATCGCCTCCCACAGGCGCTCCGGCGTGGTGCGGATATAGATCTCGAAAACCTTCTCCACCTGCGTCTCCATTCTGTGCTTCAGGTCGCTGAGTGCGGCCGTCCAGGGCTGTGCGTACTTGCTCACCCAGCGGTCGTGGACGAGCCGGATCGGTACCGGATTGAGGAAGTGGAGCTTCTCTCGGCCGCGGCGCCGGCTCACGACAAGTCCCGCTTCCTCGAGAATCTTGAGGTGTTTCATGACGCCGAAACGTGTCATGGCGAAGCGCTCCTCGAGCGCTCGCAACGACTGCCCGTCCTCGCGGAAGAGCTCGTCGAGAAGCGCCCGCCGCGTGGGATCCGCCAGAGCTCTGAAGACCTCGTCCACGCCGTGGACAATAGGTGACTAGATAGTCACATGTCAAGGCTTGCCCACAGCTGGCACTCGATCGCCTGCGCGGCTGTGGACGAGCGCCCGACCGCGGCGTTGTCGATGGCACTCTTCAGGGCAGCCGCGCCTGCTCCAGGTCGGCGCACACGTGCACGACAGGTCGAGCCGGAGGTGACCATTGCGTCCGGTCGTGAAGACAGCGTTGCGACGGCTGTGGCGTGACTCGACAACGCTGCAGATCGGCGTCCATCACGAGCGAGCTGTCGTGGTCGCTGGGATCGGTGAACAGGTGGGCAGGTTGTTGGCGGCATTCGACGGCGCGCATGATCGGTCCGCGCTGCGTGCGCGGGCGCGTTCGTTGGGACTCGACGCGTCGATCGTGGATCGGCTCGTGTCGATGCTGACCGAGGCAGCGGTGCTCGACGATGCAGCGACCGACGCACGTCCACTCGCCGTCTTGCCGCGCGTCGAACGCGACCGGCTCGCACCCGATCTCGCATCGATGTCGTTGGTGTCGGGGCAACTCGACGGTGGGTTATCGACGGTGTCGCGGCGCCAGCGAGCGACGGTTGGCGTCGTTGGTGGCGGTCGGGTAGGCGGCGCGGTTGCGACGCTCCTTGGTGCTGCCGGTGTCGGTCACCTCGTAGTCGATGACGCTGCCACGTGCCGGCCGGCCGACTGCGGGCCAGCCGGTGCCGCGATCGGCGATACCGGGTCAACCCGCGCCCAAGCCGCGCACGCGGCGATCCACCGGATCAGCCAAGTCACCAAGACAACCGCATTGACGCCATCCCAGCGCTACGACGTGGTCGTCCTTGCCTCGGGCGCCGCACCGGGAACGTCCGCGATCAACGAACTGGTCCGCTCCGGCGTGCCCCATCTAAGAGTGGCCGTCAAGGAAGCGCGGGCCGTCGTAGGTCCGTTCGTGATACCGGGGAGCACGTCGTGCCTTCGCTGCCTCGAGTTACACAGGTCTGATCGCGATTCGGCGTGGCCGGTGATCGCCGCGCAACTGGCCACCGGTGGCTCGCGCGCGGGCACCGAAGCGTGCGACATCGTCTTGGCGACGTTGGCCGCGAGCATCGCCGCGTTGCAAGTGCTGGCGTTCGTCGACGGCGGCGACCCAGTCACCCGAAACGGAACACTGGAACTCGCATTACCCGACTGGCGGGTGCGGCGAAGGAGTTGGCGTGCGCACCCGTTGTGCGGCTGCTCCTGGGCCGATGAGGCGGTGTAGTGGCCGAAGAGACCGGCGCAGTAACGATCCCCGAACGATCGGTAGCGGACAATGGTGATGTGAGCGAAATCCCCCGCCGCACGATGAGCCGCACCGCACGCCTGGCTGGGCTGCCGATCGGTGCAGCTGGCCGTGCCACCGTGGGTCTCGGCAAGCGCCTGTCAGGACGCTCGACCGACGACGTCATGGCGGAGTTTCAGCAGCGTACGGCCGAGCAGCTGTTCAAGGTCCTTGGCGAGCTCAAGGGCGGTGCGATGAAGGTCGGGCAGGCACTGTCGGTGTTCGAGGCCGCGATGCCGGAGGAGCTCGCGGCGCCCTATCGCGAGGCGCTCACCAGACTGCAAGAAGACGCGCCCCCACTGCCCGCGCCGACAGTCCACAAGGTGCTCGCCAGCCAACTCGGCCCGAACTGGCGCCAGTTGTTCCGCTCGTTCAGCGACAAGCCCGCGGCGGCCGCATCGATCGGGCAGGTGCACCGGGCGATCTGGGCCGACGGTCGCCCAGTTGCCGTGAAGGTTCAGTACCCCGGCGCCGGGAAGGCGCTGCTTTCAGACTTGAACCAGTTGGCCCGCATGGGCCGCCTGTTCGGCGTCATGTCGCCGGGGCTCGACATCAAGCCACTGCTGCGCGAGTTGCGCGAACGCGTCGCCGAGGAACTCGACTACCGGCTCGAGGCGCAGTCGCAGCACGCCTTCGCGCTCGCGTTCGCCGATGATCTCGACATCTTCGTTCCTGACGTGCTGGCCGGCGCCGACCGCGTACTCGTTACCGAATGGGTCGACGGCACACCGCTCGCGAAGATCTTGCGCAACGGCAGTCGCGAGGAGCGCGACCGGGTCGGTCTGCTCTACGTCCGTTTCCTGTTCTCCGGTCCGGCCCGCGCAGGCCTGCTGCACGCCGATCCGCATCCGGGCAACTACCGGGTCCTTCCCGACGGACGCCTAGGCGTCCTCGACTTCGGTGCGGTGAACAGGTTGCCCGACGGCTTCCCGCCGGCGATCGGCAGATTGCTCGCGCTGGCTCTGCGCGGCGACCACGAAGCAGTCCTCGAGGGCCTGCGCGTCGAAGGATTTGTCAATCCGGGTCACCGGGTCGACCCCGACGAACTGATCAGTTACCTCAACCCTTTCCTCGATCCAGCGCGCCACCCGACCTTCCACTTCTCGCGGGCGTGGCTGCGCGAGCAAGCCGCCCGGGTCGGGGATCCGCGCACCCAAGCCGCCGCATTGGGGCGTCAGCTCAACTTGCCGCCGTCCTATCTGCTCATCCATCGGGTGTGGCTCGGCGGCGTCGGTGTGCTCTGCCAGCTCGACGCACGTGGTCCTTTTCAGGCGGAAATGCGTCGCTGGGTACCGGGCCTCACACCTACGCACTGACTTGGCACACCGTCGCTGACCGCTCATGCAAAGGGACCGCACCCAGAGCTGGGTGCGGTCCCTGCCTTGCCGCATTACCGGACGGCGATCAGCAGCCGTCGGATCCACCGTGAGGTGTCTTCGGCTTTGCGCTTGGACCGACGACGGGCCGCGATGATCTGCGACCGGCGTGCGGCTGCCTGCGCTTCCTGCTGTCGCTGCGTCGCCATGACGCGGACGTGCGCATCGTTGCTGAACATGAGAACTCCTGATTCGGTGTATCGACGTTCGCCTGTCGGTCGGACGGGCGAGTTTCGGTGCGGGTGGTTCGCCACCGAACGCCGAGTCACTCCGACGATCAGGCGGCAACTTCCTTGCGCGGACGGCCACGCGGACGCTTGCGCGCCACGATGGCTCCCTGGACAAACAGCTCGGCGCCCCAGACGCCCCACGGCTCCTGGCGGTCGAGTGCCGCCGTCAGGCACGCGGTGCGCACCGGGCATTCCGCGCACATCGCCTTGGCGGTCTCGACGTCTTCTGGCGACTCGGCGAAGAACAACTCCGGGTCGACCGTGAGACACGGGACTTCAAGCGACCGTCGCAGCGCTTGGGCGAGCACGCGGTCAAACGGGCCGGTCAGCATCTGCGTCACCCCCTCCTGGAGGTTTCTCGTTGTCTGAAGATTTCTAGTCGTGAGGTAGGACACTTCGGTGGGCCGAAAATCAGCGGAGCGTGGGCGAACAGCACGGATGGGCAACGAACTGGACAAACAAAAAGGCCGCGGATCCCGGTGAGGGTTCCGCGGCCTTGGAGAGCCGGTCTGATGGTGTCTCAGACCGGGAACCCCCAAGGCGAGGTTCCCTTGTTGCCACGACCGGTGTCCGGCGTCGTGACCACGTGCTGCTTGATCTGGGTGTGGAGCGCTGCGAGCTTGCGGTTCTGCGTGAGTGCGACGGTCTTGTGCTGATCGGCGGTGGCTGCCTGTGGCGTATTGACTCGCTGCTGCATTGACTGCTGCGGTCGTCGGACGCCACATAGCGGCGGCGGTCATGCCGCTGCCCTCGAGCCCGGACGCGGAAAACGCGGCAGCGAACCCAGGAACGAACGCGACTGCACTTAGTTGCGGTCTCCACTGCGGCTCACCACCTTCCGATCTCGGGCTGCGCCCTCTCGGGCGCGCCAACACCAACAGTTACCAGTGGGCAGGCTACGGCCAACGTCGCGAAGCGGGCAACGTATTTATTGGGCATTTATTTGCGGCCGATATTCGCAGCCGACGAGCCACATAGCTCGAGCACCTCGGCCGCGTAAGCCGTGAGCTTGGCCGGGCCGACGCCGCCAATCGCCGCGAGTTCTTGCGTGCTTTGCGGGCGCACCTCGGCGATCCGCGTCAGAGTCGCGTCGGTGAACACGCAGAACGCCGGCTGCTTCAGTTCCCTGGATCGCTCGAGCCGCCACGCACGCAAGCGCTCGAACAACTCTTCGTCGACGCTGCCCGGGCAGTCGGTGCAGCGGCCGAGCTTGCGGGCAGCACCACTGGTCAGGAGCTTCTGGCAGACCCGACACCGCTCGACCCGGTCACGGCCCGACTTCGCGGCTGACGGCGACCTCGCGGCGGCCGGCTGAGCAGAACCACCAGCTGTGGCCGCCCGCACGTCGTCGAGAAAACGGCTCGGACGCCGGCTGGCGCGCCCACCCGGAGATCGCGCTGCCGCCCACGAGAGGGCGAGATGGCGCCGGGCCCTGGTGATGCCGACGTAAAGCAACCGTCGTTCCTCGTCGACCTGCGCGGTCGTCTCGGCGTAGACGATCGGCAGCGTGCCGTCGACCAAACCCACCAGGAACACGGCGTCCCACTCAAGCCCTTTGGCTGCGTGCAGCGAGGCCAGGGTCACGCCGTCGACGACAGGCGCGTGCTGCAACGACGCTCGTTCCTCCAGGTCGGCGACGAAGTCGGCCAGGCTCGACCCACGCCCCGCGTTCGGCCCGGTGGTCGAGTCGACCGGCAGTGCCATTCCAGGTGCAGCCGCGAACTCTCCGGCCGCGGCGTCCCCAGCCGCGGAGTTCCCAGCCGCGGGGTCCGCCACCCGCTCCTCCGCGAGCCGGACGAGCGCGGCTAGGGACTCCCACCGATCACGTGCCACGCCTGATCCAGCCGGCGGCACGGGGCCGAATCCGAGCGCGACGAGAACGCCGCGCACGGCGTCGGCGAGCGTGCCGTCGTCGGGCTGCTCGGCCCGCGCCGCACCGCGCAGCAAGAACACGGCTTCACGAACCTCGGGACGCTCGAAGAACCGCTCGCCGCCGCGCAGGACGTACGGCACTCCCGCCTCGGCGAGCGCCTGCTCGAAGGTCTCCGATTGCGCGTTGATGCGGAACAGGACAGCGATTTCACTCGCGGGCGTACCGTCGGCGATCAGCCCCACGATCTTGCTCGCGACGGCGGCCGCCTCGGCAACTTCGTCGGAGTAGCTGTCGACGGCGGGCACCGGGCCTGGAGGCAGTTGTGCGACGAGCGCACCGCCCGACAGCCGGTTGGCTAGAGCGACAACCTGCGGTGTCGATCGGTAGTCACGAACCAGCCGGACGACGGTTGCTTTCGGGTATCGCGTCGAGAACCCGGTGAGGTACTCAGGCGATGCGCCGGCAAAGGAGTAGATCGTCTGCTCCGGGTCGCCGACGACGCACAGATCGTCGCGGTCGCCAAGCCACGCATCGAGCAGCCGCTGCTGGGCCGGATTGACGTCTTGATACTCGTCGACCACGAAATAGCGGTACTGGTCTCGCACCTGGAGAGCCACCGCTGGCTCGGTTTCGAGAAGTGCCGTCGCATGCAAGAGCAGATCCTCGAAATCGAACTGGTTCTTGCGCACTTTGAGGTCTTCGTAGCCGGCGTAGAGCGCGGTGATCTCGGTGACCGGCCGCGGGGCAATGCGATGTGCGAGTAGCACGGACGACGCGTAGTCGTCGGGCGGTCGCTGGAGCGCCTTCATCCACTCGATCTCGGACGCCACATCGCGAAGGTCGGACGACGAAAGCCCGAGGCGCAATCGCCCGGCGACCTCGGCGAGCAACGGAACCTTCGACTTCAGGATCGCCGGCAGTTCGCCGCCAATGGTCCGGGGCCAGAAGTACTGCAGCTGACGCAACGCGGCCGAGTGGAAGGTTCGGGCCTGGACCGCGCCGGCGCCAAGGCCGCGCAGCCGGCCGCGCAGTTCGCCGGCCGCCCGCGCGGTGAAGGTGACGGCAAGAACGTGCGCCGGCGACACCGTTCCGGAATTGATCGCGAAAGCGATGCGGTGGGTGATCGCCCGGGTCTTGCCGGTGCCCGCGCCGGCAAGGATGCAGACCGGCCCCCGGACCGCCTCTGCCGCGGACCGCTGCTCGGGATCGAGCGCGCTCAAGATCTCAGGCTCAGCCACCGCGGTCACCGGGCCATCTTGGCAGGGCCGACCGACAGCAGGGCTACAGGCGGCGAGACTGTGAAGGAAGAACTACTCATGGTCGACAGTTGTCATGAGTAGGACGGCTGCCCGCCGCGCGCCGACGCACGCAATCCGAGGAGTTCTTCCTGTGACCGCCTCAGTCGAGGTTCCGACCCCGCTGGTGATCTTCAGCACGACGTGGTGCGGGTATTGCCGCACCCTGAAGCGCCAGCTCGCGACGAGGGAATCGCGTTCACCGAGGTCAACATCGAGGAGACTCCGGGCGCCGCGGAGTTCGTGATGGGGATCAACCGCGGCGATCAGACCGTGCCGACCGTGCTGTTTCCCGACGGCAGCACGCTGACCAATCCGCGGCTGTCCGCCGTCATCGCCCAGCTACGGGCACCGTCCTGAGCCGACAGTCCCCACAGCGGCCCGTCAGTGGCCACGCGCGCGAGGTCGCCGCCGAACCACCCATCAATGAGGTAGAACGCAACGGACGCGAGCATCGGTAGCCGCAACGAGCCGTCGGCGATCGCCGTCCGCAACTCTGCACGGCTGAAACCAGCGTGCGTCGGCGATCTCTTCCGCGTCGATGGTCAGCTCCGTCGTCGTGGCCTTCGCGGTGAACGCCAGCATCAAGCTCGACGGGAATGGCCACGGCTGACTCGCGACGTAGCGCACGTCGCCGACCCGGACGCCAACTTCTTCGAACACTTCGCGGACGACGGCGTGCTCGAGTGTCTCGCCAGCCTCGACATACCCGGCCAGGGTAGACATCCGACCCGCTGGCCAACTCGGCTGCCGACCGAGAAGGCACCGATCCTCG
The DNA here is from genome assembly GCA_963825425.1 of uncultured Actinomycetes bacterium. Classification (GTDB taxonomy): domain Bacteria; phylum Actinomycetota; class Actinomycetes; order Acidothermales; family Acidothermaceae; genus PALSA-607. The sequence continues at coordinate 405,068 of CAWGTF010000013.1, forward strand.
TCATCAGTGACCAGCATGATCACGGCTGGGTCGGTTCGCGGATAGTGCTCGCTACCGTCATCGACGCAGCGACGCACGTGGCCAGCAAGCGCGACCACCGTTGCCGCACCACACAACGGGCAGCGCACGTGGCGTGCGTGCCACTGTTCGAGTGCCGCGGCGTGTGCCAACAGTCCGGCGTCAACGTCCGACAGGTTCGCACCCACCTCGCGCAAGTTCGCCGCCCTCATACCGGACGGCGGTGGGTCGGGCAGTGGCGCCGCGACGGCGAACACCCCGACGGCGGCGTCGACGTCTGAAGGTGCTGCTACGCCGAGGAAATATCGCTCGCCGGTCGGAAGATCGGCAGGGTGTGAAACCACGAGCGCATCGTGCTCGTCGACGAGCGCGCGGCCCCCGTCGACGACGATCACGCGCGACGACGGGTTGGCCCAGGCGCGCGCCAGCCACTCGTCGTCCGCCCTCAGGTGCGCTGCACGATCGATGCCGGAGCGGCCCAACGGCGGTGGCTGCCGGGTCATCGCGGAAGCGCGGCGAGTTCGTCCCACAGGTAGGCCGCTGTTTCGGCGCCCTTGAGCAGCACCGAGATGACGGCGTGCTCATCGGGCGCATGGACCCGGTCGGTCGGTAGGCCGGCACCGAGAAATATGAGCGGGGCTTGGAGAATCTCGGCGATATCGGCCTCGGGTCCGGATCCTCCTTCGCCGGTGAACAGCACCTCGTCGTCGTACGCCCGGCGCAAGTGCGCGCACCAACGCCTGCACGGTGGGGTCGTCGATCGGCACCAGATAGGGCCGCACGCCATCGCCGAAGAACTCGACGCTCGCAGTGATGCCGGCCGGAACGTTCGCCTCGACGTACGCGCGCATCGCAGGCCTGGACGTCGAGTGGTCGCTGATTTGCGACGAGCCGAAACGACACCTTGGCGTGCGCGTCGGTCGGCACGATGGTCTTGTGGCCCGGACCCATGTAGCCACCCCAGACTCCGTGAATCTCACACGTCGGCCTCGCCCAGATGCGCTCGAGCGTGCTGTAGCCGGCTTCGCCGAATGTGGCGCGACTCTCAGCGGTCTCGAGCCACTGCGCATCGTCGAACGGCAGTCGCGCAATCAGGTCTCGCTCGACATCGGTCAGCGGTGCAACGTCGTCGTAGAAACCGTCGAGTGTGATCCGGTTGTTTCCATCGTGAAGACCCGCGAGCAGGTGCGCCATCACGGTCAAGGGGTTCGGCACCGACCCGCCGAACGAGCCCGAATGCAAATCGACGTCCGGCCCGTGCAGGTCAATCTGGCAATCGGTCAGACCGCGCATGCGCACACAGGTGGTGATCACGCCGGCGGCATACAAGCCGTTGTCGCTGACGACGACGACGTCGCAGCTCAAGGCGATCGCGCTTCTCGCGAAGCAGCTCGGGGAACGCGGGCGACCCGGACTCCTCCTCGCCCTCGATGAGCAGCTTCAGATTCACCGGTGGGCTGGTGCGTCCGCTGGTCGCAAGGCTCGCCTGCAATCCCAGCAGGTGGTACAGCACCATCCCCTTGTCATCGGCTGCTCCTCTGACCGAGCAACCGGTCGCCGTCCGGCCCGGGAACGACTGCCGGCTCGAAGGGCGCGAAGCTCCACTGCTCGATCGGGTCGACCGGTTGCACATCGTGGTGGCCGTACACCACGACCGTCAGTGCGTTTGGGTTGTCACTGGGCCATTCCGCGAAAACAGTGGGCGCGCCATCGCTGGCCGGCCAGATCTCGACGGTCGGAAACCCGATCGCCCGCGCCGCGTCGGCAAACCACTGCGCCGAGCGCTCGACGTCGTCCCGTCGCTCCGGGTCGGTCCAGACCGAGGGAATGCGAATCCAATCCGACAGTTGAGCGACGAACTCGTCTTTGTGTGCTTGCACATAGGCCCGGACGGCGTCGCGCCGCGCATCATCGACCGCCGAAGCGGAGTGCTCGCTCATGCCAAGACTCTAAGTGGGGACCGAGCGCAGTAGAACGACTAGGCCGTCGCGGTCGAGCAGGTCGCTCGGCGCGACCGTTTCACCGTCGCGCAAATAGCAGAACACGGCGCGCACGTCAGCGAGCTCGGTGGCCGTGAGGTCGGCCCACGCCAGCCGGTAGGCCGCCAGCTGGATCGCGGCGGCGCTGCGCGTCGGCACCGGCTGGACGGCGTCCGGTCTTCCAGTCGACGACGGTGAACCCGCCGTCGCTGTCGCGAAACACGGCGTCCATGCGGCCGCGCACGACGATGTCGTCGATGACGAGCTCGAAGGGCACCTCGACCTCGACGGGGTCGCGATCGGCCCATGACGTCGCAAGAAACGCCTGCTGGAGCTTGTGCAGGTCTGCGTCGGGCGCGACGTCGGCGTCGCCTGAGCCCGGCACCTCATCGAGGTCGAGCAAGCGCGGTGAGGAGAACCGCTGCTCGAGCCACAGGTGGAACGCGGTGCCCCGGCGCGCGAGTGGGGCCGGCGCGGCCGGCAGCGGTCGGCGGAGCTGCCGGGCGAGCTCGTCTGGGTCTCGCGCGCAACGTGACGAGCTGGCTCACCGACAACTGCCGCGGCAACGCGACGTCGAGCCGGGCCCGCTGGGTGCGCGCTGCGCGCTCGGAGAGCAGCACCTCGACGTCGCGACTCCACTCGTTGGTCGCCGTGGTCAAGGCCAGCGCCCCATCGAGGGTGCCGAGCTCGGCGGCCATCGACTCGACCAGCGCGGCCGCGGACTCGACGGCCGGACGCCGCGTGGCCAACGGGTCGACGGGCCAAGTCGCGGTCACCGGCCCGTGTTCGTGCATCGGATTCGGCGTGCCGTCGGGGGGCAGCTCGGTCCAGCAGTCGACCTCGCCCCGGCCGCCCTCGCACACCTCGTGCACAGCAGCAAGAAAGGCGCTCACCTCGCGCGGCTTCTGCGTGTCGTCCCACCGGTAGCCGGTGCAGATCAGCGTGCTGCGCGCCCGCGTGACTGCGACGTAAGCAAGCCGCCGTTCCTCACGAAGGAGGTGCGCCTTCGCGGATTCAGCGAACCGCTTGATCGCCTCAACGGCTTCGAGCTGGTCGACGTGGCCGTCGAGCTCTGCCACCGGCAGCCCGTCTCGATCGCCGCGCAGCGGCCACGGCAGTGACCCGCGCTGGGTGAGCCACCCTCTGACGTCGGCGGGTCGCACACCCGGGAACAGGTTGTCGACGAGACCAGGCACGCACACGACGTCCCACTCAAGTCCTTTGGACGCGTGAACGGTGAGCAGCTGCACGCGATCGCGGCGGACGTCGACACCGGCGCGCACTTCGGGCACGGTCGACTCGGGTTCGTCAGGGCGGTCGAGGCCGCGCTCTTCGACGGCGGCGGCGTCGAGGTAGTCGAGGAACGCAGCGACGCTGACGTCGTCGCCAGCCTGCCGCGAACTCGGCGGCGACATCGATCAAGCGATCGAGATTGGCCCGCGACGCGCTGAGATCACCGCCGCGGGCGAGCACCTCGACATCGAGACCGATCGTCGCCACGACGTCGGCGACCAGGTCAGGCAGCGGCTGACCAAGCCTCGACCGCAACGCGCGCAGCTCGCCGGCCAGTCTGACCATCCGCTCATGGCCGATGGCGGAAAGACCCTTCGGCGTGAACCGCCCCGGCGCCGGCAACGCGTCAAGCGCGTCGATGATGCTGCGGTCGTCGGCATCGTCGGGATCGGGTTCGACGGCCGCGACATCGACCGTCGCAACGGCGTCCGCAGGCACAGAGTCGACCCCCGCAACGGCGTCCCGCGCCGGCGTACGCGCCAAGTGCCGCGCCCATCTGCCGAGAGCGGCCAGGTCGCGACCGCCGATGCGCCATCGCGCGCCGCTCAGCAGCCGCATCAAAGCGTCGCCGCGCGCGGGGTCGACCATCACCCGCAAGGTGGCCACCACGTCGACGACTTCGGGCTCGAGCAATAAGCCGCCGACGCCGACGATCTCGATCGGCACACCGCGCGCACGCAGCGCGGCCTCGATGAGTGGCAACTGACGCCACGCTCGTACGAGAACCGCGATGCTTCGGGTCGATTCGCCCGCGACCCGCTTCTCGTGGTCGGCTCGCCACAGCTCAAGTACCTGGTCACCGAGCGCCTGCGCCTCGTCGTCGACGGTTGGATACAGGCCACACCGCACCACGCCGTCAACCGCCGCCGTGCGAGCGCGAAGTTCTGGCGTCGAGACGCGGCCATCACGAAGCGGCTCGGCAATCGCGTTCGCAACGACAAGAACGCTGCGCTCATTGCGAAAACTCGTGCTCAGCGTCAGCACGGACGCCGGCTTGTCGGCGTCCGGGAACTGCTGCGGGAATGCCACCAACGTGCCCTGGCTCGCGCCTCGCCAGCCGTAGATCGCCTGCGACGGATCACCGACCGCAGTGAGTAACGGCGCCGCGTCGAGCGCGTCGTGGAAGGCACCGAACAGGGCGCGCAAGAACACCAGCTGTGCGTGGCTGGTGTCTTGGTATTCGTCGAGGAGCACGGCACGGTAGGTCGACCGCTCGGTCGCCGCGACCTCGGGGAACTTCTCGGCGAGGTCGGCTGCTAGCGCCATCTGATCGGCGAAGTCGAGACATTCACGGCGGCGCTTCGCCTCGTCGTAGGCCGCCACGATCGGCAGCAGCTGGCATCGTGCAGCGAGCGCTCGAGCCACTACCGCGATGTCGTCGTGGACATCTTTCACGGTTCGCTGGGTCGCCGCCTTCGGCAACGCGGTGAGCACTGCGCGCAGGCTCCCGCAGTATTCGCGCAACTGCTCGCTCGTCACGCGATGTTGCGCCAGGCCTTCGGCGAGAGCACGGACGTCGTTGGTCACGGTCATGGGCGAGACCAGCACGTCGTTCATCGGTCCGTCGTACGTGTCGACCACCCGTCGCGCGTACTGCCACGCGACGGTCTGCGGGATCAACCGCTGCCCGGGCTCACGGCCCATGCGCAGCGCGTTCTCGGCAACGATCCGGCCGGCATACGCGTCGTACGTCGAGATCGTCGGATCGGCGGCGCTGATCACCTCGGCGTCAACAAGCCCGTGCGCGGCGAGCTGGCCGAGGCGGCGGCGAACGCGGGCCGCGAGTTCGGCGGCCGCCTTGCGAGTGAAGGTCAGCCCAAGAACTTGGTCTGGTCGCACTAGGCCATTGGCCACCAACCACACGACGCGGCCGGCCATGGTCTCTGTCTTGCCAGACCCCGCACCGGCGACCACGAGACATGACGTAGCGGTCGATTCGATGACCGCGGCCTGCTCGTCGGTCGGCGGGTCTTGGCCGAGCGTCGCCGCGATCTCGGCCGCCGTGTAGCGCATCGTCATGCGGTCACCTGCCGGCCCTCGACCTGCACTGGACATGAGGTGCGCACCGGACACGACCGGCACATGTCGTTGTCGATCGCCGCGAACACATTGGCCGCCATACCGCGTGCGGATCGCTCGATCATCTCCAGCGCCCAGCCGGGGTCGTCACTTTCCGACAGTGGCTGCTGACCGTTGATGGCCGCCTTCACCGTGCCGGTACCGACCTGCACAAGGGCCGCGCCCCCGGAGGTGCGCACACCGGCCGCGACATCGTCGAACGCCCCTACCTCGACGGCGACTTGATACGAGCCCAGCTGCGCATGCGTGTCGAGCTCGGCCTTCGTCGGCGGGTGTTTGCCAGTCTTCAGGTCGACGACGAACAACCGACCCTCGGCGTCTTGCTCGAGGCGGTCGACCTGGCCCTTCAACACCGCGCGGCCAATGGTGACCTCGAAGTCTTGCTCGGCCGCCACGAACACCCGCGTGTTCGTGCGCAGCCACTCAGCCAGCTTCCGGACCATCTCCGCAGCACGCTCGCGTTGCCTGGCGGCGAACCAGCCGGACCCCAAGTCGACCCTCTTGATCGCGCTGGCAAGCCGCTCCTGCAACTGCGCGGCTATCTCGTCGCTCAGGCACGCCGCTCGTCAGCGACCTGCTGGGCAAGCGCATGGACCAGCGTGCCGATCCCCTGCGATGTCGAATCGCCACTCGTGCCGCCCGCCGACTCGAGCAGCCAACGCAACGGACAACGGGCGAAAGCTTCGAGGCGGGACGGCGACAGCCGGACGAGGTCGCCATCGTCGACGAGTGGGCGGTCGTCGGACAGCGGCGCGAGCCCGTACCAGTCGCGCGGATCAGCACCCGGCACCCCCGCCGCGGCCAGTCGCGCCAGCTGCGTAGCGGCGGCGGCTACGCGTCGTCCGGCTAGCTCGTTCGCCTTCGGGTTGGTGACGACGGCGCGAAGCTCGGCCACCACTGACGGAAGGTCGAGCCCGCGCGGAACCCGCGTCAGCGGTCGCTCGTCGCGCTCGCTCGGCACCAGCTCGTCGAGAAAGCGCGACGGCTGCTGGTCGTCACTGCGAACAGCGGTCGCCAACAGGTGCAGTCGCGCGCGGGTAACCGCGACGTAGAAGAGCCGCCGTTCCTCGGCGAGTCGGGCGGCCACCGCCTGCAACGCGCTGGTCGCACCTGCGTCGTCACCGGCCACCAGAACATCGACGAGTTGCTGCGATCCGAGCAGCGACCCCCGCCCGCGCAGGTCGGGCCAGACGCCTTCTTGCACACCCGCGACCGCGACGACGTCCCACTCAAGGCCCTTGGCGGCGTGGGCAGTCATCAGCCGGACGCCCTCGGCGCTCGGCGCTTGCGGCGCGAGCGTGTCGCCCGGAATCTGCTGGCCGAGCAGATGGTCGAGGAACACGTCAGGCCCGGCCTTCGGCAGCCGGTCGGCGAATCGGCCGGCTACGTCGAAGAGCGCGACTGCCGCGTCGAGATCTCGGTCGGCCGCGGCTGATCCCGGACCACTAGACAGCGCGAGCGCGCTGAGGCGCGCAACCACCGCCGCGGCCTGCCAGATCGCCCACAGCACCGTCTCTGCGGTGGCTGCCGGGTCGGCGGCCGCTGCCCGGCCCGCCGCGAGCGCGTCTGCAATGCGTTGCGCCGGCGCGGCAACACGAGGGTCGATCGCGACGAGTTCGGCTGGCGTCACCAGCGCCTCGGCAAGCAACGCGCCGGACGCACGGCCGCCACCGGCTGCAAGCTCGAGCTGGCGCAAGTCTTGGCGCAGCCTGCGCAGCGCCAGCGGGTCGGCCCGCCCGAGCGGCCCGGTGACCAGCTCTTGGGCCAGTTCGACGCCCTGCGGTCCGCGTGAGGTCGAGGCGCCCGGTGACGATGGCGATAACCCGCAAGAGCGCATGCACGATCGGGACGTCGACCAGCGGCTGTTCCTCCGCATGTGCGGCCACCGGCACGCCGGCAGACTGCAGTGAACGGCGTAGCGCGGGTAGCGGCGTGCCACTGCGCACCAGGACGGCCATCCGCGACCAGGGCACCGCACGCAGCAGGTGCATCTCACGTAGTCGCTGGGCGATGAAGAACGCCTCGGCGCTGGACGTGGCGAAGAGGTGAACCTCCGCCGTACCCGGGTCGAGCCCTGGCGCCGGCCGCAATCGGCGATGCGCGGGCGGTCCGGCCAACCGCTGCGCGACGCGACGCGAGGCGGCCAGCAGGTGCTCTCCCGAGCGCCTGCTCACGTCGAGCTCGATCACAGCGGGCAGCGAGCCGTCCGCTGCTCGAAAGCGGTCGGGGAAGCGGCGGATGCCTTCGAGGTCGGCGCCGCGAAATCCGTAGATCGACTGGTCGGGATCGCCAACCGCGAGCAAGTCGCGGCTACCGACCAGCAGCGCGAGCAGCTCCTCTTGGGCTGGGTCGGTGTCTTGGTATTCGTCGACAACCACGAACTCATGAGCCGCCCGAATCTCTTGCAGGACAAGGGGATCTGATCTCAAGAGCCCAGCCGCCGCCCGGATCAGTTCAGCGGGGTCGTAGGAGGCGGCCTCGCGCAGCGCAGACACTTGCGCGTATTGCTCGGCGAACTTCGCCGCTGCCACCCAGTCGTCTCGCTGGTAGCGGCGGCCGAGCTGCGCGAGTTCGCGTGGAGTGACTCCACGCTCGACGGCGCGTTGGACGAAGTCGCGCAACTCCTGGGCGAAACCGCGCGTGAGGAGCGCCGGGTGCAGTCGGGCCGGCCACGCGGGGCCGCCTACGTCGACATCGCCCTGCAGCAGTTCGCGAACGACAAGGTCTTGTTCGGGGCCGGAGAGCAGTCTCGGCGCGGGCTCGCCGCGGCGGGCCGCGTTCGCGCGCAACAAGCCGAACGCGTAGGAGTGGAAGGTGCGGGCGATCGGCTCGCGGATCGTTCGGTCGAGGCGCGCAGCGATGCGGTCGCGAAGCTCCGCGGCGGCTCGCCGGCTGAAGGTCAGGACGAGCGCCTGGTCGGGGGTGATCTCACCAGACTCGACGCGCTGCACCACCGCCTCGACGATCGTGGTCGTCTTGCCGGTGCCGGGACCGGCAAGCACCAGAACCGGGCCGCCCCGATGCTCGACCGCGCGCCGCTGTGCCTCGTCGAGCGCCGGGGGCACGATGGCTCGCGCGGGTGCGCGCACCACTCTCGGCATGTCAGCGGGCCGACGCGGACGCCGACCACCCGCCGTCCCGCTCGTCGAAGACACCGTAGACACCAGGGCATCCCACCACGAAACGCTGACACCGCGGAAAGCTCGCCTCCCAGGGCCCGACGCCCGGCCGCTCCCGACTCAGGAGTCGGGGTTCCAGCGGGCTTGGCGCATGTCGACGCGGTCGCCGCGCATCGGCGTCACATCTGCACGCAACAGCCGCAGCACCTCGCCGTCGTGACTCGGCGCGGGCGTGCCATCGGCGTGCACCACCCGATGCCACGGCACCGCGCCACCCCAGGTCGACATCACCGAACCAACCTGGCGCGGGCCGCCTTCACCGAGGTACTCGGCGATGTCGCCGTAGGCAAGCACCTTGCCCGGAGGTATCGCGTCGACGAGGTCGAGCACCCGCTGGGCGAACGCCGACATTTGGGGTGCGAACGCCGGCAACTCGTCGTCCGGCTCGAAAGCATCGTCTCGGCACGAACGGAAAGTTAGTACGAGGGCAGGCTCGGGTCGACCTGGTTGACCCAGCCGACGACGCCGCTGCCCAGGTGCACGGCATCGGCGAATCCGGCGCCCTTGACGATCGCCAACGCCTCCGCCGAGCGCATACCCGACTTGCAGTACAAGACGATGCGCTTGTCCTGCGGCATCCGCTCGAGCGCCGACCCGTTCAGGAACTCGCCCTTCGGGATCAGCGTCGCGCCCGGGATCGAGACGATCTCGAACTCGGCCGGCTCGCGGACGTCGACCAGGAAGATGTTCTCCTCGCGGTCGATCCACTCCTTGAGCTCACGCGGCACGATCGTCGAACCCTGCGCCGCGAGCTGCGCCTCGTCGGACACCGCGCCGCAGAAGGTCTCGTAGTCGATCAGCTCGGTGATCGTGGGGTTCTTGCCACAGATCGGGCACTCGGGATCCTTGCGGATCTTCACCGTGCGGTACGACATCTCCAGGGCGTCGTAGATCATCAGCCGGCCGATGAGCGGCTCACCGATACCAGTCAGCAACTTGATCGCCTCGGTCGCCTGAATCGACCCGATCGACGCGCACAGCACGCCGAGCACGCCACCCTCGGCGCACGACGGCACCATGCCGGGCGGCGGTGGCTCTGGATACAGGCACCGGTAGCAGGGTCCGTTCTCAGCCCAGAACACCGACGCCTGCCCGTCGAAGCGGTAGATCGAGCCCCACACGTACGGCTTGCCGAGCAGCACGCACGCGTCGTTGACGAGGTAGCGCGTCGCAAAGTTGTCGGTGCCGTCGACGATCAGGTCGTACTGGCTGAAGATCTCGAACACGTTGTCGTTCTCGAGCCGCTCCTCGTGCAACACGACCTTGACCAGCGGGTTGATCTCACGGATCGAGTCGCGGGCCGACTGCGCCTTCGAGCGGCCGATATCGCTTTGCCCGTGGATGATCTGGCGCTGCAGGTTCGACTCGTCGACCGTGTCGAACTCGATGATGCCGAGCGTTCCGACACCCGCCGCAGCGAGGTACATGAGCACCGGCGACCCCAGCCCCCCGGCGCCGATCGCCAGCACCCGCGCGTTCTTCAGCCGCTTCTGACCGGCCATCGCAACGTCGGGAATGATCAGGTGCCGCGAATAGCGCCGCACCTCTTCGACGGTCAGGCTGTCGGCCGGCTCGACCAGCGGGGGAAAGGACACTTCGGCTCCATCAGCGGGATCAGCGTTGCGGTGACTCTACGGGCGGGGCGTGGTTGGCCCGACCTCCACAACGGTCCCACGGCGCTCGGGCATTCCCCGCGTCAGGTCCGGTCGCGAGAGGAACGCCCGCAGCGCGGCCGCGACGGCCGCGGGGTCCTCGAGGTGGGCGACGTGACCGGCTTTCGGCAACAGCAGCAACTCGACGTCCCGGAAGGTGCGTTTCGCGCGTGCCGCAACCCGCCGCGACACGAGCCGGTCGCGTCCGCCAGAAACGACAAGAGTCGGGACGCCGACAGCTGCCGCCTGCTGCCAAAGCCGTCGCGGTCCGTGGTCAAGGTAGGACACGACTGTGGCGCGCAGGGCTTCGCGGTAGACCTTGGGGCTGTGCGCCAGGCTTGCCCGCTGCCGAAGCGTCGCGAGTTCGCGCGCGTGCCGCTCCGGGGTCACTGCTTTGGGGTTGCCGTAGCAGAGCGCGTAGATGCGTCGAGCCATCCATTCGGGGTCGGCCTTGATGATCGTGCGCACGATGGCGGGGCCTAGCAGCGGTACCAACGCGATCAGTAGTTGTGCGCTGCCGGCCTTCGGACGCAGGTCGGGCAGCGCGGGGGCGACCAGCGTGAGCGATGCCACCAGCTCGGGATGTTCCGCGGCCACCCGCACCGCGACAGCGCCGCCAAGGGAGTTGCCGACAAGGTGCACCGGCCGATTCGCGGTTCGCGCTACTTCGGCAACCGCTGTGGCGAGGCCGTCGAGCGAGAGGTCTTTCCCTGGCGGCGGCGAGTGCGCAAACCCGGGCAGGTCGAGCGCCGAGCAGTCGAACGAATCCTTGAGCTGGAGTGCGACGTCGACCCAGTCGAGCGACTCACCGCCGAGCCCATGCACAAAGAGGATCGGCGGGCGCGGCGGCGCGTCGAGGTCGATCGCGGCCGGGCGTTCGAACGTGCGGACAAAGATCTCACCGCGGGACGTCGAGAGCAGCCGCCCTGGCCAATCGTCGGCGATCTCCACCAGCCCGGTCTACCACGCGTGGGCCGAGAGTTCTGCGCCGAGTGAAGGAATTCGGCTCGTTTTCGCGAGCCTCGATACGGCGAAGTTCCTTCACTCGGCGAGCAAGACCACCGAGCGCAGGACCTCGCCACGATGCATCTTCTCGAACGCGGCCTCGATGTCACCGATGCCGATCAACTCCGAAACGAACGCGTCGAGGTCGAGGCGACCTTGTTGGTACAGGTCGACGAGCACCGGGAAGTCGCGCGACGGCAGGCAGTCGCCGTACCACGATGACTTCAGCGACCCGCCACGACCGAAGACGTCGAGCAGCGGTAGGTCGAGGCGCATGTCCGGCCGCGGAACCCCGACCAGCACGACGGTGCCGGCGAGATCGCGGGCGTAGAACGCCTGGGTGTAGGTCTCGGGGCGGCCGACCGCTTCGATGGCCACGTCAACACCGACGCCGTCCGTGAGCGCGCGAATCGCCTCGACCGGATCGGACTCGCTCGAGTTGATGACGTGCGTCGCGCCAAGCCGCAGTGCCGCGTCAAGCTTCCGTGCATCGACGTCCACGCCAATGATCGTGCGGGCACCCGCCAACCTGGCACCCGCGATAGCCGCGTTGCCGACCCCGCCGCAGCCAAAGACGGCGACCGTGTCGCCGCGACTCACGCCGCCCGTGTTGACCGCCGCGCCAATGCCCGCCATCACCCCACAGCCGAGCAATCCGACTGCGGCCGCCCTCGCCGTCCGATCGACTTTTGTGCACTGACCTGCGTGCACCAATGTCTTCTCGACGAACGCGCCGATACCGAGCGCGGGTGACAGCGGCGTGCCATCGGCCAGCGTCATCTTCTGCGTCGCGTTGTGGGTGTTGAAGCAATACCAGGGCCGGCCGCGCAAGCAGGCACGGCAAGCACCGCAAACCGCGCGCCAGTTCAGGATCACGAAATCGCCGACAGCCAGATCGCGGACGTCGTCACCGACCGCCTCGACGACACCGGCCGCCTCGTGCCCGAGCAGGAAGGGGAAGTCGTCGTTGATGCCGCCCTCGCGATAGTGCAGGTCGGTGTGGCAGACGCCGCACGTCTGCACCTTGACGAGTGCCTCGCCGGGGCCGGGATCCGGGACCAGGATCGTGGTGAGTTCGACCGGAGCGCCCTTGGTGCGCGCGATCACGCCTTGAACCTCATGCATGACGGTGATCCTAGGCAGTGAGGACGTCGAGCCGACGCTACGAGCTGTCCTTGCCGCGCAGGCGGCGCGTCAACTTGCTCAGGAGATGGCGGCGGGGCTTGCGCGGGTGCGGATGCGGGTGCGCTGCTGGTTGCGGCCCGACCCGAGCGCCCTGCAAGAAGCGCGACGGCTCCGGTGCCTGCCCCCCCATCGACCCACTCATGTCCATGGCCAGCAAGGTACGCCGCTTGCCCTCGGAGTGCTGGTGCGCAACGGCCGTTCTTGCGGCCGTAGGGCACCAGTGGTCGGACGGCGACTGCTCGCGCGGTGCGCTAGCTGACCATGTGTTCGACGCGCCGGTTCAGCGCGTCGAGAGTGGCCCGGATCGCGGCCTGCCGGACGTCTTCGCGGACGCCGGCGACACCCGTCAGCTTCTCGCTGCCGGTCGTGCTCAGCATGGTGAGTGCGACCAGGACTGCGCGGTCGCGGCCGGTCGGCGTCAGCTCGACGAGGTCGAGCTCGAATCGGGCTCTCCCGCCGAGTAACTCCTCGACGGCTCGCAGCGTGGCAGTCGCGACGGCACGCTGGACACCGCTTTGGGTCGCGGTTCCCTCGGCCCGACCGACCGCCGATGTCTCTGCGGCTGACCGTGCAGCAGCCCCTGAGATCGACAGCGTCACCTCGGCGGCAACCTGCAGTCCTGAGGAAATGATGTGCATGCGCCTGATCGCGGGCCGGAACTTGTCGGTGTCGTGCGGCTCGTCGTCCTCGATGGTCGGGTCCTCGGCGTCCGCCTGCATGTCCTCGACGAGCTGGACCCGATCGGCGTCAACGCCAAGCCCGAACCGCTCGCGCAAGCAGCCGTCCTACGGCGCTGGCAACCTCGACTTCATCGACGCCGGGAGCCAACCCGAGCCGGAGCAGGCCAAGTCCGTCGCCTTCACCATCGGGCTCAACGTCGGCGTCGGCGACCCCTGGAACCTCGCGCAACGCCGCGACAATGTCGAGGTGGTCGCTGACGGTCACGGTGGGCTCCAAATCCAAATACCCGTCGGACGACGCTGGTACGCCGTCCTCTTACGCCTGAAGTCGGCGCGAGGACGGCGGTGCTTGAGCGCCGAATGCGCCGCCGTTTACGCCGAACGGCGGGCCCGCGCGGGCTTCCGCTCTGCAGCGGCTCTCGCGGCGGCGGCGGCCGGCGCCTTGGCAGCCTGCTTCGTAGCGGTCGACTTGGCCGCAACCTTCGTGCCGGCCCGGGCGGCCACTGCCTTCTTGGCGGGCGCGGCCTTGGGGGTGAGCTTCTTGACCGGCGCCTTCTTGGCGGCCGCCGGAGCCTTCCCCGCCGAGCCGTGGCCCTGCTCCCTCGAGGCCTTCACGGCCGCGATGCTGGCCTGCAATGCAGCGACCAGGTCGACGACCGTGCCAGCCGTCTCCGACTCAGCCGGTCAGGCGCCGGCACCAGATCGCGGCCCTCGATCTTTGCCTCGACGACCGACTCGAGCGCCGCTCGGTACTGATCGGTGTAGTCAGCTGGGTCGAAGTCACCCGACAACGACTCGACGAGCGAGTTCGCCATCGCGATCTCCGCAGGCCGCACATCGACATCCTCATCGAGGAACCCGAACTCCGGGTTGCGGATCTCGTCTGGCCACAGCATGGTCTCGAGCGTGATGACGCCGGCCCGTACCCGCAGCGTCGCGAGTGCCTCCCGACGGCGTAGCGCGACCTTGACCACCGCAACGCGGCCGGACTTCTCCAAGGTGTCGCGCAGCAGGACGTAGGCCTTCGCAGCGCGGGCGTCGGGCTCGAGGTAGTAACTCTTGTTGAAGTAGATGGGGTCGACCTGCTCGAGCGGCACGAACTGCAAGACGTCGATCTCGCGACTGCTGGTCAGGGGCAGTTCGGCCAAATCGTCGTCGGTCAGCACGACCATGTCGCCGTCCGGCAGTTCGTAGCCTTTGGCGATGTCGTTGTACGGGACCTCTTCGCCGTCAATGGAACAGATCCGCTTGTACTTGATTCGACCGCCGTCCTCGCGATGCACTTGGTGAAAGGCGATGTCCTTCTCTTCCGTCGCCGAGTACACCTTGACGGCAATGCTGACCAGGCCGAAAGAAATGGACCCTTTCCAGATGCTGCGCATGAGCCTTCCTTCGTCCGTGAAGCACTAGACCGTGCCATCAAGCAAAGATGCAAACGAAAAGTCGGACAAGACGACCGTTCAGGTGGGCGACCGCCGGCTGGCCATCACCAACCTCACCAAGATCTTGTACCCGCAAACAGGATTCACCAAGGGCGAGGTTCTCGACTACTACGCCCGCGTTGCGCCGGTGCTGCTCCCGCATCTCGCCGGGCGGCCGCTGACCCGCAAACGCTACCCCAACGGCGTAGACGGCCCTTCGTTCTTCGAGAAGAACGCGCCGCGCGGGACGCCGGAATGGGTGCGCACGGTCACCCTGCCGGTGCCCGGGAGCACCATGAACCGCGAGACGATCGATTTCGTCATCGTCGACGACCTGCCGACGCTGGTCTGGACGGCAAATCTCGCCTCCCTCGAACTGCACGTGCCGCAATGGAAAGTCGGGCCACGCGGCGGCGTCCAGGATGCCGATTTGCTGGTGCTCGATCTCGATCCCGGGCCGCCCGCGACGATCGTCGAATGTTGCGAAGTTGCCTTGCTGCTTAGGGAAATTCTGGAGTCCGACGGGCTGAAGGGTTACCCGAAGACGAGCGGTTCGAAGGGCATGCAGCTGTACGCGCCGCTTCGCCCGACGTCGTCGGACGACACTCGCATGTATGCGCGGTCACTGGCTCGGCGGCTCGAGAGGCAACGGCCCGATCTGGTCGTGTCCGACATGACCAAGGCGCTGCGGCACGGCAAGGTGCTGGTCGACTGGAGCCAGAACGCGGCCGCCAAGACGACCGTCGCGCCGTACTCGCTGCGGGCCCGTCCAGAACCGACGGTGTCGACCCCCGTCACTTGGGACGAGGTGACCGCCTGCCGGTCGCCGGAGGAGCTGGTCTTCCTACCCGCCGCAGTGCTGGAACGAATCGAGGCGGACGGCGATCTGCTCGCCGACCTGGTCACGCTGACCACCAAACAACGACCCAAGCTGCCCGCCGGCGCCGCGGCCGCCGCAGACGGCACGTAGTACCGGTAAGTTCTCAGTGTCGGGTTGGCACGAGCAAGCAGGCCCACCACACAAGGCGGAGGATGACCGTGGAGGTCAAGATCGGTGTCCAGTACGCCGCGCGCGAGATCGTCGTGGAGAGCTCGCAGACCCCCGAGGCCGTCGAGGAACTGATCATTGCAGCGGTCAAGGCCGGCGGCTTGCTGACCCTCGCCGACGAGCGCGGCCGTCGGGTCTTGATCCCGGTCGAGAAGCTCGCCTACGTCGAGATCGGCGAAGCGAACGAGCGCAGGGTCGGCTTCGGCAGCGCGATGTAGAGGCGCGGTGAGTGCGTCCGCCTAGGCGGAGAGACCGAGCGCTGCCATCCGGCGCATGTGGGCGTCGGTGATCCGGGTGAATGTGCGCATCAGTTCACTGATGTCGGCACCCGCGCCGGCCACTCCCCCGACCAGCAGGGTGACCAGCGCCTCGCGTTCTGCACACACCGCCTGGGCTTGCGCAAGGGCTTCGCCGACGATCCGGCGCCCCCACAAGGCGAGGCGCCCGGCGATCGTCGGGTCGGCCACGATGGCCTGCCGCACCCGCTCGACCGCGAACTCAGCGTGGCCGGTGTCGGCCAGCACTTCGAGCACGAGCGCCCGGGCGGTGGGATCGAGGAGCTTCGCAATCTCCCGGTAGAAGTCCGCCGCAATGCCATCACCGACGTACGCCTTCACCAGGCTCTCGGCCCAATCGCTTGGCGCGGTCTGCGCATGAAACGCCTCAAGCGGGACGACGAATGGTGCCATCGCCTTCTCGGCGCCCACGCCCATTCCCTCGAGGTGCCGCTCGAGTAGCTGGTAGTGCCCGAACTCTGCGGTCGCGAGGCGGGCAAGGGCGGCCTTGTCTTCGAGGGTCGGCGCCATCCGCGCGTCGTAGGCCAGGCGTTCAAAGGCGACGAGTTCGGCATAGGCCAGCACACCGAGCAAGTCGGTGACGGCGTCGCGATAAGTCGGATCGGCCAGCAGGTCGATCTCTGGAACTTCCTCGTCGTCCACTCTCCGAAGAGTAGTGCCGTAGCGAGCGTGCCGAAAGCTTGGCAGGCGGCCGCACGGTAGACTCGCGCTGCCAAGGGCGACCGCCCGGACCCGCGAGCCGCGCTGCATTGTTCCCATGCACGATTCCAGCGCCCGCCAGACGGTCCCGACCGCAGGTCGGCCCCTTTTGAGAGGTTCCGTTCTGACCACGTTTGCCGAACTCGGGATTGCTCCCGAGACCGCCGAGGCCCTAGAAGCCGTCGGCATCACCATCCCGTTCCCCGTTCAAGCACTGGCGATTCCACTAGCGCTGACTGGCACCGACTTGATCGGACAGGCCAGGACCGGCACGGGCAAGACTCTTGCGTTCGGAGCCCCGCTGCTCCAGCTCATCGAGTTGGTCGACGATCATCGCCCGCGGGCACTTGTCGTCGTCCCGACCCGTGAACTCGCGATCCAGGTCGCCGCGGACCTCGTCGTCGCGGGCAAGGGACTGGGCGCCCGCGTGCTCGCCGTCTACGGCGGCCGGTCCTACGAGCCGCAGGTCGCGGCGCTCAAGGCCGGCATCGACGTGGTGTCGGGGACCCCTGGGCGGCTGCTCGACCTGGCTCGACAGGGCCACCTCGACCTGTCCAGCATCCAGATCCTGGTGCTCGATGAAGCCGACGAGATGCTCGACCTTGGCTTCCTGCCTGACGTCGAGCGCATCCTCGCGCTGACGCCGGCCAGCCGCCAGACGATGCTCTTCTCGGCGACGATGCCGGGCGAGGTCATCTCGCTGTCACGCAAGTACCTCAAGCAGCCGACCAGGATCCGCGCCGAGGAACCGGACGAGGGCCGCACGGTTCCAGAGACCGCGCAGTTCGTCTACCGCGCACATTCGATGGACAAGCCCGAAGTGCTGGCGCGCATCCTGCAGGCTGACGGGCGCGGGCTGGCGATGGTCTTTTGCCACACCAAGCGGCAGTGCGACAAGCTCGCGGCCGACCTGAGCGAACGCGGCTTCGCGGCAGCTGCGGTGCACGGCGACCTCGGTCAGGGCCAACGTGAGCAGGCCCTGCGCGCCTTTCGAGCGGGCAAGGTCGACGTGCTGGTGGCCACCGATGTAGCTGCCCGCGGTATCGACGTCGAGGGCGTCACCCACGTCATCAACTACTCCTGCCCGGACGACGAGAAGACCTACTTGCACCGCATCGGGCGAACCGGCCGGGCGGGCGCGTCTGGCGTCGCCGTCACGCTGGTCGACTGGGACGATCTCGCCCGCTGGAAGTCGATCAACAGCCTGCTCGATCTGTCGTTCCCCGACCCGCCGGAGACCTACTCGACCTCCGACGAACTGCACGAGCAGTTGGGCATCCCCCGTGGAGTCACCGGCGTCCTGCCACGCGCCGATCGCACCAGAGCCGGACTCGGCGCCGAAGTCCTCGAGGACCTTGGCGAGACAGGGCGACCCCGACGCAGTGCCGGCGCAGCCGGTGGGCCGGGACGGTCAGCAAGCGGTTCGCGGGGCGGCGGTCACACCGAGCGCGAGCGGGCACCGCGCAAGCGTGCCGCGGCAGCGACAGACGAGCAGCGACAGCACAGAGTGCCGCGGCCAAAGCACCCAGGACCGCGACCACGCCTGACGGCTCACCAGCCCGCCCACGTCGCCAACGGACCAGGTCGGCGCAATCGCACGCACGGCCAGTGCATCGCCGAGTGAATCCCGAACGCCGGCGGCGGCCAGCCGAGGGCGGCGGACCCGACGGTGCCGCCGGTGGCCCACGGCGCCGGCGATCGCGCGGCGGTCGCGGCCGGTCAGGCGGCAGCGCCAACAGCTAGCGCGAGCTCCCACCTGGCGATTTCACCCCCGCGCCGAGGTCCGGGCATTCAAGCCGGTGCGCCGATGTACCGACGAAGCAGTCGGGCACACGCGAGGAGGACCCGTGGTATTGCGGACCGTGGCCGGGCGTCGCACCGGTGAAAGTACAGAGGACCTCGAGTCATGGCTGGTGCAGCTCAAGGGCTGCCCGCCGGTGACCAGGACCGTGCTGCTCACGTGTACGAACGCCGTTCACGGTGCGGAGCCCTCGACCTGGTTCTATGTCGAAGCTGACGCGGAGACCGCGGTGGCGCGTCATCGCTGCATGAGCTGCGGCGACAGCCAGGACGTACTCGACTCCGCCGAGCACTGGAACTTCCCGCGGATGTGGGCCTGCCCCAACTGCTCGCAGTCGATCGCCGAACTCGCGACCGGGCTCCACACCGACGATGACGGAGCGGTGAACTGGATCGCGCTCGCCGCTCGCTGCGTCGATTGCGGAACCATCGATGGTCTGACCGACTTCACGCTCGACGCCGTGCCGGCAGATGAGGTCCTGCGCCAGCTCTAGCGCAAACTTCGTCGAAACAAATCTCCTACACGGCCGTCAGGTCGTGTTCAGGTTCAGTGCAGGCCCGCACGCGATTGTCATCCCATGACAACGATGCAGCTGCCGGATGAACTGACCTACGTCGAGGCGCCCAGCGCACCGGCGATCGAGATCGTCATTCCCGTACACAACGAGGAGCACGATCTCGGGCCGAGCGTTCGCCGCTTGCACGAATACCTGACATCGACGTTTCCCTTGTCGTTTCGCATCACCATCGCTGACAACGCCAGCACCGATGAAACGTGGCCCATCGCGTGCGCACTGGAAGCCGAGCTCGCGAACGTGCGCGCGACCTACCTCAGCAAGAAGGGTCGCGGTCGCGCGCTCCACACCGTGTGGTTGGCGAGCACCGCGGAAGTCGTTTGTTACATGGACGTCGATCTGTCGACCGATCTGTCCGCGCTGCTGCCCCTCGTCGCACCTCTGCTGTCGGGGCACAGCGATGTCGCGATCGGCACCAGGCTTGCGCGGTCGTCGCGCGTCGTTCGTGGACCCAAGCGTGAAATCATCTCGCGTTGCTACAACGTGCTGCTGCGCACCACGCTCACTACCCGGTTCTCGGATGCGCAATGCGGATTCAAAGCGATGCGTGCCGATCGAGCGCGTGAGCTGCTGCCCATGGTGCAGGACAACGGTTGGTTCTTCGACACCGAACTCCTCGTTCTTGCCGAGCGGTCGGGGATGCGGATTCACGAGGTGCCGGTCGACTGGACGGACGACCCGGATTCCCGCGTCGACATCGTGCAGACCGCGATCGCCGATCTTCGCGGCATAGCCCGACTGACGCGCGATCTCGCACGCGGACGGATACCGCTGCGGGCACATCGAAGCGACGGCGCCAGCGGATCGCTCGGCGCGCAGCTGTACCGCTTCTGTGGTGTGGGCATCGCGAGCACGATCGCATACGTCGTTCTCTTTCTCGTTGCGCGAACGGCCATGTCTGCCGCGTGGGCGAATGCGATCGCCCTGCTGATAACGGCGATCGGCAATACCGCGGTCAATCGCTCGATCACGTTTGGTGTGCGCGGTCGCACCGCGCGATTGCAACATCAGCTGCAGGGACTTGCAGTCTTCGGCGTCGGTCTCGCATTGAGCACGGGTGCCCTCGCGGTCGTGCACGCAGTTGCACCGCACGCCGGGCGATCGATCGAAGTCACGGCGCTCGTGCTCGCAAATCTGGCCGCCACCATTCTTCGCTTCTTGCTGTTTCGGTCGTGGGTCTTCCGCAGGCCGTCAGACGTACAGAGCCCGCACCTGCCCCGCGCCATTACAACGACCGTCAAGGAGTTCTCATGACCACCACCGCGCCCACGATGAGCACGGCGCCGGCCATCTCGAGCGTGACCGACAACGCGCGGGTGATGCAGGGCCGGGTCGCATGAAGCGCATGGTCCGGGGCCGGCCGACCGATCCGGCTTGGGTGCGCCCGTCGCTGCTCGCCCTGCTGATCGGAACGGCGTTCCTCTACATCTGGGGCTTGGGCGCTTCGGGTTGGGCGAACTCGTTCTACTCGGCTGCCGTTCAAGCTGGCTCGACAAGCTGGAAGGCCTTCTTCTTCGGCTCCTCGGATGCCGCAAACTTCATCACGGTCGACAAACCACCGGCGTCGCTGTGGGTCATGGACCTTTCGGCGCGCGTCTTCGGGGTGAACGCCTGGAGCATTCTGGTGCCGCAGGCCCTTGAAGGCGTAGCCACGGTTGCCGTCCTCTACGCAACGGTTCGCCGCTGGTTCACTCCTGCGGCGGGTTGCTGGCAGGCGCCGTGCTCGCTCTTACTCCTGTCGCCGTGCTGATGTTCCGCTTCAACAACCCCGACGCCTTGCTCGTGCTGCTGTTGACAGTTGCTGCCTACGCGGTGACAAGGGCACTGGAAGCCGCGAGCACTCGGTGGCTTGTGCTTGCCGGATCCCTCGTCGGTCTGGGATTCCTGACGAAGATGATGCAGGCGTTCTTCGTCGTCCCTGCATTCGGTCTGGTGTACTTGCTTGCCGCCCCGACACCTGTTCGGCGCAGGATCTGGCAGTTGCTCCTTGCCGGCGTTGCGATGTTCGTCGCGGCGGCTTGGTGGGTCGTTGCGGTCACGTTGACGCCGGCCAGCGCGCGGCCCTACATCGGCGGATCGCAGCACAACAGCATTCTCGAGCTGATCTTCGGCTACAACGGCTTCGGCCGACTGACCGGCAACGAGACGGGCAGCGTCACCGGGGGCGGCGCCGGTAACGCGGGTGGTGGTGGCTGGTGGCAACATGTGGGGTCCGACCGGCATCACCCGACTCTTCGGTTCGGAAATGGGCACCCAGATCTCCTGGCTGATCCCGGCCGCGCTGGTCATGGTGCTCGGTGCGTTGTGGCTCACACGGCGCGAGGGACGCACCAGCAAGCTGCGCGCAGCGACCGTCCTGTGGGGCACCACGCTGATCGTGAGTGGACTGATTCTGAGCTTGAGCAAGGGCATCATTCACCCGTACTACACGGTTGCACTTGCGCCGGCGATCGGTGCACTCGTCGGCATCGGCGGCACCGAACTGTGGCGCCACCGCGAGCGCTGGACATCACGGGTATTCCTGTCGGCCGCGATCGCGGTGACGACATGGTGGGCACACGTGCTTCTTGGCCGGACGCCGACATTCGAGTCGTGGTTGCGTCCGACGATCCTGGTCGTTGGCATCGCAGCGGCTGTCACGGTGCTCGTCATCGGACACGTGAAGCGCGGCATCGCGGTCGCGATCGCAGCAGGCTCCGTGCTGACGGCAGTCGGCGCACCGGTCGCGTTTGCTATCGACACCGCGAGCACACCGCACACCGGTTCAATCCCGAGCGCCGGACCGTCGTCGGGCTCAGGGTGGACCGGGCGGCTTCGGCGGTCGCGGATTCGGCGGTGGCCAGCCGGGTGCGGGCCGGGGCGGAACACCGCCGACCGGAACGACAGGTGGAACGCCTCCGAACGGCGCCACCGGCTTCGCCCCACCGACCGGGACGACGGGTACGACCGGCACGACCGGGCCTGCTGGTGGGTTCGGCGGCGGTCGCGGACAAGGCGGCGGCGGGCTGCTCGGCAGTAGCACACCGAGCGCGGCACTCACAGCCGCCTTGAAGGCGAACGCGAGTTCCTACACGTGGGTTGCTGCGGCCGTCGGGTCAAACGAAGCATCGGGGTACCAGCTAGCGACCGGCGATCCCGTCATGGCGATCGGCGGGTTCAACGGCAGCGATCCTGATCCCACACTGGCGCAGTTCGAGAAGCTCGTCGCTGAGGGCAAGATTCACTACTTCATCGCGGGCAGCGTCGGCACTCCGAATGGCGGCAGCAACGCGTCGTCCGAGATTTCGACCTGGGTGAGCAGCCACTACACCGCGGTCACGATCGGTGGCGTCACGCTCTACGACCTGACCAAGGCCACGTCATGACGGCAAGCGCTAGGCGAGCACCGGATCGAGCACGTTCTGAAAATCTTCGGGAGTGAACGGTTTCGCGACCAGGAACATCGCGCCGGCCTCAAGAGCCGCCGTCCGCATCTGGGGCGAGGCTTCCGACGTCACAAAACCAAAGGGGATGCGCCAGCCCGCCGAACGCAGCGCAGTGAGCAGTTCGAGTCCCGACATCTGCGGCATGTTCCAGTCGCACAGCACGACATCGGGTGGCGCTTGTGCGACCACCTCGAGTGCGTGCAGCCCGTCAACCGCCTCGACAAGTTCGTGCTCGTCGTAGCCGGCCATTCGCAGGGTGCGCGCCACGATCATGCGCATGGCTCTGCTGTCGTCGACGATCAAGATTCGCATCGCGACCTACGATGCCTGCTGCCAAAGGCTCACGAAGAGCGGCTCGGCGCGCCAGGAGAGCTGGACCTCCCGAACCATCCGCGTGCCGGGAAGCGACAACTGACCCTGCACTACCGACGGCAGCGAAAGTGCTGAGGGGCCGGGCAGCATGCTCTTGACGTTGCCACCGACCATGTTGGCGATTTCACCGAGCGCGTCGACTACTTCGGTCTGCGTCACAGCGCCCGGAGCGATGGAGAACAGCGCCGCTGCAGCGTCGCGCGCCGCGGGCGGCGAGCACTGCAGCATGATCGAGCCGGTATAGGCGCCCGACAGGTGGACGCACCCGGTGATCTTGTCTGCGGGCAGGTCGCCGCTCGTGGCGATCAGACCTGCCGGATCACCGTCGAGGAACGACGTCCAGACCTCACGCGTGATGACCTCTAGGTCATCCGCACTGGGAATGTAGGTCACGGCCTGCTACCTCTCTACACATTCGAATCGAGCACGTTCGTGGGCCTGCGCACTAGTAGGCGAGGACGCCGAGAAGGGCGAGCTTGTCGGCGATCGCATCAGGAGTGAACGGCTTGATGACGTATTCGTGAGCGCCCGCCGCGAGTGCACGGACGATCTGTGACTGCTCGCTTTCGGTCGTCACCATCATCAGCGTGATCTGGCGCCACTTCTCCTCGCGACGGACCGCGTTGACGAACGCGAGTCCATCCATGACCGGCATGTTCCAGTCGACAAGAGCGATGTCTGGCAGGACGCCGCTCTGCAACCGCGCGATAGCTTCGGCGCCGTTGGGGGCGTCGACAACGTCAAACCCGAGCGATCGCATGATCCGACCGAGAATCAAACGCATCGCGCTCGAGTCGTCGATCACCATGGCCAACATCGGACGTGCACCTTCCGTCGTCATCGAGGCACCGGACCTGTAGGACCGAACCAGCCGGGCGGACATACGCGGCCGCGGGTCTGGAGCCGGTCTAGCAGTAGAGCCGATCTGGAGATGGTCTTCATCGTGCTGAGTTCTCATCGGGCGAACTAGGCGGGTGCTGTTGCGGCATTCGGCCCGCACGTACTGGCATGTTCATCGGCCTTTACGCGAACTAATTGAGCGGTTGGCGCAAGTCGGGCTGCCGCGGCGGGGGCGGCAGTGGCGTCGCCTCCCACGACCCCGAAACCGGTCGAGGCCGGACGCCGACGGAGACCGGCCCGGAGAGGCCCACACCGGCGACAGCGGGCGCGAGGTGACGCGGGAGGTCGAGCGGTCCGGCCCCCTTCGGGCGGTAGGCGATCGTAGAACCGACCGCGACCCGCTCGAAGCCGTCGTCGAGGCCAAGCGTGGTCTCGGCGCCGCCCAGGAAGAGGAACCCGTCGGGCCGCAAGATCGCCCTGACCCGACGCAGCACCTCGATCTTGGTGGCCGGATCGAAATAGATCAGCACGTTGCGGAGGAACACGACGTCCATCTGGTGAACCTCGAACGGCTCGGCGAGGTTCAGCGGCGCAAACCGAACCATCTTCCGAACTGCTGCCACGACCCGCCAGTCGGTCTCGGCTCGCTCGAAGTGACGGACGAGCAGGGGTGCAGGGAGCCCTCGGTTCACTTCCAACTGGGAGTACCTGGCCCGACGCGCCTTGTCGAGAATGTCGCCGTTGAAGTCTGTCGCGAGCACGTCAACTTGCCAGTCCGCGGTGATCAACGGATGGTCCAGCAGCGTCATGGCGATGCTGTAAGGCTCCTGACCGGTCGAACATGCTGCCGACCAGATCGTGAGGCGGTGGCTCGCGCTGCGCCGCTTGCACAGTTCGGGCACGATCGCCTGCGACAGCGCGTTGAACGGGTCTCGGTCGCGAAAGAAGGAAGTCTCGTTGGTCGTCATCGCCTCGACGATCTGCCGCCGCAGGACATCGTCGCGACTGCCCTGCAGGCGGGTGATCAGCGCCCCGACGTCGTCGAGGCCGGCATCGCGGGCGAGCGGCAGCAGCCGACTCTCGACGAGGTATTCCTTGCCGGGGCCAATGACAATCGCAGCCTGTCGCTTGACGAGGTCACTGACGAACGCAAAGGCGCTGGCGCTGATCGTCACGAGGCGCCACCGAGAACAGCTCGGGCAGGCGACGCTGGGAGCAGCGGACGGGTGGCCGCCCGCCCGGTGCCATGCGCGCCCTGAAGCCGGCCCGCGATCTGGCCGCAACGCCACGACCTCGGTGGCGACGCCAGCCGCCACAACAGCGCCTGGCATGCCCCACACAACAGAACTCGCTTCGTCCTGCACGATGACTGAGCCACCAGCGGCCCGCACCCGCTCGGCTCCCTTCGCGCCGTCCCGCCCCATGCCGGTGAGGACGCAGGCAACCACACCTGCCCCGTACACCGCGGCGGCAGACCGGAACAGAACGTCGACCGAGGGCCGGCAATAGTTCTCCGGCGGCTCTTGCGTTAACCGCACTCGAACATCGACGCCATAACGGCGAACGGTCATGTGCTGGTCGCCGGGCGCAACCAGGATCCGGCCGGGCTCCACGAGTTGACCGTCGACAGCCTCGGCCACTTGCAGGGGAGAGCTGCGGTCGAGGCGCGACGCGAAGAGGCGGGTAAACAGCGGTGGCATGTGTTGAACCACGAGAATTGGGACGCTGAGATCGCTTCGCAAGTCGGCCACGATCGAGCTGAGCGCGTCCGGACCACCTGTCGACGCACCGATGACGATGACGTCGACGCGATCCTGGCGGACCGGGGAGCCTGTTGGGAGCGGCGCTTTCGGTGCTGGCCGACTGCCAAAGAGCGCGCGGGTGCGGGCCGCGCCGACGATCCCCTTGATCTTCGGGATCAGTTCGGCTCGGACGCGTTCGATTGAAGCAGTCGCGCTGGCTGTATGCGTTGGCTTCGTCACGTAGTCAGTGGCACCGGCCGCGAGAGCATCAAGGGTCGCCATCGCGCCGCGCTCGGTAACCGTGCTGAACATGACCACTGGCAGTGTTGGGTGCTTGCGGCGCAGTTCGCGCAAGGTCGCCAAGCCGTCCATGACCGGCATCTCGACGTCGAGAATCACGATGTCAGGACGTAGCGACTCAAGCTTGTCGAGCGCGATCCGGCCGTTCGCGGCGGTACCGACCACGGTGATGTCGGGGTCGCCGTCCAGGACGCTGGAGATGATGCGGCGAATAACGACAGAGTCATCGACGACGAGCACGCCGATGCCGGCCACCGCGACCTCCCGACCCGTGAGCGCCGGTCGCTTGTGCAAGCCGGCAGTAACCCATCGGCAGGAGTGGCTCGGGACTGAGGTCGCTGGGGTCCGACGGTCGGCAAACGCTCGGCTCAAACCACCGCGGCTGGATTTCTGTTGCGGCAACAGTTTCTCTGAGCTTCGCTTCGCTTCGCTCAGCCCTATCCCCGAGCTGACTGCGTCAGCCGAGAATCCCCACTGCCGTTTCCCACGGCGCCACCAACACCCCGTACGTCACCTCGTCGAGCAGGTCCTGCACGCCGACCGCCTGCAGGCAGCCACTGACGGAATTCCAGACGCCGCGCGCGGCGGTGGCCGCATCGACCCCGGAGATCCGCAGCGCCCGGACCGCCTGGAACTGCGCAGCCGCGGCGGGGCGCAATCGACCGGCGAGGTAGCTTGCCCAGGTTGCCGCGTGCATGCGGCTGCTCCAGTCGGCCTCGACCGAACCGGCCGCCGCGACGAGAACGCCCACTTCGTCTTTGGACAGGGTCGCGACGCGGGCCAAAATCGTGTGCAGGTCGCCACCATATGGCCCGAGATCAGCCGGAATCGGCGGCAGCCGACGGGCGGCCGCGATCCAGGGTGTCCTGAGCAAGCGTCGGACGTCCTCGGCCAGCCGAGGTCCGCCGTACGCCGCCGCGAGAGCATCACTACCTAGTGCCACGACGTGCGTCGGACTCTCGTCGAGAATGTCCAGGCGGAGCATCCGCAGCAAGTCGTCGAGGCTGCCAAACGATGCCGTGGTCAGGTCTCGGAGAACGGGCTCGAGTTCGCGGACGGCCGACTCGCTGACGTCCACCGCGTTCGCGGCCTCACCCAGAAGTTGCCCAACCGCCGACAACGCGTCGTCGAGGCGTCGCGGAGGCGTCAGTGCCGACACCTCGAGCCACGCCGCGGCACGCTGTGGATCGGTGACCTGCAAAGCGTCGAATCCGGACAGGTCGAGCGCCGGCTCACCGACCGTGCCCTGAAGGGCGAGCGCCTCGAGCAGGATGGTCGCGACCGCCGCGCCAGTCGGCAGGCGCGCGAGATCGAAGCCGACCGTCGGTGCATTGACGAGCGAGTACACCGAACCCCTCCGGAACCATCGAACGAAAACCCGTGGCTCGAGGTAGCGGTCGTGATGACCTGCCCCGCGCAGCTGAGGTTCCTGATGGTCCCACTTACTGGGGTCCGCGCGAGACGGCCGACCGGGCGAACCCTGGCTCAGAGCGCCCCGGTATTAGACGGCGATACCGATATCGGCCGCGCGAGCGACGTCAAGCACCAGGAGCAACGCGCCCTCGAGCTTGTATGCGCCGGTCACCAGCGTTGCGCCGGGACCCGTCATCGTCTCGGGCGGCTCCTCGAACTGTTCGGAGGACACGTGGGCGACGTCCCCGATCGCATCGACCAGCAGGCTCACCGGCTCATCGTCAACCCTGACGACGACGTTCATCGGCAGGACGCCGTCGGCGCGCGGAGGCAAGCCGAGCCGCGTGCGTAGGTCGACGGCGGTGACGACCTCGCCGCGCAGATTGATGAGTCCAGCGGCGCCATGGCCGGCTAGCGGAACGGCGGTCATTTCCTGGTAACGGATGACTTCTTGCACCTTGTGTACCTCTACGCCGAATAGCAACGCGTCGATCGTGAAGGTGGCGAACTGCCGCAGCTCCATATCAGGACCCCAAGCCAACGTAGGTGTCTTCCGTGTAGTCCCCGTAGGGCGACACGTCTGCCGCGCCTGCAGCAGCTACTGCGTCGAAAAAGCGCGGGTCCGTGGCCATGATGGCCTGCTCCATATCGAGGAGCTCGGTCACCAATTCTTGGACGACGACCACCCCGGAGACACCGAACGCGGAAACATCTCCCCGCGACGCCGGAGCCTCAGTCGCGATGTCGACCACAGCGTCGACAACCAAGCCCACACTGCGACGGCCCTGCGTGTACACAATCACCTTCAGCTGCGACACCTTCAGCTGCGAGCCAGCATCGGATACCGACTGCTCGCCCAGCATCGTGGAGAGACGTCCGAGCGGCAGCAACTGACCGCGGTACTGCACGACCTCGCGCTGACCGACGTGTTCGACTCGGTCCAGCGAAATCTCTTCCAGCCGGGTCACCATCGAGAGCGGGACGCCGAGTCGACGGTCGCCGACCGCGACGACGAGCAACGGCTCTGGACCCTCGACGACAGCAGTGGTCACCAGCTGCCGCTCGTGCTCCATGGCCGAGTCGCTCTCGCGTACCACGTGCGCGCGACGTGCCAATGCGCGGACGTCGAGGATGAGCGCTACTCGACCGTCGCCAAGAATTGTCGCGCCGGAGTAGGTACCGATTCCCTTGAGCTGCCGCGACAACGGCTTGACGACGATTTCCTCAGTGTTCAGCACGCGATCGACAACGAGACCGAATCGACGCCCGTCCGCCTGGAGGACAAGGATGTAGACGGACTCGTCAACGTGCGGCGCGTCTGTCAGATCGAGGACGTGATCAAGCCAGACGAGCGGGATCAGGGTGCCGCGCAACCGGAAGACCGGCGCACCCGAGAGGTACTCGACGCCAGCTCTTGCCTCTTCTCCTTCAAGGCACAGCAACTCGTCAAGGCTGACCTGCGGAACCGCGTAGCGCTCACCGGAGCACTCGACGGTTAGCGCCGGAATGATCGCCAGCGTCAATGGAATCTTGATCTTCAACGTCGTGCCGAGCCCTGTTTCGCTCGAGATGTCGACCGTGCCGCCGATCTTCTCGACGTTCGTGCGGACGACGTCCATGCCGACGCCTCGACCCGACATGTTCGTCACTTTGGCCGCCGTCGAGAAGCCCGGTACGAAGATGAGATTGATGATCTCGCGCGGCGGCATCGCACGCAGTTGCTCGACCGTCGCCAGGCCGCGCTCGATCGCCTTCGTTGCGATGCGCGCCGGATCGATGCCCGCGCCGTCGTCGCTGATTTCGATATTGACCTGGCCGCCCTCATGGAACGCGCGCATCGTCAAGGTGCCTTCAGCCGGTTTGCCAGCGGCGACACGGGTTTCAGGAGCTTCGATCCCGTGGTCGATCGCATTCCGGACGAGGTGTGTCAGCGGATCCTTGATTGCCTCGAGGATCGTCTTGTCCAGCTCGGTGTCGCGACCCTCGAGAACGAGCCGGACCTCGCGACCGCATGCGACCGACACGTCACGCACGAGGCGCGGCAGCTTGTTCCAGACGGTGTCGATCGGCTGCATCCGGGTCTTCATGACCCCCGCCTGGAGCTCGCTGACCAACAGGTTCAGTCGCTGCGACGAACGCTGCATGCCAACGTCTGCGCGGGCTGCGGCCGTCGCGACGATTTGATTGCGGGTGAGTACGAGTTCGCCGACGAGACGCATGAGGGTGTCGAGCAAGTTCACGTCGACCCGCAGCGTTGACTCGCTGACCGAGCCGCCAGACCGCGCATCAGCCTGGGCGACGGCCTGGAGTTCAAGCGCCTCGCGCACCTGGTCGGGGGTGGCCTGGCCGTGATCGATGAGGATCTCGCCAAGCGGACGGTCGTCGCCAAGCTGCTGCTCGAGCATCGCGACCGCAACGTCCTCGGGGGCGATATCGGCACGTTGCTGGAGCAGCTCGCCTAGCAGCGGGACGTTCGCGGGTGGGTTCGCCGGTGCAGCGGGGGCGGCTCCGTTCGCCTTGCGGGCGGCACGCGCCGCTTTGATGTCGTGTTTGGCAACCTGCTCGGTGGGCTGCTCGGTGGGCTGCTCGGTGGGCGGCTCACCGACCGGCTGGGCATCCGTCGCGCGGCGTCGCGGCCGGGCCGTCGACTTCGCAGCCGTCGGGGCATTGGCACTTGGCGTCGCCGATCCGGGCGTGCCCGATGCCGGTGTACTCGAAGCCGGTGTACTCGAAGCCGATGCACTCGAAGCCGGTGCACTCGAAGCCGGGTGCTCGATGAAGCAGCCTGGGCAGTCGCCTTGGTCGGTCTGCCACGGGTCGCTGCGCTGGCGCCGTCTGCGACGGCCGCGCCGGCGGTTGCTAGCTCTGCCTCCGGGAGCGGGGTCTGCAAGGCGGTGAGTCGCGCCACGAGGTCCGTGTAGTCGCGGTCGTCTTCGACGCCGGTCGCCTCAATCGCGGCCAGGATGCCGCGGACCGCGTCAACGAGTTCCAAGAGCCCGGTCGCGCGCTCCTGCGTCAACCGCAGGCCGCCGTCGCGCAGGCGCGCGAGCAGGCCCTCGCCCGCGTGCGTCAGGACCTCGAGCTTCCCGAACGCCAGGAAGCCGCTCGTCCCCTTGATCGTGTGGATCGTGCGAAAGATGCTCTGGAGCAGCGGGTGGGCGTCAGGCTCCTGCTCGAGCGCAACCAGGTCACGGTCGAGTTGGTCGAGGTTCTCGTAGCTCTCTACGAGGAACTCGCGCACGATCTCGTCGAACTCGTCCATTCACGCTCCTCCGCTGTCCGGGTCGCGTTCCGCGAACGCTCGCCGAGGTGTCGCGTCCCACGACGGCCGCACGGCACGACGATCAGTGCATCGGCCGTTCTTCGAAACAACTGAGCCTCAAATTGCGACTGAGCTCGGGTCAGGGGCTAGCCGGGCCCTGCGCAGCGGCGTCGATCTCCCCCAAGCCGGCCCAGGGCAGCTGAGCTGGGGCCGCAGCGGCGCCCTCCGGGCAGTGCGCCCGCATCTCGCACCAGCCACACCGCGAGCCGGGCCTTGGCGCGAACATGTCCCCACCCACTGGAGCCGTCGCGCCCTGCGCATCGGATGCCTGCGCCTGGAGGCTCTGCGCCTGGGAGGTATCCGCCACAAAGGCGCTGGTGGCGGCTTGCGCCTCGTCGGCGATCTGCTCCGCTCGCCGCAGCTGGCGTTGCAGCGATTCGTCCGTGTGCTCGAACGCATGCACCTCGCCGCTGGGCAGGTGATGCAACTCGACCCGCAGGCAGCGCCGCCGCAACGTCGCCGCGCCCGCGATGGCGTACAGGGCGAGCGCCATCGAGCCACGGGTGTCGTCGACTGTCAGCGGGCGCCGGCCGGTCTTGTAGTCGACCACCACCAGCTCACCGCCTCGGTCATCGAGCCGGTCGACGCGACCGGAGAGGGCGAGCCGGTTCGTGCGTGCGGCGATGGTGCGCTCGACCCCTAATGGTTCGCGGGCGGGATCGAGGGTTGCGACATAGCGCTGGACCATCGCGCGCCCGCGCCCGAGCCAGGCACCCGATTGCGCGGAATCGCGAAAACCCTCGGCCGACCACCCGGCGTCCAGCAACTGCCCCACGGCAGCGACCGTGCGCTCCGCTCGGGGCAGCCGCCACCACCCGGCGAGCGCGCTGTGGACACCCGCACCGAAGCTGTTGTGCGCCCACGGCGGTCCGGCTGACGGGCGGGGCCGGTCAAGGTAGGTCAGCCGGTAGCGCCGTGGGCAGTCGACCCACGAAGTGAGCCGGGACGGCGTGCAGGCGAAGAGCCGTTGCGGCATCCCTGCGAGACCGAGCTGCTCGGGGGGTGGAGTGGGTGCGGCCGTGACGGCGGGTTGCACGCTCATGCCTGCCATCGTCCCCCCCGCGGCCGACAGTCCGGCGCAATCAGAGACCCGGCCGGCGAGCCGGTGCCGCCGATCGCCGTTCCAGCGCTCAGCTTCGGCCCACCTTGTGCCGAAGGACACACACAGGCGCCCCGGCCGTGCGGGCGCGCGTGATCTGGAGGCACCGATGAAGCTTGTGCACAAGGCTGCTGCAACGGCGGTAGGCGGCTTCGTCGCGGTCGGTGGTGTCAGCTTCATCGTCTTGTCGAAGGCCGACACGGCGCTACACCACATGCGAGCCGGCGCGGTCTCTGCAAGTGCCGTCAGCGCAGCGCGCAGCGACGTGGTGGCGGCCACCATCTGTCTGCTCGTCGGGCTGCTGCTCGTCTTCGTCGCCCTGGGTCTCTGGCTGCGCCACGATGTCCTCCGACCGCTTGAGATATTGCGTGGCCGGATGGCCGATATCGCGGACGGCGACGGTGACCTCACCCGTCGTCTCGCATTCCACCGTGCCGACGAGATCGGCAGTCTGGCGGGCGAGTTCGATCGCTTCGTCATCGGCGTGCAATCCCTGGTCGGCAAGGTCGCCGGGACCGCCGCGGGTCTCGCATCGTCCGCCGCGAGTCTGTCTGCAACGTCAGAACAAATCGCTGCATCGGCTCACGACGCAACCCGTCGGGCCGAGAGCGCTTCGAGTGCCGCTGAGCAAGTCAGCAGCAATGTCGCCAGCGTCGCGGGCGCAGCCGAGGAGATGGGCTCCTCGATCCGCGAGATCGCCCACAACGCACACCGTGCCGCCGGCGTCGCCATCGACGCAGTGAGCATGGCCGATACAACCAATGCCGCGATTTCCAGGCTTGGTGAGTCGTCGCTCGATATCGGCAGCGTCGTCAAGCTCATCACGGAAATTGCGCAGCAAACGAATCTGCTCGCCCTGAACGCGACCATCGAAGCGGCGCGGGCCGGCGAAGCGGGCAAGGGATTCGCGGTCGTCGCGGACGAGGTCAAGGACCTCGCACAGGAAACCGCAAGGGCTACCGACGACATCTCTCGCCGCATCGAATCGGTACGTAACGATTCGCGCGACGCGATCGCTGCGATCGAGGCGATTCGGGTCGTCATCAGTCAGATCAGCGACTACCAGGTGACGATCGCGTCCGCCGTCGAGGAGCAGTCGGCGACGACCAGCGAGATGGGTCGCGGATTCACTGAGGTGGCGACTGGCAGCGCGGAGATCGCCCGGTCGATCGCCGGCGTCGCGAGCGCTTCCTCGACGACGTTGACCAGCGTTGCGTCAGCGCGGGTCACGACCGCCGAACTGAGCAAGGTTGCCGACGAACTGAAGTCGCTGGTCTCGCGCTTCACGTACTGAGGTCCGTCACATACTGACGTCGGCAGCACGCAGCGGGCGGTGACCACGCGCCATCTCGATGACCTGGTCGAGATCTCGGACCCTCCCTTGCACACCACCGTCGGCGACGCGACGCGCGATCGCGCTGACCGGAATCGGCTCGTTCGCCGCGACGACGACGAGGTTGCCGTGCCGACGGCCGCGAAGGACGCCTGGCTCTGAGATCACTGCCACGTCACTAAACGCCTCCAGAACCGTCGCCAGTTCCACTCCGGTTGTGGCGAAGGGTGCGCGATCCGCAATGTTCATGACGTAGACACCATGAGAGCGAAGGCATTCCTGCACCCGCGTCGCGCACTCGACCGTACGCAAGCTCGCCGGCACCACGGCGTCCCGAAATGCATCGCGGACCACGAGATCGCATGAAGCATCCCGTATCGCGGCGAGTCCGGCGCTCGCGTCACCGACCCTGACCCGCAGCCGCCGGCTGCGGTGCCACGGCAGCTGCAGTCGGACGAGATCGACAAGCGCGCCGTCGATTTCGAACACGATCTGCGTCGACTGCGGGCGGGTCGCCATGACGTAGCGCGCGAGTGTCAACGCGCCACCACCGAGGTGCACGGTGTCGACGCGGCGGCCGTCGGGCGCAACGCAGTCAATAACGTCACCGATCCAACGCACGTACTCGAACTCCAACGACGTCGGATCGTCGAGATCGACGTGCGAGGTCTCGACGCCGTCGAGCAATAGCGTCCATGCATCGCGCCGGGAATCGTCGCGAACCAATGTCGCGATCGCGGTATCGACCGGAAAGGTCTCGCTGTTCGCCCGGCGTCCACCACTGGGCTTAGTTCGCGGCAACGAACTTCGCGATGCCATCGGCGGCGAGCTGCACCGCGATCGAGGAGAGCAATAATCCGGCGATCCGGGTCAGCAGCGTTACTCCGCTGCGGCGGAGCACCCGCAAGATCACAGTCGAGAATCGCAACGTCAACCACAGCACGACGTGGACCGCGATGATGCCAGCTGCGAGGGCAACTGCTTCCTGCTCGTGGTGTACCGACTTGGCGAACACGATCGTCGCCGCGATCGCACCAGGTCCGGCCAACAGCGGCGTGCCGAGCGGCACCATCGACACGTTCACGTCGTCGTTGCGGGCGTGGTCGTTCCCCCAGCCCATCAAGAGTTCGAGGGCCACCAGTAGCAGTAGCAAACCGCCGGCGACTTGCAGTGCGGGGAGCGTTACGTGCAGGTACTGCAGCACCTGCTGACCGAACAGCGCGAACACCACGATGACGGTGAGCGCGGTGAGGACGGCCAGGTCGGCACTGCGGTTGCGAGCCTTGCGGGCGTAAGAGCCGGTCAATGAAAGGAAGACCGGCACCGAACCCGGCGGGTCCATGATGACGAGCAGTGTGACGAACACTTCGCCAAAGAACCGCGCGTCGAACCACGCGCTCATCGGCTGAACACCTTCCCTTGCGCACGATGGAGAAGGGCCTCGAAGACCTCCGGGTCGGTCGTGTTCGCACCGATCTGGACCGCCTTCACGGATCCGTGGTAGTCACTCGATCCGGTGACCAGCAAGCCAAGGGCGCTCGCGAATGCCCGCAACCGTTCGCGAGTCGACTCGTCGTGATCAGGGTGGTCAACCTCCAGCCCGTCGAGACCAGCGGACGCAAACGTCTCGATCGCCTCCTCGTCGACGACGGCGCCGCGCGAGGACGCAGCCGGATGCGCGAATACGGTCACTCCCCCGGCGGCGTGGACCAAGTCGATCGCGCGCGCGGGAGTCAGCGAGTACTTCTCGACGTAGGCTCGCCCGCCGTTCGCGATCCAGTCGGGCACGAACGCCGCAGGTATATCGGGCACCACTCCTGCGACCACCAGTGCCTGCGCGATATGAGGACGGCCCACCGCGCCGTCCCCTGCAATGGCACTGACCTGCTGCCACGTGACGGGAGCCCCGAGCTCGACCAGTTTGTCGACCATCGCCTTCGCACGCCTGATCCGATCGGTGCGCAACAGCTCCAGTTCAGCCGCAAGCGGCGCATTCGCGGAGTCGAAGAGATACCCGAGTAGATGCAAGCTGACGTCGCCGAGGATGCAGGAAAGCTCGACTCCTGGGACGACGACGAACGGGCGGTCCGGCGAACCGACGAGTCGCTCGACCGCGGCCGCGGCATCGTGGTAGCCAGCGATTGTGTCGTGGTCGGTCAGGGCGATGCCGTCAAGAGGCGCGCCCTCGAGGGCGAGCGCCCATGCCTTGCGAACGAGGTCCCCGGGCGGATCGGTGCCATCGGACGCGTCGCTGTGCACGTGGAGGTCAATCCGCATGCGGGCTCGCGCCGTCCTCATCGTCGACGTCGGATGGCCGACCGACCAGCCGTCCTCAGGCTATCGGCGCGGCCCACCCCCAGTTGCCGCAAGCTCGGCGAGCCTCGGCATCAATGCTCCGTGCGGGACGTCGAGACCGAGGTGACCGGGGCTGACCTGAGTGCGCTCGACCAGGTCTTCGAGAGCAAGGTTTTCTAGCAGCAGGACGCCGGCGGCGGACGGCCAGAGGATCGCCCAAAGCCATGCTCCCTTGGCTTCCCCGACATAGACCGCGTTGTCGGGACCGGCGTCGACACTCCACAGCGCGGTGGGGTGTCCGGCGGCGTCGAGCTTCGCGTGCGCCGGGCCATCGTCGAAACTGTCGCCCGGGTCTGGACCGGGAAGACCCGCGAGCCTGGCTCCGAGTCCGACGCCGGGTGACTCGGCCACGAGTATCAGGTCGGCTGCGCCGCCAAGCGGTGCCGGGCCCGAACAGCCCACCAGGGTGGCCACGGCGCCGGTGCGCTCATCGCCGGCGTAGGTATACCCCGTGACGACCCAACCGGTCGGCAGCGGAGAGGGCATCCATAGCGGGACCTTCGCGTGCGCTCGCACGTGCTCGAGGCACTCAGGACTCGGTTGCTTGGCGGCCGACTGCAGGGGGTGCACCGGACCGTGCTCGACACAGTTCCAGTCGCTAGTCCAGATACCTGGTGGGTGGATCGCACCACCACAACGAGGGCAGGTCGGCTCGTCCTTCATGCGATCGAGCCCTTCATTAGGTCGACTCCTCCGTACGTACGTCGACCCTTCATCGGGTCGACTCCTCCGTACGTCGACCCTTCATCGGGTCGACTCCTCCGTACGTCGACCGTGGCCCGGTACGCGCTCGTCGTCAAGAGATCTCCGTCTACTAGGGACAAATTGGGCCATCTGGGCTAATGCGTCGTGCTGGCGCAGCTAGGCTTCAGCGGTGCCTGAGATCGCCGCGGTCGGTGCGATTGCTGTCCGCAACGGCGCCCTGCTGCTGGTCCGGCGGGGTCACGCGCCATCGCGCGGCCGCTGGTCGTTGCCCGGCGGGCGAGTCGAAACAGGTGAGACTCCGCAGGACGCGCTGGCCCGCGAGATCGCCGAGGAGACGGGGCTGACCGTCTCTGTCGGCGAACTCGTCGGCGAGGTCGTCCGGCCCGGCCCAAACGGGGTCACGTACCGCATCCAGGACTTTCGGGTCACGGTCCACGGCACCCGCGCAGGCGCCGGCGACGATGCAGTTGCTGGTGACGATGCAATGGACGTCGCGTGGGTACCGCTGGCGGACGTCGCGGAACGTCAGCTCAGCGCGGGTCTCCTACAGACTCTTCGGCTCTGGGCGGTCATCTGAGACGCCGTCAACTGAGACGAAACTCATCATCAGGCGGCGCAAAGCACACAAACCTCGTACGCTATCCGATTAGAGGCGCAAGCGCCGGGCATGTTGGGCGGTGCTAAGCGCCGCGGCACTGGGGGTGTCACGTGAGCGAGCAAGCAGACAGCACGCAGCCCGGCAGACCGATCACCGTGTTCCTGCTCGATGACCACGAGGTCGTGCGCCGGGGGGTGCGCGACATGCTCGAGACCGCACCCGACCTCACGGTGATCGGCGAAGCATCGACCGCCGCCGAAGCCTTGGCAGCAGTGCCGTCACTGCGACCCGACGTCGCGGTGCTCGACATCCGCTTGCCTGATAGTGACGGCGTAACAGTGTGCCGTGAACTGCGGTCGCAGATGCCTGATCTGGTCTGCCTGATGCTCACCTCGTTCGCCGACGACGAGGCCTTATTCGAGGCCATCATGGCCGGCGCGGCTGGCTATGTTCTCAAGCAGATCCGCGGCGGCGATCTGGTGAATGCAATCCGCACCGTCGCAAGCGGGCAGTCGATGCTCGATGCAGGCACGACCGCGCAGGTCATGGAGCGATTGCGCACCGGTACGCGCGCCGAGGATCCACTGTCGGCGCTGACCGAACAGGAGAGGCGGATCCTTGACCTGATCGGCGAAGGGCTGACGAACCGCCAGATCGGCGAACGCCTCTTCCTCGCCGAGAAGACGGTCAAGAACTATGTGTCTAGTTTGCTCGGAAAGCTCGGCATGCAGCGACGCACTCAGGCCGCGGTCATGGTGAGCAGGGTGCATGCACGCGAGGACATGCATTGACGCGCGCACACCGACTGCGCTGCACCTAGCGCGGTAGGAGGCGTTGGTTCAGCGGAACGCGCCATTGAATGCGCGTCCCCGAAGGCTCGCGGTTCGTGAGGCGCAGGCTGCCACCGCTAGCCCTTGCGCGCACTTCCATGTTGCGCAGTCCGCTGCGACGTCCGGTGTCGGTGATGCCGACCCCATCGTCGTCTACCAAGAGCGTGACCTCATCGCGAGTCACCGCGAGGAGGACCTCGACGTGGGTCGCCCGCGCGTGTCGTGCCGCGTTCGACAGCGCTTCGCGGAGCACCGCGACCAGCTGATCGGAAATGCGGTCGGGCACGGTGGTGTCGATGAGCCCGTCGAAGCGCAGCGAAGGCAAAAAACCCAATGCGTGCAACGATTGCTCGACCACTGCGATGATGCGCGCGCGCAAGCTCGGGTCGTCTGCACCTGCGGAAGCCTGCAGCCCGAAGATGGTGGTGCGAATCTCTTTGATGGTCTGATCGAGTTCGTCGACCGCACGAACGACCTGCTGACCGGCGTCCGGCTCGACGATCGAACGGCTGGCACCCTCGAGGGTGAGCCCGATCGCGAACAGACGTTGGATCACGACGTCGTGCAAGTCACGTGCGATGCGTTCGCGATCTTCGGCCAACGCCAACCGGGTGTCGTCGCGTCGATGCTCGGCGAGCTCGAGAGACACTGCGACCTGAGCCGCGAAAGCGTTGAGCATGACAACCGATTGCCGATCGAACGCCGACCGACCGGAGCGATTGAACGCCACCAGCACGCCGCGGACCGCCGAGGGCGGCCCGACCGGGATGAACACCGCAGGGCCGAACAGATACTTGCCCTCGTGGCTCGCGGCAACCCGCGGGTCGCTTCGCAGTTCGGCGATCTCGATCATCTTCCCGGTCTTCAGCACAGCGCCCGTAAGGGAGGTATCCACTGGAAGCCGGGAGCCCATGAGGTGCGCCGCATCGACGCCGTCCTCGTACTGGACCATCAGAACGTCTGGATCCTCGCTCGGCAATGCGAGCGCCGCGAAGTCAGCATCGACAATGGCTCGGGCCTGCCCGATCACCCTCGGTAAGACGTCAGCAAGATCGCGTCCCGCGGACAGCCCGGTCGCGACGGCGGTCAGGGTCTCCAACCAGTCCTCGCGCCGGCGACCGACCTCGAAGGCACTCGCGTTGGCGAGGGCGATCCCGGCCTGGACGCCGAGAGCGCGCAGCTGTGCCTCATCGACCCAGGTGAAGGTCGGCCGGCCGGCCGTGCGGGTCACGTACAGAACGCCGATGACGGCGCCACGCGTGGTGATCGGCACGCCCAACAGCGGACCCATCCGCGGGTGTCGCGGGGCGAAGTCCATCGCCTCCGCATGCAGTGTCACGTCGTCGAGGCGAGTGACGCCGTTCGCGCTGATGAGCTTCGCGAGCAGTCCCGAGCGCTCCGGCAGCAACCCCAGCGGCTGCGCTTCCTCGGCGCCAACGCCATGCGTTAGCAGGTCGACCACGTTGCCTTGCGCCCCGAGGATCGCCAAAGCGCCGTAGTCAGCCTCGACGAGCGTGGCGGCGGCGGTGACCACCATCCGCAACAAGGTGCCGGTATCGGTCTCGGCCACAACGGCCGCGATCGCGTTCAAGAGAGCAGCCAACCGAGAGGCGTCCAACGGCTCCTGCGGCCACCCGGCGCTGGCTTCCCGACCATCGCTCTCCCGGAGATCGTCTTGTGCCCCGCGCTCCGCGTACTGGTGCGTGCTCGCGATCACGGCGCCTCCAGCGACTGAATCGCGCTCGTTTGAACTTTGTGAGCGGTTACAGACACTTCACGACATCCTCGCACTGAAACATCTCTATACTCTGTAATGCTCGGTAAATCGATTCGTGTCGGGTTCGAGACTTGGCTGCCAGGCGGAAGCATCGAGATGGACGTCGAAGTCCACCCCGGCCTGGTGCGGGCCGAATGCTGCTCGGGTACGCGCATACGCGCCCGCCAACGGCGGTCCGAGCAGCTCAACTTCATCGTCGAGCTGGGACATCTGGTGCTGCGAATGCAGCGTCAGCGCGTTGTTCATCTGCCGCTTCCACAGCGCGACGTCCGGGTCTGATTCCGCGCGATAGGGCCCGCCGGCCGCCTCGAACGCTGCGCCGTAGACAACCGCCGCTGCGGCCGCCGCCCGAGCCAAGGCACCGTCGATGCGCTCGTGAGCCGCACGCAGCACGGCGGGCACCACAGCACCCGTTGAGGAGGCGCTTATCTCGCTGCGATGTGCTCGAGCGATGTCGAGGTCGGCCAACGAGCGTCGGACCTCGGCCATCGCACCTTCGTATTCGCCAGCGTGCGCGTCCTGCACTCTCTTGCTCTCGCTGCGCCGCGCCAGCTCCGCCCGACGGCGTCCGGGCCACCCTCGCATCGCTCGCCCTCCCCGCGCTATGTCGTCTCATGCGTACTCTGCGGACCTTTGGAGTTGTGCCCCAACCTGTCGGTTTTCAATCAGGACGGCGGCGGGCCGGGTGGGCGGATCCCGTCGGGTGCTGGTGCGCAACGGTCGTTCTTGCGGCCGTTGAGCACCAGCGGTCAGCCGGGACGCGGCTGGAGGGCGGACGGCGGCCCAGCGCGTCAGCGCGGGGCTCCCAGCGCGTCAGCGCCCAAGGCGGCTGCGCGCGGGCCACACGGCGGTAGCCTCCGCACATGAGCGGGCCGACGTCGAGGGTCTTTGTCGCGCGCCTTGCCGGCATTGTCGTCTTCGATCCGAACGGCGACCAGGTCGGTCGGGTGCGCGACGTCATCGTGCTGCTGCGGCCCGGCACCCAGCAGCCTCGCGTCCTCGGGCTGGTGGTCGAGGTCCCCCCACGCCGAGCGATCTTCCTCCCGATCACCCGAGTGACCGGCATCGAAGCCAGCGCGGTCATGACGACCGGAACCGTCAGCCTGCGCCGCTTCGCCAAGCGCGAGTCCGAGACTCTGGTGCTCGGCGACCTGCTCGATCGGAAGGCCACGCTGACCGAAACCGATGAGGTCGTCACTGTCACCGATGTCGCCATGGAGCGCACCCGGGCGCGTGACTGGCTGCTGACGAAGGTCGCGGTCCGCAGCGACGTCAGAAGGGTGCGCAGGCGCGGCGCGATCCGGGTAGTCGACTGGGACGCGGTCAGCGGCCTATCGCTCCAAGAACACGCCCAGGGTGCGGCGAATCTGCTGGCCGCGTTCGATCAACTGCGCCCAGCAGACCTGGCCGGTGTGATGCACGACCTGTCGGAGAAGCGCCGGGCTGAGGTCGCCGCGGCTCTGGACGACGAGCGGCTGGCCGACGTCCTGGAAGAACTGTCCGAAGACGAACAGGTCGAGATCCTGGCGACCCTCGAGGGCGAGCGCGCGGCTGACGTCTTGGAGGCCATGGGCCCTGACGACGCCGCGGACCTGCTGGCCGAGTTGCCTGAGGCGGAGAAGGAGCGGCTGCTCGGACTCATGTTGCCCGAGGAGGCGAACCCGATCCGTCGCCTGCTCGACTACTCGTGGAACACAGCGGGCGGGCTGATGACGACCGAGCCGGTGATCCTCGACCCGACCGCGACCGTGGCCGAGGCATTGGCGCACGTCCGCAACCCCGACCTGTCGCCAGCCACCGCAAGTCAGGTCTACGTGGTCCGGCCGCCGACCGACACCCCGACCGGTCGCTATCTCGGCACCGCCCACCTGCAACGGCTGCTCCGCGAACCACCCGCGACGCTCGTGAGTTCCATCATCGACAACGACATCGCGCCGCTGCGCCCCGACGTTTCGTTGCCGGCCATCACCAGTCATCTGGCGACGTACAACCTGGTGGCCGCACCGGTCGTCGATGACGAAGATCGGCTCCTGGGCGCGGTCACCGTCGACGACGTGCTCGACCACCTGCTGCCCGATGGCTGGCGCGACGCGGACCCGAGCGAGGCAGCCAACGGGGGAAACGGCGAGAACGGTGGGAATGGCGCCTCCCACGAGGACTTGAACGGGGGTGCGGCCGATGGCACGCCGTGAATTTCGCCAGGCCGGGCTAGACCAGCCGAAGTCCGACCGTCGCGTAACGCTGCGCCCTAGCTACGACCCTGAGACTTTCGGGCGGCTGTCGGAAAGAATTGCGCGGTTCTTCGGGACCGCTCGTTACCTCGCAATGCAGACGCTCATCGTGATCGCGTGGATCAGCTACAACGGCGTCCAGACATTTCTCTTCTACCACAACCACGGGTCGAAGCCGTTCGACATCTACCCGTTCATCCTCCTGAATCTGGTCTTCTCGACGCAGGCCGCATACGCCGCCCCGTTGATCCTGCTGGCCCAGACTCGGCAAGCCGAGCGTGACCGCATCCAGTCTGAAGACGACCGCTCCCGCAACGAACGCAACATTGCGGACACCGAGTACCTCGCGCGCGAGGTCGCGTCGTTGCGGATCGCGCTCGGCGACGTGGCCACCCGTGACTTCATCCGCGGCGAGCTGCAACGGATGCTCGAAGACCTTGACGACCGAAGAGTGGCAGACGACGAACAGCGCGACGCCCTCTAGTGCGACCTAGACGTCGACGATCGCGTTCTTGCCAATCACGATGATGCCGTTGTCCGACACGGTGAAGCGTTGCCGGTCGCGCACCAGATCGACACCGATCTTCGCGCCGGCGGGGACGTCGACGTTCTTGTCGATGATGGCGTTGCGGATCACGGCGCCTCGGCCCACCCGCACATTCTCGAGCAGCACGCTGCCGTCGATATCGGCGCCGCGCTCGATGTGCACGTTGGGCGACAGCACTGAGCCGGCCACCGTCGAATCCGCAACGATCACCCCGTTCGACAACATCGAGTCGACCACCCGCGTGTCGTCGTGCACGATCTTCGCCGGAGGTAGTGGGCGATGCTGGGTGTAGATCGGCCAATTCTCGTTGTAGAGATTGAAAATCGGGTGTACTGAAATCAGGTCCATATGCGCGTCGTAGTACGCGTCGAGACTCCCGACATCGCGCCAGTACGCACGGTCGCGATCGGTCGCGCCAGGTACGACGTTGTCGTTGAAGTCATAGACCTGAGCATCGCCGCGCTCAACGAACATCGGGATGATGTTGCCGCCCATATCGTGGGCGGACCGTTCGTCGGCTGCATCGCGGTTCACGGCGTCGAGGAGTGCGGCGGTCGTGAAGCAGTAGTTGCCCATCGAGGCGAACACCTCGTCGGGTGAGTCCGGCAGTCCGATTCCCTCGATATCCTGCGGCTTCTCCAAGAAAGCCTCAATGCGACGTCCGGCATCAGGACCTTGCTGCACCGTCTGGATCACGCCGAACGCTGAGGCCTCCTTGCGTGGGGCCCGGATCCCGGCCACCGACACGCCCGCACCAGAAGCGATGTGTTGGTCGAGCATCTGGCGCGGATCCATGCGGTAGATGTGATCGGCGCCGAACACGAGGATGTAGTCGGGTCGCTCGTCGTGGACCAGGTTCAGGCTCTGGTAGATCGCGTCCGCCGAGCCCGAAAACCAGCGCGGGCCGACCCGTTGTTGGGCCGGCACCGGCGTCACGTAGTTGCCCAGCAACGTCGACATCCGCCAGGTCGTGGTGATGTGCCGGTCGAGACTGTGGTTCTTGTACTGCGTCAGAACGACGATCTTCAGGAACCCACCGTTGACGAGGTTCGACAGCACGAAGTCGATGAGCCGGTAGATACCACCGAATGGCACCGC
Organism: uncultured Actinomycetes bacterium; assembly: GCA_963825425.1. Lineage (GTDB taxonomy): Bacteria > Actinomycetota > Actinomycetes > Acidothermales > Acidothermaceae > PALSA-607. The sequence goes on from CAWGTF010000013.1 coordinate 447,964, forward strand.
CGGCTTCGCGCGGTCGGCAGTGAGCGGCAACAGTCGAGTGCCCTGCCCACCCGCCAGGACTATCCCGAGCACCTTGTTCGCCATGTCGGGAACCTACCTCCTGACGCTTGGATTCGGGCGCCCGCTGGCTGAGATTTCTGGCGCACCTCCTCGGTTGAACGGTCGTAGTTGACCCACTGCACCGTGCGGGCCGGGCCCCTTGGCTATCGTTGCCGGTCATGCGAGTCGCGCTGCTCACCCGCGAATACCCCCCTGAGGTCTACGGGGGCGCCGGCGTGCACGTCGAGTACCTCGCCCGCGAGCTGCGCCGGTTCCTCGACGTCGAGGTGCACTGCTTCGGCAACCCCCGCGATGAACCAGGAGTCTTCGCGCATCTCCCGAACCCGACGCTGCTTGAGATCGGCGCGAACGCTGCCCTGCTCACCATGTCGACCGATCTCTCGATGGCCGGCGCAACGGGCGACGCCGACATCTTGCACTCGCACACGTGGTACGCGAACTTCGCCGGACACGTCGCGAAACTGCTCCAAGACGCGCCACACGTCGTGACCACGCATTCACTCGAACCGCTCCGGCCGTGGAAGGCCGAGCAACTCGGCGGCGGCTATGCGCTGTCCTCGTTTTGCGAGCGGACGGCGATCGAAGCCGCCGACGCCGTCGTTGCCGTCTCCGCGGGCATGGCCGACGACGTCCTGCGCTGCTACCCGCTCGTCGACCCGGGTCGGTTGCACGTCATCCACAACGGCATCGACACGCACGAGTACGCGCCGACCACCGAGCACCTCGGTGCTGGTCGACCACGGCATCGATCTCGATCGACCGATCGTCATCTTCGTCGGCCGCATCACCAGGCAGAAGGGCCTGCCCTACTTGCTGAAGGCAGCCCACTCCATTGATCGGGATGCGCAGCTCGTCGTTCTGGCCAGCTCAGCGGACACCCCGGAGATCGCCGCCGAGGTCGAGGACGGCATCCTGGCGCTGCAGGAGACCAGAGACGGCGTCTTCTGGATCCGCCAGATGTTGCCGAAGATCGAACTCATCCAGGTGTTCTCCGCGGCTACCGTTTTCGTCTGCCCGTCGATCTACGAACCGATGGGCATCGTCAACCTCGAAGCGATGGCGTGCGAAACGGCCGTCGTGGCGACGCGAACAGGCGGCATCCCTGAGGTGGTCGCGGACGGCGAAACGGGCGTGCTGGTGCCCATCGACCCCGACCCGGCTGACCCTTACGGGGCCCCGCGTGACCCGGACGCGTTCGCTGGCGCGTTCGCCGAAGCCGTGAACGCGCTCGTCCGCGACCCCGCTCGAGCCAAAGCCATGGGCGTCGCCGGACGCAGCCGGGCCGTAGCGCATTTCAGCTGGACGGCGATTGCTGAGCGCACCCGCGACCTCTACGCCACGTTGTTGTAGCGACTTCGCCGTCCGCGTTAGGCCGATCGGGTTGAAACGCTGCTATCGCACGTTTGCCGGTCAAGACTCGGGTCACCCGTTTCGATGATGTCTGTGTCGGCAATCGGCCTATCCCCTGCTAGCACCGGATAGGCCACCCGCTATTGCCGAGCCTGCTCCATCGGAAGGACCGCGAGTCCCATGTCGCTACCGTCGCGCAGCACGATCGACAACCTGACGGAATGGCTGCTGCTTCAGATCGCTGAAGACGAGATGAAGGCACGCAGCGCGGGTAGCGAGCCGTGGCGCTGGCGCGTGGTCGACGCCCCGACCCAGCGAGACGCCCTGGTCCGCCCGAATGGCACTGTGTGCGCCGACTCATGGGGCGCCGACCGGCAGGAGACCGGGTTCCGCGGTGCCGAAGCCAAGATGTTCATCGAGCGGTTCAATCCCGAGCGGGTTCTCGCGGACTGCGATTCAAAGCGCCGGATGCTCGCCCGCCTGCAAAACCTGGCAAAAGCATGGTGGACGACGACCCGCTCCGCCGACGAAGCGCGTGGCGTCATTCGCGAGATGGCGATGAGCTACTCCAACCGCCCTGGGTATCGCGATGAGTGGCGCCCGGATCTCGGCATGCGCCCCCTGCAGGCAGTCTCCTCGAGCTAGGCGAGCTCCTCGAGCTAGCGGTCCTCCCCGATCCGGCGGCGCCCGGATGTCGCGATTCGTCCGGAGCAGGGCAGGCGCACGCATGTGCCCAACCCTGGGTCGACCCCGCCATCCGGCTCAACGCGTTACGCGATCGGCGTAGCGGCGCGAGCAGCACCGGCCGACCGTTCGGTGGACCTGTGGGAGGCACTTAGCTGCTGTAGGCCCGGTTCCTGCGCCCGACAATGTAGGAAACGTGAGGAGTTCGGACGTGCCGATACCTGTCCAAACCGCTGGCTTTCTCAATCGTGGCGATGAGCTGCAGCCCACCGGCCGCCGACGCCTTGGCGAGCTGCTTGTGTCGCATGGCCTGTTGACCGAGGAGCAGCTTCGCCATTCGCTGTCCGAGCAAGAGCGAATGGAAGGCGGACGCCGGCGCAGACTGGGTCGGGTCGTCGTCGACGAGGGCTTCCTTACGGAAGGCCAGCTCGCGTACGCGCTCGCCGACTTGATGCACCTCGAACTCGTCGACCTCGGCGAACTCACACTCGACCTCAGCGTTGCTCGCACCCTGCCGCGCCGCGTCGCCGAGCGTCACGGCATGTTGGTGATCGGTCGCGACAACCACACGATCCGGGTGGCGACGGCCGATCCGACAAACGTGGTTGCCCTCGACGACGTCCGGCTCTACACCGGAGCGACAACGGTCACCGTCGTGGTGAGCACCGACTCGCAGATCCAGACCGAGCTCCGCCGCGTGTGGGCGATCCTCGACCAGGACGCCGAACTGTCGAACGTGTCCGATGAACCGGAAGCCGTCGACGAGCATGACCTCGAGAATGCGGCCGACCAGGGACCGACCGTCCGGCTCGCCACGAGCATCGTCAGCGAAGCCGTACGTAGCCGCGCCAGCGACATCCACGTCGAGCCACAAGTCGACGGGCTCCGGATCCGGTACCGCATCGACGGCCTGCTGCGCGACATCATGAAGGTGCCGCGCAACTCTTCCGCAGCGCTGGTCAGCCGCCTCAAGATCGTGTCCGGTCTCGACATTGCCGAGCGGCGCCTTCCGCAAGACGGCCGCACCCGGCTCACCGTCGATGGCACTGGCGTCGACGCCCGTGTCAGCACCCTGCCTTCAGTGCATGGCGAGAAGGTCGTCATCCGGCTGCTTGCCAGCGGTGACCACGTCCCGCCGGTGACCCAACTCGGCCTTGACGAGCAGCAACTCGAGGCACTGCTCGCCGGCACCGCCAACCCGCAAGGACTGGTACTCATCACCGGCCCAACGGGCTCGGGCAAGACGCACACGCTCTACTCGGTGCTCTCCCACATGGCCACGCCGGACAAGAACGTGGTCACCCTCGAAGACCCCGTCGAGATCCAGCTTCCCGGTATCACGCAGGTGCAGACGAACGAGCGCGCCGGCCTGTCCTTTAGCAAGGGACTGCGGTCAATCCTTCGCCAGGACCCCGATGTCGTGCTCGTTGGTGAGGTCCGTGACTCAGAGACGGCAGAGCTCGCTCTCCAGGCGTCAATGACGGGCCACCTCGTGCTGACCACACTGCACACCAATGACGCGGTGGCTGCGTTGACCCGACTCGTTGACATGGGCATCCAGCCCTTTCTCATTGCGTCGTCGCTGAGCCTCGTCGTCGCGCAACGTCTCGTTCGGCGTCCGTGTGCCGACTGCGTTGCGCCGTACATGCCGAGCGCGCGGGTGCTCACGTTGCTCGGGCTCACCGAGGCCGACCTCGTCGGCGCGACACCGATGCGCGGCCGCGGCTGCGGCGAGTGCGGCGGAACCGGGTATCGCGGCAGAACCGGAATCTTCGAAGTCCTGCCCGTGACGGCGAGCGTGCGGTCCGTGCTGTCGCACACGCCCACCGAGGCCGCCGTCGGCGCCGCGGCACGCGCGGCAGGGATGACGACCCTGCGCGGATCGGGACTGGCTCGCGCGCGACGCGGCGAAACGACGTTCGAAGAAGTGCTCCGGGTTTCCCAGGTCGACGTGGCAGAGGGCCACCGGTGCACAGCGTGTGACCGCGCGGTCGACGCTGACATGATCGCCTGCCCTTGGTGCGCAACGATCGTCGACCGGGGTCACTGCAGTTCGTGCGCGCGACCACTCGAGGCCAGTTGGAAGATCTGCCCGTGGTGCCGCACAGCCGCAGCCGTCCCAGTCGCCGCGACGCAGACCAGCGTTCGGATACCGCGGTTGCTCGTCGTCGGTGACAACGGTGCGGTGCATAGCCTGATCAGATCCGCGGTCGACGACGACATGGACGTCGACGTCGCGGCTACTGCAGACGATGCCCTCACTGCCGTGTGGGACGGCGAATACGACGGCGTCGTCGTGCAAGAGACCTTGCCCGACATCGGTGGGGTCGAACTTCTCCGGTTGTTGCGCAGCGGGAGTAGAACCGCCGCGCTGCCGCTGATGCTCATCACGGAACCGGGTGACAGCGGATCACCCGCAGATGACGTCCATCGCAGTGGAGTCGACGAGGTGCTGTCGCTCGACGCAACGCCGGCGGAGACCCTGACGCACCTGCGACTGCTGACCGAGCGGAGCCTGCACGCCGGGGCCTGGCGCAAAGGCGCGTCATCCAGCCATGCGAACTCCGCCGTTTCCGCCGAGGCAGCCGAGTCGACCGACGGCGACGCGAAGGCCAAGACGGCGAATCGACGCGTCCGGTCGGTGCCTGTGCTCGCCGAGCGCAGAACTCGTCAGTCGGCCAACCGACCCAAGAGCTGACCGAGCCGATCGAGTTCGCGCCGATTGAAGCGCTGCACGAAGTGCGCGCTTACTCCTGGCAGATGCACGTGCGATGCGGATCGCAACCGATCGACGCCAGCGCGGGTCAGAACGGCGTACATGCCGCGCGCGTCGTCTGGGACGGGCTCACGGCGCACCAGTGAGTCACGCTCGAGCCGGTCGATCATCCGGGTGAGGCCGCTGCGCGACAGGAGGACCCGATCCGCGAGGTCGGTCATGCGCAGTCGATGGTCGGGTGCCTCGGCGAGTTGCACCAGCACGTCGTATGACGCGATCGGCAGTTCAGCGCCCTGCGCTAGTTCATCTTCGAGCGTGCGAATCACCTGGGCGTGCGCGCGCAAGAACGCTCGCCAGACCGCGATCTCCTGCGCGGAAGGAACCCGGGTGCCAGTCGACGGGCTGTCTGCTGCTGGCTGCTCTGCGCCGATCACGGAAGGCATCGTAAGGTCCGGGTAGCATTGGTGAGTGGCAGACGGACCGGCAGACGGAACACGGCCGACCGACGAATCGGTCCGCGCGGCGCTCGCGACCGTCCAGGATCCCGATATTCGCCGGCCGATTACCGAACTCGGCATGGTCGAGTCGATTCTCATCCGGGACGACGGCCACGTGGCGGTCGGCATCCTGCTCACGGTGCCGGGTTGCCCGCTCAAAGAAAAGATCACCGCTGACGTCACGGCCGCAGTTCGCGAAGTCCCCGGTGTGACCGGTGTCGACGTGACCCTCGGATTCATGACGGACGAGCAGCGCAAGGCACTCCAACTGCAGCTGCGGGGTCCGGGCAAGCCGGAGAAAGAGATTCCGTTCAACGATCCGAACTCCTTGACGCGAGTGCTCGCCGTGGCCTCGGGCAAGGGTGGCGTCGGCAAGTCGTCGATCACGGTGAACATGGCAGCCGCGCTCGCTGCCCGTGGGCTTTCCGTCGGCCTCCTCGATGCGGACGTGTACGGCCATTCGGTGCCGCGGATGCTCGGAGTGCAGACCCGACCGACCCAGGTGGCCGGCATGATCATGCCGCCGACAGCACACGGCGTCCGCGTCATCTCTATCGGCATGTTCGTCGAGGGCAACACTCCGGTCGCGTGGCGCGGGACGATGCTTCACCGCGCACTCAACCAATTCCTCACTGACGTCTACTGGGGCGACCTCGACGTCCTGCTCGTCGACTTGCCGCCCGGCACCGGCGACATCGCGATTTCGTTGGCGCAGTTCGTACCAGGATCCGAGCTCGTCGTCGTGACGACGCCGCAGCAGGCCGCGGCTGAGGTCGCCGAGCGTGCGGGCACAATCGCGTTGCAGACGCGGCAACGGGTCGCCGGAGTCGTCGAGAACATGGCGTGGTTGCCGTGCCCGCACTGCGGCGAGCGGGTCGACGTCTTCGGAACCGGCGGTGGGCAGACCGTCGTCGACGCCTTGTCACATGCGTTCGGCACCGAGATTCCGTTGCTCGGCCAGATCCCGATCGATCCGGGATTGGTCACTGCGGGAGATACCGGCGTGCCGTTCGTCCTGAGCCATCCGGACGCTCCGGCGTCGGTTGAACTGTTCAGGGTCGCCGACGCTGTCGCGATCCGCGAACGCAGCCTGGTCGGTCGCCCTCTCGGCCTGCAGCCCATCTAACGGTGCGGACTGGCTACGGGCGGCGATAGACCACCGAGACCGCGGTTCGAGCGCCTGGCCTCGGGACCACAGCGGAAATCGGCGTGCCCAACGCGGCCGCAGAGAACGCTGACGGCGCGAGGTCCGCACCGGAAGAGACGGCCGCACTTCCGGAGACTGCACCACTGAATCCGACCACCACGCTGGCCGCGAAGCCGGCAGCAGCAACGGTTCGGGTACGCGCGCGACGACCGGCAGGTTGACCGGTGCGAAGCGGGCGGGACGGCGGGGTGCGGCCGACCAGCCGTCGTGACGGTATCTGGCCCCCCAGACGCACTTGGCGCGACGGTGCGGCCTCGCCTGGACGAAGCGGCGGCGCACAGTCCAACCTGGGTATCTGCAGCAACCGCGCGAGCAGCACGGGATCGGGCGTCGCTGCCGGCTGAGCTTGCGCCAACTGCGCCTTTACCCACCGCTGCTCGGCAAGATCACGCCGGCACTGGGCGCACTCGCCCAGGTGCATGAGCGCGTGATCGTAGGCGTCGCCCCCGAGCTCACCGTCGATGAGCACGCCGACCAGGTTGCCGAGATGAGTCACGACGTGGCTAGCCCCGGCATCCGGCGCACGGTGCGAGCTGGCCGCGGCGTGCTGATCCGCGGCCGCCTGCTGCGATCAGGTGCTCGATGCTCGAGCGCCGCACGCAATTGAGTCCGGCCGCGGTGGATCCGGCTGCGGACCGTGCCCAGCTTGATGCCGAGCACATCGGCGATCTCCTCGTAGGTCAGCTGCTCGATGTCGCACAGCACGACGGCGGCCCGAAACTCCGGCGCGAGCGCGTCCAGTGCACGCTGCACATCGTCGTCCCAGTGGGCGTCGTCGTAGGCCTGCGCCGGCGTTGGCTCCCGACCAGCGAGCCGATCGGAGGCGTCGTCGGCGAGGGCCTCGAAGCGGATCCGAGCGCGCCGCCGGACCATGTCGAGGAAGAGGTTCGTGGTGATGCGGTGCAGCCATCCCTCGAAGGTGCCTGGCGTGTACGAGCCGAGCGATCGAAACACCCGGACAAAGACATCCTGGGTGAGGTCTTCGGCGTCGTGGGCGTTGCCGGTCAAGCGGTAGGCAAGCCGGTACACCCGGTCACCATGCGTGCGCACCACGTCGTCCCAGCTAGGCGCGGCCCACGCGCCCTCAGCTAGTTCTGGGTCGGGGGACGGCTCGGGCTGGGAGCCCTCGTGGGCAAGTAGGGCGGATTCGGTCATCGGGGCGACACCTCCGATGGCATCGTGCGCCGCGATCCTGAAGGAATCCTGATGGCCGTCACATGACCTCCTGAGAACTGCAACGACCTACCGCCCGTGCGGGTTCCCGGGCTCGCACGCGCCAGGTACGACTACGCTGCGCTGAAGGTCAACGGCGCCCGGCAGGTGCTGTGACATGCGGTGCCATGACATGACCACGACTCTCCTCGGGAGGCCGCCATCTCCGGTCTGCAATCGACGTGGGACTACACCGAGGCCTACATCGGCCAGGACGACGTTTTGACGGCGGCGGCCGCCCGCGGCGCCGAGGTCGGCGCCACACCGATCATGCCGGGTGGCGGCGCAGCCCTCCGGTTCCTCGCGGCCCTGCTCGACGCCCGCGCCGTCGTCGAAATCGGGACCGGCTGCGGAGTCTCGGGAGTCTGGCTGCTCCGCGGAATGAACCCTGAAGGAGTGCTCACCTCGATCGACCTCGAGGCTGAGAACCAACGGCTCGCCAAGCAGGCCTACGCGGACGCCGGGTTTGCGACGGCACGTACGCGGCTGATCTCGGGAGCCGCGCTCGACGTCCTCCCCCGACTTACCGACGCCGCCTACGACCTCGTCTTTTGCGACGGCGAGAAGAAGGAGTACGGCGACTACCTGCGCGAGGCGCTGCGACTGCTGCGGGTTGGCGGCGTGGTCGCGTTCGACAACGCGACGTGGCACCACCGGGTCGCTGATCCAGCTCAGCGCGACCCGGCCACGATCACGATCCGCGACCTGGGCAAGCAGCTGCGCGAAGAACCCGGCCTCGTACCGACGCTGTTGCCCGTCGGTGATGGTCTTTTGGTAGCAGTGAAGCGCGAGAGCTAGCGCAGGCCGCGCAGTGGATCTGGTGCGCACAGCCAGTGCAGCAATAGCCGAACGCCGAAACCGGTCGGACCCTTGGTGGCTTCATGCTCGTCCGCCTCGGCACGAGCAACACCGGCGATATCGAGATGCGCCCACCGTCGGCGTCCGACGAACTCGCGGAGGAACAGCGCCGCGATGATCGCGCCGCCACTGAACGCGCGGCCACCATCGATCGCTACGTTCGCCATATCGGCGACCGACGACTCGAGCGCGGCGGCGTAGTCCTCGACGAACGGCATCCGCCAGACAGGTTCGCCGCTATCGGTGCTAGCGGCCGTGAGCACGCCGGCAAGCTTGTCGTCTTCGGTGAACATCCCGGCGTGCCGCTTGCCAAGGCCACTCGCAATTGCTCCCGTCAACGTCGCAAGGTCGACGATGACGTCGGGGTCGAGTTCTGTGTCGGCGTAGGCGAGCGCGTCTGCGAGCACCAGCCGACCCTCCGCGTCGGTGTTGAGCACCTCGACGGTCATGCCGCCGTACTGGGTGATCACGTCGCTGGGTCGCTGCGCCGAACCCGATGGCATGTTCTCGGCGGCGGGCACGAGTCCGGTGACTTTAACCCGAACGCCCAACTCACGCAGCACCGACATCGCCGCGATGACCGCGCCACCGGCCGCCATGTCGGTCTTCATCGCGATCATGCCAGCGTTGGGCTTGAGGGATAGTCCGCCGGAGTCGAACGTGATCCCCTTGCCGACCAGCACGACGTGGCCGTCGACCGCGATCGCGGGGTCGGGTGTGTAGGTCAACTCGATCAGGCGTGGCGGACTGGTCGATCCCATGCCGACCGCGATCACCCCGCCGAACCCCTCCGCGCGCAACTCGCGGTCGTCGCGAACCCGGACCACGAGACCGCTCTTGCGGGCGAGCCCGGTCGCCTGCTTGGCCAGCCACGCCGGCGTCTTTGTCGACGACGGCGTGTTCGCGAAGTCGCGGGCGAGCGCGCTCGCGGACGCCGTCACTACGCCGTGTGCGACGGCATCGGAGACGGAGTTGGTCACCTGGTCGACCACGAGCGTGATCGACGTGAGGGTCTCAGGCTTCGGCGAGTTGGTCACCTTGAACGAGTAGCCGCCGAGGAGCAGGCCCTCTGCCAGCGCGCGCACCTGCGCAGGGTTCGACCGGCGCGCGACGGTAATCGCCGCGGACTCGACGCTTTTCAACCGGCGGGCGATCGCCGCGCCGGCCCGGCGGTAGTCACGCGGCGTCCCCTCACCGAGGCCAGCTGCGAGGACCAGCCGCGAACCGACCGGCAGCTGGCCGACGTCCCCGACGTTGCCTTTCGTCTTTTCTCTAGCCAGGACGGCGAGTAGCGCCGCAGGATCGGCGCCGAAGCTCTCGATGTCGGCCGCCGCCCCGCGTCCCAGCTTCGCGACAGCTGGGTCGCCGGCGCCGGGCGCGATCGCCACCACGAGTGCGACGGCGCCAGCTGGCAGCGCACTTGCGACTCTTACCGTGGGCGGCACGCGCGAACCTTTCTGAGCCGAAGCGGGCCTGGGTATTCGAAAGATCAGGTTGACGCTACCTCGACACGTTTGCGGCCCCATACGAAGTCCCTGTGGACTTCGTACGGGGCCACCCAGTGGACTTCGCGGGCTCCGCCCGGTGGACTTCGCGGGCTCCGCCCGATGCTTTCCTTGCGGGCTCCGCCCGGTGCTCTCTCGGTCAGCCGACCACGTTCATGAGGGCGTCGCCAAGGGCGCTGGCCTCGTCTGCGGACAACTCGACGACGAGCCGGCCACCGCCTTCGAGAGGAACGCGCATCACGATGCCACGGCCCTCCTTGGTGACCTCGAGCGGACCGTCGCCCGTCCGCGGCTTCATGGCCGCCATTCGCGCTCCCTTTCCTCGTGCGGCACGCCAGTGCCGCAGCAGATTGCACCGCCGGCACGCCAGTGCCGGAGCAGATGCACCGTCGGCACACCGGTGCCGAACCACATCGCATTGTCTTGACCAAGATTATCGTGGCAAGGAGGGGCCAGAAGGAAACCGCGGCGGCGTCCCCGTCCCGGCCAGGGCAGTTCCAGGGAGGTTCGGTGTCCGAATTCTCGACCGGCGTGGGCCATGGGGACGGCGTGGGCCATGGGGGCGGCGTGGAGCCGCATCACGGCGTGGAACTGGCGATCGCGGACGCCGTCGGGACGGTCACCATCGCCAGTAACCGCGGCGCCCTTTCCACTGCGACGAAGACCGCACTGCGCGATGCGCTGAACCGGCTCGCTGACGACCCCACCGTGCGCGCGGTCGTACTCACCGGCTCAGGAGCCACGTTCTGCGTCGGCCAGGATCTTGGGGAACACGCCGCCGCCTTGTCGGCAGACGCGACCGCCGCTTGGGACACCCTGCGCGAGCACTACATCCCGATCGTCAGCGCCCTGGCGACGATGCCGAAGCCGGTCATCGCGGCCGTCAATGGGACGGCGGCCGGGGCCGGCGCTGCGTTTGCGTTCGCGTGCGATCTGCGACTGGTGTCGGACGTCGCCGTGTTCCACCTGGCCTTCGCAGGCATCGGGCTGTCCGTCGACTCCGGCTTGTCATGGACGCTGCCGCGGTTGGTCGGCTTCGGCCGCGCTACGGAGTTACTGCTGCGCGCGCGCCCGCTCTCGGCCGCCGACGCGTTGGCACTCGGCCTCGCCACTGAGGTGGTGCCTGCTATCGACCTCGCCGCCCGCGCGGCGACGGTCGCTGCGGAGCTTGCGGCCGGACCGACGGTGGCGTTCGGCGCGACCAAGCAGGCGCTCGCCTACTCCGCCGGGCACGGCCTGCCGGACGCCCTCGACATGGAAGCCGGCATGCAGACACTCGCCGGTACGACGGAGGATCACGCCGACGCGGTCCGCGCGTTCCTCGACAAACGGTCGCCAGTCTTTCGCGGCCGCTGAGACGTCGCGGTGATCATGCAGAAATGGGCGCCCCATCGACCAGAACCCCGCCCGTTCTTGCATGATCACGAGCCGTTCTACGGGCAGAGCTTGCGCGCGTGGCAGCTGGCCAGGTGGTCGTTGACCATGCCGGTGGCCTGCATGTGTGCGTACGCCGTCGTCGGCCCGACGAACTGAAAGCCGCGCCGCTTCAACTCCTTGGCCAACGCCGTCGACTCCGGCGTGACAGCCGGGATGTCGGCGTCCAACTTCGGAGCGGCTCGCCGTCGGGTGGGCGCGAATGACCACACCAGCTCCGACAAACCTTCGGGCACGGCCATGGCCGCGCGCGCGTTTGCCAGGCTAGCCGTGATCTTGGCCCGGTTGCGGATGATGCCGGTGTCAGACATCAGCCGCTCGGCGTCCGCCTCGGTGAACCGTGCAACAGCCTCGATCGAGAAGCCGGCGAACGCGGCCCGAAACGCCTCCCGCTTGCGCAGGATCGTGATGAACGAGAGTCCGGACTGAAAGGCCTCCAGCACCAGCCGCTCGAACACGGCGTCGTCACCACGAACGGCGCGTCCCCATTCGTGGTCGTGGTACGGGATGTACTCCGGAGCGCTCATGGTCCAGGGACAGCGGCGCACACCGTCCTCGCCGACAACGGCAGTCACGGTGTATCGCCGACCGCCTCGACCAACCGCGCGAGCCGGCGAAGCGACAGCCGAAGGAACAAGGCGACCACGGGCCGGACGGCGAGCCAGGCCGTCTCGCCGAGCAACCCAAGCGGGAGTTGCACCCACTCAGACCAGACCACGCGCGAACAACCGTCGCCGATGTCCTCGACCTCGAAGGCCCCCGAGCCGCGGACCAGCGTGCCGGTGTGCTCGACGACGCATCGGGCCGGGCTCGCCGGCGGCGGCTGCCACTGCGTGAACGTCATCGTGTCGTGAACCGCAAACGGACCGAGTTTGGTGATGCCTTCGATGCCCGCCCCGACGCCGTCAGCACCATCGGTGGTGCGCTGCACGGTGGTGGCCACCATCCAGTCCCCGTGCGTCTCCCAGTCGGTCAATGCCGCCCAGACTCGCTCGACGTCAGCATCGACATCGGCCGACGCGACCAGCTCGGCCACGGGTACTAGCTCCCTGTCCCTGCGGCGGGATCGACACTCTCGGGGTCGGCTGCGCCAGGATCGGTCACCGGCGGGATCGGCTGCGTGGGGTGCCCGCCACCATCGAGGACGCCGGGAGGGTAGCCATGCGGCAGGCCCGACGGGTTGGGCTGGTACGGATTTGGGCTGTACGCATACGGAGGTTGCGCACTCGGTTGATAGACCGCGGTGTCGGAGGCATCCGGCTGGTAGACACCTGGCTGGTACGTCCGGCTGGTACGCGTCCGGCTGGTACGCGTCCGGCTGGTACGCGGCGGGGTCGGACGCGGTCGGCTCGCCGGCGACGGGGACGACCGTTACCGTGGGCGGCTCCGCGTCGAACGGGTGACCGGTCAGCTGTTCGATCCGTTCGTCGCGCTGCGCGATCTCGACGGCGAGCCGGTCGAGTGCCTCGTCGACCTCCGCCATCCGGTAACCGCGAAACGCCACGCTGAACCTCGCATCAGCTAGATCCGACGCGCGTACCGGGCGGTCTGGCGGGAGCGGTCGCCCGGGCCAATCGGGTTGGAACTGCGTCATCGACCCGCCGCGACCGACGGTGACGGCGAAAATCGCGAAGATGACTCCGGCAGAGACCAGAATCCCGAACAGAAGGGGCACCCCCCGATCGTGCCATACCTTGGAGAGCCCATGACGTTGCGACTGGGTCAGCGCGAGTTCGCCGACAACGAGTTCGCAGTCATGGCCATCATCAACCGCACGCCGGATTCATTCTTCGATCACGGTGCGACATTCGCGACCGAGGCGGCGCTCGCGGCCGTCGACCAAGCGATCGCCGATGGCGCGGACATCGTCGACATCGGCGGCGTGAAGGCCGGACCCGGGCCGGCCGTCGGCCCCGCGGAGGAGATCGAGCGGGTTGCCGATTTCGTCGCACTGGTAAGGAAGAAGCACCGTTCGCTTGTCATCAGTGTCGATACTTGGCGAGCCGAGGTCGGCCGCGTCGTCGCCGCCGCTGGTGCCGATCTGCTCAACGATGCGTGGGGTGGCCACGATCCCGAGCTCGCCCACGTTGCGGCGTCCGCTGGCATTGGTTTGGTGTGCTCGCACGTCGGTGGGCTGCCACCGCGCACGGATCCGCACCGGGTCAGCTACGACGACGTCGTCCGCGACGTCATCGACACCGCGACCGGGCTGGCCGAGCAGGCGGTAGCGGTCGGTGTGCGCAGAGACGGCATCCTGATCGACCCGGCGCACGACTTTGGCAAGAACACCCGGCACTCCCTCGAAGTGAGCCGCCGGCTCGACGAGGTGGTCGCGACGGGTTGGCCGGTGCTCGTCGCGTTGTCGAACAAGAAGTTCATCGGCGAAACCCTCGACCTACCCTCCGGCGAGCGGCTTACCGGAACCCTCGCGGCGACCGCGGTAGCCGCATGGCAAGGCGCGCGGGTCTTTCGTGCACATCAGGTTCGCGAGACCCGACAGGCGCTCGACATGATCGCGTCAATTCGTGGGTACCGGGCGCCGGCGGCCGCCCGACGCGCACTCGCGTAAGCCCGACCAATGGTGTCCAACGGGCGCAAGAACGGCCGTTGAGCACCAGTGCCCGCTTCAACTGGGTGACTACTGTGCCGGCAGGCCGAGGCCGTCGAGCACGGTCGCATTCGGCAACGCGGCCAGCATCGAGCCGGCGACCACAATCTTCGAGCGGCGCAGACCACTGCCCACCACCACGTCGCCCGCCTCTACAACCGCTCGATCGATCAGGACCGGCCAGTCCAAGGGCAGACCGATCGGAGTGATGCCGCCGTATTCCATGCCGGACGCCGACACCGCGACGTCCATCGAAGCGAACGAGATCTTCTTGGCACCGAGCGTCCGGCGAACCAGTCCGTTCACGTCCGCCCGCGTGGTGGCCAGCACGACGCACGCAGCGAGCGTTGCCACCTCACCGCGACGGCCGGCGACAACGACGCAGTTCGCCGATTCTTCCGCCAGCACGCCGTACCTGGCACAGAACGCGGCGGTATCGGCAAGTGCAGGATCGATCTCGGTCACTGTGACTCCGGCTGCCAACTCTGGTGGCAGCGCGCCCAACGCGGTCATCACGGGTTGACCGACCAGGTCGCCGTTTTCCAGTGCAGGCAGTGCTTTCAGCCGCTGTTGCAACGGAATCTCGGTCACGGATCTGACTCCAGGACTTCGCCGGCCGTGGGGACGATGCGCACCTGCTGCGCCGCCAACAGATCGAACGCCTCGCTGACCCCGGTCGCCCAATGGATCGCGTCGCGAACTGCGGGCCTCGCGAAGCCGCGCAGGATCAGATCGTCGATCTGCGCGCGCATCAGTGCGAAGACACCGTCAGGATCGAGGACGACGAGGGGCAGGTCGTGCATGCCAAGCGCCCGCGAGACCCAGATCTCGAAGATCTCGTCGAGGGTACCGAGCCCACCTGGCAAGGCCAGGAAGCCGTCCGATCGCCGCTCCATCTCACCTTTGCGTTCGCGCAGATCTCGCGTCACGATCAGCTCGTCGGCGTCGCCATCAGCAACCTCCATGTCGACGAGGGCCTGCGGAATCACCCCGGTTGTGTGCCCGCCACCCGCACGTACCGCACGAGCGACCGCGCCCATGCACGAGACGCTGCCGCCGCCAGACACCAAACCGTAGCCGCGACGGGCGATCTCGGTGCCGACCTGCGCCGCGAGCTCGATATACCGCGGATCAATCCGTTCGCTCGATGCGCAATACACGCAGATCGTCGTCATGGTCACGGCGCCGGGGATCGATAGCGGATCGCTTCGGCTCGCTCGATAAGGCTCACGATCTCCTCGATGTCGTCAGTGACATGCAGGATGTCGATGTCCGAGGCCGCGACATTGCCTTCCGGCACAAGCGTTTCGCGCATCCAGCTGATCAGCCCACTCCAGTAGGCCGAGTTGTACAGGACGACGGGGAACGACGTGACTTTGCGGGTCTGCACCAGCGTGAGCGATTCGAACAACTCGTCCAACGTGCCGAAGCCGCCGGGGAAGACGACGAACGCCTGCGCGTACTTCACGAACATCGTCTTGCGCGCGAAGAAGTAGCGGAACTGGATGCCGATGTCGACCCAGTCGTTGAGCTTCTGCTCGAAGGGCAGCTCGATGCCGAGGCCTACCGAAACTCCACCAGCCTCACTGGTGCCCTTGTTGGCAGCTTCCATGATGCCGGGGCCGCCACCAGTGATGACCGCGTAACCGGCGCGCGCCAACGCGGCACCCAACCGCTCGGCGGCCGCGTAGTTCGGATTGTTGATGTGAGTGCGCGCCGAGCCGAATACCGACACCGCCGCGCCGAGTTCGGCGAGCAGCCCGAAACCCTCGACGAACTCGGATTGGATGCGCAGCACCCGCCATGGGTCGGTGTGGACCCAGTCGGAGGACCCGCGGTTGTCGAGCAGCCGTTGGTCGGTCGTGGTCGTCGGCACCTGTGCGCGGCGCAGTGTTACCGGCCCGCGCTTCTTCTCCGGTGGCGGCGTGGACGGGTGCTGCCTTGGTGCATCCGATTCGGTCATACCCCGCAGGCTAACCTGGCGACGGCAACAGTCGACGGAGGTCGGACTATGCACACGAGGACGCTGGGCCAGGGCCTGCAGGTCTCCGCCATCGGGTACGGCTGCATGGGGCTGAGCCAGAGCTACCTCCCGGTGCCCACTCGGCAGCAGGGCGTGGCGCTCATCCGAGCCGCGGTCGAGCGCGGCGTCACCTTCTTCGATACCGCGGAGGTCTACGGCCCGTTCGCCAACGAGGAGATCGTGGGCGAAGCGCTCGCGCCGGTCCGCGACACCGTCGTCATCGCGACGAAGTTCGGCTTCGTGTTCGACGACCGCGGTGTGCAGGCCGGTCTGTCCAGCCACCCTGAGCACGTGAAGACCGCCGTTGACGGTTCGCTGCGACGTCTTGGCGTCGACCACATCGACCTGCTGTACCAACACCGCGTGGATCCCGCCGTCCCGATCGAAGACACTGCCGGCGCGGTGCGCGAGCTGATCGAGGCCGGCAAGGTGCACCACTTCGGCCTGTCGGAGGCTGCACCGGCCACGATCCGGCGTGCGCACGCCGTCCAACCGGTCACCGCGCTGCAATCGGAGTACTCGGTGTGGTGGCGCTCACCAGAAGTCGAGATCATCCCGACGCTGGCTGAGCTCGGCATCGGGTTTGTGCCGTTCAGCCCGTTGGGCAAGGGATTTCTCACCGGTTCGATCGACGCCGCCACCACGTTCGAGGCAGGCGACTTCCGCAATGTGGTCCCACGGTTCGCCAGCGACGCGCGCGCCGCGAACCAGGCGGTGGTCGATCTCCTCGCTCCGGATCGCTGCTCGGCTCGACGCGACCGCAGCCCAGGTCGCGTTGGCTTGGCTGCTCGCTCAGCAGCCCTGGCTCGCGCCAATTCCTGGCACTCGCAAGCTCGCCCGACTGGAGGAGAACCTCGCCGCGGCCGATCTCGAACTCCCCGCGGCCGACCTGGAGGAGATCACGGCCGTCTCGGCCGCCCTCACACTGGAAGGCGCCCGCTACCCCGAGGCCCTCCAGAAACTGATCGACGGCTAGGCCAGGTTCATCCGGGCGGATCCTGCGAGGCAATGAGGTCGGCCCGCACGCGCGGCATGAGCAGGATTGCGGCCATCAGCAACGGCGGCACCAGCACAACGGCCGCGGCCACCGAGCCCGCGCTTATCGCGAAGCCCGCCGGTACCGCGCCGATCAGGCTCAAGAGCACGACCGATGCCCAGTAGCCGCGAGGTTCGCGGCGTGCCAGTGACCACGCGGCGGCCGCAGCAAGCACCCCGAAAACCAGGAATGCCACGCCGACCAACGGTTGGTCGGCGAGCAGGGCGACGCCGCCGATCAGTCCGACCAGCGCGGAGAGGCCGAGCATGACCAGCGCGAACGCCAGCACCGGAGGCGACCGGCGGGCTGACCTCGATGAGGGGATATCACCGCCGGGCCGATTGCGCTGCGGCGGCCTCTTGGACGACGTCACCAGCTCCCGCCGCAGCTGGCGACGTGCGGCGCTGGGGTCGCGAGGCGCCGGCGAACGGCCTTGGAGGCGGCTCATCAGCCTTGCGGTGTGTCGAGAAGGGGTGTGTCGAAAGCCGGGGCGCCGCGAAGGTAGTCGAGCAACGCCTGCTCCACCCGTTCGATGACCCGCACATCGACCCGCTCGTCGCGAGCGTGCGCGACGTCGGGATCCCCAGGTCCGAAGTTGACCGCAGGTATGCCGAGTTCAGCGAAGCGAGCCACGTCGGTCCAACCGAACTTGGCGACCGGTGGCAGGCCCGTGGCGGCGACGAACGCGGCCGACGCCGGATCAGCGAGCCGAGGCAATGCGCCCGGCGCTGAGTCGATGACCATGACCTCGTACCCGATGAACACTTCACGCACATGCTCGATCGCGCCGGCGACGTCGCGATCGGGCGCGAACCTGAAGTTGATCGTCACCGTGCACGCATCGGGTATCACGTTGCCCGCGATGCCGCCGTTGATGCGCACGGCCGAAAGCCCTTCGCGATAGAGACATCCGTCGATTTCGACCGAGCGCGGCCGGTAGTCCGCCAGCCGCTGCAAGACCGGGGCGGCCGCGTGTATCGCGTTGTGTCCGAGCCACGATCTTGCCGAGTGCGCGCGGGTTCCGCGCAGCGTGATCTCGACCCGAACCGTGCCCTGACAGCCGGCTTCGACCGCGCCACTCGTTGGTTCGAGCACGATCGCCAGGTCGCCGCGAAGCACATCTACGCGGTGCCGCGCGAGGCGACCGAGGCCGTTGCGCTCGGACTCGATCTCCTCGCAGTCGTAGAAGATGTAGGTCAGGTCGTACGGCGAGCTGTTGCCGGTCGCCGGTCGCAACGACGCAGCCATCCGTAACATCACCGCGACACCCGACTTCATGTCGCTCGACCCGCAGCCATGCAGGATGTCGCCGTCGCGTCGCGACGGAACGTTGTCGGCGATCGGCACGGTGTCGAGGTGCCCCGCCAACACAATGCGCTGCGATCGGCCGGCGTCGCTTCGGGCCAGCACGACGTTGCCGTCCCGCTCCACATGAAGGTAGTCGAGCTGACGTAGCGCCAACTCCACGGCGTCCGCAATCGGCTTTTCGTCACCACTGACCGACGCGATGTCGATGAGCGCGGCCGTTAGCGACACGACGTCCGCCTCGATGTCGATTGTCACGGCACTACTCCGCCACGCCGTGCTCACGCAGCACATCGTTGAGCACCAGTTTGTCGATCAGGA